>CAVXYB010000008.1:0-79025 GCA_963765915.1 uncultured Actinomycetota bacterium | reverse complement strand
GGCCGAAATCGCAGCCGACGAATTGAGGCAGACGACGTCGTAGTCGTAATACGTGTAGCCGCCGACCGTGAACGCGAGGAAGTTGCCCCACGGCATCACCTGCTCGGCCGACTCGATCCCGAGCGCGCCGACCACCACGAGCCCGAGGAACCCGGTCGCGAACAGCAGCCCGAGCGTGCCGACGGTGCTGCGCAGCAGCATGGTGAGGGCGTAGCCGAACGCGGCCGCGCCGGCGACGAAGATCGTGCCCAGCACCGCCTGCTTGTACGCCGCGACCATGGCGTGGTCGGGAATAGGCACGTCCCGGGCCGACGCGACGGCGTACAGCCCGGTCCAGTAGGCGACCAGCACGGCGAGTGCGAGCCCACCGCCGGCGAGGACCACCGCGGCGAGCTTGGCACCCCACACCCGGGCCCGCCGCGGCTCGAAGAGAAGCTGGTTGCTCATCGAGCCGGTGTTCCAGTCGTGGCCGGCGAACGTGGTGCCGGCCAGCAGCATCACCAGCGTGACCAGCACGATGACCGCCGGGCCGGTGCCGCTCTCTCGCTGCTCGACCAGGTCGAGGCGTGAGTGCCCCCAGCCCCGGACGACCTGGTTCTCGCATGCGGCGGCCGTGTCGGCGGCGGAGAGGTCGCTGGGTTGGCCGTACCGCTGAGGGTGCTGGATGCAGGAGTCGTACTCCTGGCGGACCACCGGGCCGTATTCGCCGACCAGGTCGTCCATCGTCCGCGTGTCGGTGGTGACCAGGACACCGATGAAGACTGCCAGCGGCGCCAGCACGCCCAGGCCGATCAGGACCAGCACGGCCCGGCGCCAGCGCAGGCGGGTGAGCTCGACTCCGACCAGTCTGATCACCGGACATCCCCGCCGAGCTGCTCGTGCTCGGTGAGCGTGAGGAAGATCGACTCCAGGTCGCCCCCGACCGGGCTCAGCGCGGTCAGCCAGACCCCGGCCTCGGCGAGCACGCGGGTGATGTCGCCGGGTTCCTCGGTCGCGACGACCAGGCTGCCGGACGCCTCGCCCGTCACCGCCAGCCCGGCCGCCTCCAGCGCGGCTCGCGCCGCGGCGAGGTCGGGTGCGACCACGCGATGGTTGGTCGTGGTGCCGACCAGGTCGGCGACCGAGCCACTGGCCAGGGTCCGCCCGTTGCCGATGATCGTGGCCGTCGTGCAGACCTGCTGCACCTCGGCCAGGATGTGCGAGCTCAGCAGCACCGTCACCCCGGCCTCCCCCAACCCGCGGATCACCTCGCGCACCTCGCGGATGCCGGCCGGATCGAGCCCATTGGTCGGTTCGTCGAGGATGAGCAGCCGCGGGTCCTTGAGCAGGGTCGCCGCGATCGCCAGCCGCTGCTTCATGCCCAGCGAGTAGGTCTTGTAGCGGCCCTGCTCCCGGCCGCTCAGCCCGACGGTCTCGATGGCGGCGTCGACGCGCTGATCCGGTACGCCGACCGAGCGGGCCAGGAGCAAGAGGTTCTGCCGGCCAGTGACGTTGGGGGAGAACTTGGGCGACTCGACGACCGCACCAACTTTGCCGACCACGGCGGGGAGCTGCTTAGGCACTGGGTGGCCGAACAGCGCCATCGAGCCCCGGGTGGCGGCGCCGAGACCGAGCAGCATCCGGATCGTCGTGGTCTTGCCGGAGCCGTTGGGACCGAGGAAGCCGTGCACCTCGCCCTCGTGGACGGTGAGGTCGAGGTCGGCGACGGCGACCTGGTGGCCCTTCCAGCCGGAGTACTCCTTGCGCAGGCCGCGGACGTCGACGACCGGCTCGCTCACCGCGCGACCCTAGCCCGGGTTGGCTTGTCGCGTCGGCAAACGCGACCGCTCAGGGACGGACCAGCTCGATTCGGGGCTCGGGCCTGGCAGGGTCGGGGCGAGGCTCGTAGTCCGGTGTGGCGGCGTACGGCGCCCAGGCGAGCAGCTCCGCGAGCCTCGTCTGCAGGACCGGCAGCACCTCGGGTACGCCGATCGGCCGGCCGGTCTCGAGGCTGAGCGTGGTCACGCCGGCGTCGGCGATGCCGCACGGCACGAACCGGTCGTACCACGACAGGTCCACGTCGCAGTTGAGCGCGATTCCGTGCATCGTGACGCCCTGGGCGACGCGCAGCCCGATCGCGCCGAGCTTGCGCTCCTGCCGCAGGTCGTCGCCGCGGAGCCAGACGCCGCTGCGCCCCGGCACGCGTGCCGTTGCCACGCCGAAGTCGGCGCAGGTCGCGATCATCGCCTCCTCGAGCCGGCGTACGAAGTCGACGACCAGGACGTGCTCGGGGAGCCGGACGATCGGGTAGGCCACGACCTGGCCGGGGCCGTGGAAGGTGATCTTGCCGCCGCGGTCGACCTCGATGACGGGCGCGCCCCCGGAGTCAACGGGACGCTCGTGGGGCTCGGTCCGCTTGCCCGCGGTGTAGGTCGGAGGGTGCTCGAGCAGCAGCACCGTGTCGGGCCGCTCCCCGGCCACCACGTCGGCGTGCACTCGGCGCTGGAGCTCCCACGCGGCGAGATAGTCGACCGCGTCGACGCCCGTGCCGACGACCTCGAAGACCGGCTCTGCCACGTTTGGGAGCCTACCTGCGTCGGTAGGAGGGAGGTCATGACCATTCTCTCGGGAACCCGTACCTTGCTCGCCGGACTGGCCGTGGCCGTCTCCGGATCCGTGGCGCTGGCGCCCTCCGCGTCAGCGGTGACGCAGGCCAGCGCCGAGTCACAGTTCCGCGCGGCCGGCATCAGCTGGACGTCGTCCGGCGGCTGCACGACCCGCAGCAACCCCACCTGTACGTCGTTCGAGGGCATCCGCCAGGCCACGATCGACGGTGGGATCACGCTCAAGCAGGCCTCCGGCTGCGCGCTGACGATCACCGGCGGCACTGAGGTCGGCCACGCGTCCGGCACCTACAGCCACTACAACGGCTACAAGCTCGACTTCTCCCGCACCAGCTGCCTGACCGGGTGGATCCATAACACCTACACCTACATCGGCCTGCGCGGCGACGGTGCGCCGATGTACCGCGCGGCCTCCGGCAACATCTACGCCGACGAGGGCAACCACTGGGACGTCACCTACTACACCTGCGGCTGCTAGAACCCTTTTCCCAGGAACTCGAGCTGGGCGGGCAGCATCCGGCGCCAGTAGCCCGGCGTGTGCCCGCCCGGCTCGAAGGTGCTGACGACCCCGGCGCCGCGGGGGAAGCCGGCCACGTACTCCTCGACGTCGCGGTAGAACGGGTCGCCGGTGCCGATGTCGATGCGGACCGGGATGCCCTCGAGGTCCTCGTGGCGGTCGAAGACGGACTCGCGGCGGTACTCATCGGCGTTCTCGAACCCCGCCGTCGACGCGTCCTCCGGGTCGCTCCACAGGGCTGGGCTGATGGCCACGACGGCGGTCACGCGGTCCGGACCGAGCAGGCCACCGAGGCGGAGCGCACCGTAGCCGCCCATGGACCAGCCCATCAGCCCGAACCGGGCTGTGTCGACGTCGTGCTCCCCGAGCATCGGCAGCAGCTCGTCGACGACCATGGCGCTGGCGTCCTCCCCGTTCGGACGGGGGTGCCAGTACGTCGTACCGCCGTCCGCCGCGGCAATCGCGAACGGTGTGGCGCCCGCGGCGACGTACGCCGCGAGGTAACGGGCGAGCGCGAGGCTGGGACTGGTGAGCCACCGTTGGTCGGCGCCGAGGCCGTGCATCGCCACCACCAGCGGGAGCACCTCGTCGTTGCCGGGTGGCCGGATCAGGCTCCAGCCGGTGTCGAGGCCGCCGCGGGCCTCGGAGGTGAACGACCCCTGGACGACCCGCCCGGGCTCCACATCAGGGGCGACGCCGTCCTCACCGTTCAGGCCGAGCCGCTCCTGCAGCCACGGCCGGCCGGGCAACGCGCCCTGCTCGATGCCGACCCCCGCGCCGGCCAGCCCGGCGGTCGCGGTGGCGGCGGCCCCGAGCAGGAACGTGCGACGCGTCGGCACGCGGAAAGTGTGCCCCGCGTCCAAGCCTGTGGATGAGCCCGGCGGCACGTCCGCGTTCCGGGGTAGACCTGTCGTCATGTCTCGGATGACGCTGCTGCTGGCGCTTGCGGTTGCCATCGGATGTTCGGCCACCTGGGCACCCGCCGCGTCGTCGATGGTCGAGCCCGTCGAGATCGCCGCGACGCAGGCGCCCGCCGGCCCACCACCGGTCGAGGTCCTGCGCGCCTGGGACGCCCGACGTGCCGAGGCCTGGGCTCGCGGCGACGCGCGGCTGCTGTCGAGGCTCTACACCCGGGACTCGGTGGCCCGGCGGCGCGACCGGGCGATGCTCCGCGCGTGGACGGGGCGTGGCCTGGTGGTCCGGGGACTGCAGACCCAGCTCCTCGCGGTGCGCGAGCTGCGGCGTACGCCGTGGACCTGGACCTTGCAGGTCACCGATCGGCTCGCGGGCGGCGTCGCCGTCGGGAGTGGGGTGCGGCGCCCGCTGCCGCGCGACGAGGCCACGACCCGCACGATCGAGTTTCGCCGGGTGGGCGGACGCTGGCTCGTGGCGGCCGTCTCGGCATCGACCACCACCGGTGGTTGAGGAGGTTGCGCAGCAACCGTTCGAAGCCACGGACGGATGGGCTGGGAATCGACCGAGCACAGTTCCAGCCGCGGCTTGCGTGGTTTCGACACGCTCTCTGCGCTCGCGGCTCAACCAGCGAAGGTCGCGCAGGTCAGTCGAGCTCGGACAGACCCGCCCGCAGCACGGCGCTGACGTCGGGGTCGCGGAAGCGGTAGCCCGAGTCGAGAAGCACCTGCGGGCTCAGGTCGAGGGACCGCAGGAGCTCGGGGGAGGCCGGGCCCAGCGCGCCCCGGAGGAGCGGCGCCGGCGCCGGCAGCAGCGCAGGCCGGCGCACCAGGTGTGCGAAGGCGGAGGTGAAGTCCGCGTTGGTGGGCGTATCGGGACAGCACAGGTTGACCGGACCGTGGATGGGTTCGCGGTCGAGGACGTGGACGGCCGCGCCGGTCCAGTCGCGCAGGCTGATCACGGGGAAGGACTGGCGACCGTGGGACAGGCGCCCGCCGAGGCAGAGCCGGAAGAGGGGGGCGAGCACCTTGAGCGCGCCGCCGCGGCGGTCCATGACCGGGGCGGTCCGCAGCACCACGACCCGGGCTCCCGCAGACTCCGCCGGGCCCGTGGCATCCTGCCATGCCCGCGTGACCCGGGTCAGCAGCGCGTCCCCTCGGCTGTCCGCGGACTCGTCCACCCGCTCGGACCCGTGGTCGCCGTACCAGCTGCTGCCATTTCCCGACAACAGGATGGGTTTACGGTCGCTGGCAGCCACCGCCTCGGCGAGCACGCGGGTCGGCTGCACGCGGCTCTCGAACAGCTCGCGCTGCCAGGACCTGCTGCGGGGGTTGCGGAACAGCGACGACCCGGTGACACCGACCACTGCATCGGCGTCCTCGAACAACTGGGGGTCGTACTGACCCGAAGCCGGGTCCCAGGTCGACATCCCCGGCTCGCTCGTCGGCTTCCGTGTGAGGCCGAGCACCGTGTGCTCCGCGCGTCGAAGCTCGTCGGCAAGGTGGGAGCCCAGGAGTCCGGTGATCCCGGCGATCACGACGTGCATGCCGCCCAATCTGGCACAGGCCTCAAGCGGTGACCCGCTCACTCGCCGCGACGACGGGTGCGCTCAGGACCTGCCAGTCGGAGCGGGGGCTCCGCCATACCTGCAGCGCCAGTGCGCCGAAGGCGATCCCGAGGCAGACGAGGGACGCGTACGTCGCGTACTCGCTGAGAGCGGAGCCGACGAACTCCACGATGAGGAACAGCCACAGGACGACCGGGACCCACCGCGGCGTGACCCGCGCCCGCCACAGGCCGATGCTGAGCAGGAGCAGGCCGAGCACGGTGCCGAGCAGGCCGACGGCCGCGAACGCGATCATCGGCGAGGACTCGAAGTCCCCAACGAGGTCGGCGTACAGCTCGTGGTTCGCCTCGTCGGCCGCCATCGTCACCGTCATCAGCATCGACCCCGCGAAGACGCAGTGCCCGAGGACCCCAAGCACGGCGAGGCTGGTGCCCAGGTTGGAAAGACGCGGCGCTCCGTGCCGGAGCAGGTGACCGATGCCGAGGACCGCCGCGAGCATGAAGGCCTGAGACAGGGGGAAGAACGCGGCGGAGACGGCGGCGCCGGTGCCGCCCTCGTCGATCGCGGCCAGCCGCTCGACCATGTCACTGGGGAAGGCCGGTTCGAGCAGGGTCCAGACGGCGGAGGTGACGACCGCCCCGGCGAGGCCGATGGCTGCGGCGGTGCGGCGGAAGAGGGCTGGGTCCTTCATGGTGACTCCTGGGGTGCTCGGAAAGGGACAGCCCCAGAGAAGCTCTCTCGCCGGTCGTCCGTCACCGGCCCGGGGAGGCCGCCGTGATCTCCCGAAGTTGACCGAGCGGACAACCTCAGATGACAGAGGGCGGGCCTCGGTCGGACCTAGGGTGGCGTCGTGGACGCGCGGAGACTCCGGATCCTCGACCTGGCGTTCGCCGTCGTGGTCGTCGCGGTCGGGCTCGCCGAGCTGTGGGTGCCGTTCTCGTCACGTCAGGCGGACGGCTCGGCGCCTGCCACCACCGTCGTCATAGTGGTGGCGGGCCTGGCTCTGACCCAACGCCGCGAGCACCCCCTCGCTGCCGGGCTCGTCGTGGTGTGGTCCTGGATCCTGGTGTTCACGTTCATCGAGGTCTACGTCCTGTTCTGGGGGCAGTTCGTGCCGATGGGGGTCGCTGTCTTCTCGATGGCGCGCCACGGCAAGGGCCGGGTCCCCTACCTCGGTGCGGCGGCCGGTGCCCTGACGTTGCTCTACTTCGACCTCTTCGTGGAGTACCTGCAGTCGCCGGGCGAGATCGTCTTCCACTGGACCGTGTTCACCATCGTCTGGACCTTCGGGTTCCGGCTCCGGCAGCTCGAGATCAGCGCGCGTGAGTCCACCCGACGGGCGATCGACGCCGAGGTCGCTGCCGCAGAGCAGGCACTGGCCGCCGTGGTCGAGGAGCGCACCCGCATCGCCCGCGAGCTGCACGACATCGTGGCGCACGCTGTGAGCGTGATGGTGGTGCAGGCAGGCGCAGGCGAGCAGGTCGTCGACGACGATCCCGAGTTCGCGCGCCGGGCGCTGGCCACGATCCGGGGGACGGGCACCGAGGCCCTCGCGGAGATGCGTCGGGTGGTCGCCGTGCTCCGGGACGGGGACGAGCCCGGTGCCCTGGCACCGCAGCCCGGCCTCGATGCCCTGCCTACCCTGGTCGACGACGCCCGCGCCTCGGGACTGGAGGCGACCCTCGACGTCGACGGAGTACGTCGGCCGTTGCCGGCCGGCGTGGACCTGGCGGCGTACCGCATCGCGCAGGAGGCGCTGACCAACGTGCGCCGACACGCTGCGGCGACGCGGGTGCACGTCGCCCTCACCTACGCGGACGACCACGTGCGGATCGACGTGGTGGACGACGGGGTCGGGGACACGGATGCTCAGGGCGGGCACGGACTCGCCGGCATGCGTGAGCGCGCCGCCCTGTACGGCGGAACCGTGGACGCCGGCACGGTGAACGGCACCGGCTTCGCCGTTCGGGCCACGCTCCCGGCTGAGTCCTCCGCGTGAGCGCCCTGAGAGTGGTCGTCGTCGACGACCAGGAGCTCGTCCGCAGCGGCTTCGCACTGATTCTCGAACGCGCCGGCTTCGAGGTCGTCGGGCAGGCCGCCGACGGACTCGAAGGCATCGAGGTCGCGCTCGCCAGCGAGCCGGACGTGGTGCTCATGGACGTCCGGATGCCGAAGCTCGACGGCATCGAGGCCACCCGGCGGCTCCTCGCTCAGCTGCCGAACGTGCGGGTGCTTGCCCTGACGACCTTCGACCTCGACGAGTACGTCTACGCGGCCGTCCGGGCTGGAGCCAGCGGGTTCCTGCTCAAGGACGTGTCCCCGGACGGGCTGGTCGACGCGGTGCGCGCCATCGCTCGCGGCGACACCATGCTGGCTCCGGCGTTGACCAGGCGGCTGCTCGAGCGCTTCGCGTCAGGTCCCACGCCAGGGACACTCCCGGACGACCTGCGCGAGCTCAGCGAGCGCGAGATCGAGGTGCTCCGGCTGGTCGCGCGCGGGCTCCCCAACGCTGCGATCGGGACCGAGCTGTTCCTCAGCGAAGCCACCGTGAAGACCTACGTCTCCCGACTGCTCAGCAAGCTCGGGGTGCGGGACCGGGTCCAGCTCGCCGTGCTGGCCTACGAGTCAGGCCTGGTCACCGCCGGCCAGGCCTGACCTCCCGGAGCCCGCTCAGACCTCGAAGGCGCCGGCCTCGAGCCGCTTCTTCACATCCTGCAGGAAGCGGCCGGCGTCGGCTCCGTCCACGAGTCGGTGGTCGTAGGTCAGGGCCAGGTAGACCATGTAGCGCACCGCGATCGTCTCGCCGAGGTTGGCGTCGTCGATGACCACCGGCCGCTTCACCACGGCACCCGGGCCGAGGATCGCCACCTGCGGCTTGTTGATGATCGGCGTGTCGAAGAGCGCACCCACGCTGCCGAGGTTGGTGATCGTGAAGGTGCCGCCGGAGAGCTCGTCGGGCCCGATCTTGTTGGTGCGGGTCCGCTCAGCCACGTCGGCGATCTTCTTCGCCAGTCCCGAGATTGCGAGGTCACCGGCATCCCGGACCACCGGGGTGATCAGTCCCTTCTCGGTGTCCACGGCGAAGGCGAGGTTCTCCCGGTCGTAGTAGGTGATCTCGCCGGCCTCGGTGTCGATCGTCGCGTTGAGCTTCGGGTGCTCCTTGAGCGCGTCGATCGCCGCCTTGGCGAAGAACGGCAGGTAGGTCAGCTTGACGCCCTCGCGGGCCAGGAACTCGTTCTTCACCGAGTCGCGCAGCCGCGCGATGTTGGTGACGTCGACCTCCACGACCTGGGTGAGCTGGGCCGAGGTCTGCAACGAGTCGATCATCCGCTCGGCGATGATCTTGCGCAGCCGGCTGATCTTCTCGGTGGTGCCACGACGCGTGTCCGGCGTGATGGTCGGCGCGGCGGGCGCCGGCGCAGTGCCGGCGCCGGGAGCGCCGCCCGCCGCCGGAGCTGCGGCCGGCTGGGCGGCCTCCTGGGCGGCGCGGGCCGCCTCGAGCACGTCCTGCTTGCGGATCCGGCCGCCCACGCCCGACCCGGTCACCGTGGACAGGTCCACGTTGTGCTGGGCGGCGAGCTTGCGGACCAGCGGGGTGACGTACCCGGCCGCATCCTCCGACGAGCCCGTCGAGGCCGGTTCCGGCTGCTTCTCGGGCTCCGGTGCCTCCGTCTCCCCAGGCTCCGGCTCGGCTTCCTTCTTGTGCTCCGGTGCCTTCTTCTCCTCGGGCTCGGGCTCCTCCTTGGCCTCTTCCTTGGCCTCAGGCTCCGGCTCCGGCTCCGGCTCCGGCTCCGGCTCGGGCTCCTTCTTGTCCTCGGGCTCGGGCTCCGGCTCGGCTTCCTTCTCCTCGGGCTCGTCGCTCTTCGCCTCGCCGCCACCGCCGGACGGCTGGCCGGACCCGATGATCGCGAGCTCGGCGCCGACCTCGACGGTCTCGTCCTCCTCGACCTTGATCTCGAGCAGGGTCCCGGCCACCGGGGAAGGGATCTCGGTGTCGACCTTGTCTGTGGAGACCTCGAGGAGCGGCTCGTCGACGGCGACGTCGTCGCCGACCTTCTTCAGCCAGCGAGTCACCGTGCCCTCGGTCACCGACTCGCCGAGCGCCGGCAGCGTCACCGGCGTCGACTCGCCACCACCGCCCGACGACGATTCGTCTGCGCTCTCGCTGCTCTTTTCCGGCTCAGCCTCCTCAGACGAATCGTCGGAGCCCGAGTCGTCCGACGACGATTCGTCTGCGGTCTCGCTGGACTCTTCCGCCTCGGCCTCGTCAGACGAATCGTCGGCGCCCGAATCGTCGGCGCCCGATTCGTCTGCGGTCTCACCGCTCGTCTCCGACTCAGCTTCCTCAGACGAATCGGAGTCGGAGGAGTCGGAGGAGCCACCGCCTTCGCCCTCCTCGCCGACCACCGCGAGCACTGCGCCGACCTCGACCGTGTCGTCCTCGTTGGCCTTGATCTCGAGCAGCGTGCCGGCCACCGGCGAGGGGATCTCGGTGTCGACCTTGTCGGTCGAGACCTCCAGCAGCGGCTCGTCCACGGCGACCTGGTCGCCGACCTGCTTGAGCCAGCGGGTGACCGTCCCCTCGGTGACGGACTCGCCCAGTGCCGGGAGGTTGACTTCGGTGGCCATGGAGCTCCTTCGCTCGTGGTTCGCTCAGTGGTGCGTGTCGGTGGTCAGGAGTGGGCGTGCAGGGGCTTGCCGGCCAGCGCCAGGTGCGCCTCGCCGAGAGCTTCGTTCTGGGTCGGGTGGGCGTGCACCAGCGGCGCGACGTCCTCGGCGTGGCCCTCCCAGTTGTAGATGAGCTGCGCCTCGCCGATGAGCTCGCCGACCCGGTCGCCGACGAGGTGGACGCCGACGACGGGCCCGGCCGTACGACGCACCAGCTTCACGAAGCCCTGGGTCTTGAGGATCTGGCTCTTCCCGTTGCCGCCCAGGTCGTAGGTGACGGCCTCGATCGTGTCGGCGCCGTACTTGTCGGCGGCCTGCGCCTCGGTGAGCCCGACCGAGGCGACCTCCGGGTGCGAGTAGGTGACCCGCGGGATGCCCGCCTCGTCGATCGCGGCGGGCGCGAGGCCCGCGATCTCCTCGGCCACGAAGATCCCCTGCTGGAAGCCCCGGTGGGCGAGCTGCGGACCGGGCACGATGTCACCGACTGCCCAGACGTTCTCCACGTTGGTACGGCACCGCTCGTCGGCGAGCACGAAGCCGCGATCCATCGTGATCCCCTGCTCGTCGTACCCGAGCCCGTCCGTCGCCGGGCCGCGGCCGACCGCGACGAGCAACAGCTCGGCCTCGATCACGTCCCCGCCCTCGACGGTGACGGCCACGCCGTCGTCGGTGGTCTTGGCGCTCTGGAACGGCGTGCCGGTCTTGAACACGATCCCGCGCTTGCGGAACGCGCGTTCGAGCGCCTTCGACGACGCCTCGTCCTCCAGCGCGACCAGCCGGGGGAGTGCCTCAATGATGGTGACCTCGGCGCCGAAGCTCCGCCACACGCTGGCGAACTCACAGCCGATCACGCCGCCGCCGAGCACGACCACCGACGCCGGCACCCGGTCCAGCCGGAGCGCCTCGTCGGAGGTGATGATGCGGGTCCCGTCGAGGTCGAGGCCGGGCAGAGACTTGGCGTATGAACCGCTGGCGAGCACCACTTGATCGGCGGAGTACGCCGCCCCGGCAACCGTCACCTCACGCGGTCCGGAGAGCCGGCCCTCGCCCTCGATCACCGTGATGCCACGACCCTTGATCAGCCCGGTGAGCCCCTTGAACAGTCGCTCGACGACCCCGTCCTTGTAGGCGTTCACGCCGGCCATGTCGATGCCGTCGAGGCTGGCCTTCACGCCGAACTGCTCGGACTCCCGGGTGCTGTCCGCGACCTCCGCCGCGTGCAGCAGCGCCTTGGTCGGGATGCACCCGATGTGCAAGCAGGTGCCGCCGAGATTCCCCTTCTCGACCAGACCTACCTTGAGTCCGAGCTGGGCGGCCCGCAACGCGCACGAGTAGCCACCCGACCCGGCTCCGAGAATGAGCACGTCGAAGTCGGACACCGGGCCATCTTTGCACTTGGGGCGCGTCTGTCCACACCACCCCGAGGGCGGGGAAGGCACACTTGTCCCCATGTCATGGATGGACCGGTTCCGACGAGGGGCTCGCCCGCGGATGAAGGGCCCGGCACGCGACGGCTTCCGCACCGGCTCCACCACAGTCCGTGCCTCCGACACCGTCGACCAGGACCACCTGCACCAGTTCGTCGCGGCTCGCCGAGGCGTCGAAGGGTTCGTCGAGCCCCGCACCGCGGTCAGCGACGTGACCCTGCTCCTCGTGGCACACGATGGTGAGTGGACCCGTCGCCGGGTCCCGTCGGTGGACTGGGCGCACAAGTTCTGCAACCGCCACCAGGTGCCGTCCTACGACGCCGCCGTGGTCGGGATCCCGCAGCGCATGCGCGACTACAACCGGCGAAAGAAGCTCGAGGGCGAGGTCTGACCCGGGGCGACGGGGGTTTCGAGACGGTCGCAGAACGACCTCCTCAACCACCGTCGACGCAGAGCCAACCTCCTCAACCACCGTTGACGCAGAGCCGACCTCCTCAACCACCGTCGACGCAGAGCCGACCTCCTCAATAACCGTCGACGCAGAGCCGACCTCCTCAACCACCGTCGACGCAGAGCCGACCTCCTCAACCACCGTCGACGCAGAGCCGACCTCCTCAACCACCGTCGACGCAGAGCCGACCTCCTCAACCACCGTCGACGCAGAGCCGACCTCCTCAACCACCGTCGACGCAGAGCCGACCTCGTCAGGCGTCGTCGGGGCAGAGCGAGCGCGCGTAGTCGACCAGCGTCGCGACCGCGAAGCCGGTCCCGCCCGCGGTGATGTGGCCGTGCGGCCCGCCCGAGTTGTACGACGGCCCGGCGACGTCGAGGTGCGCCCACGGCAGCCCGGCGGTGAACTCGCGCAGGAACGCGGCCGCGAACAGCCCGCCGCCCCACCGGATCCAGTCGTGCTGGGCCAGGTCGGCGATCCGGCTGCTGTGGATGCGCTCGTCCATGCCCTCGGGGATCGGCATCGGCCAGTGCTCCTCGCCCGCGGTCCGAGCCGCCTCGAGCACGCCGTCGACCACGTCGGGCGAGCCCATCACCCCGGCCACCCGGTCGCCGAGCGCGACGACCATGTGCCCTGTCAGCGTGGCCACGTCGAGGATCACGTCCGGCTTCTTCTCGGTGGCCAGCAGCAGGGCGTCCCCGAGCACCAGCCGTCCCTCGGCGTCGGTGTTGAGCACCTCGACGGTCGTGCCGCCGTACATCGTGAGAACGTCACCGGGGCGGACCGACGAGCCGGAGACCATGTTCTCGGCCATCGGCGCGAAGGTGCTGACCTTCAGTGGCAGCCCGAGCCGCGCGATCGCGAACGTGGCCTGCACCACGGCGGCCGCGCCGGCCATGTCGGACTTCATGTCGTTCATCCCGGTGGCCGGCTTGATGGTCAGCCCGCCCGAGTCGAAGGTGATCCCCTTTCCGACCATCGCGAGGTGCGCGATGGGCTTGCGCGGCGAGTAGGACAGCTCGACCAGCCTCGGGGGAGCCGCCGATCCCATCCCGACTCCGAGGATGCCGCCGCACCCGAGCTCGGCGAGCTCCTTCTCGTCTCGGACCTTGACCGTCACCTTCGGTCCGCGTCCCTTCGACAACTCCTTCGCGGCCGCGGCGACGGTGTCGGCGAAGGCCGGCGGCGTGAAATCACCAGGAGGGGTGTTCACCCAGTCGCGGGCGGCGGCCACCGTCTCGGCCACCAGCTGCGCGTCCTCGAAGGCCCGCACGAAATTCTTCTGCCGCGCCGACTGGCTGAGCACCACGACCTCGCCGGGATGCGCCTGCTCCGCGTCGTCGCGCTGCTTCTTGTAAGTCGTGAACGTATAGCCGCCCAGCAGGAACCCCTCGGTCACCGCCCGCACCAGCTCCACCGAGTCGGCCGGCAGCGCGATCGCGACCGACGCCGCGTTGGTCACGGCGCGGGCCGCCGACCCGGCGGCTTGTCGTACGACAGTCGCCGAGGGCGGCTCGTCCTTCACGAGCTTGCCGAGCCCCACGATCACCAACAGCGGCGAGCCGAGCTTCTTGCCGGTCGGCACCTTGGAGACCTCGCCGAGCTTGCCGGTGATCCCCAGCGAGGCGAGCAGCGGCCGGAAGGTGCGGCCGTACGCCTTTGCCACCTCCTCGCCGCCCGGAGCGACGCTCAGCCCACCGTTGGGACCCTTGCTGCCCTGCGCGACGCCGACGATCACCGCGTCGCAGCGGGTCTTCGCAGGGTTTGCGCTGCGCAGCGTGTAGGTGCTCACCGGCGCAGGATAGTCGCGGTAGGTTCCGATCATGGACGGCACAGAGGCGACCTCGCCGTTGACATCGCCGCTGCACGAGCGGCACGCCGCGCTGGGCGCAAAGTTCGCCGACTTCGGTGGCTGGTCGATGCCGCTGGAGTATCCGACGGGCGTGGTCAAGGAGCACACCGCGGTCCGGGAGGCGGTGGGCATCTTCGACGTCAGCCACCTCGGCAAGATCACCGTGGTCGGCCCGGGAGCGGCGGAGTTCGTCAACGCCACGCTCTCCAACGACCTCGGCCGGATCCGGCACGGCAAGGCCCAATACACGCTGTGCTGCGACGACGCTACGGGCGGCATCGTCGACGACCTGATCGTCTACCTGCACACCGACGACCGGGTCCTGCTGGTGCCCAACGCGGCCAACACCGCCGAGGTGGCCCGACGGCTGGCCGAGGCCGCGCCAGAGGGTGTGACGGTCCACGACCGGCACCGCGACTACGTCGTCCTCGCCGTGCAGGGCACCAGGTCCGACGAGGTCCTCGAGGCCGTGGGTCTGCCGGCCGGGCACGAGTACATGTCCTTCGTGGAGGCGCCGCTGCCCGGGGACGACGAGACCGACGTGGGCGTGGTCGTCTGCCGGACCGGCTACACGGGGGAGCGGGGCTACGAGCTGATCGCGTCCAACGAGGCGGCCCTCACGCTGTGGGACGTGCTGATGGCAGCCGGCGAGGAGCACGGCATGCTCCCGTGCGGACTCGGCGCCCGGGACACGCTGCGCACCGAGATGGGCTACCCGCTGCACGGCCAGGACATCTCCCTGGAGGTCACCCCCAACGAGGGGCGGCTGGGCTGGGCGGTCGGCTGGCAGAAGCCGGCGTTCTGGGGCCGCGACGTCCTCCTCAAGGAGAAGGAGGACGGACCGAAGCGGGTCTTGCGCGGTCTGGTCGCCACCGGCAGGGCGATCCCGCGTCCGGGCATGGGGGTCAGCCTCACCCGCGACGTGCTGCTGGGCGAGGTCACCTCGGGCACGTTCTCGCCGACGCTCAAGCAGGGGATCGGGCTCGCCCTGCTCTCCACGGTCGTCGCTCCCGACGCCGAGGTCGGTGTCGACGTCCGCGGCCGGCGGGAGATCTTCCAGCTCACCTCGCCGCCGTTCGTCGAGCCCTCGGTCCGCGAGTCGTGACTGTTCGATGAACCTGCCCGACCAACCGCCCACGTTCAGGCAGCCCACGGCGACCGAACGTCCCTGGTGGTGGCGGCTCGAGGACGCCTCCGGTGTCGAGGTCAGCGTCCCCTCCGAGTTTGCCGGCCGCCGCTTCGCGTCCCAGGCCGACGCCGAGTCCTGGGTCGGCGAGATCTGGGCCGCCCTCGCCGACGCCGGCGTCGCCGCGGTCACGCTCATCGAGCACGAGCGGGTCGTCTACGGCCCGATGTCTCTGCACGCCTGAGATCGGCCACCTCGGTGGTTGAGCCGCGAGCGCAGCGAGCGTGTCGAAACCTCCAAGCGAAGGCTGGTACTGACCGCGGCCGAGTTCCAGCCCACGCTTCGGTGGTTTCGACTCCGTCGTCGCTGGCGCTCCTCCGGGCTCAACCACCGAGAGACCTAGGCTTCCCGCATGCGCGCGGACGCGGACTTCCTCGTCTTCGTCGGTGCGCGGTGGCCGTCGCTCTTGCGGGAGGCGGTGCAGCTCGGCTGCCCGCCCGAGCTGGCGGCGGACGCGGTCACGGACGCGCTCGCTCGGTGCCGGCGGGACTGGGCCAGGGCCAGCCGCGAGGAGGACGTCGACCAGCTGGTGCGCGGTGAGCTCGCGGCCGCCTGTGCCCGTCGCCCCAGAAGTGACACCAGTGCGGACGAGCGGGGCGAACAGGCCGAGCAACTGGTCGTACTGGCGCCGCCGTCCCTCGAGCAGCTCCGCGCCCAGGAGCGGGCGATGCAGGCCCGCATCGCCAGGCGGGTAGTGGTGGTGCTGGTGCCCATCCTGCTGGTGGCTGCCGGGCTGACCTGGTGGACCACCCGCGGGGACGAAGCGCCACAGGAGCCCGAGCCCGCGCTGACGGCTGCCGCACTCATTCGGGAGGAGAACCCGGCGGGCACCGTGACCTGGTGGGCGAATGGTGAGCTCCACCTCGACCACGTCGTCCTGACAGTGGCCGGGCTCCTCGACATGACGCGGGTGGGAAGTGGCGTCGTGTACGGCGATGACGACGGCCGGGTCGTCTACGTCGCGGACGACGGCGCCCGCACCGTGCTCGGCCACAAGGACCCGCTCGTCCCCGTGGCCGCCACCGACGAGACCGGCCTGGCGGCGTGGTACGACCCGGACACCGAGGAGGTCGTATCGGTGGACGCCGCGAGCGGCGACGTCTTCCTCCGTACCGGCGTCGACGACCGTCCACGCGTCGTGGCGGTCGACGGCGACGTCATCTACCTCGTCGGCCAGGACGGGTCGCGCGCGCTGCTCCCGACCGGATCCACGTCGGAGGTGCCCGTCATTCCCGCAGGCCTCCTCGACGTCAGGTCGAGGATCCGTGCCTTCCAGGTGAACGCCAGCACCATCCAGGTCATCCAGTCCTACTTCAACGTGGCCTTCGACCTTCCCGGGAACGGCGCGCGCCTCTCGCCGGACGGCAACCTGGTGGCGACCCGGGTGCCCGGCACCGAAGGGCAGGTCGCGGTCTACGACACCCGCTCCGGAGCCGCGCTGCCCAGCGCGCTGAAGCCCAGCGAGAGCGCGGTGGCCGCCGCCCCCGGGGACGGCCTCACCATCGCCTACGTCGTCTCGCCGTCCGGCCTCACCCTGGATCGCGAGCTGCAGCTGCGCACCTGCAACCTGCGTACCACCTTCTGCCAGATCGTCGCGCGGTTCCCCAACGACGGCTCGACTCCGGTGCTGGCCCGCTGACACGGTGGGAGCGTGCACTCGTTCCGACAGGTCGACGTCTTCTCGCCCGCGCCGCTGCTCGGCAACCCGGTCGCGGTGGTCCACGACGCCGACGACCTCGGCGACGAGGAGATGCAGCTGTTCGCGCAGTGGACCAACCTCTCCGAGACGACATACCTGCTGCGGCCGACCAGCGAACAGGCCGACTACCGACTCCGGATCTTCACGCCGAGCCGCGAGCTCCCGTTCGCCGGCCATCCGACGCTCGGCAGCGCGCACGCGTGGCTCGAGGCCGGCGGCACCCCGCGCGGCGACGGCCTGGTCCAGGAGTGCGCGGCCGGGCTGGTCACCATCGAGCGAGGGGAGCGGCTCGCCTTCCAAGCGCCGCCGCTGCTGAGGGACGGCCCGGTGGACGCGAGCGACCTCGCCACGATCACCACGGCGCTCGGCATCAGCCACATGGACGTGGTCGACGCCAAGTGGGTCGACAACGGTCCCGGCTGGGTCGGCGTACTCCTCAACGACGCCCACGACGTCCTGTCGCTGAAACCCGACCACGCAGCCTTCGACGGCCTCGAGATCGGCGTCGTGGGCCCGTGGCGGGACGGCGGCAGTGACGCGGACGTCGAGGTCCGCGCCTTCGTGCCCGGCGCCGGCATCGGCGAGGACCCGGTCACCGGCAGCCTCAACGCCAGCCTGGGTCAGTGGCTGGCCGGCACCCGGCTGCCGGCGTCGTACGTCGCCGCGCAGGGCACCGCGATCGGCCGCCGGGGCCGGGTGCACGTGAGGCGGGAGGGGAGCGCGGTGTGGGTGGGAGGCGACACCCGCACGACGCTCCGTGGCGAGGCCCATCTCTAGTCGGTGCCCGCCGGTAGATTCGGTGTCGTGCAGCAGTACCTCGACCTCGTCACCCGGATCCTCGACGACGGCGTGGAGAAGTCCGACCGCACCGGCACCGGGACCCGCTCGGTCTTCGGCCACCAGATGCGCTTCGACCTGGCCGCGGGCTTCCCGCTGGTCACGACGAAGAAGGTCCACACCCGGTCGGTCTTCGCCGAGCTGCTCTGGTTCCTGCGCGGCGACACCAACGTCAAGTGGCTCCAGGACCGCGGCGTGAGCATCTGGGACGAGTGGGCAGACGCCAACGGCGACCTCGGGCCGATCTACGGCTACCAGTGGCGCTCGTGGCCGACCCCGGACGGGGGGCACGTCGACCAGATCAAGCAGGTCGTCGAGCAGCTCGGCCGTGACCCCGACTCGCGCCGCCACATCGTCTCGGCCTGGAACGTCGCCGACATCCCCGACATGGCGCTGGCGCCCTGCCACACCATGTTCCAGTTCTACGTCGCCCCGACCGACGACGGCCCGGGCAGGCTCTCCTGCCAGCTCTACCAGCGCTCGGCCGACGTCTTCCTCGGCGTCCCGTTCAACATCGCGTCCTACGCACTACTCACCCACATGGTGGCCCAGGTGACCGGCCTCGAGGCCGGCGACTTCGTGCACACGCTCGGCGACGCGCACCTCTACCTCAACCACTTCGACCAGGCGCGGCTCCAGCTCACCCGCGAGCCCCGCCGGCTGCCTACGCTGCGCCTCGACCCGTCCGTCACCGAGCTCGACGCGTTCGACCTCGAGCACATCGAGATCGACGGCTACGACCCGCACCCGGGCATCAAGGCACCCATCGCTGTATGACCGTGACCCTGATCGCCGCGGTGGCGAAGGACGGCGTGATCGGGGCCGATGGCGGCATCCCGTGGCACCTGCCGGAGGACTTCGCCCACTTCAAGGCGACGACGCTCGGCCACACCCTGGTGATGGGCCGCGCGACCTACGAGTCCATCGGCCGGCCTCTGCCCGGCCGCACCACGATCGTGCTCACCCGTGACGCCCACTGGCACTCCGACGGTGTGCAGACAGCTGCCTCCCTCGAGGAAGCGCTGGCGATGGCAGACGGTGATGTGTTCGTGGCCGGGGGCGCGGCGGTCTACCTCGCGGCGCTGCCGTACGCCGACGAGCAGCTGATCAGCGAGGTCGACCTGTCGCCGGCGGGCGACACCTTCTACCCGGTCTTCGACCGTGAGCAGTGGGACGAGGTCGGCCGCGAGGCACACGACGGCTTCGAGGTGGTCCGACTCGTGCGGCGCAGAGCGATAACCTGAGGGCATGACAGGTTCGCCCTCCGCCCCGTTCGGCCGCGTGCTGACCGCCATGGCGACGGCGTTCAAGGACGACGGCTCCGTCGACCTCGACGGCACCGCACGCATCGCCCGCCACCTGGTCGACCACGGGCACGACGGCGTCGTGGTCTCGGGCACCACGGGGGAGTCGCCGACGACCACCGTGCCCGAGGACGGCGAGATCCTGGCCGCGGTCATGGACGCGGTCGGCGACCGGGCCAGCGTGGTCGCCGGCGTCGGCACCAACTCGACGGCGCACTCGGTCGAGCTCGCCCGCCAGGCCGAGAAGATCGGTGCAGACGGACTGCTCCTCGTGACCCCCTACTACAACAAGCCCGGGCAGGCCGGAGTCCTCCACCACTTCCGCACCGTGGCCGAGGCGACCAGCGTCCCGGTGATGCTCTACGACGTACCTGGGCGCACCGGCACCACGATCTCGCTCGAGACGTATGCCGCAGCCAAGGACATCGAGACCGTCGTGGCGGTCAAGGACGCCTTCAACGACTTCGTGCGCGGCGTCAAGATCCGCGAGCTGGGCTACGCCATCTACTCCGGCGACGACGCCAGCAACCTCGGCTGGCTGGCGCACGGCGCAGTCGGGTTCGTCTCGGTCGTCGGCCATGTCGCCGGCAACGAGACTCGGGCAATGCTCGATGCGTTCGACGCCGGTGACCACGCGAAGGCCCTGGAGATCTTCACCCGACTGCTGCCGGCGATCGACGCGGTGATGGGCGCGGCCAACTACGGCGCGACGACCGCCAAGGCCGGGCTGCAGCTGCTCGGCGTGCTCGACAACCGCAATGTCCGCGGTCCGCTGGTGCCGCTCGACGACGACGAGGTCGCCGCGCTGCGCGTCGGCCTCGAGGCGTCCGGTCTGCTGTAGTCACCGGTGGTTGAGCCCGGAGGCCGTCTACGGCCGACGGTGTCGAGACCACGCAACCGTGCGCTGGGACCCGCCGGGGCCGAGTTCCAGCCTCGTCTTGCGGTGGTTTCGACGCGCTCGGTCGCAGAACGACCTCGCGGCTCAACCATCGACATCGGTGGTTGGGCCCGGAGGCCGTCTACGGCCGACGGTGTCGAGACCACGCAACCGTGCGCTGGGACCCGCCGGGGCCGAGTTCCAGCCTCGTCTTGCGGTGGTTTCGACGCGCTCGGTCGCAGAACGACCTCGCGGCTCAACCATCGACATCGGTGGTTGAGCCCGGAGGCCGTCTACGGCCGACGGTGTCGAAACCACGCAACCGTGCGCTGGGACCCACCGGGGCCGAGTTCCAGCCTCGTCTTGCGGTGGTTTCGACACGCTCGGTCGCAGAACGACCTCGCGGCTCAACCAGCGGACAGGCGGCTCAACCAGCGGACAGGCGGCTCAACCAGCGCACGCGGCTCAACCAACGTGAACGAAACGGCCGGCCCCGTCCGTAGACGGGGCCGGCCGCTGTGCTCAGAAGCCTGCGTTAGTTGTTGGGCTTCTTCTTCTTGACCTTCACCTTGACCGTGGTCTCACTGCCGGCCACGTTCGGCGAACCCAAGTACTTCACGGTCAGAGTGTGCTTCTTCCCGGGCTTGAGGTTCTTGGTGATGTGGATGGTCACCGTTCCGCCCGAGAGCGTGCCGGTACCGAGGAGCTTCGAGCCCTTGTAGACCTCGACCGTGCCGGTCGGGGCCCCACCGGCAGCAGACACGCTGGCGGTGACATCGAAGTCCTGCTTGTGCTGGACCTTCTTCGGGGCCGAGGCGGTGATAGTAGACGCCGCCTTGTTGACGGTCGCCGTGATGTTCTTGGTGCTGTCGGCGTAGTTGCCGTTGGAGTAGCTCACGGCGAGGGTGTGAACTCCCGCCGCCAGCGTGGCTGGCAGGGCCACCGAGGCAGAACCCGTCGCAGACAACGTGCCTGTCCCGAGAGTGGTCGCGCCCTCCTTCACCGTGACGGTTCCGGTTGCGGTCCCGCTGCCGGTGCCGGTGACGGTGACGTTGACCGAGCTGGCCGACCCGTAGGTCGACGGCTCGGGCACGTGCGCCGCCGTGATGTTCGACGGGGCGAGCGTCCTGCAGGTCGCCACCCGGACGTTGTCGACCCACCAGCCGAACACGCCGCCACAGCCGTCGCGACCGACCGCGTACCGCAGCTCGATCGTGTCACCGACCGCTACCCCGATCGCAGTCAGGTCGATGATCGACGTGCCCCAGTCGCTGACGATCTCGCCACCGTCTGTCCCGGTGAAGCCGTCCTCACCCGCAAGTGGGTTGGTGCTGCCCTCGGCCTCAGTGGCCAGGACCGTCGGCTCGTTGTGGACGTACGCCGCTTCGGGCACCGTCTCGAACGCCCCACCCTCGACGCTCACCTGGACCGTGCCGCCGTCGAAGCCGAGCTCGGTCTGGATGTTGTGGTCGAAGACCAGCCGTGGGCCGACGTCGCCGGCCTGACCAACGACGATCTCCGGGCTGGTCATGTAGCTGACCTGGGAGTAGTCGTCGGTGTCACCGGAGCAGGCGCCCCCGTCACCGGCGGGCCCGAAGGCCGATGCCGTGCTGCCGGCCGGCTTGTTGTCCGGCGGCAGGTCGGTGCTCGTCTCCCAGTCGAAGGTCGGACCACCGAAGACGCTGGTGCTGGTCAGCGTCCAGTCGCCGAGGCCGTCCTCGAAGTCATCGAGGAACGACGTCCGGGCACCGGTGCCCGCTCCGCACAGGGCCGGCGTGTTGGGGTCGAGCTGCGGCTCGAAGTCGCACTGTGTCGGCTCGGTGCGCAACTGGACGGCCGCGGCCGCGTCGTTCACCTCGACGCAGTCGGCCGCGGTGATCTTCTGGACGTGCGTCGACGCGTCGTTGGGCGCGGTGCTGAGGTTCTTCAGCTGCCTGCCCACGAGGTCGGTGCACGATGCGGCCAGCGCATCCGCGTGGTCGGCGAAGTCGCTCACCGGTGTCTGGTACGCGGTCATCGCCTGGTAGTAGATGTGCGCGGCCTTGGTCAGCCCGATGCCGGTCACCGTGACGCCGTTGTAGGTGCCGCCGTCGACCAGCAGCGAATAGCCGTGGTTGGGCACACCGGAGTTGCTGTGCACCCCACCGGCGTCGGTGGTGTCGCAGTGGTACTGCACGTCACCGACCTTGCCCGGGTCCCCGTAGCAGTTCGGGTTCCACAGGTCCCGGATCGCGCCACCGAAGGCGAAGGAGTCCTCGCCCATCAGCCAGCGGAAGGAATCCACGACCGGTTCCGTCTGGATGTCCCTCATCGTGGCGTTGACCGGGCTGGCCGCACCCTTGATCAGGGTGCCGTCCGCCTGCGTGATCATCAGGCCCGGGATGCCGGCCGACCCGCTCATGCTGATCAGCGCCGCCGGGCTGTTGTTGCCCACGATGATGCCGGTCGCGCCGGCAGCCTCCGCGTTGTCCACCTTGGTGTCGAAGGTGCAGGTTCCGCGGTCGACGTACGCGAACTTGCCCGACACCGCAGCCCCGTTGGTGAGGGGGGCGCAGGCGTCCAGCGGTGCTGCCACGACCACGTCGTCGGTGAATCCGGTGTCGTCGATGACCGGGCCGAACGACGCGGGCGCCGCCTCGCACTCCTTGACGAGCTCCGGCGGGCTGTTGATGAACAGCGCCACGTCACCGCGGGTGTGCGAGGAGCACAGGCCGACCGGACGCTTGCCGTTGATGTCGCCCTCGTCGCCGTCCATCCGGTCGTTGACCAGGTCGACGGTCTCGCCCCAGATGTCGGAGTAGGCCTCGTTGAGCGCTCCGGGCTGCCACTGGTAGATCAGCCCATGGGTGTGCTCGGTGTAGGCGTGGCCCCACTCGTGCGCCACGACGTCGTCACTGGTCACGCCGTTGCAGTAGTTGGTCGTGTTCCCGTTCCAGTTGGCGTTGGGGCAGGCGATGGTCGGGTCGTTGTTGACCGTCCGCATCCGCGCGCCGGCGGCGTCGTAGGAGTCGCGGTTGAAGGCGTTCTTGAAGAACCAGAACGACTCGCCGGTGCCGTGGACGAGGTTCAGCTGCTCCTCGGTGAGCCCGGTGAGCGGGTCGCCTTCTTCCCAGACCAGGTCGGCCGGGTCCGGAGACTCCTCGTAGAGCTCCCGATAGAGGTCGTTGTGCATCATCGAGTAGCGGTTGAGAACCTTGCCGGACTGGGCGCCCACGAAGACCTTCTCGCGAACCCCGGCTCCGACGACCTCGACGACGTAGGCCAGGGTGTTCGCACCCTCCTCGCCCTTGATCGCGCCGTGTCGGTAGATGACGAGATCCGTGGACTTGGCCCGCAGCCCTGACGCCGTCACAGAGCCGCCAGCGGCAGCATCGGACGGGGAGGACTTGACGAACTCGACGGCCCGCGAGCCGGCCTGGGCGGGCGTACGGCGCGCGTCAGTCGACAGGTCGATGCCGGGCGCGGCGTAGCCGTTGACCGAGGTCAGGGCGCCGGCGCCGTTGATGTGGGCGCGGAGCAGCGCGCCGAAGACCGGCACGCCCTTGTAGGACTGGGTGTACGTCGCGGTCCAGCCGCCGTAGCCGTCGGAGGCCAGCTCGCTGCGGCTGAGCTCGCCCTGGCCGGCGCCGAACGCTCCGCCGAACTTCGCGAGGTACTGGTTGGCCTTGGCGCCGGCCTCGGCCTTGCTGTCACCGCTGACGCCGGGCAACAGATCGCCGCCGGAGGAGACGCGGGCGAACCCGAGCTCACCGGTAGCCGACCGAGTGGATGCCTTGACCGCGCCACGTGCGGTGTCGCGCATGTCCTGGACCAGGCCCCGGTCGGCGACCGAGCTGGACGCGCTGGTCGCCGCCGGTCCCGACGCCTGGGCCAGGGTCACGGGGACTGCTACGAGCCCCGCCCCGATGAGCGCAAGGCAGATGCCCTGCTTGATGGCTTTCACGTGAAAGTTCTCCTCCGAGAGTAGGTCCCCGCTCGAACGGCCCGAGGTCAAGCCGCTTGGGCAACCTAAGTCTCACGGCGGCGAAGGTAAAGATTTGTGAGAACTTCGGTTACGAATCGTTCACACCGGAAACCTTCCACCGGCGCCGAGTCGGGGCTACTGAGCAGCAGTAACCCCGACTCGGCGGCGAGTGTGCGTGTCGGTTGATACCGACACGCACCAGTGTGGTGCGTGTGGCTGGTGTGGCGATTGCCTTAGGTTGGTGGCATGGCGACCCGTACGTCTTCCCCGCCGGGCTCGCGGAGCAGGAGCACGCCTTCGGGCGGAGCTTCGACGCGAGCGCGGAGTACCCGGAGCAGCAGCCGGACCGCGTCGAGCAAGAAGAAGAACAAAAAGAAGTCGACGCGGCGTCCCGTCGCGCGCGGACGTTCCCGCAACCGCCGTCCCGCGCCACGCGCGGTGCGCAACGGGCGAGGCCCGGTCGCCCGCTTCTTCGACACCGTATTCAGGGGGATCGCCGCAGTCTGGCTCGGCGTCGCGCACGGTATCGGCGCGGTCGCGCGCGGCATCGGCCGCGGTGCCCGCGACCTCGACCCCGAGCACCGCCGCGACGGGGTCGGCCTGCTCAGCTTCGCGCTGGCCGTGATCGCGGCGGCCTCGGTCTGGTTCCAGCTCGGTGGCCCGCTCATGGCCGCCATCCGCGTCGCCGTCACCGGCTCCGTCGGCAAGGTCGGCTGGCTGGTGCCGCTGGCCCTGCTGGTCGTCGGCTGGCGCAACCTGCGCGACCCGGTCCGCAACGGGCCGGCCGGCCGTCAGCTGGTCGGCTGGGCGGCACTCGGTCTCGGCGCCCTGGGCGTCGTGCACATCGCCGAGGGCAGCCCCGAGCCCGTCTCGGGCGACGCCGGCCCGCTGCGCGAGGGCGGGGGCGCGATCGGGTACGTCGTCTCCTCGCTGCTGCTCGACCTGCTCCGCACGCCGTACGTCGTGGTGCCGGTGTTGTTGCTGCTCGCCTTCTTCGGGGTGCTGGTCATCACCGCGACCCCGCTCTACAAGGTGCCGTCGCGGCTGGCCGGGCTCCGGGACCGGGCGCTGGGCCGGCAGCGGCCTCAGGACGCGGACGACACGTCCACCCGGCCCATGCGGACCCGGGGCCGTCGTACCGACCTCGACGTCACCGACGAGATCGACCCGCTGATGGGCGACCCGGCCTACGACAGCCCGGTGCTCGAGGACCGCGAGTGGCGCCGCCGGCGACGCAAGCGCGCCCCCGAGCCCGAGGACACCCAAGCCGGTGCCGAGGTCCCCGCCGAGCCCCCGACCTCGGACCTCGAGCCGCCTCCGCACACGCCGCTGCCCGACCGGGTCGAGCAGCTCGCACTGTCCGGGGACGTCGTCTACCACCTGCCGCGCAACGACATGCTCAAGCCCGGCTCGCCGCACAAGGCCCGGTCCAAGGCGAGTGATGAGGTGGTCGGCCGGCTCACCCAGGTCCTCGAGGAGTTCGACATCGATGCCCAGGTCACCGGCTACACCCGGGGCCCGACGGTCACTCGATACGAGGTCGAGCTCGGCCCGGCCATCAAGGTCGAGAAGGTCACCGCGCTCTCCAAGAACATCGCCTACGCGGTGGCCTCGGCAGACGTCCGCATCCTCAGCCCGATCCCCGGCAAGTCGGCGATCGGCATCGAGATCCCCAACCTGGACAAGGAGATCGTCTCCCTCGGCGACGTGCTGCGGTCGCAGACCGCGCGGTCCGACCACCACCCGATGGTGGCCGGCCTCGGCAAGGACGTGGAGGGCGGCTTCGTGGTCGCCAGCCTCGCAAAGATGCCGCACCTGCTGGTGGCCGGTGCCACCGGATCCGGCAAGTCGAGCTTCATCAACTCGATGATCTGCTCGATCCTGATGCGGGCCACGCCCGACGAGGTCCGGATGATCATGATCGACCCGAAGCGGGTCGAGCTGAACGCCTACGAGGGCGTCCCGCACCTGATCACGCCGATCATCACCAACCCCAAGAAGGCCTCCGAGGCGCTGGCCTGGGTCGTGCGCGAGATGGACATGCGATACGACGACCTGGCCAACTTCGGGTTCCGCCACATCGACGACTTCAACAAGGCGGTGCGCGGCGGCAAGGTGACGGTGCCGCCGGGCAGCGAGCGCGAGCTGACGCCGTACCCCTTCCTTTTGGTAATCGTCGACGAGCTCTCGGACCTGATGATGGTCGCGCCGCGCGACGTCGAGGACGCCGTGGTCCGGATCACCCAGCTGGCCCGCGCCGCCGGCATCCACCTGGTGCTCGCGACCCAGCGCCCGTCGGTCGACGTGGTGACCGGCCTGATCAAGGCCAACGTGCCGTCCCGACTGTCCTTCGCGACCTCGTCGCTGGCCGACAGCCGGGTCATCCTCGACCAGCCCGGCGCCGAGAAGCTGGTCGGACAGGGTGACGGGCTGTTCCTCCCCATGGGTGCCTCCAAGCCGGTCCGGGTGCAGGGCTCGTGGGTCACCGAGTCCGAGATCCACGCGGTGGTCAAGCACTGCAAGGGGCAGCTCGAGCCGAGCTACCGGGACGACGTCACCGCCCCGGTGGCGAGCAAGCGCGAGCTCGACGACGACATCGGCGACGACCTCGAGCTGGTGATCCAGGCGGTCGAGCTCGTGGTGTCCACCCAGTTCGGCTCGACGTCGATGCTGCAGCGCAAGCTGCGGGTCGGCTTCGCCAAGGCCGGGCGGCTGATGGACATCCTCGAGAGCCGCGGCATCGTCGGACCGAGCGAGGGCTCCAAGGCTCGCGACGTGCTGGTCAAGCCCGACGAGGTGGACGCCGTGATCGCGACGTTGCAAGGGGAGCTGTGATGACCGACCTGCTGAGCCCCGACACCACCAGCAAGCCGCAGCACCCCGACTGGGCACACATCCCCGACGAGCCCGAGCCCGACGAGCTGATCGTCCGTCGCAACGGCAGGGTCTCGACGGTGATCGCCGGTGTCAGCGCGCTGGTCTCGGCCGCATACCTCGCCCGCGCGGTCACCACCGGCGGGACTCTCGACTGGATCCTGTGCGTGGGGCTGGCCGCCCTCACCTGGGCGCACGTCTTCACGTTCCTCGACGCGCGGGTGCCACTGCTGGTCGCCGACTCGCACGGCGTCCGGATCCGGCTGGGCCGGACCTGGCGGGGGATGGCGTGGTCGGACCTGGAGGAGGTCGAGCACCTGCCCAGGCGCGGACTGCTGCGTGATGGTCGCCTGGTCCTGTTTCCGCGCGAGCTCGACGACGAGCTGGCGCTGCTCGGCCCGGCCGGGCAGCGGCATGCCAGGGTCACCGACCGGCTGCACGGTGCGCCGTTCGCGCTGCCGCTCGGCCTGACGACCCGCGTGCTCGGCGGGCACCGTGACGTGACCGGCACGCTGGCCGCGCTGGCCGACGGCCGGTGCGAGGTCGTCGAGGTGGTCCGTGACGCAGCCGAGCCGGACGACGGTGAGGAGCTCGACGAGCCGGAGGTGGCGGTGCCGCCGGCGGCCGTGGTGGTCGCCAGCCCGACCCCCAGCCCGCTGCGCGACGTCGTACCCGCCCAGCGCGCCGACGTCGAGCGGGACCGCGACTGGGGCCTCGAGGCGACCCAGTCGGGGGCCGCGATCCCCGCGATCCCGAGCGCCACCTCGACGTTCGTGATCGACGACCTCGCCGACCTGCCCGTCGTCGAGCCGGTGATCGGCCCCGAGCTGGCCGCGGCCCGTGAGCGGTTGCGGCTCTCGGTGGACCAGCTCGCCGACCGCACCCGCATCCGCCCGCACGTCATCGAGGCGATCGAGATCGACGACTTCGCGCCGTGTGGTGGCGACTTCTATGCGCGTGGGCACCTGCGCACCCTGGCCCGGGTGGTCGGGGTTGACGTCACGCCCCTGCTGGCGACGTACGACGACAAGTACGCCGACGCGCCGATCGACCCGCGCCGGGTCTTCGAGGCCGAGCTCGCCACCGGTCGGCACGGCCCCATCCGCGGTGTGAAGCGCGGTGCGAGCTGGACGGTGATCGTCGCCGCCGTGATGACCGTGGTCCTCGCGTGGTCGATCGCGCGCCTGGTGATGGACAGTCCGGGCGCCGTGTCGCCGTCCTCCCCGAGCCTGGCCAACGGTTCGGCCGGCCTGACCAGCGGCGGCCGATCGGCGCCGGTCCCGGTGCTGCTCACGGCTGCCGGTGGTGGCGCGCACGTCGTGGTCCGCGACGGCAGCGGCAAGGTCGTGTTCACCGGATCGCTGGCGTTCGGCCAGTCCAAGACGCTTCAGGTCTCGCCGCCGGTCCGGATCCAGTCCACCGACGGCTCGCTCGAGGTCAGCGTGGACGGCCAGGACCACGGTGCGATCGGCAAGACCGGCCAGCCCGCGCAGGACGTCTTCACCGCCAAGTAGCGGTGTCGGTGGTTGAGGAAGGCGTTCTGCGCCTGTCTCGAAACCACCGCAGGGAAGGCTGGGACTGAACCGCAGTGGTCGGGTCCCAGCGCCGGGTTGGGTGGTTTCGACACCGTCGTCGCTGGCGCTCCTCCGGGCTCAACCACCGGAGGGACGCCTCACGGAGATTCGCGCTGGCCTGACCCGGTAGGCAGACTGGCTGGGTGAGCCAGCCTTCCGTCGCACTCGTCACCCTCGGGTGCGCGCGCAACGAGGTGGACTCCGAGGAGCTGGCGGGTCGGCTGGCGGCGGACGGGTTCCGGCTCGTCGACGACCCGGCCGCCGCCGACACGGTGCTCGTGAACACCTGCGGATTCGTCGAGCAGGCCAAGAAGGACTCGGTCGACGCGCTGCTCGAGGCATCCGAGCTCAAGGGCGGTGCCGACGGACTCAGCGGGCCGACGTCGGTGGTCGCCGTCGGCTGCCTGGCCGAGCGGTACGGCGCCGAGCTGGCCACCTCGCTGCCCGAGGCCGACGCGGTCCTCGGCTTCGACGACTACCCCGACATCGCCGCGCGGCTGCGGTCGATCGCGGCAGGGGAGCTACCCACCCCGCACGTGCCCCAGGACCGCCGCCGGCTGCTGCCGATCTCGCCCATCGACCGGCAGAGCGACCGGACGTCGGCGCCCGTGGCGCCACCGCGGGTCCGCCTGGAGACCGGGCCGATGGCCCCGCTCAAGCTGGCTTCGGGGTGCGACCGCCGGTGCACGTTCTGCGCGATCCCGTCGTTCCGCGGCTCGTTCGTGAGCCGGCGCCCCACCGAGGTGATCGACGAAGCGCGGTGGCTGGCGGCCGATGGGGTCCGCGAGCTGTTCCTCGTCAGCGAGAACTCCACCTCCTACGGCAAGGACCTCGGCGACCTCCGGCTCCTCGAGACGTTGTTGCCAGAGCTGGCCGCGGTCGACGGCATCGAACGGGTCCGGGTCTCCTACCTCCAGCCCGCCGAGCTGCGGCCCGGGCTGCTCGAGGCGATCGCGACCACGCCGGGCGTGGCACCGTACTTCGACCTCTCCTTCCAGCACGCCAGCAACGCGGTGCTGCGCCGGATGCGCCGGTTCGGTGACCCGGAGAGCTTCCTGGGCCTGCTCGACCGGGTCCGGTCGCTGGCGCCGGAGGCAGGGGTCCGCTCCAACGTGATCGTCGGCTTCCCGGGCGAGACCGAGGACGACCTCCACACGCTGTGCGACTTCCTGGTCGCGGCCCGGCTCGACGTGGTCGGCGTCTTCGGCTACTCCGACGAGGACGGCACCGAGGCGGCGACGTACGACGACAAGCTCGACGAGGACGAGGTCAGGGCCCGCACCGCGCGGGTGGCCGACCTGGTCGAGGAGCTCACCACGCAGCGCGCGGAGGAGCGGGTCGGCCAAGAGGTCGTCGTGCTGGTGGAGGAGTCCACCGCGACGGACGTCATCGGCCGCGCCGCCCACCAGGGGCCCGACGTTGACGGCACGACCTCCCTGATCCGCGGGACCAAGGTCGGCGAGCTGGTCCGCGCCCGCGTGATCCAGAGCGAGGGTGTGGACCTGGTGGCGACCCCGCTGTGAGCGACGTCCAGCGGGTGAAGCCGAGCAACTACAACGTGCCCAACTTCCTCACCACGTTGCGGATCGTGCTGGTGCCGTTGTTCGGCGCCGCCCTGCTCGTCGACGACGGAGAGTCGATCGCCTGGCGGATGATCGCGTGGGGGATCTTCGGTGTCGCGATGATCACCGACCTGATCGACGGCGAAATCGCCCGCAAGCGCGGGCTGATCACCGACTTCGGCAAGATCGCCGACCCGATCGCGGACAAGGCGATGACCGGGATGGCCTTCGTCGGGCTCTCGGTCATCTTCGACAGCCCCTGGTGGTGGGCGATCACCATCGTCGTCCTGGTCCGCGAGTGGAGCGTGACCCTGCTCCGGCTCTCCGTGCTCAAGCGGATGGTGATCTCCGCCGAGCGGCTCGGGAAGCTCAAGACGACCTTCCAGGTGCTGGCCCTGGGTGGGCTGGTGCTGCCGCTGCGCGACCCCGACCTGCCGGGCTGGCTGGAGACCCCGGGCGAGGTCGTCTACTACGTCGCGCTGGTCTGCATGGTGATCGCGGTGGCGCTCACCCTCGTCTCGGGCGCGCAGTTCTTCGCCGGGGTGTGGAAGCAGCGACGCCACCTGTCCGGGGAAGCTCCCGCGGGCCGGTCGTCGTAGTCCCTTGTCACCCGCTCGTTATCGTCACGGGCTTGACGAGCGGCAGATCGTCACCGAGAGTTCACTGACCGATCGGCCTCGCGGTCGACGGTCGCGAATACGGTCCCTTACTCGGGAACGTCTGGACCCATAATTTCGTCGACCCCGTTCGAGCCCCCCTCCCCGCCTCGATCGAGTCGTCTCACCCTCTCGGAGACCCTCATGCCCGCACCTCGGTCGCAGCGTCGCGCCCGTTTGGCCGCTCTTGTTTCAGTGACCCTGGCCCTCACCGGCCTCCAATTCTTCGTCGCACCGGCGGTCCAGGCGAACCCGGACGGCACCGCCCTCGTGATCAGCGAGGTCTACGGCGGGGGTGGAAACACCGGTGCCCAGTACACCCACGACTTCATCGAGCTGTACAACCCGACCGGCGCTCCCATCAGCGTGGACGGCTGGAGTGTGCAAGGGCGTTCGGCCACCAACTCCGCGGCCGCCACCGCGGGTGCCAACATCACCCCGCTGACCGGGTCCGTGCCCGCTGGCGGCTACTACCTCGTTCGAGAGGGAGCCGGTGCCGGCAACGGGGTCGCGCTGCCCACCCCGAATGCCACCGGCACCATGGGGATTGCCGCCGGCGGCTGGCAGATCTGGCTGGCGAACACGACTACCGGGCTCGATCCCGCTGATGGCAACGTCACAGCTGCCCCGAATCCGGCGATCATCGATCTGGTCGGTGCCGCAACGAACTCCAACTCGTTCGAGACGGCGACGGCCAACGAGGCGCCCAGCAACACTCTCGCGACGACGCGAAACGCATCCAACACCGACACCGACAACAACGCCAACGACTTCAGCACGGCAGCGCCCGCTCCAGTAGGCGCCGGTCCGGCGGCGCTATCGCTGACCAACCCGGGTCCGCAGACCAGCACCGTGGGCGTCGCGATCAGCACGCTGCAGCTCGTCGCGTCCGGCGGCACGACGCCGTACACGTACGGAGAGACGAACCTCCCGGCGGGCCTGTCACTCGACATGTCGACCGGAGCCATCACCGGCACCCCAACCACGGCCGGGACGCCCTCGGTCACCGTGTCGGTGACCGACAGCGCGGGTGTGCCTGCGACCGACAACAAGACCTTCACCTGGACCGTCAACGCGGCACCGGTGGACGTGACACCGATCAAGGACATCCAGGGCACCGGTGCGACCACGCCGCTGAGCGGCACCGTGATGACGGAAGGCGAGGTCACCGCGCGCTACCCCACCGGCGGCCTGAACGGCTTCTACATCCAGACTCCGGGTGCTGATACGGCCGACGCCTCCGACGCGATCTTCGTCTACGGCGGGCCGGGCGGCTTCACCACCTATCCGGCGATCGGCGACTCCGTCCGCGTGACCGGCACCCCCGGTGAGTTCTCGGGCCAGACCCAGCTCACCAGCACCGACAGTGACGTCGCCGTGATCGCCGACCTCCCCGGGACGGTGACCCCCAAGACCCAGGTCCCCGGCACCGACTGTGCCCTGCCGGGCACCGGGTGCCTGGCCGGCGCCGCGCTCGACACAGCGCGCGAGGTGGCCGAGGGCGAGGCGTTCCAGCCGACCGCGCCGTGGACCGCGACCGACGTCTACGACGGCTCGCCGTTCGTGGCCGGCGGCTCCTTCAGCTCCTCGATGTTCGGCGAGATCGGCGTCGCCGCCGAGAGCACCTTGCCGCTGGTGTCGCCGACCGAGGTGATCGATGCGCAGAGCCCTGCGAAGGCCGACCGCATCAAGTACAACGACGCGCACCGGATCACTCTCGACGACGGTTCGAGCACGAACTACACGTCGGCCGCGAACACCGGACTGCCGTTCCCGTGGTACGCCGCCAGCCACTTCCCGCGGGTCGGCTCGTCGGTCACCTTCCCCGCGCCGGTGGTCTTCACGTTCGGCTTCGGCGCGTGGCGGATCCTGCCCACGACCCGGGTCGTCGGTGCGCCGACCGCAACCCAGCCGCAGCTCTCGCAGACGCGGGCCGCCAACGCTGCTCCTCAGGACGTCGGCGGTGACATCCAGCTGGCGACGTTCAACGTCCTGAACTTCTTCCCGACCACCGGAGAGGAGTTCGTCGCCATGGGTGGGGGCCGGACCTGCACCTACTTCAACGACCGCGAGGGCAACCCCATCACGAACAACAACTGCGCCCCCAACGGTCCGCGTGGTGCTGCCAACAACGAAAACCTGGTGCGTCAGCGCGACAAGATCGTGGCCGCCATCAACACCGCCGACGCCGACATCGTCTCCCTCGAGGAGCTCGAGAACTCGGTCCACTACGGCAAGCCCCGTGACTTCGCGATCGACGCACTGGTGACCGCGCTGAACGCCGACGCCGGCCCCGGAACCTGGGCCGCGGTGCCCTCGCCGGATGCCGCCGACCTGCCGCCGCTGTCAGAGCAGGACGTGATCCGCAACGGCTTCATCTACAAGCCGGCCACGGTCGCGCTCGTCGGCGGCTCGGTCGTGCTGGCCGACGAGTCGACCGGCACCGAGGCGTTCGCCGATGCCCGCGAACCGCTGGCCCAGGCCTTCAAGGCGGTCGGCAGCCCCGACTCCGACGCGTTCGCGGTGATCGTCAACCACTTCAAGTCGAAGGGCTCGGGCACGCCGGACCCCGACGGTCAGGGCAACGCCAACGACCGCCGCATCCTCCAGGCCAACTCCCTGGTTGCCTTTGCGGACGAGTTCAAGGCGCTGCGTGGCATCACCCGGGTCTTCTTGGCCGGTGACTTCAACGCCTACTCCGAAGAGGACCCGATCCAGGTCCTCGAGGCGGCCGGCTACAACCACCTGGAGTCGACCAGCGACCCCGACGAGGAGAGCTACAACTTCGACGGCCAGATCGGCTCGCTCGACCACGTGCTCGCCAACCCGGCAGCCCTCACCGACGTCGAGGACGTCGACATCTGGACGATCAACGGGTACGAGTCGGTCTACTACGAGTACAGCCGCTACAACTACAACGTCACGAACCTGTACCAGCCCGACCAGTTCAAGTCCTCCGACCACAACCCTGAGATCATCGGGATCAACGTGCCGGTCGAGCCGGCAGTGCGTGACATCCAGATCCTGGGCACGAACGACTTCCACGGTCGGATCGCGAAGGACCCGGTGTCAGCTGCGGCCGGTGCGGGTGTGCTGGCGGGTGCGGTCAACCAGCTGCGTGCGACGAACCCGGACACGGTGTTCGCTGCGGCGGGTGACCTGATCGGTGCCTCGACCTTCGAGTCGTTCATCCTGAACGACAAGCCGACGATCGACGCGCTGAACGAGGCCGGTCTGGAGGTCTCCGCGGTGGGCAACCACGAGTTCGACCAGGGTTACGACGACCTGGTGGACCGGGTGATGGCGGAGTACGACCCGACGGACAACCCCGAGGGTGGAGCCGAGTGGGCCTACCTCGGTGCGAACGTACGGTTCCGGGCCAACGACAACCCGGCGCTGCCGGCGACGTGGACCAAGGACTTCGGTTCGGTCCGGGTCGGGTTCGTGGGTGTGGTGACCGAGCACCTGCCGGAGCTGGTCAGCCCGGGTGGCATCGAGGAGATCAAGGTGACCGACATCGTCACCGAGACGAACTCGGCCGCCGACGACCTGGTGAACAGCCAGGGCGCCGACATCGTGGTGATGCTGGTGCACGAGGGTGCGCCGAACACGAACTGCGCGACGATGGACGACGATCCGACCTCGGACTTCGGTTCGATCATCACCGGGGTCAACGACAACGTGGACGCCATCGTGTCGGGTCACACCCACCTGGAGTACAACTGCTCCTTCCCGGTTCCTGGCTGGTCGACGCGGCCGGTCACCGACCGTCCGGTGGTGTCGGCGGGCCAGTACGGCGCCGCGCTGAACAAGATCGTCTTCACGGTGGACACCGCGACCGGCGAGGTCCAGAGCAAGACCCAGAACGTGGTGAAGCTGAAGACGTGCGCTGGTACGGGCGGGACCGCCTGCGGTGGCTCCGGCCAGCCGCCGTGGGTCGAAGCGTTCCCGACCGATGCCGAGACGCAGGAGATCGTGGACGACGCGGTGGCTGAGTCTGCGGTGCTGGGTGCGGTGCCGCTGGGTCAGATCGCTGGTCCGATCAGGCGTGGCTACCTTGCCAACGGGACCACCGAGAACCGAGGCGTGGAGTCGACGCTCGGCAACCTGGTCGCCGAGGCGCAGCGCTGGCAGACCTCGGGTGCCGAGGCGGGCTCGGCGCAGATTGCGTTCATGAACCCCGGGGGTCTGCGGACCGACATGCTCGGGGTGGGGTCCGATCCGTACCCGCGGACGCTGACCTACAAGCAGGCCGCCGAGGTGCAGCCGTTCGCGAACGGTCTGGTGAACATGGACCTGACCGGTGCGCAGATCAAGGCGGCGCTGGAGCAGCAGTGGCAGCCAGGGGGCGCGTCGCGGCCGTTCCTGAAGCTCGGTGCGTCGAAGGGCTTCACCTACACCTCTGACCCGGACGCTGCGGCTGGTTCGCGCATCACCGGGATGTGGCTCGACGGCGTCGCCATCGTGCCGACGACGGTGTACTCGGTCACGGTGAACGGGTTCTTGTCCACCGGTGGCGACAACTTCACCGCCTTCGTCGGAGGCGCGAACAAGGCCGAAGCCGGTCTGACCGACCTGCAGGCGATGGTCAACTACATGGCCGAGTTCGCGAACACCGATGAGGGCGACCCGCCGCTGCCGGTGCCCACCAAGCAGAACGGTGTGCACGTCAACTTCCCGGCCGGCGCACCGGCGTCGTACGACGCCGGACAGCATGTGACCTTCGATGTCAGCGGCTGGTCGTTCAGCAACGCCGCTGACCCGAAGGACACCGACGTGGTGGTCAAGCTCGGTGCCGCAACCCTGGGCACGTTCCCGCTCAACAACACCATCCAGGCCACACTGCCCGGCTTCGACGGCACCGGCACCGCAGCTGTCGACGTCGTGGTGCCGGACACGGCGGCCTCGGGTCCAATGACGCTGACCCTGGTCGGCGCCACCACTGGCACCGAGATGCCGGTGACGGTCCAGGTCGGGAAGGCGGCGAGCACGGTCGCGGCGCCAGACGTGAGCGTCGAATACGGCCAGCCGGTGCCGGTCCAGGTGACCGTGACGGGTCCGGGGGCGACCCCGACGGGGAGCGTGCAGCTCTTCGACGGAGCCACCCTCCTCGGCTCGGCGGCGCTCAACGCCGGCGGCACGGCCACCATCACGGTGCCGGCGAAGACGTTCCCCGTGGGCAGCAGGTCGCTCACGGTCGTCTACAGCGGCGACGCGACCCACCTCGGGGACCAGGCGTCGTTGACGGTCACCGTGAGCAAGGCTGGCTCGACCACCAGCGCCCAGGTAACTCCGCAGAACCCGACGCCGAACAAGAAGGTGGAGCTGAAGGTCACGGTCGTGGGAAACCATGGCATCCCGGCCACCGGCCAGGTGACGGTGACCGTGGACGGCAAGACTTTGACCAAGACCCTCAAGAACGGCCGGCTGTCGCTCGACCTCGGCAAGTTCCGCAGGGGCACCTACGAGGTGGAGGTGGTCTACCTCGGCAGCAGCACCGTCGCGGGCAGCATGACCACGGTGACCTTCACGGTCAGCTGACCCATCTGTGGTGCACCAGGGCCGGGAGCGGCGCAGGCGGCTCCCGGCCTGGTGTGTGTGCGCTTAGCCGCGTGCGTCGGCGTCGGCGAGGTGGAACGCGGCCTGGACGAGCGCGAGGTGGCTGAACGCCTGCGGGAAGTTGCCGGCCATCCGCTGCCGGACGGGGTCGTACTCCTCCGAGACCAGGCCGACGTCGTTGAGCAGCCCGACCAGTCGGTCGAACAGCGCGTGCGCCTGCTCGAGCCGCCCGGCCGCGGCGTACGCCGAGACCAGCCAGAACGAGCAGGCGACGAACGGGTGCTCGTCACCGGCCAGGCCGTCCACGCCGGTCTCGGTGAGGTAGCGCAGCACCAGGCCGTCGCGCATCAGGTCCTGCTCGACCGCGTCGATGGTGCCGAGGACCCGGGGGTCGTCGCCGTCGAGGAAGCCGACCAGCGGCAGGATCAGCAGCGATGCGTCGACCTCACTCGTGCCGTAGTGCTGGGTGAAGCTGCCGCGCTCTGCGTCGTAGCCGTGCTCCATGACATCGGCGTGCACCTCGTCGCGCAGCGCTCGCCACTCCTCGAGCGGGCCGGGTAGGTCGTAGTCCTCCATGGCCCGCACGGCGCGGTCCAGCGCGACCCAGATCATCACCCGGGAGTGCGTGAACACCTGCGGATCGCCGCGGATCTCCCAGATTCCGTTGTCCGGCTCCCGCCACCGGGTGGCCATGTCGACGACCAGTGCGCGCTGCAGCGGCCAGGCCTCGTCGTGCGGCATCCCCTCGGCCCGCCGGACCTTCTCGAGGGCGTCCATCACCTCGCCGAGCACGTCGTGCTGGGTCTGGTCGACCGCGCCGTTGCCGATCCGGACCGGTCGGGAGTCGGCGTAGCCGGGCAGGTGGTCGAGGGTGACCTCGGGCAGCCGGCGGGAGCCGTCGACGGCGTACAGGACCTGCATCTGGCCGGGGTCGCCGGCGATGGTGCGCAGCAGCCAGTCCCGCCAGAGGTCGGCCTCCTCGGTATAGCCGGCCTCCACCAGGGAACTCAGGGTCAGCGCGGCGTCGCGGAGCCAGCAGTAGCGGTAGTCCCAGTTCCGTTCGCCGCCGAAGTCCTCGGGCAGTGACGTCGTCGGCGCGGCCACGATGCCGCCGGTGATCTCGTCGGTCATCAGTCGCAGCGTGAGCAGGGAGCGGAGGACCACGTCGCGGTGCGGGACGTCGGCGACGCACTGCGCCGCCCAGGCCTCGTCCTCCTCGACGGTGGCGGCGATCCGGTCGTGGGGGGTGCCGAGGTCGGTCGGCTCGGCGTACGACGGGAACCAGGTCATCGAGAAGACCAGCTCGTCGCCCTCGCTGACCTCGAACTCGTCGTTGTGCGAACCGTCGCGGGCGGCCGGCAGCCGCGGCCCGCGGAGCACCAGCTGGTCGGGACCGCCGATGGCGGTGATGACCTCCTCGCCGTCGATCGTCCTCCGGCGCACCCAGGGGCGGACCAGGCCGTAGTCGAGCCGGATCCGCCACTCGTGGCGGATCCGCACCGTGCCGCGCACACCCTTGAGCTTGCGGATCAGGTCGGCGCGGCCGTCGCCTCGGGGCATCAGGTCGGTGAGGGTGACCACGCCGGCGCTGGTGGTGAACGTGGTCTCGAGGACCCCCGAGGCGCCGAGGTAGCGGCGCTCGGTCGCGTAGGTGCCGTCCGGCACCAGTTGCCAGTGGCCGTGGTCCTCGGTGCCGAGCAGCCCGGCCAGGCAGGCCGGGGAGTCGAACCGAGGCAGGCACAGCCAGTCGACCGACCCGTTGGTGCCGACCAGCGCCGCGGTCCGCCGGTCGCCGATCATCGCGTAGTCCTCGATCGGCAGCGCCATGGGCGAGACGGTATCCGGGCCGGGTCCGGTGATTGAGGAAGGCGTTCTGGCGTTATCGGTGGTAGGGAAGGCGTTCTGCCGTTATCGGTGGTTGAGGAAGGCGTTCTGCGCCTGTCTCGAAACCACCGCAGGGAAGGCTGGGACTAACCGGGGTGGTCAGGTCCCAGCCCCGGGTTGGGTGGTTTCGAGACGGTCGCTGCGCGACCTCCTCAACCACCGATACGACGTCGCTGCGCGACCTCCTCAACCACCGGTGGGCCGGGCCGGTGGTTGAGGAAGGCGTTCTGCGCCTGTCTCGAAACCACCGCAGGGAAGGCTGGGACTGAACCGGGGTGGTCAGGTTCCAGCCCCGGGTTGGGTGGTTTCGAGACGGTCGCTGCGCGACCTCCTCAACCACCGATACGACGTCGCTGCGCGACCTCCTCAACCACCGGTACGACGTCGCTGCGCGACCTCCTCAACCACCGGTACGCCGGCCGGTGGTTGAGGAAGGCGTTCTGCGCCTGTCTCGAAACCACCGCAGGGAAGGCTGGGACTGAACCGGGGTGGTCAGGTCCCAGCCCCGGGTTGGGTGGTTTCGAGACGGTCGCTGCGCGACCTCCTCAACCACCGGTACGACGGTCGCTGCGCGACCTCCTCAACCACCGGATACGACGGTCGCTGCGCGACCTCCTCAACCACCGGTGGCTCCGGACCTAGAGTCGGGTCATGGACCACGCCGCCCGGGTGCTCGCCCAGCTGCGCGAGCGCGGGGAGACCGTGGCCACCGCCGAGTCGCTGACCGGTGGCCGGCTGGCCGCCGCACTGACCGCCGTACCGGGGGCCTCGAAGAGCTACGTCGGCGGAGTGGTCGCGTACGCGACCTCGGTGAAGGCGGAGGTGCTCGGCGTCCCGGCAGCCCTGATCGAGCGGCACGGGGTGGTCTCGGCGGAGTGCGCGCTGGCGATGGCGCGCGGGTCCGCGGAGCTGACCGGTGCGGCCTGGGGCGTCGGTACGACGGGCGTGGCCGGCCCGGACCGGCAGGAGGGGCACCCGGCGGGAACCGTCTACGTGGGCCTGGTCGGCCCCGGGGTGGAAACCGCGCTGGCCCTGGAGCTGGTCGGGACCCGGGACGCGATCCAGGACCGCACCTGCGTCGAGGCACTGTCGGCGCTCGGGGGCATGCTGGACCCGGATCAGCGCGGGGATGCGACGCGGGAAGAACGAGCCCTCCGGTAGCGTTGAGTCCGAAGCGAACAGAAGGGAGACGCGCATGGTGCTGTTCCGCCGGTTGCTCGGCGACGCGCTCCGTGCTCAGCGGATGCGCCGCGGCATGACGTTGCGCGAGGTCTCCGCGGAGGCCCGGGTCAGCCTGGGCTACATCTCCGAGATCGAGCGCGGCCAGAAGGAAGCGTCCTCCGAGCTGCTCGCCTCGCTCTGCTCGGCTCTGGACCTCCCGCTCTCCTCCGTCCTGCGCGAGGTCTCCGACCTGGTCGCCCTCGAGGAGTCGCTCATCGAGGCCCCGGCCGGCAACGACGTGGTCGCCTCAGCGGCGTAACCCCGACCAGCCCACTAAGTTGTGGGGTCATGGTGACCCTGCGGCGATTCCTCGTCCTCTTCTCTGCGCTGCTGCTCCTCCCGCTCCTGGCGGTCTCGACCGCTTCCTCCACCGCGTCCGCAGCCCGCGACTCTGGCCTCTTCCAGCCGCTCGACGGCTTCAAGCAGGGCAGGTCCGACCACGTCCGGGTCCGGCCCACCGCGTTCACGGCGTACCGCGTGGACCTGGCGGGGCTGCGCGACCGTCTGGCTGGTGGCGGGCAACAGACGCTCGAGGTCCCCGACCCGACCGGTGAGCTGGCGACGTTCACCGTCGCTGAGGACTCCGTGATGGAGCCGTCGCTGCAGGCCGCGCACCCCGAGACCCGGACCTATGCCGGCCACGGAGCGGACGGCAGCACCATCCGGCTCGACGTCACCCCGCTGGGATTCCACGCGTTCGTGCGCCGGGCCGACGGCCGGGCGTGGTACGTCGACCCGGCCGAGGACCGCGCCGGCGAGGACCGGGTGCTCAGCTACTTCGGCAGCGCGATGCCGCGCGCATCGCAGCCCTTCGTCGAGCGCGACCTGAAGCGTGCGACACAGGCTGCCCTGGCGGGTGGCCCCGAGGAGTTCTCGACCCCCGGTGGCATCGTCTCGACGCGCACCTACCGGCTCGCCTTCGTCACCGACCCGACCTACGGCACCTACTTCGGGGGCACCAACGTGCTGGTGATGGCCGCCAAGACCACGCTGATCAACCGGGTCAACGAGGTCTACAACGACGACCTGGCGATCAAGTTCGTGATGGTCGCCGGCACCGACACCTTGCTCAACCTCAACGAGGCAGAGGCGACAGCGCCGAACGGGCCCTGCGGTGCGAACGCCTGCTACGACCACGACGCCTTCTACCCGGACGGCAGTGCAGGCGACACACCTGATGGTTGCACCGGGGCGCTCCTTGACCGCAACGAGTTCGCGCTCGGCCAGATCATCGGCGCGGAGAACTTCGACATCGGTCACATCGGCCTCGGCGTCAACGGCGGCGGCATCGCCGGCCTCGGCGTCGTGGGTGGCCCCTTCAAGGCCGACGGCTGCACCGGGCTCGCGAAGCCGGACGGCGACTTCTACGCGATCGACTACGTGGCCCACGAGATCGGTCACCAGATGGGTGGCAACCACACCTTCAACGGCACCCAGGCCAACTGCTCGGCCGGCAACCGCAACACCACCCCGTTCTCCACCCAGGTCGAGCCCGGCTCCGGCTCCTCGATCATGGCGTACGCCGGGATCTGCGCGTCCGACAACCTGCAGCCGCACAGCGACCCCTACTTCTCCTTCACCAGCATCGACGAGATCAACGCGACGACGGCCGCGGCGCCCGGGGGCGGTGACGAGCAGCAGGTCGTCAACCTGTCCGACTTCGACGGGGTTGACGCGTTCACCATCTCCTGCGCCGGATGCCCGGCGACGTCCGATCCCGTCGTCAACGGCGTGTTGACCTACAACAAGGTGACCGTCGCCGCCGCCGTCTCGGATGCGACGGGCGAGACCGTGACGGCCGCCGAGATCACCGACTACGACAGTGGCGGGTTCCCGGACCCGTCGGCCCCCTCGGCCAACGGCTTCACCGTCGACTTCACATTGGCGGCAGCCGGGCAGCCTGTCCCGACGCTGGTCATCACGCCGACCGCGGGCACGTTCACGACGTTCACGGGGACCATCTACAACGGCGGCCCGACCACCAACCAGGGCACCGTCGCCGCCACCGCGAACCGCTCGCCGGTGGTGATCGCTCCGGCCGCCAAGGCGATCCCGATCCGCACGCCGTTCACCTTGACCGGCTCGGCCACCGACGCCGACGGCCACACGCTCACCTACCTGTGGGAGCAGACCGATCCGGGCGGCCCCGTCGGGACCGGCCTGGTCGACAACAACAAGACGGACGGTCCGCTGTTCCGCCAGTTCGGGGTCTCGGCGCAAGTCAGCGCGGACGACACTCTGCTCTACCACTCGCCGGGCGAGAACCTTGCCGGCACCTCACCGAGCCGGACCTTCCCGGACCTCGCCCAGGTGGTGGCCGGAAACACCAACGCAACGACCGGCTCCTGTCCCACGCCGTTGGCGGCGGGCAGCGTTCCGGTGACCGACCCCGCGCTGAACTGCTTCTCGGAGTTCCTGCCGACCGGCGCCTGGCTCGGCAACCCGGCGACGCCGCGGGTGCTGCACTTCCGGCTGAGCGCCCGGGACGAGTTCACCCCCGACGCGGCCGCCGACCACGCGGGCGGGCTCTCGTCCGCCAACGTCGCGCTCACCCTCACGCCGACTGCGGGCCCGTTCCTGGTGACCTCGCACGCAAGCAGCGGAGCCGCATCCGGGGTGGAAACGGTGAAATGGGACGTCGCGGGCACCAACACCGCCGCGCTGGCGCAGAACGTGAAGATCAGCCTTTCCACCGACGGCGGGCTGACCTTCCCGACGGTGCTGGTTGCCTCCACGCCCAACGACGGGTCAGAGGCGGTGCTGCTTCCCGCCGTCACCACCACAACCGCGCGGATCAAGGTCGAGGCGGTCGGCAACTACTTCTTCGACGTCAACGACGCCAACTTCTCCATCGGATCGGTCTCTCCGGGCATCCACGTCGCCTTGGGCAAGGGCAAGTTCATCAGCCCCAAGGGGTCGAGCACGAAGCACGAGGATGCCAAGGGCAAGGCGAAGTTCGAGTTCCTCGGAGAGTCAGGCCCCAGCCCGAGCGGCAGCGCGACCTTCACGTTCAAGAAGGGCAAGATCGCCTTCACCGGCGACACCGTCAAGAAGTCCAAGATCAAGGGCAACAAGTTCAAGACGAAGCTGACCGGCGCCAACAGGGGCAAGGCCGGCTACACCCTCGTCATCGTGGCGCTGGACAAGGGCTCGAAGGACAAGATCCGGATCCGCCTGCTGAAGGGCAAGCGACTGGTCTACGACTCGATGCCCGGCAAGAGGCCCTCGGCCAAGCCGAAGACGAGGATCAAGGGCACCATCACCATCACCTGATTTTCAGCACCCTACTTTCAGTCCAGCAGCGGCTGGCAGGACGAGCACCAGTACGACGCACGCTCGCGCCCGGTCGGCCCCTGCATCGCCACCGCGATGGGGGTGCCGCAGCGCCGGCACGGTGACCTGTCGCGGCGGTAGACCCACATCCGCTCGCGCTCGCGCAGGTCACCGGTGGTGGACTGCGCGGCGCGCTCCTTGTTGAGCACCAGCATCTGGTGGGCGCGGCGGACCAGCCGGCGCAGGTCGGGAACGGCGGCCACCGGGGCCGACGGGTGCACGCCCGAGACGAAGCAGAGCTCCGCGGCGTACATGTTGCCGATGCCGGCCAGGTTCGTCTGGTCGAGCAGGGCCTCGTGGATCGGGCGGGCCGGGTCTGCCAAGAGCCGGTCGAGCGCGACGTCCTCGTCCCAGTCGGGGCCGAGCAGGTCGGGGCCGAGGTGGCCGACGGCGCGGGCCTCGTCGCTCCGGTCGAGCAGCTCGACGACGCCCAGGGCGAAGCCGATCGCGAGCGCACGGTCGGTCTCGAGGACCACCCGCGCGGTGTGCGCGGGCCGGGGCCAGGGTCGTCCGGGCCGGATCACCCGCCAGGCGCCCTCCATCTTGAGGTGGGTGTGCAGCGTCCACCGCTCCACGCCTGCGGGTGAGTCGCGGTCGATGCGGGTGAGCAGGTGCTTGCCGCGGGAGACGGTCTCGACGACGGTGCCGCCGGTCAGGTCGGCCGTGGCGTGCTGGGGGACCCGGAGGTCAGACCTCACCAGCACCTGGCCGCTGAGTCCACGGTCCAGGAGCCGCGCGGCCCGATAGACCGTGTCGCCCTCAGGCACGCAGCCTCAACCCTCGCGGGGTGGCCAGGAAACCGGCCGCGTCGAGCGCCTCGCGGAGCGGGGTGGACCCCGAGCCGAGCAGCTGCTCGCCGTCGGCCCGCTCCACCGTGAGCCGGCCCAGCGACCCGCGACGGGCTGCCTCGGCCAGGGAGCCCGCCGCCAGAGTGAGCCGCTCGGTGTCATCGCTCCAGGTGAGCAGGGTGCGGCCGCCGCGCTCGACGTAGAGCGTCAGGTCGCCGTCGACCAGGACGACCAGGGCACCGGCCTTGCGGCCGGGCCGGTGGCCGCCATCGCCCTCTGCCGTCTTCTGGGGCCACGGAAGGGCCGCGCCGTAGGGGTTGGCCGGGTCGGTGGCGGCCAGGCAGACCGCCTCCGGCTTGGCGTCCGGTTCGACCTCGCTGAAGGTGCGGAGCCGGTCGATCGCGCCGGCCGTCCCGAACTGGGCCGCGCCGAGGCCCTCGACGAAGTAGCCGCGCCGGCACCGGCCCGACTCCTCGAACAGCGAGAGCACCTTGTAGACGGCGGCGAACCCGCCCGGCTGCCGTTCGCTCATGACCGCGCCGCGGATCACGACGCCGTGCCGGTCGAGCAGCCGCTCGGCGGCGGCGTGGGCGCGGCGGGTCGGGTCGGTGTCGAGCTCGGGGAGCATGGCCCAGCGGCCGGCGGTCTCGGGCGGGCCGGAGCGCAGCGGGGTGCCGCCTCGACGGGTGGTCGAGGCCATCCGCGGGCGAGCTGGGGGTCGCTTCGACCGGTGGCTCGGCGTGCCGGAGCGGGTGAGCGCGCGGAGCGGGGTCAGGGTGTCGTTGCTGATCCGGCCGGACCAGACGAGGTCCCAGAGAGCGGCGCTCAGCGCTTGGTCGGACGAGGGGCCGTCGGTCGGGCCGACCTGCTGGGCGAGCTGGCGGAAGAACCACGCGCCGCCCGGCGACAGCGCGTCGAGGACGGCCTGGTGGAGCTCACTGTGCTCGAAGGGTTGGTGCGGCGGCAGTGTCAGCGGCGCCTGCTCGGCGAGGTGCAGCGAGACCCAGCCGTCGGCACCGGGCAGCGAGGCGTGGCCGGCCCAGATCACCTCACCCGAGGTGGTGAGCTCGTCGAGGTAGGAGGGTTCGTAGTCGCGGACCCGGGCGGCCAGCACCAGCGGCTCGAGGCCGCTGGCGGGCACCGGCGCGCCGGCCAGCTGGTCGACCACGGAGATCACGCCGTCGACCCCGCGCAGCTTGCCGCCGATGTGCTGCCAGGCGCCGAGGAACCGGCCGAGGGCCCTGGGCGGGACCGGCTCGACCTCCTTGCGGAGCCGGGCCAGCGAGCGGCGGCGCAGCGATCGGAGCACCTCGGCGTCGCACCACTCGAGCCCGGACGCACCGGGCCGGAACTCCCCGTCGAGGACCCGGCCCTGGGCGGCGAGCCGCTGGAGCGTCTGGCGTACGACGGCGGCGCCGAGGCCGAGACGGGCGGCGACGTCGTCGGTGGTGAAGGGGCCGTGGGTGCGGGCGAAGCGGGAGACCAGGTCGGCGAGCGGGTCTGGGACCGGATCGGTGAACGCATCGGGGGTGCCGGGCGGCACGGCCACACCGAGCCCGTCGCGAAGCCGGCCGATGTCCTCGATCGCGGTCCAGCGGGCCTCGCCGGCGACGCGAACCTCGACGACGCGGCGGGCCTGCGCGAGGGCGGCGAGCGCGTCGCTCGCCTCGATCTCGGGAACGCAGCGGTCCGACACCTCGGCGGCGGACAGCGGTCCGAGCAGTCGCAGCAGGTCGGCGACCCCCTCCGAGCCCCGCGCCCGGCGCTCGGGGGTGAGCCGCTGCAGCTCGGCCTCGACCTCGGCGAGCACCTCGGGGTCGAGCAGCTCGCGCAGCTCGGCGCGACCCAGCAGCTCGGCGAGCAGGCCCTGGTCGAGCGAGAGCGCGGCGGCCCGGCGCTCGGCGATCGGGGAGTCGCCCTCGTAGACGAACTGGGCGACGTACCCGAAGAGCAGGCTGCGGGCGTACGGAGACGGCGCGGGCGTCGACACGTCGCTGACCTGGACCCGGCGCTGGTCGACCGCGCGCATGAGGGCGACCAGGGCGGGCAGGTCGTAGACGTCCTGGAGGCACTCGCGGACCGCCTCGAGGACGATCGGGAACGACGGGTACTTGGTGGCCACCTCGAGCAGCGCGGCCGAGCGCTGGCGCTGCTGCCACAGGGGGCTGCGCCGGCCGGGGTCGCGCCGGGGGAGGAGCAGGGCGCGGGCGGCGCACTCGCGGAACCGCGACGCGAACAGTGCCGAGCCGCCCACCTCCTGGGTGACCAGGTCGTCGATCTCGTCGGGTGCGAAGACCACGATCTCGCCGCCCGGCGCCTCGGCGCCGGTGTCGGGGATCCGGATCACGATGCCGTCGTCGGAGGCGACCGCCTGGCCGTCCACGCCGTAGCGCTCCCGGAGCCGGGCGTTGATGGCCAGCGCCCACGGTGCGTGGACCGGGGTGCCGTAGGGGGAGTGCACGACCAGCCGCCAGTCCCCGAGCTCGTCGCGGAAGCGCTCGACAAGCAGGGTCGTGTCGCTGGGCAGGACCTGGGTGGCCTCGAGCTGCTCGTGGAGATAGGCGACCAGGTTGCCGGCGGCGTAAGCGTCGAGGCCCTCGTCCCGGGCTCGCTGCTCGGCCTTCTTCTTGGGCAGCGCCGCGAGCTCGCGGGTGAAGGCGCCGACCGCGGCACCGAGCTCGGCGGGACGCCCGAGGGTGTCGCCCTTCCAGAACGGCAGCCGGCCGGGGATGCCGGGCGCGGGGGTGACCAGGACCCGGTCGTGGGTGATGTCCTCGATCCGCCAGCTGGTGGCGCCGAGCGCGAAGACGTCGCCGACGCGGGACTCGTAGACCATCTCCTCGTCGAGCTCGCCGACCCTCCTGCCGGGCCCCTCACCACCGACGAGGAACACGCCGAACAGACCGCGGTCGGGGATGGTGCCGCCGCTGGTGACCGCGAGCCGCTGGGCGCCGGGCCGCCCGGTCACGACGCCGGTCACGCGGTCCCACACGATGCGGGGGCGGAGCTCGGCGAACTCGTCGCTCGGGTAGCGGCCGCTGAGCAGGTCGAGGACGGCGTCGTAGGCCGAGCGGGGCAGCTGCGCGAAGCTGGCGGTGCGCTTCATCAGGTCGTAGAGGTCGTCCACCTCCCACGCGTCGAGCGCGGTGGCGGCGACGACCTGCTGGGCGAGTACGTCGAGCGGGTTGGCGGGCACCCGGAGCGACTCGATCGCGCCGCTGCGCATCCGCTGGACGGCGACCGCGGTCTGGGCCAGGTCACCGCGGTGCTTGGGGAACAGCACGCCGCGGCTCACCTCGCCGACCTGGTGGCCGGCCCGGCCGACGCGTTGGAGCGCGCTGGCCACGCTGGGCGGCGACTCGATCTGGACGACCAGGTCGACGGCGCCCATGTCGATGCCGAGCTCGAGGCTGCTGGTCGCGACCACGGCGGGCAGCCGCCCGCGCTTGAGGTCGTCCTCGATCAGCGCGCGCTGCTCCTTGGAGACGGAGCCGTGGTGGGCCTTGGCGATCACCGTCTCGGCGCCAGTGCTGGCGCCGGACTGGGCCATGATCTCCGCGGGGCTGGGGCCCACCTCGGCCTTCTCGCCGGTGGCGCGCTCGGTCGCGATCGCGTTGAGCCGGGCGGTCAGCCGCTCCGAGAGACGCCGACTGTTGGCGAAGACGATGGTGCTGCGGTGCTGCTCGATCAGGTCGACGACGTGCTCCTCGACGTGCGGCCAGATCGACTGCGCGCGGGTGGGCTCGCCCGAGTCTTCGTCGTACTGCTCCGGAGCGGTCATGTCCTCGACGGGTACGACGACCTGCAGGTCCCACGCCTTGGTGCTTGGCGGGGCGACGATCTCGACCGGGGCACTGCCGCCGAGGAACCGGGCGACCTCCTCGAGCGGCCGGACCGTGGCGCTCAGTCCGATGCGCTGGGCCGGCTGGTCGAGAAGGGCGTCGAGCCGCTCCAGGCTGACCGCGAGGTGGGCACCGCGCTTGGTGCCGGCCACCGCGTGCACCTCGTCGATGATCACCGTCTCGATGCCCCGCATCCCTTCCCGGGCCTGGCTGGTCAGCATCAGGAACAGCGACTCGGGCGTGGTGATCAGGATGTCGGGTGGATGAGTCACCAGCCTGCGCCGGTCGGACGCCGCGGTGTCGCCGCTGCGGACACCGACGGTCACCTCGGGCACCGGCTGCTCCAGCCGCTCGGCCGTGTGCCGGATGCCGGTCAGTGGGCTGCGCAGGTTGCGCTCGACGTCGACGGCCAGCGCCTTGAGCGGGCTGACGTAGAGCACCCGGGTGCGCTTTGTCTTGTCGACCGGTCGCTCCGTCGTCAGCAGCCGGTCGAGGCTCCAGAGGAAGGCGCTCAGGGTTTTGCCCGACCCGGTGGGCGCCACCACGAGGGCGTGCCGCCCGGCGCCGATCGCCTCCCACGCGCCGACCTGGGCCGGGGTCGGCTCGGCGAATGCAGCCGCGAACCACGTGCGGGTGGGCTCGCTGAAGCGCGTCAGCGCGTCGGCGGGCGTGGACATGGGCTCAAGTCTTGCTCACCGCACCGACACTCCGGCCCGACGTCGTACTGCGCCGACGAGCGGCACCGGCGTAACACTTGCCGGGTCGCCGACACAGACACCCATGAGGCTTCGCGTGTTGGTTGTGGCCGGGGTCCTCGGTGCTCTGGTGCTGACGGTCGCGCTGGCGTTGTTCGAGCCCTGGCGGCTGTTCACCAGCAGCGAGGTCGACGAGCCGGCGCCGGTGAGCAAGCCGGTCGTCCCGGCGGGCTCCGAGACGCCGTCGTCGACGCCCGAGTCGCCCCCGGCCGAGGCGCAGGACCGGGTGTTGAGCATGGGGACGTTCGAGGACGCAGAGCACGACACCAGTGGGCGGGCGACGGTCCTGGAGCTGGCCGACGGGCGCTGGTTCGTGCGCCTCGAGGGGCTGGCCACGTCAGACGGGCCCGACCTCCACATCTGGCTGACGGACCAGCCCAGTGGCGGCGACTGGCACTCCTACGACGACGGACGCTACGTGCGGCTGGGCGAGCTCAAGGCCACCCACGGCAACCAGAACTACGAGGTGCCGGCGGACGCCGAGCTCGACGGCCTCACCTCAGTGGTGATCTGGTGCGACCGGTTCAACGTGGCGTTCGGGACCGCGCCGATCTAGCCCATCGCCGCGATAGTCCGTCACGTTTGTGTGGGTCGATCGGCGGATTCACCCACACAAACGTGACGGACTATCCGCCGGTGGTCAGGTGACGGTGATGTAGAGGGTCTCGCTGATGCCCTGGCTGTGGCCCTTGCCGGCGGCGATCCGGGCCCGGACCTGGTAGATGCCCGGCCCGGAGAACTCAGTGAAGTGCATGGCGATCTCGTACTTGCCCCTCCGGTTGGGCTCGTCGAGGCCGGCGGTCTCGAACCCGACCGCCGGGTCATAGACCACCTGGAGCTTCACGTCCTGCTTCGTCACCGCCTTGGTCGCGGGGCGAACCTTGCCGGTGAACACGATGGTCTGGCCGACGGCGACGGTGGTCGCGGACGCGTGGATGCTGATCCGGTACGGCGTCCGCGGCTTCGCGACTGACGGCGTCGAGGACCCGCCGACCAGCACGAGCGCGAGCAGCACCGAGACGATCGCGAACAGTGTTCGACGTGACACGAGATGGCTCCCTCCGCCGAGAGTGTGTCCGCTGGTGACGCTAGTGATCGTGGGGCGGTCCCGACATGGCCCGGCTGGGCCATGGCTCGATGAGCGGCGGGTCAGTTCCGGCCCCGGCTCACCGGGTTTCGAGACGGTTGCTGCGCAACCTCCTCAACCACCGGCGCTGGGTGGTTGAGGAGCTCGTTCTGCGAGCGTCTCGAAACCACCGCAAGGGAACGGCTGGGAGCCGACCGTCGCCGGTCAGTTCCGGCCCCGGCTCACCGGGTTTCGAGACGGTTGCTGCGCAACCTCCTCAACCACCGGCGCTGGGTGGTTGAGGAGCTCGTTCTGCGAGCGTCTCGAAACCACCGCAGGGAAGGCTGGGAGCCGACCGTCGCCGGTCAGTTCCGGCCCCGGCTCACCGGGTTTCGAGACGGTTGCTGCGCAACCTCCTCAACCACCGGCGCTGGGTGGTTGAGGAGCTCGTTCTGCGAGCGTCTCGAAACCACCGCAAGGGAACGGCTGGGAGCCGACCGTCGCCGGTCAGTTCCGGCCCCGGCTCACCGGGTTTCGAGACGGTTGCTGCGCAACCTCCTCAACCACCGGCGCTGGGTGGTTGAGGAGCTCGTTCTGCGAGCGTCTCGAAACCACCGCAAGGGAACGGCTGGGAGCCGACCGTCGCCGGTCAGTTCCGGCCCCGGCTCACCGGGTTTCGAGACGGTTGCTGCGCAACCTCCTCAACCACCGGCGCTGGGTGGTTGAGGAGCTCGTTCTGCGAGCGTCTCGAAACCACCGCAGGGAACGGCTGGGAGCCGACCGTCGCCGGTCAGTTCCGGCCCCGGCTCACCGGGTTTCGAGACGGTTGCTGCGCAACCTCCTCAACCACCGGCGCTGGGTGGTTGAGGAGCTCGTTCTGCGAGCGTCTCGAAACCACCGCAGGGAAGGCTGGGAGCCGACCGTCGCCGGTCAGTTCCGGCCCCGGCTCACCGGGTTTCGAGACGGTTGCTGCGCAACCTCCTCAACCACCGGTGCGTGCCCCGACTAGGTTGGCCGGGTGAGCCAATCACGGGACGACGAGCGGATCGACAGCCGGGCCGAGCTGCTCCCCGAGGAGCAGGTCGCCGGCAGTGACGATCCGAAAGCCCAGGCGGCCGAGATCCTCAAGGAGTCCGACGAGCGGACCGACGACCCAGAGGGCACGCGGGCCGAGTCGACGCAGACCCCGGACTGAGACGTGACCGACTCCGACGAGCTGGCGAGCAGGCTGGCCGGTGAGCTCGACGAGCGGCTGGCCGCGGCGGATGCCGCGCTGGCGGCCGGCTTCCCGGGCGAGCGGCCCGGCCGGCAGCCCGTGCACACGGTCTACGTGCCGGCGGACCGGTACGCCGCCGACCTGGTGCCGTCGTACGGCCGGGCCGCGCTGACGGCGCTCGACGAGCATGCGGACGCGTTCGCAACCCTGGTGCCGGACGCCGATCTCGTGGCGCGGGTGCTGGCCAAGCTGGCGGCGGAGCCGGTGGAGGACCTGCGGGTCGACTTCGAGGACGGCTACGTCGGGAAGACCGACGCCGACGAGGACGCCGACGTGCATCGGGCCGCGCGGGCCCTGGCCGACAGCCAGCGGGCGGGCCAGGCGGCGCCGTTCGGCGGCATCCGGATCAAGTCCTTCGAGGGTCCGACCCGCGCTCGCGGGGTGCGCACGCTGACGGCGTACGTCGCCGCGCTGGTCGAGGCCGGCGGCTCGCTGGACGGCTGGGTGGTGACCCTGCCGAAGGTGACCAGCGTCGACCAGGTCGAGGCGATGGTGCACGCGGCGGAGACCCTCGAGGAGGGGCTCGGGCTGGACGCGCAGGCACTGAGGTTCGAGGTCCAGGTCGAGACGCCGCAGTCGATCCTCGGCCCCGACGGCACCGCGCTGGTGGCCCGGATGGTGCACGCGGGCGGCGGACGGCTGACCGGGCTGCACTACGGCACCTACGACTACTCGGCGTTCTGCGGGATCGCGGCCGAGCAGCAGTCCCTCGACCACCCGGTCGCCGACCACGCCAAGCTGGTGATGCAGGCTGCTGCGGCCGGGACCGGCGTCCGGCTCTCCGACGGCTCCACCAACCTGCTGCCCGTCGGCGAGCCCGAGGACGTGCACGCGGCGTGGGAGAACCACCACCGTCTGGTCCGCCGCTCACTGGAGCGCGGCTTCTACCAGGGCTGGGACCTGCATCCGGCGCAGCTGCCCACGCGATACGCCGCGACGTACGGCTTCTACCGGGCCGGGCTGCCCCGAGCCGTGGGCCGACTCGCGGACTACACCGGCAACACCATGGGCGGCGTCGCCGACGAGCCGGCCACCGCCCGCGCGCTGGCGGCGTACCTCCTGCGTGGCCTCGACTGCGGCGCCGTCGACGCCGCCGAGGTGCTGGCCGCCTGCGGCCTTGGGGAGGACGAGCTGCGCGAGCTCGCCCGAGTGCGGCACTAGGGTCGGCGCATGGCAACGGTCCTGGGAGCCAACCAGTACGGCAAGGCCGAGAACCGGGTCGTCCGCATCGTCCGCGACACCCCTCGGCACGAGATCCGCGATCTCAACGTGTCGACCTCGCTGCGCGGTGACTTCGCGGACGCACACATCACCGGGGACCAGGCTGCGGTGCTGCCGACCGACACCCAGAAGAACACCGCGTTCGCCTACGCGAAGATCCGCGGGGTCGACTCGATCGAGGACTACGCGCTGGCACTCGGTCGCCGGCTGATGGAGGCGTGCCCGGTGGCCAGTGCGGCTCAGGCGCGGGTCGAGGAGTACGCCTGGGACCGGATCGGTGACCACTCGTTCGTGCGCCGGGGTGGTGCGGTGCGCACCTGCGTGGTGACCGTCGGTCGCGACGAGACCCACGTGCTGTCCGGCGTCCAGGAGCTGGTCCTCCTCAACTCCACCGACTCGGAGTTCAAGGGCTTCCTCAAGGACGAGTTCACGACGCTGGCCGAGACCGACGACCGGATCCTCGCCACCTCGCTGATCGCCAAGTGGCGGCACTCGAGCACCGAGGTCGACTGGAATGCGTCGTACGACGCCGTGCTGGCGACGCTGCTCAGCACCTTCGCCGGCACCTACTCGCGCGCACTGCAGGAGACGCTGCACGCGATGGGTTGCGCGGTGCTGGACGAGCAGCCCGGGATCGCCGAGCTGCGGTTCTCAGCGCCCAACAAGCACCACTTCCTCGTCGACTTCTCGGGCTTGGACGTGGACGGGCTCACGAACGACGGCGAGGTGTTCATCGCCGCGGACCGCCCCTACGGGCTGATCGAGGCCCAGGTGACGCGGGACGACGCGCCGCCGGAGGGTGATGCATGGCTGCACGTGCCGGGGTTCTGCTGATGTCGAAGGGGATGGAGACCACCCGCGAGACGCTGCTGTCCTGCCTGGCGGTCCCGCGGTGGGCCGACGAGGTGCTGTCCGGGCAGCCGTACGCCGACCGCGCGGCCCTCCTGGCCGCGGCCGAACGGGCCGCCCGGAAGCTGTCCGACGAGGAGCTGGACCAGGCGCTGGCCGGGCACCCCCGCATCGGCGAGCGCGGCGGCGCGCAGTCGCAGCGCGAGCAGGCCGGCGTCGACCCTGCCGCGGGCGACACGGCGGCGCGGTTGGCGGCCGGCAACGCAGCGTACGAGGAACGCTTCGACCGGGTGTTCCTGATCCGCGCCGCCGGACGGGACGCCGAGGAGATCCTGGCCGAGCTCGACCGGCGGCTGCAGAACGACGACGCGACCGAGCGCGCGGAGACCGTCGACAACCTGCGCCAGATCGCGCTGCTGCGGCTGGAAGGTGCCCTGGCGTGAGCACCCTGTCCACGCACGTCCTCGACACCGCCTCGGGCCGGCCTGGCAAGGGCATCCATGTCCGGCTGGAGTCGCGGGACGGCGAGGAGCTGGGGACCGGCATCACCGACGCGGACGGCCGGGTGGGCGCGATCGGGCCGGAGACGCTGGAGCGTGGCGCCTACGTGCTCCGCTTCGACACCGGCACCTACGTCGACGGCTTCTATCCCGAGGTCGTCGTGGTGTTCACGGTCGCGGACCCGGACCAGCACTACCACGTGCCGCTGCTGCTGAGCCCCTACGGCTACTCGACCTACCGTGGCAGCTGACCTCGACGTAGTGGTGCGCGCCCGGCGCGCGGTCATCGGCGGGGCCGAGGTCGCGGCCTGCGTCGGTATAGACGGCGAGCGGATCGCCACCATCACGTCGTACGAGAAGCCTCCGCCGGCCGCCCGCACCGTCGAGCTGTCCGACGACGAGGTGCTGCTGCCCGGGCTGGTCGACACCCACGTGCACGTCAACGAGCCGGGCCGCACCGAGTGGGAGGGGTTCGCGACCGCCACACGGGCGGCCGCGGCCGGCGGGGTGACCACGATCGTCGACATGCCGCTCAACTCGATCCCGCCGACCACGACGGTGGCCGCGCTGGAGGAGAAGCGTGCGGCCGCCGAGGGACACGTGCGCGTGGATGTTGGGTTCTGGGGTGGGGCAGTCCCCGACAACCTCGCCGACCTCGAGGCCCTGCACGAGGCCGGGGTCTTCGGCTTCAAGTGCTTCCTGATCGACTCCGGGGTCTCGGAGTTCCCGCACCTGGAGCCGGACGCCTTCGCGGCCGCGATGGCCGAGACCGCCCGGCTCGGCGCGCTGATGATCGCGCATGCCGAGGACGGCACCCTGATCGACGAGTCGGCGCTGGACGGCACCCACTACGCGGGGTTCCTCGCGTCCCGGCCGCGGGCCGCCGAGGACGCGGCCATCGGCCTGGTCATCGAGCAGGCCGAGGCCACCAGCGGCCGCGCCCACGTGGTCCACCTGAGCAGCTCGGACGCCGTACCGGCCCTGCACGCGGCCCGCGCCGCGGGAGTCGACGTCTCGGTGGAGACGTGTCCGCACTACCTGACCTTCGACGCCGAGCACATCGCCGACGGCGCCACCGAGCTCAAGTGCTGCCCGCCGATCCGGGAAGCCGCCAACCGCGAGTCGCTCTGGGCGGCGCTCGCCTCCGGTGACCTCGACTTCGTGGTTTCCGACCACTCGCCGTGCACCGTCGACCTCAAGCAGCGCGGCGGCGGCGACTTCGGAAAGGCCTGGGGCGGCATCGCGTCGGTCCAGCTCGGCCTGCCCGCGGTGTGGACCGGTGCCCGGGCGCGCGGCCACGCCCTGACGGACGTGGTGCGCTGGATGGCCACCGCACCGGCCGACCGGGTCGGGCTGTCCCACAAGGGCCGGATCGAGGTCGGCGCCGACGCCGACCTGGTGCGGTTCGCGCCCGAGGAGGAGTTCACCGTCGACGTGGCCCGGCTGCACCACCGCAACCCCGTCTCTGCGTACGCCGGCCGCGGCCTGGCCGGGGTCGTCCGGGAGACCTGGCTGCGCGGCGTACCCCTCGTGGACGACACTCCGCGTGGACGACTGCTGAGGAGAGGCGAGCGATGACGTACTACGTGCCGAAGGGCGGGCTGCCGCCGCAGACCGCCCTCACCACTGACCGGGCCGTGTTCACGGAGGCGTACGCCGTGATCCCGGCCCGCACGCTGAGTGACATCACCGCGTCGTACCTCCCGGGTTGGGAGTCGACTCGCCTCTGGGTGCTGGCCCGGCCGCTGAGCGGCTTCGCCGAGACCTTCAGCCAGTACGTCGTCGAGGTGTCGCCGGATGGCGGCTCCGACCAGCCCGAGGTCGACCCAGCGGCCGAGGGCGTGGTCTTCGTCGTCGATGGCGCCCTGACCCTGGCCCTCGACGGGACCGACCACGCGCTCGAGCCCGGCAGCTACGCGTTCCTCCCGCCCGGCACCGGGTGGTCCTTGCGCAACGAGAGCGCTGCGACGGCGACGTTCCACTGGATCCGCAAGGCCTACCAGCGCGTCGACGGTCTCGATGTACCGCCTGCGTTCGTGACCCACGAACGCGACGTGACGCCGATCGAGATGCCCGGCACCGACGGCGCCTGGTCGACCACGCGGTTCGTCGACATCGCGGACCTGCGCCACGACATGCACGTCAACATCGTCAGCTTCGAGCCCGGCGGCGCGATCCCGTTCCCGGAGACGCACGTGATGGAGCACGGTCTCTACGTCCTCGAGGGCAAGGCCGTCTACCTCCTGAACACCGACTGGGTCGAGGTCGAGGCCGGCGACTTCATGTGGCTGCGGGCCTTCTGTCCCCAGGCCTGCTACGCCGGCGGACCGGGCCGGTTCCGCTACCTGCTCTACAAGGACGTCAACCGACACGTGGGCCTCAACCTCTGACCCCGACGATTCGTCTGCGGTCTCGCTTGGGATTTCAGGCTCAGCGGCTCAGACGAATCGGGGTCGGGGCTCGTAAGGTTGTCGGATGGCCGTGGTTGTCGTGAACGGAGAGCCGCGAGGGCTCGAAGGCGTGCCGCTGCACACCAACGCCCTCGACTTCCTGCGCGGCTGCGGCCTGACCGGCGCCAAGGAGGGCTGCGCCGAGGGCGAGTGCGGCGCCTGCTCGGTCATGGTGGCGCGTCCGGCGCCCGACGGGTCCGACGCCACCGAGTGGACCGCGATCAACTCCTGCCTGGTGCCGGCCGCGACGCTCGACGGCCAGGAGGTCGTCACCTCCGAGGGTCTCGGCTCGCCCGAGTCCCTGCACCCGGTCCAGCACGAGATGGCGGTCCGCGGCGGCTCCCAGTGCGGCTACTGCACGCCCGGCTTCGTCTGCTCCATGGCCGCGGAGTTCTACCGCGCCGGCCGGGCAGCCACCAACGGGTCCGGCCCCGACACCAGGGACGAGTTCCACGGCGCCAACGGCTTCGACCTGCACGCCGTGAGTGGCAACCTGTGCCGCTGCACCGGCTACCGGCCGATCCGCGACGCGGCGTACGCCCTGGGCTTCCCGGCGGCCGAGGACGACCTCGCTGCCCGACGTACGGCGCCCGCGCCGGCCGCACCCCCGACCCGGCTCGACGACGGCGAGGCGCGGTTCGTCCGGCCGACGTCGCTCGCCGAGGCCTTCACGGTCCTGGCCGACAACCCGGATGCCGTCATCGTGGCCGGCAGTACCGACTGGGGCGTGGAGGTCAACCTGCGCGGCCGCCGCGCCGACCTGGTGCTGGCGGTCGACCGGCTCGACGAGCTGCGCGGGTGGTCGGTCGGCGACGACACGATCCGGATCGGGGCGGCGCTGACCCTCACCGAGATCGAGCGCCGCCTCGATGGCCGGCTGCCGCTCCTTGCCGCGCTGATGCCGCAGTTCGCCTCGCCGCTGATCCGCAACGGCGCCACCCTGGGCGGCAACCTCGGCACCGGCTCGCCGATAGGTGACGCGCCCCCGATCCTGCTCGCCCTCGAGGCCGAGGTGGTGCTCGCGTCCGCCCAGGGGGAGCGGACCGTGCCGCTGGCGGACTACTTCACCGGCTACCGCGAGTCCGTACGCCGCCCGGACGAGCTGATCACCGAGGTCGTCGTACCGCTGCCGGCCAGCGAGATGACGGCGTTCCACAAGATCGCCAAGCGGCCCTTCGACGACATCTCCAGCGTGGCCATCGGCTTCGCCCTCGACGTCGACGCGGGCACCGTGAAGAAAGCGCGGATCGGGCTAGGCGGCGTCGCCGCCACGCCGGTCCGCGCGCTGGCCACCGAGGCCGCGCTGGAGGGCCGGCCCTGGGACGCCGAAACCGTCGAGTCCGCGGCCGAGGTGCTGGCGGGGGAGGGCACGCCGATCAGCGACCAGCGCGCCAGCGCCGAGTTCCGTTCGGCGATGCTGGGCCAGTCGCTGCGCAAGCTGGGTTTCGAGACGGGCGCTGGCGCGCCCTCCTCAACCACCGGAGGTGGCGACCGATGAGCACCCTGTCGCAACGTCCCGACAACCCGGTCGTCGGCGTGACGATGCCGCACGAGAGCGCGGCGCTCCACGTGACCGGCCACGCCCTCTACACCGACGACCTCGTCGGGCGCACCCAGCACGTGCTCCACGCCCACCCGGTGCAGGCCCCCCACGCACACGCGCGGGTGACTCGCCTCGAGCCCGCTCCGGCGTACGACGTGCCGGGAGTGGTGCGGGTGCTCACTGCCGCCGACGTCCCCGGCATCAACGACGCCGGGATCAAGCACGACGAGCCGCTGTTCCCCGACGAGGTGATGTACCACGGTCACTCGGTCTGCTGGGTGCTCGGCGAGACCCTGGAGGCGGCCCGCCGGGGGGCGCTGGCCGTCGAGGTCGACTACGAGGAGCTGCCGGCGCTGGTGACCGTCGAGGAGGCGATCGCGGCCGGGAGCTTCCAGGGCGCGCAGCCGGTGCTGCACCGCGGCGACGTGGATGCCGGGCTGGCTCGGGCGACCCAGGTCTTCGAGGGCGTGACGACGATGGCCGGGCAGGAGCACTTCTACCTCGAGACGCACTGCTCGCTCGCGACCGTCGACGAGGGCGGGCAGGTCTTCGTCCAGTCCAGCACCCAGCACCCGACCGAGACCCAGGAGATCACCGCGCACGTGCTGGGCGTGCCCAGCAACCGGGTCACGGTCCAGTGCCTGCGGATGGGCGGTGGCTTCGGCGGCAAGGAGATGCAGCCGCACGGCCTCGCGGCCGTCGCCGCGCTCGGCAGCACCCTGACCGGCAGGCCGGTGCGGATCCGCCTGAGCCGCGCCCAGGACATGACGATGACCGGCAAGCGGCACGGCTTCCACGCCACGTGGCGGGTCGGGTTCGACGACGAGGGGCGGTTCACCGGGCTGGAGGCGACGCTGACCTCCGACGGCGGCTGGAGCCTGGACCTCTCCGAGCCGGTGCTGTCGCGGGCGCTGTGCCACGTCGAGAACGCCTACTGGATCCCCGACATCGCGGTGCAGGGCCGGATCGCGCAGACCAACAAGACCTCGCAGACGGCGTTCCGCGGGTTCGGCGGGCCGCAGGGGATGCTGGTGATCGAGGACATCATCGGGCGCTGCGCACCGCTGCTCGGGATCGACCCCTCCGAGCTGCGCCGCCGCAACTTCTACGTAGACGGCCAGGCGACGCCGTACGGCCAGGCGGTCCGGCACCCCGAGCGGCTGGTCACGGCCTGGGAGCAGGTCACCCGCAGCGCCGAGCTCGAGCGGCGCCGGGCCGAGGTGGCGGCGTACAACGAGAGCCATCGTGACTCCAAGCGCGGCCTGGCGATCACCCCCGTGAAGTTCGGCATCTCGTTCAACTTCACGACGTTCAACCAGGGCGGCGCGCTGGTGCACGTCTACAAGGACGGCTCGGTCCTGATCAACCACGGCGGCACCGAGATGGGGCAGGGGCTGCACACCAAGATGCTCCAGGTGGCGGCCACCGCGCTGGGGCTGCCGCTGGAACGGGTGCGGCTGGCACCGACCCGCACCGACAAGGTCCCCAACACGTCCGCCACCGCGGCGAGCGCCGGCGCGGACCTCAACGGCGGCGCCGTCAAGGACGCCTGTGACCAGATCATGGCCCGGCTGGCGCCGGTGCGGGCCGAGCACCCGGACCTGTCGTGGGACGAGCTGGTCACCAAGGCCTACCACCAGCGCGTCCAGCTGTGGGCGGCCGGCTTCTACAAGACCGAGGGGCTCAGCTGGGACCTCTCGACGATGACCGGGACGCCGTTCAAGTACTTCGCGTACGGCGTCGCTGCCTCCGAGGTCGAGGTGGACGGGTTCACCGGCGGCTACAAGACGCGGCGCGTCGACATCGTCCACGACGTCGGCGACAGCCTCTCGCCGCTGGTCGACCTCGGGCAGATCGAGGGGGGCTTCGTGCAGGGCGCCGGCTGGCTGACGCTGGAGGACCTGCGCTGGGACGAGTCCGACGGTGAGCACCGCGGTCGGCTCACCACCCAGGCGGCCTCGACGTACAAGCTGCCGAGCTTCTCGGAGATGCCGGCCGAGTTCAACGTCGCCCTGCTCGAGCACGCGGCCGAGGACGGCGTGGTCTACGGCTCGAAGGCCGTCGGCGAGCCGCCGCTGATGCTGGCCTTCAGCGTCCGCGAGGCGCTGCGCCAGGCGTGTGCCGCCTTCGGGCCGGAGGGCCTGAGCGTCGAGCTGGCCTCGCCGGCCACGCCCGAGGCGGTGTTCTGGGCGCTCGACAAGGCCCGCCGGGCCGCGGCCGACCGGGTCGGGGCGAGCGCATGACGACCTGGGTGCAGGCGGTGGCGTCGCTCCGCGCTGCACGGGAGGCTGGCGTCCTGGTCACGGTCAGTGACGTCCGCGGGCACGCCCCGCGCGACGCCGGCGCCAAGATGGTGGTGAGTGCTGAGCGGACCTGGGCGTCGATCGGCGGCGGCAACCTCGAGGCCGAGGCCGTGCGCCGGGCGCGTGCCCTGCTGGAGTCGGGGGCCGACCGGCCCGAGACGTTCGTGGCCCAGCTGTCCGACAAGGCGCCGTTCCAGCACGGCGTGCAGTGCTGCGGGGGAGAGGTGAGCGTGCTGCTGGAGCCGCTGCGCGTCGTACCGGCCGTGGCGATCTTCGGCATCGGCCACGTCGGCCTCGAGCTGGCCCGCGTCCTGGCTCGCCACGACCTCGACCTGCACCTGATCGACTCCCGGCCCGACCACCTGTCCGCGGAGGTGCTGGCGCCGCTGGACGACTCGGTCGCGGCCGTGCACGCGCACGCCGTACCGGTGCTTCCCGAGCTCGTCCTCGCCGAGCTGCCGCGCGGGACCCGGGTCCTGGTGATGAGCCACGACCACGCCGAGGACCTCGCGATCTGCGACGCCGCGATCCGCACCGACCACCTCGGGCCGATCGGGCTGATCGGGTCGTCGGCCAAGTGGACGCGGTTCCGGGCCCAGCTGCTGGACACGGGGCACGACGAGGCCGCCGTCGACCGGATCTCCTGCCCGATCGGCCTCCCGGGCATCACGGCCAGCAAGGACCCAGCGGCCATTGCCGTCTCCGTGGCCGCCGAGCTGCTCGCAGCGGTCGAGCGTGAGAGCGCCGCGCACTGGTGACTGGCCAAGAATGAAGATTTTCCACGGCACCTTCCTGGACACCCCGCAGAGCCCGTTCACCGGCGGTCACCTGCGGGCCGCGTCGGACCTGGCGCTCGTCGTCGAGAACGGCGTGATCGTGGCCCGCGAGCCCTTCTCGGCGGACTACCACTCGACGGCGGAGGTCGTGGACCTGCGCGAGGGGCTGGTGCTGCCCGGCTTCGTCGACACCCATGTGCACTTCCCGCAGGTGCGGGCCATCGGCGGCCTCGGGATGCCGCTCCTCGACTGGCTCGAGAAGTGCGCGCTGCCCGAGGAGGCGCGGCTCGCCGACGTGGCGTACGCCGCCTCGGTGGCCACCGACTTCGTCTCCGGGCTGGTGCGCGCCGGGACGACGACCGCGCTGGTCTTCGGCTCCCACTTCGCCGGCGCGGTGGACGCGCTGTTCACCGAGGCCTCGCGCGTCGGGATCCGGATGACCTCCGGGCTGGTGCTGTCCGACCGGATCCTGCGCGAGGACCTGTTCACCACGCCGGACCGCTCCTACGACGAGGGGCTCGAGCTCGCGAAGCGGTGGCACGGCCAGGGCCGGACCCGCTACGCCGTGACCCCGCGGTTCTCGCTGTCGTGCACCGAAGCGCTGCTGGAGTCGGCCGGGTCGCTGCTGGCCGACGTACCGGACCTCTGGTTCACCTCCCACCTCAACGAGAACATCGAGGAGATCGAGGGGGTCCGCCAGCTGTTCGGCTGCGACTACACGACGTCGTACGAGCGCGCCGGGCTGCTCGGTCCCCGCAGCGTGCTGGCCCACAACGTGCACCCCACCCTGCCTGAGCTGCTGTCGCTCGCCAAGCACGGCGCCGCCGTCGCGCACTGCCCGACCTCCAACGCCGCCCTCGGCAGCGGGCTGTTCCCGCTCGGCTCCCACCTCGCGCTGGGCGTGCGCGTCGCGCTCGGCACCGACGTCGGTGCGGGCACCGGCTTCTCGCTGTTCAAGGAGGGGCTGCAGGCCTATTTCGTCCAGCAGCTGCTCGGCCGCGAGGGCCACCGGCTGACCGCCAGCCACCTGCTCCACCTGGCCACGTCCTCCGGCGCCGATGTCCTGGGGCTCTCCGACCGGATCGGCGACTTCTCGGTCGGCAAGGACTTCGACGCCCTCTGGCTGCGTCCCTCGCCTTCGTCAACCCTCGACGTCGCGCTGCGGCATGCGAACTCGCCCGAGGACGCGCTGGCCAAGGCGTTCGCCATGGCCGGGCCCGCTGACGTGGCGGCGACGTGGGTGGCGGGGGAGCAGGTCGCGACCGACCGATAGTCCCAGACGTTTCCGACGGCCGGCCCGCCCGAGTCGTGTCGAAAACGTCTGGGACTATCGGTGCGGCCGGGCGAGCCGACGCCGGGCGGCCTCGAGGATGTCGGGCACAGCGCGCCGGTGGATCGGGCCGACGACTGACCAGACCATCCGGCCCGGCAGGTGCCGGTACGTCACCCGCGTGGTCACCCGGACTCCCGACTCCTCCGACTCGAAGACGAGTCGGGCGGTGAGGTGCCAGGACTCGGCAGCCAGCACCAGCCGCCGGTCGGTGTTCTCGACGATCTCCCAGCCGGCCACGCGGTCGGGCGCCTCGAACGGCCCGAGCCGCAGTTGGAGCAGCCGCCGCCAGACGAGCTGCTTGGCATCGGCGTCCCGGCGAGAGCCCTGCTCGAACGCCGCCCGCGCCCACGCCTCGGCGGGGTGGAACGCGTCGCCGTGCGTGGCGAAGGTGTCGCTGTAGTCGGCCTCAGGGAGCGAGACGGCGGTGGTCATGCCCCAGCAGAGCATCAACGCAGCACGGTGCGCGTCCGCCCAGGGTCGGGACTTCAGCCGTGGATCGTGCGCCTGACTCGACTCTCGAGCAGCTCGGGGGTGATGTCGGTGGCGGTGACCTTGGCACCGGCTTCTGCCGCCGGCAGGCTGGCCGCGCCGGTACCGGCTCCCACGTCGAGCACCCGGTCCTGCGGGCCGAGCCCGCTCCACTCCACGAGCCTGCCGCCCTGCGCGAGGATCAGGTCGCTGATGCGCACGTAGTCGCCGATCGCCCAGAACGACTGCGCCTCTTTGTTCTGGTCCGGTGTGGCTGTGGTCCCGGGATCCTGGCTGCTCATCTTGGCATGTTCTGACGCGCCGCCCTCGCTCGTAAAGTCGGCTGGCGTCGAGCCCGTGGGCGGATCTCGGTCTCAGCCCCGAGCCCGGTCGCCGGTGAGTCTGGGCCCGTTTCACCCCGGCGAATGGGCCCAGGCTCACCGCCGGCTCGGGAGTGCGCCCGGGCTCCGGTGACTCTGGGCCCGTTTCACCCCGACAAATGGGCCCAGGCTCACCGCCGCTCCGGGGCGCCACCACAATCCCGGTGAGCCCTGTCGGGCCGCCGTCATAGGGTCCACCCGTGACCGACGCGATGATCTCGGCCCGCGGGCTCCGGAAGTCGTTCGGCCCACCCGGCAACCAGCTCGAGGCGGTCAAGGGGATCGACGTCGAGGTGCGCCGGGGCGAGGCGTTCGGGTTCCTCGGGCCGAACGGCGCCGGCAAGTCGAGCACCATGCGGATGATCGCGGCGGTGTCGCCCATCAGTGGCGGCACGTTGCGCATCTTCGGGATGGACCCGGCCACCGACGGGCCGGCGATCCGCGGACGGCTGGGGGTGTGCCCGCAGGAGGACACCCTCGACACCGAGCTCAACGTGCGCGACAACCTCTACATCTACGGCCGCTACTTCGGGATCCCCAAGGCCGAGGTCAGCCGGCGGGCCGACGAGCTGCTGGCGTTCGTGCAGCTGACCGAGAAGGCAAAGAGCAAGGTCGACGACCTGAGCGGCGGCATGAAGCGCCGGCTGACCATCGCGCGCAGCCTGATCAACCGCCCTGACCTGCTGCTCCTCGACGAGCCGACAACCGGGCTCGACCCGCAGGCCCGGCACGTGCTCTGGGACCGGCTGTTCCGGCTCAAGCAGCAGGGCGTGACCCTGGTGATCACCACCCACTACATGGACGAGGCCGAGCAGCTCTGCGACCGGCTGGTGGTGATGGACAAGGGGCTGATCGTGGCCGAGGGCTCGCCGCTGGAGCTGATCCGCCAGCACTCCACGCGCGAGGTCGCCGAGCTGCGGTTCGGGGTGGCGGAGGAGGGGCAGAACCACGACTCCCTCGCCGAGAAGGTCGCCGATCTCGGCCGGGTCGAGGCGTTGCCCGACCGGCTGCTGGTCTACAGCGACGACGGTGACCGCGTCATCGCCCAAGTGCACGAGCGCGGGCTCACGCCGGCCGCGACGCTGGTGCGGCGCAGCACGCTCGAGGACGTCTTCCTCCGCCTCACCGGCCGGACGCTGGTGGACTGATGACCGCCACCGTCGCGAGCCCCGTCAACCAGCTGCGTGCGGTCGACGGCGTCCGCCGCCAGGTCGACTACTGGACCGTCGTCTACCAGCGCACGTGGCGGGCGACCGTGGTCAGCTCGTTCCTCGCGCCGCTCCTCTACGTGCTCGCCATGGGCGTGCTGCTCGGTGGCTTCATCGAAGGTGACCCGAAGGTGCTCGAGGGCGCCACGTCGTACTTCGACTTCGTGGTGCCCGGCCTGATCGCCGCCCACGCGATGCAGACCGCGGTCGGCGAGACGACGTTCCCGGTGATGGGCATGATCAAGTGGCAGCGGATCTACGACTCGATGCTGGCCACGCCGCTCACCTGTCGCGACCTGGTCGCCGCCCACCTGTCGTTCGTGCTGTTCCGGCTGGCGACGACGTGCGGCGTCTACACGCTGGTGCTCGCGCCGTTCGGTGTCTACGGCAGCTGGTGGGGACCGATCGCGGCGTTCGGGAGCCAGCTGCTGGTCGGGATGGCGTTCGCGGTCTGGGTCTACGGCTACAGCGCTCGGCTCACCTCGGAGGAGGGGTTCGGGGTGCTGTTCCGGCTCGGCGTCTTCCCGCTCTTCCTGTTCAGCGGCGCGTTCTTCCCGATCACCAACCTGGGCGACGTCGGCGCGTGGGTCGCTCGGGTCACGCCGCTCTGGCACGGCGTCAACCTGTCGCGGATGTTCGCCCTCGACCACGTGATCTGGTGGCAGGCAGGCGTCAATGTCGCCGTGCTCGTCGTGCTCACCGTGGCCGGGTGGTTCTGGGCGGTCCGCGGCCTCGAGGAGCGTCTTGTGTCATGACCGCCGTCGACGTACAGCCGCTCAGCCCGGTGGGCGCAACCCGGATGTTGCTGCAGCGCAACTTCATCGTCTACCGCAAGGCGTGGAAGCTGTTCGTCACCGGCTTCCTCGAGCCGTTCTTCTACCTGCTCTCGATCGGGATCGGGGTCGGGCAGCTGATCGACGCCTTCGAGTTCAACGGTCGCCAGGTGCCGTACGCCGAGTTCGTCGCGCCCGGCATGCTCGCCGCCTCGGCGCTCAACGGCGCGCTCATCGACGCGACGTACAACACCTACTTCAAGCTCCGCTTCATGAAGCTCTACGACCAGATGCTGGCCACGCCCCTCACCACGCGCGACGTCGCTCGCGGCGAGATCGCGTGGAGCCAGCTGCGCGGGTCGGCGTACGCCGCAGCGTTCCTGGTGATCATGACCGCGATGGGGCTGGTGCACTCGTGGTGGGCGATCCTGGCGCTGCCGGCGACGATCCTGATCGGCTTCGCGTCGAGCGCGGTGTGCATGGCCCTCACGACGTACATGAAGTCGTGGCAGGACTTCGACAAGATCACCCTGGTCCAGCTGCCGATGTTCCTGTTCTCGGCCACCTTCTTCCCGATCACCGCGTACCCCGAGCCGGTGCGCTGGATCGTCGAGTGCACGCCGCTCTACCGCGGCGTGGTGCTCTGCCGCGAGCTCACCACCGGCGCGCTGTCGTGGGGCTCCGCGGTGTCGGTGGTCTATCTCGTGGCGATGGGCGCGTTCGGGCTGGTGCTGGTGCGCAAGCGGCTCGACAAGCTGCTGCTGACCTGACCCCGCTCAGGCGAGCACGCGCTCGACCAGGCGGCAGAAGTCGAAGTCCTCCTCCCACGTCGGCCAGTTGCCGCGCTTGCTGATGACTGTCTCCTTCAGGAGCTCCCCGCCGGGTTGGCGGTCGCCGAGCGTGTCGAACACCGAGTCGAAGACGATCGAGCCCCACTCGGCCAGAACGGTGCGACCGCGGTCGTTCTTGACGACGAGCGGCGCGCCGCTGATCACGGCACGGAAGCGCCACACATCCCCCCTCACATGCTCGGCCCTGGTCTCGCGGACGCGCGCCTTCCCCGAGACGAAGGCCTTGCGCCCGTTCGCCGGGTTCTTCCACACTTCGCGGTACCGGTAGCGGAGGTCCTGGAGAAAGGCCTGTCCGTCGGACCCGGGCACGTTGTAGATGGTCTCGTAGCCGCGAACGTGGCCCTTGACCTTGAACGGAAGACCCTTGCAGCCATCGTCGGTGTACCTGTACGTATCGTCGACCGGCCCCTCGCTGTAGACAGAACGATGCGGCTGATGTGCCTGGGTCGGCGCTCCGCCCGCCAGCAGCGATCCGGCGAGAACGGCTCCGCAGGTCAGGACGAGCAACTTGCGCATCATGGGGTCCTCCAACCTTCTGGCCGGACCGTAACCCGGAGCGGTTCGGCGGTCGATGCGAGATCCTGTCTAGCCTGTCTTGGCGCGGGGCGCAATCGCCCGCTTTCAGGTCTCTGCCGGCTCGGAGGAGTTTCACCGGGTACCCGGTGAAACTCACGCTTCCCCGCTCAAGCTTCAGCGGGTGAGCACCAGTTTCACCGGGTGCCCGGTGAATCTTGGGACGGGTGGGACGGGCCGGCGCCCATCCGCGCCACGTAGCGGGCGGCGTTTGCGGGCGTCGTGCCATGCCTTCGCGACCGGTCCTGGTCTCTAGTCCGGGTGGAATGATTCAGAGAGTCCGCGCCCAGATCGCGGTGTCGATCCAGCGGTCGAACTTCCACCCGACCTCGGGCAGTACGCCGACCTCCGTGAAGCCGCAGGCCCGGTGCAGCGACTCGCTGGCCGGGTTCGGCAGCGCGATCACCGCGAGGACCTGGTGCACGTCGTCCGCGACCAGCCGCGGCAGCAGGTCGTCGTACAGCGCCCGCCCCAGTCCCTGCCCGCGCGCTGTCGAGTCGAGGTAGACCGACACCTCGCGGGTACGTCGGTACGCCGGCCGCGGGCGGTACGACGACGAGTAGGCGTAGCCCACGACGGCTTCGTCGCCCTCGGCGACGAGCAGGTGGTCGCCCGGCTCGGTACTGGCCAGCCGGGCCTCCCAGTAGCCCATCGGCCGCGGCTCGGTGTCGAAGGTCGAGATCGCGGTGCGCACCTGGTCGTCGTAGATGGCGGCGATTCGCGGGAGGTCGGCAGGTTCTGCGCGGCGCACGAGCACGACGTCCATGATGCTGTCCCCATGATCGAGCCGGATACCAAGGACTGGGCCTGGGTCCTCCGCGGGACCTGTCCCGAGTGCGGTTTCATCGCCGCGGATCTTGAACGTGCCGATCTCGGCCGGCTGCTGCGCGATGGCGCCGTCGGCTGGGCCGCCGTGTTGCGCCAGCCTGACGCCACGAAGCGCCCCGACGACCAGACGTGGTCCCCGCTGGAGTACGCCTGTCACGTCCGCGACGTGCACCGCCTCTTCGACGAGCGGCTCGCGCTGATGCTGGAGGAGGACGGCCCGACCTTCACGAACTGGGACCAGGACGAGACCGCCGTGGCGGAGCGGTACGACCTGCAGGACCCGGCCATCGTGGCAGGGGAGCTGGCCGCGGCGGCCGAGTCGATCGCGCAGCGGTACGACGCGCTCGTCGGTGCCCCCGAGGAGACCTGGGCCCGGCCCGGGTTGCGGGACAACGGCACCGAGTTCACCGTCGACTCACTCTCGCGCTACCACCTGCATGACGTCCTGCACCACAGCCACGACGTCCGGCACGTCGCGGCCCGTGCCACGGTGACGGCGTACGACGGCGACACCGAGGAGTACAGCGCCGCGACGGCCGAGCTGAATGACGGCCTCCGCGCGGAGCTGGCCGCATTCGCTGCGGCGGTCGGCGCCGGGGGCTCGGTGCTCGAGGTCGGCAGCGGCGGCGGCCGCGACGCCGTCGAGCTGGAGACACTCGGGCTCACCGTGCGGCGCACGGACGTGGCGCCGGCGTTCGTGGCGCTGCTGCGCGGCCGCGGCCACGAGGCGGACCTGCTCGATCCGCTGACCGACGACCTGGGCGGACCGTACGACGGGGTCTGGGCCAGCGCCTGCCTGCTCCACGTCCCCCGCGTCGACCTCCCGACCGTGCTGCGACGCCTCGCCGAGGCGACGCGAGCCGACGGGGTGCTGGGCCTGTCGCTCAAGGAGGGTGACGGCGAGGAGTGGTCGACCCACGGGCACGTCCGGGCGCCGCGGCGGTTCGTGTACTGGCGAGAGGCGCCGCTGCGCGCGGTCCTCGCCGGCGCGGGCTGGCGCGTGCACGACGTCCGCCACGAGGTGGGCGAAAACGGGCAGCCCTGGCTCACCATCCGCGCGTCGCGCAGCGGGGTTTGACCGCGTCTGCTCTAATACTCTCTAAAGTCGAGTAAGTTACAAGACGTTGAGGAGTGCGGTGATGTCGCACGACGCGATCGATGTGCACCAGCACCTGTGGCCCGCCGAGCTGGAGGCTCTGGCCGCTCATGTCGCCGCGCACCCCGAGGAGTGGGCGCACCACGTCGCCTTCCACGCCGACGAGCGGGTCTACGTGTCCCTGCACCGCGGCCACCACGTCGACGTCTGGCTGCTGTGCTGGACGCCCGAGAACGACACCGGGTGGCACGACCACGACGTCTCGTCCGGCGCGGTGGCGGTCGTGGCCGGCGAGCTGGTCGAGAACCACCTGACCCTCCCACGGCGCGCGCGAGCGGCGGGTCGGGGCCGGCACGGCGTTCTCGTTCGGCCCCGACCACATCCACCGCCTCAACGGCGCGGTGCACGGGTCGGTCTCGGTGCACGCCTACAGCCCGCCGCTGTGGCGGATGGGGCAGTACCGCGTGGACGACGACGGCACCCTCAAGCGGGTCTCGCTGTCGTACGCCGACGAGCTGCGGCCGATCTAGGAACGCCCTTTTAGAGTGTGCGCGTGCGGCACACGGAGTTCTGGTCCCGGATGGAGCACTCGCTCGGCGCGGCCTACCACCGGGCCTGGGCGAAGCAGTTCGTGATGGCCGATCTCGAGGGCCGGACCGCCCAGGAGGCACTCGACGCCGGCGTACCGCCGAAGCAGGTCTGGGCCGCGGTCTGGCGGGCGCTCGACCTCCCGCCCTCGGAGCGCTGACCCCGATTCGTCTGTCTCGCTACGCGGCGGAAGACAGGTGATTCCGCAGACGAATCGGACGTGTCGGCGTGTCGCGGCGATCGAACAGGTGTTCGGGCTAGTTTGTGTCCACAGGTGTGACGCAGGGCCAGCTTCTCCACAACCCGCCAGCCGGTAGGACCGGCCGTCGGTGGCCATCCCTAGCGTCGAAGGCGCACCTCCCCTCACCGACACAGGAAGGCACGCACATGGCTGGAGATCGCGAGAAGGCACTCGACGCCGCCCTCGCCAACATCGAGAAGGCTTTCGGCAAGGGGTCGGTGATGCGGCTGGGCGAGGAGTCCCGGGCCGCCCTCGAGGTGATCCCCACCGGCGCGATCTCGCTCGACATCGCCCTCGGCATCGGTGGCTTCCCACGCGGCCGGGTCGTGGAGATTTACGGTCCCGAGTCGAGCGGAAAAACTACCGTGGCCCTGCACGCGGTGGCCAACGCCCAGCGGTCCGGCGGCATCGTGGCCTTCATCGACGCCGAGCACGCGCTCGACCCCGACTACGCCAAGGCCCTCGGCGTCGACACCGACGCGCTGCTGGTCTCCCAGCCCGACTCCGGTGAGCAGGCGCTCGAGATCGCCGACATGCTGATCCGCTCCGGTGCCCTCGACCTGATCGTCATCGACTCGGTCGCCGCGCTGGTGCCCCGTGCCGAGATCGAGGGCGAGATGGGCGACAGCCACGTCGGCCTCCAGGCCCGCCTGATGAGCCAGGCCCTGCGCAAGATGACCGGTGCCCTCAACAACTCCGGCACCACGATGATCTTCATCAACCAGCTGCGCGAAAAAATCGGCGTCATGTTCGGGTCACCGGAAACTACCTCCGGTGGCCGGGCGCTGAAGTTCTACTCCTCGGTCCGCCTCGACGTACGCCGCATCGAGACCCTCAAGGACGGCACCGACATGGTCGGCAACCGGACCCGGGTCAAGGTCGTGAAGAACAAGGTGGCCCCGCCGTTCAAGCAGGCCGAGTTCGACATCATGTACGGCAAGGGGATCAGCCGCGAGGGTGGCCTGATCGACGTCGGCGTCGAGGCGGGGATCATCCGCAAGGCCGGTGCCTGGTACACCTACGAGGGCGACCAGCTCGGCCAGGGCAAGGAAAACTCGCGCGGCTTCCTCACCGACAACCCCGACCTGGCCAACGAGATCGAGAAGAAGATCCTCGAGAAGCTCGGTGTCGGGCCGACGGTGGTGACCGAGGCGCCTGCGGTGCCGCCGGCCGAGCCGATCGGCGTCGATGCCTTCTGAGCGGGCCGGTGGCTGAGGAGGGCGCAATGACGTCCGGCCGGGCGCCCGGGTCGACCTCGGGGTCGACCGACGCCTGGACCGGTGGAGTCGAGACGGGGGTTCGCGCCTGGCTGCGCGAACCCCCTCCCGACCTCCCTCCAGACCCCGAGGCCGACGGGCCCGACGCCGACCCCGAGTCGGTGGCCCGGACGATCCTGCTCGACCAGCTGGCCGGGCGGGCCCGCACCCGCAAGGAGCTGAGCGACAAGCTGGCCGCCAAGCTGGTGCCCGACGAGATCGCGACCCGGCTGCTCGACCGGTTCGAGGAGGTCGGGCTGGTCGACGACGGCGCGTTCGCCCGCAGCTGGGTCAGCCAGCGCCACTCGGCAGACGGTGGCGGCAAGGGGCTGGCCGCCCGGGCTCTGGCCCAGGAACTGCGTCGCAAGGGCATCGACGACGAGACCGCGCGCGAGGCGCTCGGCGAGCTCGACCCCGCCGACGAGGAGGAGTCGGCCCGGGTCCTGGTCCGCCGCAAGCTGCGAACGCTGTCCCGGTTCGACGACACCACTGCCACCCGCCGACTGGTCGGGATGCTGGCCCGCAGGGGCTACTCCTCCGGGCTCGCGTTCGCGGTCGTCCGTGACGAGCTGGCCCAGGCTGGGCGAGAATGCCCGGGTGACGGCTGAGCCACAGGCTGGGTCTTGACCCACGTGGTCGTGCATGACCGCGGGCGCGAGCTCAGCGGTGTGCTGCGACCGGGGGAGTCGTGGGCAGCTGCCGCCCGCCGCACCTGCGCGAGCATGCACGCCGAGCCCGAGCCGCTCGACCTGTCCGGGGAGCCCAAGCAGTTCGTCGTCGACCACGACACCCGGATCGCGATCCGGGCGATGACCCGGGCCGACCTCGACGACGTCGTGGACTGGCGGTGCAGCGAAGCCGTACGCCGCTGGTGGTCGACCGCGGAGGTCCTGGATCGCGAGCAGACGGTCGCGAAGTACGCGGAGCGCGTGGACGGCATGAGTCCCACCCGAATGTGGGTGATCGAGGTGAACGGGCGATCGGTCGGCTTCGTCCAGGACTACCGGATCGGCGACTACCCCGACTACGCGCTGCTCGGCCCGGACCCCGACGCGATCGGGATCGACTACGCGATCGGCGCCGACCAGTGGCGCGGGCGGGGTCTCGGGCCACGCGTCCTGTGGACCTGGATGCTGCGGGCCCGCGCCCGCTTCCCGGAGGCGGCGACGTTCTTCGCCGCGCCCGACCATCGCAACGCCGCGTCGCTGCGGGTGCTGGCCAAGGCGGGGTTCACCGAGGGGCTCTGGTTCGACGAGCCGCAGCAGGACGGAACGATCAGGACCGTGGTCGGGTGCAGCCTCGACGTTCGCCAAGTAGTCGGCTGAGCATCATAGGTTGAGCGCCATGACGAGCGTCCTCAACGCCTCCGGCCTCCGGCTCCCGCCCGGGCCGGTCGACCTCACCACGATCGACAGCGGCGCGACACCTGGCTTCGACGGCGACAAGGACGATGGGAAGGCGGCACTGCTCGCGCTCGGCGACGAGCTCTCCGACCGCCAGGAGCGGCTGTTCGCCGAGGGCGCAGCGCGAGTGGGGCCCGGCCGGTCGGTGCTCCTCGTGCTGCAGGGGATGGACACCTCCGGCAAAGGCGGCACGCTGCGGCACACCGTCGGGCTGGTGGACCCGCAGGGGCTCCAGATCACGTCATTCAAAGGGCCGACCAAGGAGGAGCTCGCGCACGACTTCCTCTGGCGGATCCGGAAGGCGCTGCCCACCAAGGGACGCATCGGTGTCTTCGACCGCAGCCACTACGAGGACGTGCTGATCGTCCGAGTGCACGGGCTGGCACCACCCGACGAGATCGAGCGCCGCTACGGGGCGATCAACGAGTTCGAGGCCGAGCTGGTCGGCTCCGGCATCACGGTCATCAAGTGCATGCTGCACATCTCCGCGGAGACCCAGAAGGAACGGCTGCTGGCCCGGCTGGAGGACCCGACCAAGCACTGGAAGTTCAACCCGAACGACATCGACGAGCGGGCGCACTGGCCGGACTACCGGGAGGCCTACGAGATCGCGCTGGAGCGCACCAACACCGAGGTGGCGCCCTGGTACGTCGTACCGAGCGACAAGAAGTGGTACCGCAACCTGGCCATCGGTCAGCTGCTCCACCAGACGCTGACGAACCTGAACCCGCAGTGGCCGGTCGCCAACTTCGACGTCGAGGAGCAGAAGCAGCGGCTGCAGTCGGAGGTGCCGGTCGAGTGAACGCGCCGTGATCCCCACCGTCGCCGTCACCCGTTACGTCACGCCGCTCCGCGAGGGTGGCAGCCTGCCGGGGATCGTCGAGGCCGACGACCTCGGCACCTACGTCTGCAAGTTCCGCGGCGCCGGTCAGGGCACCCGGGTCCTGGTCGCCGAGGTGGTCGTCGCGGGCCTGGCCCAGCGGACCGGGCTGCACACCCCCCGGCTGGTCGGGCTGGAGCTCGACCCCGAGATCGCCCGCTACGAGGCCGACGAGGAGGTCCAGGACCTGCTGAAGGCCAGCGCGGGGCTCAACCTCGGCGTCGACTTCCTGCCCGGCTCCTTCGGCTTCGACGGCACCGCGCCCACCGGCAGCACCGACCCGGTGCGGGTGCTGTGGCTCGACGCGTTCTGCGCCAACGTGGACCGGTCCTGGCGCAACCCCAACCTGTTGCTGTGGCACGACAACCTCTGGGTGATCGACCACGGGGCGAGCCTCTACTTCCACCACGGCTGGTCCGCGGGGCTGGGCGATCCCGAGCGGTTCGCCGCCCAGCCGTGGAGCCCGGACGACCACGTGTTCAAGGACCGCGCGGCCGAGCTGCCGCAGGTCGACGACGAGCTGCGCGGGCTGCTCGGCCCGGACGTGTTCGCCGAGGTGCTGGCCGACGTACCCGACGAGTGGCTGGAGCCGGTCCCCGGCGCCGAGGACCCCGAGGCGCTCCGTGCGGCGTACGTCGCCTTCCTCACCGCCCGGCTCGCGACTCGTCAGTGGCTGCCGTCAGCAGGGGCGGGGGCGGCGTGAACTCCTACCAGTACGTCGTGCTCCGCTGCGTGCCGCGCGTCGACCGGGAGGAGTTCGTCAACGTCGGCGTGGTGCTCTACTGCGAGGCGGCCGACTACCTCGACGCCGTCTGGCACGTCGACGCCGACCGGTTGCAGTCTCTCGACCCGCGCGTCGACGTACAGCAGGTGTGTGAAGCCCTGGCGTTCGTCGACGGCGTGTGTGCCGGGGACGAGCGCGGGGGAGCCGCGGCCGAACAGCCGATCGGCACCCGCTTCGGGTTCCTCAAGGCCCCGCGTTCGACGGTGCTCCAGCCCGGCCCGGTCCACGGCGGCGTCACCGCGGACCCGGCCCGCGAGCTGGAGCGTCTGCTCCACCAGCTCGTCGGCTAGACGCCGACCCGGCTCATCGGGACGCGTGTGGAGCGCCGAGTCGGCGCGTCCGGGCGGGTGGCCAGCAGCGCCGCAACGGCGATGACGGTGAACACGCCGTCGGGCAACAGCGTGCCGATGAGGGCGACATGGCTGAGGAAGAAGACGGGGAGCAGCCACAGCGCCAGCCACGGCCAGCGCTGGCCCGAAGCAAGACCCGCGGTGGCGAGCACCAGCACGAGAAGTCCCATGCCGGCTCCGAAGGTCCCGATCAGCGCCTGGGCGTCGGGCTCGAAGGGGTCGGGGACGAAGAAGACCGACAGGGCGATCACGGTGCACAGGACGCCGAACAGGACGAGCACGGCCTGACCGACACGGGCGGAGCGGGACATCGGAACCTCCAAAGGGTGAGTGGTGCGGAGGACGCTACGAACCGGACCCGGCCCGCCGACACGGTGCGCGCCGCAACGATTCGTGCGGTCTGCTGCAGGTCACGGGGCGGTTCGCGTTCCACAATGGGCTCGATGTCCCACGACCTGTTCGAGTTGCTGCTGGTGCCGACCTGCTTCGTGCTGGCCGGCGCGCTCGGCGTACGGCTAGGCACGCCGCCCAGCATCGCGGTGGGGCTCCTCGGCGTGGGTGGTGGTCACCTGGCCGCGTTCGGCTGCTCGGCGATCGCGCTGGACTCGTCGGGCACGACGGCGGACTGGGCTCACTTGGCCTCGCTGGTGCTCTTCATGGGCGGCTTCGTGGCACTGCTGTGGATCGCGACGGTGTTCCCGCAGGGCGGGGCGCCGGGGGTAGCGGTCCGGATCGGAGCTGCGGCCGCGGTTGCGTGCCCGCTCCTGGCTGCGGTTTCTGGTCCGACGCCGACCGTGGTGGCCTCGGACCGCGAGCTCGGCCCGCTGGTCCACCTCTTGCCCTCCGAAATCGCCTCCGTTGTGGTGCTGCCGCTGCTCGTCCTGCCGCTCTCAGCGCTCGTCGTCTTCGCCGTGCGCCTGCACCGGGCCAGCGGCGAGACCCGCCGCAGCATGTGGTGGCCGGTGGCCGGGGTGGGGGCGGTCAGCCTGTTGGCGGTGCTCGGTGTCGCGCTGGGTAGCACCTATCCGGGCGTGGGTGACGCGGTCTTCCTGGTCGCCGCCCCGGTGGTGCCGCTGACGGTCGCGTTCGGTCCCGTCCGCCGGCAGCTGGTCACGCTCACCGATCAGACCACCCGGCTCGGCGCCGACCTGGAGCTGCGGGTGGCCGAGCTGGAGGAGTCCGCCGCCGGCTCGCTGCTGCGACCGACGAGGAACGCCGCCGGATCGAGCGCGACCTGCACGACGGCGCGCAGCAGCAGCTGCTCGCCCTGATCGCCCATGCCGAGCTCGCCCGGGCCAGCACCGACCCCGGGGACCGCGAAGCGGCGCTGGACCGGGTGGCCGACCTCGCCAGCGGTGCCTACTCGACCGTCCGTCAGGTCTCCCAGGGCGTCCGACCCCCGATGCTCGACGACCTCGGCCTGGCCGCCGCGATACGTGAGGTCGCGGAACGGCTGCCGGTGCCGGTGCGGGTCGAGCTCAGCGAGCCTGACGCCCGGCTGGACCCGGAAGTGGAGAGCGCGGCGCTCTTCTTCGTCACCGAGGCGCTCGCGAACATCCTCAAGCACGCAGAGGCCGAAGCTGTCGCGGTCCGCATGGCCGTGGCCCCGGACGGGCTGCGCATCGAGGTCGAGGACGACGGCTCAGGGGGTGCGGACCCGGCCGGCTCCGGCATCCGCGGCATCTGCGACCGCGTCGAGGCCGTCGGTGGCTCTGTCGTGATCGACTCCGGCTCCGGCGGCACTCGGCTGGCCGCGACGATTCCCGGGGCCGGTCGTGGGTGACCCGTTGCGGGTCGTCCTCGCCGAGGACCACTACCTGGTCCGGGAGGGGCTGGCCGGGTTGCTGGCCTCCGCGCCGGACGTCGTCGTGGTCGAGGCCGTCGCAGACGCCGATCGACTCCTGGCGGCGGTGGCCGAGCACCGCCCGGATGCCGTCCTCACCGACATCCGGATGCCCCCTGACCACGGCACCGACGGCATCCGGGCGGCACTGAGGATCCGCCGCGAGCACCCGGACACCGGTGTCGTCGTACTCAGTCAGCACCTCCAGGAGGGCTACGCGCGAGAGCTGTTCGCCGAGGGCTCGGCCGGGCTCGGCTACCTGCTCAAGGAGCGGATCGGGCGTCGAGACGAGGTGGTCGACGCTCTCCGACGTACGGCGCGGGGCGAGTCAGTGCTCGATCGCGCCGTCGTCGACCTCCTGGTCGGCCGGGCTGGGCGTCGGCCGCTTGACGAGCTGAGCGACCGCGAGCGCGATGTACTCGCGCTGATGGCCGAAGGCCTCACCAACCGGACGATCGGTGAGCGGCTGCACCTGTCGCTGTCCTCGGTCGAGAAGCACGTCTCGGCGATCTTCACCAAGCTCGACGTCGGCGAACCGACCGTCGAACGCCGGGTTGCCGCTGTGCTGGCCTGGCTGGACCGCTGACACCCGCCGAGTCGGGGTTACTGATGCGCAGTAGCCCCGACTCGGCGCTAGACAGGGACCAGCTCGACCGCGCCGACGGCGTAGCGGGCCAGGATCGTGCGGGCCAGGTTGGGGTGGGCGCCCAGCGGCTCGGAGACGGCGACGGCACCGGCCTCGAGGGCCAGCTCGGCGGCCCGGTCGGGCAGGAAGCCCGGGGCCAGGAACAGCGAGGCGACCGCGATGTGCCGGCGGCCCTCGGCGCGGAACGCGCGGACCGCCTCGCCGGTGGCCGGCGGCGCGCTGGAGGCGTACGCCGCGGTGACCGGCAGCCTGTGGTGCGCGCCCCAGAGCCGGGCCAGCCGGGCCACGGCCTGGTTGGCCAGCGGGTCGCTGGAGCCCGCGGCGGCCAGCACCAGTGCGTCGAGCTCGCGGATCCGGGCGAGCTTGAGCGCCTCGCGGAGCCGGAGGTCGAGCACCTCGAGGAACGACGCCTCGAGGCCCAGGATCTCGCTGGCCTGGATCTGCAGCTGCGGGTGCCGGGCCATCGCCTCGGCGATCGCGCTCGGGACGTCGACGCGCGCGTGGTAGGCCCGCGTCAGCAGGAGGGGTACGACGACGATCTCGTCGTGCCCGGCCTTCACCAGCCGGTCCACCACCGTGTGGAACGAGGGCTTGGAGAGGTCGAGGAAAGCGGGCTCGACCCGCAGGTCGGGTCGCAGCGTGCGGACCTCGTCGATGAGGGCCTTCACCGTTGCGGCGGAGCGGCGGTCCCGGCTTCCGTGCGCCAGGGCGATCAGGGCAGGAGCGGCCATCACGGCCTCCCTTCAGGGTTGTGCATCCGAGTGCTCATGAGTGAATGCCGCACTCGGTCTTGTTGGTGCCGGCCCACCGGCCGCTGCGGGCGTCCTCGCCCGGAGCCACTCGGCGGGTGCATGGAGCGCAGCCGATCGACGGGTAGCCGTCGTAGACCAACGGGTTGACCAGCACCCCGTTGTCGGCGATGTAGCGCTCCACCTGCTCGTCGCTCCATCGCGCGAGCGGGGAGACCTTGACCTTGCCCTTCTTGGCGTCCCAGCCGACGACCGGTGCGATCACCCGGTTGTGGGTCTCGGCCCGGCGCAGCCCGGTGGCCCAGGCGTCGTAGTCCGCGAGCGCCTCGCTCAGCGGCTGCACCTTGCGCAGCTTGCAGCACAGGTCGGGGTCGGTCTTGAAGAGGTCCTTGCCGTACGCCGCGTCCTGCTCGGCCACGCTCTGCACGGGCGTGATCGTGAGCAGGTTGATGTCCAGTGTCGAGGCGACCGCGTCGCGGGTGCCGATCGTCTCGATGAAGTGGTAGCCGGTGTCGAGGAAGACCACGTCGATGCCCGGGACGGCCTTGGAGGCGAGATCGGCGAGCACCGCGTCGCCCATCGACGAGGTGATGCAGAACCGCTTGCCGAACGTCGCGGCCGCCCACTCGATGATGTCCTGGGCCGGGGCCAGCTCGAGCTCGGCGCCCCAGTGCGAGACCAGCTCGCGCAGCTCCTCCGGGGAACGGCCCTCGGTCTCGATGCCGCGCGAGGCGTGGGCGGTCCGGGTGGTCGCAGCGGTCATGACTCGGCACTCCCCGGCGTGGATGCGCCCGGTCTCACGAGGCCGAGCATCTTCAGGGAGAAGGCGCGCAGGCACCCCCGGCATTCCCACGACCCGTGCGTCTCGTCGTGCGGCCAGAGATCCTGCTCACCGCAGTAGGGGCAGTGTTGGGGGAAGGCGCGCTCGCTCATGCCGGCGCCGCTTCCAGCGTCTTCTCGCCGCGCAGCAGGTCCTCGTCGGCGCGCGCCACCCACGTCGCGAACGACTCGTCGCCCTCGCGGTCGGCCAGGAAGTTGGTGACCACGACGGTCACGTAGTCGTCGAGCCCGTCGCTGGTCACCTTGTGCGCCCGCAGCTTGCGGCCGAAGTTGGCCTGCAACCCGGTCGCACCGCCCAGGTGCACCTGGAACCCGTCGACCTGCTCGCCCTCGTGCATCACCAGCTGCCCCTTCAGGCCGATGTCGGCGACCTGGGTGCGGGCGCAGGCGTTGGGGCAGCCGTTCACGTTGACGGTGATCGGTACGTCGAGGTCGGGGAACCGGCGCTCGAGCTCGGTGACGAGGTCGCGGGCGCGGGCCTTCGTCTCGACGATCGCGAGCTTGCAGAACTCGATGCCCGTGCAGGCCATGGTGTTCTGGCGCCAGCCCGACGGGCGGGCCGGCAGTCCGATCTGGTCGAGGGCGGCCACCAGCGGCTCCACCTGGTCGCCGTCCACGCCGACCAGCACGATCTTCTGGTACGGCGTCAGGCGGGCGCCTGCGACGCCGTACTGCTCCATGAGGTCGGCCAACTGCACCAGGCTCGTGCCCGCGATGCGGCCGGCGACGGGGGCCAGGCCGAGGTAGAACCGGCCGTCCTTCTGCTCGTGGACGCCGACGTGGTCGCGGTGGCCGGTGGGGGAGGGCGGGGAGTCACAGCTGACCAGCTCGCGGCCGAGGTACTCCTTCTCGAGCACCTCGCGGAACTTCTCGACGCCCCAGTCGGCGACCAGGAACTTGAGCCGGGCCCGGGAGCGCAGCCGCCGGTAGCCGTAGTCGCGGAAGATCGAGGTGACGCCCTCCCAGATGTCCGGCACGTCGTCGACCGGGATCCAGACGCCGAGCTTCTGGGCCAGCATCGGGTTGGTGGACAGTCCTCCGCCGACCCAGACGTCGAAGCCCGGGCCGTGCACCGGGTGCACGGTGCCGACGAAGGAGATGTCGTTGGTCTCCGGCGAGACGTCGTGGCTGGGGTGGCCGGTGAGCGCGGTCTTGTACTTGCGCGGCAGGTTCGAGTACTCCGGGTTGCCGATCGCGCGGCGCTTGATCTCTGCCAGCGCCTCGGAGCCGTCGATGATCTCGTCCTTGGCGACGCCGGCCACCGGCGAGCCGAGGAACGGTCGCGGCGAGTCGCCGCACGCCTCGGTGCTGTCCAGGCCGGCGTCGTCGAGCTTCTGCCAGATGGCCGGGACGTCCTCGATCCGGATCCAGTGGAACTGGATGTTCTCCCGGTCGGTCACGTCGGCGGTGTCCCGCGCGAAGTCCTGGCCGATCTCGCCGAGCGCGCGCACCGTGGCGGCGGGCAGCAGCCGGCCGTCGGAGCGGACCCGCATCATGAAGAACTCGTCGTCGAGCTCCTCCTCCTCGAGCATCGCGGTCTTGCCGCCGTCGAAGCCGGGTGCGCGCTGGGTGTAGAGCCCATCCACCGGAACCGGCCGCGCAGGTCGGCCGGGTCGATCGAGTGGAAGCCGCGCTTGCTGTAGATGTGCAGGATCCGGTCGCGGACGTTGAGCGGGTCGTCGTCCTTCTTGGACTGCTCGTTCTTGTTCAGCGGCTCGGTGTAGCCGAGCGCCCACTGGCCCTCACCGCGCTTGGGGCGCGGGATCTCGGTGTGGGCCGCCCGACGGGCGGAGAAGCGGAGATCGGACATTCTCGGCTGGAGTCCTTCGCTGGGGTGCCGCGCGCAACGGTGGGCGCGAGCTGCGTGTCAAGCAGGAACGGTCAGCGAGTCCGACACAACATGCTGCGCGTGCGCATGTAGTCCACGTGGCGTCGAACCACGAGGTGCGCATGCGTCGCAGCGGAGATCATGTCAAGCAGTCTCAGCCCTCGATACAGCTGTCCACAAACACGAATCTCGTGATGTGAGACGCTAGCCC
>CAVXYB010000007.1:0-507796 GCA_963765915.1 uncultured Actinomycetota bacterium | reverse complement strand
GTCGGTGGTGTAGCCGGTCTTGGTGCGCTTGGTCTTCGGCATCTGCAGCTCGTCGAAGAGCACCACCTGCAGCTGCTTGGGCGAGCCGAGGTTGATCTCCTTGCCGATGACCGCGAACGCCTCCTCCGCGGCCAGCTTGACCTCGGCGGCGAAGTGGTCCTCAAGCGAGCCGAGGTGGTCGCCGTCGACGGCGATGCCGGTGCGCTCCATCTGGGCGAGCAGGTCGACCAGGGGCAGCTCGATCTCGGTGAGCAGCCGCGTGCCGCCGCGCTCCTCGAGCTCCTCGTCGAGCGCGGCCGCCAGGTCGAGCACCGCGCGCGCATGGAGCATCTCGGTCTCACCGGGGCCGGGGCCGCTGGCGGTGTCCAGTCCCTCGAGGCTGAGCTGGCCGTCGTCGGCCGGGCCCTGGCGCAGCTCGCGCTTGAGGTAGCGAACGGTCAGATCGGCGAGGTCGTAGGAGCGCTGGTCGGGCCGGGCGAGGTAGGCCGACAGCGCGGTGTCGCGCTCCAGGCCGGCCAACGGCATCCCCCGTGCGGCGAAGGCGAGCATCGGTCCCTTGGCGTCGTGGAGCACCTTGGGCTTCGACGCGTCCTTGAGCCACTCGGCCAACGCCTCCTCGTCGGCCACGTCGAGCCGGTCGGTGCTGACGTAGGCGGCGCCGTCCTCGGTCGCGAACGCGAGCGCGAGCAGATCGCCGGTGCCGGCACGCCACTGGCCGACCGGGTGGATGCCGACCCGGGCGGCACCGGACGCGTGCTCGGACAGCCAGCCCGGCAGCTCTCCGGTCTCGAGCACCCGCATCGTCACGTCGAACCCGGAGTCGTCGATGGCCGCCTCCTCCTCGGAGGGCAGCGCCTCGATCAGCCGGGTGCGCAGGACCTGGAACTCCAGACCGTCGAACAGCGTGTGCACCGCCTGCCGGTCCCAGGTGGGCCACTCGAGGTCGCTCGGAACCTTGTCGAGGTCGAGGTCGGTCACCAGGGCGTTGAGCCGTCGGTTGCGGATCACGTCGCCGAGGTGCTCGCGGAGCGCCTCGCCCTTCTTGCCGGTGATCTCGTCGGCGTGGGTGATGACGTTGTCGAGGCCGTCGTAGAGGTTGAGCCACTTCGCCGCGTAGCCCTGGCCAACCCCAGGCACGCCCGGCAGGTTGTCGGAGGTCTCGCCGACCAGCGCGGCGAGCTCGGGGTAGCGCTCGGGAGGCATCCCGTAGCGATCCTGGACGTAGGCCGGAGTCATCCGCGCCAGGTCGTAGACGCCGCGCATCGGGTAGAGCACCGTGGACCGGTCAGTGACCAGTTGGATCGAGTCGCGGTCACCGGTGAGGATCAGCACCTCGAAGTCGTCGGCCAGCGCCTGGGTGACCAGCGTCGCGATGATGTCGTCGGCCTCTTGAGCCCTCCTTCTTGATGAAGGGGATGCGCATCGCGTCCAGCACTTCCTCGATGAGCGGCAGCTGGCCGGAGAACTCGGTCGGCGTCTTGCTGCGGCCGGCCTTGTATTCGGCGTACTGCTCGAGCCGGAAGGTCTGTCGGGAGACATCGAAGGCGACGCCGATGTGGGTGGGCTGCTCGTCGCGCAGCACGTTGATCAGCATCGAGGTGAAGCCGAAGACCGCGTTGGTGTGCTGGCCGGTCGTCGTCGAGAAGTTCTCCACCGGCAGGGCGAAGAACGCGCGATAGGCCAGCGAGTGGCCGTCCAGCAGCAGCAGCTTGGCGGGCACGGCCTCACCCTAGTAGTGACCGGGGACAGTCCCCGGTCCCCTCAGGCCGGGTTGGTGTCCTCGGTCGAACGCCGGCTCCGCTTGGCGCCGCGCGGCCAGCAGCCGGTGCCGGCGAGGGTTGGCTCGGTCGGCACGTTGGTTGGCCGGTTGAGGCGTGGTGCCCGGCCCGGCACCGTGTGCGTGGTGGAGCCTCCCCGGAGCACCGCCTGAGGACCGAGCGAGAGCCGGGCCATGAACCGGTTGCCGGTGCGCGAGCCGGAGGCCGCAGCCGTGGTGATGTGGGCGATGCCGAGGTCCTCGGCCCACAGCACCGCGGCCTCCATCAGCGCGCTGCCGATCCCCTTGCCGCGGAAGCTCGGCGTGACGTACGGCGCCAGCGCCTGCACGGTCGGCTCGAGGTTGAGCGGGGTCATCGGCGCCACCCGGAGCAGCACGGCACCGGCCAGCTCGCCGTCGTACTGGGCGATCAGGAGCCGGCGCTCGGCCGAGGCAGCTGCCTCCTTGACGATCAGCTCGAGGTCCTGGACCTGTTCCTGGCGGTCGGCCTTGCGCAGCACCTCGCCCCAGGCTCGACGAGGAACGGCACGTCGCCGTTCGTCGCTTCACGCATCGACACCGGTTGCCGGCTCATCGGTCGTACCCCTGTCTTCGAGCAGCGCGCGAACCCCATGCGCGAGACTGTGCTCGCCATTCTTCACCACAGGAGCCTCTCTTGTTACCGGGTCTCGCCTCGCTCGTCAATGTCAGTACCGTCCTCGCCGGTGCGCTGGTCGGCGTACTGCTCGGAAACCGCCTACCGGTACGGACCAGAGACCTGGTCACCGACGCCCTCGGACTGGTCACGTTGTTGATCGCCGCCACGGCCGCGATGGAGGTGCTGTCGCCCTACCTGTCCGACGAGGTGGGTGACAGCGCACCGATGCTGATCGTGCTCGGGGCCCTGCTGGTCGGCGGGATCGTCGGCTCGCTGCTCCGGCTCGAGCAACGGGTCGAGGGCTTCGGCGGCTGGCTGCAGCGCCGGCTGGCCGGCGAGACGGGCTCGGCGGAACGACAGCGCTTCATCGAGGGATTCGTCATCGCCTCGCTGGTCTTCTGCACCGGGCCGCTGACGATCCTCGGGTCACTCAACGACGGACTCGGCAACGGACCCGACCAGATCCTGCTCAAGTCGGTCCTCGACGGGTTCGCGGCGGTCGCCTTCGCGGCGTCGTTCGGCTGGGGGGTGGCGGCCAGCGCGGTCACGATCGTGGTGATCCAGGGCGGCCTCACCCTGGTCGGGGTCGCACTCGGCGACGTCCTGCCGGACGCGCACCTTGCGGCCATCACCGCGGCCGGCGGCCTGCTGCTGTTCGGCGTGGCCCTCCGGCTGCTGCGGATCCGCGAGATCCCGGTCGCAGACCTGCTCCCGGCCCTGCTCGTGGCCCCGGTGCTCGTCGCGGTGGCTCCCGCTGTACACGGCTGACATACCGTGGCATAGTCCCTACCTAGCCCGAATACACCATGCCCTGACCCGTGTGGCGGATTGACGTAACGGTTCGCTAACGAGAGGGTTCCCGGAAGCGCGGCCGCCGCTGGCGACATTACGGTGGCCGTGCCGGGCCCGACGATCCGGGGCTTAGGGCCGCGCTGAAGTGCACTCACTAGAAGAAAGGTTCACCACGTGAATCGATCCACCATCGCCACCCGGCGGTTCAAGCGCATGACGGGTACGGTCGCCGTGGGCTTGTGCCTGGGTCTCTCCCTGGTCGCCTGCGGCGATGACGGCGACTACGAGCGCCAGCGGACGAGCCGCGGCCAGGCGCCGAGCCCACCGAGTCGGCGTCGGAGTCCGCGCCCCGCGAGCCGGCGCTCACCGACGACAAGCGCCGTCCGCAGCGACCAGCGCAGACAGGGCCGTTCGAGGTCGGTGGCATCTTGCCGCCGACCGGCAACCTTCCGCCTCGGGCACCCCGAGGTCGCAGCTGTCGCCTCCCGTCTCCGACATCAACGCGGCGGGCGGCGTCAACGGCGTCAAGGCCTGCCACGAGGTCCTCGACTCCGGCGACTCGACCGACCTGTCGATCTCGACCGCTTCGGCCGGGACCCTCGTCGCGGGCCAGCCGTCGGTCGTCATCGGTGCCGCGTCGTCCAGCGTCTCGCTGAACGTCGTCGACACCTTCGCCGACAACAAGATCACCGAGGTCTCGCCGGCCAACACCGCGGTCGACCTGTCCGGCTACTCGCCGTTCTACTTCCGCACCGCTCCGCCGGACGGTGTGCAGGGCAACGCGCTGGGCACGCTGATCAGCCAGGACGGCTACACCAACATCGGCTTCCTGGTCTTCAACGACACCTACGGCACCGGTCTGCGCAACGCGGTCGAAGACACCGTTGTGGCTGCTGGTGGTAGCTGCGTCTACGGCTGCAAGGGCGACGGTGACGAGTTCCCGGCCGGCCAGACGACGTTCTCTGCCGAGGTTCAGGCAGTGACCGCCGCCAACCCTGACGCCATCGTGGTGCTGGCCTTCGACGAGACCAAGTCGATCGTTCCGGAGCTCGCTGCTTCGGGCTTCGACATGACGAAGACCTACTACTCCGACGGCAACACCGCGGACTACACCAAGGACTTCGAGCCCGGCACCCTTGAGGGCGCTCAGGGCACGATCCCGGGTGCGGACCCCGACCAGGGCTTCAAGGACCGGCTGGTCGCTTGGTACCAGGCGGCCAACGGTGAGGCGCTGACGGACTTCGCCTACGGTGCCGAGTCGTACGACGCCACCATCCTGGCTGTGCTCGCCGCTGCCAAGGGCGGCGCGAACGACTCCGAGACGGTGCAGAAGAACTTCGCCGCCGTCTCGGGTGCCACCGACGGTGAGGAGTGCACCACCTTCGCCGACTGCCTGGCACTCATCGAGGGTGGCAGCGAGATCCGCTACGCCGGTCCTTCTGGCATCGGTCCCATCGACGACGAGAACGACCCGTCCTCGGCGTTCGTCGGGATCTACCAGTTCGACGCCAACAACAAGAACGTCCTGAGCGGCACAGTCGAGGGTTCCAAGCAGTAGTCGACCGACCCATAGGGTTCTGTTCTGAGGAAGGGCCCCGGACCGCAAGGTCCGGGGCCCTTTCGCTTGTCTTGGTCGATTGGCCAGGGCGGCCGCGCGCGTAGCCGACCGACACCCGGTTTAGGTCATACGGATGGAGCAGACGGGTCCACGATTCGTATGACCTAACCGAGCCGCGGACTTTGGGCGGTGAGCCTGGGCCCGTTCCGGGCATCGAAATGGGCCCTAGCTCACCGCCGCCTGGGGCCGGGCGGCTTGGGTAGTGCCCGCGCATCGGCGGCGGCGCGGCGAAGCCCGCCGCCGTTGTGCGCCGCCAAGCCGATCGCGAGAGGCCCGCAGTCAAGGACGGCCGAAGGCCGCCGCGCAGCGGGCGCGCGAAGCGCGATCCTTGACGGCGAGACGCGATCGGCTACGCACGCGGGCACCACACCGGCCACCTACTCGGGCAGATTTCGCCTGCTCGATGTACGTCGTCATCTTCTTGAGCAGCCGGTTGAGGGTGGCCAGCTCCCGTGGAGTGAGCACCTGCGCGACGTCGTTCTCAGCGGAGCCGCGCAAGGACATCGCCTCGCGCCAGATCCGCAGGCCCTCGCGGGTCGCCTCGACCTCGACCCGGCGACGGTCGTCGAGGCCGGGCAACCGTTTGAGCCAGCCCTTCTTTCCCATGCTCTCCAGCCGGCCGCTGACGCCGGCGTTCGAGACACCCATCTCTTGGGCGAGCTCGCCGGGCGAGGCTCGGCCCGGGGTCTCTCGGATCATCAGCGCGTGCAGCGTGTCGTACTCGAACTTCTGCAGGCCGACCCGGGCCACCGCGGACTTGGTGGTGTCTCGGAAGAAGTTGCTGATCCTTGCGATCCGGACGGTCATCGCCTCGATGCCGTCGTCGAACCCCTTGTCGAGCACCCAGTGGTCGCGCCAACGCTCCACGCGCAGGTCGGCCTCGTCCTTGGTCACCCCGGCATACTAGCGAATATTTCGTTGACGAATATTTCGCTAGCGAATAATCTCGGGTCCATGGGGCGTACCTCATCCGACCACCCACTTCATCACGGGCCGTTCCGCTGGCTGGTCGCCGGCAACACGATCAACCTCCTCGGCAGCGGTATCGCGCCGGTCGCACTGGCCTTCGCCGTGCTCGACCTCGGCGGGGACGCGACCGACCTCGGCATCGTGGTCGGGCTCTACGCACTGGCGGACGTGGCCGCTGTGCTCTTCGGGGGCGTGCTGGGCGACCGGCTGCCCCGCACCGTGATGCTCCAGGGCTGCGCGGCCGCGGCGGCCCTGGTGCAGGGGCTGGTGGCACTCTCGCTGATCGGCGGCTGGTCGAGCATCCCGCTGCTCGCGGGACTGGGGATGGTCAACGGCTCACTCGGCGCCCTGGGGGGTCCGAGCTCGTCGGCGATCACCCCGCAGACCGTCCCCGCTCCCCTGCTGCAGCAGGCGATCGCGTGGCGACGGATCAGCCAGAACATCGCCCTGATCATCGGCAACGGCGTCGCCGGTCTGCTGGTCGTCATCGTGGGCAGCGGCTGGGCGCTGGCTTTCGACGCCCTCACCTTCGCGGTCGCGGCATGGTGCTTCACCCGCCTGTCGGTTCCCCCGCTGACCGCGCCCGCACCCCAGGGGCTCTGGCGCGACGTCGGCGCCGGGTTCCGCGAGGTGATGCGGCACACCTGGCTGTGGCTGCTCATCCTCCAGGCGCTGCTCTACCACCTCTTCTACGGCGGAGCGCAGAGCGTGCTGGGCCCCATCGTCGTCAGCGACTCGCTGGGCCGCCCGGCGTGGGGGTGGGCGCTCGCCGCGATGATGGTGGGCTTCGTCGTCGGCGGCCTGGTCACGCTGCGCTGGCGGCCCCGGCACGCGCTGTTCGTCGGCACCTGCTTCCTCGCGCTGACCGCGGCGTTCCCGTTCGCCATGGCCTGGTCGGACTCGCTGGCCGTCGTCCTGGTGGGTGCCTGGCTGCACGGCTTCGGCCTGGAGATCTTCAGCGTCGGCTGGGACCTGTCGATCCAGGAGCAGGTCGAGCCGGACAAGCTGGCCCGGGTCTACTCCTTCGACATGATCGGCTCGTTCATCGCGCGCCCGGTGGGTCTGGTGCTGACCGGCCCGATCGCGATCCTGGTCGGCTACCGGACCTGGCTCGCGGTCGTGGGCGCAGTGATCATCGGCAGCGTGCTGCTGGCCCTCACCTCCGGCGACGTACGCCGGCTGGAACGCAAGCAGGTGGCTCCCGAGCCGGAACAGCTCACTCGCCGGTGACGAGCCCTTCGCGCTCCGACTGGACGTCCTCGGCCAGAGTGCCGAGGTAGAGCTCGATGACCTTCGGGTCGTTGGCCAGCTCGCGGCCGGTGCCGGTGTAGGCGTCGCGGCCCTGGTCGAGCACGTAGCCACGGTCGCAGATCTGCAGGCAGCGTCTCGCGTTCTGCTCCACCATCACCACGCAGACGCCGGTCTTGTTGATCCGGCGGGTACGGATGAACGTCTCGTCCTGCCGGACCGGTGACAGGCCGGCCGAGGGCTCGTCGAGCAGCAGCACCGACGGCTCCATCATCAGCGCCCGGGCCATGGCCAGTGACTGCCGTTCGCCGCCGGACAGGGCACCCGCCGACTGGTTGCGACGCTCGTGGAGGACGGGGAACAGGTCCCACATCGCATCGAGCCGCTCGCGGACCTTCTTGGGACGGAGGAACAGTCCCATCCGCAGGTTTTCCTCGATGGTGAGGGACGGGAAGACGTTGTTGGTCTGCGGGACGAAGCCGACACCCATCTCGACCAGCGTGTTGGCCCGGAGGTTGGTGATGTCCTGGCTGCCGAGGTGGACGCTGCCGGAACGGATCTTGACCAGCCCGAACATCGCCTTGAGCAGGGTCGACTTGCCGGCGCCGTTGGGCCCGATGATGCCGATCATCTCGCCGGGATAGGCGACCAGACTGCAGCCGTTGAGGATGTTGACCCCGGGCAGGTAGCCGGCAACGACGTCCTTGGCCTCGACGACTGCGGTCTGCTGCGGCGTCTGAGTCTGGGTGGTCATGCCTTGTCCTCCTCGGACTCGGCCTCAGCCTCGCGCTCGGCTTCTTCCTCGGCCACTTCCTCGGCGAGCTTCTCGAGGGTCGCGTCGGAGAGCAGAGCGTCATCGCCGAGGTCGGTGTCGTGGTGGGCGCCCAGGTAGGCATCGATGACTGCCTGGTTCGACATCACGGTGTCGGCCGGGCCCTCGGCCACGATCCTGCCCTCGGCCATCACCACGACCCAGTCGGAGATGTGCCGGACGACGTGCATGTCGTGCTCGACGAACAGCACGGTGGTGCCCTCGTCGCGAAGGCTCTGGATGTGACCGAGCAGTGACTGGGTGAGCGCCGGGTTCACTCCGGCCATCGGCTCGTCCAGCATGATCATCTTCGGGTCGCTCATCAGCGCCCGCGCCATCTCCAGCAGCTTGCGTTGGCCACCGGAGAGCGAGCCTGCGTAGTCCTTGCGCTTCTCCAGCAGGCTGAACCGGTTGAGCAGCTCCTCGGCCTTGGCCTCGACCTGCTTCTCCTGACTGCCCCAGAGCGGGCGGAACAGGCACTTGGCGAGGTTTTCTCCGGCCTGCCCCTGCGCCCCCAACATCATGTTCTCCATCACCGTCATCCGGCTCAGCGCCTTGGTGAGCTGGAAGGTGCGAACCATGCCGGACTTGGCCACGCTGGAAGCCGAGGTCTTGTCGAGGCTGCGGCCGTCGAAGCTCCAGTGCGCGCCCGACCCCGCAGAGGTCGGGCGGTCGAAGCCGGTGATGAGGTTGAAGAAGGTCGTCTTGCCGGCACCGTTGGGCCCGATCAACGCGGTGATGATGCCGCGCTGGACCTCGAGGTGGCCGACGTCGACGGCGGTCATGCCGCCGAACTGGCGCGTGATCGTGTTGACCTTGAGGATGGAGTCAGGCTTGGCGGACCCGGGCTCCGCCTCCACCCCGGCCATCAGGCTCTTGCGGACGCTCGGGTCGGACAGATCGCCCTTCGTCGCGATGTCAGACATTGAACCGCAGCTCCCTCTTGTCGCCCAGAATGCCTTGCGGTCTGAATATCACCAGGAGCATCAGCGCCACCCCGACCACGATGAAGGCGAACTGGCTGGTCTGCTGGCCGTTCATGATGTTGATGTAGTCGTCCGAGGACAGGTAGGTGTTGGACACCGCGATGATGAAGACCCGGCCGACGAAGAAGATGAGTGACCCGAGCACCGGCCCCCAGATCGTGGCCGCCCCACCGAGCAACAGGGCGGTGTAGCAGAAGAAGGTGATCGAGCGGCCCAGCGAGTCGGGCTGCACGGTCGCCGGCAGGACGTACATCATCCCACCCACGGCTCCGAACAGGCCACCGATCACCAGCGCCTGCATCTTGATCGCGAACACGTTCTTGCCCAGGCTGCGCATCGCGTCCTCGTCCTCACGGACCCCGCGCAACGCGCGCCCCCACGGGCTGCGGGTCAGGCCGAGGACGAGCAGCGTGCTGAACGCTGCGAGCGACCATCCCACCAGCGTGAACCACCAGCCGTCGACACCGGTGTTTTGCTGCGGCACGGGAGCGAGGAAGAAGATCCCCAGGGCCGCCGCGAGGCCGAGCCCCGCAGCGGCCAGGCCCTTCGCCGGACCGGTCAGTCCCATGCTTCCGCGGACGACCTTGACAGCGCCGACGATGAGGGCGATCACCACGACCCAGCCGACGAGCCGGACCCAGGCGGCACCGTCCGCGACATCGGTGTAGTTGAACTCGAGGATGGTGGTGTTGCCGCTGCCGAACGGCGAGAGGCCGGCGAACGGCCCGCGGTACTGGCTGCCCGGGATGCCCTGGGCGCCTCCGGTCAGCTCGAAGAGCTGCTCATAGCCGACCGATCTGCCGACGTATCTGACGATCTCCGCAGCCGAGATGGTCACGATCGCCAGATAGTCGCCCCGTAGCTTCAGCGTCGGGACGCCCAGCACGAGGGCGAACACGAAGGCGAGCAGCAGCCCGATGATGACCGCGAAGAACAGCGGGATGTCGTGTGTGATCGCGATCGCGAAGCCGTAGGCGCCGAGCAGCATGAACGCCGACTGGCCGATGTTGAGCAGGCCGGTGTAGCCGAAGTGGATGTTCAGCCCGATCACCGCGATCGCCACGGCGGCGGTCTGCGGTGAGACGGCCGCGCGGATCATCGCGTTGAGGATCTGCTGGATGTCGTCCATCGGTTCGTGTCCCTTCTAACCGACCCGTTGGGCTCGGCCGAGCAGGCCCTGGGGCCGCACGAGCAGGAGCAGGATGAGGATGAGCAGGGCCGCGGCGTACTTGAAGTCACCGGGGATGACGAGCGGCGCGAGCTCCACGACGAGACCGATGACCAGCGAACCGACCAGCGCCCCGAACGCGGTGCCGAGACCCCCGAGGGTCACGGCAGCGAACAGGAGCAGCAGGATCTGGAGACCGGTGTCCCACTTGATGCCGTTGGTGACCAGGGCGTAAAGGATTCCGGAGAGCCCGGCAAGCCCCATCGCAACCGTCCACACGAGCCGGATCACCTTGTCGGTGTCGATCCCGGAGGCCTGCGCCAGCGCCGGGTTGTCCGAGACCGCGCGAGTGGCTCGGCCGATGCGGGTGCGCAGCAGGGCGTAGCCGACCCCCGCGAGCACCACGGCCGCGATGCCCATCGCCGCGAGCGACTGGTTCGTGATCCGGACCGAGCCGAAGTCGCGGACGGTCGGGTTTTCCACGATCACGCGGACCGTGCGGGAGCCGACGATGTACTGGAAGGTGTATTGGAGCGCCAGGGACAGACCGATGGTCACGACGATCAGCTGGGTCAGGCCCAGCCCTCTATGACGCAGTGGCTGCCAGAGGATGCGGTCCTGGAACCAGCCGGTGAAGGCGCAGAGGATCACCACCAGCAGGCCACCAAGCCACAGATTTATCCCGTGCACGTTGATCAGGAAGTAGCCGAGCATGCCGCCGAGAGTCACCTGTTCGGCGTGCGCGAAGTTGGAGAGACCGGTGGTGCCGTAGATGAGTGACAAGCCGACGCTGGCCAGTGCCAGCAGCAGCCCGAGCCGGATCCCGTTGACGCTGGACTGGAGGAGCTCGTCGAGGGTGCTGGTGGAGTCGTCGAAGCTCTCGTCGCGGACGGTCAGCGTCGCGGCGTACGAACGACCAAGCTGGACGCCGTTGACCTTGAGAGCCCCGTCGGGACCCCGGAGGTCCGGGTTGGCTGCCGGTCTGAGCTCGGAGCCCTTGGGCAGGGTGTCCGCGTCGACGCCCACGAGGTAGTCCCCGGGCTCGCTGACCGTGAAGGAAAACTTGCCGTCGTCCCCGGTCGTCTGGGTCTCGGTGGTGCCGTCGGGCTTGGTCAGGATGACGTCGACGTCCGCAAGCGGCGCGGCGCGGCTGCCCATCGTGCCGGCGATGCAGGCGGACTCGTCCGCCTTCGGGAGGCACAGCGTGAGCGTGTCGGCGTCGGCAGACCTGCTGGAGAGCAGGAGCAGGAGCGGCGCGACCAGCATGACCAGCCCGAGGAAGGCCACAGCCCTGGCGACGACCCCCCGCTCAGGAACACTGGCTCGAGACAACAATGGGTCCTCCTCCCACGGCACCCGGCTGGATGCTGCCCGGCAGTCTAGGGGTGGCACCCGCCCATTGCGCCACCCCACCACGGCCGGTGCGTCGGTTGGAACCTGGTCGTGACCGAGCCGTCGCACCGGGTCGAAGCCCTGGTCACGCGCGGGCTATGCCTGGGCCGTGCTCGACGACCCCTTCTGCGACCTGGCGCATCGAGAGGCGCAGATCCATGGCGGTCTTCTGGATCCACCGGAAGGCCTCGGGCTCGGTGAGGTCGAGCTGCTCCATGAGCAGGCTCTTCGCGCGTTCCACGGCCTTGCGGGTCTCCAGCCGCTCGGTGAGGTCGGCGACCTCGGACTCGAGCATCGAGAGCTCGGCGAAGCGGCTCATCGCCACTTCGATCGCGGGCACCAGGTGTGCCTTCGTGAACGGCTTGACCAGGTAGGCCATCGCGCCGGCGTCGCGGGCCCGCTCGACCAGCTCACGCTGGCTGAACGCGGTCAGGATGACGACCGGCGCGATCCGCTGGCCGGCGATCTGCTCGGCCGCGGCGATCCCGTCGAGGACCGGCATCTTGACGTCGAGGATGACCAGATCGGGCCGGTGCTGCTCGGCGAGCTCGATGGCGGCCACCCCGTCGCCGGCCTGGCCGACGACGTCGTACCCCTCCTCGGTGAGCATCTCCACGAGATCCATGCGGATCAGGACCTCGTCCTCGGCCACCACCACGGTCCGGGGCCCCGGGCTCGCCGGCGGCTCCGCTGGGTCGCTCACGCGTTTCCGGGGTCCCCGCGGAAGCGTGCTCTGCACGCGCGCAGCGCGCTCCCCGCGCGATTTCGTGGGGTGGTCACGGGCCACAGGCTAACGGCCCGTGGCGCCCGCCCTCACCGGCTGCTCGACGCTGGACGCACCTGCTGTGGCGTACCGCGCGAGGAACTGCTCGACCCCGGCCCGCTCCAGCCGCCGACGGGAACACTCGGTGGCGGCCACCCGGGCGTTCGCCACCGCCCGCTCGTTGCTAGCCACCGCCCACCGCCACACGCTGCTGACCGAGATCACGAAAGAAACTGTAGTTAGTTGATCGACTTTTGCCAAGCCGTGCTCTTGATCCGCGCTCAGGTAGCCTCTGACACCGCTCAGGCCCCGGTAGACCAACGGCAGAGTCGATGCTCTCAAACAGCATTCAGTGTGGGTTCGAATCCCACCCGGGGCACCTGGCGGCCGGTACGTCATACCCCTCCCGCGGGGACGTGGCTCCGTCCGTATGACGTCCGCGGCTAGTTGCCGCGCCGGTACGCCGGCGCGACGCCGTCGACCGCGTCGCCCATGCGGTGCACGCGCAGCGCGTTGGTCGAGCCAGGGATGCCCGGTGGCGAGCCGGCGATGATCACGACGAGGTCGCCCTTCTGGACCCGGCCGATGTTGAGCAGCTGCTCGTCGACCTGGGCGACCATCTCGTCGGTGTGCTCCACCGTCTGGGTCTTGAACGTCTCAACCCCCCAGGAGAGGGACAGCTGCGAGCGGGTCTGGCCCTCGGGGGTGAACGCCAGGACCGGGATCGGCCCGCGGAGCCGGGACATCCGGCGGGCGGAGTCGCCGGACTGGGTGAAGGCGACGACGTACTTGGCGTCGATCCGCTCGGCGACCTCGCCCGCGGCCTTCGCGATCACGCCCGACTTGGTGTGCGGGTCCCAGTGCAGTGTCCGAAGGGTGCCGACCTCTTGCTGCGCCATCGCGTGCGCCTCGGTCGCCATGATGATCCGGGCCATCGTCTCGACGGTGTGGATCGGGTACTCACCCACGCTGGTCTCGCCGGAGAGCATCACCGCGTCGGCGCCGTCGAGGATCGCGTTGGCGACGTCCGAGGCCTCGGCCCGGGTCGGCGACGGGCTGGAGATCATCGACTCGAGCATCTGGGTGGCGACGATGACCGGCTTCGCGTTCAGCCGCGCCTTGTCGATGATCTTCTTCTGGAGGAAGGGCACCTCCTCCATCTGGCACTCCACCCCGAGGTCGCCGCGCGCGACCATGAAGCCGTCGAATGCGGAGATGATCTCGTCGAGGTTGTCGATCGCCTGTGGCTTCTCGATCTTGGCAATGACGGGGAGCTCGACGCCCTCCTCGCGCATGATCCGGCGTACGTCGTCGGCGTCGGCCGCGCTGCGGACGAAGCTCAGCGCGATGAAGTCCACGGTGAGGTGCAGGGCGAACCGGAGGTCCTCGATGTCCTTCTCCGAGAGCGCCGGCACGGACACCGCGACCCCGGGCAGGTTGATCCCCTTGTTGTTGCTGACCTTGCCGCCGACGAGCACCTCGCAGACGACCTCGGTGCCGTCCTTGACCTCGACGACGCGCAGGCGGACCTTGCCGTCGTCGATCAGGATCGGGTCGCCCACGTTGACATCGCCGGCGAGCCCGTCGTACGTCGTACCGGCGATCTCGGCGGTGCCGTCGACCTCGCGGGTGGTGATCGTGAACCGAGCGCCACGGCGGAGCTCGACCGGGCCGTCGGCGAACCTGTCCAGCCGGATCTTCGGCCCCTGCAGGTCGGCCAGGATCCCGACGCTCTGGCCGCTGGCGTCGGACGCCTCGCGCACCAGGCGGTAGGACTCTGCGTGGTCCTCGTGGCTCCCGTGGCTCATGTTCAGCCGGGCCACGTCCATCCCGGCGTACACGAGCTCCCGGATCCGGCGTTGGTTCGCCGTGGCCGGCCCCAGGGTGCAGACGATCTTCGCTCTTCTCACGCCGGCAACCCTAGCGAGGATTGGAACGATCAAACAGTCGCCGGTCCGGATAGTCCGTCACGCTTGTGTAGGTCAGATCGCCGTGCGACCTACACAGACGTGACGGACTATCCCCGCGGCCGGGTCAGACGACGAGGGGGCGCTCGGTGGGCGGGATCGGGTAGGGCAGGGTCGTCGAGCCGGTGAGGTACAGGTCGACGGCGCTGGCGGCCGCGCGGCCCTCGGCGATGGCCCAGACGATCAGGGACTGGCCACGGCCGGCGTCGCCGGCCACGAAGACACCCGAGACGGAGGTCATGTATTGAGCGTCGCGAGCGATATTGCCGCGCTGGTCGAGGTCGACGCCGAGCTGCTCGACGAGACCTGGCCGCTCGGGACCCAGGAAGCCCATCGCGAACAGCACCAGCTGGGCCGGGATCTCACGCTCGCTCCCCTCGACCTCCTCGAACCGGCCGTCCTTCATCTCGACCTCGACCAGGCGCAGCGCCCGGACGTGGCCCGCGTCGTCGCCGAGGAACTCCTGTGTCGAGACCGCGTAGACGCGGTCCCCCAGGTCCTTCTCGACGACCTCCTCGTGTGCCGCGGAGACCCGGAAAGTCATCGGGTACGTCGGCCACGGCTGGCCGGCCGGACGGTCCTCGGGCGGCTCCGGCAGGATCTCCAGCTGCGTGATCGACGCGGCACCCTGGCGGGTCGCCGTGCCGAGGCAGTCGGCCCCCGTGTCGCCGCCACCGATGATCACGACGTGCTTGCCCTCGGCGGTGATCTGCCCGGACACGTCCTCGCCGAGCGAGGCGCGGTTGGACTGCGGCAGATACTCCATCGCCTGGTGGATCCCGTCGAGCTCGCGTCCGGTGACCGGCAGGTCGCGCGCGTCGGTGGCGCCCATCGCGAGCACCACGGCGTCGTACCGGTCGCGCAGCGACTCGGCGGTCAGCTCGTTGCCCACGTCGACGCCGGCCCGGAAGACGGTGCCCTCACGACGCATCTGGTCGAGCCGGCGGTCCAGGTGCTTCTTCTCCATCTTGAACTCGGGGATGCCGTAGCGAAGCAGGCCACCGATCCGGTCCTCGCGCTCGTAGACGGCGACGGTGTGGCCGGCCCGCGTCAGCTGCTGCGCGGCGGCCAGGCCGGCCGGACCGGAGCCGATCACCGCCACCGTGCGGCCGGAGAGCCACTCGGGCGGCTGGGGTCGCACCAGTCCGCGCTCCCACGCCTTGTCGATGATCGCGACCTCGACGTTCTTGATGGTCACCGGGTCCTGGTTGATGCCGAGCACGCAAGCGGTCTCGCACGGCGCGGGACAGAGCCGGCCGGTGAACTCCGGGAAGTTGTTCGTCGCGTGGAGGCGCTCGATGGCGCCCTCCCAGTCGTCGCGCCAGACCAGGTCGTTCCACTCGGGGATGATGTTGCCGAGTGGGCAGCCCTGGTGGCAGAACGGGATCCCGCAGTCCATGCAGCGGCCGGCCTGGGTGGTGATGATCGGCAGCAGCGCGCGGCCGATGCCGTCGGGATAGACCTCGCCCCAGTCGTGGACCCGCTCGTCGACGGGTCGGCGGGTGGGGAACTCACGGCCGTGCTTGAGGAAGCCCTTGGGGTCAGCCATGCAGCGCTCCCATCATCGCCTCGGACACTTCGTTGTCGGAGAGCCCCTCGGCCTCGGCCTTGGCCTTCGCCTCCAGTACGACGCGATAGTCGGTGGGCATCACCTCTGTGAACCGGGCCAGCGCGGCCGGCCAGTCGGCCAGCAGCGCCGCGGCCACCTCGGAGCCGGTCTCGTCAGCGTGGTCGCGCACCAGCTGCTCGAGCTCGAGCGCAGCCTCGCCCTCGACCGGGCCGAGCTCGACGAGCTCGGCGTTGACGCGGTGCTCCTTGAGGTCGAGCACCCACGCGACGCCGCCGGACATGCCCGCGGCGAAGTTGCGCCCGGTCTTGCCCAGGACGACGACGCGGCCGCCGGTCATGTATTCACAGCCGTGGTCGCCGACCCCCTCGGTCACCGCCCACGCGCCTGAGTTGCGCACGCAGAACCGTTCCCCCACGCCGCCGCGGATGTGGATCCGGCCAGAGGTGGCGCCGTAGGCGATCACGTTGCCGGCGATGATCTGCTCGTCGGCGCGGAATGTCGCCGCCCGGTCCGGTCGTACGACGATCCGGCCGCCGGAGAGCCCCTTGCCGAGGTAGTCGTTGGCGTCGCCCTCGAGCCGCAGCGTGATGCCCTTCGGGACGAACGCTCCGAACGACTGGCCCGCGGAGCCCACGAAGGTGAGGTCGATGGTGCCCTCGGGCAGCCCGTCGCCGCCGTACTTCTTGGTCACCTCGTGGCCGAGGATGGTGCCGACGGTGCGGTTGACGTTGCGGATCGGGACCTGGGCACGGACCGGCTCGCCGTTGTCGATCGCCGCCCGGCACAGCGGCACGAGCTCGGTCATGTCGAGCGACTTCTCCAGCCCGTGGTCCTGCGGCTTGGTCTGGTGGAGGTCCTGGTCGGGGAACGCCTCGCGGTCCGGCTCGTGCAGGATCGGCATCAGGTCGAGGCCGGCCGCCTTCCAGTGGTTGATCGCCTCGACCACGTCGAGCGCGTCCACCCGGCCGATCGCCTCGTCGAGGCTGTGGAAGCCGAGCTCGGCGAGGTATTCGCGCACCTCCGCTGCGACGAACTCGAAGAAGTTCACGACGTGCTCGGCCTTGCCCGTGTAGCGCTCGCGCAGCACCGGGTTCTGGGTGGCGACTCCGACCGGGCAGGTGTCGAGGTGGCAGACCCGCATCATGATGCAGCCGGAGACCACCAGCGGCGCGGTCGCGAAGCCGTATTCCTCGGCACCCAGCAGGGCGGCCACGACCACGTCGCGGCCGGTCTTGAGCTGGCCGTCGGTCTGGACCACGATCCGGTCGCGCAGACCGTTGAGCAGCAGCGTCTGCTGGGTCTCGGCGAGGCCGAGCTCCCACGGACCGCCGGCGTGCTTGAGAGAGGTCAGCGGCGCCGCTCCGGTGCCGCCGTCGTGGCCGGAGATCAGCACGACGTCGGCGTGCGCCTTGGAGACACCCGCGGCGACCGTGCCGACACCGACCTCGGCGACCAGCTTCACGTGCACCCGCGCCTGCGGGTTGGCGTTCTTGAGGTCGTGGATCAGCTGCGCCAGGTCCTCGATCGAGTAGATGTCGTGGTGCGGCGGCGGGCTGATCAGGCCGACGCCCGGCGTGGAGTAGCGGGTCTTGGCCACCCACGGGTAGACCTTCTGCCCGGGCAGCTGGCCGCCCTCGCCGGGCTTGGCGCCCTGGGCCATCTTGATCTGGATGTCGTCGGAGTTGGTGAGGTACTCGGCGGTGACACCGAAACGACCCGAGGCGACCTGCTTGATCGAGCTGCGCCGCTCCGGGTCGTAGAGACGCTCGGCGTCCTCGCCGCCCTCACCGGTGTTGGACTTGGCACCCAGCCGGTTCATGGCGATCGCGAGGGTCTCGTGCGCCTCCTTGCTGATCGAGCCGTACGACATCGCGCCGCTCGAGAACCGCTTGACGATCTCGGAGACCGGCTCGACCTCCTCGAGCGGGATCGCGTCGCGGCCGGTGACGTGCGCTCCCTTGAACCGGAACAGCCCGCGCAGCGTCATCAGCCGCTGAGACTGCTCGTCGACCCGCTGGGTGTACTGCTTGAAGATGTCGTAGCGACCGGTGCGAGTGGAGTGCTGGAGCCGGAAGACCGTCTCGGGGTCGAACAGGTGCGGCTCGCCCTCGCGGCGCCATTGGTACTCGCCGCCGATCTGCAGCTCGCGGTGGGCGGGCGCGATGCCGCCACGGGGGTACGCCGTGGCGTGCCGACGGGCAACCTCCTTGGCGATCACGTCGAGCTCGACGCCGCCGAGCTTGGAGGTTGTGCCGGTGAAGTACTTGTCGACCACGGCCTGCGACAGCCCGACCGCCTCGAAGATCTGGGCGCCGGTGTAGGACGCCACGGTTGACACGCCCATCTTGGACATCACCTTGAGCACGCCTTTGCCGAGGGCCTTGATCAGGTTCTTGACCGCCTGCTCCGGCTCGGTCTTGACGAAGTAGCCCTCGCGGGCCAGGTCCTCGACCGACTCCATGGCGAGGTAGGGGTTGACGGCCGCGGCGCCGTACCCGATCAGGAGCGCGACGTGGTGCACCTCGCGAACATCGCCGGCCTCGACCAGCAGACCGACCTGGGTGCGGGTCTTCTGGCGGACCAGGTGGTGGTGAACGGCACCGGTGAGCAGCAGCGACGGGATCGGGGCCAGCTCCTGCGCGGCGTGCCGGTCGGAGAGGACGATGATCCGGGCGCCCTGGGCGATCGCCTCGCTGACCTCGCGGCAGATCTCGTCGATCCGCCTGGCCATCGCCTCGCCGCCACCCTCGACCTCGTAGAGGCCGCGGGACACATGGGTCTGGAAGCCGGGCATGTCGCCGTCGCGGTTGATGTGCCGGATCTTGGCGAGGTCGTCGTTGGAGAAGACCGGGAACGGCAGCACGACCTGGCGGCAGGACGCAGGTGTCGGCTCGAGCAGGTTCGCCTCGGGACCGATGGAGCCCTGGAGGGAAGTGACGAGCTCCTCCCGGATGGCGTCGAGCGGTGGGTTGGTGACCTGCGCGAACAGCTGCGCGAAGTAGTCGAAGATCAGCCGGGGCTTGTCGCTGAGCGCCGCGATCGGGGTGTCGGTGCCCATCGAACCGAGCGGTTCCGCACCGGTGTTGGCCATCGGCGCCAGCAGGACCCGCAGCTCCTCCTCGGTGTAGCCGAAGATCTGCTGGCGACGGGTGACCGAGGCGTGCGTGTGCACGATGTGCTCCCGGTCGGGGACGTCGTCGAGATGGACCAGCCCGGCGTGGAGCCACTCCTCGTAGGGGTGCTCGGCGGCCAGTGTGGACTTGATCTCGTCGTCCTCGATGATCCGGTGCTCACTGGTGTCGATGAGGAACATCCGGCCCGGCTGCAGCCGGCCCTTGCGGACAATCGACCCCGGGTCGAGGTCGAGGACACCGACCTCGGAGGCCAGCACCACCAGCCCGTCGTCGGTCACCCAGTAGCGCGAGGGTCGCAGCCCGTTGCGGTCGAGCACCGCTCCCACCTGGTCGCCGTCGGTGAAGACCACGCAGGCGGGGCCGTCCCACGGCTCCATCATCGAGGAGTGGAACTCGTAGAAGGCCCGGCGGGCGCGATCCATCTCGGTGTGGTTCTCCCACGCCTCGGGGATCATCATCAGCACCGCGTGCGGCAGCGAGCGGCCGCCGATGTGCAGCAGCTCGAGCACCTCGTCGAACGACGCGGAGTCCGACGCGCCCGGCGTACAGATCGGGTAGAGCCGCTCGAGGTCGCCCGGGATCAGGTCTGAGGAGAGCAGCGCCTCGCGGGCGCGCATCCAGTTGCGGTTGCCCATCACGGTGTTGATCTCGCCGTTGTGGGCGATGAACCGGAACGGGTGGGAGAGCGGCCAGCTCGGGAAGGTGTTGGTCGAGAACCGAGAGTGCACGACGCACAGGGCCGAGGCGATCCGCTCGTCGCGCAGGTCGGGGAAGAAGTCGTCGAGCTGCTCGGTGGTGAGCATCCCCTTGTAAGCCAGGGTCCGCGACGAGAGCGACGGGAAGTAGACGTCGGTCTCCTTCTCGGCCCGGCGGCGCAGGCAGAACGCCATGCGCTCCAGGGCCATGCCGGTGAGCCGCTGGCCGGAGGCGGTCACGAAGACCTGGGCGAACTGCGGCATCACGCCGAGCGCGGTCGCGCCGAGGCAGTCCGGCCGGGTCGGGACGTCTCGCCAGCCGAGGACGGTGAGCCCCTCCTCGGCGGCGATCTCCTCGATCAGCCTGCGGGTCTTGGCCACGGCCTCGTCGTCACCGGGCAGGAACGCCGTGCCCACGGCGTACGCGCGGGACGGCGGGAGCTCGAAGCCCGCTTCGGTGGCGACCGCGCGGAGGAAGGCGTCGGGGACCTGCATCAGGATGCCGGCGCCGTCACCGGAGTTGGGCTCGGCACCCGCGGCGCCGCGGTGCTCCAGGTTGCGCAGGGCAGTCAGCGACTTGACCACGATGTCGTGGCTGGCCTCACCGGTCAGGGTTGCCACGAAGGCCACACCACAGGCGTCGTGCTCGTGGCGGGGGTCGTAGAGCCCTTGGGGCGGCGGGAAGGCGTGCGGGTAGGGCACTGTCGTTCTCCCGTCGTCGATTCGCTGCCAAGTCGTGCAGTCGAGCAGTGCGCGTGCAGGGGACGACATTGGCCCTCGCGAGCGGTTCAGGCTATCAAAGGCCGGGGCTGAGGCCCGAAGGTCTTTCCGGGTCGTGGTCATCCCCGGAGCGCTGCGTGACACCCTCCTCGGCGCTGGTCTCACCCGGGGTGAGCGCTTGCTCGGGACCCCTGCCCTCGACGTATACGGACTCCTCGCGGTCGGGCCAGCGCCTGCTATAGAAAAAGTACGCCGCCGCGAGGACGAACAGGACGATCGAGGTCCACACGTTGAACCGCAGGCCTGCGACGTCGTTCAGCTCCACGGTGTCGATGCGCAGCATCTCGATCCAGCCGCGGCCCAGTGTGTAGGCCATGACGTAGAGCGCGAGCATCCGGCCGTGGCCGAACTTGAACCGGCGGTCGAGCGCGATCAGCACGCCGAACGCGGCCAGGTTCCACACGCACTCGTAGAGGAAGGCTGGGTGGAAGGTGGCCTCCGCTTCGTAGCCGGGCGGGCGGAACTCCGGGTCGATCTCCAGCGCCCAGGGCAGGTCGGTGGGCTTGCCGAACAGCTCCTGGTTGAACCAGTTGCCCCAGCGACCGAGCGCCTGGGCCACCAGGAGACCGGGCGCCAGCGCGTCGACCATCGGCGCGATCCGCATCCCCTTCCTCCGGGCGGCGATGATGCCGCCGACCGCGCCGAGGGCGATCGAGCCCCAGACGCCCAGGCCACCGCGCCAGACGTAGAGGATCTGCCACGGGTCGCCGTCGGCGCCGAAGTAGCGCTGGTGGTCGGTGGCCACGTGGTAGAGCCGGCCGCCGACCAGACCGAACGGCACCGCCCAGACGGCCAGGTCCTGCACCTCGCCGGGCCGGCCGCCCCGAGCCCGCCAGCGCCGCTCGCCGATCCAGATCGAGGCCACGATGCCGAGGATGATCGCCAGCGCGTAGCCCCGGAGCGGCACCGGTCCGAGGTGCCAGACCCCCGACGACGGACTGGGGATGGACAGGGTGGTCATGCGTCTCCCAGCAGGGTGTGGATGTCGTCGGCGAACTGCTTCGACGACGTGCTCTGGCTCCAATACATCGGTGCCTGGTCGTCGCTGTCGATCGCGGTGACCTGGGTGGTGTGCGCGTCGACGTTGTAGCCGCCGGTGGGCAGCTCTTCGCCCATGCCGACGGCGATGGATTTGCCGACGGCGGCGATCTCGTCGATCGGGCCGGTGACGCCGATGAACGAGGGGTCGTAGCGATCGAGATAGCTGCGGAGCACGTCGGCAGTGTCACGTGCGGGGTCGGTGGTCACGAAGACCACGTCGACCTGGTCGCGGTCGCGGTCGTCGAGCCGGGTCATCGCCGAGGCGAGGTTGCCCATCACCGTTCCGCAGATGTCCGGGCAGTTCGTGTAGCCGAAGAAGACCAGGGTGAGCCTCTTGTCGGTGCTCGTCGCCAGCGAGTAGGCGTTGCCTTCGGTGTCGGCCAGTGTGTCGGTGGCGACCGTGAACGGCGGGTCGACGCGGGTGCCGTGCAGGCTCGCGGTGTCTGAGTCGTCGCCGCAGCCCGCCAGCGCGAGCAGCAGGACGACTACGAACGCGACCAGCCTCGATGGTTGAGGAGCTCGCGCTAGCGAGCGTCTCGAAACCACGCGAGAAGAGGCTGGGAGGTGACCACCGTGGTTGCGTCCCAGCCAAGCCTGCGGCGGTTTCGAGACAGGCGCTAGCGCGCCTTCCTCAACCACCGGGCCGCCGCCTCACTCCGTCGGCGAGGTCCTCGGTGAGCGTGGTCAGCGCGCGCAGGCCCGCGGCGCGGTCGTCGGGGTGGTCCAGCAGCACGCGGACGAACGCCGAGCCGACGATCACCCCGTCGGCGTACGCCGCCAGGTCGGCGGCCTGGTCGCCGGTGCTGACGCCGAGACCGACGCCGATCGGCAGGTGGGTGGCGGCGCGGGTCCGGGCCACCAGGGGGCCGGCGAGCTCGCTGGTGGTGGCCCGCGCACCGGTGACGCCCATGACCGCGGTGGCGTAGACGAAGCCCTCGGCAGGCGGCGGTCGTCATCGCGATCCGCTCGTCGGTCGAGGACGGCGCCACCAGGTAGATCTTGTCGAGGTCGTGGGCGTCGGCGGCGGCCGGCCACTGCGGGTCGCTGTCCGGAGTCAGGTCCGGGGTGATCAGCCCCGCTCCCCCGGCGGCCACGAGGTCGCGGGCGAACCGCGCGACGCCGTACCGCTCGACCGGGTTCCAGTAGGTCATCACGACCGTCGGGGTGCCGGTGGCCGCCACCGCCTCCACGGTGTGGAGCACATCGGTGATCCGCACGCCGCGCTCGAGCGCCTGCTGCGCGGCGGCCTGGATGGTGGGGCCGTCCATGACCGGGTCGCTGTAGGGCAGGCCCACCTCGATCACGTCGCATCCCGCGTCGACCATCGCCCGCAGCGCGTCCACCGCGCCCTCGACGTCGGGGAAGCCGGCCGGCAGGTAGCCGACCAGCGCGGCGCGGCCGTCGGCACGGGACTTCTCGAAGGCGAGGGCAGTCGTCACGTGTTGCCAAGTCCGAACCAGGAGACGGCGGTCTCCATGTCCTTGTCGCCGCGGCCCGACAGGTTGACCAGCACCAGTCCGTCGGAGCCGAGCTCACGGGCCACGTCATAGGCGCCGGCCAGCGCGTGCGCGGACTCGACCGCGGCGATGATCCCCTCGGTGCGGGCCAGCAGCGCGAGCGCGTCCATCGCCTGGGCGTCGGTGATCGGCAGGTAGTCGGCCCGACCGGACTTGGCCAGGTGGGCATGCTGCGGCCCGACCCCGGGGTAGTCGAGACCCGCCGAGATCGAGTGCGACTCGACCGTCTGGCCGTCCTCGTCCTGGAGCACGAACGTGCGGGCGCCGTGCAGGACGCCGCTGTCGCCGGCCACGATCGTCGCGGCGTGCCGGCCGCTCTCGATCCCCTCTCCGCCGGCCTCGAAGCCGTAGATGCGGACCTCGGGGTCCTCGAGGAACGCGGTGAACAGCCCGATCGCGTTGGAGCCACCGCCGACGCAGGCCGCGATCGCATCGGGGAGCCGCCCGGTCAGCTCGAGGCACTGGGCGCGCGCCTCGTCGCCGATCCCGCGGGTGAAGTCGCGAACCATGCTCGGGAACGGGTGCGGACCGGCGGCGGTGCCGAACAGGTACGCCGTGTGGTCGACCGAGGTCACCCAGTCCCGGAGCGCCTCGTTGATGGCGTCCTTGAGTGTCGCGCTGCCGGAGTCGACCGGCACGACCCGCGCGCCGAGCAGCTCCATCCGCGCGACGTTGAGCGCCTGCCGCTTGGTGTCGACCGAGCCCATGTAGACGGTGCAGTCGAGCCCGAAGTACGCCGCCGCGGTGGCGCTGGCCACACCGTGCTGTCCGGCGCCGGTCTCGGCGATCACCCGCCTCTTGCCCATTCGCTTGGTCAGCAGGGCCTGGCCGAGCACGTTGCGGATCTTGTGGGCGCCGGTGTGGTTGAGGTCCTCCCGCTTGAGCAGGATCCGGGCGCCACCGACCTCGTCCGAGAGCCGGGTCGCGTCATAGAGCAGGCTCGGGACGCCGGCGTACTCCCGGAGGATGGTGTCGAACTCGGCGAGGAACCCCGGATCCGCCATCGCCGTGCGCCAGGCCTCGGTGAGCTCGTCGAGTGCCGCGACGAGGGCCTCGGGCATGAAGCGGCCGCCGAAGTCTCCGAACCAGCCGAGCGCGTCGGCGTCGTAGGGGGAGGAGCTCACGCCATCACGTCCGTCATCGCGCGGACCGCGACCTCGGGGTCGCCGTCCCTGACCAGCGCCTCGCCGACCAGCACCGCGCGGGCACCAGCGGCGACGTACCGCTTCACGTCGACAGGGGTGGCGATGCCGGACTCGGCAACCAGCACCCGGTCGTCAGGGACCAACGGGGCGAGTCGTCCGAAGGTGTCGGCGTCGACTTCGAGGGTCTTGAGGTTGCGGGCGTTGACTCCGACCAGCTCGGCGCCCAGATCGACCGCACGCGCGGTCTCCGCCTCGTCGTGCACCTCGACCAGCACCGTCAGGCCGAGCTCGCCGGCCAGGTCGTGGAGGCGACGCAACGTGTCGTCGTCGAGCGCGGCGACGATCAGCAGGACCAGGTCCGCACCGGCGGCCCGCGCCTCGAGCACCTGGTAGGGCTCGACCACGAAGTCCTTGCGCAGCAGCGGTACGTCGACGGCCGCGCGCACCGCCCGCAGGTCGTCGAGGCTGCCGCCGAACCGGCGCTCCTCCGTGAGCACGCTGACTGCGGCGGCCCCGCCCGCGGCGTAGAGCCGGGCCAGGGCGGCTGGATCGGCGATCTCGGCGAGGTCGCCCTTGCTGGGGCTGCGCCGCTTCACCTCGGCGATCACGCTGGACCCGGGTGCGCGCAGGTGCGGCATCGGGTCGCGGGGTGGGTCCACGTCGGCGAGCGCCGCGCGCAGGTCGGCCTCGCTGGTGGTGGCCTGCCGCCGCGCGAGGTCTACCCGAACGCCCGCGACGATGTCACTCAACACATCGCTGGGCACGGACATGCGGACTCCTCACTGCGTCGTACCGACGTGGATCCGACTCAAGTCTGTCATTGGCGTTTGAGTCGGCCGCGCGACGGTAGGGTCCCCTCATTCAGCCGGACATCGGATCCGGCCCGACCCACAAGGGAGCCACGCTCGTGAGCTACGACAACCCGCCCCCGCCCCCGCCGCCCCAGTACGGCGCGCCGATGCCGGGAGCCGTGCCCGGCACCAACAAGAAGGCCATCTGGTCGTTGGTGCTCGGCATCGTCGGACTGATCTGCTGCGGCTTCATCGCCGGCATCCCGGCGATCATCCTCGCCAACATGGCCAAGAAGGAGATCGCGACCACGGGTGAGGGCGGCAGCGGCATGGCCACCGCGGGCCTCGTCCTCGGCGTGATCGCCATCGTCTGGGGCGTGATCTACCTGATCCTGGTCGGGACCGGCAGCATCGACTTCGGAGTTTCGACCAGCTAGACCGGTTGATCAGGGCGCCAGCCAGGCGCCCGTCGCGGTGTTGCGCAGCACGGTGAAGACCACCGCCACCACGACGAACCCGATCACCGCCGGCCGCAGCCGGTGCCACGACAGGTGCCGGCTGCGGCCGTGCCATCGGTCCGTCGCCCAGATCCCCAGCAGCAGCACCGCCACCGGGATCATCAGGGTGACCAGGATGTTGCTCGAGAGCGCCGCCCCGACGTCGCCGTTCGTCAGCTCGTTGACCGCACGCAAGCCGCCGCAGCCCGGGCAGTAGAAGCCCATCGCCGCGCTGGGGCACAGACCCCAGGACCCGTCCTGGTGCGGGTCACGGAAGTGCAGGGCCAGGGTCGCCAAGGCGAGGCCGCTGATCGTCAGCCCGGGCGCCAGGATCCGGCGTCCGCGGGTGGCGGGCGGCTCCGGGGGCGCGACGAGACCGGTCACCTGTGGTGGCCGCCTACTCGTGCTCGCCCATGCCGAGACGGTCCATGACCACGAACACGACGCCGGCGACCGCGGTGATGACGACGCCGACCCAGAAGATCGACATCTTGACCGGGTCGAACATCAGCCCGACCCCACCGACGGTGAAGCCGACCAGCCCCACGACGACGGCCGCCCACGCGGCCGGGGTGTTCCCGTGATGTGACGACATGCCCCGGAGTCTAGGGCGTGTCCTTCACGCCGTGGGGTCGCGACCCTCGTCCATGGCCTTCCAGAGATCGAGGTTCTCCTGCTCCTCCGGGGGGGTCGCGGCGGGCCCGGTCGACCCGTCGGCCGGTGCGTCGTACCTGCGGCCCATCTCCGGCCAGCCCGGCACCAGCCGTACGGCGGCCACCGCGGGCACCACGGCAAGCGGCAGCGCGACCACGGCCGCCCAGAACCATCCACTGAGCTCGAGGCTGCAGCTGCTGCCGGCGTCGGCCAGGACGTCGTGAAGTTGTGCCCGTGCTGCCCTGACGCCCGTCAGGACCGCCACCACCTGTCCGAGCGAGAGCAGCGCAGTCACCACCGCCGCGGCCCTGCGGATCCGGCCGCGGGTCACGAGCAGGACGCCCCACGATGCCAGGAGCGCGAGCGCCACGGCACCGGCCGCCGGGACCTCGGCAGGTGTGATGGCGACGCCTATGGCGACGGTCCCGCTTTCACACGACCCGATGGTGACCCACACCTCGTGGCCCGCCATGGCGGACAGCCCCGCTCCGGCCAGCCCTGCCACCACGACCGGCCCCAAGCTCCCGGCGCCGTCGGTTGCGGTCAGCCACCGTGCGCGGGCTGCCGGGGTTGTTCGGGGAGCAGCACGTCGGCGTCGAAGCAGGTTCTCGTCCCCGTGTGACAGGCCGGTCCCTCCTGGTCGACCTGCACCAGCAGCGCGTCGCCGTCGCAGTCCAGCCGCACCTCCCGGACCCATTGGCGGTGACCGGAGGTCTCACCCTTGACCCAGTACTCCTGGCGGGAGCGGCTCCAGTACGTCGCCCGGCCGGTCGCCAACGTGCGAGCGAGCGCTTCGTCGTCCATCCAGCCGAGCATGAGTACCTCGCCGGTGCCGTGCAGCTGCACGATCGCCGGGACCAGGCCGTCGGGGCTGCGCTTCAGGCGAGCGGCCATCGCTGGGTCGAGACTCACCCCTCCATTGTGCGGGGTTACGTCCCGGCGCGTGTGCGGGGTTACGTCCCAGCGCGGCTTGCGGAGGTCTCGACACGCGCGGTCAGGCCCGAGCAAGCTCGGACCTGCGCGCTGCTCGACCACCAATGGGATGACCTGGCCTCGTGCCTCGGCCAGCTCATCCCCAGCTTCTCGTCGACGTACGCCACGATCTCGCGCAGCGGCGTGCCCTTGAGCAGGTAGCCGTCCGCCCCCGAGTCGAGGACCTGCTCGCTCACTTCGCCGGCGAACGCCGAGATGACGATGATCTGCGCGTCCGGCACCAATTCCCGGATCAGTGGGAGCGCCTCGACTCCGTCCATCACCGGCATGGCCAGGTCCAGGAGCACCACGTCGGGCCGTTCCTCCCGAACCAGGTCGATGCCGGCCTGTCCGTCGCCGGCCTCGCCGACCACGTCCATCCCGCTGCGGGACAGGGCGATGCGCAGCATGTCCCGGATGTCGATGGTGTCATCGATCACCACGGCGCGCACCGGGCGTTCTCGTGTCGCCACCGTCACCGTCCACCTCCCCGTGGCCACATTCAAGGCCTTCAAGGTGACACGGATCCGACTGGTGCAGACCGGTCCAGACCGAACTGTGCCCGACCTGTTCAGGAACGGGGGGCGAATCTGCCTGTCGAGTGGAGTTCTCCACGCCCTATCGACCCTGTTGGGCCACCCAGGAGGCGTGCAGGCCGGCATAGACGCCCCCGTCCACGGCCACGAGCTCGGCGTGCGGGCCGCGCTGGACCACCCGACCACGGTCGACGACGACCACCTCGTCGGCGGACTCCGCGGTGGACATCCGGTGGGCGATCGTGACGGAGGTGCGGCCGCTCATCAGCCGCTCGAGGGCGCGGCCGATCCGCATCTCGAGCTGGGGGTCGACCGCGCTGGTGGCCTCGTCGAGGACGAGCAGGTCGGGGTCGGCGAGGTGGGCGCGCAGCAGCGCCACGAGCTGCCGCTCGCCGGCAGAGAGCGACTCGCCGCGCTGGCCGACCTGGGTGTCGAGGCCGGCCGGGAGTGTGGCCAGCCAGTCGCCCAGGCCCAGCTCGGCCGCGCTGGCGCGGATGTCGTCCTCGGTGGCCTCCAGCCTTCCGTATCGAACGTTCGCGGTGATCGTGTCGTGGAACAGGAACCCCTCCTGGGGCACCAGCACGACGCTGCGACGCAGCGCGGCCTGCGAGATCCGGCGTACGTCGATCCCGTCGAGCAGGACCGCTCCCCCGACCGGGTCCATCAGGCGGGTGAGCAGCTTGGCGATCGTCGACTTGCCCGAGCCGGTCTCACCGACGACCGCCACTCGACGGCCGGCCGCGATGTCGAGATCGATGTCCTGGAGCACCAGCGGTCCGTTGGGGTAGGAGAACGACACGTGGTCGAACCTCACGTCGATCGGCCCGCGCGGCAGCACCTCGCCGTCGGGGCCCGGATCGACCAGGTCGGCCGGCGTCTCGAGGATCCCGATCACCCGGCGCCAGCCCGCGATGGCGTTTTGCGCATCGGTGAGGATCTGGGTGCCCATCTGCACCGGGCCCACGAACAGGGTGACGAGGAAGGCGAAGGCGACGACGGTGCCGGCGGTGATGTCATCGGCGAAACCGAGCCAGATGCCGAAGATGATGACGCCTGCGTTGGCCAGGCCGGCCGAGATGCCGCCCAGTGAGAACGACACGACCGTGAACTTCTGCGCGGTCGTGCTGGCCGCCTTGAACTCCTCGATCGCCTCGTCGATGCGGGCCTGGGTGCGGCCCTCGACGGCGTAGGACCGGACCACCGCAGCACCGACCACGGGCTCGGAGATCGCCGCGAGCATGGCGCCCATCTGACGTCGGACCGTGCCGTAGGCGGCCGAGAGCTTGCGCTGGAACCAACGCAGCGACAGGAACAGCGGCGCAAACGCCACCCACACCACCAGCGCGAGCTGCCAGCTGTAGATGAGCATCACGATCGTCGCGATCAGCACCTGTCCGGCGCTGATGATGAAGAAGAGTCCGCCGAAGACGAGGAACTGGCTGACCTGATCGACGTCGCTGGTCACGCGAGAGACGAGGGCGCCGCGCCGCTCCGTGTTCTGGGTGAGCAGCGGCAGGTCGTGGACGTGCCGGAACGCCTTGATCCGCAGCGTCGCCAGCCCGCGCTCGGAGGTGGTGAAGAGCCGGCCCGTCATGAGGTAGGACGCCCAGCTGGTCAGTCCGACCGCCACTGCGGCGACCATCCCCATCAGCACCGTGAACCGGACGTCCGGGCCGCCCGGGCCGTTGAGGCCCCGGTCGAGGGTCTGCTGGACCACGATCGGCACGATCACCTGGCCGAGCGAGGCGACCACCGCCAGCGCCAACGTGCCGCGGATGCCGTCGGTGAGCTCGGGGCTGATCGCGATCCCGCGCCGGATCGTGTCGAGGGCGGCGATCTCCTCGCCCGAGTCGAGGACGGTGCCCTGGTCCGCGACCGTCGTCATCGTGAGCCCTCCCCGGCGAGCTCGTCGAGAGTGTCGACGTCCTTGTCGATGTCAGCGGGATCGCACTCCGGGTGGTCGCCGTGCTCGTAGGCGTTGACCAGCCGCGCGTAGGACGGGCTCCGCACCAGCAGCTCGGCGTGGGTGCCGCGGTCGACGATCCGCCCGTCCTCGAGGTGCACCACCTCGTCGGCGAGCGCGATCGTGGCCTTGCGGTAGGCGACCACGACCAGGGTCGCGTCGGTCTCTCCCGTGGATCGACCGTCGCGGAGCGCAGAGAGAATCCGCGCCTCGACCTCGGGGTCCACGGCCGACGTTGCGTCGTCGAGGATCAGCAGCCGCGGCCGGCGGACGAGCGCGCGGGCGAGCGAGATGCGCTGCCGCTGGCCGCCGGACAGCGAGGTGCCGCGCTCGCCGAGCTTGGTGTCGAGGCCGTGGGAGAGCGCCGCGACGAACCCGTCGGCCTGGGCGGCCCGGAGCGCCGCCCACACCTCCTCGTCGGACACGTCCATCCCCAGGGTGACGTTGCCGCGCACGTCGTCGTCGAAGAGGAAGGCCGTCTGCGGCACGAGCGCCTCGACCCGGGCCAGCTGTCCGCGGTCGAAGTCGCGTAGGTCGACACCGTCGATCAGGATCCGGCCGCCGTCCGGGTCGACCAGGCGGGCCAGCAGCGCAGTGAGCGTGCTCTTGCCGGACGCGGTGGCGCCGACGACCGCGACGGTGCGGCTGGGCTCGACGGTGAAGTCGAGGTCGTCCAGCAGCCGTTGGCCCGGGACGTAGGAGTAGCGCAGGTGCTGGATCTCGAGCCGCGCGCCCCGGGAGCCGGCCGGCGGGGCCGAGCTGGTCCCGAACGGGATCTCCCCGGTCGCCTCGACCACTCGACTGACCCGCCGGAACCCGACCACGCTGCGCGGGAACTCACCCAGCAGCCAGCCGATCGAGCGGATCGGGAAGGAGACGATGGTGAGCAGGTAGGCGACCGTGACGACATCGCCGGCCACGGTCGCGCCGCTGAGGACCCGGCTCACACCGACCGCGAGCACGACGAGGACGCCGAGGTTGGGCAGGGCGGCCAGGGTCGGGTCGAAGGCGGCGCGGATTCTGCCGGCGCGAATGTTGACGTCGCGCAGCTCCCGCGCCTTGGCCGCGAACCGGGCGGTCTCCTCACCCTCACGGCCGAGGGTCTTGACCACCATCGCGCCGTCGAAGGACTCGTGGGCGATCTCACTGACCTCGGCGCGCAGCTCCTGGGCACGCGTCATCAGCGGGGAGGCGAGCCGCTGGTAGGCGAGGTTGGCCACGATGACCGCCGGGAACACGAGCAGCCCGACCACGGCCATCACGACATCGGCCACGAACATCTGGACGACCGCGATGACCATCATCGCCACCGTGCCGACCGCCATCGGCAGCGGCGCGATCGGCCCCCACGCCGCCTCCACGTCGGAGTTGGCGTTGGAGAGCAGCTCGCCGGTCGGGTGCCGCTGGTGCCACTCCATCGGGAGCGAGAGGTATTGCCGGGTCACCGCACGACGGCTGTGCGCCTGCATGCGGTATTGCATGATCCCGGCCCCGAGCCGGCGGGCGACGATCCCGACCGCGCGCAGCAGGGCCACCCCGAGGAACAGCGCAAGCACGGCGACCAGCAGCCCGCTGTCGATCTCGCCGTTCTTGAACGCCGGGAGCAGCACGTTCTGGGTCGACCAGCCGAGCACCCAGGCGTCCGCAACGGTCAGCGCACCGAAGAGCAGGCTGCCGATGGTGGACAGGGCGAAGATCCACGGCTCCCGCTTGATCGCGACCCAGAGGACGGCGAACCCCTGCGAGGTGGTCGCGGCCCGCTGGGTCGGCGGCAAGGCACCCGACTCGCTCACCCGATCCACGCTCTCCTCGTCCGACCGCCACTCGCATGTGGCTCGGGGTGAACCGAGCCGTCCGTGCAGGCTATTCCCGGGCGGGGACATCCGACGAACCGATATGAGGGCACTAGCGTCTGACGGGTGACCTCCCCCGTGACGTCCGAGCCGCTGGTCCGTCGAGAGCGCCACGAGCTCTGCGACCTGGCGCTCTCGCTAGGCCCCGACGCACCGACGCTGTGCGGTGACTGGAGCGTCCGCGACCTGGTGGCGCACCTGCTGGTGCGCGAGAACTCGATGATCGGCGCTGCCGGCATCACCTTCTCCCCCATGGCCGGGCTCACCGCGCGGGCGATGGCGCGAGCCGCGCGCAAACCGCTCACCGAGATGGTCGAGAAGCTCTACGACCCGGGTCTCACGTGGTACCGGCTGCCGGGAGTCGAGCGGCTGACCAACACGTTGGAGTACTTCGTCCACCACGAGGACCTGCGCCGCGCCCAGCCGGGCTGGCAGCCGCGTGACCTGCCACCCGCCGACCAGGACGAGCTGTGGAAGCTGCTCAAGGGCTCGGCCAAGCTGTCGACCCGCAAGGCAGGTGTGCCAGTCGTGGTACGACGGACGGACCGTCCCGGAAAGTCGGCCACGGTGCGCGGGGGCGCCGACCCGGTCGTGGTCACCGGGCTGCCCTCGGAGCTGGTCTTGTTCTTCTTCGGGCGGACCCACCTTCGCGACGTCGAGCTCGACGGTCCCCCAGAGGCGATAACCCGGCTGCGCGAGGCGGACAAGGGGTTCTAGGTTCGTTCTCGTGGACCTGTCTGTGTCGCTCCCGACGTTCGTGGTCGCCGTGCTGCTGATCTCGGCCTCGAGCTCGGCCTCTATCTGTGGGCCCTGGCCGCGGCCGCCGGCTTCGCTGCCCTGGTTGCCGCCTCGGAGGCGGCGTACTGGGTGCTGAAGGTAGTCGGCGCCTGCGTGCTGATCTACTTCGGAGTGCGTGGTGGGCAGCGTGGCACGAGCGCCGCGGCGCGGCCCACGTGGACGCCGCCCTCGCCGACGGCGGGCCGAGCGGTCCGAAGGCGTTCGCCGAGGGCGTGGTCGTGCAGCCGGCCAACCCAAGGCAGCCGTCTTCATGATCGCCTTCTACCCGCAGTGCGTCGGCTCCCAGCCTTCGTTGCGGGTGGTCTCGACAAGCTCGACCAGCGGGGCCCGGCTCTCAGCCTTCGTTGCGGGTGGTCTCGAAAGGCTCGACCGGCGGTGGTCGAGTCCCAGCTTCCTTGCGGTGGTTTCGAGACGGTCGCTGCGCGACCTCCTCAACCACCGGTAAGCGGCTTCACCGCGGTCAGCGTGTAGGAGTGCGGCAGCCGCCACGGGCGGTCGCGGAGCCGGAACTCGCCGTTGGCCAGCCTGTCCATGTGCCCGGGGAAGGCGTCCCACGGGACGCTGTCGTGCTCGACCAGCGCGGTGAGGGTCAGCCCCTCGTCGACGACGGCGGAGACGATCTCGCCGAGACCGTGGTTCCACTCGTGGGTGGTGTTGTGCTGGAACTCGACGTCGGTCGCGACGTACGTGCCGCCCTCGTCCCAGACGAGCGGCTCCTCGTGCTCGAAGTAGGGGAGACCGAGCTCGAGCCGCCCTTCGGGCAGGGGGTCGACGAGGGCCCACAGCACCGGGTGACCCTCCCGGATGAAGAGCCGGCCGCCCGGGGCGAGCAACCGGGAGACGACGTGGGCCCAGCGCCGGACGTCGGGCAGCCAGCACAGGGCGCCGATCCCTGTGAAGAGCAGGTCGAAGGAGCCCTCCGGGAGCACGTCGGCGGCGTCGTACAGGTCGGCCTCCACGAAGTCGATCTCCGCGCCGGTGTCTGCGGCGAGGGCACGCCCCTGCTCGAGCGCGGCCGGGCTGAAGTCGAGCCCGGTCATCCGGGCACCGAGCCGGGACAGCGAGATCGTGTCGGTGCCGATGTGGCACTGGAGGTGCACGCCGCGCAGCCCGGAGATGTCGCCCAGCAAGGGGATGTCAAAGGTGACCACGTCGGAGAGGTACGACGGATCGCTGCGGAACGCCGCGAGGTTGTAGTCGGGCGACGCCGCGTGCGCCGGCGCCCGCTCGTCCCAGCTGGCGCGGTTGAGGTCGCGGTAGTCGTCGGTCATCTCACTGGGTGTCCGTTCTGGGCGAGGGCCTTCTTCACGTCGGCGATCCGCAGCGTGCCGAAGTGGAAGACGGTGGCGGCGAGGACGGCGTCCGCGCCCGCGTCGACCGCGGGCGCGAAGTGCTCGAGCCGCCCGGCGCCGCCGGAGGCGATGACCGGGATGGTGACCTCACGGCGGACGGCGGCGATCAGCTCGAGGTCGAAGCCGTCCTGGGTGCCGTCGGCGTCCATCGCGTTGAGGAGGATCTCGCCGGCGCCGAGCTCGGTGGCCCGCGCCGCCCACTCGACGGCATCCAGGCCGGCCGACTTGCGGCCACCGTGGGTGGTCACCTCGAAGCCGGAGTCGGTTCCCCGGTTGGTGGTCGAGCCTGTCGAAACCCGCCGGGCGTCGACCGAGAGGACCAGCACCTGGTTGCCGAACCGGTCCGCGATCTCGGCGATCAGCTCGGGGCGGTGGATGGCGGCGGTGTTGATCGCGACCTTGTCGGCGCCCGCGCGGAGCAGCCGGTCGACGTCGTCGACCGAGGACACTCCCCCGCCAACCGTGAGCGGGATGAATACCTCCTCGGCGCACCTGGAGACGACCTCCATCGTGGTCGCGCGGCCCTCGTGCGAGGCTGAGATGTCGAGGAAGGTCAGCTCGTCGGCACCTTCCGCGTCGTAGGTGCGCGCCAGCTCGACGGGGTCGCCGGCGTCGCGGAGCTGCTGGAAGTTGATCCCCTTGACCACCCGGCCGGCGTTGACGTCGAGGCAGGGGATGACGCGGACGGACAGGGTCATGACGCGCCCCGGGTGAGCGCCAGGGCGTCCTCGAGGGTGAACCGGGCCTCGTAGAGCGCGGTGCCCGCAATCGCACCCTCGACGCCGGCCGGCACCAGCTCCATCAGCGCGCGGATGTCGTCGAGGCTGGTCACGCCGCCGGACGCCACGACCGGCCGGTCGGTGGCTGCGCAGACGTCGCGGAGCAGGTCGAGGTTCGGGCCCTCGAGCATGCCGTCCTTGTGCACGTCGGTGACGACGTAGCGCGCGCAGCCCTCGAAGTCGAGCCGGGCCAGCACCTCGTAGAGGTCGCCGCCCTCGCGCGTCCAGCCGCGCGCGGCCAGGGTGCGACCCCGGACGTCGAGGCCGACGGCCACCCGGTCGCCGTACGTCGCGATGGCCTTCGCGCACCACTGCGGCTGCTCGAGAGCGGCGGTGCCGATGTTCACCCGGCGACAACCGGTCGCCATCGCCGCCTCGAGCGACTCGTCGTCACGGATGCCTCCGCTCATCTCCACCTGGATGTCGAGCTCCCCGACGATCCGGGCCTGCAGCTCGCGGTTGTGGCCGCGGCCGAACGCGGCGTCAAGGTCGACGAGGTGGATCCACTCCGCCCCGGCCTTCTGCCAGCGCAGGGCGGCCTCGACAGGGTCCCCGAAGAGCTTCTCCGAGCCGGCCACGCCCTGGACCAGCTGTACGGCCTGGCCGCCGGCGATGTCGACGGCGGGCAGCAGCTCGAGGTAGGCGCTCATCTCAGTTCCTTCGGAACAGCATCATGTGCAGGATCGGAGCGCCCAGCAGGCTGGCCACGAGCGTAAACGCGGTGATGTACCAGTCGCGGCTGAACGCGAAGACCAGCAGGTTGAACCCGACCAGGACGGCGAACGTCGCGCCCGCCTGTCGGCGCCGCTTCTCGGCCAGCAGCCCGGTCGGGCGGGCGGCCGGCTTCGGTATCCATCCGGTCAGCCTGTCCCTGCGGGCCTCGCGGCGGGCCTGCTTCTCGGCGGCAGCCGTCCGTTCGGCAGCCAGCGCCGCGGCCGCCGCCTCCCGCTCAGCCCGTCGCTGCGCCCGCTCCTTGCTCACAGGTCGCCGCCCCTTGTCCACAGGTCCGGCCGGATAGTCCCTGACGTTTTGGTCGTCCGCAAACGCTTACCCACAACACAAACGTCAGGGACTATCCCAACCTGCCAGAAACCGCTCACAGGGTCGCCACCCAGTTGCGGAGGAGTACGGCGCCCGCGTCGCCGGACTTCTCGGGGTGGAACTGGGTGGCCCACAACGGCCCGTTCTCGACCGCGGCCACGAACCGGTCGCCACCGTGCTCGGCCCAGGTCACCAAGGGAGCCATCGTGCGACCGTGGGTCTCGAGCTCCCAGGCGCGGACGCCGTAGGAGTGCACGAAGTAGAACCGCTCCTCCTCCACGCCGGCGAACAGCCGCGATCCCTCGGGGACGGCGACGGTGTTCCAGCCCATGTGCGGGACGATCGGCGCCTGCAGCCGCTCGACCAGCCCCGGCCACTCGTCGCAGCCCTCGGTCTCGACACCGTGCTCGATCCCGCGTTCGAACAGCACCTGCATGCCGACGCAGATCCCGAGCACCGGCCGGCCGCCGGCCAGCCGGCGGTCGATCGCCCGCGGACCGTCGACCCCGCGCAGCCCCGCCATGCACGCGGCGAACGCACCCACACCCGGCACCAGGAGTCCGTCGGCCCCTTCGGCGGCGGCCCGGTCACCGGTGAGGGTGACCTCCGCACCGGCCCGCTCGACCGCGCGTACGGCGGAGCGAAGGTTCCCCGAGCCGTAGTCGAGGACGACGACCCTCTTGCTCAGAGCGTTCCCTTGGTGGAAGGCACGCCGGTCTCGCGCGGGTCGAGCGCGACGGCGTCGCGGAAAGCCCGGGCGAACGCCTTGAACTGAGTTTCCACGATGTGGTGAGGGTCGCGGCCGGCCAGCACCCGCACGTGCAGCGCGATGTGGGCGTGGAAGGCGAGCGTCTCGAAGACGTGCCGGGTCAGTGAACCAATGAAGTCCCCACCGAGGGTGACGTACTGCTGCCCCTCGGGCTCGCCGGTGTGCACGCAGTAGGGGCGACCCGACACGTCGACCACGGCCTGGACCAGCGCCTCGTCGAGCGGCACGGTGGCGTCGCCGAACCGGCGGATGCCGGCCTTGTCGCCGAGCGCCTCGCGCAGCGCCTGGCCGAGCACGATCGCGGTGTCCTCGACGGTGTGGTGCGCGTCGATGTGGGTGTCGCCCTCGGTCTGGACGACCAGGTCGACCAGCGAGTGCCGGGCGAACGAGATGAGCATGTGGTCGTAGAAGCCGACCCCCGTCGAGACGTCGTGGCGGCCGGTGCCGTCGAGATCGACCTCGACGAGCACCTTGGACTCGCTGGTCTGCCGTTCGATGCGTGCCACCCGGTTTGCGCTGGTGCTCATTTCCGCTCCTCCATCACCTGGTCCAGAGCCAGTGTGAACGACTTCATCTCGTCAGGGGTGCCGATCGACACCCGGAGCCACCCGTCCGGTCCGACCTCGCGGACGAGGACACCCCGGTCCAGCAGCCCCTGCCAGACAGCATGACGATCCCCGAAGACGCCGAACAACACGAAATTCGCGTCGCTGTCGGCGGCCTCGAACCCCTGCTCGCGCAGGTGGGCCACGGTCGCGTCGCGCTCGACGCGCAGCTCGTCGACCTTGCCGAGCAGCTCGGGTGCGTGTCGAAGCGCTGCGAGCGCGACCGCCTGGGTGACTGCCGAGAGGTGGTAGGGCAGCCGGACCACCCGGATCCCGTCGCAGATCGCCGGGTCCGCGGCCAGGTAGCCCAGCCGGGCACCGGCCAACGCGAACGCCTTGCTCATGGTGCGCGTGACCACCAGGTTGCGGTGGTCGGGCAGCAGCTCGAGGGCGCTGGGGGTGCCAGCGCGCCGGAACTCGCCGTACGCCTCGTCCACGACGACCAGCCCGTCCCCGATGGCGTCGCTCAGCGTCGAGATCGCCTCGGGAGGCAGGGCGGTCCCGGTCGGGTTGTTGGGCGAGGGCAGCAGCACGACCGAGGGCTGGTGCTCCTCGACCAGGGCACGGGCGTGGTCGAGGTCGAGCGAGAAGTCACCCTCGCGGTGGCCGACCACCCAGTCGGTGTTGGTGTCGCGTGCGTACTCCGGATACATGGAGTACGTCGGCGCGAAGCTCACCGCGGTCCGCCCCGGGCCGGCGTAGGCCTGGAGCAGCTGGAGCATCACCTCGTTGGAGCCGTTGGCCGCCCACACCTGCTCGGGCCCGATCCCGTGACCTGAGCCGTGCGGCGTGTCCTGGGACAGGTACGCCGCCAGCGCGGTCCGCAGCTCGGTGAACTCGCGGTCGGGGTAGCGGTTGAGGTGTCCGGCCGCCTCGGTCACCGCAGCGGCGATGTCGGCGACGCACTCGGCTGAGGGTCCGTACGGGTTCTCGTTGACGTTGAGCTGGACCGGTGCCTGCTCGAGGGAGAGCTGAGGCGCGCCGTACGGCTCCAGCCCCCGCAGCTCGTCGCGGAGGGGCGGAAAGTCCATCGCTCAGCCCTCGAACCGCGCGCGGATGGCGGCGCCGTGGCCGGGCAGGTCCTCGGCCTCGGCCAGCGTGACGACGTGGTCGGCGACCTCGGCCAACGCCTGCCGGGAGTAGTCGACGACGTGCACGGACCTGGTGAAGGCACGCACGGAGAGCCCGGACGAGTGGCACGCGCAGCCACCGGTCGGCAGCACGTGGTTGGAGCCGGCGCAGTAGTCGCCCAGGGACACCGGCGCGTGCGGCCCGACGAAGATGGCGCCCGCGTTGCCGATCCGCGCGGCCACCGCTGCGGCGTCGGCGGTGTGGATCTCGAGGTGCTCGGCCGCATAGGCATCGGCCACCTCGACGCCCTGGTCGAGGTCGTCGACCAGGACCACGCCCGACTGGCGACCGGTCAGCGCGGTCTGGATCCGTTCGGTGTGCTTGGTGGCCATGACCTGCCGGTCGAGCTCGACCGCCACCCGGTCGGCGAGCTCCTCGGACGCGGTGACGAGCACCGCGGCGGCCAGCGGGTCGTGCTCGGCCTGGCTGAGCAGGTCGGCGGCGACGTACGCCGGGTCGGCGGTCTCGTCGGCCAGCACCAGGATCTCGGTGGGTCCGGCCTCGGAGTCGATGCCGACCCGGCCCTTGAGCAGCCGCTTCGCGGTGACCGTCCAGATCGAGCCCGGACCGGTGACCAGGTCGACGCGCGCGCAGGGCCCCACGCCGTAGGCGAACATGGCGATCGCCTGGGCACCCCCGACGGCGTACACCTCGTCCACGCCGAGCAGCGCGCAGGCCGCGAGGATGGTCGGGTGCGGAAGGCCCCCGTGGTCCTTCTGCGGCGTCGACGACAGCGCAATCGAGCGGACGCCGGCCACCTGGGCGGGGACGACGTTCATCAGCACGCTCGAGACCAGCGGCGCGATCCCGCCGGGCACGTAGAGCCCGACTCTGGCGACCGGCACCTTGCGGTGGGTGACGCGGGCGCCGGGCCCGAGGTCGGTTGCTGCATCCTGCTCGAGCTCGGCCGCGCAGGTCGCCCGCAACCGCCGGATCGACTCCTCCAGCCCGGCCCGGATGTCGGGGTCGAGGCGCTCGAGGGCCTCCCGCATCGCCTCGGGCGCCACCCGGATGTCGGTCTGCGCCACCCCGTCGTACTGCTGCGACATCTCGAGGATCGCCTCGAGCCCACGAGTCCGGACCGCCTCGCAGATCGCATGCACGGCAGGAATCGCCGCCTCGACGTCGAAGTCGGCGCGCGGCACCACGTCGCGATAGTCGACGGGGCCACCCCTGGAGACAGGCACGGCCCCGCGCAGGTCGATCCGGCGCATCATGGAGACGATTCTACGAAGCGGCCGGCGCGTCGCCCCGCGCGACGACGAGGGCTGGACCGACTCGGGTCCCGACTCAACCACCGGGAGCCGAGTAGTTTGGCGAATGTGAGCACATCGCTGCCGATGTTCCCGCTGAACGCGGTGATCTTCCCGGGAGTGAGCGTTCCGCTCAACGTCTTCGAGGACCGCTACCGCGCGCTGGTGCACCACCTGCTGCGGGTCGAGGACCCGACCCAGCGGCTGTTCGGCTCGGTCGGCATCCGGGAGGGCTACGAGGTCGGCGAGCACGGGTCACAGTCGCTGTTCCGGGTCGGCTGCCGGGTGCAGCTGACCGAGGTCGAGTCACGTCCCGACGGCACCTTCTCCATCGTCGCCGTAGGACTGGACCGGATCCAGCTCGAGCGGCTCGACACCACCGGCACCTTCCCGGTCGGCCAGGTGGTGGACTGCCCCGAGCACGGCGGCGCGGTGCCCGAGGCCCTGGTCGAGCGCGCGCGTGACACGTTCACCGCCTACCGGGCCGCGTTGGCCGAGATCCGGGTCGACCCCTATACCGGCGACCTGCCCCAGGACCCGTCGTACCTGTCCTGGACCCTGGCCGCCTGCGCGCCGCTCCCGCTCCACGAACGACAGGCGTTGCTCGAGGCCGAGGACGCCGAGCACCGGCTCCAGCTGGTCACCGACCTGCTGCGCACCGAGCTGCGCGCGATGAACGTGCTGCCCTCGCTCCCGGCCACCGACGTGGCCCGGACCCGGTGGAGCCCCAACTGATCAGTCCCGGGAAAGGATGACTCCTGCGGTCGTCGCGCTGCGGGCTGCGGCCGTGGCGTTCACGGTCCACGAGTACGCACACGACCCGCGGCGGGCGTCCTTCGGGCTCGAAGCGGCGACCGAGCTGGGACTGGACCCGGATCGGGTCTACAAGACGCTGATGGCCAGCGCCGACGGACGCCTCGTCGTCGCCGTCGTCCCCGTCAGCGGCAAGCTCGACCTCAAAGCGTTGGCTCGCGCGGTCGGCGCCTCGAGGGCCTCCATGGCCGACGTCAAGGACGCCGAGCGGGCCACGGGGTACGTCGCCGGCGGGATCTCCCCGTTCGGCCAGAGGCGGACCCACGTGACCGTGGTCGACGAGACCGTCGAGCTGTGGCCGACCGTCTACGTCTCCGGTGGCAGGCGTGGCCTGGACGTGGAGATCGCCCCGGTCGACCTCATCGAGGTGACCGGGGCGATCATCGGTGACATCAGTCGGTCGTGAGCCTGACCACCGCGTGAGCGGTATCGCCATCCACCCAGCCGGTCACCCCGAAGCCGGAGATCGGCTTGATGTTGGCGAGCAGGTCGTCGTCACCCTCGGCCGCCTGCTCGATCACGTCCTCGAACTCGTCGACGTTGACGAACAGGACCGTGCTGGCCCCGTCGGACTCGCGGACAACGTCCTTGAAGACGTCGTTGTCGCCCAGGTCGCCGTCCTCGAGGACCTGCGCCCGGTAGTCGTCGTTCGGACCGATCACGATGGTGTCGCCCTCGGAGTCGGAGTCGAGGACGCCGGCGTCGGGGCCGGCCATCTCGCGGAGCTTGTCGAGCACCTTCTCGATCTCGTCGGGGTCACCCTCGATCTTCACTGCGACCGGGACGTCGGAGCCGTCCGGTGAGTCGAAGAGGGCGTCCGGGTCGAGGTCGGAGCTGAGGGCCAGAGCCGCGGAGTCACCGGCGAGGGTCTCGGCGTCGTCAGGCAGGTCGAGCCCGCTCTGCTCGGAGAGCATGTCCAGCAGCTCGTCGGCGCTCTGACCCGTGTAGGGCGCGATCTGGTCGACCATGTCGGAGAACCAGCCGTCGGCGAAGCCGAGCCCGAACACGGCGCCGGTGTCGCCCGGCAAGGACGACACCACGTCGGCGGTGCCGCCACCGGAGGCCACCTGCCCGGCGAACCGGTTGTCGCCCGCGATCTCGAGCTCGATGGCGCCGTCGCTGAACCGGACCGTCGCGGCCATGCCCTTGAAGTCGCGCAGCTTGTCAGCGAGCTCGTCGGGGACGGTGTCGGACGGGGCGGTGTCGGACGGGGCTGTGTCCACGCACGTCTCGTCCTCGAAGGACCCGCCGTCTCCCGAGAGGTCGCTCTCGCTCTCGACGTAACACTCCGTGGCCGCGCCGGCCAACCCGAACAGCCCGCCGAGATCCTCGGCGTGGTCGGCGAAGTAGTCGCCGGCCGAGGGACCGGCGTAGAGGGTCATCACGCCCGCGTCGCCGGCCTCGCCGGTCCACGTCTGGAAGTCCTCGTCGTCGGCCAGCGAGCCCTCCTTCGTGGCATCGGCGACCTTGTCGGCGATGTCCTCGGTCTCGGCGATGACTGCCCAGTCGCCCTCGATCGTCCAGCCGACGTTGGTGTCCTCCTCGGCGGTGCTGCAGTCCTTGATCTTCTCGAGGCCCTTGTCGGCGGCCTCGCCGTCCTTGACCTGGAGCACGACCACCGCTTCCGGACTCTCACCACCCAGGTCGACGGCCGCGACCGCGGCGCGGTCTCCCAACCACGGCTCGATGTCGTCGTCGTAGTCGAGGCCCTCGCACTGACCCTCTTCCTGGATCTTGTCGAAGATCGCCTCACGGATGTCGTCGTCGGTGCCGATCCCGACCTCGTCCTCGAACTCCGGGAACTTGTTGAGCGTGCGCAGCGCCTCGATCTTCTGGCCGCCGCTCGGGTCGAGGTCGATGCTGGCGTAGCCGAGGGTGTCGGCCGGCAGCGCCTCGGCCGGCTGCGGCCCGGTGGTGAGGAAGCTGTACGCCGCCCAGGCGCCGACGCTGACCGCGGCCAGTCCCACCACGCCACCGCCGACGAGCAGGCCCTTCTTGACCAGGCTGCCGTTGCGCGGCGCCGGCGGGACCGGCGCGCCGCCACCGCTCTCGAGGTACTCAGGTGGCCCGCTGGGCGGACCGGTCGGGGGACCGCTCGGGGGACCGCTGGAAGGACCGCTCGGCGGACCACTGGGAGGGCCGCTAGGAGGACCGCTCGGCGGCCCGCCCGAGTGCGGCGGGGGCGGCGGCGGGAGCGTGCTGGACAAGGGCCCTCCGGGGGTTGCGTGGCCGGGAGATGGAAGTACGCGGGTCAGACGGGCGGAGCCTACCCGCGGGTTCCGCGGGCGAATCCGAGAACGCCTCAACCTTTGCCGGGCGGGTCGGCCGGGACGTCGGGCCGGACCTCGGGTCGGACCTCGGGTGGGGTCCAGCCCAGGGTGCCGGCATAGACCAGTCCCAGCCCGAGCAGTGCACCGAACGGGAAAGCGCCCCTCGGGGGCCAGCTGTCCACGCGGAGTGCACCGTCCAGCCTGGTGCCGTCGTCGGCGGTTCGAGCCAGCAGCTCGGGGTCCGGCGGGCTCAGGTGGTAGCCCACCCGGAGCATGAGGTACGCCGCCAGCACCGAGCCGCCGACCACGGCGGCCAGGGTGACCAGTTCCGAGCGGTCGCAGAGCCAGGCCGCCAGGGCACCGAGCAGCAGCCCGGCGAGCACGCTGATCGCGACGTACCAGCCGACGCCGGCGAAGTCGTCGCGGAGTCCGGACTCGCCGGTGTACCACTGGTGACCGGCCACGACACCGTCCGGGACGTCCCAGAGCCGGTACCAGAGCACCCCGCCCAGAGCGCCGACCCCGGCGAACGCTGCCACGACGGCCAGCCCCTGCACCAGCGCACGCGTCCAGGCCGGACGGCCGGTGACCTCCGGTGACGATGCGAGAGGCTCGTGGGTGGAGGTCGGGATCAGCCCGTCAGTCGAGGTCAGCCCGTCAGACATCCCGGGCCCAGCAGCTGCTTGAGGTCGGCGAACAACGCCGGGCTGGGAGTGACCCGGAGTCGGTCGTCGAGCCGCATGACCTTGGTGGCGTCACGCGTCAAGAGTCGCAGCCGTACTTCGGTGACTCCCGGGTGGGTCCCGAGCACGTCACGCAGCTGGGCCACCACGGGGCCGGTGCACCGGGTGGACGGGAGGCTGATCACGACCGGCCCGCTCGGCCCGTCGGAGAGGTCGGGGACGGTGACCTCCTGGGCCCGCAGCTCGGGCTGGTCCTTGTCGCGCGAGAGCGAGCCCTTGATCCGGAGGATGGAGTCCTCGACGAGCAGGGTGCTGGCGAGCTGGTAGGTGCTCGGGAAGAGCAGCACCTCGATGGCCCCGTCGAGGTCCTCGAGCGTGATCGTGGCCCAGCTGTCACCGCGCTTGGTGATCTTGCGCTGCACCGAGGTGACCAGGCCGCTGACGGTGACCGCACTGCCGTGCGGGCGCTCCTCGTCGAGCATCAGCTGGCCGATCGTGCAGTCGGTGCCCTGCGAGAGGACGTGCTCGAGGCCGAGCAGCGGATGGTCGGAGACGTAGAGCCCGAGCATGTCGCGCTCGTAGCTCAGCAGCCGAGTCTTGTCCCACTCCTCGATGTCGGGGATCGACACCGCCATGTTGAACGACGCGTCGGAGTCGGGGGCGAGGTCGTCGAAGAGGGAGTCCTGCCCGCCGCCGGTGTCCCTCTTCATCGTGGCGTAGCGGTCGGCCGCGTCTTCGTGGACCTCGAAGAGCGCCTGTCGGGGGTGCTTCATGTCGTCGAAGGCGCCGGCCTTGATCAGCGACTCGATCACTCTCTTGTTGCAGACCAGTCCGTCGACCTTCTCCATGAAGTCGTTGAAGTGCAGGTAGCGACCGTGCTGCTCGCGGCCGGCGACGATCCTGTCGACGACGTTGGCGCCGACGTTGCGGATCGCGGTGAGGCCGAAGCGGACGTCGTTGCCCACCGGGGTGAAGTTGGCGGAGGACTCGTTGACGTCGGGCGGCAGCACCTGGATCTTCATCCGGCGGCACTCGTTGAGGTAGATCGCGGACTTGTCCTTGTCGTCCCTGACCGACGTGAGGAGGGCCGCCATGTATTCGGGCGCGTAGTGCTGCTTGAGGTAGGCGGTCCAGTAGGAGATCAGACCGTACGCCGCGGTGTGGGCCTTGTTGAACGCGTAGTCGGAGAACGGGACCAAGGTGTCCCACAGGGCCTTGATCGCGTAGTCGGAGTAGCCGTTGGCCCGCATGCCCTCGGAGAACGGGCCGTACTCGGCGTCGAGGATCTCCTTCTTCTTCTTCCCCATCGCCTTGCGCAGCAGGTCCGCCTGTCCGAGCGTGTAGCCGGCGACCTTCTGGGCAACAGCCAGGATCTGCTCCTGGTAGACGATCAGCCCGTAGGTCGGCTCCAGGATCTCCGCAAGCGGCTCCGCGAGCTCGCGATGGATGGGGTCGATCGGTTGCTTGCCGTTTTTGCGCAGCGCGTAGTTGGTGTGGGAGTCGACGCCCATCGGGCCGGGCCGGTAGAGGGCGAGCACGGCCGAGATGTCCTCGAAGCTGTCCGGCTTCATCAAGCGCAGCAACGAACGCATCGGGCCGCCGTCGAGCTGGAAGACCCCGAGCGTGTTGCCGGTGCCGAGCAGCTGGTAGGACGCAGCGTCGTCGAGGGACAGGTCCTCCAGGACCAGCTTCTCTCCCCGGTTGACCTCGATGTTGTGGAGGCAGTCGTCGAGGACTGTCAGGTTGCGCAGCCCCAGGAAGTCCATCTTGATCAGGCCCAGCGACTCGCAGGTCGGGTAGTCGAACTGGGTGATCATCACGCCGTCCGCGGGCCGCCTGAGCAGCGGGATCACGTCGGCCAGCGGCTCGCTGGACATGATCACACCGGCTGCGTGCACTCCCCACTGGCGCTTGAGCCCCTCGATGCCGAGCGCGGTGTCGACGACCCGCTTGACGTCGGCGTCGCTGTCGTAGAGGCCGCGGAACTCGGTGCCCTCGCCGAAGCGCCGGTGCTCGGGGTCGAAGACGTCCTTGAGCGGAACGTCCTTGCCCATGACCGCCGCCGGCATCGCCTTGGTGATCCGGTCGCCCATCGCGAACGGGTAGCCGAGGATCCGGCTGGAGTCCTTCACCGCCTGCTTGGCCTTGATGGTGCCGTAGGTGACGATCATGGCCACCCGGTCCTCGCCGTACTTCTCGGTGACGTAGCGGATCACCTCGCCGCGCCGACGCTCGTCGAAGTCGATGTCGAAGTCGGGCATCGAGATGCGTTCGGGGTTGAGGAACCGCTCGAACAGCAGTCCGTGCCGGAGCGGGTCGAGGTCGGTGATCCGCAGCGCGTAGGCCACGATCGACCCGGCCCCGGACCCGCGACCCGGCCCGACGCGGATGCCTTGCTGCTTGGCCCAGTTGATGAAGTCCGCGACCACCAGGAAGTAGCCCGGGAAGCCCATCTTGAGGATGACGCCGATCTCGAAGGCCGTGCGATCGCGGACCTCCGCGGTGACGCCGTCCGGGTAGCGCCGGGCCAGGCCCCGCTCGACCTCTTCGATGAGCCAGGTCTCCTCCGTGTGCCCGTCGGGACAGGGGAACCGCGGCATGTAGGTGCCGTTGCCCTCGGTGAACTCCACCTCGCACCGCTCCGCGATCAGCAGGGTGTTGTCGCAGGCCTCGGGCAGCTCGCGCCACAGCTCGCGCATCTCGGCCGGGGACTTGAGGTAGTAGCCGTCACCGGAGAACGCGAACCGCTGGCCGGGACCGTCGCCGGCGGGGATGTCCATCGTCGAGCCCGAGTTGATGCAGAGCAGGTGCTCCTGGCTCGGCGCGTCCTCGCGCATGACGTAGTGGGAGTCGTTGGTGGCCAGCAGCGGGATCCGCAGGTCGTGGGCGAGCTTCAGCAGGCCGTCACGGACCCGGGTTTCGATGGTGAGGCCGTGGTCCATCAGCTCGATGAAGTAGTTGTCCCGGCCGAGGATGTCCTGGTAGTCCGCGGCGACCTGACGGGCCGCGTCGTAGTTGCCGTGGCGAAGATGAACCTGCACCTCGCCGGACGGGCAGCCGGTCGTGCCGATCAGGCCCTTGCTGTGCTGCGTCAGCAGCTCGCGGTCGGCGCGCGGCTGCTTGAAGAAGCCATCGCTCCAGGCACCGGTGCTGAGCCGGAAGAGGTTGTGCATCCCCTCGGTCGACTCGCTGAGCAACGTCATGTGCGTGTAGGCGCCCCGCGCACTGATGTCGTCGGGGCCCCCGCCGTAGAGGTTGACGCCCTTGCGCTCGAAGCGGCTGATGTTGGGCGTGAAGTATGCCTCGATCCCGATGATCGGCTTGATCCCGGCGTCCTTGGCCTTCTTGTAGAACTCATAGGCCCCGAACAGGTTGCCGTGGTCGGTCATCGCCACCGCCGGCATCCCGAGCTCCGCCGCCCGCTGCGTCAGCTCGGTGAGCCGCGCCGCTCCGTCGAGCATGGAGTATTCGGTGTGCACGTGCAGGTGGACGAACGAGTCGTTGCTCATCGGCTCCTCGGGACCGTCGACCGGGCATGACAACAGCGCTGAATTTCAGGGGGTGTCGACGCCGAACGCCGATGATCCTGGGGGAAGGGCCTCAGCCTACGACGCCGCCGCGACGAATCGTGACAGGCGTCGCCGACAGCCCGGTGTCTCGCGTCAGTGAGGCTCGTCCAGTCGCCGTACGACGGAGTTGGCGATGCGCTCCAGGCTTCTCACCTGCCCTGCGGAAAGTCCGTCGAAGAGCAGCCGGCGCACCAGCTCGACGTGCGCCGGGGCGGCGTCCTCGATCGCGCGCCGGCCGGCTCGGGTGAGCGTGACGTAGGCGCCGCGGCCGTCCTCGGGGGCCACCTCCTTGGCGACCAGGCCGCGCTCCGCCATCCGGGAGACCTGCCGGGAGACCCGGCTCTTCTCCCACTGCAGGCCGTCACCGAGTTCGAAGGAGCGCAGCCGTCCCTCCGGCACGTCCGTCAGGTGGACAAGCACGTCGTAGTCCGCGAGAGACAGTCCCGAGTCGGCCTGCAGCTCCCGGTTGAGCCGCGCCGAGAGCCCGGCGTGTGCGTCCAGCCAGGCGCGCCACGCCCGCTGTTGCTCGGCGTCGAGCCACCGCACATCGTTGCCCACGCGGCGAGTCTAGGAAGGGAGGTCATGGGCCGGACCGTTGACACCACCGGCTCACCGTAGGAATGTAGTTGTCACGACAACTATCTTCGTCCCGCCTTGTCAGGAGGCCGACATGAGCGCGTGGAACTTCATGAGCTACGAGAGCAAGGAAAACCTGCTCGAGGCGGTCCGCCGCGAGTCGACCGGCATGTTCGAGCTCGCTGCGGACCCGGAGTCGTGGACGGCTCCGACCGGCGCTGGGCACTGGCAGGTGCGCGACGTGTTCGGGCACCTGATCGACACGACCGAGACCTACTTCGTCGGCTTCGACGCCGTCCGCGCGGGCGGCGACCCGCCGCCGCTGGTCCCGCTGACCGAGATGGCCGTCCACGTGGATCGTGGCGCGCAGGAGCTCCGGTCGCTCGACCGCGAGGCGGCGCTGGAGCGGCTCCACGCGGCGCTCGACAAGATGCTCGGCATCGAGGAGGCGCTGACCGAGGAGGACTGGGGCCTGCTGGTCCCCCACAAGTACATGGGACCGCTCCCGGCGTTCTTCTACCCGTGCTTCCAGCTCGTCGACTACGCAGTCCACAGCTGGGACATCCGCGAGGGCACCGGTCGGCCGCACGCCCTGGAGGGCCGTTCGGCCGACCTGCTCGTACCGCTCTGCTTCGTGCTGTGGACCGCGACCGCAAACGTCGGGCCGGGCACGCGGGCGATGGAGCTCGGGGTCCGCATCACGTCCGGGGAGAACGCCGGCGACACGCACATCACTGTCGGGCCCGACGGCCTGACCACCAGCCCCGGCGACCTAGGCAGCATCGCGGACGTGCCGACCGTGATCGAGTTCGACCCGGCCAGCTTCGTGCTGACGGCGTACGGCCGGATGAACGCAGGTACTGTCCACGGCGACCGCGAGCTCGGACACGAGTTCCTCGACGGCTTCTTCAGGATCTGAAAGGGCAACCGTGACGTCGATCGACCTGGAAGCCATCGCGCTCGAGAGGGAGCGGATCAAGAGCGACCTCCTGCAGGACACCGCAGACCGGCCACCCAGCAGCGCGCGAGGGCTGCACCACTTCGCACTGATCTGCTCCGACGTGCGCCGCACCATCGACTTCTACCAGGGTGTGCTGGAGTTCCCGCTGACCGAGATCTTCGAGAACCGCGACTACCCCGGCTCGAACCACTTCTTCTTCGACATCGGGAACGGCAACCTCCTTGCCTTCTTCGACCTGCCGGGACTCGACCTCGGTCCCTACGCAGAGGTCCTGGGCGGCCTGCACCACATCGCGATCTCGGTGACCCGAGAGAAGTGGGATCACCTCCGTGGCAAGCTCGACGCCGCGGGCATCGAGTACCTCGTGGAGAGCGAGTCGTCGGTCTACTTCCGCGACCCAGACGGCGCCCGGCTCGAGCTGCTGGCCGATCCGCTGGGTGAGATGTACGGCAGCAAGGTCCTCTGATCCACGCTCACGTCTCAGCGGCGTCGAGGCTCTCGGTGATGATCGCGTGCACGATCCGGGCGGCGCGGTCCTCGCCCAGCAGAGGGGCGCGGGCGGCGAGGGCGCGGGCGATCTCGCGTTCCCGGGCGGGGTCACGCTCGGTGGTGCCCTTGTGTCGCTGGACCGCCCTGGTCAGGGCGGCCCGGCGGTTGAGCAGGTCGCCGAGGTCGGCGTCGACGGCGTCGATCAGGCCGCGGTAGAACGCGAGCGGGTTCTCGCCGGGCCAGGCCATGCGGATGTCGGGCTCGCGTTCCTCGTTGCCGGCGCCGTCGGTGCGCTCGAGGTCCACCAGGCCGTGGCGGCGATAGAAGCCGCGCGCGGGCTCGTTGCTCTCGAAGACCCACAGGCAGAAGCCGGACGGTCGCTGAGCCTTGACCAGGTCGAGCAGCGCCGAGCCGATGCCGGTGCCCTGGCCGGCGGGATCCACGTAGAGGTCCTCGAGCCACTCACGATCGGACCGAGCATAGCCAGTCACCAGCCCCGGGGACTCGGCCACCCAAACGTCGTACTTCGTGAGGTCCCATCCCGCGACCCAGGCGTGGGCCTCGTGGGGCGGGTGCAGGGTGCGCGGCATGGCGGGGTACGCCGCGTCGCGAGCCCGGATGTGCACCTCGGCGATCGCGGGAAGGTCCTCGCGCGTCGCCGGCCGGAGCACCAGGGCGTCGTCAGTCGGCGCCACGGACTGCCTCCAGCGCGCGGGCCAGGTCGTCGGGGTAGTCCGCGGAGTACTCGACGTACTCCCCCGAGCCGGGGTGCTCGAACCCGAGCCGGACAGCGTGCAGCCACTGGCGTTCGAGCCCGAACCGCCTGGCCAGTGTCGGATCCGCTCCATAGGTGAGGTCGCCAACGCACGGGTGCTTGAGCGCCGCCATGTGCACCCGGATCTGGTGGGTCCGCCCGGTCTCCAGGTGCACCTCGAGCAGGCTCGCGAACCGGTGTGCTTCGAGTGTCGAGTAATGCGTCACGCTCGGGCGCCCGTCGGCCATCACCGCGAACTTGTAGTCGGCCTTCGGATGCCGGCCGATCGGGGCGTCGACGGTCCCCTCGTGTGGGTCGGGATGACCCTGCACCAACGCGTGGTAGACCTTGTCGACGTCGCGGCGGCGGAAGGCGTTCTTGAGCACCGAGTAGGCGCGCTCGGACTTGCAGATCACCATCACGCCCGACGTGCCGACGTCGAGCCGTTGCACGATTCCCTGCCGCTCCGAGGCGCCGCCGGTGGCGATCTTGAACCCGGCGCCCGCCAGGTGCCCGACCACGGTCGGCCCGGTCCATCCGGGTGATGGGTGCACCGCGACCCCCACCGGCTTGTCGATCACCACGATCGAGGGGTCGTCGTGGATGATCTTGATCCCCTCGACCACCTCCGGTACGACGAGGAGCGGGTCCGCCTCGACCGGGAGGGTGACGTCCAGGGTGGCGCCGGCCAGCACCCGGTCGCTCTTGACCGCGCCGGAGCCGTCGACCTGCACCAGCCCGCGTGCGATCAGCTCGGCCGCGCGGGTCCGCGACACCCCGAGCATCTGGGCCATCGCCGCGTCCACGCGCTCGCCGGCGAGGCCGTCCGGCACCGCGAGGGTGCGGTGGTCAGCGCCCGGCACGTGAGGTCCTGTGAGGCTTGGCGTCTTCAGAGTGCGTGCAGCGCAAGGCGGCGGAGTGTGGGAATACTGGGCGTACTTCAAGCGACGCCAACGCAGCGGGGTGCGTGCTGTGGTGGCGCGAAGCGCCACAGGACCTCACGTGCCGGGCGCTATGAGTCACGACGCAGTGGCGTCTGGCTCGTCGTCGCTCCGGCGCACCACCCGCGACCCGTCGAGACGGATACCGCGGAAGGCCTGGACCAGGATCAGCCCGGCCGCCACGTTGATGCAGATGTCGGCCACGTTGAAGACCGGCCAGTGCGGCAGCATCAGGAAGTCGACGACGTGGCCGCGCAACGGTCCGGGCTCGCGCACAAGTCGGTCGGTGAGGTTGCCGCTGATCCCGGCGAGCAGCAGGCCGAAGGCCACCGCCCACGTGGTGCTGCGGAGCCGACGGCCCAGCCACAGCACCACCAGCACGGCGAGGATCGCCAGGCACGAGAACACCTCGGTGTAGCCGGTGCCGGCACTGAACGCCGCGCCCGCGTTGCGGGTCAGGTGCAGGACCAGCACGTCGCCGACCAGCTCCGTGTCGGGCCGGCCGGTGAGCCGGTCGACGGCCAGCCACTTGGCCAGCTGGTCGACGGCGTAGAGGACCGCGAAGACACCGAAGAAGACGGTGCGGACCCGGGCGCGAGAGGGAGCGGTGCTGCCGGTGGCCAGGCTGGAGTCGTCGGGACTCAGCGACGTTCCTCGCGCTGCTTGCATGTCATGCACAGTGTGGCACGGGGGAAAGCCATCAAACGCATCTTGCCGATGGGCTCCCCGCAGGACTCGCAGATGCCATAGGTGCCGTCGTCGATGCGCGCCAGGGCGCGGTCGATCTGGTGGAGCTTGTCGCGCTCGCTGTTGATGACGACCAGCTCCTGATCGCGCTCGAAGCTGGTGGCGCCCATGTCGGCCTGGTCCTGCCCGGCACCGTCACCGGGGTCGCGCATCAGCCCGGACAGCTCGGAGGACTGCGCGGCGATCACCGCAACGCTGTGCGCGCGCTGCTCGTGGAGCTGGTCGAGAACCTCCTTGAGCTCCGACTTGGTCCAGGCGCCCTCGCCCGCCTTGACCACCAGGGCCTTCACCGAGGCCTTGCGGGCCGCCGGAGCCTTCTTGAGCGGCGCCGCCTTCTTGGCTGGAGCCGCCTGCTTTGCGGTCTTCTTGGCTGGAGCCGCCTTCTTCGCCGGAGCCTTCTTGGCCGGCGCCGCCTTCTTCGCGGGCGCCTTCTTGGCCGGCGCCGCCTCCTTCGCGGGCGCCTTCTTCGCGGCGGGAGCCTTCTCGGCCGGCGCCTTCTTGGCTGGAGCCGCCTTCTTGGCTGGGGCCTTCTTAGCGGGCGCCTTCTTGGCTGGGGCCTGCTTCGCGGGCGCCTTCTTGACCGGGGCCGCCTTCTTTGCGGGAGCCTTCTTCACCGGCGCCTTCTTAGCGGGAGCCTTCTTCACCGGCGCCTTCTTAGCGGGAGCCTTCTTGGCCGGCGCCGCCTTCTTAGCGGGAGCCTTCTTGACCGGCGCCGCCTTCTTCGCGGGCGCCTTCTTGGCCGGAGCCTTCTTGGCGGGAGCCTTCTTGGCCGGAGCCTTCTTGGCCGGAGCCTTGGCCGGGGCTGCCTTCTTCGCCGATGCCTTCTTGGCGGGCGCAGCCTTCTTCGCAGCCGGCGCCTTCTTCCCGGTGCCGGCTGCGGTGCTGGTGGCCTTGGTCGTCGTACGGCGGCCGATCACCTTGCGGGCGGCGCTTGCCGTCCGACCAGCGAGAGATCGAGTCGTGGAGCGCGCCATCAAGCGGGCCTTCCTGGTGCCGAGGCCGTGGCAGCGGCCACGGGGTGCTGGCCGGAACCGTATCGGCTGACCCCCCGCCACTCAAACAGGCGCGCTCAACCGGGTGATTTGACCGCTCAAACGTTTGCGACCTGGAGTGTCGATTCGGTCCCGCCCCCGGGGTGCCGCGTCGCGGAGCTTGCTCCGCGTCAGACCTCGTCGTCGCCGAGGATCGAGCGGAGCCGCTTGGGTGCCGGCGGCTGGTCGTCGGAGACCGCCGGCGCCTCGCCGGGACCGGCGAGGAGCTCGAGCTGCTGGGTGAAGTAGCTCTTGAGCCGCGAGCGGTACTCGCGCTCGAACGCCCGCAGTGTCTCGACCTCGCTGTTGAGCTTGTCGCGCTCGCGCTCGAGCTCGCCGAACATCTGCTGGCGGCGCTCGGCGGTCTCGGAGTCGAGCATCTGGGCGCGGGTCCGGGCGTCGGACTCGAGGCGGTCGGCCTTGACCTTGGCCTCGGACTCGAGCCGCTCGGACTTGGTGCGGGCCTCGCCGATGATCTTGTCGGCATCGTTCTTGGCGCCGTCCACGAGCTCGTCGGCGTTGCGGGTCGCGATCTCCAGCAGTCGCGCCGCGGCGTTGGAGGCCTCGGGGACGGTCTCCACCCGGATGGTCTCGGCGGGCGGAGCAGCGGCCGGCTCTGGCGTCACCTCGGGCTCGGCAACGCGCTCCTGGACCGCGGGCGTCTGGGCGGTAGGCGGGTTGTCCTGGAAGCTGGATCCGCCGCCGGTCTGGGCCGCGGACAGCTTGTTCTTGAGGTCGTCGTTCTCCTTGGTCAACCTGGCCAGCTCGGCCTCGACCTCGTCGAGGAACTGGTCGACCTCACCCATGTCGTAGCCCTCGCGGAGCCGGACAGGCGTGAAGCGCTTGTTACTCACGTCCTCAGGCGTCAGCGGCATGTTCCCACCCATTCATGTTCTTCGAGGTTCTCGACGTCGTGGTGCCTCTGGCGGGACTGCTCCCCGGCCGATGAGACTGTTCCTCCGGAACTGTAGCGCCTGCAGTGGGACTGATGTGACAGGTGCTGCGAGTTCGTGTGAGCAGCACAGGGCGTGCCTCCCAATCCTCGGTCGAGTCACGCGTCGTCAGACGCGTGCAATGGCGCGGCGGCGGCGCGAAGGCATACTCGCCGTATTTCGGGCGCCCGACAACAAAGCCAGTGTGCGTGTATGGCGGCGCGTGGCCGGCCATGGGATTGGGAGACACGCCCTAAATGAATGAGCCGACGATCGACAGCAGGATGTAGGCCGCGATCATCACGATGATGAACGAGAGGTCGATCGCGATGGTGCCGATGCGCAGCGGCGGTACGACGCGACGCAGCGCCTTGATCGGCGGGTCGGTGGCGGAGTAGACGATCTCGAGCACGACGAGCAGGAAACCCGTGGGCGACCACGAGCGCGCGAACACCTGCACCCAGTCCACGATGAAGCGGATCCACATCAGGGCGATGAAGATCCACAGCGCTCCGTGGATGACCTGCAGGACGGCGTGCACGCGACGATCATGCCGGGTCGACCAACCTGGGGCCGCAGCGAGGGTCCGGTCTCCGGGTGACTCACGCGGCGACGCGCGGGCCAATCAGACGGTCAGCTCTGGTTGAAGAAGCCGCCCTCGACGAGGCGTGCCTTCTCCTCGGCGGCAACCGTGACGTTGGGCGGGGAGAGCAGGAACACCTTGCTGGTGATCCGCTCGATGCTGCCCCGGGTCGCGAAGACGAGGCCGGCGGCGAAGTCGACCAGACGCTTGGCATCGGCGTCGTCCATCTCGGAGAGATTCATGATCACCGGCACGCCGTCACGGAAGTTCTCGCCGACGGTGCGGGCCTCGTTGTAGGTGCGCGGGTGCAGAGTCGTGATCCGCGACAGCTCGGCGACGGTGGATCCGACGCTGGCAATCGGACCGCCCGAAGGACGGCGGCGCTCGCTGAGGTCGGCCACCGTGGCCTGGCGCGACTCGCGCAGCTCGCGGCGGCTCTGCTTGGCGACGACCGGGCTCGTCTCGTCGGAGTAGTGACCGTCGTAGTCGGCGTACTCGCCGTACTCGTCGTCGTATCGGCCGGTGTCCTCGAGCAGGCCGAGGTATTCACCGATCCTGCGCATGGCGCCGCTCATGATGCCTGCCTTCCGGCTCCGGCGACCCCTCGCAGGGGCCGCGCCTCCTGATTTTGGACACTACTGGACCTGAGGCCTCGAACCGAGGACCGCGGAGCCAACGCGCACGTGTGTCGCGCCGGCCCGAACTGCCTCCTCGAGGTCGGCGCTCATCCCCGCCGAGAGCCAGTCCGCCTCGGGGTGTGCGGCCAGGAAGTCGCGGCGTACGTCGACGAGCCGGCCGAACGCCGAAGTTGGGTCCTCCCCGAGCGGTGCGATCGCCATCAAGCCGCGCAGGGTGAGCATGCCGGCCTCGGACACGGCCGCGGCGAGCTCGTCGAGATCAGCCGGGTCGGCTCCCGACCGACCCGACGCCCCAGGCGGGTCGAGGGAGACCTGAAGAAGCACGTCGACGGGGTGCGAACGGCGGTGCGCCCCCTTGGACAGCGGCCGGACCAGCTTGCGCCGGTCGACGGACTCGACGACCGAGGAGTACGTCGCCACCGCGGCCGCCTTGTTGCTCTGGAGTCCGCCGATGAAGTGCCATGCCAGGTCGAGATCGGCGCACTCGGCGGCCTTGGCCTCGGCCTCCTGGTGACGGTTCTCGCCGACGTCGGTGACACCGAGCTCGGCCAGGATCCGGAGGTCGCTGGCCGGGAAGAACTTGGTCACGACGACGAGCCGGACCTCGTCGGGTGCGCGGTCGACCTCGGCGCAGGCCGACGCGATCCGCTCGCGCACCGTGGCCAGACCGGCCCCGATCTCGTCGCGGCGGGTCATCCGTCGGACCGCTCGAGCCGGACCACGCCGGCCAGCCGGCCCGCACCGCGACCGTCACGTCGGTAGGAGTAGAGGTCGTTCGACTCGCGGGTGCACTGGCCGACTTCGTGCACCTCGACGTCGAGGGAACCGAGCTGGGAGCGGATGCCGGCACCGAGGTCGACCGACGGCGTCCCCCATGCGGTCTCGGCCCGCGCGGCCGGGACGACGGCGGCGACGTCGTCCCGCATCTCTGCGGGGACCTCGTAGCAGCGCCCGCACACGTGCGGGCCGATCCAGCCCTCGACGACCGTGGCGCCCAGCCCGCGCATCCGGCCCACCGTCGCCGGTACGACGCCGGCCACCAGCCCGGGACGGCCGCAGTGCGCCGCCCCGACCACACCCTCACCGGGCGCAACGAGGAGCACGGGCACGCAGTCAGCGGCCCGCACCATCAACGTGAGCCCGGCCGTGCCGGTGACGATGCCGTCGGCGCGGGGGCGCGTGGGCGCTCGGCCGGTGGCGACCGCGACGTCGGCGCCATGGCACTGGTAGAGGTCGCACAACGCATCCTGCGGCGCGAAGTCCGCGAGCAGGAGCCGGTGGTTCTCCATCTTCGCCTCCTCGACGTCGTCGCCCTCGACCGAGAGGTTGAGCTCGTCGAAGGGGGACGCACTGACCCCGCCGTACCTGTCGGTGAAGGCCAGGTCGGCGTGGCCGGTGACGGTGGGCACAGAGGTGCGGAAGGAGTACATGAGGCTAGGGGCCCCACGATCCCATGCGGCTACTTGAGGAAGTCGGGCACGTCCAGGTCGTCGTCGTCGAACTGCATCGGCCGTGGCGCGGGCCGGGGCGTGGACGACACCGGGGCGGACGTGGCGGGTGTGGCGGCGGCCACCTTCGCCGGCTCTTCGTGCCGCTTGGTGGCAACCGCCGCGGCCGCTGCCCTCGTGTCGGCCTGGCGACGCAATGTGGAGCCCTCGTGGGCACGCTTCGGCGTACCGCCGTCGAAACCGGCCGCGATGACGGTGACCCGGACCTCGTCGCCCAGGGCGTCGTCGATGGTGGCTCCGAAGATGATGTTGGCGTCGGGGTGCACCGCCTCGGCGACCAGCGCGGCCGCCTCGTTGATCTCGAAGAGGCCCAGGTCGGAGCCGCCCGCGATCGAGAGCAGAACGCCGTGGGCGCCGTCGATCGAGGCCTCGAGCAGCGGGCTGGAGACGGCCATCTCGGCGGCAGCGACCGAGCGGTCCTCGCCGCGCGCCGAGCCGATGCCCATGAGGGCCGAGCCGGCGTTGGCCATCACCGACTTCACGTCGGCGAAGTCGAGGTTGATCAGGCCGGGGGTGGTGATCAGGTCGGTGATGCCGGAGACGCCCTGGAGGAGGACCTGGTCGGCCTGCTTGAAGGCGTCGAGCACTGAGACGTTGCGGTCAGAGATGGAGAGGAGCCGGTCGTTGGGGATGACGATGAGGGTGTCGACCTCCTCGCGGAGGTTGGCGATCCCCTCCTCCGCGGCGCCGGCGCGCCGGCGCCCCTCGAAGGCGAACGGCCGGGTGACCACACCGATCGTCAGCGCACCGAGCGAGCGGGCGATCCGGGCCACGACGGGCGCGCCACCGGTGCCGGTGCCGCCGCCCTCGCCGGCGGTCACGAAGACCATGTCCGCGCCCTTGAGGACCTCCTCGATCTCGTCCGCGTGGTCCTCGGCGGCCCGCGACCCGACGTCGGGGTTCGCGCCCGCGCCCAGCCCACGGGTCAGCTCCCGGCCGATGTCGAGCTTGACGTCGGCATCGCTCATGAGCAGGGCCTGGGCGTCGGTGTTGATCGCGATGAACTCGACACCCTTGAGTCCGACCTCGATCATCCGGTTGACGGCGTTGACACCGCCCCCGCCGATGCCCACGACCTTGATGATCGCGAGATAGTTCTGCGCAGCTGCCACGGTCTCCACTCCTCCGGCTCAACTATCACCCTCAGGTTGAGGGTTATAGTTATGTCAACCTCTCCGTGCCGATGACAGTAGGTACGTGAGGTGCCCGAGTGGTGGAGACACGCGGGATCCGGCTCGTCCGATACGAGAGTTTCACCGGCCGGCCGGTGAAAGTCATGGGTGGAGTACGAAGTTTCATCGGCCAGGCGTGAGTTTCACCGGCCGGCCGGTGAAACTGGCGCTCAGCGGGTGGTGGGCTTGGACGGCACGCTCACGTCGTACACCTGCGCCTGCACCGTCGCGAGCAGGGTCTCGAGGACCTCGGCCTTGGTGTCGGACTCGTCGGCGCTCCCCCACACCACGGTGCGGCCGTCCTTGAGCACCAGTGAGATCTGGTCGACGGTGGTGACCAGGACGTGGTCGACGAGGAGGGTGAGTTCCTCCGGCAGCGCCGAGATCACCTTGGCGGCCTCCTTGAGCGCCTCCGAGGTCGTGCCGATCGAGGTCACGACTCGGGGCAGCCCGGGCGGCGCCTTCTTGTAGTCGCGGAAGACCACGCCGTCCGCATCCATGCCGCGCAGCCGGCCGCCGATCTCGACCACGGCGATCGCGACCCGCTCCTCGATGCTGACCAGGATGCCGTTCGGCCACTGCCGGGTGACCTCTACGGAGCGCACCACGGCCAGCGCGCCGATCCGGCGCTCGGCCGAGGCCAGGTCGACGCGGGCCAGCGGCTCGCCGACGTCGATGCCCGAGCGGGCCCGGATGTCGGAGGCGTCGACGGTCTGGGCACCGCTGACGTCGATGGTCTCGACGGCCAGCCAGGACGAGAACAAGACCGCCCAGATCCCGCCGCCCACGACGGCGAGCACCAGCACCACGGCGAGCAGGTAGCGCCAGGCCAGCCAGCGCCGCCGCCATTGCCGGCGCGCGAACCGCTTGCGGCTGCGCCGGGTGGCCTTGTCGATGGTGGCGGTCTCGTCGGTCGACCGGCGGAGGCTACGCACCGGCGGCCTCGAGCAGCACGAGCACCCGTGGGCCGAGCTCGGTGACGCTGCCCGCGCCAAGGGTGAGGACAAGGTCACCGGGGTGGGCGCGGGCGGCCAGCGCGGCCGGAACGTCATCAAGGTCCGGGACGAAGGCGACGTGCTCGGGAGCAAGCGGTACGGCGGCCGCGACCAACGCGCCGGTCACGTCGGGGTCCGGGTCGTCCCGGGAGAGGTAGACGTCGCAGACCACCACCTCGTCGGCCGCGCCCAGCGCCTCGCCCATGGCGACGCCGAAGGTGCGGGTGCGCGAGACCAGGTGCGGCTGGAACGCGACGATGACCCGCCCCTGGCCCGCGAGTTCACGGGCCGCCGCGAGGTCGCCGGCGATCTCGGTGGGGTGGTGGGCGTAGCTGTCATAGACGCGGACGCCGCCGGCCTCACCCTTGAACTCCATCCGCCGCCGGGTGCCGGTGAAGGAGGTGATGCCGCGGACCAGGTCGGACTCGGGACATCCGAGCGTCCGCCCGGCGGCCACCGCGAGCAGCGCGTCGGCCAGGTAGTGGTCACCGGGCGACCACAGCGAGACCCCCGCCAGCGCCTCGGGGCCGACCTCGGCGACACCGGGCCTGGTCGACACGGTGACCACGCGCCGTCCGGCGGCGCGCTGCCGCTCGGCCAGCGCCGCGGCGCCGGCGTCGTCGACGCAGCAGACCAGGAAGCCATCCGGGTCGATGTGCGACGCGAACTCCTCGAACGCTGTGGCGTACGCCGCCTCGGTCAACCAGTGGTCGAGGTGGTCGGCCTCGATGTTGGTGACGATCGCTGCGTGCGGCCGGTAGACGAGGAAGGCGCCGTCGCTCTCGTCGGCCTCGGCGACGAACAGGTCGCCGCTGCCCTCCGCCGCGTTGACCCCGGTCGCGGTGAGGTCGCCGCCGACGGCGTACGTCGGATCCGCGCCGGCCGCCTGGAGGGCCACGGTGAGCAGCGCGGTCGTCGTGGTCTTGCCGTGAGTCCCGGCCACCGCGATCACGCGGCGGCCGGCCATCACCGCGGCCAGCGCAGCCGAGCGGGGCAGCACCCGCAGGCCGCGAGCCAGGGCTTCGACGTACTCGGGGTTGTCCTCGCGGACCGCGGTCGAGACGACCACGGTCTCGGCGTCCCCTAGCTGCTCGGCGGCATGGCCGGCGTACACCCGTGCGCCGAGCGCACGCAGGGCGTCGAGGGCGGGCGACCCGACGCTGTCGCTGCCGCTGACCGGGATGCCGCGGGCCAGCATGATCCGCGCGATCGCGGACAGGCCGGCGCCGCCGATACCGACGAAGTGCACGCGTCCGAGCCGGTCCGCCGCCAGCAGCTCCTCCGGCACCCCCACCTTCATGGCAGAGCCTTCATGGCAGAGCCTTCATGGCAGAGCCCTCACCGGGCGGTCTCCAGGATGATGCGGGCCAGCTTCTCGTCCGCGTCACGCGGGATCAGTCCCGAGGCGGCGCTGCTCATGGCGGCCAGCCGGTCACTGTCGGTGACCAGCGCGGTGACGTGCGAGGTGACCCAGGCCGAGGTGAAGTCGCCGTCGGCCACCATCAGCGCTCCCCCCGCGTCCACGACGGACCTGGCGTTGAGGGCCTGCTCGCCGTTGCCGATCGGCAGCGGTACGAACACCGCGGGGACACCCACCGCGGCGGCCTCGGTGACGCTCGAGGCGCCACCCCGGCAGATCATCAGGTCGGCCGCAGCGAGCGCGTAGTCCATCCGGTCGACGAACGACGCGACGACGTACGGAGCGCCGCCCTGCTCGACGGTGACCTCGTTGTTCGGACCGACCACGTGCAGCACCTGCACGCCTGCCTCGCCCAGCGCCCGGGCGGCTCCGGAGACGCCGTTGTTGATGTTCCGGGCGCCCTGGGAACCACCGGTGACCACCAAGGTCGGCCGGTCCGCGTCGAGGCCGAAGAACTCGCGGGCCTCGGCACACAGGGCGGACCGGTCGAGTCGGGAGATCATCGTGCGGATCGGCAGGCCGACGTACTCCGCGTGCGGGAGCCTGGTGTCCGGAAAGCTCACCGCGACGCGGCGGGCGATCCGGGCACCCACCTTGTTGGCCAGGCCGGGGAGCGCGTTCTGCTCGTGCACGACCAGCGGCGTCTTGCGGCGCCGGGCGGCCAGGTACGCCGGCACGGACACGTAGCCGCCGTAGCCGACGATCACGTGGGGGCGGACCCGGTCGAGGACGGCGAGGGTCTCTTTCAGGGCATGGCGCAGCCGCCCCGGCACGCGCAGCAGGTCGACCGAGGCCCGGCGCGGCAGCGGGACCGGCGAGATCAGCTCGAGCGGGTAACCGGCCTCGGGCACGACCCGGTTCTCCAGCCCTCGGGGGGTGCCCAGGCAGGTGATCTCCGCCGCGGGCTCGAGCCGACGCAGGGCGTCGGCCGTCGCGAGCAGCGGCGAGGTGTGGCCGGCGGTGCCGCCACCGGCAAGGAGGATGCGCATCGGTGGAAAGAGTAGGAGTGACCAGCGAAATCAACCCGGTCGGCGGGCCGAGAGCCCCGCCGAGCGCAGCTTCTTCCGCTGGGCCAGCGCCCGCGCCGCCTCCGGCTCGCGGCGCGCGAAGCCGACGAGGAGGCCGAGCGCGATCAGGGACGGGAGCAGCGCGGAGCCGCCGTAGGAGATCAGAGGCAGTGGGATGCCGATCACCGGGAGGAGCGCGAGCACCATGCCGACGTTGATGATCATCTGGCCGACCAGCCAGACGACGATGCCGAACGAGGCGTAGCGCACGAAGGGGTCGGCGGTACGGCGGGCGACGCGCAGCGCGGCGAACGCGATGGTGAGGAACAACGTGATGACCAGCAGGGTCCCGGCCAGGCCCAACTCCTCCCCGAGCACCGCGAAGATGTAGTCGGTGTGCGCCTCGGGCAGGTCGCCCCACTTCTGCTGGCTCGCACCGATGCCCTGGCCGAACAGCCCGCCGGTCGAGAGCGCGTAGAGGCCGTGGGCCGGCTGCCAGCCCTTGTCGTGGTAGTCGTTGAACGGGTCCACGAAGGTGGTGACCCGGCCGAGCCGCTCGGAGTTGGTGCCGACCAGCACGAACAGGCCGACGGCGACCACCGAGAACATGACGGTGAAGAACCGCCGCGGCGCGCCGACCACCCACAGCGACCCCAGCAGCAGCGCGAACAGGACCAGCGCCGTCCCGAGGTCGTTGCCGAGCACGACAAGGCCGGTGGCCAGGATCATGCCCGGGACGACGGGCACGACGATCTCGTGGGTGCTGTCCAGCCGGCGCTCCTTGTTCGCGTAGATGTGCGCGGCCCAGATCACCATCGCGAGCTTGGCGATCTCCGACGGCTGGATGACGACCGGCCCGAGACCGAGCCAGTTCTGGTTGCCGTTGCGCTCGACGCCGAAGAACGCGGTCAGCAGCAGCAGGACGAGGGAGACCGAGAAGCCGGGGTAGGCGAGCCGCCGGATCCAGCGGTGCGGCAGCCGGCTGGCCACCCAGGCGAGCGGCAGGCCGAGCAGCACCCAGACCAGCTGGCGACGGACCACCGCGTAGGAGTCACCGTCGTTGACCTCGTAGGAGTAGACACTGCTCGCACTGAGGACCATGACCAGCCCGATGGTGAGCAGCAGCGCTGAGGCGCCGAGCAGCAGGTAGTACGACGTCAGCGGTCGGTCCAGCGCAGCGCGGAGCGCACCCAACCAGGACCGCGGCCGGACCGCTGACCGGGGTCTCCCGGTGGCCAGCGCGTGCGCCAGCCGCGGACGCAGCCCGGGCAGGCCGACGGGGAGCCTGGGCAGCTCGAAGCGGCGGGGCCGGCTGCCCTCGGGGTTCGCGGTGGTCATGTCGGGTGCCGCTCCCCCTCGTCTCTCCCGTGGCTGCTAGCCGATCCGTTCCCGCACGGCCGTCGCGAAGGCGTCCCCGCGGGCGGCGTAGTCGGTGAACATGTCCATCGACGCGCAGCCCGGGGCGAGGAGCACCGTGTCGCCCGGCCGAGCCAGCTCGGCAGCGGCGGCCACGACGCGTCGCATCGGTCCTGCCTCAACAGACGCTTGGTCACCTTCTGTCACAGCAGTCTCACCGGTCCCAACTTCGATGACGGGCACATCCGGCGCGTGTCGCGAAAGCGCCCCTGCGATGACGTCCCGGTCCCGGCCCAAGAGGACGACACCGCGCAGCCGACCCGCCACCGCACGGACCAGGTCGTCGAAGGAGGCACCCTTCGCCAGCCCACCGGCCACCCAGACCACCGGGTCGTACGCGAGCAGGGACGCGTGCGCGGCGTGCGGGTTGGTGGCCTTGGAGTCGTCGACCCACGCGACGCCTTCGTGCTCGGCGACCAGGGCGATGCGGTGCCCGTCGGGTCGGAAGTCGCGCAGCCCGTCGCGGACCGCGGCCTGGCTGACGCCGTGCGCCCGGGCCAGGGCGGCGGCGGCCAGCGCGTTCTGGACGGTGTGCGGCGCCGGTCCGCTGGTGCCGGGCGCGGTGAGGTCGGCCAGGGTGCAGAGCTCGGCGGCGCTGGTCTCGCGCCGCTCGACGAAGGCGCGGTCGGCGAGGATGTCCTCGACCACGCCGACCATGCCGATGGCGGGCATGCCGAGCGTGAAGCCGATCGCCCGCGCACCCTCGACGACGTCAGCGTCGCGGACCAGGGCCTCGGTCACCGGGTCGGAGACGTTGTAGACACAGGCCCGCTGGACGCGCTCGTAGATCCGGCCCTTGTCCGCGGCGTAGTCGGACATGGAGCCGTACCAGTCGAGGTGGTCCTCGGCGACGTTGAGCACGGCCGCCGCCTGCGCGCTCATCGAGTCGGTGTAGTGCAGCTGGAAGCTGGACAGCTCGACCGCGAGGACGTCGTACGGCTCGGGATCCATCACCGCCTCGACGAGCGGGAGGCCGACGTTGCCGGCGGCGACGCTGCGCAGCCCCGCCGCGCGCAGGATTGCGTCGAGCATCCGGACCGTGGTGGTCTTGCCGTTGGTGCCGGTCACCGCGAGCCAGGGCGTGTCGTGCTCGGCGTCGCGGAGCCGCCAGGCCAGCTCGACCTCGCCCCAGATCGGTACGCCGCGCGCCTGGGCCTGCGCCAGCAGGGGCGCGTCGGGCCGCCAGCCCGGGGAGGTGACCACCAGGTCGACGTCCTCGGACAGCGTGGCGGTGCTGCCCTCGCCCAGCCGGATCGTGGCGCCGAGCACCTCGAGCAGCTCGGCCTTTCCCTCCTTGCCGGCCGGGCTCTCGTCGAGCGCTGTGACGTCGGCGCCGAGGTGCAGGAGGTTGTCTGCGGCCGCGAACCCGGAGACCCCGAAGCCGGCGACCACCGCCCGCACGCCCTCCCACGAGTCGCGACGGCCCAAGGAGGTTGGGTTCATCCGATGCCGCTGACCCACTCGGCGTAGAAGACGCCGAGACCGGCTGCCACGCAGATGCCGGTGATGATCCAGAACCTGATCGTGACGGTGATCTGCTCCCAGCCGAGCATCTCGAAGTGGTGGTGCAGCGGCGCCATTCGGAAGATCCTTCGGCCCTTGCTCAGCTTGAAGAAGCCGACCTGGAGCAGCACCGACAGCGTCTCGACGACGAACAGCCCGCCCAGCAGGATGAACAGGAGCTCGGTCCGGGTCAGGATCGCGAGCCCGGCCAGCGCGCCCCCCAGCGACAGCGAGCCGGTGTCGCCCATGAAGATCGCGGCGGGAGAGGCGTTCCACCACAGGAACCCGAAGCACGCACCGGTGAGCGCCGCCGCGACCACGGCGAGGTCGAGCGGGTCGCGGACGTCGTAGCAGAGGTTCGGCTGGTCGAGCCCCTCGGCGGCGCAGGACTGGTTGTTCTGCCAGATGTTCACCAGCATGTAGGCACCGAAGACCATCATGGAGGCGCCGGCCGCCAGGCCGTCGAGGCCGTCGGTGAGGTTCACGCCGTTGCTGGTCGCGGTCACGATCAGCCAGATCAGCACCATCACCACGACGGCGGGCAACGCGAAGCCCTGGTAGTCGCGGATGAACGAGATGTGGTCGGACGCCGGGGTCAGCCCGTTCTCGTCCTCGAGAAATGGCGCCAGCGCCAGACCGCCGAAGACCAGGGCGACCACCGTCTGGCCGATCATCTTGGCCCAGCTGCGGAGTCCGAGGCTGCGCTGTCGGGCGATCTTGATGTAGTCGTCGAGGAAGCCGACCGCACCGAGTCCGACGAAGAGACCGAGCAGGAGCAGCGCTGACCCGGTCGGCGCGCTCATCGTGATCAACTTGGCCAGGAAGTAGCCGAGCACCGTCGCGAGGATGATGACGACGCCACCCATCGTCGGCGTGCCGATCTTGGTGTGGTGGCTGGTCGGCCCGTCGTCGCGGATCTGCTGGCCGTAGCCGAGCCGGGTGAACTGGTTGATCGCGACCCGGGTCCCGAGGAGGGAGATCAGCAGCGCAAACGCGCCGCTCAGCAGGATGGCTCTCATCGCCCGCCTGCGCCTCCCTTCGTGTCGGACCCGGACCGCTGGGCCATGATTCCGTACGGCGTCCGCGGGTCGATCGCGCCCCGCCGGTCGCGAGCGGGCGGGGCTTCACAGGTAACTGAGTGTTGCAAGTCCGCTCACCGCTCGCCGAGCAGCTGGCGCACCACCTCGCGGTCGTCGAACGGGAGCACCACGCCGGCCACCTCCTGACCCGTCTCGTGGCCCTTGCCGGCCACCACCACGATGTCACCCGGCCCGGCAATCGCAAGCGCGGCGGCGATCGCGGCCCGACGGTCGCCCTCCTCGATCACCTCGGCATCACCACCGCGGGCACCGTCGAGCACCGCGGCGCGGATCGCGGCCGGGTCCTCGGAGCGGGGGTTGTCGTCGGTGACCACGACGACGTCGGCGAGCCGGGCCGCGATCTCGCCCATCATCGGTCGCTTGCCGAGGTCGCGGTCGCCGCCGGCGCCGAGCACCACCAGCAGCCGACCGTCGGTGAGCGGCCGCAGGCTGCGCAGCGCGGCTTCGACTGCGTCCGGCTTGTGCGCGTAGTCCACGACGACGGTGAACGGCTGCCCGGCGTCGATCCGCTCGAACCGGCCCGGCACGCCCCCACCCGCTGCGATCCCGGCCGCCACCGCACCCACCGTGTCGAGGGGCAGGCCGGCCTCGGCGCAGGCCACGACCGCGGCCAGCGCGTTGGTCACGTTGAACCCGCCGGGCAGGGGGACACCAGCTTCGACGTCGCCACCGGGCCCGTGGATCCGGAACGTCGTGCCGTCCGGCCCCGGCCGCACGTCGCTGACCGTCCAGTCCGCGTCCGCACCCTCGGTCGAGAAGGTGCGCACCGGCAGCGTCGTCTCCGCGACCAGCCGGCGGCCGTGCGCGTCGTCGATGCCGACCAGCGCGAGCCGGGCGCGCTCGGGGGTGAAGAGCGACGCCTTGGCCCGGTAGTAGTCCTCCTCGTCGGCGTGGAAGTCGAGGTGGTCGCGGCCGAGGTTGAGGAAGACCGCGACGTCGAAGACCACGCCGTCGACCCGACCCATCACCAGCGCATGGCTGCTGACCTCCATCGCGCAGGCCTCGACCTCGCGCTCCCGCATCAGGGCGAACAGCGCGTGCAGATCGGGTGCCTCGGGGGTGGTCAGCGCGGTCTTGACCTCCTCCCCCGCGATCCGGGTGCCCACGGTGCCGATCACCCCGGCCCGGACGCCGGCCAGCTCCAGCCCGCCCTCGGCCAGCCTGGTGGTCGTCGTCTTGCCCTGGGTGCCGGTGACGCCGACCATCCGCATCTCGGTGGCGGGCTCGCCGTAGACCCGGGCGGCGAGCCGGCCGAGCAGCCGGCGTGGCTCCGCGACGACGACCAGCGGTACGCCGGCCGGCGCGTCCGCGGCTCCGCCGGGGTCGGTGAGCAGCGCGACCGCCCCGGCCGCGAGCGCGTCGGCGGCAAACGCCATCCCGTGCGCCTGCGAGCCGGGCAGCGCGGCGTACAGGTCACCGGGAAAGGTGCGCTGGGAGCTGAGGGTGAGCCCGGTGACAACGGTCTCGGCGTCCCCGCTCGCCGTGGCCCCGGGCGCCTGCTCGCGCAGCCAGCCCGCGAGATCGCCGAGCGCGGTGCGCGGCGGCCACTGTGGCCGGGTGGACGCGGTCGGGCTCACCATCGGGCCAGTGTCCCGCGGCCTACCACTCGACGGGGAGGACCGTCTGCTTGCGGTGGCTCGGGGGGACGCCGTACCGCTGGAGGGTGTAGCCCATCAGCTTGGAGAACACCGGGCCGGCGTTGGCGCCACCGCCGAGGCCGTTGGTGGGTGCCTGGATCACGACGTAGACCGTGAACCGCGGGTTCTCGGCCGGCGCGAAGCCGGCGAAGGAGACCGTGTTGGTGCCGTTGTAGCAGCTCTGCTTCTGTCCATCGACCAGGCAGGTGCCGACGCGCTGCGCGGTGCCGGTCTTGCCTGCCACCCGGTAGCCCGGGACGTTGGCGACCTCGGCGACGCCGTCCTCGGGGTCGACGACCCGCTCCATCATCAGCGTGATCTGACGGGCCGCCTTGGCGCTCACCACCCGGCGACTGGTCGAGACGTCGGTCCCGATCTGCATGCCGTCGTCGCGCGTGGCCTGGCCCTGGATCAGGGTGGGGTCCACGCGGATGCCGTGGTTGGCGAGGGTGTTGACGGCGGCGGCCATCTGCACGGCGTTCACCGACAGCGACTGGCCGAAGGAGATCCGGTCCTCGGTCTGGTCGGTCCAGATGCTCGGGTCGGGCAGGATGCCGCGCGACTCGGCGCCGAGCCCGACGTTCGTGGGCCGGCCGAGGCCGAACTTGTCGAGGTAGCTGCGGAGCTCCCCGGGCTCGAACATGTCCGCGGCCAGCACCGTGCCGACGTTGGACGACTTGGCGAGGACGCCGGCCAGCGTGAGCTTGATCAGCCCGTGCTCCCAGTGGTCGTGGATCACGCGGTCCTGGCGCTGCAGCTGGCCGGGCACCAGCATCTTGGTGCGCGCGGTGACCTTGCCCGTGTCGATGAGGGCGGAGAGGGTGAGCACCTTCTCGACCGAGCCGGGCTCGTAGGACAGGTTCAGCGACCGGGCCCGGCGGTCTCGCACCGGCGAGGCCGCCGGATCGCCGGCGTCGAAGGTCGGGTGGTCGGCCAGGGCCAGGACCTCGCCGGTTCGGCTGTCCATGACCACGGCGATGCCCGACTGCCCACCGGACTTCTCGACGGCCTGGCGGAGCACCCGCTGGGTGTACCACTGCAGGTCGCGGTCGATGGTGGTGTGCAGGTCCTGGCCGTCCAAGGCCGGCACCGTGGTGTTGTCGCCGAGCGGGATCCGGTTGCCGGCTCCGACCTCGTACTTCTCACTGCCGTCCTTGCCGGAGAGCGCCTTGTCGAAGATCTCCTCCAGCCCGCCGTAGGGCTGGTCGGTGCCGACGAAGCCGACGATGTTGGCGGCGATGTCGTGGGCGGGGTAGGTGCGGACCGGGTCGCGACGCACGGTCAGCCCCTCGTAGCCGAGGTCCTCGGCCTCCTGCAGGACGTCGTTGGCCCGCGTGGACGGCACGTGGCGGGCGAGGTACTCGAACCGGCTGCCCTTGTCGCGCAGGCGTTTGAGCACGGTGAAGTAGTCGACGTCGAGCCGCTCGGCGAGGAACTTGGCGATCTGGGGCGCCTGGTCCTCCGTCATCTTCGGGTCGCCGACCACCATCAACCCGTCGATCGACGCCGCCAGAGGCTGGCCGTTGCGGTCGAGGATGTCGCCACGCTCGGCCGGGATGACGACGTTCTCGGTCCCTTCGGCCGCAGCCATCGCGGCGTACTGGCGCGGGTCGAGCCCCTGCAGCTGGACCAGCCGGGCGCCGAACAGCGAGAGCACCATCGCGATCAGCACGAACCCCACCCGGAGCCGGACCTGGGGCGAGCCGCGCAGGTTGCCGCGGCGCACGACCGGCCGCGGGGCCGGGCGACGGCTGCGGCGGGCGCGGGGCACGGGCGGCTCCCTGTTCGGTCTGGGGTTCGTGGGGTCGGTGGGGTTGGTGTGGCCGGTGGGGGCCATCTTGCTGGGTCCGGCGGCCGGATCGGGTCAGCGACGTGCCGTGTCGCCGGTCTGGCCGGCGGCGCCCTGACCCCGGTGACCGCGGTCCCTGCGGCCCTGGTGGGTGCCGCTGCCGGGCGGCGCGGGAACGACCACCACGAACGGGTCGGGGTCGACGACGTCTGGCTTCTTCGGGGGCCGGCCCAGCAGGGGCGGGGTGTTGTCCGCGGTGGCCGGGGTGCAGCCCGGCTCGGTCGTGCGCGCGGCCAGCCGGACCGTGCACGAGCTCTGCGGGACGACCATGCCGGCCTGCTGCGCCAGGGTCGCCAGGTGCTGGGGGCTGCGCAGCTCCTGCAGCTCTTCGTGGAGGGTCTGCTCGCGCGCGGTGAGGTTGTCGGCCTGGGTCTCGAGTGAGGTGGCTGCGAACGACGCCTGCTGCATCTGGGTGTTGAAGCACAGCAACCCCACGACGCCTCCGAGCAGCACCAGGCTGACCAGGGTCACGAACGGCATCCGGGCCGCGCGGACCCGGCGCCGCGGTACGACAGTCAGCCGGGCCCGTTGGACGGCCTCCTCGGCCAGGCGCGGGACGCGGTCACGGAGCTGGACGGCAGGGCTGCTCATGGTCGGACTCCCGTGGTGGCCTTGATGCGTTCGAGGGCGCGCAGCCGGACCGAGGCGGCGCGGGGGTTCGTGGCGATCTCGTCTGGTTCGGCGCGCTCGGCGCCGCGGGTGACCAGCCGGAAGGCGGGCTGGAGCTCCTCGGGCACCACCGGGAGGTCGGGCGGGGCCAGCGACCGGGTCGCGGCGGTGAAGGCCTGCTTGACCAGCCGGTCCTCGAGGGAGTGGTAGGACTCCACGACCACACGGCCGCCGACCCGGATCGCGTCGATGGCGGCGGGGACCGCGCGGCGCAGCACCGCGAGCTCGTCGTTGACCTCCATCCGCAGCGCCTGGAAGGTTCGCTTGGCGGGGTGGCCGCCGGTGCGGCGTGCCGGCGCCGGGATCTCGGCGTACAGCAGCTCGACCAGGCGCGCCGAGGTCGCGAACGGCGCGGCCTCGCGCTGCCGCACCACGGCGCCGGCGATCTTGCGCGCGAACCGCTCCTCGCCGTACTCGCGGAGCACCCGGGTCAGCTCGTCGACGGAGTAGGTGTTGAGGACGTCGGCCGCGGTCCTGCCGGTGGTGCCGTCCATCCGCATGTCGAGCGGCGCGTCCCCGGCGTAGGCGAAGCCCCGCTCGCGGATGTCGAGCTGCATCGATGAGACGCCGAGGTCGAAGAGGACGGCGTCGACGGCGTCGAGGCCGAGGTCATCGAGGACGTCGGGGAGCTCGTCGTAGACGGCGTGCACCGCGGTGAACCGCTCGCCGAAGCCGGCCAGCCGGTTCCGGGCCAGGTCGAGGGCGGCGGGGTCGCGGTCGATGCCGATGACCCGGGCCAGCTCGCATCGGGTCAGCACGGCCTCGGTGTGGCCGCCGAGGCCGAGGGTCGCGTCGACCATGACCGCGCCCGGGTCCTCGAGCGAGGGTGCCAGCAGGGCCACGACCCGGTCGAGGAGGACGGGGACGTGGGCGGGGGTGTCCATGATCGCCCGTCAGCCCTGCTGCCCGAGGTGGGTGATCACCAGCAGGGCGGTGGCCAGGGCCACCGAGATGACCGCCGAGAACGCCATGACGGCGACGGCCTCACGGGCCTGGTCGCGCACCCGGCGTGGTGCCGGTGGCGTCTCGGTGGCGGTAGCGGGATTCATCGATCGACCCTTCGATGAGGTGCTGGGGCTGCGGGGGGAGGGTTCGCAGGGCCAGGTCTCAGGCCGCTCCCGGGTCGTCTGGGGCCGGGGAAGGTGTCCCAGATGACTCGTGCGCACCTCGGTCGTGGGAACCGCCTGGGGCCGGGGAAGGTGTCCCAGGTGGCGGCGTCCCGAGTGAGACCGGGTGCGGGAGCGGGCCGAGACCTCGCCCTGCGATCCCTGTTGAGTTGTGGTGTGGCGGTTGCGGTGTGGGGCTCAGTCCTGCGGTGGGCCGTCCTCGTCGAGGTCGGCGAACGTCTCTTGGGCGGTGGTGTTGTAGTCGCGCCAGCGCGACGGCTCCCAGAGCTCCACGCGGTCCATCGCGCCGATCACGACAACGTCGCGGCTGAGGGCGGCGTACTCACGCAGCGGCGCGGGGATCGGGATCCGGCCCTGCTTGTCGGGTGCGACCTCCTCGGCGCTGGCGAAGAGCATCCGGATCTGGTCACGCCCGCTGCGTGAGGTCATGCCCTTGCTGCGGGCGCGGTTCGCTTCCTCCATGAAGACGTCAGAGGGGAAGACGTCCAGGCACTTCTCCTGCCCCTGTGTCACCACGAGCCCCTCCGCGAGCCGCTCCCTGAACTTGGCCGGGAGGATCAGCCGCCCCTTCTCGTCGAGCTTGGGGGTGTAGGTGCCCATGAAGAACATCGGGCGCCTCCACTACCAGATCGATTTCCAGGGGAGCCGGTTCCTCCACTTTCCTCCACATTACTCCACTTCCCTCCACGGTCAACCACAAACCGCCACATCGCCCCACGAATGTCGAGCCGCGTCCGACCGCGCAGGCCGACTCGAGATCGGGGACCCGGTTCCTTGTCTGAACCGAGACCGAACCGTGACCGTGGAAGTGGAGTGGGCTCCGCGCTCGACCGCGTAAGTTGCCGGGACGCCCTACGGTGGTGGCAGCACATTGGAGCGGAAGGAAAGACGTGGAGACGCCGATAGCGGGTCCCTCATCAGGGGGCGCCGACCTGGAGACACTGTCCCGCGTCATCGGGCGGATCCGGACCAACATCGAGAAGGTCATCGAGGGCAAGGCCGACGTCGTGTCGTCGACCCTCGTGGTGCTCCTCGCCGAGGGCCATCTGCTCATCGAGGACGTCCCCGGGGTCGGGAAGACGATGCTGAGCAAGGCACTGGCCCGGAGCATCGACTGCTCGGTCCGGCGCATCCAGTTCACCCCGGACCTGCTGCCCTCCGACGTCACCGGCGTCTCGGTGTTCAACCAGAACACCCGCGAGTTCGAGTTCCGCCCCGGTGGCGTCTTCGCGAACATCGTGGTCGGCGACGAGATCAACCGGGCCTCCCCCAAGACCCAGTCGGCCCTGCTGGAATGCATGGAGGAGAAGCAGGTCACCGTCGACAACACGACCTACCAGCTCGAGACGCCGTTCATGGTGATCGCGACCCAGAACCCGATCGAGATGGAGGGCACCTACGCGCTGCCCGAGGCACAGCGCGACCGGTTCATGGCCCGCGTCTCGGTGGGTTACCCGGTCGAGGCGGCCGAGATCGCGATGCTCGACTCGCACACCAAGTCGAACCCGCTCGACGACCTGGAACCCGTTGCGGATGCGGCCGAGATCCGCAAGCTGATCGGGATCGTCGGGCAGGTCTACGTCTCCCAGGCGGTGCAGCGGTACGCCGTCGCACTCACTGCCGCGAGCCGCCGTACCGACGAGCTCTCGCTGGGCGCCTCTCCGCGCGCCACCCTGCACCTGGTGCGCGCATCCAAGGCGTTGGCGGCGATCCAGGGCCGTGACTACGTCCTCCCCGACGACGTGCACGGGTTGGCCCGGTCGGTGCTCGCGCACCGGCTGCTGCCGAGCGTCGAGGCCTCGATGAGCGGCCGCTCGACCACCGCGATCCTCGACGGGATCGTCGCGAGCGTCCCGGTGCCCGCCGGCGAGTAGTCGACCGGCCACAGGAGGGGCGATGCGTGAGGCACTGTCCGGGCTGACGGTACGAGGCCGAGCATTCGTGGCCGCGGGCGTCACCGCGATCGTCTGCGCGCTCGTGCTGGATCAGCCTTCGTTGAGCCGGGTCGGAGTCCTGGTGCTGGCGCTGCCCCTGGTCAGCGCGGCCTTCATCGGCCGCAGCCGCTACCGGCTGGCGCTCGTGCGCACGGTCAACCCGCAGCTGGTCGCGGCCGGCCAGCCGGCCTCGGTCAGCCTGTCGCTGTCCAACGAGGGCCGCACCCCCAGCGGCGTCCTGCTGCTGGAGGACCACCTGCCCTATGTGCTCGGCACCCGGCCGCGTTACGTGCTCGAGGGGATCGGCCACGGCTGGCACCGCGACGTCACCTACCAGATCCGCTCCGACGTGCGCGGCCGCTTCGAGATCGGTCCGGTGACCGTGCGGGTCAAGGACCCGTTCGGGTTGGTCGAGCTCGGTCGCGCGTTCCGGACCACGGTGCCGCTCACGGTCACCCCCCGCACGGTCCGGCTCTCCTCCATCCCGCTCGGCGGCGCCTGGACCGGCTCGGGAGACAACCGGCCGCGCGCCTTCGCGATGGGCAGCGCCGAGGATGTCACCGTCCGGGAGTACCGCCGGGGCGACGACCTGCGGCGCGTGCACTGGCGCAGCTCGGCGCGGATCGGTGAGCTGATGGTGCGGCGCGAGGAACAGCCGTGGGAGTCACGGGCCACGCTCTTCCTCGACAACCGGCTCGGCGCGCACCGCGGCCAGGGCATCGCCTCGTCGCTCGAGGCGGCGGTGTCGGCCGCCGCGTCGATCGCCGTGCACCTGAGCAAGCGCGGCTTCACGGTGCGGCTGGTCACGGCCGCCGGCGAGGACAGCGCCCACGACTGGCACGCGCGCAACGCCGACCTCAACACCGGCCCGCTGCTCGAGGCGCTGGCCGTCGTACAACCGCTGCCGCACCCTAGCCTCGACACCGGGTGGCTGACCGAGGCCGGCGGCGACGGGCTGCTCGTCGCGGTGCTCGGCCACGTCAGCCAGCAGGACGTCCCGGTGCTCCGCCGGATGCACGCACACAGCGGCTCGGCGCTCGCGGTCGCGGTCGACGTGGATGCCTGGCTCTCGCCCGACGCCGCCGGCCGGGACGCCTCCGCGGTGTTGAGCCAGCAGGGCTGGCGTTCGGTCTCGCTCGGCCCGACCGACCGGCTGGAGGCGGTGTGGGAGGAGCTCGGAAGGCGGCACACCCAGAGCTCCCGCTCGCGCGGCGTCGCACCGCCGCCACCGGAGCAGATCCCGTCCAGCGGGGTGGTGGCATGACCTCCCGCTCGCACCCGGTAGCGCTGGCCGGCCTGTCGGCCGTCGCGGCCAGCACCACCCTGATCTCGCTGCTCACCTGGCAGGGGTTCACCCAGAGCTTCGGCGAGACGCTGTGGCCGCTGTTCCTGCTGGCGGTCGTCGTGGCCGGCACCGGTGCGCTGGCCCGCTGGTGGCGGGTGCCGCGGCTGCTGATCGTGGTGGTCCAGGTGCTGCTCGCCGGGATGGTCGCCAGCATGTTCATCTGCGGGTCGCCACTGCCCGTGGGTGAGGCCTGGGGCCGGATGATCACGGCGTTCACCGACGCGGCGCAGAGTGCGAACCGCTTCGCGCCACCGGTGCCCTCGGACGAGCCACCGGTGCACCCGCTGCTCATCTCTGGAGGGTTGGCCTGCCTGCTGCTCGTCGACATCCTGGCGTGCACGCTGCGTCGGGTGCCCCTGGCCGGCCTGCCGCTGCTCACCATCTACAGCGTGCCGGTGAGCATGACCGGCGACGGACCGCACTGGGTCCTCTACACGCTCACCGCGATCGGCTTCCTCGGCATGATCTTCCTGTCCGAGTCCGAGCAGATCGCCCGATGGGGGCCGATCCTGGTCGAGGACCTCGGCGGCGCGGAGCCGAAGGCGCTCTCGGTGCCGACCTGGCCGCGCACCGGCGCCCGCGCGATCGGCGGCATGGCCACCGCGCTGTCGGTCGTCGTCCCGCTCCTGCTCCCGTCGTTCAGCGTGCACCTGTTCAACTTCGGACCCGGCACCGGCGGCAACGGCGACATCAACATCGAGAACCCGATGGTCGACCTGCGCCGCGACCTGCTCCGTGGCGAGGACATCGACCTCGTGGAGCTGCGCACCACCGACCCCGATCCGTCGTACCTCCGGATCGCCGTTCTCAACCGGTTCTCCAACAACGAGTGGAGCTCCGGTGACCGCGATGTCCCGAGCAGCCAGGTCGCCGACGGCTCGATGCCCGGCCTCGTCGGTGTCTCCGCGCAGCTGCAGCGCAACGAGTACGACTACGAGCTGCAGGCCACCCGCGACTTCCGGTCCACTTGGCTGCCCACGGCCTCGCTGGTCCGCCGAGTGGAGGCTCCGGGCGACTGGCGCTACGACGTGACGACCATGGACTTCCTGGCCAGCCACGACAGCCTGGACACCTCGCAGCTGTCGTGGTCGCTGGAGGCGGTCAAGATCGACTACGACGCCAACCGGCTGGCCGCCGCTCCCCCGGTCGGTGCGCTGGTCTCCCGCGACTTCACCGAGCTGCCCCGTGACATCGACCCGATGGTGGGACAGCTCGCCGAGCAGGTGACCGTCGAAGAGCCGACCCGGTTCGAGAAGGCGGTGGCACTCCAGCAGTGGTTCCGCGAGCTCGGCGGCTTCACCTATGACGACCAGGTCAACCTCGGCAACGGCACCGACGACCTGGTCCGGTTCCTCAGCGAACGCGAAGGCGGCCGCGCCGGCTACTGCGAGCAGTTCGCCGCTGCGATGGCCGTGATGGCCCGCGAGCTCGGCATCCCGGCGCGGGTCGCGGTCGGCTTCCTCGTCCCCGATCAGGTCGGCGAGGACAAGTACGTCTACAGCGCGCACGACCTGCACGCCTGGCCGGAGCTGTTCTTCTCCGGCTCCGGCTGGGTCCGTTTCGAGCCGACCCCGCCGGGCCGGGCCAGCGGCGTCCCCGACTACACCACCCAGCCGATCACCGTCGGCGACGCGTCGGCCTCGCCCTCGGCCACCGGCACTGCTGGGGACGACCTGCCAGCTCGCGAGTCCTCCGCGGTGAACCCGGAGGACCCGCAGGCGAACGAGGACGGTGACCAGTCCTCGGCGGGTGGCTTCCCGTGGATCTGGGTGGCCGGCGGCACCGGACTGCTCGTGGTCGTGCTCCTGGTTGTTCTCGGGCCCCGGACGCTGCGCCGGCGACGCCGCGAGCAGCGCGGACTCCTCGGCCCGGAGGAGGCGTGGGAGGAGCTACGCGACACCAGTCTCGACCTGCGGCTGCCCTGGCCGCAGCACCGCTCCCCCTGGCAGACCCGAGAGGCGCTGGTGCAGCTGTTCGGTGCCGCGCGCGACGAGTTCACCCCCGAGCGGCCCCGCCGCGGTCCGGAGACCAACCCGGACGCGGTCTTCGCGCTCGACCGGATCGTGCACGCGCTGGAGCGGCTGCGCTACGCCCGCGCCGACGGCACCGAGCCCGGCACCTGGCGGGCGGAGATGCAGACCTGCGTCGAGGCGCTGTACGGCGGCTCCAACAAGAGAGCCCGCCGCGCTGCGGTCTGGTGGCCGCGGTCGGTGTTCGTGCGCCGGGTCGACATTCGTCGGCCGGTCGTTGAGCCGCAGGTTGAGCGGGCCATGGCTGGGCGTGTCGTAGACCACGTGGGTTGATCGGCACCGTGCGAGGAACGAGCGCGTGGCCGATCGTTGGTGGTTGAGCAGGCCGTCCGACCGAGGAACGAGGTCGGAACCGGCCGTGTCGAAACCGCCGCAGCCCGGTCTGGGACTCGACCGAGAACATCAGCGTGGTTCAGGAAGTGCCTTTTTGCTGCGGAGGTTTCGACTCGCTCCCCGCGAGTTCGCAAGCTCACTCGCGTCGCTCGCTCAACCACCAACGATCAGGACTGTGCTCGTTCCTCGCACAGTCCTGATCAGAAGCCACCCTGTTCGCGGCGGCGGCGCCAGCGCTCTTCGATCCGCTCCATGAAGGTGCCGGACGTGCGGGCGGTCGAGCCGGCGCGGCGGGGACGGCGCACGCGGCTGGTGCGGCCGCCGTCGATGACGGTGAAGCCGCGCGAGGGGTGCATGGCCGTCCGGGGGTCGGGCGCGGTGGCGTTTTGCGAGCCCCGCATCGCGGTCAGGGCCACGGTCGCCGAGCCGAGCATGACGACGAAGCCGGCGATCCCGATCGCGAAGCCGACCGCACCCGTGCCGCTCATGACTCCCCCCATGAGCAGGGCGATGCCGAGCACGAAGACCACGCCGGCGACGATCGCGCGGCGCCGTGCCGAGCGGCGCAGCGAGGTGCCACGCAGGGTGGAGGCGAACTTCGGGTCCTCCTCGACGAGGGCGCGCTCCATCTGCTCGAGCAGTCGCAGCTCCTCTTCGGAGAGTGGCACCGATGCCTCCACAGGGGTCCGTACGCGCGGGTGCGCAGCGGGTGGGACTGAGCCAAGTGTAGGCAGGGGCTCCCTGCCTTACTAGCGGTGTCCCGAAGATTTAGTACCCACGCGGGCCGCTGTCGATCCCACGGAATGCGAAGCGGTGGACGGGGCCTGGTCGGGGCGGCGTTCGTAGGGGCTGCTGTGCTGCCGCTCCTCGCGGTCGAGCAGGCTGGCCGGACGTACGGCGGCGTTGCCGAACCGTCGCGCCGCGCGGTCCACCGCGCGATCGGCGTCGGGCCACCCGCGCTCGCGTTCGCCGAGGACGCCCTGGCGGTGCACGGCAGTGCGCGGCACCAGGCCTTCGACCCGGACCCCCACCAGTCGCAGTCGGGCGCGCTGGAGCCCCAGCCCGTCGTAGAGCCGGACCGCAGCGCGGTAGATCTCCTGGGTCACGTCGGTCGCCTCGGGGATCGTGCGGGAGCGGGTGATGGTGGTGAAGTCGGCAAACCGCACCGTGATCGACACCGTTCGGCCGGCCACGCCGGCGACCCGCATGCGTCCGGCCACCTTCGCGGTGAGGGTGAGCAGCTCGCGCAGGATCACCTCGCGGTCGTCGATGTCGCGGCCGAAGGTCTCCTGGGCCCCCATCGACTTGTCCGGGTCGCCGCCCATGCCGAACACCGAGACCCGACCCGGGGAGACCTCGCGCCGGTCACTGCCCCAGGCCAGCTCGTGGAGCTGGCTGCCGAGCCCGTCGCCAACCGCGCGCTGGAGGGTGCGTAGCGGGGTGTGCGCGACATCGCCGACGGTGACCAGGCCGAGCCGGTGCAGCATCGCCTGGGTCTTCTCGCCGACGCCGTAGAGCTCTCCCACATCGAGCGGGTGCAGGAACGAGGTGATTCCCTCGGGGGGCACGACGACCACGCCGTCGGGCTTGGCACGGCGACTGGCCAGCTTGGCCACCGAGATCGAGGCCGCCACCCCCACCGAGCAGGTGATCCCCTGCTCGTCGTGGATGGTCGCGCGCAGCTGCTCGGCGATCTGCCGGGGCGTCCCGAGCCGACGGATCGAGCCGCGGACGTCGAGGAACGCCTCGTCGAGCGAGACCACCTCCACCTGCGGCGTGATCCGGCGGAAGTTCTCCATCACCGCCGAGGAGACCGTGCTGAACACCCCGTGGTCGGCCGAGACCCGGACCGCGTGGGGGCACAGCCGGCGGGCGCGAGTGGAAGGCATGCCGGAGCGGACGCCGTAGGCACGGGCGTGGTAGTTCGCCGACAGGATCACCCCGCGGTAGCCCCCGCCCACGATCACCGGTACGTCGCGCAGCTCGGGTCTGTCTCTCGTTGCGACGGATGCGTAGAAGGCGTCCATGTCGACGTGGAGGATCGGGGTGGCGACCGGAGCGCCAGCGGAGGTCGTCACCCCGATCCTCCGCCCCGAGACATGGACAACGCCGAGTCGGCGGTACTGACCGTCCCCCGCGCGAAGCGCGTCCCTGCGGCAGTAGCGCCGACTCGGCGCACGTGGCACCCGAGCCGAGCAGACATCGGTACCTGACCACGGCGGGCACGAACACGGCGAGCGCAGCGAGCGAGTGCGGAATCGACTCGAGTCAGGTCCCAGCCCCGGCTCACCGGGTTTCGAGACGGGCGCAGAGCGCCCTCCTCAACCAGCGGTGGTCGCGAGCAGATGAAGCTGAGTAGCCAGCGTGAGGTATTCGGGGCGATCGGCGACGGCGCGCTCGAGCTCGAGCAGCGCGGCGGTGGTGCCGGGCTCGAGGTCGAGGAGGGCTCCGGGAACCAGGTCGGCGAAGACCCGGATGCCGTGCACCGAGCCGACCTCGAAGCCGGCGTCGGAGAGCAGCCCGGTGACCTCGTCGGCGGTGAACCGGCGGCCGGTGCGGCCAGTCGGCTGTTTCGATGGTTGTTGGGGGTCGTCGAGCAGCGCCAGGGCCTGGGCGACGTGGCCGGCCATGGCGCGGGCGATGACGGCGGCGTGCCGCTGGGCGACCAGCAGGGAGAGCCGGCCATCGGGGCGGAGCACCTCGCGGATCGCGACCAGGGCGGCGGCGGGGTCGTCGACCACCTCGAGCACCCCGTGGCAGAGCACCACGTCGGCGCTGGCTGCTCCGGCCAGCTCGAGGAGGGAGCCGAGGTCGCCCTGCTGGCCGGCCACATCGACGCCGTCCTCGCGGGCCCGGCGGGCCAGCGCGGCCAGGGCGTCGGGGCTGGGGTCGACCACGGTGACCCGGTGGCCGAGCCCGGCCACCCGGACCGCGAAGCCGCCGGTGCCACCGCCGATGTCGAGTACGTCGAGCGCGGGCCGGTCGAGGACCGGGCCGAGCGCCTCCCACACCACGGCGGTGCGGGCGCTCTCGCGCCGCTCGCTGGCGGGTCCGGCTGGCATGACGTCAACCCTAGAGCGTGGCTCACCCCGGGCTCCCCGGGCTGCGGTGCCACAGCTTCCTGGCGACGTCCTTGGTGTCTTCTCCGGCCGGCTTGATGTCGGAGTAGGGGGACATCGCGAACCCGCTGGAGTGCACCAGCACCCGGCGCCGGCCCATGCCGCCGGCCGTGTAGTGACCGCTCTGCTGGTCGCCCTGCTCGCCGAAGGACGGAGGGTGCGCCATCACCGGTCGGGTGGAGCGGGACTCGGCGGCACCGGAGCCGGCGTCCTCGACACCCACCGCCCCGAACCCCTCCGGCATGACCGCCATCTGCTCGCGCACCGCCTCGATCCCCTCGCGCCGCCACAGCGCGGCCAGCACCGGCAGCTCCCAGCACCCGGTGGCGCGCAGCGAGACACCCTTGTAGCCGGTCCGGCGCAGCTCGCCGCGGACCACGAGCAGCCAGGAGTGGAAGACGGTGGCGGCGTAGGGACCCTGGGCGTCCTCGAAGAAGGTGGCGTCGACCGGCCCGGTGGAGTCGTCGAGGGTCAGGAAGATGACCCGGCGACCGGAGCGGATCGGTGGGGTCTGGGTGGCGACCTTGACCCCGGCGACCAGCAGCTCGGACTTGCTGCGCCGGGTGAGCAGGTCCTTGCTGCGCACCGCGCCGAGCGCGTCGAGGAACTCGGCGTAGGAGTCGACGACGTGCCGGCTGGCGTCGAGGCCGAGGATCTCGAGCTCGGCCTTCATCCGCTCCTCGGGGGTCATCTCGGGCAGCCCGGAGACCTCGCCCTCCCCCGGCTCGTCACCGAGCTCGAGGATGAGCTGGACCGAGTCGACCGGCGGGGGTGGCGGCGTGGCCTTGGACTGGGCGGCCGCCCGGGCCCAGACCCCGGCCTGGCCGAGCGGGTGCCGCTCGAGCTCGGCCACGCTCTCGCGCGTCCGCGGGTCGGAGCTGTTGCGGGCGGCCGCGTCGTCGGCCACCGCCCGGGCCCGCGACCCGGGCCGGCTGCCGCCCGAGCGGACCGACCGAGCGGCCAGTCCTCGGCCACGCCCGGCCCGCTCGATCGCGCGGGCGTGCCGGTCGAGCTCGGCGACCTGGAGCAGCAGGTCGCGCCGGGTGACCCGGCTGCGGCGGTGCACCTCGTTGGCGGCTCCCATTCCGCAGTCGAGGCCGTAGATCGCGTCGAAGCCGCCGGCCAGCACCAGCCGCTCGACGATCGGCCGGGAGACCCGGGCGCGATGCCAGAAGTCGGTGAGCGAGTGGTAGGGCCGGGTCGCGACGATCCGCTCCACCTCGCCGTCGTTGATCCCCTTCACCTCGGCCAGCGCCAGCCGGATCCCGTCTCGCAGCTTGCCGTCGGCGTCGGGCCCGACCCGCGCGACGACGTATTCCTTCTCGCTGGCGTTGACGTCGAGGCCGAGGATCGCCAGGCCGAGCTGGCGGGCATCGTCGAGGATCAGCCGCTTGGGGTACATGCCCGGGTCGTGGGTGAGCACCCCGGCCAGGAAGTGCGCCGGCCAGTGCGTCTTGAGCCAGGCCGACTGGAAGGTGGGCAGCGCGAACGCCGCCGCGTGGGCCTTGCAGAAGCCGAAGGACGCAAACGCCTCGAGGACCTTCCAGATCTTCTCGACCACCGGCAGGGAGTAGCCGCGGCCCAGCGCGCGGGGGAAGAACCAGAGCTTGGTCTCGGCCATGCCCTCGACATCGCCGAGCGCGCGCCGCTTCTCGTCGGCCTCCGCGAAAGAGATGCCGGTGAACTGGGCGATCATCTCGATCACCTGCTCGTGGAAGACCACCACGCCCTGGGTGTCGCCGAGGATCGGGCGCAGGTCGTCGTGGAGGTAGGTCGGGGTCGTCCATCCCTGCTTGCCCTCGAGGTAGGGCGTGATCATGTCGCTCTTGACCGGCCCGGGCCGGAACAGCGAGATGTCGGTGATGACGTCCTCGAAGCTGTCGAGCCCCGACTTGCCGACCAGCTCGCGCTGGCCCGGTGACTCGATCTGGAAGATCCCGAGGGTCTTGGCCGAGGAGATCAGCTCATAGGTCGCCGGGTCGTCGAGCGGCACCTGCACCTCGTCGTCGAGGTCGATCTCGAGTCCGTCCGTACGGCGGATCTCGGCGACCGCGTGGGCCATGGAGGACTGCATCCGGATGCCGAGCACGTCGAGCTTGAGCAGACCGAGGTCCTCGACGTCGTCCTTGTCGAACTGGCTCATCGGGAAGCCCGCGAAGCTGGCCTCGACCGGGGTGCGGTCGAGCAGGGTGGCGTCGGAGAGCAGCACGCCGCACGGGTGCACGGCGACGTGGCGGGGCAGCCCGTCGAGCCGCTCGACGAGCTGGAACATCAGGTCGAGCCGGGTGTCGTCGAGCCCGCTGGCGCGCAGCTCGGGCAGCTCGCGCAGCGCGATCCGGGCGTCCCGGGCCCGGATGTGGGGGAACGCCTTGGCGATCGTGTCGGTCTCCGCCGGAGGCATCCCGAGCGCGGCCCCGACGTCGCGGACCGCGTGGCGGACCCGGTAGGTGTCCATCATGGAGACGCAGACGCACCGCTCGCCGCCGTAGCGGTCGAGGATCCGCTCGTAGACCTCGAGCCGCCGCGCCGACTCCACGTCGACGTCGATGTCGGGCAGCGCCTCGCGCCGCGGCGAGAGGAACCGCTCCATCAGCAGGCGGTGCCGGATCGGGTCGACCCCCGAGACGCCGAGCAGGTAGTTGACCAGGCTGCCCGCGCCGGACCCGCGGGCCGCGCAGCGCACCCCCATCTCGCGGATCAGGTCGGTGACGTCACCGACGGTGAGGAAGTAGGACGCGTAGCCCAGGCCGCGGATCATCTCCAGCTCGTCGTCGAGCCGCTTCCAGACCACCGCCCGGGGTCCCGAGCCGTAACGGTCGCCGATCGCGCCCTCGCACCGGGCCCGGAGCAGCCCGTCGGCCTCGGTCGCACCCGGGGTGAGGCGGGGGATGACGCCCCTGGTGGTCAGCTCGAACTCCGGGAAGTGCACCTCGCCCAGCCCGAGGTCACGCCGCGGGTCGATCGCGCACCGGTCGGCCACCGTGCGGGTGTGCGCCAGCAGCCGCTGGGCCTCGCGGTCGGAGTCGGCGGCGAGGCCTCCCCCAGATCCGGCAGAGAGTCGGGCGATCTCCTCGGCGATCTCGGCCATCTGCTTGCCGGACTTGAGGAATCCCTCGGCGTTGCCGCGGTCGACGTGGCGCCGGTCGAGGGCGACCAGCCGGCGGGCCGCGTCGAGGACGTCGACGGTGGCGGCGTCGCGGCGGTCGGCATAGCGGACCGCGTTGCTCAGCACCGTGCCGAGCCCCGCCTGCCGGGCCACCCGGGCCATCCGGGCGGCGTGGGAGGTGGTGCCGGGACCCCACCCCTCGGCGCCGCCGCCCGGCAACCGGTGGGAGACCAGCTCGACCTGGAGGTGGGTGCGCGGCACCAGCTCACGCCACGGCGCCAGGGTGGCCAGGGCAAGGTCGTCGCGGCGTCGGGTCGCGGCCCGGGCCAGCTCGGAGGCCGGACCGAGCAGCACCATCAGGTGGCCGGCCGCCAGCTGGTCACCGAGCTGCTGGGCGAGGACGGCGAAGTCGACGACGGGGAGGCCGCGCTCCCCCGCCAGGTGGGTGGCCGAGACCAGGCGGCACAGCGCCGCCCAGCCGGCCCGGCCCCCGCCCTGCCCATTGACGGTGGAGCCGTCGGCGCTGGCCAGGAACGTCACCCGCGGCAGCCCACCGACGATCGGGTCGCGGTAGCTGCCACCGCGGACCGGGGTGCGGGTCGATGCCGTCGGTGACTGACCGGGAACCGCCCAGGACTGGGTCGGGTAATGGGCCAGCTCGACCCCCAGCACCGGGCGGATCCCGGCGGCGTAGCAGGCGCGGGCGAACTTCACGGCGCCGTAGGTCCCGTCGCGGTCGGTGAGGGCCAGGGTGTCCATCTCCTGCTCGGCGGCCCGCTCCACCAGCGTGTGGGGATGGGAGGCGCCGTAGCGAAGGGAGTAGCCCGAGGCGACGTGCAGGTGCACGAAGGGATCGGACATGGCGCGGGCCCCCTGGCTGTCGACTCAGCCGACGCGGCGGACGGCGTGGGAGACCTGTGGCAGGAAGGGCAGGGTCTGGGCGTGCGGCTCCAGCCCCAGCGACTGCTCGACCACGACCAGGAACCGGTCGGCGTCGCGGATCAGGTCGTCGGCCTCGCGCTCGGTGACCGCCCGGCTGGAGCCGGCCTCGGCCGCGGCCCGCTTGCCGGCACCGGCGGCGAAGAAGCCGGCCCATTCGGACAGCTCGGGGGCGACCTCGGCGAGCAGGACCCAGGCGTTCTTCTGAGGTCGGCGCCGGGTCGGGTTCGCCGGTCGAGCGCGGGCGGCGAGCAGCGCTGCCGCAGCCCGCAGGGCGGCCACGTGGGCGCAGGCATAGCGGGTGGTGACCTCGGTGGCGGCCACCGCCTCGCTCAGCGACTCGGCGGCGCGGGCGAGGTAGGAGTGGGTGGTGGCGGGCAGCACGTGGGGATGGGTCATCGGGCCTCCTCTCATCAGTCGCTGCAGCCGACGAGCAGCCAGCGCCCGTCGGCCCAGTCGAAGGACAGCTCGAAGACCCCGCTGATGGCGGCCTCCGGCTCCCCGTCGGGGGATGCCTCATAGGTCCTGGGCCGGCCCCGACCGGCCTCGACCCGCCACAGCTCCCGCTCGGTGAGCAGGTCGCCCAGCGGGGTCGGACCACGCTGGGCGAGCTCAGCGGCGCCGTCCTCGGAGCCGATCGCTGCCCGCACCCCGGTGGACTGCCACCACGGGCTGGTCTCGACCCAGTGCGCCAGCACCGCGCGGACCTTCCACAGCCGGCCCCGCCACAGGAACTGCTCGGGACCCTCGCCGCCGGACTCGACCTTGCCCCGGCGGACCTCGACGGGATCGGCGTAGCGCCTCATGCTGGTGTCCTTCCGTGCACTGTTCGAACATGTGTTCGAACAACACCAAGGTACACCTCGGCACGGACAGCCCGTCAACCTCGGATCAGGACTCGCTCGGCTCCGGGTCGTTGTCGGCGACGGCCTGAGCCAGCCAGGTGCCCCGGAGATAGGCGCTGGTGTCCTTGTGCCAGAGGAAATAGACCGCCGCCGCCTCGAGAGGGAACGACGCCACCGAGAGCACCATGAACACGGTCGGCGCGCCGGTGCGCAACCCGCCGATGGTGCCGACGGCGAGGAAGAACAACGTCAGCGTCAGCGAGACCCGGGCCCAGTTGTAGCCGCCGCGCAAGAACGCCGCGAGCACCCAGATCAGCAGCGCCACCACCACGAACAGCACCACCGCGACCGGCACGAAGGCCGGCACGTGCACCTCGCTGTTCTTGACCCCTTCGAGGCCCTGGGTCTGCAGCACCCGGCGCATGTCGCGGCGGCCCTCGGCCCACGAGCGGATCAGCGAGTCGCGCAGCACCACGATGAGCACCGTGGTGACGAGGCCGAGCGCCACGACGGCCGCGAGCGCGCGCAACGCCCACGTCATCGACGCCGGCTGTTGCCCGCTCATCCGCTCCCACTCCCTGGTTCCTAGGCTGTGCCCATGTCGCAACCCATGTCGACCGAGCATCCGTCGATCGTCCGGTTCCGGGAGGCGCACTCGCAGCTCGGGGGGACCGGCGAGATCGTCATTCTGCCCGACTCCGTCCACACCGCCGCACTGGCCGCGGAGGCGCTGGGCTGCGAGGTGGGTGCGATCGCGAACAGCCTGCTCTTCGACGCCGACGGTTCGCCGGTCCTGATCCTCACCTCCGGCGCGCACCGGGTCGACACCGCCGCGACGGCCGAGCGGGTCGGCGTACCGGTGCTGCGCCGGGCCAGCCCCGACTTCGTCCGCGAGCACACCGGCCAGGTCATCGGCGGAGTCTCCCCGATCGCGCACCCCTCCCCCGTGCCGACCTGGCTGGACTCGTGGCTCCAGCAGTACGACGTGGTGTGGGCCGCTGCGGGCCACCCGGCCGCGGTCTTCTCGACGACGTACGACGAGCTCGCGCGGATGACCGGCGCGCCGACGATCGAGGTGGAGTAAGCGAGCAGGCGGCCGCGAGGAACGAGCGGACGCCGTGGGGTGAACTCGTTGAAACCGGCGTGAGCCTCACGCGACGGCTCACTAGAGTCGCCGCGTGGAGTCCCTGCCCCTGGCGTTCTCGAGCGGCTGGGCCAGCGGCGTCAACGCCTACCTGGTCGTGCTCGTGCTGGGCATCGCGGACCGGGTCGGCGACTACAACGACATCCCCGACGTGCTCGGGCGCTGGGACGTGCTGGCGATCGCCGGGTTCCTGTACGCCATGGAGTTCGTGGCCGACAAGATCCCGTACGTCGACTCGACGTGGGACGCCGTCTCCACGCTGATCCGGCCGACCGCGGGCGCGGTGATCGGTGCGCTGCTCGCGGGCAGTGTCCCCGAGGACACCTCGCTCGACCAGGTCGTGCTCGCCTCGGTCGGTGGCGGCACCGCGTTGCTGTCGCACCTGACCAAGGCCGGGATCCGGCTCGCGGTCAACACCTCGCCCGAGCCGGTGACCAACATCGGCATCAGCCTCCTCGAGGACGTCGCGGTGTTCGCCCTGGTCGCGTTCGCCATCCAGCACCCCAGGGCCGCGGCCGCCATCGCCGGCGCGCTGCTCGCGATCGGGCTGGTGCTGCTGTACTTCATCGCCCGCCTGGTCCGCCGCGGCTGGCGGCGCTGGAAGGACCGACGCCATCGGACCGCCGGCGCGCCCACGTGACCGACCTGCTCGATCCCGAGGTCCGGGCCGCCGTCACCCGCCGGTTGGGCGACCTGTGGGCCGGGCGGCCCGTCGTGCTCGGCCCGGCGGTGCTGGCCGGGTTCACGCCGTACGTCGCGTGGTTCCGCGACCTCGGCTGTCCGGTGCTCGTCGTGGCCACCAGCCGCGGCGCCGGCCCGGTGCCGGCCGAGGACGAGTGCGAGGTGGTGATGGTGGCGCCGCCGGCCACTGCCTCGTTGACCGAGGAGCTGCGCACGCACGACCGGCTGGCCCGACATCTTCCTGACGAGGCCCGGGCCGCGATCGACGCCTTCGACCCCGAGCGCGCCGGCACCTGGTACGCGACGCCGTTCGTCACCACCGACGAGCAGATCGACGGGCGGCCGGTGACCGGCGGCCGGCCGGCGTCGTTCCTCGCCCTCGAGGACAAGATGCTCGCCGACACGGTGTGGGACGCCGCGGGGGTCGAGCGAGCGCCGTATCGCCTCGTCGGCCTCGAGGACGACGCGGCGCTCGAGGCGGCGACCGAGGAGCTCCGTGGCGACCTCGGAGCTGTCTGGGCGGGCGACGCGCGAGACGGCTTCAACGGTGGCGGCAACTTCATCCGGTGGGTGTGCGACGGCCGCGACCGGGCCGCAGCCGCGGCGTTCTTCCGGCCGCGTTGCGACCGGGTGCGGGTGATGCCGTTCCTCGACGGTGTGCCCTGCTCGATCCACGGGTTCGTGCTGCCTGACGGGACGGCGGCGCTGCGGCCGGTGGAGATCGTGATCCTGCGCGACCCCGCCACCCGGAGCTTCGTGTTCAGCGGGCTCGGCACGACCTGGGACCCACCGGCGACCGACCGCGAGGCGATGCGCGAAGCCGCCCGCCGGGTGGGTGCTCACCTGCAGGAGACGCACGGCTACCGCGGTGCGTTCGGCATCGACGGTGTGCTCACCGCGGACGGCTTCCGGCCCACCGAGCTCAACACCCGGATGTCCGCCGGCGCCACGACGGTCGCCGAGGTGGACCGCCGGTTCTTCACCTTCCTCCAGGCCGCGCTCGTTGCGGGCGTCGACACCGGACTCGCCGCCCGCGACGTCGAGTTGCTCGTCACCGAGATGGATGCCCGGCGGTCCGGGCGGGTGTCGGTCTTCGCGGAGGGCGTCACCCTGGACCATGAGGAGTCCTACCCGGTCAGCTGGAACGGCGTCGCGTTCACCCGCGCCGATGGCGAGACCGGCAACGTCCTCTCCGTGGGCGCCACGCCGAGCGGCTTGTTCGCCAAGGTCGATCCCTGCACGGCATTGGTGGCCGGGCGCCGGCTCGCACCGGTCAACGCTGCGCTCGTGGCCTACGTCGACGCGACGTACGGATCCGTCTTCGGCGCGATGACACCGGCACCCGACGTGCGGGTCGAGGACTGATGGCACGGGTCGTGGTGGTGGGCGGCGGCTTCGGCGGCCTCGCCTCGGCGGCCCGGCTGGCCAAGCTCGGCCACGAGGTCACCCTCCTGGAGCGGCTCGACACGCTGGGCGGAGCGGTCTCGACCGTTGCGGAGGACGGCTTCGAGTGGGACGCCGGTCCGACGTCGATGCTGGTCCCCGCCGTTATCCGCGACCTGTTCCGCAAGAGTGGCCGCCCGGTCGAGCGCGAGCTGGAGCTCGAGCCGCTGGACCTGGTGCGCGAGCACTGGTTCGAGGACGGCACGGTGCTCGGCCTGCCCGGCCACTCCCGCGCCGCCCAGCTCGCGGCGTTCGACGCGCTGGCCCCGGGCTCGGCCGCAGCTGGGTGGACTACGTCGACTCCTTCGCCGACGACTGGGAGGTGCTGCGCCGCGCGTACTTCGAGAACCCGTGGGACCCGGACGACCTGCCTCGTGACGTGGCGGCGCGGCTGGACAGCCGCGAGGTGATGCACAAGCGGCTGCGGAAGACGTTCAAGGACCAGCGGGTCCGGCAGGTGGCCGCGCACCCGTTCGTCGCCGACGGCCACGACCTGCGCAACGTGCCCGCGTGGGCCGGGCTGGTCTCCTACCTCGAGCAGCGGTTCGGTGCCTGGACGATCGTCGGCGGGATGGCCGGGCTCACCGTCGCGCTCACCGCGCGGATGGCGACACGTGGTGTCACCGTCACGACCGGCGTCGAGGTCACCGACCTGGTCGTCCGCGACGGTCGAGTGGTGGCCGTGGCCACGGAGTCGGGGACCGTGGACGCCGACGTCGTGGTCTGCGCGATCGACCCGCGCCGGCTGCCCGCGCTGGCGTCTCTCGTCGAGCGCACGATGCCCGCGATGCCGCCGGTGATCTGCCACGTCGGACTGTCCGCGCCGATTCCGGACCTGGCCCACGAGGTGGTGGTGCACGGCGACCCGATGCTGGTGGTCCGGGCCGGCCTCCGGGCGCCGGCCGGCGGGGCGGCGTACACGGTGCACGGGCGGGGCAAGCTCGCCGAGGACATCCTCCGGGCACTGGCCCGGCACCAGCTCGACCTGCGCACCGACCTGGTCACCCGCGTGGACCTGACCCCGCGCGACCTGGTCGAGCAGTGGCAGACCTCGCCGTACGGCGTCCTGTGGCAGGGCCGCGCGACGGTCCGCCAGCGGCTGGGCCCGCGGACCCCGGTGGAGGGGGTGTACGCCGCCGGCGCGCACGCGACGCCCGGTGCCGGACTGGCGTTCGTGGGGCTGTCCGCTGCACTCGTGGCGCAGGCGATCGGCCCCGCCTGACGATGACCCGGGACTTCGTGTCGCCGAAAACGGGGTGACTTCGGGCAGTCCTGACCGATGTGTGGGCGATCGACTAGGCCCCGCTGCCGCCGACGCGCCGGCAGCGTGTTCGGGTCGTGTGCCTGAGAACGCGCCATCGCCCGTCGTGAGGCACACGACCCGACAGCGAGCGCGCGCCGCCGCCGATGCGCGGGCACGACCCAGCCGACCGGCCCCAGGCGGCGGTGAGCTAGGGCCCATTGCCGCGCGTCGAACGGGCCCAGGCTCACCGCCCAGAGTCCGTGGGTCGGTGAGGTCATACGAACTGTGGACCCGTCTGCTCGATCCGTATGACCTAAACCGGGGCGGGTGTCGGTCGGCTCCGCGCGCGGCCGCCCACACATGAGTCAGGAGTACCTGACCCGGGACTTCGTGTCGTGTCCGGAGCGACAGAAATTCCCGGGTCACCGCAATCTGCGCGACGGACACTCCCGGTCAGCGTCAGGCGAGCTGCCAGGTCACCGTGATCGCGGCAGAGAGCGTGGTCTCGCCGGGCTGGATCCCGACGTCCGCCTTGGCCAGTGCGAACGGCGTCGGCGGACCCGGGGCGGCCGTCCCCTCGGAGATCGCCTCGACCTGGCCGAGGGTCGTGCCGGTGAGCGCGGCGAGGTGTTCCGCGCTGGCGCGTGCATCCGCGAACGCAGCCTCCCGCGCCTTCCCGATGGCAGCGGATGGGTCGCGGACGGACAGCTGGATGCCCTCGACCTCCAGAAAGACCCCGGCCCCCTGGGCCAGTCGGGACAGGACATCGTTGGCGGTCGGCAGGTCGCCGGTGGCGATGGTCAGCGTGTGCCGGGCCTCGAACCCGGCCTGCTGGCCCTGCTCGTGGCTCGGCCACACCGACAGGTTGACCGTCGAGACCACCAGGTCGCCAGCCGCCGTGACCACCTCGGCCCGGGCGGACTCAGCACCGGACAGGGCCTCGACGAGCGAGCGCGCGCGGTGCACTGCGGAGACCCGGATCAGGGCGGTGTCGGGGACGGCGGCAGCGGCGCCGTGGCCGGTCACGGTGAGGGTGCGCACGCCCTCGACCTTATGTGTCAGACCGTCATGTTCAGCGCGGCGAAGACCTCGAGCGTGGCCTTGGACCGGTTCAGCGTGTAGAAGTGCAGCCCCGGGGCGCCGCCGGCGAGCAGCTCCTCGCAGAGCTCGGCAGCGAGCGCGATGCCCTCGGCCCGCATCGCGGCCGCATCACCCTCGTGTGCCGAGATCCTCGCCACCACGTCGGTCGGTACGTCGGTGCCGATCAGCTCGCCCTGCCTGCGGATCGCACTGAGGTTCAGGATCGGCATGATCCCCGGCAGGATCGGGAGGTCGACGCCACGCTCGCGGACCCGCGCGACCAGGCCGAAGTAGTCCGAGGCCTTGAAGAACATCTGGGTCACCGCGAACTCGGCTCCGGCCTTGGCCTTCGCGACCAGCACGTCGGCATCCGCGTCCAGTGAGCCCGCTGACGGGTGGCCCTCGGGGAACGCGGCCACGCCGATCCGGAAGTCACCGCGCGAGCGGGCCAGCTCGACCAGCTCGACGGCGTACGTCAGCCCGCCCTTGGTCGGTGTCCACTCGGCGCGCGGCCCCTCGCTCGGGTCGCCGCGCAGCAGCATCACGTGCTGGATGCCCTCGGCGGCGTACGTGTCGAGGATGGACTCCAGCTCCTCGCGGGTGTGGCCGACGCAGGTCAGGTGCGCGACCGGTGTCAGCGAGGTTTCCCGGGCGATCCGGCCGGTGATGCTCACGGTCTTGTCGCGGGTGCCGCCCCCGGCGCCGTACGTCACGGAGACGAAGTTGGGGCGGTACGGCTCGAGCGCGTTGATCGCGTTCCACAGCTGCTGCTCGCCCGCCTCGTCGCGGGGTGGGAAGAACTCGAAGGAGAACGAACGCTCTCCGCGCTCGAGGATCTCGCGCATGCTCCGCCCGCGTCCCGTGGCCATGGGACCCGATTCTAGGTTCGGGAGGGGGTCCGGCTCGCAATTGCCGGGTTAGTCCTAGGGTGCGGACGTGACCGGCGCGTGGGACCAGGACGGCTTCCGGGACCGCGTTCAGGCGGCGCTGGAGGCGTTCCTCGACGAACAGGCCGAGCGGCTGCTGCCGCTGGGGGTCGACGCTGCGCGGCTGGTCGCCGAGGCGCGGACGTCGGTGGCAGGCGGAAAGATGTTCCGCGCGTCGTTCTGCTGGTGGGGACACCTGGCCGTCGCCCCGCCCGCCGACGCCGCCGAGGCGGACGCGCTGGTTCGGGCCTGTGCCTCGCTCGAGCTGTTGCATGCCAGCGCCCTGGTGCACGACGACTACATGGACGCCTCCGACAGCCGCCGCGGCCGACCGAGCACGCACCGGACCTTCGAGAACGAGCATCGCGGCTCCGGCTGGCGCGGCGACCCGGAGCAGTACGGCGCCTCGGCGGCGATCCTCCTCGGAGACCTGCTGCTGTCGTGGTCGGACGAGCTGCTGCGTCGGTGCGGGTTGCCACCGCAGCGGGTGGTCCCCGCGCTCGACGTGTTCGACCTGTGTCGCAGCGAGGTGATCGCCGGCCAGTTCCTCGACGTCTCGGCCCAGGCCCGCGGCCAGGCCGACGTGGACACCGCGATGACGGTGCTGCGCTACAAGTCGGCGAAGTACTCCATCGAGCGGCCGCTCCACCTCGGCGCCGCGCTGGCGGGCGGTACGCCGGAGCTGCTGGCCGAGCTGACCGCGTTCGGGCTGCCGCTGGGCGAGGCGTTCCAGCTCCGCGACGACCTGCTCGGCGTCTTCGGCGACCCGGCCACCACAGGCAAGCCGGCCGGTGACGACCTGGTCGAGGGCAAGCGCACCGTGCTCGTTGCGCTGGCCCTCGATGGCGCTCCCGCCGGCGATGCCACCCAGCTGGACCGGTCACTCGGCACCGAGCTCACCGCAGAGCAGGTCGAGCGGCTGCGCGCGATCATCGACGCCTCCGGAGCGCACGCCCAGGTCGAGGCGGTCATCGACCAGCTCAGCGATCTGGCGCTGTCCGCCCTCGATCGTGCCCGGATCGACGAAGGCGCCCGCGAGGTGCTCCGCTCGCTGGCGTCGGCAGTCACTCACCGCGTCGTCTGAGGCCGGCTGTCGGAGTCACCGGTTAGCCGGGGACTTTGTCACTTCCCGGGCAAGATCTCGGCCGGGAAGTGCAGGGGTCACCGGCTAACCGGGGACTCCTGCGACAGGTGGGACGAAAGCCGTCAGTCCAGCGACGGCAGCTCGACGTCGGGGCCGTCGCCGCGGAGCAGGGTGGTGAGGGTCGCGGTGTGGCCGCCGAAGATCGCGGCCACCGCCGTGAAGGAGTCGGCGTCGTCGCGGGCCAGGCAGCCCCAGCCGTCCCAGAGCAGGACGGTCGGACCCGTGAGGTCCCGCAGGCAGTCGTTGAGTGCGTCGAGGTTGCCGCCGTAGTGGTCCGGGAAGTCGAGAGTCTCGCCGACTGCCGCAAGCAGCTCGGTCTTGGTCTGGGCGTGCCAGCCGTCGACGTACCCGAACCGCCAGCCCGCGTGCTCGACCGCGTGCCCCACCTCGTCGGGAGCGAACGCGGCGTGCCATCGGTAGACACCTGGCTCGTGGTGGTGGGCCAGGATCCGGGCCAGACCGCTCATGTATTCCTCCTGTGGATCCGCTCGAAGGACTCGTAGTGGTCCTCGGTCCAGTAGAACTCAGCGCCGTCGCCGGTGATGATCCTCCGAGCTCCGCCATCGGGAGAACCCGGGGTGAGCACGGTGTACGCGCGGTCGCCGCCGATCTCGATCGTCTCGCCGTCGTGGTCGAAGGTCCACCTGATGAAGAACAATGTCAGGACGACGATCAGGAACACGATGACCACCGTCTTGATGGTCTGTCGGTTCCACTTCATGACGGGCGGCTCGCGGTACGCCGGCTCAGAGACTCATGGCCTGGGCGCGGCGCTTGACCTCGGAGCCGCGGTTCTCGCGGAGGGCGTCGATCGGCCGCCCCGGCAGGTCGGCGTCGAGGTGCAGCCAGGCGATGATCTCGCGGTCGTCGTACCCGCCGTCGTGCAGCACGGTCAGCAGCCCGGCGAGCCCCTTGACCGGGAGCCCGTCGGCACCGATGAAGCCGGCCGGCACCCGCGGCCCCGCACCCGGCTCGGGCACCGCCGCGGCGAGCTCGTGGTCGCGGACCATCGTGCGCACCTTGGCCTCGGTGACCCCGAGCCGGCGGGCGGCCTCGCTCCAGTCCAGCCACTCGTCGACCAGGGTGGACAGGTCGGCCTCCGCGAGCGTCATGGACACATGCTGGCATCCCGGTGGCGGGGAGGGGAGCGCCAGGGCGCGCCGGAGCGTCGAACGTGCCGGAATCCGCACTCATCCGTACGATGGAGCATCCGGATCCTTCCCCGTCCGGATGCAGGAGGTCGCCGTGACGCCTGATCGGCATGCCGCCCAGGGCACCGTCGGGCAGACCAGCGACCCCACACGCGAGAACGGCGTCGACCACCTCACCGACCGGGTGCTCGAGGGCCGCTACCGCATCGGCTCGCGGATCGCGCGCGGCGGGATGGCCAGCGTCTACGAGGCGACCGACCTGCGGCTGGACCGCACGATTGCCGTCAAGGTGATGCATCCCGGGCTGGGCGACGACGACGAGTTCGCGGCCCGGTTCGTCAGCGAGGCCCGCGCGGCCGCGCGCCTCTCCCACCCCAACGTGGTCTCGGTCTTCGACCAGGGCAACGACGACGGCACCGTCTTCCTGGCGATGGAGCTGATCCCCGGCCACACGCTGCGTGACACCATCGGCAAGGAGGCGCCGCTCTCGCCCGCCCGCGCGCTGGCGCTGCTCGAGCCGGTCGTCTCGGCGCTGGCCGCCGCGCACCGAGCCGGGCTCATCCACCGCGACGTGAAGCCGGAGAACGTGCTCATCGCCGACGACGGCCGGATCAAGGTCGCCGACTTCGGGCTGGCCAAGGCGGTCAGCGCCACCACGCAGCACACCGCCACCGGCGTCCTCATCGGGACCGTGTCGTACGTCGCCCCCGAGCTGGTCGTGGAGGGCCGCTCCGACGCCCGCGCCGACGTCTACGCCGTGGGCGTGATCCTCTACGAGCTGATGACCGGCCACAAGCCGCACGAGGGCGAGACGCCGATCCAGGTCGCCTACAAGCACGTCCACGAGGATGTCCCGCCACCGTCGCGCGAGGTCCCCGGCATCCCCGACTACGTCGACGCCCTCGTCGCCCGCGCCACCGCTCGCGACCGGGAGCAGCGGCCCGCGGACGCCGGCGTGCTCCTCCACCACCTGCGCCGGGTCAACCAGGCGGTCACGTCTGGCGTGCGCTCGGACTCCGAGCTGGTGGACGACCTGCGGCCCAGGCAGATCGCGGACACCGCTGAGGTGCTCCGGCGCCGCGGCCCGGTCCGGCCGGACACCCGGCCCGAGCCGTGGGACCACGCCGAGATGGCCGCCCTGCTGGCACCCCCGCGCGAGTCCACGACCACGATCGAGCGGCCCGCACCGTCCAGGACGCCCACCGTCACCACCGAACGGCCCCGGCCGGTGCCCCCGCCGTCCTCCCCCGCACCACCCAAGAAGCCGCGTCGCCGGCGGCGCGGCCCGCTCCTGCTGGTGCTGGCTCTGCTCGTCGCCGCGGCGATCGGAGCCGGCGCGTGGTGGTTCGGCTACGCCCGCTACACGACGACCCCCGGGGTCATCGGGCTCACCCAGGCCGACGCGGAGGAGCGGTTGGAGTCCTCGGGCCTCGACGTGACGATCGACGACCCGGCGTACTCCTCGAACGTGCCCAAGGGCCGGGTGATCAGCACCGACCCCGCTGCCGGTGACCGCGTGCTCGACGGCGGCGAGGTGACGGTCGTCGTCTCGTTGGGCAAGGAGGTCTACCAGCTGCCCAAGCTCACCGACATCACCGAGGACGAGGCCCAGGACCGCATCCTGGGCGCGAACATGGCGTTCGGTTCGTCCACCAAGGCGTTTTCCGAGACCGTGGCCAAGGGCCTCGTCATCTCCTCCGATCCCAAGGGCGGCACCACGCTGCGCCCGGGCACCATCGTCGACCTGGTGGTCTCCAAGGGGCGCCGGCCGATCCCGGTCGGCAGCTGGGCGGGCAAGCCTCTCGACGACGCCCAGCGGGTGCTCGAGAAGCGCGGCCTCAAGGTCAAGGTCAGCCAGCAGTACTCCGGCTCGGTCTCGGAGGGTCTCGTCATCTCCCAGGCGCCCAAGACCGGCACCCTCTTCAAGGGCGACACCGTCGAGCTGCTGGTCTCGCTCGGCCCCGAGCTCGTCGCGGTCCCGAACGTCGTCGCGTACGGCGTCGACGACGCCACCGCCGCGCTCCAGGGCGCCGGCTTCGGGGTCGAGGTCCTGGAGGCCCCCGGCTACCTGGGCCTCGGCTTCGTGTACTCGATGGACCCCGCTGCCGGCACCGAGCTGCCCAAGGGCTCGACGGTGACGCTCTACCTGATCTAGCGGGCGCTAGTGGTCATGACCGCAAGTTCGTCGAGGGTAGCCGTGGTCCAGGTGCGTGCAGCGCGAGGCGGAGGAGGGAAGTTGTAGTTGACCTCCTTCGACCGACTCCAACGAAGCGATGTGCGTGCCTGGGCCGCGGGGACCCCGACGAACTTAAGGGAATGACCACTAGCGTGGCCGGTCGTGACCGGCCGGCGTTCCTCGCTGCTCGCCACCGGCGTGCTGTTGGCGATCACGGCGAGCTGGGGCAGCACGTTCTTCATGATCAAGGACCTGCTCGAACGGGTCCCCACGCTGGACTTCCTGGCCGTACGGTTCGCCATCGCCGGGCTGGTGATGCTGGCGGTCGCACACCGCGCGGTCTTCGCCCTGGAGCGGCAGACCTGGCAGCGGGCCATCGTGCTCGGCGGCGTGTACGGCGTGGCGCAGATCCTGCAGACCGCCGGGCTCGCGCACACCGCGGCCAGTGTGTCCGGCTTCGTGACGGGCATGTACGTCGTGTGCACGCCGCTGCTCGCGGCGGTGCTGCTCCGCACTCGGATCAATGCCCTGACCTGGGCCGCGGTCGCGCTTGCCACGGCCGGCCTTGGGGTGCTGACCCTCGACGGGTTCTCGGTCGGCTACGGCGAGGCGATCACCTTCGTCGCGGCGGTGCTCTACGCCCTGCACATCGTGGCGCTCGGTGCCTGGTCGACCGCCCGCGAGGCGCTGGGCATGTCGGTCGTCCAGCTGCTCGTGATCGCGGTCGTCTGCCTGGTCGCGACCGCGCCGGACGGCGTCGTACTGCCCGACCGAGGACAGGACTGGCTCGCGATCGTCTACATGGCGCTGGTCGCCGGTGCCCTCGCGCTGCTCGGGCAGACCTGGGCGCAGTCTCAGCTCTCCCCCACGCGCACTGCGATCGTCATGAGCATGGAGCCGGTGTTTGCTGCGTTCTTCGCGGTGCTGCTCGGCGGCGAGGACGTCGGCGCGCGGATGCTGGTCGGCGGCGCGATGGTGCTGGTGGCGATGCTCGTGGTCGAGGTGGGGCCGCGGCGCAAGGTCGAGGGCGAGGTCCAGCACCTCACCGTCTGACCCGGCCCGGCGTCGCGAGTGTGACCTGGGTCACAATGGCTGTAATCGGTCTCTGAAACCGGTTACATAGTCCAGGAACAGCAGACCACGAGGCTCTCGGGAGGCCAGATGGCGAGCACGATCCGTGACGTCGCGAAGCACGCCGGCGTCTCGACCGCGACGGTGTCGCGGACGCTGCGCGACCCCGAGATCGTGAGCCCCTCGACCCGGGATCGGGTCCAGCGCGCAGTGCAGGAGCTGGCCTTCGAGCCGAGTCATCTCGGTCGACAGCTCGCCGAGCGCCGCCATGCTGCCAACGGGATCGTCTTCCCCGACCTCTCCGGGCCCTACTACGCCGAGGTCGTGCTCGGCTACGAGGAGGTCACCGCCGAGCTCGGCCGTTCTGTGCTGATCCTGTCCACCCACGGCCGTGCTGGCGCCGCCGAGATGGTGCACCAGTTGGCCGGCCGCTGCGACGGCCTGGTCGTGTTCGGCCGGACCGTCGCCGACGACGTCCTCGAGCGGCTCGCCGCGCGCGGCACCCCGCTCGTCCTCCTGGCCCGCGCGCCGATGGCGGGCAGCGACCGCACCGACACGGTCAACGCCGAGAACGCCCGCGCGGCTCAGTCGCTGGCGGCGCACCTGGCCGAGGCCGGCGCCCGGACCGTGACCTTCGTGGGCGACCCGGGCCTCTCCCCCGACCTCGCCGAGCGCCTCGACGGCCTACGCCGTGGTGCCGCCGCGCACGGGCTCGAGGTCTCGGTGCACGCACCCACCGCGATGGACGAGGCGGCGGGCACGGCGATCGCCGCCGGGCTCACCGACCTCCCCGACGCGCTGGCCTGTGCCAACGACGAGCTGGCGCTCGGGCTCCTGACTGCCCTGCGCGAGGACGGCGTGCGGGTGCCGCAGGACGTGCTGGTCACCGGGTGGGACGACGTGATGGCCGCCCGGTACGCCGGGCTGACCACGGTCCGCCAGCCCATGCGCGCCCTCGGCAGCACCGCGGCGCGGCTCCTCGACGAACAGATCAGCGGCGGCCGCACCACCCCAGTGCACGAAGTGCTGCCGACCGAGCTGGTGGTCCGCGCGACCACCACCCGACCCCTCTAGAAAAGGAACGCACCCATGAGATCCACCCGCACCCGCGCCGCAGCGCTGCTGGCCGTCGCCGGCCTGATCCTCACCGGCTGTGGCCGCGACTCCGATGACGACGCCGGCGCCGAAGGCCAGGGCGAGACCATCGAGGCCGGCGAGGCCAGCGGCACGATCGAGGTGTGGGCGATGGGCACCGAGGGCGAGATCCTCCAGGACTTCGCGGCGGCGTTCACTGAAGCGAACCCCAACGCGAAGGTTGAGGTCACCGCGGTCCCCTGGGACGGCGCCCACGACAAGATCGCCAATGCGATCGCGGCCGGCGAAACGCCGGACGTGAGCCTCATCGGCACCACGTGGATGGGTGAGTTCGCGGAGGCCGGCGGGATCGAGCCGACGCCTGAGGGGCTGGTCGAGGAGGGCGACTTCTTCCCCGGCGCCTGGGAGTCCACCGAGGTGGGCGGCACGTCGTACGGCGTCCCCTGGTACGTCGAGACGAGGGCCCTCTACTACCGCACGGACCTCGCCGAGCAGGCCGGCTGGTCAGAGCCGCCGGCCACGTGGGACGAGCTGCGCCAGTTCGCCACCGACCTGCAGGAGAAGGGCGGCGCCACGCACGGCCTCCAGCTCCAGGCCGGCAACACCGGCGCGTGGCAGACGATGATGCCGTTCGCCTGGTCGGCCGGCGCCCAGCTGACCGACGCCGACGGTGCGGAGTACACGATCGACTCCCCCGAGATGGTCGAGGGGCTCGAGTTCTACAGCAGCTTCTTCACCGACGGGCTCTCGTCCACCGACAAGCTCGATCCGGGTGAGCTGGAGAGCGGCATGGCCGACGGCACCATCGGCTCGTTCATCTCCGGCCCCTGGCATGCGGACCTCGTCGAGGAGGCGGGCGTCAGCCCCGACCAGTACGCCCTCGCACCGCTCCCGGGCACCGACTCCGCGCCCGGCAACTCCTTCGTCGGCGGCGGCGACCTCGCGGTGTTCTCGGACGCCGACAACAAGGACGGCGCCTGGAAGTTCATCCAGTGGCTTGCCGAGCCCGAGACCCAGCAGGCGTTCTACGACGAGGTGGGCGACCTCCCCGCCGTCCAGTCCGCGTGGGAGTCCGGCGAGCTCGCCGACGACCCGCAGCTGCAGGTCTTCGGTGCGCAGCTCGAGTCGGCCAGCTCGCCGCCGGCCGTCCCCACCTGGGAAGAGGTCGCCAGCGTGATGGACAGCGACATCGAGAAGGCCACCAAGGGACAGGTCAGCGCCGAGGAAGCGGTCAAGTCGATGCAGCAGCGGGCCGCCTCCATCGGTACCGGCCTCTGAGGAAGGAACCGTGGCAACCCTGACCGCCGGCACACCGAGCCGGCACGTCGACCCCACGCGGCGCGCCCAGGCCGTCGCCGCGTGGGTGCTGGCGCTGCCGTTCGTGCTGCTGTTCCTGGCGTTCACCGCAGGACCGGTCCTGGCCAGCCTCGGGATGAGCTTCACCGACTTCCGGCGCGCCGACATCCGCAGCCCGCTGGCGGTCGAGTTCGTCGGGCTGTCCAACTACGTCGACCTGGTCCAGGACCCGCTGTTCCGCAAGGTCACCCTGAACACACTGCTCTACCTGCTGCTCGGCGTACCGCTCACGATGGCGACCGCCCTGGCCGCCGCGGTGGGCATCAACAAGCTGAACCGCTTCAAGGGGCTGTTCCGGGTCGGCTTCTACCTCCCGGTCGTGACCAGCATCGTGGCTGTCTCGGTGGTCTGGAAGTTCCTGTACCGGAACAACGGCGGGCTGTTCAACACCGTGCTCGGCTGGGTCGGCATGGAGGGCTTCAACTGGCTCGACGACACCCGCCTCGCGCTGCCCTCGCTCGTACTGATGGCGGTCTGGCGCAACTTCGGCACCCTGATGGTGATCTTCCTGGCCGGGCTGCAGACCATCCCGCGCGAGGTCAACGAGGCCGCAGAGGTCGACGGCGCCGGCGGCTGGGCGCGGTTCCGGCACATCACGCTGCCAATGCTGCGCCCCACTCTGCTCTTCGGGGCGGTCATCACCGGCATCGGCTACCTGCAGTTCTTCGAGGAGGCGTTCGTGATGACCCAGGGCGGCCCCTTGGACGCCACCCGGTCGGTCACCTACTTCACCTTCGACCAGTTCGGCTTCGGCAACTTCGGGTACGCCGCCGCGGCCAGCTACCTGCTCTTCCTGGCCATCGTGCTGCTCACCTACGTGCAGTTCCGCTGGCTCGGCGAGCGCGACTCCCGCAAGCAGGCCAAGGAGGCACGGGCATGACCGACGTGCTCCCCGTACAGACCACCCCAGGCCGGGTGGAAGGCGACGTGCCGGTGGCCGGCCGGAGGCCCAAGGAACGCGCCGACTCGGTGCGGACGCCACCATGGCTCTACGCCGTGCTCACCCTCGGCCTGTTCGTCGTGGTCGTGCCGTTCGTGTGGATGCTGCTCTCGTCGTTCAAGCCAGAGTCCGAAGTCCGCGCGGTGCCGCCGACCTGGTGGCCGGAGACGGTGACCACCGACAACTACGACACCCTGCTCGGCCGGCTCGACTTCCCGACGTACATGTTCAACTCCGTCGTCGTCGCGCTCGCCGTGACGGTGGGCAACATGGTGTTCTGCTCGATGCTGGGCTACGCACTGGCCAAGCTCGACTTCCCGGGGAAGCGGGCGCTGTTCGCGATCGTCCTCGGGACGCTGATGATTCCCGGCGTCGTGACCTTCGTCCCGCTGTTCGTGATGGTCACGAAGATGCAGCTGAGCAACACCCTGCTCGGGATGATCCTGCCGTTCCTCGCCGGCCCGTTCGGCGTCTTCCTGATGCGGCAGTTCATCATCAGCCTCCCCGACGAGCTGATCCAGGCCGCGCGCATTGACGGCGCCAGCGAGCTGCGGATCTTCTCCTCCGTGATCCTGCCGCTCTGCGGGCCGGCCCTCGCGACGCTCGGGATCCTCACGTTCCTGTCGTCGTGGAACAACTTCCTCTGGCCGCTCGTGATCGCGCAGACCGAGGACAAGTACACGCTCCCGGTCGCGCTCGCGCTGTACTCGGTCGGGCAGAACGCCACCCAGTTCGGCCTGCTCCTCGCGGGCGCCGTGATCGTCGTGCTGCCCGTGCTCGCCATCTTCCTGTTCCTGCAGCGCCACATCATGCAGGGCATAGCCATGACCGGCATCAAGTAGCCAACCCACCTCCCGACTCGGCGGAAGGAACAACCGTGCGTCTCCGCACCCTTCTCGGAACCCTCCTCGGCACCACCACCCTCGTGGTCGCGTCGACCACGACGACCTCCCCGGCCGCACCAGGCCCGAACCCGGGCGCGGCAGGAGGCAGCAATTCGACCGAGCAGGTGCTGCGCGGCTACCTGACCGACACCTGGCGATCGTTCGAGGCCATGGCCGACCCGGGCACCGGGCTGCCGGCCGACAACATCGGCGCCAGCCTCGACCCGGCGAGCCGCAGCGCCTACACCTCCCCGACGAACATCGGCGCCTACCTGTGGGCGACCATCGTGGCTCGCGACACCGGGCTGATCGGCGCCCATGAGGCGCGGCAGCGGATGCGCCAGACGATCCACACAGTCGCCGGGCTGGAGAAGCACGAGCCGTCGGGCATGTTCTACAACTGGTACGACCCGACGACCGGCGCCAAGCTCACCACCTGGCCCGAGAACGGCGACCCGGTCCACCCGTTCGCCTCGAGCGTCGACAACGGCTGGCTGGCCACCGGGCTGCTCATCGCCGCCAAGGCGGACAAGCAGGTCGCGCAGTCCGCCGACCGGATCCGCGAGGACATGGACTTCGGCTACTACTACAACCCCGCGGAGGGCGTCCGGAAGGACCCGGCCGACACCAGCACCCCCGTCGGCGGTCAGATCCGCGGCGGGTTCTGGGTCGAGCCGCCACCGGCGACCTGCTCGACGCCCGGCAACTACGGCGACGACCCGACCGCGGCCGACGTCCACTACACCTGCCACCACTACGGCGCGTTCAACACTGAGCCGCGGATGGCGTCCTACCTCGGCATCGCCGCCGGCCAGATCCCGAGCCGTCACTACTTCGGCACCATGCGCACCTTCCCGCCGAGCTGCGACTGGTCCTGGACCGAGACCAAGCCGACCGGTGAGTGGCGCAACTACCTGGGGGTCGACGTCTTCGAGGGGACGCTCCCCTACCGCCGCATGAAGGTCGTCCCCACGTGGGGCGGCAGCATGTTCGAGGCGCTGATGGTCCCGCTTTTCGTGCCCGAGGAAACCTGGGGCAAGCAGTCGTGGGGCGTCAACCACCCGCTCTACGTCAGGGGCCAGATCGAGCACGGGCTCGACGAGGCCGGCTACGGCTACTGGGGCTTCTCGCCGTCCAACGACCCGGCCGGCGGTTACCGGGAGTACGGCGTCGATGCGCTCGGCATGGACGGGCCCGGCTACACCTCCGACCAGGAGCGGACCGACTGGGACCAGCCGTACGAGGGCTGCCCGGACCGCGCCGGCGAGCCCGCGCCGGCGTCGTACGGCGATGGCGTCGTCACCCCGCACGCGTCGTTCCTCGCGCTGCGGTATGCCCCCGAGGATGCGTTGGCCAATCTGAGGAAACTGCGCGAGAACTTCGACGCCTACGGGCCGGGCGGCTTCTACGACGCCATCGCGGTCCGTAGCGGAACCGTGTCGCGCGAGTACCTCGCTCTCGACCAGGGAATGATCATCGCCGCGCTCGGCAACGCGCTCACCGGCGACGACCTGCGCCGCTACGTGTCCCGCGGCGCCATGGAGCACAAGCTTCGTCCGCTGATGTCGATGGAGACCTTCACCTCCGCAGGGACGCCCTGATGGTCGAGCAGCAGTCGGCGGCCCGGCAGGACTGGGAGTCGCGGATCGGGGCGCGCACCGGCACGTCGTTCGCCGGCAACGCGCCGCGGCTCGACCCGCCGGCCGGGCTGCGGGCCGAGCCGGGCGGCCACCAGGTGACGCTCACCTGGGACGCCGTCGAGGGCGCCGTCGGCTACCAGGTGTACGCCGCCGACGCCGTGGACGGGTCGTTCGAGCCGCTCGACCATGCGGGCCGCGACGTGCTGGCGGTCCCGCACCCGCCGTACGCCGACACCACGGGCACGCCGGGTGTCCCGCGCTGGTACGGCGTCACCACGCTCTCCGACGTCCACGTCGAGGGCCCGCGCAGCGAACCGGTCGAGGCGACCCCCGCGGCGGAGCCCGGCGTCGCCGTGGGGATCGACGTCGACGCCGCTTCGGAGGTGCGGCGGCTGCCGCGGCCATGGCGGCCGATGATCGGCAGCGAGCACCTCTCCCACACGCTCTCGGCGGACACCACCGGCGGTCGGCCGATCGGGGCGGAGCTCACCGCCGCGCTGCGGGCCGCTCACGAGGAGCTCGGCGTCACCCACGTCCGGGCCCACGCGATCCTCGGCGACGACCTCGGTGTCTACCGCGAGGTGGACGGGGACCCGGTCCACGACTTCTCGGGAGTGGACCGGGTCTACGACCACCTGCGCGGGCTAGGCCTCTACCCGGTGGTGGAGCTGTCCTTCATGCCCCGGGACCTGGCTTCGGACCCCGGCAAGACGGTCTTCGACTACGCCGCGATCGTCTCGCCACCCAAGGACTGGGGTCGCTGGCACGATCTGGTCCACGAGCTGGTCGCGCACCTGGTGGACCGCTACGGCCTCGACGAGGTGCGCGAGCACTGGTCCTTCGAGGTCTGGAACGAGGCCAACCTCGAGGTCTTCTGGTCCGGCACGCCCGAGGAGTACCTGCGGCTGTACGACGTGACCGCCGAGGCCGTGAAGGCGGTCAACGCACGGCTGCGCGTCGGCGGGCCGTCCTCGGCCGCGGCCGGCTGGGTCGAGGAGCTGCTCGCGCACGCCGACCGTGCGGGCAGCCCGGTCGACTTCGTGACCACGCACACCTACGGCTCTCCGCCCCTCGACTTCCGGCCCACGCTCGAGCGCCACGGCCGCGGCGACGTGCCGATCTGGTGGACCGAGTGGGGAGTGACGCCCACCCACTTCAACGAGGTGAGCGACGCCGTCTTCGCGGGCACCTTCCTGCTGCGCGGCATGGCGTCCGCGATGCGCGAGGAGCGGATCGAGGCGCTGTCCTACTGGGTGGTGTCCGACCACTTCGAGGAGCTCGGCCGGCCGCCGGCGCTGCTGCACGGCGGCTTCGGGCTGCGCACCGTCGGTGAGCTGCGCAAGCCACGCTGGTGGGCGTTGGCGCTGCTCGAGCGGCTCGGCCCGACCGAGGTTGCAGCCACGCTGTCTGGCGACGGAGCCGGGTCGCTCGTCGAGGCGGTGGCCACCACCGACGCGGACGGCAAGGTCTCGGTGCTGTCCTGGAACTTCACCCTCGACCAGACCAAGGCCTCCGGCTCCGCCGACCTCTCCCGCAGGGTCCGGCTGGAGATGCGCGGGCTCACAGCCGAGTCGACGTACCGGCTGCGCCACGACCGGGTCGACGACGACCACTCCGACATCGCCGCGGTCTGGGGGCGGCTCCGCGACGACGACCAGGACTGGCCGACCGAGGAGCAGTGGGCCGCGCTGCGCGAGGCGGACCGACTCGAACAGCTCGAGCCGGACCGCGAGGCGCGGGCCGACTCCGACGGCGTAGTGGTCGTGGAGTACGACCTGCCGATGCCGGCGATGTCCCTGGTCACCCTGACGCCGCCTCCCTGACGCCCGGCTGACTCGCGCGCCGAGAGCAGCCCCGGCGCCGGCCGCCCCCTCGACTGGCCGGCGCCGGGGCACCGTCGCGCGATCGTCGCGTCAGCGTCACGCCAGCGTCACGATTGCGTCACACCTGTCCGCACTCTGAGTTCGGGCCCGGGTTTCCGGGACCGGCCGCCTAGATTCGCCGCCATGGTCGTGGTCATGGCGCCCGACGCGACCGACGAGGACATCGCTGCCGTCGTCGCACGCGTCGAGGCAGTCGGCGGGGAGGCATTCGTCTCCAAGGGGCTGGCGCGCACGATCATCGGCCTGATCGGCGACATCGACGCCTTCCACCACCTCAACCTCCGCACCCTGCGGGGGGTCGCGGACGTGCACCGGATCTCCGACCCCTACAAGCTCGTCAGCCGCCAGCACCATGCCGACCGGACGACGGTCTGGGTGGGTCGCTCCACCCAGGTGCCGATCGGCCCGGACACCTTCACGCTCCTCGCCGGGCCGTGCGCGGTGGAGAGCCGTGACCAGACCCTCGAGGCCGCACACATGGCCCGATCGGCCGGCGCCACGCTGCTCCGCGGTGGCGCCTTCATGCCGCGGACGTCGCCGTACGCCTTCCAGGGACTGGGCGTGGCCGGTCTCGAGATCCTTGCGGACGTGGGCGTGGCCACCGGGCTGCCGGTCGTGACCGAGGTCGTCGACGCCCGCGACGTACCCGTCGTCGCCGAGCACGCCGACATGCTCCAGATCGGCAGCCGCAACATGTCCAACGTCGGGCTGCTGCAGGCCGCCGGGGGGACCGGCAAGCCGGTGCTCCTGAAGCGCGGGATGACCGCGACCCTCGAGGAATGGCTGATGGCCGCCGAGTACATCGCCCAGCGCGGCAACCTCGACATCGTCCTGTGCGAGCGCGGCATCAGGACCTTCGAGCCCGACTACCGCAACACGCTCGACATCTCGGCGGTGCCCGCCGTCCAGGCCACCAGCCACCTCCCGGTCATCGTCGACCCCAGCCACGCGTCGGGGCGCAAGGACCTTGTCGTCCCGCTGGCTCGCGCCGCCATCGCGGTCGGGGCGGACGGCGTCCTGGTCGACGTGCACCCGCACCCTGAGCTGGCGCTCTGCGACGGCCCGCAGGCGCTCGACGGCAACGCGCTGCGCGAGCTCGCCAGCGCCGTACGTCGGCTGCCGCCGATGGTGGGCCGGGTGGACGCGCAGGCGTTGATACGGACGTCCTGACCTGCGATAACGGGCCTCCGCGGCTACGATCCGCTGCGGAGGAGGTGACCCGATGAGCTCGTGCACGGCGTGCGGCCACCAGCTCGGGGTGGGCCGGTTCTGCACCAACTGCGGTGCGCCCGTCGACTCCTCCTCGCCCGACGGCACCCCGGTCAGCACCCCCGTCACCGTCGGCGACTGGCGCACCGACACCGCAGAGCGCAAGCTCGGACCGTCCCCGTCGGACCCGCGTACGCCGCCGGCCGCGGTCGCGCCGCCACCTCCGCCGCGCTATCCCCTCTTCGCCGACGAGGTGGACGGCTGGACGCCTTCCGAACCGCTCACCGCGACCACCGACGAGCCCGCCCCGGTGGCCGAGACCGACGCGCCCGCCCCGCTCGACTGGGACCAGCAGTACGACGACGCCCCCTACCTCGACTACCCCGACGGAGGCGACGAGCGCCGTTCCGCGCTGCCGTGGGTCCTCGCCGCTCTGGCCGTCGTGGCGCTCATGGTGGCCGGGTGGTGGTTCCTGGCCCGGGACGACGGGTCCGACGCGGCGCGGGACGGCGGCAGCGGCGACCAGTCTGCGGAGGCCACTCACACCGAGACGGCCAAGGGCGACGAGGTGGCCGGACGGGCCACCGCCAAGGCACCGAAGACGGCGTCACCCAACCAGGACGTCAACGGCGACCAGGTTTCCTACGACGCCAGCAACATGCTCGACGGGGTCCCGGAGACCGCGTGGCGGGCGCCGGGCGACGCGAGCGGGATGGCCCTGACCTTCAAGCTGCGTGACCCGACCGAGCTGCACCAGGTCGGACTGATCAACGGCTACGCCAAGACGTCCACCGACGACCGGGGCCGCACCTTCGACTGGTACCTCGGCAACCGTCGCGTCCAGTCCGTCGTCTGGGTCTTCGACGACGGCAGCAAGAAGCGCCAGAAGCTCACCGACACCCGCGAAATGCAGACCCTCGACATCCCGGCGGTGACCACCAGCCGGGTGGTGCTCCGGATCGTCACGGTCTCGCCGCCCGGCGAGGGTACGGCGGCCCGCGACTTCACGGCGGTCAGCGAGGTGTCGCTGGTCGGGGTGCCGGCCGCGGGCTGATCGCGCTTGTAACTGACTGTTACAAGCGGGCCAACACGGCTGCGGCCGCCTCGGCGTCGGCGCGGGAGACGTCGAGGTGGGTGACCATCCGGACCGTGGAGGGGCCGACAGTGGCGACCCGCACGCCAGCCTCGGCCGCGGCCGCGACGAACGCCGCCGCGTCGCTGCGCTCGACCACGACGATGTTGGTGTCGATGGTCGCCGGGTCGAGACCGCAGGCCTCGGCAAGCAGGCGTGCGTGCGCATGGTCCTCGGCCAGCCGCTCGACGTGGTGGTCGAGGGCGTACAGCCCTGCGGCAGCCAGGATCCCGACCTGGCGCATGCCGCCGCCCATCCGTTTGCGGCGCACCCGGGCCTCGTCGATCGCGTCCCTCGACCCGACCATCAGCGAGCCGACCGGGGCGCCGAGGCCCTTGGACAGGCAGACCGACACGACGCTCGCGACGGCGCCGTACTCGACCAGCGGCACACCGGTCGCGACGTGCGCGTTCCAGATCCGGGCGCCGTCGAGGTGGATGTCGACCCCGACCCCGGTGGCCCAGTGGCGCAGCTCCTGCAGGTCGGCGAGCGGCAGGACGGCGCCGCCGGCGAAGTTGTGGGTGTTCTCGACCGAGATCGCGGCGGTACGCACGAAGAACGGCCCCATCTCCGGCGCGAACATCGACCGGATCGCCTCCAGGTCGGCCTGGCCGCGCGGGTGGGTCCAGGTGCGCATCGTGATCCCACCGATCGCGCCGTGGGCGCCCAGCTCGGCGCGCGCGATGTGCGCGGACGACTCGCAGAGCACCTCCTGCCCCGGTCGCACCAGCGAGCCGACGGCCAGCACGTTGGCCATCGACCCGGTCGGCGTGAAGAGTGCGGCCTCGTGCCCGAACAGCCCGGCGACCCGCTCCTCGAGGACGAGGACCGTCGGGTCCTCGCCGTACACGTCGTCGCCGACCTCGGCACGCGCCATTGCGGCGCGCATCGACTCGGTCGGTTGGGTGAGGGTGTCGGAGCGAAGGTCAATCACGAAATGTTGATCGTAATGGCCGGGGACCAGCCCGACCGCGTCGCACCCTTCACGGTGCGGGCGCGCACCTGGTAGTTGCCCGACCTCGCCGGGTTGAACTTCGCCGTCGCCCCGGTGACCCCGGCCTTGAGCGACTTCCACTTCCCCGAGCCCCGCCGGGTCTGGACGTCGAACGTGATGCCGTTCTTGCCCTTCGTGGTCGACCACCGCAGCTTCCACCCCGCCCCCGGCGAGCCCGATGCGGTGACCGACACCCGGACGGTGCCGCGCATCTCCGGGTGGAACGAGCAGTGGTAGGGGAAGGTGCCGGCCGACGAGAAGGCGCGGGTGTACGTCGCGCCGTTGAGCTTGGTGCCGCTGTCCCAGAACCCCTTGTTGGACGTCGTGGTGTGGGCCATCGAGTCGGGGAAGGTCCACGTCACGGTCTCGCCGACGGCGAGGACGACTGAGGCCGGTGTGAACGCCATGTTGGCGACGCTCACCGAGGCCGCACGGGCGACCGTGTGGTCGGGAGCCGGCTTCGCCGCGGCGGTGCCGGCAGGGACGAGCAGGGCCGCAGTGGCAGCCACGGCGGTAGCGGGGGCGAGGAGCCTGCGGGCGATCATGGCTTGGGTCATGACTGTTGCACGGCCTCGGGGTCCATCCGGTTCAGGCCGTGCGCAGCATCTCCGCGACGAGGAAGGCGAGCTCGAGCGACTGCACCCGGTTGAGCCGCGGGTCGCATACCGACTCGTAGCGCGAGCCGAGGTCGATCTCGGCGAGCTCCTCGCCGCCGCCGACGCACTCGGTGACGTCGTCGCCGGTGAGCTCGACGTGGACACCGCCGGGCCAGGTGCCCAGTGAGCGGTGCACGTCGAAGAAGCCCTGCACCTCGTCGATGACGTCGTCGAAGCGCCGGGTCTTGTAGCCGGAGGACGCCTCGAAGGTGTTGCCGTGCATCGGGTCGCAGACCCACGCCACCTCGACGCCCGACGCGGTGACCTTCTCGACGAGGTCGGGCAGGCCGTCACGAATCCTGCCGGCGCCGAACCGGGTGATGAAGGTGAGCCGACCCGGCTCGTTGTCCGGGTTCAGCCGACCGGCGAGCGCGAGCGCGTCATCGGCGGTGGTGGTCGGGCCGAGCTTTACCCCGATGGGGTTGCGGATGTGCCGGAACAGCTCGATGTGCGCGCCGTCCAGCTGCCGGGTGCGTTCCCCGATCCAGACGAAGTGCGCGGAGACGTCGTACGGCGTCTCGGTGCGCGAGTCGATCCGGGTCATCGCGTGCTCGTAGTCGAGCAGCAGCCCCTCGTGACAGGTGTGGAAGTCGACCCGGTGGAACTCGTCGGGGTCGGCGCCGATGGCCTGCATGAAGGTGAGCGCCCGCTCGATCTCGGCGGCCACCAGCTCGTAGCGCTGGCCCACGGCGGACTCACGGACGAAGTCGGTGTTCCAGGCGTGGACCTGGCGCAGGTCGGCGTACCCGCCGGTGACGAAGGCCCGGACCAGGTTGAGCGTGGCGGCCGAGGAGTTGTAGACGTCGACCAGCCGCTGCGGGTCGGGCACCCGCGCCTCGGTGGTGAAGTCGAAGCCGTTGACGGCGTCGCCGCGGTAGGCCGGGAGGGTGACGCCTTCGCGGGTCTCGTGGTGGGAGGAGCGCGGCTTGGCGTACTGACCGGCGATCCGGCCGACCTTGACCACCGGGACCGACGCGGCGTAGGTCAGCACCACCGCCATCTGCAGCAGCACCCGCAGCTTGTTGCGGACGTTGTCGGCGGTGACGCCGGCGAACGTCTCGGCGCAGTCGCCGCCCATGAGCATGAACGACTCGCCCCGGGCGACGGCAGCGATCTTGGCCTTGAGGTCGTCGCACTCGCCGGCGAAGACCAGCGGGGGCATGGTCCGCAGCCGGGCCACGGCGGCGTCCACCGCCGCGCGGTCGGGGTACTCCGGCTGCTGGGCCGGACCGAGCGCACGCAGGGCGTCGAGGTCGGGGACGGTGCTGCTCACCCGTCAAGGGTACGGGCGCAGGGCACCGCGCCCCGCATCGTTCTCATGGTCCGGCGGTGGCTACTCCAGGTGGTCGATGTCGCGGAACCCGGTCTTCTTCGCCCGGATGCCGCGGTTGGTGGCCCACGTGATCGCCCAGAGCACGACGCCGATCACCAGCATGCCGCCGGCGATCTGGTAGATCAGGCCGTCCCGGTCGACCCAGGGCCCGACGAGGAACGCGCACAGGATGGCCGCGACCGCCGGGGTCAGGCCCGGTGACCTGAACCGGGACTCGCGGCCGTCGCGGCGCAGCACGAGGCACGCGATGTTGACGACCGTGAAGACGCACAGCAGCAACAACGCCGTGACCGCCGAGAGGTTGATGACGATGTCGGAGTCGGAGCGGTTGGCGACGTACACGATCAGGCCGAGCGCCAGGACGGTCGAGAAGATGATCCCGACCCACGGCGCCCGCGAGTTGGGCGAGACCTTGCCGAGCGTTCGCGGCAGCACGTCCTGGTTGGCCAGGCCGTAGAGCAGCCGGCTGGCCATCATCATGTTGATCAGCGAGGTGTTCGCCACCGCGAAGCACGCGAGGAACGGGAAGACCTTGTCGATCGGGAAGTCGGGCGACCCGACCTTGACCACCTCGAGGAGGGTCCGCCCGGCGGCCTTGTTGACCTCGTCGATCTGGGCGGTGCTCAGCACGGTCACGACCGAGATGGCCACCAGCATGTAGATGATCACCGCGATGCCGAGGCCGGTGAGCATCACCCGCGGGAAGATCCGCTCCGGCTCCTTGGTCTCCTCGACCATGTTCACCGAGTCCTCGAAGCCGACCATCGCGAAGAACGCGATCGACGTGGCTGCGGTGACGGCGAAGAACAGGCCCTTGTCGCCGCTGTCGTTGAAGGTCGTCACCCGGCTGAAGTCGCCGTCCCCCTGAGCCATGACATAGAAGCCGACACCGATCACCATCGTGAGCGCGACGATCTCGACCAGGGTGAGGATCACGTTGAACTTCACCGACTCGCCGACGCCGCGCAGGTTGACCAGCGCGAGCAGCACCATGAACGCGAGCGCGATCAAGGTCACGGTCCCCGTCCCCGGGAGCTCGTCGAGCCACCCGTTCACGACCAGGCCGCCGGTGAGGTTCTGCGCGAGCACGTTCGCCGACGTGGAGGCGCTGGTGATGCCCGAGCAGATGACCGCGAAGGCGACCAGGAAGGTCACGAAGTGCACGCCGAACGCCTTGTGCGTGTACAGCGCCGCACCTGCGGCCTGCGGGTACTTGGTGACGAGCTCGAGGTAGGACAGAGCGGTCAGCGCGGCAACGACGAACGCGACCAGGAACGGCACCCAGGCGATGCCGCCGACCAGGCCGGCGAGCTGCCCGGTGACTGCGTAGACCCCGGCGCCGAGGATGTCGCCGACGATGAACAGCAGCAGGAGCTTGGGCCCCATCACCCGTTTCAGGTCGGGCTCGGGGCCGTTGAAGTCGACGGGTTCGGTGGCGGTCGTGCTCGTCATCGCGGTCCTCCGGATCCGGGCGACATGTCTCCCGTACACATACCCGAAGGGGTGAGATGCCATTCTGAGACATGACCGCAGGGTGGCCTCCCAAGCAGACCACCGCTCACCGTGCTTGTCGAGATGCCCGCAGGATTGGCTCCCAGCCCACGCTGCGGTCTCCGATCAGCCGAAGAAGACCGACGCCTCGGCGAACTCCTCCGGGCTGACCAGCTTGAGCTGGGAGGTGCCCTCGCTCAGCGAGACGCGGATGATGTCGGTGCCGCGCAGCGCGACCATCTTCCCGAAGTCCTTGTCGGCGACCGCGTCGATGGCGTGCAGGCCGAACCGGGTGGCCAGCCACCGGTCGAAGGCCGTGGGCGTGCCACCGCGCTGGATGTGGCCGAGGACGACCGCCCTCGCCTCACTGCCGGTCCGGGCCTCGATCTCGTGGGCGAGCCGGTCGCCGATGCCACCGAGCCGGACGTGCCCGAAGGCGTCCTTCTCCCCGGAGACGAGGGTCATGTCGCCGCCCTCGGCCGGGACCGCGCCCTCGGAGACCACGATGATCGGCGCGTAGTGGGTCTCGAACCGGGTCTCGACCCGTCGGCAGATCGCGTCGATGTCGAAGGGCTGCTCGGGGATCAGCACCTCGGTCGCGCCGCCGGCGATCCCGGCGTGCAACGCGATCCAGCCGGCGTGCCGGCCCATCACCTCGACGACGAGCACCCGGTGGTGGGACTCGGCCGTCGTGTGCAGCCGGTCGATCGCCTCCATGGCGATGTTGACAGCGGTGTCGAACCCGAACGTGAAGTCGGTGCCGGAGAGGTCGTTGTCGATCGTCTTGGGGACGCCGACGACGTCGACCCCGAGCTCCGAGAGCTTGGTGGCCACGCCCAGGGTGTCCTCGCCGCCGATCGCGACCAGTGCGTCCACGCCGTTCGCGGCGAGGTTGTCCTTGATCAGCTCGACGCCGTTGTCGATCTTGAACGGGTTGGTCCGTGAGGACCCGAGGATCGTGCCGCCGCGGGGCAGGATGCCCCGGCACTGGGCGATGCCCAGCTCCATGGTCAGCCCCTCGAGTGGCCCCCGCCAGCCGTCTCGGAACCCGACGAACTCGAAGTCGTGGTCGCGCACGCCGCGGCGCACCACCGCCCTGATGACCGCGTTGAGGCCGGGGCAGTCGCCACCCCCGGTGAGGACTCCGACACGCATGTGAGCTCCTGGATTGGATCGTTCAAGTCGACGCCGACCCTAGTGACGTTCGACTCAGACTTCCAGTGGCTCGGTGCCCTCCTGGACGGCGCTCGCGGTGGGGTCGTCCTGTGGGCGGTTGGTCACGGGGGCGGCAGCCAGCGGCAGCACCCGCCCCAGCAGCCCGGCCAGCGCGGCTCCGAGAGCAGCCACCCCGAGCAGCGCCAGCCACACCGGGGACTCGCCACGGGCCAGCAGCCAGGCGAAGGCCACCGGCGCGATGGTGCTCGCGACGTTCCATGCCAGCTGGATCAACGAGAGGTAGCGCCCGCGCAGCTCCTCGGGGGCGGCCTCCGCGGCCAGAGCCGCGGTCACCGGCCCGCCGGTCAGCTCGCCGAGCGTGTAGACGACCGAACCGGCCAGCACCACGGCGACCGCCACCGCAACACCGAGGGCGCTGGCGCCCAGGAACACGAGGTAGGACGCGGCGAAGAACAGGTTGGCAACCACGAGGATTCGCCACCGGACCGCTCCGGTCATCGCGCGCACCACGAGCCCCTGGCCGAGGCCGATCATGATCGTGTTGATCGTGAACACCGCGCCGGTGACCCACCCGGGCAGCCCGAGCACGGTGGTCGCGTAGACCGGGATCGCGAAGTTGAGCATCATCATCGACGTCGAGTACGTCAGCTGTACGCACCACAGCACCCGGTAGGGCCCGTCGCGGAGCACGGTCCCCCACGAGCCCGGTTGCGGCCGGTGCTCGACCCGCTCGATGGCCGGCACGGCCAGGAGCAGCAGGAATGCGACCGCGTACGACGCGGCGTTGGCCACGACCACGGCGGCGTACGCCGTCGGGGTGCCGATGGTGATCGCGAGACCGGACACCAGGCCGCCCAGAGCGAAGCCGACGTTGCGGAGCGCACCGAGGAAGCCGAACCACTTCTCCCGCTCCCCCGGGACCGAGATTGCCGCGACGATGTTCCCGTAGGAGCCCCAGAACGCGGTTCGGCCGACGGTGACGACGACCGTCCACGCGGTGACGGCGACGAACGAGTCGGAGACCAGGTAGGCCACGAAGCCGGCGCCCTGCAGCAGGTTGCCCGCGAGGAGCACCTGCTTGGCGCCGATGCGGTCCACCACCGAGCCGATCAGCGGACCGGTCGGCAGTGAGACCAGCGAAGCGAGAGAGATCGCGGCGCCGACCTGGACCAGGGTCAGGTCGGTGGCGACGAGGAAGTAGAGCACCGTGATCGGCATGAAGACGCCGCTGCCCACCGCGTCGATGCCGATCGCCGTCACGAACCGCCGGTGGCGGCCGACGGACGGGAAGCCGAGTCTCTCGAGCACCCCGCGATTGTCCGACCTCAAGCCCGGTTGAAGGCAAGCGGATATGGGTCACAGCGACCGCTTCAGTGGTCGCTAGATGAGCAAGTCCAAGGGGTCGTGCCGGCGAGCGGCGCTCAGCGCCGCGCTGGCAAGGCGCCGGCGCGAAGGCAGGTTGGGCATCTTTCGAGCGTCGGCAACGCCGTCAGCGTGGATGCTGAGCGTCGCGGAGCGTGCGAGCCCTTGGACTTGCTCATCTAGGGTGCGCCCATGACCTTCTCGATCGTGGCCAGGTCCGCTGACGGAGAGTCGTGGGGGGTGGCGGTGGCGTCGAAGTTCCTGGCCGTCGGCTCCGCCGTACCGGCCGCCGTGGCCGGGGTTGGCGCCATCGCGACGCAGGCCGACGCCAACGTGGCCTACAAGGGGCAGGCGCTGGCGCACCTCGACGCCGGGGCGACCGCGTCGGTCGCCCTGCAGCTCCTGATCGAAGTGGACGACAAGCGCGAGGAACGACAGGTCGGGATCGTCGACGTCGACGGTGGCGCCGCCTCCCACACCGGCCACGCCTGCCTGGACTGGGCCGGCGGCTTGACCGGCGACGGGTACGCCATCCAGGGCAACATCCTCGCCAGCGAGGACGTCGTGCTCGCGATGCAGACCGCCTGGGAGACCTCCGACCCCGAGGGGCCCTTGGCCCGCCGGCTGCTCGAAGCCCTGACCGCGGGCGACCTCGCCGGCGGCGACCGGCGGGGCCGGCAGTCGGCGGCGCTGCTGGTGGTCCAGGAGGGTGCCGGCTACGGCGGCCTCGACGACATCGCCGTCGACCTGCGCGTCGACGACCACCCGACCCCGATTCCCGAGCTGGCCCGGCTGCTCGACCTGAGCGACCTCTACCTCACCGCCTCGACCGAACCGGAGAAGGTGCCGGTCACCCCCGAGCTGGAGGCCGAGCTCGAGGCCTTCGCCGAGGCGCACGGGCACCCGGACTTCCAGGCCTGGGTCGGCACCGAGAACTACGAGATGCGGGTCGCGCCCGACCTGGCATGGATCGACCAGCAGGTGCTCGACATCGTCCGCGGTACGCCGCCAGCCGAGCCCCGGGAGACGGACTCCGAGAACTCATGAGCGTCCTGGCCATCGACGCCGGCACCACCGGTGTCACCGCCGTCGTGGTCACCGAGGACGGCGGCATCGCGGCGAAGGGATATCAGGAGTTCCGCCAGCACTTCCCACACCCCGGGTGGGTCGAGCACGCACCCGAGGAGATTTGGCAGGCCACCCTCGAGGCGGCCCGCGACGCGCTCGAGAAGGTCGACCGGGACGAGCTGAAGGCGGTCGGGATCACCAACCAGCGGGAGACCATCCTGCTCTGGGACCGCGAGACCCTCGGCTCCCCTCGGCGCGCCATCGTCTGGCAGGACCGGCGTACCGCCGACATCTGTGAGCGGCTGCGCGACCAGGGACACGAGGAGCGGGTCACCGAGCTGACCGGGCTGCGGCTGGACCCCTACTTCTCCGGGACCAAGCTGATGTGGCTGGCCGAGCACGAGCCGAACACCTGGGCGCTGGTCCAGTCGGGGCGGTACGCCGTCGGCACCGTCGACTCCTACCTGGTGGCCCGGATGACTCGCGGCACCTACCACGTCACCGACGTGTCCAATGCCTGCCGGACCCTCCTCTTCGACCTCGCCGAGGGTGACTGGTCCGAGGAGCTGTGCGGGCTGTTCGGCGTACCGCGCGACGCGTTGCCCGACCTGGTCCCCAACTGGGGCGAGATCGCCACCACCGACCCGACGTCGTTCCTCGACCTGTCGCTGCCCATCTCGGGGCTGGCCGGTGACCAGCAGTCCGCGCTGTTCGGTCAGACCTGCTTCGACGAGGGCGACGCGAAGTGCACCTACGGCACCGGCTCGTTCATCCTCACCAACACCGGCGCGAACCTCGAGCGCTCCGATGCCGGGCTGCTGTCGACGGCGGCCTGGCGGTCACCGGAGGGCGAGCTGACCTACGCACTCGAGGGCGCGATCTTCGTGACCGGTGCGGCCGTCCAGTGGCTGCGCGACGGGCTGCAGATCGTGGGCTCGGCCGCCGAGACCGAGGCCATCGCCGCCACCGTGGACGACACCGAGGGCGTCGTCTTCGTGCCCGCTCTCACCGGGCTCGGCGCCCCGCACTGGGACCCTCGTGCGCGCGGCATGATCATCGGCATCACCCGCGGCACCACGCGCGCGCACATCGTCCGGGCGACCCTCGAGGCGATCGCCTTCGAGGTGCGAGACGTCCTGGAGACGATGCCCAACCACGGGGCACCGCTCCGGGTGGACGGCGGCGCCTCGGCCAACGACATGCTCTGCCAGATCCAGGCCGACCAGGTCGGCGTCGAGGTCCAGCGGCCCAAGCTCGTGGAGACGACGGCGCTCGGCGCGGCGTTCCTCGCCGGCCTCGGCACCGGCGTCTGGTCCTCGACCGACGAGCTCCGCGAGACCTGGCAGCTGGACCGCAGCTTCGAACCCGCCGCCGACCGCTCCGCCGCGGACGCCGCCCACGACCGCTGGATGGATGCTGTGGAGCGCTCGAAGGGCTGGGCCTCGGGATAGTCCCAGACGTTCCCAACACGCCCCACGCTCGGGCGGTGTTGGAAACGTCGGGGACTATCCCTCCAGCTTGGCCACGGCCCTGGCGGCAGCGTCGCGTGCCTTGGTCGCCTCGGTGACCCCTTCCTTGGCCTCGTCGCGGGCCTCCTCGGCCTCGGCGATCTCGTCGTCGACTTGGTCGGCGGTCTCCTCGAGCTCGGCGATCTTGCGCTTGAGCTCGTCGATCTCGGCCTGGACCTGCATCGACCTGGCCTCGAGGTCGGAGAGCTCCCGGCTGGCGGTGTCATAGGCCTCGGTGACCCCGGTCAGCTCATCCTCGGCCTCGGCGAGGGCCTCCCGGGCGGCGGCGAGCGCCTTCTGGTCGCGGTCCGGGTCGGGTACGACGTGCAGCTCCGGCTTGGCCGGCTCGACCGCGTCGTGCGTGGTGGCGACGAAGCCGAGCGCGTCCGGCAGGGCGACGGCCCGGTCCAGCTCGACGGCGTCCACTCCGGTCGAGGCGAGCGGGCCGAGCAGCATGCCGCTGCGCACCGCCTTCGCGCACTCCTCGTCCACCATCGCCGCTGTCAGCGTCGCCTCGACCTGGGCGGCCACCGCCTCGGTGATCTTCGTGCCGTGCTCCCGGGCCAGCCGCCGGGCCTGGGTCGTGACCGCCGCGGTGAGCTGGCGGCGCTGCCGGGTCAGCTGACGCAGCTCGTCCCCTGACATCGAGGCCTGCGCCTCGCGCAGGGCGGTCCCGACCTGCAGCACCTGCTCGACCTGGTCGGACTCGTGCCGGACCAGCAGGTTCACGACCCACGCGGCCAGCGCCGGCTTCTTGAGCGCCTTGACCTCCTTCGCGAGGTCGGTGCCCTTGAGCTCCTTGGCCTTCGCGTCGCGGGCCGGGGTGAACTCCGGCAGCGACAGGGCGTAGAGCTCGTCTGCGATCTCGAGCAGGTCAGTGCTCATACTTGGATTCTGGCAGCAAGGCGAGTCACGGCCGGCCCGCGGCGGTCCAGGCGAGGTGCTTGGCCCACTGTGCGGCGTACAGCGCCCGCAGCTCGTCGTCGGCCACGCCCTCGACCGACAGCCGGGTGCCGTCGGCCAGCGCCGACCGCCAGGCGTCGTACGTCGCGAGCTCGGTCTCGGTGCTGTCGTCGGGACGCGTGCGGTGGTGCAGGCAGCAGCGGACGGTGTCGATCCCGGTCTCGTCGCGCCGCTGGACGACGAGCAGCTTCGCGAACCGACCGTCCTGGGGCGCCGAGAGCCGCGCGTGCGCGGCCTCCACCACTGGCTGGCCGATCGGCAGGGTGCGGACCTCGACCCCGGTGAACGTGCCGGCCCGGTCGTGCCGGAACGACCAGCCGTCGTCTCGCACCTCGGTGATCTCGTAGCGGAACCCGCCCTGGTCGTGCCGGCCCACCACGACCGGCACCGGGTCACGGAAGGCGTCCCCGAGCCCGACGTCGACCCACCAGCGGCCGCCTGGGTTCGCCTCGGTGGGCAGCCCGTCGGCGACCAGCACGAGGTGGTTGAGGTCGGTGTCGTCGCGGTCGTCCTCGGCGGTGTAGACGTGGCCGTGCCGCCGACTCATGGCGAAGCCGAGCTCGCGCAGCACGGTCTCGAGCGCGCCGTTCTGGTGGAAGCAGTAGCCGGCCCGGCCCTCCGCGCCGACGCGGGCCAGGCTGGCGACCGGGTCGACCGACGGCGCCCGGCCGAGCATGATGCCGAGGTTCTCGTAGGGGACCGCGTCCAGGTGGGCTCGGTGCAGCGCCAGCAGGGTGTCGTACGTCGGCGGCAGCGGGGCGTCGTCGTCGATCCCGACCCGGCGCAGGTATGCGGCGGTCGCCTCACTCCGCGGCATCGTCGTCCTCGTCCGGCTGGTCGAGCCCCTGCGCGATCGCGTAGCGGGTGAGCTCGACCCGGTTGTGCATCTGGAGCTTGCGCAGCGTGTTCTGCACGTGGTTCTGGACCGTCCGGTGGGAGAGCACCAGCCGCTCCGCGATCTGCCGGTACGACAACCCCTTGGCGACCATCCGCAGCACCTCGGTCTCCCGCTCGGTGAGCGTGGGCTGGTCCGGATCGGCGCTCGCGGGCTCGGACAGCCGGCGGTACTCCCCCAGCACCAGCCCCGCCAGCCCCGGCGTGAACACGGTGTCGCCCTGCGCGACCCGGCGCACGGCTTCTAGCAGCTCGTTGCGGGACGCCGACTTCACCAGGTAGCCGGTCGCACCGGCCTTGACCGCGTCGAGCACGTCCTCCTGCTCGCCCGACGCCGACAGGATGAGCACCCGCGCCGACGGGTCCTGGCGCAGCACCTCCGCGGTGACCTCGACGCCGTTCGGCGCGGGGATCTGCAGGTCCAGGACGACGACGTGCGGACGGCAGGCGGGGAACCGGGCCAGGGCCTCGCTCCCGTTGGCGGCCACGCCGACCACATCGAAGCCGTGGTCCTGCAGGTCGCGCTCGACCGCGTCGCGCCACATCGGGTGGTCGTCGACCACCATCACCTTGATTCGGGGATTCGGGTCGGCCTCGCTCACGCGGGCATCCAACCACGGCACCCGCGCCTCGACGTGAGCCCTTGTCGGGTCACTCCTGACACGGCCCGATCAGGCCATGGACCCGTCCTGCCCGCACCCCAAGAATGCGGCCATGACCGTGCCCCTGGAGGAGCTCCGCCTGGCCCTCGTCCTCAACGGCGGCGTCAGCCTCGCGGTGTGGATGGGCGGTACGGCGCGCGAGATCGACGCGCTGGTGCGGGCCACGCTCACCGGCGACAACGGCGCCCCCACCGGTCCCTACGCCCCGGTCCTCGAGATGGCGCGCACGTGGACCTCTGTTGACGTCATCTCGGGGACCAGCGCCGGCGGCATCAACGGCGCGTGCCTCGCGCTGTCCATGGTCAACGCCAACGCCAGGCTCGGGGCCCTGCGCGACCTGTGGGCAGAGCAGGGGCGCTTCGACAACCTCCTGCGGCCGCCGTTCAAGGGACAGCCCACGTCTCTGCTGCGCGGTGACGAGTACTTCCTGCCCGAGCTGACCCGGGCGATGCGCGGCCTGACGACCGACTTCAAGGCCACGAACGCGTCAGTGGACCTCATCATCACCACGACCCTGCTCGGTGGTTCGCTCACCGTGACCACGGACGGGCTGGGTCAGCTGCTCCCGCAGCGGCGGCACGGCGCGCACTTCAACTTCACGACCCACGACAAGAGGGACAAGCGCAACGACTTCACCGAGCAGCAGGTCGTCCCGACGAGCGCGGCCCTCGGTCTGGCGGCGCGGTGCACGGCGGGCTTCCCGTTCGCCTTCGAGCCCACGTTCGTCCCGGTGGTGTCACCGGTCCGCGGCACGGAGGAGCCCGAGGACACGGAGATCGGCGGACGGCCGAACATGTGGCAGTGGGCCAGCTGGGCCGGGCGCTCGCGAACCGCCCCCGAGTACCCGGAGAAGGCCGAGGACCTGTCCCGGTACGCCGTGGACGGCGGCCTGCTGGCCAACACCCCGACCCGTGAGGCGCTCGACGCCATCGACCGCCGGCCCGCCGGGTCGCCTCTGCGTCGGGTGATGATGCTCGTCTTCCCGCACGCACCCGCCTACGACCCCGCCGACGCGGACGCCGACCCCGCCGACGAGGTCGCCGACGTACCGACGGTCACCAACGCCGTCAGCGGCCTGCTGTCGTCGCTCACCTCGCAGGGCTCGTTGACGTTCGTCGAGGAGATCGAGCAGCACAACCGGCGCGCGTCCCAGTGGCGCGGCGGGCGGCGCCAGGTGCTCGAGTCCTTCAGGCTCGAGCACATCTACGGCCTCGTCGACAACGGCTGGCCGTTCTACGGGTCCACCAGGGTCAACGCCGCGGCCCGGCACCTGAGCGAGCGCGTCCGGCGTCCCGACGGCTGGGACTACAGCCGCGTCGTGCACGCAGCCAGGGCGGGACAGGAGCGCTGGACCGGACCCGGCCGGGCGCTGCCCTACGTGCCCAAGCAACCGCCGCTGGACAGCCCGCCCGATCCGGGGGCCCCCACGCGGTGGGACTGGGGCACCACGGTTGCCCTGGGGATCGCCGACTCGGCCGCGGAGATCCTGCTCCTTGCCCAGGGCGTCGCCCCGGAGGAGCAGTCCACGGTCCTCGCCGGCGCACTGATGAGGGTGTCGGACGCCCGCGACCGGATGCTGGACGCCCGGGACTCCTTCGACGACTGGTGGTGGCACCAGCCGGCGCTCGCGCCGGTCGCGCCGGACGCGGCGTACTGGGCGCTGCGGCTCGACTGCTACCACGTGGCGATGCAGGGGGCCGGTGGGAACGGCGTCCTCCCGGCCGACTGGCTGGAGACGGCGGCGCGCAAGCTGCACGGCCTGGACGGACAGAGCCTCCCGGACAAGCAGAAGACCGCGCTGATCGAGGCTCTGGAGAAACGAGAGCGGCTCCAGCTCGGCTCGACCGGCACGACACCCGGCGCGCAGACCGTCGTGGCGGTCTGGGACGCGGTCGCGGCCCTCGCCGACGTCGCCGGGACTGTCCTGGCGCTGACTTCCAGGCGTGGCCCACTGGCCACCTGGCGACCGGTGCTCGAGGACGCACCCCTGGCGGACGAGTCCGCGGACCCGACTCATCGGCTGCTGGTGCGGCTGCTCACACTCGACGCGGCGACGTGGATGCTGGCAGATGCCGAGTCGCCCGGCACCTCGCAGGAGATCAAGCTGGCCCAGCTGAGCCTGGCGATGGACCACCCCTTCGCAGAGGCGACCAAGACCCCGGACGACAAGGTGGCGGGCAGTGAGCTGAACCGCTTCGGGGGCTTCCTCAAGAGGTCGTGGCGGATCAACGACTGGATCTGGGGCCGACTCGACGCGGCGCAGATGCTGTGCCGGCTGGTGCTCGACCCGCGGCGGCTGCTCCGCATCAAGGAGATGACGGACCTCAAGTCAGACGAGCTGATCGACCAGCTCCTGCGGGCGACGTACGGCGAGCCGAAGGCCCCCAGCTCGATGCGTGACCTGGAGGAGGCCGCCCGCAAGGAGCTTCGCGGGCTCTTCAACGGCCAGCAGGAGGACCGCGGATACCTGCCCGCACTGGCGGCGCTGGCCGCGCATCCGATCCAGCAACGGATCATCGTCTCCGAGCTCCCCGCGCTGGCGGCGGCCATCGAGACGGACGCGCTGACCGGAGGGAACAAGCGCTGTCGAGGCATGGTGTTCGTCGAGGCCGAGAAGCAGCTGCTCTCCGCGCTGTCGACGGGCGGCGACACCCTCTGGCTCGAGCGAGGCGACCAGGCCCTCGCTGCGTTCGACCGCGCCGGGGTCGGCCGGGAGCCGCTGCAGGAAGAGGCGCGCAGCGACGCCATGATCCAGACCGCCGTGACGACCGCGGCCACCCTGGTGACCGTTGCCGACAGCGGCCGGTTCGGTGTCAAGGCGGCCAGGCCGCTCACCAAGGCGGTGCGCGGTGCGGCGCTGGTGCCGTACTGGCTGGTGACCGGCCTGCTGAGCGGCTCCGGGACGGTGCGCGCGCTGGCACTGCTCGGCTTCGCCGTGGGAGGGGTGACCCTGCTCCTGAGCCTCTTCGGCGTCCTCGGCGCGTTCTCCAGCGCCGGGGCGACGGTCGGCGCCGGGGTGGTGGTCGGTGCCCTCGGCTTCGCCGCGCTGCGGTCGGGCACCCTGCTGCACGGGGCCGCGCTGCTGGGCGTCGCGGTGCCTCTCGTCATGCTGGCCGTTCCGGCGCTGCCCGAGGGCACTGACGACGGGGACGTCACCCGCTCGTCCATCTCGCTGGCCACGGTGGCGGTCGTCGTGCTCGGTCTGATCGTCCTGGCCAGCCTGCCCAACCCGATCCGGTCGCCGTTGGCGGCGTTGCTTGCGCCCAGGCTGTGGCTGGTCAAGCTGGTCAGTGCCCTGCTGGTGGTCGCCGGAGTCGTGGCGGTCATCTGGTTCCGGCCGCAGACGCCGTGGAAGTCCTGGTACGACGAGGTGTCGGTCGAGTCGGCGATCGCGGTGACCGCGACGGTGGCGGCCGTCGGTGTCCTGTCCGGCTGGCTCCGCGGTCGCGGGATGCGGCGGTGGACCCGTCATCCCGTCGACGGCTGGCAGCTCGAGAAGCGCGTGTCGGTGCCCTCGGGGGTCTCGGCGGGGTGGGCATCGGTGTACGGCGGTTGTTACCTGGGCCTGGCCTGGGGCGCCGCCGCCTGGATGTCGGATCGCGCCCCGCACGGTGCGTTCGCCGAAGCGCCGACCTGGCAGCTCGTCGCCATGACCTGGTGGGCCGTCCTCGGGGTGGTGCTGTCCCTCGCGGGACCCTTCTGGATCACCTGGCGCGCCCGCAGGGCGTTGGGCAGGATCATTCGGCGGGAGGGCGGGAAGGTTCGGAGCGAGGTCTCGGACGACGACTTCCGGGACGAGCTCGAGCGCCGGGGCCGGTTGTACAGCTGCATGGTGTCCGGTCATCGACCGCCCAGGCTCAACTACCGCGCGGTCCGCCTCAAGCCGGCGGTCGTCGAGCGAGAGAATGAGGAAGCCCAGCCCGGTCCGGCCTGACCCACAGGGACTGTCGGTGGGCGGACCTAGGTTGCCGTCATGTCGATGACTCTCCGCATGATCACCTGTGACTCCCTCGACCCCGTCAGCCTCGCGGCCTGGTGGGCTGACCAGGTCGGCGGCCAGGTCGCCGACCCCTACGGCGGCGAATACCTGATGCTGAGCGGCGGCCCCGTGATGCTGGCCTTCCAGAAGGTCGACAACCCGACGCCAGGAAAGAACCGGCTCCACCTCGACCTCACTGCCTCGGACCTCGACGCCGAGGTGGAGCGGCTCCTCGCGTCCGGCGCCGGGTTGGTCGAGCGGCGCGGCGACGAGTCGTTCCGCTGGGTGACCCTGACCGACCCGGACGGCAACGAGTTCTGCGTGGCCGAGCCTGAGGCCGACAACTAGGGCGTGTCGCCGAGCCGCAGGAAGCGGCCCCGGCGATGTCCGAGCGGGTCGAGGTCGTCGCCGACCTCGACGTGCTCGATCGCGCAGGTGAGCAGCCGCGACCAGCCGAGGTCCGCCGCCTCCACGAGCCGGACGCCGGCCCACGTCGTCGCCCGCTCGAGCCGTGGTCCCCAGTCCGTGTCGACGAAACTCGCCTGCCGGAACACGCCACCGGGCGCCGGGGCGGTCCCGGCGAACCCCTCGGCCAGGTCGCGGTCCGGCCAGCTCAGCAGCTGCACCACGGCGGTCCCGGTCGACCCGACCGCCGCCGCCAGGTCCGAGTCGGGGTCGACCAGCCCGAGCACCCGCGCCGACTCACCCAGGGCGACCAGCACCGAGGTCAGCGTGAGGCCGGCCCGGTCGGCTCCGGCACCAGCGGTCCAGAGGGTCACCGTGCCGCCGAGCCGACCTCGGAGCCGGCGGGCGGGATCGGGATCCGGGTCTGCGAACGGGTTGCTGGTGTGGATGGTCACCGGGGCACCACGAACTCCCACTCGGTGCCGTCCGGGCCGGTGGTGAGCCGCGCTTCGCCGCCGAGGTCCTCGACCCGGCCGCGGATCGACTGGCTGACGCCGAGCCGGCCGCCGCGCGCGGCGGCCTCGAGGCGGCCCTCGGGGATGCCGGGCCCCTCGTCGCGCACGGAGATCTGCACCCGGTCCGGCCAACCCTCGAGCAGCACCCAGGCCCGGGCCTCCAGGCCGACGTGCCGCTCCACGTTGTCGAGGCAGGCTGCGACCACGGCGACCAGCTCGGCCGCCACCTCCGCCGGCAGGTCGACCGCGCCGGAGGTGACCACGTCGACCCCGGGCCGGGTCTCGAGATGGACCAGGGCCGCGGCCAGGTCGGTGCGGCCGTTGGAACCGGAGCCGACCTGGTCCTGCGCACGGATCAGGGTCCGCAAGGCCGCCTCCTGCCGGCCGGCCAGCCGCCCCAGCTCGGCCGCCTCGCCACCCAGCTCGTGACCACGGCGCTGCACCAGGCTGAGCACCTGCAGCACCCCGTCGTGGACCGCGCGGGCCAGCCGCGCCCGCTCGGCGGCCGCCGCCGCGTCACGCTGGGCACGGTCCCGATCCGCGGCCATGCGCTGCAGCGACTCGACCATGAACCCGACGATCGGCCCGCCGATCAGCAGCAGGAACGCGTTGCCGTAGTTGGCCTGGGTGACGTGCTCACGGATCGAGAGGTCGGAGACCGTGATCGCGACCCCGGCGACCAGGCCGCCGACCCAGCGCCAGTGGATCGCCCAGGCCAGGAGCGCGCCCATCACCCAGTACGCCGGCAAGGTGGCCGAGAAGCCGCCTCCCTTGAGCACCGGCGAGACCAGGACCGCGCCGAGCGTCACAGCGAGGTCGACGGCCAGCACCATCGGAACCCGCCGGCGGCGGTCGTCGTACGCCCAGATCGCGACGCCGGTCCACACCGCCATCACGGCCAGGCAGACCGCGCCGCCGACCGGGTGCACGAAGTTGTCGCGGCGGTAGACGTTGAGCGCCACAGCGTGCACCAGCAGGACCAGCCGCAGCACCGCCAGCCAGCTGAACAGGCGGTCCTCGACGGTGCCGGCCGGGCCGAACCACCACGTCGCGGCCCGGCGCACCGGGGCGGGCACCCGAAGCGGGGTCAGGGTTACGACGCCTTCTTGTTCAACTCGTCCAGCACGGCCGCAGTCTCGGCCGCGGACTCGGCCGCGTCGGCGGCCTTCTTGGACTCTTCCTTCGCCCGGCCGGCGTACATGTCGACGTACTCCTGGCCGGAGAGGCGCATGATCTCGTACATGATCTCGTCGGTGATCGACCGCAGGATGTAGCGGTCGTTCTCGAGTCCGGCGTAGCGCGAGAAGTCCAGCGGCTTGCCGAACCGCACGATCGGGCGGGTGAACTTGCCGAAGGTCTGGCCGGGCGGTGCGACCACGTCGGTGCCAACGACGGCCACCGGGATCACCGGGACCTGGCACTCCAGCGCCAGGCGGGCCACGCCGGTCTTGCCGCGGTAGAGCTTGCCGTCGTGGGAGCGGGTCCCCTCCGGGTAGATCCCGAACAGGTCGCCGTCCGTGAGGATCTTCTTCGCGGCATTGAGCGCGCCCTCGGCGGCGGTCGCGCCGGACCGGTCGATCGGAACCTGGCCGGCGCCGGAGAAGAACTTCTTCTGGAACCAGCCCTTGATGCCGGGTGTGTTGAAGTACTCCGCCTTGGCCACAAAGGTGACCCGCCGCGTCAGGGTGAGCGGCATGAACAGCCAGTCGGCGTAGGAGAGATGGTTGCTGGCCAGGATCGCCGGGCCGGTCGTGGGCACGTGCTCGGCCCCACTCACCTGCGGCCGGAAGACGAACCTGAGGATGGGACCAAGAGCAACCCACTTGAGGAACCAGTAGAACACCCCGCTACCTCCCTCAGACCCACCGGACCCGGACCGCCCGTCGGCGGAAGCCTAGTGGTCATGACCGCGGATTCGTCGAGGGTAGCCGTGGTCCAGGTGCGTGCAGCGCGAGGCGGAGGAGGGAAGTCGTAGTTGATCTCCTTCGACCGACTCCAACGAAGCGATGTGCGTGCCTGGGCCGCGCGGACCCCGACGAATCAAAGGGAATGACCACCAGCCTGCTGGCTGCGCGACCGGCGTACGCTCGGTCCCGTGCAGCGCGACAGCGACGAGGACGCCTGGCGCACGATCGTCGAGAACTACGGCGACCGGGTCGAGATCGACGACGAGCCCATTGCCGAGCCCGCCGCGCCGGAGCCACCCGCCACCGAGATGTGGGCGGTTGACGCCGAGCTGGACCCCGATCCCGCCCCCGACGACGAGCGGTTCGTCCCACCCCCGCCGCCGCCGCTGCCCCGGGTCCCGCCGGACCGGTTCCTCGCATGGTTGGGGCTGTTCGGCTCACCCACCGTGCTGCTGGTGTGCCTGGTCCTCGGCGTGCACCTGCCGCCGTGGCTGGGCTACCTGCTGGTGGGGTCCTTCATCGGCGGGTTCCTCTATCTCGTGGCACAGATGCCGCGAGGCCCCGCCGACCCGTACGACGACGGCGCCCGCCTCTGACTCAGCCGATCAGGCCCTGGCGCGACTCGGAACGACGGAACCAGCTCTCTCCGCGCTGCCGGGCCATCCGGTCACGCCGCCGGTCCACCCGCCGGGAACGGCGAGCCGCCGACCGGGCCATGTCGGCGGCTCCGATGAAGCCGGCCGACGCGCCGAGCGCCGCGGCGTAGACAGGAGGGTCCGGACGGAACCCGCGGCCAGTGAGGGACCGGACCATGGCCTGCCGCGTCGGCTCGAGGAGCAGGTCGCCGGCATCGGAGACACCGCCGCCCACGATGATGCAGTTGGGGTCGAACGCCGCCGCCAGGCCGGCCAGGCCGACCCCAAGCCAGCGGCCCACGTCGGCGAGGAGCTCTCTCGACAGCGGGTCGCCGTCCCGGGCCGCCTCAGTGACCATGGGCCCCACCAGCGTGGTCGCGTCACCACCGCACATCTTGCTGAGGCGGTGTGCCACCGGTGAGCCCTGGGCGACGAGCTCGCGCGCCTCCCGCTCCAGCGCGTTGCCCGACGCGTACTGCTCCCAGCAGCCGCGGTTGCCGCAGGGGCAGCGGTGGCCGTCCTCGACGACCTGCATGTGGCCGAACTCGCCGGCCATGCCGTTGGCACCGCGGTAGACCCGTCCGTCCAGGACCAGGGCTCCCCCGATGCCGGTGCCGAGGGTGACGCAGACGACGAAGCGATGGCCAGCACCCGCCCCGAACCGGCTCTCCCCCTGCGCCGAGGTGTTGCCGTCGTTGTCGACGACAACCGGCAGGTGGATCCGACTGGCCACCCGGGCCCGCAGCGGCTCGTTGCGCCAGGCCAGGTGTGGGGAGAACATCACGGTCGACCTGCTGGCGTCGACGAAACCCGCCGCACCGATCCCGACGGCCGCGACGTCGTGGCGCCTGCTCAGGTCGGCGACGAGCTCGACGATCGTGTCCTCCACCGCAGCCACGTCGTGGCCGAGGGTCGCGCGCCGCTGCTGTTCGACCACGAGACCGTTGGAGTCGACCACTCCGGCGAGGACCTTGGTGCCGCCGATGTCGATCCCGATCGTCAGCGGGTCCCAGCGAGGCCGCGGTCGGCGGAACGGGGTCTCGGTCACGTTCGGAGCCTACGGCGGGGTGCGGAAGTACGTTCAGTGCCGGGCCAGGTCGGCGGCGCCGATCAGTCCGGCCCGGTTGCCGAGGCGGGCCTTGCGGATCTCGAGCGAGGGACGGTGCCCGCGGCCGGTGAGCTGGGCGGAGAAGGCCCGTCGCACCGGCGAGAGCAGCAGGTCACCGGCCTCGCTCACCCCGCCGCCGATGACCACGACCGCTGGGTCGAGGACGTCGGTCAGCGAAGCGATCCCCTCACCCAGCCAGCGCCCGAGCGAGACGATCAGCTCGACGGCGAGCGGGTCGCCCTCCCGGGCGGCCTGGGTGACCAGCGGGCCGGTGATCTGGTCGGCGTCGCCGCCGGCCCGGTCGAGCAGGTCCTTCGCGAGGGGCGACCCGACCCTGGCCTGGGCGCGGGCCTCGCGGACCAGCGCAGTGCCGCTGGCGTACTGCTCGAAGCAACCTCGGTTGCCGCAGCCGCACAGCAGCCCGTTGGGGACCACTCGCATGTGCCCGATCTCGGCGGCCACGCCGAACGCGCCGCGGAACAGTTCGCCGTCGTGCACGATGCCGCCGCCGATGCCGGTGCCGACGGTGACGAGCAGCAGGTCGTCGACGTCGTGGCCGGCACCGAAGGTGAACTCGCCCCAGGCCGCGGCGTTCGCGTCGTTCTCGACCACGACCGGCAAGCCGATCCGGTCCTCGAGCTCGGCCTTGAGGTTGACGTTGAGCAGCGCCAGGTTCGCCGCGAAGAGCACCACGGCACGGGACTTGTCGACGTAGCCGGCGACGCCCACGCCGACGGCGGCGATGTCGTGGCGGGACCGGAGCTCGGACACCAGCTCGTCGATCGCCTTCTCGATCGCCTCGGCATCGGCCGCGGGCGACTCCACGCGGAGCTCCTCGACGATCACACCATCGCGGTCCACGACGCCGCCGAGGATCTTGGTGCCGCCGACGTCGATGCCGCAGGCCAGGGGCCCGTCGGTCACGTCACGTCCTCATCCGGGTCGGCGTCCTCGAGGTCGATCCGCTGCACCCGGGAGGTCGGCTCGGCGGGGGTCGCGGCCGCCAGCAGTCCGGCCGCGGCCTGCAGGAAGGCGGACGCTGCCGTGGTCAGCTGGGCGCGGACCTCGGGGCTCGCCTCGCGTACGGCGTGCACGGTCCGGCAGATCGGGCAGTAGAGGCACTCGGCGTCTCCGGTGGCAATGTGCTCGTTCAGGTCGTGGGCGTGGTCGGACGCCCACCCGGCCAGGACGCCGAGCAGCTTGGCCGCCTCGTCGCCGACACTGCCGACGGGCTCGTCGTTGGGAGAGGTCATCCGACGCGCTCCTTGGCCGCGGCGGTGGTCGCTGACGGGTCCTTGAAGCCGACCCGCAGCACGCCCTCGTCGTCGACCCGCGCCCCGGCGACCCGCAGCTTGGCGAGACCGGCCGGCAGCGTGAGCAGCCGTCGGTAGGAGCCCACGGTCACCACGAGCTCGTCGCCGCTGCGCGCGAGGTCGACCTGGTCGCGCGTGACGAACGGCAGCCGCAGCCGCAGCTCCACACCCGAGCGAACCGACACCACCTCGAACGGCCCGCGCACCCCGGAGGTCTCGACCGGGTCGGTCCCGTCGTACAGGTCCCGGGCCAGCGCCGCCAACGCCTCGACGCCGACAGGTTCGGTGGCGCGGTACTCCGAGCGCCACAGAGGTACGCCGGCGAACGACTCCTTCACCTGGGCCAGCACCTCGTCCTGGGCCAGCACCCAGCCCGCCCGCCAGTCGTCCGCGCCCTCGGCCGGGAACACCCGGTTGGCGACCACGCCGTCCACGCGGTAGCCGAACAGGGACAGCGTCGTGTAGGCCCGCCGGGCCTCGGCCAGCACCACGGCCTCGGGCGTGAGCACGATCCGGACACTGGCCTCGGGACCGGACAGCAGGGCCCTGACCTCGTCGAGCTCGGCGTGCAGCCGTTCGATCGCGTCGAAGACGCCGCCGCCCGGCATGGGCACACCCGCCGCGCGCGTCAGCACCGGCCGCAGCGCCTTGACCACTCGCTGCTGGACCGGGAAGACCCGTTGCATGTACCAGCCCAGGGCCTCGGGGAGCGCCAGCAGTCGCAGCGTCTCGGCTGTGGGCGCACAGTCGACCACCACCAGGTCCCAGTCGTCGGACAGTGCATGCAGGCGCAGCTCCAGCAGCGCGAGCACCTCCTCGGCGCCAGGGATGACCGTGAGCTCCTCGGCGGCCACCGGGTCCATGCCGGTGGTGTCGAGGACCGACAGCAGGTAACCCTGGATCTCGGCCCACGACTGCTCGAAGCGCAGCTGCGCGTCGACCTGCTGCACGAACAGGTTCTCCGCGACCGGGGTCGGCTCCGGGCCCACCGGCGCCCCGAAGGCGTCGGCCAGCGAGTGCGCCGCGTCGGTCGACAGCACCAGCGTGCGGTGCCCGGCAGCGGCGGCGAGGGCCGCGGTGCCGGAGGCGACCGTGGACTTGCCCACGCCGCCCTTGCCGGTGAACAGGAGGATGCGCACGACTACTGCCCGGCTCAGCCGAGCGACTCGACGCGGTTCTTCAGCCCCTTGAGCGCGGTGTCGATGAGGATCTTCTCGCCCTTGCGCTTGAGCATTCCGATCAGCGGGATCGAGACGTCAAGGGCGAGCCGGTAGGTCACCTCTGTGGAACCGTTGCCGGTCTCGCGGAGCTCGTAGGCGCCGTCGAGCGCGCGCAGCATCTTGCCCTCGACCAGGGTCCATGTGACCTCGCGGTCGTCGTCCCACTCGTACGCGAGCGTGTATTCGTCCTTGATGGGACTCACGTCGAGCTTGAAGAACACCTGCTTGGCGCGGCCGTCGTCGTAGGACGACCGGGTCTCGGCCCTGGTGACTCCCTTGGCCCACTGCGGGTAGGCGTCGAAGTCTGCAATCACGTCCATGACTGCCGACGCAGGTGCGTCGACGACGATCGACGAGGTGGTCTGCTCGGCCATCTCGAACCCCCTGCGCTCTCTTCGTGTGGCGAGTCTCCCGGGGAAGCACCCGACGTGCCTCAGGACCCTTTCTGCGCCGGTCTGCGAGCGTACCGGATGGCTCACCTCACCCTGCTCGGCGGTAACCTGCGGCGAGCCCGGACCCAGGGAATGCCGAGGATGCCGAGGAGGCCCCGTGCGCGAGTACTCCACGCCGCCGACGATGGAGGTCCCCAGCACCGGCAACCTGACCGACGACGTGGTCGCCAACGCGCGCGATCACGGTGCAGACGTGGTCTTCAGCCACCCGGGTGACGACGGCTGGGAGGGCGTCACCGCCACGCAGTTCCACGACGAGGTGCGGGCAGTCGCCAAGGGACTGGTGGCGGCCGGGATCGAGGCTGGCGACCGGGTCGCGCTGATCTGCAAGACCCGCTACGAGTGGACCCTCCTCGACTACGCCATCTGGTTCGCCGGTGCGGTGACCGTGCCCGTCTACGAGACCTCCTCCTCCGAGCAGATCAAGTGGATCCTGGAGGACTCCGGCGCCCGCGCCGTGGTCGCCGAGACGCCGGAGCACGTCGCCAGGGTCACCGAGGTGCGCAGCGGGCTGACCGAGCTCAATCACGTCTGGTCGATCACCGACAACGCCATGGCGATCCTGAACCGGCTCGGACAAGACATCGCCGAGGACCGGCTCGAGGCGCGCCGTACGTCGGCCGGGCCGGGCGACCTCGCCACGCTGATCTACACCTCGGGCACGACCGGCCGCCCGAAGGGCTGCATGCTCACCCACGGCAACTTCATGGTCGAGCTCGGCGTCGCGGTCGAGCAGCTCGACCGGCTCTTCGACACCGAGGACGCCTCGACGCTCCTCTTCCTGCCGCTGGCGCACGTCTTCGCGCGGATCATCCAGATCGGGTGTGTGAAGTCACGCACCCGTCTGGGGCACAGCGCCGACATCAAGAACCTGGTCGCCGACCTGCAGGCGTTCCGCCCGACGTTCGTGCTCGCGGTGCCCCGCGTCTTCGAGAAGGTCTTCAACACTGCCTCGCAGCGGGCGACCGCCGACGGTCGAGGCGCCATCTTCGACCGCGCGGCCGAGACCGCGATCGCCTACTCGCGGGGGCTCGACAAGGGCAAGCCGTCGCTCGCGGTCCGGGCGCAGCATGCGGTCTTCTCCCGGCTCGTCTACGGCAAGCTGCGCGACGCCCTGGGAGGCCGCTGCGAGTACGCCGTCTCCGGCGGGGCCCCGCTCGGCGACCGGCTCGGCCACTTCTACCGCGGCATCGGCGTGACGGTGCTCGAGGGCTACGGCCTCACCGAGACCACTGCCGCGCTGACCGTCAACCTGCCCGACGCGCTCAAGATCGGCACCGTCGGCCGGCCGATCCCCGGCACGGCGGTCCGGGTCGCCGAGGATGGTGAGCTGCTCTTCAAGGGCGGGCAGGTCTTCACCGGCTACTGGAAGAACGAGGCCGCGACCGCCGAGGTGCTCGAGGACGACGGCTGGTTCCACACCGGTGACGTGGGCGAGGTCGACGACGAGGGGTTCGTCCGGATCACCGGACGCAAGAAGGAGATCCTGGTCACCGCCGGCGGCAAGAACGTCGCTCCCGCGGTGCTGGAGGACCGGGTCCGCGCCCACGCGCTGGTCGACCAGTGCCTGGTCGTCGGCGATGGCCGGCCCTTCATCGGCGCGCTGGTCACCCTCGACCGCGAGGCGCTCGCCACCTGGGCCGAGCAGCACGGCAAGTCCGGCAAGATCGACGAGATCGTCGACGACCCCGACCTGCGTGCCGAGATCGGCGGAGCGGTCGAGGAAGCCAACAAGGCGGTCTCCAAGGCCGAGGCGATCCGCAAGTTCCGCATCCTCCGGGCCGAATGGACCGAGGAGGGCGGGCAGCTCACGCCCAGCCTCAAGCTCAAGCGCAACGTGGTGGTGCGCGAGAACAAGGACGACGTCGCGGCGCTGTACCTCGGCTGAACACCGGTGGTTGAGGAGGTTGCGCAGCAACCCTCTCGAAACCTCGGAAACTTGGGCTGGGACCTGACCACCGCCGGTCGAGCTTGTCGAGACCTCCGCAGGCCGGGCTGGAAGTCGACCCGACCGATTGCGTTCCAGCCTTCCCTGCGGGGGTTTCGACGCGCGCGGTCGCGTCCGAGCAAGCTCGGTCGCGCGCGCTTGCTCAACCACCAATGAACTCGTGCGACAGGGTCGGCCCTCGTTCCTCAGGCCGCTTCTGTCACACGAGTTCCGCCAAAACACGTACGCGCAACCTCTCTCGTTCCTAGAGTTCTAGACCGAGGGACAGCACTCGTGGGACAGGCTGGCAGGCATACGAGCCTGCCTCCCAGAGGGGCGGAAAGGTCTCGTCGATGGACCGACGCAGAATTCTCCTGGTTGTGGCCGTGCTCGTAGCAGCGCTCGGCTCCGCACTCGTCTTCCTTTACACCAAGGGTGCCGACACCCGGGCTGAGGAGCGGTTCGAGACGGTCGAGGTGCTTCAGGCCACCGCCGTCATCAACCCGGGCGAGAAGATCGAGGACGCCCAGGCGGCCGGCAAGCTGGCGCTGAAGGCGGTGTCCCAGGACTCGCTGCTGGACGGCTACCAGACCACCACCGACGAGATGACCGGGACGGTGTCGCTGGGCACCATCTACCCCGGTGAGCAGATCATCGCCGCGAAGTGGGGCGTCTCGGCCTCGGTCCAGTCGACGCTGCAGATCCCGGAGACCAACATGGCGATCTCGGTGAACCTCACCGACCCGTCACGGGTTGCCGGATTCGTCAGCCCCGGCTCGGAGGTCGCCATCTTCCTCACCGGCTCCGAGGACTCCGGCCTGGCCTACACCCGGCTGGTGCTGGAGCGGGTGACGGTGCTGGGCGTCGGATCCACGACCCCGGTGTCCACCACGACCACCGACGCCTCCGGAGCGTCGACCACCGAGCAGCTCCCGCGCACCCTGTTGACCCTCTCGGTCAACCAGAACCAGGCGGAGAAGGTTCTGTTCGCGCAGAGTGCCGGTGAGCTTGCCTTCGGTCTCCTGACCGAGCAGAGCGCCGTCGCTCCTGACCCAGGCCCCATGACCTTCGAGAACCTCTTCAAGTGAGGCACGATGCCCGTCGTCGTTGATCCCGACCCGATGGTCGTGGAAACCCTGCTGGCGTCCATGCCGGCCGGGTCCCACGGCGTCGAGTCCGTGGATCGTCTTAACGCGTGGCTCGGCTCGCACTCCGACGAGTACGTCGTCGTCCTCGGGCCCACCCTGACTGACGAGGAGGCGGTGATCACGTGCGAGGTGCTGCGCACCACCGCACCGGCGATCAGCACCATCCTGGCCCGCGAGCACCTCGACGGTGAGCTGCTCGCTGCGGCGATGAAGGCCGGGGCGCGTGACGTCGCGCACCACACCGACACCACCGCGATCACCGAGGCGCTGGGTCGGGCCTTCGAGCTGTTCGTGGCGCTTCGCGGCCCGGCCGGCGCGATGCACATGAGCAAGGTCATCACCGTCTTCTCGCCCAAGGGTGGGGTCGGCAAGACCACCATCTCGGTCAACCTGGCGCTGGCCCTGACCGAGAAGGGCGCCCGACGGGTCTGCCTGCTCGACCTCGACCTCGCGTTCGGCGACGTCGCCATCACCATGCAGCTCTTCCCGACGCACTCGATCGAGCAGGCCATCGGGTCCGAGAGCACCCTCGACGTCGAGATGCTCGACGGGCTGCTCACCCGGCACCAGGACTCGCTCATGGTGCTCGCCGCTCCCCCACACCCCGACACCCGGGAGCGGATCACGCCGGCGCTGGTGTCGAAGGTCATCCGCATCCTGCGCGAGACCTTCGACTACATCGTCATCGACAGTGCACCGTCCTTCGACGAGAACGTCCTCACAGCCCTCGACGAGACCGACGAGGTGGTCCTGGTGACCACCCTTGACGTCCCGACGCTCAAGAACGTCAAGGTCGCGGTGGAGACCTTCGATGCGCTGCACATTGCCCGTGACAACCGGCACCTGCTGCTCAACCGCGCGGACGACGAGGTCGGGATCAACGCCGACAAGGTCGAGGGCATCCTCGGCATGACCGTCGAGGCACAGATCTCCAGCTCGCTGGGGATCGCCGCCGCCACCAACGCCGGCAGCCCGGTGATCGTCAGCGACCCGGAACACCAGCTCAGCGTCGCCGTCCGGCACCTGGCCAGCACCCTGGCCGGAGAGATGGTCGGCGGCCTGAGTCAGGAGCACACCCCACAGAGCGAGCCCGAGGCCAAAGGCCGACGCTCGAGGAGGCGTAAGTAGGACATGAGCCTTGCCGACCGGCTAGCTGCCGCCCGCGACTCGCGCGGCGACGGAGACCTGCCCCCCGAAGACGTCCGCGAGCCCGGTGAAGGGCTGCCGGAGGTCGACCACACCATCCCCGAGCCCGCTTCGCCCGTGGCCTCGGCCGTTGCGGCCGCTGAAGCGGTGCGTGGCGGGAAGCGGCGCGCCGACGTACCGCCCGCGATGGGACCGACGTCCGGCAGTGGCACGTCGGCCGGTCATGGCTCGCTGCCCCCCCGGTCGACCTTGGCTCCGGAGCCGGCGGTGCGCCGCGGCTTCGTGAGCACCTCGGCGTCGGACCGCATCGAGGAGCTCAAGAGCACCATCCACGTCCAGCTGCTGCAGCAGATGGGGCCGCGGCTCTACGACTCCGACATGGACCAGAACGAGCTGGACACCGAGGTCCGCAAGGTCCTCGCCGACGTGCTCGGATCGCAGGACCGGCCGCTCAGCAGCAGCGACCGGGCCCAGGTCACCCAGGAGATCAGCGACGACATCCTCGGCTACGGCCCGATCGAGCCGTTCCTGCGCGACCCGGACGTGTCCGAAGTGATGGTCAACGGGCCCTCGAGCGTGTGGCTGGAGAAGGGCGGCCGCCTGATGCCCGCCGACGCCCACTTCACCGACGAAGCGCACCTGCGCCGCACGATCGACAAGATCGTCTCCCGCATCGGCCGTCGCGTCGACGAGTCGAGCCCGATGGTGGATGCGCGCCTCCCCGACGGCAGCCGTGTCAACGCGGTCGTCCCGCCGCTCGCGGTCGACGGCTCCGCGCTGACCATCCGCAAGTTCTCCGCCGACCCCCTGACCGTCCACAACCTCATCGATTTCGGCACGATGTCGAACAAGACGGCCGAGTTCCTCGACGCCTGTGTCCGGGGCCGACTCAACATCATCGTGTCGGGAAGCACCGGCTCCGGGAAGACCACCACCCTCAACGTGCTGTCGTCGTTCATCCCTGCCGACGAGCGGATCCTCACCATCGAGGACGCCGCCGAGCTCCAGCTCAAGCAGGACCACGTGGTCCGGCTGGAGTCCCGCCCGGCCAACATCGAGGGCAAGGGCGCGGTCTCGATCCGCGACCTGGTCAAGAACAGCCTGCGCATGCGCCCCGACCGCATCATCGTCGGTGAGGTCCGCGACGCCTCCGCGCTCGACATGCTCCAGGCGATGAACACCGGTCACGACGGCTCCATCTGCACGCTGCACTCGAACGGCCCGCGCGACACGCTCTCCCGCATGGAGACCATGGTGCTGATGGCCGGCATGGACCTCCCGATGCGGGCCATCCGCGAACAGGTCGCCTCGGCAGTTGACCTGATCGTGCACCAGACTCGCTTCAAGGACGGCTCGCGCCGGATCACCCACGTCACTGAGGTGGACCGGATGGAGGGCGACGTCATCACTCTCCAGGACGTCTTCCTCTGGGACGGCACGCAGGGCTTCGACAACGAGGGCCGCACTCTGGGCCGGCTCGCCTCGACCGGCCTGCGTCCGAAGTTCCTCGAGAAGATGGCCTACGCCAACGTCACGGTGGACCCACTTCTCTTCGCCCCGGACCACGCATGAACCGACTGACCCGCACCGCTGCCCGGGCCCTAAGGCGTGTCTCCCAATCCCTGGCGGCGCCGGACGCCGCCCAGATCACGCGCTGGCGGCGTTGCCGACCCTTCGAAGACGCCCAGTCTGCGTGCGGGCCAGCGCCTTGCCAGCCCGCGCCTGGACGACGCCGGCATCCACCACGAATTGGGAGACACGCCCTAGCCGCGCTCACCGCGGTGGGGCTGGCCCTGGCGCCGTCCGCCGCACTGGCCGCGGACGGCTCTATCGCGCACGTCGAGACCAAGCCCGGCTCCGTCCAGATCCTGGTCTCGATTCCAGCGGACGCCGACGTCGACCTCGACGGCGTCAAGGTGACCGTCGACGGCAAGGACGCTGCGGCCACCGCGGCCCAGGTCGACAGCGACACCACAGTCCGCCGTACGACCGTGCTCGCCATCGACACCAGCAAGTCGATGGAGGGAAGCAAGTTCGACGCAGCCAAGGTCGCCGCCCGCGAGTTCATCGAGACCGTTCCCAACGACGTGTCGGTCGGGATCGTCACCTTCGCCGGGACAGTCACCACCGTGCACCCACCGAGCGCGGACCCGGAGACGGCGCTCGGCGTGCTCGACGGACTCACCCTGTCCAAGCGCACGCGGCTCTACGAGGGCGTGATCCAAGCGGTCCACGAGGCCGGCACCGAGGGCTCGCGCAGCGTGCTCGTGCTGTCCGACGGCGCGGACACCAGCGACACTCCGATCGAAGAGGCCATCACTGCGATCGAGGACGCCAAGATCCTGGTCGACGTCGTGGCCTTCCAGCAGTCCGGCAACGTCCAGCGGCTGGCCGAAGCGGGCAACGGCCAGGTGATCTCCTCCGACCCCGCCGCACTCCAGGCGGCCTACGCGGCGGAGGCGGCGGTCCTGGCCCGGCAGGTGCTGGTCTCCGCGACACTGCCGTCGGGCTTCGACAAGACCGAGGCGACCATCAAGGTCACCCTCCCGACGTCCTCCGGGTCGGTCACCGCCGAGGCCTTCTCTCCCGTCGAGCCGAGCGCACCTGCCCTGGTCCGCGACACGGCCTGGACGCCGCCGTCCTGGGCGCTCTACGCCGGCCCGGTGGGGATCGCCCTCGGGCTGATCCTGCTGGTCGCGATGCTGGTCCCGCGCCGCCAGGCGCAGCTCAGTGCCGGGGACCGCGTCACCAAGTACACCGAGTCGCAGTCCTTCGGGGGCGGCGAGTCGGGCGGTCCGCTCCTGGACACCGACGTCACCTTTGCCTCGGCGAAGGAGACGGCGGCCAGCGTGCTGCGCCGCAACAAGGACCTCGACACCCGCATCAGTGCCCGGCTGCAGGCCGCCGGCAGCGAGCTCAAGTCCTCGGAGTGGCTCCTCCTGCACGGCGGGCTCTTCTTCGTCTCCGGCCTGTTCGGCCTGCTGCTGGGTGGGGGCAACCTGATCACTGGCGCCTTCTTCCTCGCCGGCGGCCTGTTCCTCCCGTGGATGTACCTGGGCTTCCGTCGCAGCCGGCGCCGCAAGGCGTTCAACTCCGGCCTCCCCGACACCTTGCAACTGATGTCAGGGTCGCTGGCCGCCGGCCTCTCGCTGGCCCAGTCAGTCGACACGATCGTCCGCGAGGGCGCGGAGCCCATCGCATCGGAGTTCCGGCGGGTGCTGGTCGAGACCCGTCTCGGCGTCACCCTGGAGGACGCCCTCGAGGGCGTGGCCGAGCGGTTCGACAGCAAGGACTTCGAGTGGGTCGTCATGGCCATCAAGATCCAGCGTCAGGTCGGCGGCAACCTCGCCGAGCTGTTGGACACGGTTGCCGCGACGATGCGAGAGCGCGAGTACGTGCGTCGTCAGGTGAACGCACTGGCCGCAGAAGGAAAGCTCTCCGCCTGGGTGTTGGGCCTGCTCCCGCCGCTTTTCATGGTCTACCTTCTGTTCACGAATCATGACTACGTGATCGTGATGTTCCAGGAGCCGATTGGGTGGGCGATGCTCGCGGGTGCGGCCACCATTCTCGGGATCGGGGTCTTCTGGATGAGTCGACTGGTCAAGGTGGAGGTGTGAGATGGAAATCCTCTTCATCCTCGGCGTAGCTCTGGTCCTCCTCGCGATCCTCCTGATCGGTTCCGCGCTGAGCTCGAGCACCGACAGCGGTGTCACCCGCTCCCTGGCCGTCCTCGAGGCGATGACCCACGCGCCCAAGGAGCTGAATGCTCAGCTCGACAGGCCGTTCTTCGACCGGGTCGTCGAGCCTTTCCAGCAGCGCGCCCTGGGCATCGGCCGCCGGATCTCCGGCGCCGACACGGCGGAGCGGATCCGCCGCAAGCTCGACCTGGCCGGCAACCCGCCCGGCTGGACTGTCGACCGGGTCCTCTCCGGCAAGGTGCTGGGCGCCGTGCTCGGCCTCGTGATCGGCCTGGTCTTCTCGGTGATGCTCAGCTCCCCGACCATGAAGATCGTCGCCATCGTGGGCGTCACGGTCGTCGGCTTCTTCGCACCGAACCTCTACCTCTACCAGCGCGCCCACGACCGGGCAGCCCGGTTGCAGCGGGACCTCCCGGACGCCATCGACCTGCTCACCATCAGCGTCGAGTCGGGGCTCGGCTTCGACGCCGCGGTGCAGCAGGTGGCCCGCAACACCGAAGGCCCGCTCGCCGAGGAGTTCTCCCGCGTGCTGCGGGAGATGCAGATCGGCCAGGGCCGCGCCGACGCGCTGCGTGGGTTGGGTGAGCGGACCAACGTCCAGGACGTCCGCACCTTCGTCGGCGCGATGGTGCAGGCCGACTCGTTCGGTATCCCGATCTCGCAGGTATTGCGAGTACAGTCCGCGGAGATCCGGGTCAAGCGCCGTCAGCGGGCCGAGGAGAAGGCCCAGCAGGTCCCCGTGAAGATCACCATCCCCCTGATCTTCTGCATCCTCCCGACATTGTTCATCGCGGTCATGGGACCGGCCGTGATCAGCATTATGGACGCCTTCAGCAAATGAGGACTCGCGAACGCCAGCACGTGAGGCTCAGCGCCGCCGCGCGGGCCTTCGTGCTGGTGGCGCTGCTGGGCCCGGTGCTGTGGTCCCAGGACACCGCCGCGCTGATCTCGCTGATCACGATCGGCAGCGTCTGGGCGCTGAGCACCCTCGCCGACTGGCGGCAACGGCTGCCGGTGATGGTGGTGATCACTGTCGAGGCGGCACTCGTCGGGGCGGTCTGCGGCTTCACGATCCACAGCTCTCTCGCGGTGCTCGGTGCGCTCGCCGTACCACCCTTCACCGCCGGCCTCTACCGGTCGCTGCAGGGTGTGGCGCTGGCCCTGTCGGCACAGCTGACCGCGGTCGTGGTGATCTCTTTCGTCTCGTTCAACGGGCTCAGCCCGGACCAGGGGTTCGGCGCATTCAGCTGGAGCATGACTGGTCTCGGCCTCGGCCTGGTCGGCACCTTCCTGCACTCCGCCCTCAACGAGAAGCCAGACCCACTGGCGCCGTACCACTACGCGCAGGGGCTGATCCGCCAGCTGATCGACATCTCGGGCGGCCTCGACTCCGGCCTCGACCCGGTCGCCCTCGGCGGCGCCATCCTCAGCGCGGTCCGTGACGACCTGCCCACCTCGGCGCTGGTCATCAGCATTCCGCGCGGCGACACGCTGATCCCGCTGGTCACCAAGGCGATGGGCAGCTCGGTCAACGTCAGCGAGTGCGAAGACATCGCGGTCGAGGCCTGGGCGGTCGGCCTCCCGGTGCTCCACGACCACGTCTTCGCGTTCCCGCTCAACACCGAGGCCGGCACCACCGCGATCGTCGCCGGCGTGCTCTCCTCCCGGGTAGACCCGGCCCGCATCGGGGTCGAGGACCGCATCCGCAAGCTCATGCGCCGGCTCGGCCCGAGCGCCGTACACCTCGACACCGCGCTGCTGTTCTCGGCGTTCCGCGACGCGGCCACCGCCGAAGAGCGTCGCCGCCTATCCCGCGAGATGCACGACGGCGTGGCCCAGGACATCGCCTCGCTCGGCTACCTGGTCGACACCCTGCGGGTGGGCGTCACGTCACCGGAGCAGGCCGAGCGGATCGACATGCTGCGCGACCGCATCTCGGCCGTGGTCGCGGAGATCCGGCGGTCGGTCGTCACCCTGCGCACCAGCGTCGGCCAGAGCGAGAGCCTCGGTACGGCGATCGGCTCGATCGCGCGCAACCTGTCCGAGGTCTCCGGCGTACCGATCCACGTCACCCTCGACGAGCACACCCAACGGCTCCGGCCCGAGGTCGAGGCCGAGCTGTTCCGCATCGCTCAAGAGGCGATGAACAACGCCGTGAGGCACGCGCAGGCCTCGACGATCGACGTCCACTGCGTCGTGCACGCCCCGGAGGCCCTCATCACGGTCTCCGACAACGGACGCGGTCTCCAGACGGCTCGGTCCACCTCGCACGGGCTGCACATCATGAAGGAGCGCGCGCTCCTCATCAACGCCACGCTCGAGATCGGAGAGACCTCCGCCGGCGGCCTCTCCGTCACTGTCCGACTCCCCGGTACCCCCGCGTCCGACGCCCCCGTGTCGGACGCCATTCCCGAGAAGGTCACCGCATGACCGCCACCCCCACCACCGTCCTGCTCGTCGACGACCACGAGCTCATTCGCAGTGGTCTCGCCGGCGTCTTCGACCTCGAGGACGACATGTCGATCGTCGCCCAGGCGGGCTCGGTGGTCGAGGCGCTCAAGAAGTTCGACGAGATGCGGCCCGACGTGGTCGTGGCCGACCTCCAGCTCCAGGACGGCACCGGACTAGACATCGTGCGGTCGATCCGCAAGGTCAGCAACACCACCGGCCTGGTTGTGCTGACCATGCACTCGGGTGACGACCAGATCTTCGCGGCGATGCAGGCCGGCGCCTCCGGGTTCGTCGGCAAGGACGCACCGTCCGGTGAGGTCATCCGGGCGGCCCGCCATGCCGCGGTCTCCCCGCGGTCGTTCGTCTGCACCGGCCTGGTCGGCGCGATGATGCGCCGCAGCGCGGCGGAGTCCACTCGGCTCTCGGACCGCGAGCACGAGGTGCTTCTCCTCCTGGCGGACGGTCTGGGCGCCGCCGCCATCGGCGAGAAGCTCTACCTCAGCGAGTCCACCGCCAAGTCCCACATCGCCCGCATCTACCAGAAGCTCGGCGCGTCCAACCGCGCCCAGGCGCTGGTCACCGCGATGCGCATCGGACTGCTGTCCAGTGTCCGCCAGGTCGATTCCTGAGCCTGCCCGGCGCGAACGTCACCTACGACTGCCCACTGTGCAGCAGTGGGCAGTTGTCGTCCCCGCTGGGAACGGGCGACCGGCGCTATGTCGCGTAGTCCGAACGGGCTATGCGAACCATCGCTCGGCTTGACCTCGGGCAATCGGCTGCCAATGCGCCCCGCGGTGTCCAAGATTGTGAACACCGGGGCACCCCCGCTCCGAGACGTGGGACCCACTCTGAAGGAGAAACACCAATGCTTGACTACCTCCGCATCATGCTCGACGCCCGCACCGCCAAGATGGACGAGCGGGGCGCCTCCGCCGTGGAGTACGGCCTCCTGATCGCCGGCATCGCCGCGCTCATCGTCGTCGTGGTCTTCGCCTTCGGCGACAGCCTCACCGGCATCTTCAAGGACACCTGCTCCAAGGTGACCGCCAGCGCCTCCGGCAGCGCCAGCTGCGGCTGATCTCTTCCCAGAGATCTGACTGACGCCATGAACGCAAACGAGCTCTGGCTGTGGGTCGCGACCCGCAGCCAGAGCTCGAGGCGTCTCTGGAAGGCCGGACGCTCCGAGTCGGGCGCGTCCGCCGTCGAGTACGGACTACTCATAGCGGGCATCGCCGCTCTCATCGCCGTCGCGGTCTTCGCGTTCGGTGGTGGCTCGACGGGGATGTTCCAAGACAGCTGCAAGACGATCTTTGCGGATAACGGCGCTGGTTCCTGCAGCTGATCCTCAGACCCCCCGTCGCCCCCCTTGGAGCCCTGCTCTGGGGGGCGATGCGTATTTCGTCGCTCAGTCCTCGAACCGCTCGGCGAGCGCGATCCGCATCAGGACGGTGGGGTGGCTCCCGAACCAGAGCAGTGAAAAGGCCGGTGGGGTCGGGTCTGCCAGCGACTTGCGCGCCAGCTCCTTCTGCATCTCGATGAACGCCTCGGGGTCGTGTGTGGCTCGCAGCGCGTCCACGTCGGCCCGGGTCTCGATGCGGCGGCTGATGGCGTTCTGGACCGGGCTGGCCAGGAGCCCCGCCACCGCGACCAGGGCCAGCACCCGGGGCACCCGGCGCGGGTCCGCCACTCCCCCGCCCAGCAGTCCCAGGAGCCCGACGGCCAGCAGTGCCCCGGAGGCGCCGAGCATGGACCCGGTGAGCACGTCGTCGTGGCGCGCGTGCGCCAGCTCGTGCGCGACCACCGAGAGCGCCTCGCGGTCGTCCACGTCGTCGACCAGGGTGTCGTAGACAACGACCCGGCGGGACGAGCCGTAACCCGAGACGTAGGCGTTGAGGGTCGTCGTACGTCGGGACGCGTCGGCGACCAGCACGTCGTCGACGCGCACACCCTCCTGGTCGGCCAGCTCGAAGATCTGGGTGCGCAGCTCGCCATCGGGCAGCGGCGTGAACTTGTTGAACAACGGCTCGACCAGCAGTGGGTACGCGAACGAGCCGAGCATCACCAGCCCGGCGAGCAGCAGTCCGGCGACGGCAGGCCACGCGCGAGGCCAGCGCCGGGCCACGCCGATCAGCACGGCCAGGGCGATCGAGGTGACGACGACATCGACAGCCTCGCCCTTGGCCAGATCGACGGCGTACGCCCCCCAGGCCTGGTGCGAGAGGCCGTAGTCGAGCACGCGGCGCCGCAGGAGCACAGCGAAGGGCAGCGTCAGCAGCCGGCCCGCCACGTCGAGGGCCGCCACCGCGACCACGACCTGCCACCACCACGGTCCGCGGATCCGCTCGACCAGAGCGGCGCCCAACCGGGTGAAGCCCAGCACGCAGGCCAACACCAGCGACGTGGCGAGCGAGCACCAGCTCCAGACCCGGGCCCAGGAGCTGAAGGCCTCGGCCCGACGGATCTCCGCGGCGGTGAACACCGACGAGGGATCCGGTGGGTGCAGCGGCCCGCCCGGGACCGGGTCCCACGGCACCAGGAGCAGGGCCACGACCACGAAGGCGATGGCGCCGGCCGCCGTGACCCCGACGGCCACCCGTCTGCCGCCCCACTCGTGCAGCACGTCAGGTCCCGCTCGGCACGGAGGCGGCCAGGTCGCTCAGCCGCTGTCGCCAGCGCGCCGTCAGCTCGGCCTCGCTGAGCCCGAACAGAGCCCGCACCTGACCGGCCAGGTCGCGGCCCCGGGAGACCTGCTCGTAGAGCCGGACCAGGGCGTCCTGGCCGCCCTCGTCAGCGAGGACCAGGCAGGCGATCCAGGCGCTCTCGTACGCCGCGCCGAGGTGGGTCGCCGTCTCGTCGAACTCGGTCTGCCCGGGCAGGTGGTCCGGCGGGCCGTCGCGGCGTACTTGCTGGATGATCTGGCCGGCGGTGGTCGAGAACGGCAGGTCCACGTCGTGCAGGGCGACGTAGTCGGCAAACCCCTCGAGCAGCCACAGCGGCACGCCGGCGGTCAACGGCGCTCCGGTGGCGACATGTGTGGCCTCGTGGCTCATCACCACCTGGCCGCCGACCGCCTCGAGGCCGTCGTAGACGGTCGGGTTGACGAAGACGTGCACCTCGGAGTCCGGGGCCAGGGTGCCGTCCACGGACGCGGAGACCGCGGCGATGTCGGCGTAGGTGCCGGGCTCGGCGGCCAGCGCGGCTGCCAGCCCCTCCTCGGACGCGGGGACCTCGACGACGAGCCGGCCCGGCCACTGCGGCAGCACCCGCTGCACGACCGGGACGGCGGCGTCGGCGCGCTCCGCGACGAGATCGGCCTGTCCGGCCGAGCCGGCGGCCAGCACCAGCGATCGGTCGGAACGCCGGACCTCGAGCGGACCGGAGAGCCACAACGGCGAGCGTCGGTCACCGCCACCGAAGCTGGCGATGCCGACGGTGCCGTCCTCGGTGCCCGAGCCGCTCTGGTCGAGCTGGAACCCGACCAGCACCTCCTCGTGCACCGGCTCGGTGTCGAACCCGTCAAAGCGCCAGGTCAGGTCGACGGCCCCCTGCCAGCGACCGGCCGGGTCCACGCCGCCGACCGCGTCGACGTAGCGAGCCGTGAACTCCTCCACCTGCAGCTCGTCGGCGTTGCCGACGACGGCGGCGAGCAGGTCAGCTGCGGCGGTGTCTGCGGGTGCGGCCAGGGCGCGCGCGGTGTCCGCGTCGCGGGCGGCCACGGCGTCCTCGAGGCCACGCAGGGCGTGCGCCGCGCCGGCTGGATCCGGCTTCGATGCGGTGCCCGACGGCGTGGGCGCGACGTAGGGGTCGGACCGGACGACCAGCCAGGTGACCAGCGCGACCGCGACCACCAGCGCGGTCAGTGCCGCTCCGAGCACCCAGGCGCGGCGGGGGGCGTGGCTGTTCACCTCTGGCCGTCGCGAGCGTCGCATCCACGGGATGCTCCGCAAGGCGCAGGAGCGAAGTCGCTGTAGGCCCATCTACGAGCGACTGCAACGCCGCAAGTTTGTCCGGGGTCCCCGCGGAAGCGCGAGCGCAGCGAGCGTCTTCCGTGGGGTGGAAGAGCCCGTGGGGCGGCGCGCAGCAGGCCACGAGGTGGACAGCCGCGCCCCATGGCCATGCGGCAAGTGTGGCAGCGGGTGGGTCAGCGGGTGTGTCAGCCGGGGCGGACCGCGCCGACGTACGGCATCGAATAGAGCTCGGCGACCCGGACCCCGGCGCCGGGGTTGGCCGCGTGCACGATCAGGCCGTTGCCGATGTACATCGCGACGTGGCTGATCGGGGAGTAGTAGAAGACGAGGTCACCCGGCTGGAGGTCGCTGGAGGCGACGTGCGGTCCCGAGCCGTACTGGGCGCCGGAGGAGTGCGGCAGGGAGACGCCGGCCTGCGCCCAGGCCATCATCGTGAGGCCGGAGCAGTCGAAGGCGCCGGGGCCGGCGGCTCCGTAGACGTAGGAGTCCCCGACCTGGGCCATCGCGTACGCGATCGCGGCGGCGGCGCGACCGGTGGTCTCGACGCCCGAGGGCAGGCGCACCGAGCCGCGGCTGAGCAACGCCTCGCGCTCCTCGGCCTTGAGCCGGTCGAGCAGCGACTCGGCCTCGGCAAGGTTGTTGTCGATCGTCTTCTTCTCCGCGACAAGCTGGTCCTGGATGCCCTGGACCTCAGCGGCGCGCTGCTCGGTTGCCCTGCGGCGGATGTCGAGGGCCTTGGCCTCGGTGGTGAAGCTGTCGAAGAGCTGGGCCTGGAGGTCGTTGTACGCCGCCATCGTCGACAGGCTCGACACGAACGCGTCCGCGTCGTCGGCGATCGCGACCTGGCCGACCGCGGAGAGGTTCTGGCCTTCGTACTGGCTGACGATCGAATCCTGGAGGTCCTCACGGGCCGCCTCGAGCTTGGTGTCCTGGCGCTCCTGGTCGGCCTGCAGCGAGACCAGGTCGCCGCGCAGCTCGGCGAGCTCGATCTTGGCGTCGTTCAGCCGCTCGGAGGCCTGCTCGGCCTCGTGGAAGAGCCGGTCCACCCGCGACTGAACGTCGTCGATGTCGGGCTCGGCCTGAGCGGGGGTGGCGGGCATGAAACCCACCACGGTGGCCAGGGCCAGCCCCGAGAGGGCCGTGGCCAGTCGCTTCCGTCCGTGAAGCACGAGGCGGAGGTCTCCTTGGATGTCGTACGCCTACCGGGTGAGCTGACGGGTTCGGGCACGACTTGCCCTACGCCAGCTCCCTCGCCACGTATGGCGCCCTCGCTGGCGATTCACCCCAGGTGCTGCCTGACTTCGACAACGTGTGGTTCCCCGGCCCCCGGCCACCCGTAGGTGGCCCGGAGTTCGACGCGGCGCTCGCGCGGACCTGGTGGTCCACTTCCTCGAGCACCTAGAAAAGAACCGTAGTGGGTCGGACGGGAGGTCGTCCAAACCTCAACCGATCCTGTCCACCGATTTTCGCGCAGTGTGGGCTAACGCACCTCCCCTGTCACACAGGTCTCAGCAGTCACGCCGACTCGACCTCGGGGCCGGCCACCGGCCGCACCAGCCGCAGCGGCGGCACCAGGCCCCCCTCGGCCAGCACGTCGAGGGCCCGACGCTCGTCGTCGTCGATGGTCAGCTCGGGAGGCGGTCCGAGCAGGACCGTCACCACGCAGTCGTGGCAGGCGAGCCCGCGCACCACGCAGGTGTCGCAGTCGATTCGCGTCGTCATGGGAACCACGGTGACAGCCACCACCGACAGTCGGTTCCCGAGCGGTACCCGGGGGGCGTGGACCGTTTGGTCAGATGTTCGGCAAAAGCGCCACGCGGGCCCACTCCGCCGCCGTAAATTCCCCGCTCGTGGCGCTCATCGAGCGGCAGGCCGGACCGGTACTGCCGAGCCTCGACTCCAACGCCCCGGACGCCGCGCCGGGCGGGCCGTCGCGCCGCCGCACCCTGGTGCTGGCAGCAGTCGTCTCCCTGCTCGCGGCGCTCGCGTCCAACGCCGTCCTCCAGGCACCCTTGTGGTGGGACGCCGTGGCCCCGCCGCTGGCCTTCCTGGCTGGGCTCACGCAACCCCTCGACGTGCTGGTCCTGTGGCTGCTGCTGGTCTTCCTCGTGGCGCTGACCGGACGGCTGTGGGCCGGCATCGGGCTGCTCGCCGCCGTCACTCTGGTCCTGGCCGCGGTCAACGCCGCCAAGATGTCGATCCTCACCGAGCCGCTGGTCCCCGGCGACCGCGCGTTCCTCAGCTCGCCCGGTTTCCTGCTCTCGATGGTCTCGCCGACCCAGGTGGCACTCGGGCTCGCGGCAGCGCTCGCCGCGGTGCTGGTCCCGGTCCTGGTCGGCCGTCGAGTGGCGCCGGCGCTACCCGGGGGTGACCCACGGCCTGGCCGGCCCGGCCCGCTGGCGGTCGCTCATGGTCCGGGTCGCCGTCCTCCTGGTGACCGGCGCCCTGCTCTTCGACACCACCAGGTTCAACGACGAGGGCAACCTGTGGCGCGGGCTGTACGACGCGTCGGGCGCCGAGTGGATGCCGTACTCACAGGCGATGAACTACCGCAACAACGGCTTCGTGGGCGGTGTGCTCTACAACATGCCGATCGAGGCGATGGCCCGGCCGGCCGGCTACAGCGAGGCAACGATGACGCGGGTGGCCGCGCGGTACGCCGACCGCGCCGCGGCGAGGAACGCCGGCCGCGACCCGAAAGCTCTCGACGACGTCAACGTGGTCCTGGTGCTCAGCGAGTCCTTCGCCGACCCGACCCGGCTCAAGGGGCTGGACGTCGGACGCGACCCGATCCCGCTCACCAGGCAGCACATCGCCGACGCATGGGGCGGTGACACGCTGGTCAACTTCTACGGCACCGGCACGTCGAGCATGGAGTTCCAGGCGCTGACCGGCCAGAACCTCGCACTCTTCAACCCGCAGATCGTGGCGCCGTACCAGAACTTCGTGGCGGGCATGGACAGCTACCCGTCCGCGGTCGGCTGGTTCAAGCGCGCCAAACACACCCCGATCGCGGTGCACCCCTACACCACGGAGATGTACCGGCGCAGCACGGTCTACCCGATGCTCGGCTTTGCCGAGTTCGTCCACGACACCGGCATGCAGGAGCAGGACCGGGTCGAGCAGAACGCCTACATCTCCGACCGCTCGGCGTTCGACGAGGTCGAGTACCAGCTGCGCACTCACTCGGAGCCACTTCTCGTGAATCTCGTCACCATGCAGAACCACGTCCCGATGGCCGGCTGGTACGACGACCCGGTGCCGGTCTCCGGGGACGTCAACGCGGACCAGGCCCGTGAGATCGGCGGCGACGCGCGGGGCATGGAGTACTCCGACCAGGCCCTGGACCGGTTCCTTGCCGACCTGCGGGCAGACGACGAGAAGACCGTGGTGGTCTTCTACGGCGACCACTACCCCGGCATCTACAGCGACGAGGTGCTCGCCCAGAACCCGGGCCTCGAGCAGCTGCGGACGCCGCTGTTGATCTGGTCGAGCGAGGGCCAGGAGCCGCGACCTCTCCCGCTGACGAGCTCCAACTACTTCCTGCCCTACGTCTTCGACCTCGTGGGGCAGACGCTGCCGCCGTACTTCGAGCTGCTGACCGAGGTGCGCGAGCAGATCGGCGCACTCGGACCGGGCCACATCGTCGCCCCCGACGGCACCGAGCTCACCGAGGACGACCTCTCCCCTGAGCAGCAGGCGCTGCTCCACGACTACCGGTTGGTGCAGTACGACTTCTCGATCGGGCAGCGGTATGTCGTCGACGAGATGTGGTACCGCTTCAACTGACCCGAGGATCGGCTCGACCGATCGGGCAGTTCTGCGCCAAACCGCCCACATCGCCGCTCCGGCGCGCCTATCTTTCGGCTCATGGCCCCCTCGGCGACCGCTGTGGTCCTGACGTGACCTCCACAGTCGACCGCCCGCTCCTGGACCGGCCGGTCGAGGCCACCCCGCCGACCCCTGCCGAGGTCCCCTGCAGCGGTCGGCACCGCCGGACCGTGCTGCTGAGCCTGGTCGCGATGCCCCTCTGGGCGCTGGTCTGCACCGGCGTCCTCGAGACGCCCATGTGGTGGTCGGAGGTGAGCCACCCGCTCGCCCTGCTGGCCGCCGTGTCGAAGCCTCTGGACGTGCTGCTGGTGCTCTTGGTCCTGGTGCTGCTCTGGTGCGTCACGGGCCGGCTCTGGGTCAGCATGGGGATGTTGCTCGGTCTGACCGGCGCCCTGTCCGCGGTCAATGTCGCCAAGATGTCGATCCTGACCGCGCCGCTGTACCCGACTGACTACCAGTTCCTGGGCTCCACCAGCTTCCTGGTCGACATGGTCTCGTCGCGCTCGATCGCGGCCGCCGTGCTCGGGCTGGCCGTCCTGGTCGCCGCCACCGTGGTCGGGTCCAGGACCATGGGCCTGCGGTACCCGCGGGTCCGGCGCGCCGACCACCCGCGCGGCTGGGCCGTGCTGGTCGGTACCCGCGTCGTCGTCGGCCTGGTGGTCACGCTGCTGCTGGCCTCGACGCTGTCCTTCAACGACCCGGGCAACCCGTGGCGGCGGCTCTACGAGTCGGCCGGCGCGGTGTGGCAGCCGTTCTCGCAGCTGATGAACTACCGGACCAACGGCTTCGTCGGCGGCGCGCTCTACAACATGCCCAGCGAACCGATGCCTGTGCCGGCCGGCTACGACGCCGCCGCGATGGCAGCGCTCGCCGACCGGTATGCCGCGCGGGCGGACGCCCGCAACGCGGGCCGCACCGCCGGCGCGCTCGCCGACGTCAACGTCGTGCTGGTGTTGAGCGAGGCGTTCGGCGACCTGTCCCGCCTCGAGGAGGTCACGGTCGAGCACGACACGATGCCGCTGACCCGCGAGACGATCGCCGACTCGTGGGGTGGCAGCGCGCTGGCGAACTTCTACGGCACCGGCACCTCGAGCATGGAGTTCTCGGCGCTCACCGGCCAGTCGCTGGGGCTGTTCAACCCCCAGGTGATCGCGCCGTACCAGAACTTCATGTCGGGGCTGTCCGACTACCCGTCAGCGGTGGGCTGGTTCGCCGAGCACGGGCACCTGCCGATCGCCGTGCACCCCTACCACGATGACATGTACCGCCGGGACTCGATCTACCCGATGCTCGGCTTCCGCGAGTTCGTGCACGACAGCACGCTGGGCGAGCAGGACCCCCTCGAGAAGAACGAGTTCATCTCCGACGAGGTCGCCTTCGACGAGGTCGAGCGGCAGATCGCCGACCACGACCAGCCGCTGCTGGTCAACCTGGTGACGATGCAAAACCACGTGCCGACCGCGGACTGGTACGACGATCCGGTGCCGGTCGAGGCCCCCGGCGACCCTGAACTGGTGGCCGGCATTGCCGGCTACGCCCGGGGACAGGAGTACAGCGACAAGTCGCTGCGCGAGTTCCTCGACCACCTGCGGGCCAGCGACGAGCCGACGGTCGTCGTCTTCTACGGCGACCACTACCCGGGGGTGCTGACCAACGAGGTGCTCGAAGCCAACCCCGGGCTCGGCCACCTCGAGACCCCGATGTTCATCTGGTCGAGTGCCGGCCAGGCACCGCGCTCGCTGCCCGTGACCAGCCCGGCCTCGTTCCTTCCCTACGTCTTCGACCTGGTCGGTGAGCCGCTGCCGCCGTACTACGAGCTGCTGGCCGAGGTCGCCGACCAGATCGGTGCGATCGGTTCCGGCCGGATCGTCGCCCCGGACGGCACCGAGCTCACCGAGGCCGACCTGAGCCCTGCCCAGAAAACGCTGCTGCACGACTACCGGCTGGTGCAGTACGACTTCTCGGTCGGCGAGCGGTACGCCGTCGACGCGATGTTCTACGAGTTCACCGCGTTCACCGAGGCGCCCTGACCGAGCTCAGGACATGCGGGTCAGCGCGCCTGGTCCGACGACGCGGGCGCCGCTGCGCCGTACGTCGCCGCCGAGCTCGCGGTCGTCTGTCACCACCACGACGACGCGACCGGCTGGCTCGGCGTCGACGAGCTCACGCAGCACGTCGTCCGCGATCACGCCGGTGGGACTGAACACCACCCTGACCCCGCGCGGCGAGGCGACCACCGGCCGCGCCTCGGACTCGGCCGCGTCGAACACCACGGTGGTCTCGGCGTTGGTGCGCGCCACCAGCCCGGCCAGCAGCGTCAGCAGCCGGGTGCGCTGCGCCTCCAGGCTGAGGGTCGGCCAGGTTGTCTTGGTCACGTTGTAGCCGTCGACCAGGAGTCGCGGCCGCGGCAGCGCGAGGTACTGCTCGAGCAGGGCCGGGCTGCCGGGGTCAAGCGACCCGGTGGACGTGGGCTCGCGGGTGCCCTCGTCGGCCAGGTCGGCCTCGATCCGGTCGCCGGGGCTGCCGGTGACCGCCGGTAGCGCCAGCTCGCGGCGCAGCCCGGCGGCCGCATCGGTCAGGGTCTCGAGCAGGAGCTTGGTCCGGATGGTGACCTCGTCGCGTGCCGTGCGGGTCTGCCGGCGCTGCTCGCCGGCCTGCCCCTCGAACTTGGAGAGCTGGCCTCGGAGCTGGCGCAGCTCGCGGTCCAGCCGCGACACGGCCTCCTCGGCTCGGGCCTGGGCGGCCTCGGCCGCCGTGCGCGCCTCGCGCTCCTTGGTCCGCGTCTCGCCGAGGGTGCGCCGCAACGTGGCCACCTCGGTCTTGAGTGCCTCCATGGCCTCCTTGTGGGCACGGCGCTGGTCGCGCAGCGCCTGGTCGGCCTCGTCGGCACGCGCCCGAAGCCGCTGCTCGAGCTGCCGGTCCGGCGACCGCTGCGGCGTGCGCTCGGCCTGACGGCGCACGGCGTCCTCGATGTGGTCCTCCCAGCCCTCGGCCCGCTCCAGCCAGGCGAGCACGGCTAGGTCAGCGTCCTCCTCGGACGCCCGCGCCCGGACCTGGACGGCGACCCGCCCGCGGAGCTCGTCGTCGCGCTCCAGCTCGGCCAGGATCGTGGCCGCGCCCAGCTTCGCCCGCCGGGCCGGGGCGAACCCGGCCACCTTCTTCAGCGAGGCCGGCAGGGACGTGATGTCACCGAGGCTGGCGGCCACCAGTGACACCAGCCGGTTGCGCACCGCCTCGGGGAGCTCCATGGGTCAACGGTCTCACTTGCGGTGGTTGAGCCCGGAGGAGCGCCAGCGACGACGGTGGGCTCGCTTGCCTCGAACGTGGTTGCGTACCGGTGGTTGAGCCCGGAGGAGCGCCAGCGACGACGGTGGGCTCGCTTCGCTCGAACGTGGTTACGTCTCCGGTGGTTGAGCCCGGAGGAGCGCCAGCGACGACGGTGGGCTCGCTTCGCTCGAACGTGGTTACGTCTCCGGTGGTTGAGCCCGGAGGAGCGCCAGCGACGACGGTGTCGAAACCGCCGCAGCGTGCCTCTGGACGCAACCACGGTGGTCACCTCTCAGCCCCGTCTCACCAGGTTTCGACACGCGCGGTTGCGACCTCGCAAGCTCGGTCGCACGCGCTGCCAACCACCAATGACGTGACCGGGCCTCGTTCCTCGGCCCGATCACGTCTCGACGACATACACCAGAATCATCGGCCGGCGGCGGTGCACCCGGTTGACCTGCGAGCCGATCGAGCGGCGGATGATCCTCCGGAGCTCGTCCGGGTCGACCGGCTGGGTGAGCGGAGCCTTGGCGATGTCGTCGGCCACCCGCTGGCGGATGTCGTCGAGCGGGGCCTCCTCGTCAGCGAAGCCACGGGCCGAGATCTCCGGCCCGGCAACGACCTGGCCCGAGCGCGAGTCCACGACGACCACGGCCGAGATGAACCCCTCCTCGCCGAGGATCAGCCGGTCCCGGAGGCTCTCCTCGCCCACGTCGCCCACGCCACCACCGTCGACGTAGGTGAAGCCGGCCGAGACCCGCCCCACCACCGACGCCTTGCCGTCGCCGAGGTCGACCACGGCCCCGTCCCGGACGATGAGGATCCGGTCCTCAGGTACGCCGACGCGCGCCGCGAGCTTGCCGTGGGCGCGCAGGTGGCGGCCCTCGCCGTGGACCGGCATGAAGTTGCGTGGTCGCAGCGCGGTCAGCACCGCGGTCAGCTCACCGGCCGCGGCGTGCCCGCTGACGTGGATCGGCGCCTGCTCACGGGTGATCACGTCGACGCCGGAGTAGGCGAGCCGGTCGATGAGCCGGTAGACCGCACTCTCGTTGCCCGGGATCAGCGAACTGGCGAAGATCACCATGTCGCCCTCGATCAAGGTGAAGTCCTTGTGCTGCCCGCGCGCCATCCGGCTCAGGGCCGCGGCCGGCTCGCCCTGGGAGCCGGTGCAGAGCACCAGCATCCGGTCCGAGGGCAGCTCGTCGAGCTCGTCCACCGACATCAGCAACCCCGGCGGAACCTGGAGGTACTCGAGGTCGTCCGCGATCCGGGTGTTGCGAACCATGGACCGGCCGACGATCGCCACCTGGCGGCCGCTGTTGCGGGCGGTGCTGAGCACCTGCTGGATGCGATGCACGTGGCTGGACGTGCAAACCACGAACACGCGGCCGGACGCCTCGCCGACCACCCGGTCCAGGACCGGGCCGATGTCGCGCTCGGTGGCCACGAAGCCCGGGACGTCGGCGTTGGTCGAGTCGCTGAGCAGGAGATCGACGCCACGCTCGCCGAGCTTGTAGAACGACGCCATGTCGGTGAGTCGACCATCGAGCGGAGTGAGGTCGGCCTTGAAGTCACCGGTGTGGAAGAGCGTCCCGGCCGCGGTGGTCACCGCGATTGCCAGCGCATCCGGGATCGAGTGGTTGACCGCGATGAACTCGCACGTGAACGGACCAAAGGTGACCTGCTCCCCGCTCGCGACCTCGACCATCGTCGACTCCAACCGACGCTCGGCGAGCTTGGCCTCGAGGAGCCCGAGGGTGAACCGGGAACCGACCAGCGGCGCGGCCAGCCCTGCCTGCAGCAGGTAGGGGACGCCACCGATGTGGTCCTCGTGGCCGTGGGTGAGGATCACTGCTTCGACGTCGGCCCACCGGTCCCGCAGGATGCTGAAATCAGGCAGCACCAGGTCGACGCCGGGCTGGTGCTCTTCGGGGAACAGCACGCCACAGTCGATGATCAGGAGCCGGCCGTCCTGCTCGAGGACGGCCATGTTGCGGCCGATCTCGCCCACCCCTCCGAGCGGAATGACCCGGAGGAACCCCGGTGGGAGCGGCGGCGGCTCTTCGTCGATCAACGGCACTCTGTCGATCGTACTCAGGCCGGTCCCGGGCGTGGGGTCCACCAGAGTGTCGGCGAGGACACTTACCGTCAGCCACATGAGCACCACGGTCGGCGAGCCTCCCGCTCGGGCCGGGTCTCGTTGGGAGTCCCAGCGCAGCTTCGACGAGCTGGGCCGTCCGCTCCGTGACCTGACCTTCACGGTGGTCGACCTCGAGACCACCGGCGGATCGGCCGAGGCCGGCTCCATGATCACCGAGATCGGCGCGGTCAAGGTGCGCGGCGGCGAGGTGCTCGGCGAGTTCCAGACCCTGGTCAACCCGCACACCGAGATCCCGCCGTTCATCGCAGTGCTCACCGGGATCAGCAACGCGATGGTGTCCGATGCGCCGCCGATCGAGTCGGCATTGCCGGCCTTCCTGGAGTTCGCGGCCGGCACCGTGCTGGTCGCCCACAACGCGCCGTTCGACGTCGGGTTCCTGCGCCACTTCAACGAGCGCCAGGGGCGGGCGTGGCCAGCGTTCGAGGTGGTCGACACCGCCAAGCTGGCCCGCCGGGTGATCACCCGCGACGACGCGCCCAACTGCAAGCTGTCCTCCCTGGCCCGGGTCTTCCGGTCGACCACCACTCCCAACCACCGGGCGCTCTCCGACGCACGCGCGACCGTCGACGTGCTGCACGGGCTGATGGAGCGGCTGGGCGGGCTCGGCGTGCACACCCTCGAGGAGCTGCAGACCTTCTCGGCCCGGGTCTCCACGGCCCAGCGCCGCAAACGGCACCTGGCCGAGGGGCTGCCGCACTCCCCGGGGGTCTACCTCTTCTGCGACGACGCGCGCCGGGTCCTCTACGTCGGCACGTCGCGCGACCTCCGGACCCGGGTGCGCTCCTACTTCACCGCCTCCGAGACGCGGTCCCGGATGGGCGAGATGGTCGGCCTGGCCACCACGGTCGAGGGCATCGTCTGCAGCACGACACTCGAGGCTCAGGTCCGGGAGCTGCGGCTGATCGCCGAGCACAAGCCGCGCTACAACCGCCGCTCCCGGTTCCCCGAGCGGATGCACTTCGTCAAGCTCACCCGAGAGCCGTGGCCCCGGCTGTCGATGGTCACCCGGGTGCTCGGCGACGACGCCGACTACCTCGGGCCCTTCGGGTCGCGCAAGGCCGCCGAGAAGTGCCTGGCGGCGCTGCACGAGACGTTCCCGGTCCGGCAGTGCAGCGACCGCTTCGGGAAGGTCCCCTCACGCACCCCGTGCGTCCTCGCCGAGCTCGGCAGGTGCCTGTCGCCGTGCGACGGCAGCGTCGACCCCACGACGTACGCCTCGGTGGTGCGGCTGCTCCAGGACACGCTGCTGCGCCGGCCCGACGAGGTGGTCGAAGCCATCAACCACCGGATGGCCGCGCTGGCCGCCGACGAACGCTTCGAGGAGGCCGGCGTGCACCGCGACCGGCTGGCGGCTTTCGTCCGCGCGGCCGCCCGGACCCAGCGGCTGACCGCGCTGTCCCGGTGTCCCGAGATCGTGGCCACCCGCCGCGAGGACGACGGCCGTTGGGCGGTGCACGTCATCCGCCACGGACGGCTCGCGGCGGCTGGGGTCATGCCGCCCGGTGTCGACGCTCATCAATACGTCGCCGAGCTCCGCCTCTGCGCCGAGACCGTGGGCGACGCCCCCGGCCCGGTGCCCGCGGCGAGCGCCGAGGAGTCGGAGAAGGTGTTGCGCTGGCTGGAGTCCGAGGGCATCCGCCTCGTCGACGTCGAGGGTGAGTGGAGCTGCCCGGTCTTCGGCGCCACCCGCCACCTCGCCGTCCACGACGCGGTCACCGAGTCCCGCCGCACGCTCGTCCCCTTCGCCGAGCGCCGCGACATCACGACCGTCCACCAGCCCGCCCGCTAGGGTCGGCGGCGTGATCACCGCCATCGTCTTCGTCAAGGCCGACGTGGCCCGGATTCCCGAGGTGGCCGAGGCGATCGCCGCCCTCGACGGGGTCAGTGAGGTCTACTCGGTGACCGGCCAGATCGACCTGATCGCGATGGTCCGGGTCAAGGACCACGACGACGTCGCCGCGGTGGTCGCGGACCGTCTCAACAAGGTCCCCGGGGTCTCCTCCACCGAGACCCACATCGCATTCCGCGCCTACTCCCGGCACGACCTCGAGGCAGCTTTCTCGCTCGGTCTGGAGTAGAGCGGGGCCTGACGGTCGTGGGTCTCCACCGATCAGGTGCTACCCATAGCCCGTCAGGGCCATAGGGTCCCTTGTTTCCCCGCGGCAGCACCCGCCCGCGACCTAGCCTCGATCGACTGGTCCGAACTGAGTCTCGAGGAGTCTGTGGTGCCTGCTGTCCGTGCGCGTGTGCGTCTGCTCGTTGGCGGCCTCGTCTGCCTCGTGGCAGTCACGGGGCTGAGCCTGATCGTCGCCACTCCACCAGCAGCAGCGGCTCCGCCCAGCATCATCGGTCCGGCCGGCGGCGAGATCGTCCCGGTGATCCCGAACCTGAGGTGGCAGCGGCAGGCCGAGGCCGCGAGGTACGACGTCCAGGTGTCGACCTCGGACACCTTCGCGTCGACGCTGGTCAACACGAACACGGTCAACAGCCAGTACACGCCGACCGTGAACCTGCCGGCGGGCGACCTGTGGTGGCGGGTCCGGATCACCGGCAGCGGTGACCCGGGATGGGCCACCGCTCAGTTCACGCGCGCGCCGCTGACGGTGCCGACGATGCTTGGCCCGACCGGTGTCCTTCCCCAGCCGAGCAGCCCCCCGCTGATCAGCTGGACCCCCGTCCCGGGGGCGACCCAGTACAAGCTGCAGGTCAGCACGGACGAGTCCTTCACCGACACCGACGCGATCACGAACTACACGCCGGTCAAGACCACGTCGGCCATCAACCCGGTCCTGGTCGGACCGGGGACGTACTACGCCCGGGTCCAGGCCGTGCTCAGCGGGGGCCTCACCACCTCCTTCTCGCAGCCCATCTCGTACACGATCCAGGGGCTGGCAGCAGCCACCCGGGTCAGCCCGCCGGAGAACGGTGCCGTCACCAACGCCGTGCTCGACTGGAAGCCGGTCCCCGGCGCGGCGACGTACCAGCTCCAGATGGACGACGACAACAACTTCGGGTCACCGGTGGTCGACCTGGACGACATCACGGGCACCCGTTTCTCTCCCATCAAGACCATCGACAACGACACCTACTACTGGCGAGTGCGCCCGATCGACGCGTCCGGCAACGCCCGGGCGTGGAGCGAAGCGGACCGCGGCACCTTCCAGCGATCCTGGCCCGGCCAGGTGCACCTGGAGTACCCCGCCAACGGCGCCACCGTGGGCAGCCCGTTCTACTACCAGTGGAGCCCGAGCGAGCGGTCCTCCTCCGGGCAGGAGGACCTGGCTCTTGCCAGCAGCTACACACTCGAAGTGAGCACCTCGTCGACCTTCCAAGGCGCCGTGATGCGCTGCGAGACGGTGCACACGACCTGGGTTCCCCAACGTGGCAGCACCTGCTGGCCGGCAGCGTCGGGCACCTACTACTGGCGGGTCATCGGCCACGACGACTGGAGCAGCAGCCGACCGGCCACCGACCAGCCGAGTGCCGAGGTGCGCAGCTTCACCTACCGGCCCGACGTGACGGACCTGATCGCCCCGGTCAACGACCAGCACGTCACGACCCCGACCCTGAACTGGAGCCCGGTGCCCGGCGCGGCGCGCTACCGGGTCACGATCAACTTCGGCACTGGCGGCGCCCTCGTCGACACGACGGCGTCGACGTCGTACACCCCGCGCGGCAAGCTCGACCCCGGTACGTACACCTGGCAGGTCCAGACGCTCAGCGAGGATGGTCGGCTCGGGACGGCCTTCATCTTCGACCAGGGAGCGTTCGTCGTGGACGCGATGCCGGTCGCAACCGGCACCAGCCCCGACCCGCTCAACTCGCCGTCCGGCCGCCGTTTCCCCACGTTGAAATGGACACCGGTCGCGGGGGCAGCCCGGTACGAGGTGTGGGCGAAGCCGGTCGCCAGCACGGCGTACACGCTCGTCAACGATGACTTCGAGTACGCCGCGGGCGAGTCGCTGAACGGCGACTTCCTCGACCCGGGCGACTATGACTGGTTCGTCAACGCGATCGGGACCAACGGCACGCTGATCGCCAACGGTGCGGTCGGGACCTTCACGATCAACCCGCTGGAGGTCATCCCCGACGACCAGCAGTACGCCGCACTGGCCGGGACGCTGCTGCCGGACGACCCGGAGAACGCCGACGCCGACCTCAATGCGGACGACTGCCGGACCCAGATCCTGGCCGCGAACGAGCAGAGTGAGTGCGACTCGCTGCGCAACACTCCGGTGCTGCGCTGGGCCGACAAGCCGAACGTGGGCTCCTACCTGCTGTACGTCGCGCACGACCAGGAGATGACCAACCCGGTCTACGACACCAACAACGACGGCGTCTTCACGCCGATCAAGCTGACCCAGCCGATGTGGACGCCGGACGAGGCCTTGCCCGACAGCCAGGCCGGGACGGCGTACTACTACCGCGCGGTCCCCTGCTCGTACCTGAGGTGCGAGGCGCTCGAGCACGCGCAGCACTCCTTCGACAAGCTGAGCCGCAAGGTGGTGCTCAGCCCGGCGCGCTACACGCCGGTGGCCGGCAATGCGCCGGTGGTCTGCCCGGCCGACCCCACTCCGCCGAACAACCAGGTGTGCCAGAACGACGTGACGCTCTCGTGGCAGGACTACCGGACCACCGAGAAGTCGCCCTACCTGCCCACCCCGGCTACCGCCGAGCGGCCGTTCGACGTGGCGACGCCACTGCAGACTCCGGGCCGCACCGAGGCGCGCAGCTACATCGTGCAGACGGCGACGGACCTGAGCTTCAACGACGTGATCGAAACGGCCCAGGTCGACCAGACGACGTTCACGTCGTTCGACACGACCTACCCCGAGGGACCGGTCTACTGGCGCGTCCGCCCGGTGGACGGCTCGCTCAACCTGCTCCAGTGGAGCGACACCGGAGTCTTCGTCAAGAGGTCGCCGGTGCCCGTGCTGGAGTCTCCCAACGGCAGCCAGGCTGTCCGCGGAGACCTGTACTTCTCCTGGCAGGCGCTGCCGTTCGCCGCGCAGTACCGCATCGAGGTCTACCGGAACCACGACACGTCCGCTAACTCGGCCAACCAGGCCGTGGTGCCCGCGACGGTCCGGAGCAGGGCGGTGTCGCTGACCGGCCTGCTGGCGCAGCTGCCGCAGATGCCCAACGGGGACGACCCGTACGTGTGGCGGATCCGGCGCATCGACGCAGCCGAACGGACCGGCGGCTGGAGCAACTGGGGCCACTTCCGGGTCGTGGAGCCCGCCGCCACGCAGACCGCCCCCGCGGCGAACGCCACGGTCGCGCCGTCAGACGCGCTCTTCAGCTGGCAGGCCGTCCCCGGTGCGGAGAGCTACCGCTTCGAACGGCGGGTGGTCGGCACCATCACCCCGGTCGAGCCAGCCACCACGCGCGCGCTCTCCTGGGCGCCGCAGCAAGCGATTGCTGGAGGCAGCTGGGAATGGCGGGTCACCGCCATCGATGCCGCGGGCAACCAGCTCACGCCGTCGAACTGGCGCCCCTTCACCGTCGTGGACAGCGTCACGGCGACCACCGGGGTGGGGATCAGCGGCTCGGGTCGTGTCAACACGCCGCTCACCGTGACCACGCCGCCCGCCTGGAACTTCGGCGCCTCGGTCACGACGGCCTACCAGTGGTTCCGCGGAACCTCGGCCATCGGCGGCGAGACGGGCACCACGTACACGGTGACCGTCGCCGACCTCGGCAAGGCAATCACGGTCAAGGCGACCGGCACTCGTCCCGGCTACATCTCCGGGACGTCGACCAGCAACGTCATCACCGGTATCGCCGGCGACGCACCGGTCGCGGTGACCGCCGTGAGCGTGAGCGGCACCGGCAAGGTCGGCACCAACCTGACCGCCACGCCGCCGACGTGGGACAGCGACGCGGTCACCACCACGTACCAGTGGCAGCGCGACGGCACCAACATCAGCGGCCAGACCACGACGACGTACGCCGTGACAGCGGCCGACGTGGGCCACCAGCTGACCATCAGGGCGACGGGCACCCGGACCGGCCACGGCCAGGGTCTGTCGGTCAGCAACCCCGTGACGGGACTGCTCGGTGATGCACCCGCCGCCGCCACCGACGTGGCCATCAGTGGGCCGAACAACAAGGTCGGCACGACCCTCACGCTCACGGCACCGGCATGGAACACCACCGGGGTGACGACCACCTACAAGTGGTTCCGCGACGCGACCGCGATCACAGGGGCCACCGGGACGTCGTACAAGATGGTCGACGCCGACGTCGGGCACTCGATCACCGTGCAGGCGACCGGGACCAAGGCGGGTTACAACCCGGGCCTTTCCACGAGCAACGCGATCGTCGCGGCCGCGCTCGACCCGGTGGCCAACACGTCCCCGCCCACGATCACGGGGGTGGCCGCCGCACGGGAGACACTGGCGGCCACCACCGGCACCTGGGCCGCCAGCGGCGTGAGCTACGGCTACCAGTGGTTCATCGACGACGTGGCGGTGGCCAAGGCGACCAACAGCACCTACGTCGTCCGGACCATCGACGCCGGCCACTCGATCAGCGTGCGGGTGTCCGCCACGGCAACCGGCTGGGCCTCGGGTACGGCCACGAGTGCCTCCATGCCGGTCTCCAAGCTGGCCTCGACGACGACGGCCACGCTGTCGAAGAAGAAGATCACCATGAACAAGCGCGGCATCCTCACGGTGAAGGTCGCCATGGCCGGCTACGACGTACCGCTCGGGAAGATCCAGGTGATGGATGGCGCCAAGGTCCTGGCCATGACGGAGCTTTCCTCGGGCAAGAACGGCACCGTCGTCCTCCGGCTGAAGAAGCTGAAGCCGGGCAAGCACAAGCTGACCATCACCTATCTCGGCAGCGTGGCGACACTCGGCTCGAAGGCGAGGAATGTCACGCTCAAGGTGGTCAGGCCCCCGACGTAAGAAGGCCCCCGACGTAAGAAGTAGGCACGACTCATGCAGACCGTCCACGAGGCCCGCGCCTCGACCCCCGCGGAGCCCGAGGACGTGTCGCGCCCACAACCGAGCGACGCGAGCAGGCACCGCTCCCCCATCCGGACGGTGCTCCCGGTCGTCCTGCTGGCCGGGATCTACGTGGCGCTGGTCCGGCTGGCGTCGTTCCCGCTCGGCAACTTCGACACCTACTTCCACCTGCGGTTCGGCCACGAGTTCCTGACCGGCGCGTGGTCGCTGCGGGACCCGGGCTCGGTGAGCTCGTTCGCGACTGCCGACTGGGTGCCGACGCAGTGGCTGCCACAGATCGCGATGGCGCAGGTGGAGGAGTGGTTCGGGCTGGCCGGGGTTGCCTGGCTCTCGGGGCTGCTCTTCCTCTCGCTCGCTCTCACCGTCTATTGGGGGTGCCGCCGGCAGGCTGAGCCGATCGTCGCGGTGATCGTGGTCTTCCTCACCCTGGTCGCCTGCACCCCGGGCATGTCGATGCGCCCCCAGCAGATCAGCTACATCCTGGTCGTCGTCACCACCGCAGCGTGGCTGCGCGCCCGCGACACCGGGCGGGCACCGTGGCTCCTGGTCCCGCTGACCTGGGTCTGGACGCTGTGCCACGGGATGTGGCCGGTCGGCATCGTCATCGGCGTCGTCGCCCTGGCGGGGCTCGTACTCGACCGCCGGCACCCGCGGTCCGCGCTCGCACGGATGGCCGTGGTCCCGGTCCTGTCCGCGCTCGCCACGCTGCTCACCCCGGTCGGGCCCGGGCTCTTCGCAGCGGTGCGGCAGGTCAACTCACGCAGCGAGTACTTCTACGAGTGGGGGCCGCCGGACTTCACCGAGTTCTACTGCGTGGTGCTGCTGGGCATGCTCGCGCTCGCTCTCGTGCCACGCCTGCGCCGCGGCAGGGTCGCCTGGTTCGACCTCGCGCTCATCGGGCTGGCCGCGCTGTGGGCGGTCTACTCGCTGCGGACGGTGCCGGTGGCCGCCTGCATGGCGGCGCCGCTCGCGGCCGCTGCGCTGCAGCCCTGGCTCGGCGCGCGGCCGAAGGTCAACCGGCCTGAGCGGGTCTTCGTGATCGGCGGGTACGTCGCCGCACTGGCCGCCCTGGCGCTCGTCGTACCGCAGACCGCGGCCGAGCCGCGGGAGTACCCGTCGTGGATGGACTCGGCCCTCAGTGACCTGCCCGACGGCACGAAGGTCCTCGACGACGGCGCCTACGGCGGCTTCCTGATGTGGCGCTACCCGCAGCTCGACCTGATGGCGCACGGATACGGCGACACCTTCACCGACGACGAGCTCGAACGGAACGCCGACATCGAAGGCGTCCGCCCGGGGTGGGACGACATGGTCCGCGACAGCGCCGTGGACTACGCGGTCGTCGACCCGGACTCCTCGCTCGGCTATGCCCTGCAGGACGTCGAGGGATGGACCGTGCTGCACGGAGATTCCGACCTGGTCATGCTGGCGCCCCCGCCGGCCTGGATGGACTAGGCCGTAGCTCAGACGGCGCTGGCCGCCACCCACCGGGCCAGGGTCTGCTTCGCGGCACCGGAGTCGACGGCTTCCCGCGCTCTCGCGATGCCCTGGTCGAGCGCCTCGTCGACTGTCCCGGGTCCGGCCTCGTAGATCGCGAGGGCGGCACCGGCGTTGAGCAGCACCGCGTCCCGGACCGGCCCCTGCTCACCGTCGAGGAGGCGGTTGACCACCTCGGCGTTGTGCGCGGCGTCGCCACCCCGCAGCTGCTCGGTGGTGGCCGGCGTGAAGCCGTGCACCGCCGGGTCGACGGTGGCGGTCCTGACCTCGCCACCGGAGACGATCCAGACCGACGAGGTGGTCGTCGTGGTCAGCTCGTCGAGCCCGTCGTCACCGCGGAACACCCAAGCGTCCGCGCCACGGGCGGCGAAGACCCCCGCCATCACCGGCGCCATTCGGGCGTCGGCGCAACCCACGGCGTTGGCCGCCGGCCGGGTCGGGTTGGCCAGAGGCCCGAGGTAGTTGAAGGTGGTTCCGATGCCGAGCTCGCGGCGCGGCACGGCGGTGTGCCGCATCGCCGGGTTGAACGCGGCGGCGAAGCAGAAGGTGATCCCCGCCTCGTCGGCCAGCGCGGCCACCCGTTCCGGGGACAGGTCGAGCCGGATGCCGAGCGCCTCGAGCACGTCGGCCGAGCCGGACTGGGATGACGCCGATCGGTTGCCGTGCTTGACCACCCGCGCGCCGGCGCCGGCGGCCACGATCGCGGCCATCGTGGAGATGTTGACCGACATCGACCGGTCGCCGCCGGTGCCGACCACGTCGAGCAGCCGGCCCGGTACGTCGATCGGCGTGGCCTTCTCGTACATCGCATCGACCAGCCCCGAGATCTCTTCGACGGTCTCGCCCTTCGCGCGCAGCGCCACCGCGAAGCCGGCGATCTGGGCGGGGGTGGCCTCACCGGCCAGGATCTCGCCCATCGCCCAGGTCGCCTGCTCGCCGGTGAGGTCGGCGCGGGCGACGAGCGCCCCGAGCACCTCGGGCCAGGTCGTCATACCGGTGGACTCAGGTGGTCGAGGGGACGCGAGGCTGCAGCAGCGCGACCACGGCCTCGGCCAGCTGGATGGGGTCGATCGGGTGCGGCACTGCTGCGTCAGCGCGCGACCAGGTGGCCAGCCAGGCGTCCTGCGGACGACCGGTCAGGACCAGCAGCGGCGGGCAGTGGTAGATCTCGTCCTTCAGCTGCTTGGCGATGCCCATGCCACCCGCCGGCACCGCCTCGCCGTCGAGGATTGCGAGGTCGATCTGCCCGGAGTCCATGTTCTGGATGACGACGGGCTCGGTGGCGACCTCGACGTACTCCAGCTCGGGCAGGTCGGGGTGGACCCGCCGACCGAGCGCGAGGATGACCTGCTGGCGGGTGTTCAGGTCGTCGGAGAAGACGAGGACCCGCAGGTTCTTCTGGTCGGCCACGCCCGGATGCTATCGCTCGGCCGGCGCACCGGACTCTCCGGAGCGGGCCTCGAGGAGATCGAGACGCCGGTCCTCGCGGGCCGCCTCCTTCATCGAGGCGCGCACCCACTGGACGAACAGGACGGCGAAGAAGGCCAGCCCGACCAGGTCACCGGCCGCCCAGAGGATGCCGCCGGCGAGGTGCTGGTCGTCAAGGGCATCGGGGAGCCATGCGTACGCCGGGTCCCCGCGGAGCGCGAGGTAGTGGTCGCCACCGAGCAGGTCCTCCTGCCCCATGATCGTGACGCCGAGGAAGGCGTGGAAGGGCAGCGTCAGGAACACCAGCATCAGTCGGAACGGGAAGGCGACCCGCCCGGGCACCGGGTCGATGCCCACGATCGGCCAGAAGAACAGCGTGCCGACCACCACCAGGTGGAGGTGCATCAGCTCGTGCAGCCACACGTGGTCGAGCGAGGCGGAGTACCAGGAGGAGAAGTACAGCGCCCACGGGGTGACGACGTACAGCGCCAGGGTGAGCGGGGGAAAGGACACCACCTTCGCAACCCTCGAGTGCAGGAGTGACAGCAGCCACCGCCGAGGCGAGTGCGGCAACGTGCGCAGCGCCAGCGTGACCGGCGCTCCCAGCGCCAAGGAGAGCGGGACCAGCATCGACAGCACCATGTGCTGGACCATGTGCACGCTCAGCAGGGTGGTGTCGTAGGCCGCCAGCCCCGACGAGGTCGCGACGTAGAACGAACCCATCCCCAGGCCCACGAAGGACACGGTCCGGCCGACCGGCCAGCGGTCCCCACGCCGGTGCAGGGCCGCCACGCCGAGCAGGTAGAGACCCGCGGCCCAGACCGTCACCACCAGCGGCACGGGGGCCAGCTCCCACCCCGTCACGAGGCGGCTCGGATCAAAGGGCGGCACGATGTGAATTTACAGACGTCGGAACACGCTGCCCCGGGGGTAGCCCTGCGGACGAGCCGGGACATAATGACCCCGTGGCGACAGCAACGACCATCCCGGCCTCGCGCCTCCACGGGCACCACGACCGTCCGAGCATGGTCAGCGTTGGGACCATCATCTGGCTCTCCAGCGAGCTGATGTTCTTCGCGGCGCTGTTCGCCTCGTACTTCACGATCCGGGCGGTCAGCACCGACCTCTGGCTTCAGAACACCGAGCTGCTGAACGTCCCGTTCGCGGCGGTCAACACCACGATCCTGGTGCTCTCGTCCCTGACCTGCCAGCTCGGCGTCTTCGCGGCCGAGCGCGGCCAGGTCGGTCGGACCGGCTCGATGCTCGATCCCCGCGGCTGGGGGCTGCGTGAGTGGTTCATGCTCACCTACGTCATGGGGGCTGTCTTCATTGCGGGCCAGGCGACGGAGTACGCCTCGCTGGTCCAGGAGGACGTCACGATCTCCAGCTCGGCGTACGGCTCGATGTTCTACCTGACCACCGGCTTCCACGGCATCCACGTGACCGGTGGTCTGGTGGCGTTCCTGCTGGTGCTGGGCCGCACGTACGTCGCCCGACGGTTCACCCACGAACAGGCGGTGAGCGCCATCGTCGTGTCGTACTACTGGCACTTCGTCGACGTGGTGTGGATCGGCCTATTCGCCACGATCTACCTCATCAAGTGACCGGGTCTGTGAGGACTTCGCTGTGACTTCGTCCTGGAGCTTCCTGAACCGCTCCGCCGGCCGCCTTTCCCGGCACCGCCGCCGTCCGGTCGCCGGGCTGCTGCTCATGCTCCTGGGCCTGGTGCTGACCGGGACCCTCTATGCCGCCTTCGCGCCCGCCCAGGCCGGCCCGGCCAAGAGCGACGAGGAGCTGATCGAAGACGGCCGCAAGCTGTTCCTCGTCGGCTGCTCGTTCTGCCACGGCCAGAACGGCGAGGGCGTCTACACCCTCGACGGCAACCAGATCGGCCCCTCGCTGGCCGGCGTCGGTGCCGCCGCGGTCGACTTCCAGGTCGGCACCGGCCGGATGCCGATGGCCCAGCCGGGCGCCCAGAACCCGACCAAGCCCCAGGCCTACACCCAGGACGAGATCGACGCGCTCGCGGCGTACGTCGCCAGCCTGGCTCCCGGTCCCGGGGTCCCCGACCCCGCCGACTACAGCATGGCCGGGCTGTCGGAGGAGGAGCGGCAGGAAGCAGTCGCTCGCGGCGGCCAGATCTTCCTGACCAACTGCACCGCCTGCCACAACTTCGCCGGCAAGGGCGGCGCGATGCCGCGAGGCGGCGTCGCGCCAGACCTCAGCGACACCTCGGCCCGGCACATCTACGAGGCGCTGCTGACCGGGCCCGGCCAGATGGACACCTTCTCCAACGGCAACCTCTCGCCGACCGAGAAGCGGGACGTCATCGCCTACCTCTACTCGCTGCGGGAGCAGCCCGACTACGGCGGCTTCGGCCTCGGCGGCATGGGCCCGGTGAGCGAGGGCCTGTTCGCCTGGCTCGTGGGGATCGGCTCCCTGGTCGCCGTCACCGCCTGGATCGCCGCCCACACCGCCCGCTCCCAGAAGCAGAAGACGCACGAGGAGGCCGCCGGATGAGCGACAAGCAGGACCACCTGCCTGCCGAGCACGGCGACCAGGGTGACCATCTCCCCGACGAGCCGATCCGCAACCCCGGCCTGCCCGAGCACGAGTGGCGCCCCACCGACGTCGATCCCGCCGCCGAGAAGCGCGCCGAGCGCCAGATCGCGGCCCTGTTCGGTCTCTCGACGGTCTGCGCGGTGCTGTTCGTCGTCTCCTACTTCTCCTTCAACGTCAACGGCGGCGCCGACGGCGCGGAGGTGGAGACGATCTTCGGCCTCGGCGCCTCCAACGTCGCGCTGGGCTCGTCGCTGGGCGGCGCGCTGCTGCTCATCGGCATCGGGCTGATCCAGTGGGCCCGCAAGCTGATGTCCGACCACGAGATCGTCGAGATGCGCCACCCCGCCCGGTCCTCCGACGAGGACCGCGAGGAGACGTTGCGGGTGCTGGCCCTCGGCGCAGACGAGTCGGGCATCGCCCGCCGGCCGCTGGTCCGCAACTCGCTGCTCGGTGCGATCGGCGTTCTCCTGGCGCCCGTCGGGGTGCTGCTCTGGGATCTCGGCCCGACCAACGCGAAGGTGACCAAGGCCAAGGCCTACCCGGGGGCCGGGCTCGAGCACACCGTGTGGCAGGAGGGGATGCGGGTCGTGCGCGACGTGGTCGGCACGCCGATTCGCCCCGCAGACCTCGAGATCGGCGACCTGCTGAACGCCGAGCCGGAGATCATCTTTGCCGTCGACGAGGACGGCCACCACGAACTCGAGGGCGTCACGCTCCAGATCGCGAAGTCCAAGGGGGCCGTGGTCCTGGTCCGGATGGAGCCCGAGGAGAACAAGCCCGGCGAGGGCCGTGAGAACTGGGCGGTCGACGGCATCCTCTGCTACTCCAAGATCTGCACGCATGTGGGCTGCCCCATCTCCCTCAACGAGCGGAAGACGCATCACCTGCTCTGCCCGTGCCACCAGTCGACGTTCGACCTGGCCGATGCCGCCAAGGTCGTCTTCGGCCCGGCCGCTCGCGCGCTCCCGCAGCTGCCGCTTATGGTGGATGAAGAGGGGTATCTCGTAGCCCAGAGCGACTTCCGCGAACCGGTTGGACCCAGCTACTGGGAGCGCGACTCCCAGGCCAGCACGAGCGAATGAGTAGCCCATCGTGAGCATCGACACCAGCAAGGTCGCCACCACCAACTCGACCGCGGCCACGGCATCCAAGCCGAGCAAGGTCGGAGCGGTCGCCACCTGGGCCGACGACCGGCTCGGGCTCGCCACCATGGCCAAGAAGAACCTGCGCAAGGTCTTCCCGGACCACTGGTCGTTCATGCTGGGCGAGATCGCGCTGTGGAGCTTCGTCGTCCTGCTGCTCAGCGGTGTCTTCCTCACGCTCTGGTTCAACCCGAGCATGGGCGAGACGACCTACGAAGGCAGCTATGCCCAGCTGCGCGGCATCGAGATGTCGGACGCCTTCGCCTCGACGCTGCGGCTGTCCTTCGACGTCCGGGGTGGCCTGCTCATGCGGCAGATCCACCACTGGGCGGCGATGCTGTTCATCGCCGCGATGATGATCCACCTGCTGCGGGTCTTCTTCACCGGTGCGCACCGCAAGCCGCGCGAGCTCAACTGGGCGATCGGCGCGCTGCTGCTGCTCCTCGGCATGCTCGAGGGCTTCACCGGCTACTCGCTGCCGGACGACCTGCTGTCCGGCACCGGAATCCGCGCCGCGGACGGCTTCCTGAAGTCCCAGCCGATCGTCGGCACCTACATGTCCTTCCTGCTCTTCGGCGGGGAGTTCCCCGGCACTGACATCATCCCGCGCCTATTCACCATCCACATTCTGCTGATCCCGGGCCTCCTCCTGGCCCTGATCACCGCCCACATGCTGCTGCTCGTCTACCACAAGCACACCCAGTGGCCCGGGCCCGGCCGCACCGAGCAGAACGTCGTCGGCTTCCCGATGCTGCCGGTCTACGCCGCCAAGGCCGGCGGGTTCTTCTTCATCGTCTTCGGCGTCACTGCCCTGATGGGTGGCCTGTTGTCGATCAACCCGGTGTGGAAGTTCGGGCCCTATGACCCGTCCAAGGTGACCGCGGGCTCCCAGCCCGACTGGTACATGGGCTGGCCGGACGGCGCGCTGCGGATCATGCCCAACTGGGAGACCCACATCTGGGGCCACACCCTCTCCTGGAACGTGCTGCTCCCGATCATCGTGCTTCCGATGCTGATGTTCACGCTCCTGCTGCTGCTGCCGTTCATCGAGGCCTGGATCACCGGTGACAAGCGCGACCACCACCTGCTCCAGCGGCCGCGCAACGCTCCGACCCGGACCGCCACGATGGTGGCGCTGATGACGATGTACGGCCTGTTCTGGGCCGCCGGCGGCAACGACATCATCGCGATCAAGCTGCACCTGTCGATCAACCAGATCACGTACTTCATGCGTGCCGCTGTGTTCATCGGTCCGGTGATCGCCTTCATGATCACCCGCCGCTGGTGCATCTCGCTGCAGCGCAAGGACAACGCGGACCTGCTGCACGGCTACGAGACGGGCATCATCATGCGCTCCCCGGAGGGCGGCTACTCCGAACGCCACCTGCCACTCTCACCCGCGCGGGCCTTCATGCTCACCGCACGCGACCGCGACCCGGAGGTCCACGCCGAGCTGGAGAGCGGCCCGGACGCCAACGGGGTCGAGCCGCAGGGTGGCATCGCGGCCACGCTGGCCGGCATCCGGCACCGGCTGCGCGTGGCGATGTACGCCGACAACGTGCAGAAGCCGACCGTGGCCGACCTCGAGGAGGGCCACCACCACGCCGAGCACGAGCACGAGCTCCAGGCGCCGATGGAGGGCCACGCCGCCGACGGCCACCAGTTCGACGGCCACCACGCGGTCGAGGGCGAGAAGCTGCGCGCCGACGACTGACGGCCTCGCGCCCCGGCGTGGGGCCGGGTCAGCGGCGCTGCGCGGCCAGGTAGCCGAACGCGGCGGCGAACCCACCCGAGGTGAGCGTGCCCATGGCTCGACTGCGCGCAGGTATGCCGTCGGCGCGGGCCACGAGGAGTGCGTCGAGCAGGTTCATGCCCGCGGCGATCGTCGCCAGCCGCTGCTTGTCGGCGGACCCGGTGAGCGAGAGCACCCCTAGGGCGGCCGTGCGCGTTCCCCACAGTCGGGTCATGGTGAGCAGCCGCGGGTCGTCACCGATGCCGTAGAGCCCCGTGAACGCCCGTGGCGCGAACGCCGCCATTACCCCAAAACCCACCGCCCCGATCGCGAGTCCCTGCTCCAGCTGGTCGAGATCAATGTCGTTGCCCACGGCGAGTCCTTTCAAGACGGGTGAGCCGCGACCATAGCGCGCCCCACGTGCGCAGGAGCCGGTGCTCGAGCAGCTCGGGGCCTTGCTTGCCCCAATAGCCGCCCGACAGGATCCGCCGCACGGACTCATCGGTACGTCGTCACTGGAGGATGGAAGGCATGTCACACATCAGGCAGCTCGACCACGTCGGAATCACGGTCGCCGACCTCGACTCGGTGACGGCGTTCTTCGCCGACCTGGGTCTCGAGGTCGAGGGCCGCACGTTCGTGGAGGGCGAGTTCATCGACACGGTCATCGGCATCCCGGACTCGCGGACCGAGATCGTCATGCTGCGGCCGCCCGACGGAGGAACCGGGGTCGAGCTCGCGAGCTTCGTCAGGCCCGACCACGAGCCCGGATCGCCCACCGCGATGGCCAACGAGCTGGGTCTGCGCAGCATCTGTTTCGAGGTCGACGGCCTCCAGGCCGCCGTCGATCGGCTGGCTGCGAACGGATACGGACTGGTCGGCGGGATCGGTCAGCACGAGAACACCTGGCGGATGGCTCATGTGCGCGGGCCGGAGGGAATCGTCGTCTCGCTGACCGAGCGGATCGGCTGACGCCGAGTAGCGCTCCGACACCTGTTCCGCGGACCTTGCGGCCGGGCAACGATTGCCCGACGGTGGACGGGGAACCGTCCTCGTCGTACACGTCTCCGAGGAGAACCGAAATGAACACTGACGTACGGGCCCCCAGAATTGTCCGCTGGACCCTTCGGCTGGAGGGCGCGACGGCGCTCGACGGCCCTGTGCAAGCGTTGGAACCCGTGGTCGAGACGTTGTTCGGTGGTGGGACACGAGGCTCGGTGCTGCGCGGCGAGTGGCTGGGCCACGCTGTCCACCCAGTGCTCACCGACGTCGTGCTGGGCACGTGGACCTCTGCCAGTGTGCTCGACCTGATTGGCGGAGCTCACTCGTCATCCTCGGCCCAGAGGCTCATCGGCACCGGACTACTTGCTGCCGGGCCGACCGCCTGGACCGGATGGGCAGAGTGGTCGGCAGTCGGGCCGCGCGACAAACGGGTGGGACTGGTCCACGCGGTCACCAATGGCGCCGCGATCGGCATGTATGCGGGGTCGTGGATGGCTCGCCGACGGGGTCGGCACGGCAAGGGGGTCCGGCTGGCGCTCGCCGGCATGGCTGCCACGGTCCTCGGCGGCTACCTGGGCGGCCACCTCAGCCACGGCCGCCAGGTCGCGAGCCGCCATCCTGCATACGACGACGCTCCCGGGAGAGTCCTGGCCGACGCACCATCGTGACCAGGCCGCTTCGTCCTCGGAGCAAGGACCAGACAAGCACTGGAGGATGGAAGTGGGGCCGACTACTCCCCAGATTCGTACTTGAACGAGATGCGAAGCTTCGTTCGATACGTGATCTCGCCGCCCTCAGCGAGATGAATATCCTGCGCCACAACCTCGGCGACTCGCAGATCGCGAAGCTTCCCGCTCGCCGTTCGAATTGCAACGGACGCGGCGTCCTCCCAAGACTGCGTACTGGTTCCGATGAGGTCTGTAACCCTGTAAACGCTCACATGATCCTCCTGGCCAACGGATGGGTACCTACTCGCCTAGTCTTAGCGGACCCGAACCGGTGCCGACAAGGTCGGGCCTGCTGCACGAGCCGGTGACCCTGTGAAAGGTCGCGTCCGAGCAGGATGTGTCTGTACTGGCGTCATCTTCGTGCTGACAGTGACTCATCCCGCAAGACACGTGCGGCGCTGACCTCAAGCCCCGTCGTCTTGGACGCGACGCGGGACGCTTCAGACGGATGCTGATCGTGGCGCGCCCCAACTTCTGCCCAGCGAGCCCTCGATCAAACGACAGCGTCACTGCGCCCACTAGGACGCCGGTCGAGCTGAGCCGCGCCGCGAGCGGATCCGCACGGAGCTGATGAGCGGTCATGCCGGCTTCCGACTGTTCAGCTGTGTGGTTGGCGTCGGCGTGCGGCGCGATGTCGGCCGGGCGACAGCGCCTTCATGCTCACTGTCGTCGTCGGCGAGGCTGCCGCCGTCGCTCAGCGCGGCAGAGGGTTCGGGCCGGTCGCGGTCACGAGCCGCTGGGGCACCCAGTCGTCGACGTGATGGAACCCATTGTCGAACGGGCCAGCATCGAGCTCGACGGATGCCCTCAGTGAAAGTCGATAGAACTTCACGTGGGTGAAGTCCTCGAACAAGATGTAGACGGGGTCGGGTGTGCTGTTCGGGCCCTGGAATTGCTGTCCCGTCAAGACGGGCTTGTGGGCTCCGACGAACGTGTCGAAGGTGTCGCCCACCACGACGCCGAGGTGCTCCAACCCCATCTTGTAGACGCGCTGGTGCACGGGCGGGATGAGCTCGATGAGCGGGACGAGCTTGCCGTCGAGGACTTCGAGCGGCGCGGCGGGAACGATCAAGGAGATCGGGCGGCCGTTCCAGACGTTCTCGCGATTGGCGACAGCGTGGCGTTCGAGCAGGTTCCGCACATGCGCGTACTGGTCCCACTCCGGCACGCGGACGGCGAGGTGGCTGAGCGGGTACGGGCGGATGTCGATGCCCCGGGCGAGCAGGCGGTCGTGCTGCTGCGCGGCGAACGCCCGATAGTCCCCGATGATGTCGCCCACCGGATCGGCCATCGCCGCCTCCTCTCGGCCCGCCATCGTACGACTGGGTTGATGGCGGACGCATCAGGCCGCCTCTCGCGCCAGACGTCCGGACGTGCCGCGTTCAGGGTGGCTACGGTCGCCCACAGTCCCGGTCCCGGCGTTACGTCATACGGACAGAGCACCCGTCTGCTCTGTCCGTATGACCTCACGCGCCATGGGCGTCGGGCGAGGAAGCGCGAAGCGCGGACGAGCCCGACATCCCCGTCCACCGTGACGGCGGAACGACGGCCGTCCGGGCCCGGCCTGCCGGACGGGCCGGTGCCACGAGAGCAGGCCCCAAACCCAGGACACCCAGCGCTCAGCGCGCGCCGGATCAGCTGAGCGCTGACCCCTGCTTGTACTCGTCCCACGAGACGTTCCAGTCACCGAAGCCGTTGGTGGCTTCCATGCCGCGATCGCTGCCCGTGTAGTCGACGACGTCACCACGGACTGACATGTGGTAGAGCCAGTCGGCGTTGGAGGTGCTCATGCCGGTGCAGCCGTGGGAGACGTTGGCGTAGCCCTGGGAGCCGACCGACCAGGGCGCGGCGTGCACGAACTCACCGGAGTAGGTCACCCGCATCGCCCACTGGACGTTGTCGATGTTGTAGCCGTCCGGGCTGTTGTTGGGAATGCCGACGGTCTCGGAGTCCATCCGCTTGGCGTCGTACTTCTCGATGATGACCTTGATCCCGGAGCGGGTGGTGAACTTCGGCTGCTCGCCGGTGGTGATCGGGATCGTGCGGAGCAGCTTGCCGTTGGAGAACACCTTCATCTGGTGGGTGTCCATGTCCACCTTGTAGATGTGGGCGTCGCCGACGGTGAAGTTGACCTCGCGGTCCTCCTGGCCGTAGATGCCGTTGCCCGCGTCGACACCGTTGATGTCGAGATCGACGTCGACCGTGGTGCCGGCCTTCCAGTACTTCTTGGGCCGGTAGTGCACCTCGGTGTCGCTGATCCAGTGCCAGGTGCCGGGCTGCTCAGGCGCCGTGGTCACGGTCATGTGCTTCTCGATCGAGGCCGGGTCGGTGACCGGGACGTCGAAGGTCACGATGACCGGCATGCCGACGCCGACGGTCTCGCCGGGCAGCGGTGCCACCGACGGGTAGGTCTGCTGGTCGAGGGAGAGGTCCTGCGTGGTGAATTTCTGCTGCTTGGTGACGAGCTCGCCGTCGTCGCCGCGGACGCTGGTCCTGACGGTGTACGTCGTGCCGGGCTCGAGGCGGTCGTCGGCCTTCCACTTGCTGCCGTCGCCGGCGATCGCTCCGGTGAGGGCACCGACGTCGCCGGAGCCGATGACGTCGACGGTGCTGAGGCGGCCGTCGCGGGCGCTCACGGTGAGCACGGTGTCGACCGGTACGTCGGTCTTGCGCTTGACGTTGGTGCTCACCGAGCCCGCCGGCGGTGCGTCCTCGGAGTCCGAGGAGTCGGACGAGTCGTCGGAGCCGGAGTTGGCGCCCGCGGTGTCGTCCGCGGAGTCGCCGACGCCGGGCAGGTCAGGACCGTTGTCGCAGGCGCTGAGCATGGAGGCTCCGAGCAGCAGGGCGGCGAGGCCCACGAGGCCACGGACGCGATGCCGGCGTGATGACATGCTGGACTCCAAAAGCTCCCACGACGAGTCCCGGACCGAGCGGTCCAGACCCCTCAAGGCTAACCGCTGGCCCCCACAACCCACGAAACCACGCACGCCCACTGGGACGGCGCTCGCGGGCCGAAAGTTGCCCTCGACGGGGGTCTAGTGAGCGTGTTCGCCGCGGTAGTACTCGAAGATCCAGCCGACCAGGGCCAGGGCGCCGAGCACCCCGCCGATGATGAACAGCCACCAGGCTCCGGCCGCGATGCCGAAGACGCAGGTGCCGAGCGCGAGCGCGGTCCAGAGCGGCCACCAGGAGTACGGCGGGAAGAAGCCCAGCTCACCCGCTCCGTCGGCGATCTCGGCGTCCTTGCGGTCCTCGGGGCGCGGGTCCATCCGCTTGGCGTGGAAGCCGAGGTAGATGGTCACCATCAGCGTCAGCAGTGTGGTCATGACCAGCGCTGACGTGCCGGTCCAGTCGCCGCCGTGGTCACTGGCCTCGGTGATCAGCCAGTACGCCGGAGTCGTCAGCACCAGGAAGATGGTGCAGCCGGCGAAGACCCACGCCTCGGCCTTCATCGGTCCTCACCGTCCCCGTCCTCGGTCCGCTCCTGTACGAGGGCTTCGCGGCCCTCCATCTCGGGGGCGTCGGCGAACCGCCCTTCGGCGGCGGCCTCGTTTTCGTCGAGCTCGATCGCGGCGATCTCCGGGTGGTGCAGGTCGAAGGCCGGCGACTCCGAGCGGATCCGTGGGATGGTCACGAAGTTGTGGCGAGGCGGCGGGCAGCTGGTCGCCCACTCGAGCGATCGGCCCCAGCCCCAGGGGTCGTCCACCTCGACCAGCGGCCCCTTGCGCGAGATCCAGACGTTGTAGAGGAACGGCAGCGTCGATGCGCCGAGCAGGAAGGCCCCGATCGTCGAGACCTGGTTGAGGGTGGTGAACCCGTCGGTGGGCAGGTAGTCGGCGATGCGCCTCGACATGCCCTCGACGCCGACCCAGTGCTGCACCAGGAAGGTGGTGTGGAACCCGACGAACAGCAGCCAGAAGTGCACCTTGCCGAGCCGCTCGTCGAGCATCCGGCCGGTGATCTTGGGCCACCAGAAGTAGAAGCCGGCGAACATCGCGAACACGACGGTGCCGAAGACCACGTAGTGGAAGTGCGCGACCACGAAGTAGGAGTCGGACACGTGGAAGTCCAACGGCGGGCTGGCCAGGATGATGCCCGTCAGGCCGCCGAACAGGAACGTCGTGAGGAAGCCGATCGACCACAGCATCGGGGTGTCGAAGGACAGAGATCCCCCCCACATCGTCCCGATCCAGTTGAAGAACTTCACACCTGTCGGTATGGCGATCAGGAAGGTCATGCCCGAGAAGAACGGCAGGTCCACGGCCCCGGTGACGAACATGTGGTGGGCCCACACCGCCACCGAGAGGATCGCGATGCCGAGGGTGGCGCCCACCAGGCCGACGTAGCCGAAGATCGGCTTGCGACTGAAGACCGGCAGGATCTCGGTCACGATGCCGAAGAACGGCAGCGCGATGATGTAGACCTCGGGATGGCCGAAGAACCAGAACAGGTGCTGCCACAGGATCGCGCCGCCGTGCGCGGCGTCGAAGACGTGGGCGCCGAGCTGCCGGTCCGCCTCGAGCGAGAGCAGTGCCCCGGCCAGGACCGGGAACGCGATCAGCACCAGCAGGCTGGTCACCATCGTGTTCCACACGAAGATCGGCATCCGGAACATCGTCATGCCGGGTGCCCGCATGCAGATGATCGTGGTGATGAAGTTGACCGCGCCGAGGATGGTGCCGAGACCGGCCATCCACAGGCCCATGACCCACAGGTCGCCACCGACTCCGGGTGAGCGGACCACGTCGGACAGCGGCGTGTAGGCGAACCAGCCGAAGTCGGCCGCGCCGGTCGGGGTCAGGAACCCGGAGGCGGCGATCAGGCTGCCGATCAGGAACAGCCAGTAGCTGAACATGTTCAGTCGGGGGAATGCGACGTCCGGCGACCCGATCTGCAGCGGCATGATCGCGTTGCCGAAGCCGAAGAACAACGGGGTCGCGAACAGCAGCAGCATGATCGTGCCGTGCATCGTGAACAGCTGGTTGTAGAGCTCTTCGTTGACCACCTGCTGGCCCGGGTAGGCGAGCTCGGAACGCATCAGCATCGCCATCACGCCCGCGGCGAGGAACCAGCAGAACGAGGTGACGAGGTAGAGGTTGCCGATCACCTTGTGATCGGTGGTGGTCAGGACCCGGACGACCTGCTGGCCAAGCTGCCGGCGGGGTGGGACGACGGTGCTGGGGCGGGAAGCGGTGGCAGTCACTCGGACTCTCCCTCGGACTTGAGCCCATCCTGGGTGTAGGCGCCCTCGCCGCCGAGCAACGGGAGGTCGGAGGTCTGGCCGGCGTCCTCGAGCTCCTCGAGGTGCTCGTCGTAGTCCTCGCGGCTGACCACGTGCACGGTGAACAGCATCCGGGAGTGGTAGACGCCGCAGAGCTCGTAGCAGCGACCCGTGTAGGTGCCGAGCTTGGTGGGCTCGATGACGTAGTGGTTCACCCGGCCCGGGATGACGTCCATCCTCATGAGGAAGTCGGGGACGCCGAAGTCGTGGATGACGTCGGGGCTGTGCAGGTTGAACCGGGTCGTCTCGCCGACTGGCAGGTAGAGGTCAGGTATGTAGGAGCCGGTGCCGCCGTCGTGGACGTAGGAGTCGTAGGCAAAGTTGTCGTCGGTCCGGTCTTCGTCGGCGGAGTTGTCCGGGTCGCCGATGCCGTAGTTGAACGTCCACGACCACTGCTGGCCGGTCACCTCGATGATGTTGTCGGGAGGTGTCTCGTCCTCGAGCACGACGTTTTGGGTGCGGACCGTGTGGCTGAAGAACACGACCACCATGACGACCGGGGCGATCGTGTAGAAGATCTCCAGCGGCAGGTTGTAGCGCGTCTGGATGGGGATCTCGTCGTCGCTGCGCCGCCGGTAGCGGACCACGACGTAGAAGATCAGGCCCCAGACCACGACTCCGGTGGCCAACGCCGCGATCCACGCGCCCTGCCACAGGCTGAGGACGTGCTCTCCCTGCGTCGACCCCGGATCGGGCATCGCGAGCCGCTTGCCCTCCTCGGAGCAACCGCTTGCCAGGAGTGCCACCCCGACGAGTGGTACGGCCCAACGCGCGACGCGCTGCAGACCCACGGAAGAGCCCCTCTCGACCATCACCTCGGACACTGCTGACCCTAACCCAACCGCACGCCGTCGAAGGCCCCGGGTCAAGGGTTCTGGCTTCGTCATTTCGGGGGGATAGTTTGCCAGCGTGGTCGGGGGATATCTGGACACCGCGTCCTCCGAGCCGCTGCACCCCGCGGCCCGGCAGGCGATGCTTGCCGCGCTCGATCAGGGGTACGCCGACCCCCGCCGCCTGCACGGACCCGCCCGCAACGCCCGGCTGATCCTCGACAACGCCCGGGACGTGGTGGCCGAGGCCCTCGGCGTACGTCGTGACGAGGTGTCCTTCACATCCTCGGGGACCGACGCGGTGCACCGCGGCCTGCTCGGCCTGGCCCGCCCCGGAGCGGCGGTCGCCCACGCGGCGGTCGAGCACTCGGCGGTGATCCACGCGCTGGCCTGGCGGCCCGACGTACAGGCCCGGCCGGTGCGCGTGGACCGTCAGGGCCGCTTTGACGCCAGCGACCTCGGCTCCCCCGACGTGGTGGCGCTGCAGTCGGCCAACCACGAGGTCGGCACCGTGCAGCCGGTCGCCGAGGTGGCCGCCACGAGCGGCGTACCCCTGTTCATGGACGCCTGCGCGTCGATGGGCCGCCTCCCGTTGCCGGAGGGCTGGTCGGTGGCCGCCGGCTCGGCGCACAAGTGGGGTGGCCCGGCCGGCGTCGGCGTGCTGCTGGTCCGCAAGGGCACGCGCTGGCGCAGCCCGTTCCCGGAGGACGACCGGGTCGACGAGCGGGTCTCCGGCTTCGAGAACGTCCCCGCGGTCCTGGGTGCGGCGGCGGCACTCCAGGCGGTGGTCGCCGAGCGCGACGAGGTCAACGCCCGCCAGCACGCCCTGGTCGACCGGATCCGGGTCGCGGTCGCCGAGATCTCGGACTCCGAGGTGGTGGGCCACCCGGGTGAGCGGCTCCCCCACCTGGTCACCTTCTCGTTCCTGTACGTCGACGGCGAGGCGATCGTGGACGCACTCAACCGGCGTGGCTTCCAGGTCGCCAGCGGCTCGGCCTGCACCGCCTCCAGCCTCCAGCCGAGCCACGTGCTGGCCGCGATGGGCGCGCTCACGCACGGCAACGTGCGGGTCTCGCTGACCCGGGATGCAGACGAGGCGGAGGTCGAGGCGTTCCTCGACCTCCTGCCGGGCATCGTGGCCGACATCCGAGGGGAGCTAGGTCTGTGACAGACGTTGACCTGGAGCTCGACTGCCGCGGCATGCTGTGCCCGCTGCCGGTCATCGAGCTTGGCAAGCGGATCGGCGACGTCGAGGTCGGTCAGGTGGTCGCCGTCGTCTCGACCGACTCGGCCGCGGCGTACGACGTCTCGGCCTGGTGCCGGATGCGGGAGCAGGAATACGTCGGGGAGGACGTCGCCGCGGATGGCGTACCTCGCTACCTGGTGCGGCGGCTGGCCTGAGTCAGCGGACGACCGTCAGGTGCGGTCTGACGGCGTCGGCGGCCTGGCCGCCGTACGACTTGTCCAGCCTGCCGAGGAACTCGTCGGAGGTGAAGGTGTAGTCCTGCGGCCCGACCGTCTCCACGACGTACGCCGCGAGCACGCAGCCCACCTCGGAGGCGTGCTCGAGACTGAGCCCCCAGGCCAGCGCCGCCAGGAAGCCGGCGCGGAACGCGTCGCCCACCCCGGTCGGCTCGACGGCGGTCACCTCGGCCGCAGCTGGCCGCTCGATCGGCGCCTCGTTGCGGCGCAGCACCCGCACACCGTCCTTGCCGAGCGTGGTGACCTGGATGTCGACCCGGGAGAGGATCTCCTCGCCCGACCAGCCGGTCTTCTGCTCGATCATGTGCGACTCGTACTCGTTCGAGAAGAGGTAAGCGGCGCCGTCGATCAGGTTGCGGATCAGCTCGCCCTCGCCGAAGGCCAGCTGCTGGCTCGGGTCGGCGATGAACGGGTAGCCGCGGACCCGGCACTCGTCGGTGTGCCGGAGCATGCCGTCGGGGTCGTCTGCGCCAACCAGGACGTACGAAGGCGCGCCGACCTTGGCCACGATGGGGGCCAGCTCGACCAGCCGGGCCTCGCTCATCGCACCCGGGTAGAACGACGCGAACTGCGCACCGGTCGAGTCGGTGGTGCAGACGAACCGCGCGGTGTGGTGGGCGTCGGAGATGCGCACGTAGTCGCAGTCCACGCCGTGCCGCTCCAGCCACGAGCGGTAGTCGGCGAAGTCGTCGCCGGCCGCTCCGACCAGCACCGGTCGCAGCCCGAGCCGGCCCAGACCGAAGCACATGTTGGCGGCGACGCCGCCCCGGCGGATCTCGAGGTCGTCGACGAGGAAGGAGACCGACAGCTTGTGCAGCTGCTCGACGACCAGGGAGTCCTCGAACCTCCCGCCGAAGGTCATCAGGTGGTCGGTGGCAATGGACCCGGCGATCAACAGCGAGCCAGCGGTGTCAGGCACGAGAGGCAACACTACTGGCGCGTAGGCGTAGGAGTACCAATCAGTAGTCAATAGCGTCGAGTTCGTGACGGCCTACGACGACCTGGACAGCGCCCAGGTCATGCATGCGGACGCGGCGGCGGTCGGCCAACGGCTGCCGCTGGTGGCGCCCACGGTGGACTATGCCGATCTCTTCACCAGCTACCCGCGCGACCTGCCCAAGCGGGAGATCGAGGTCACCGTGGCAGCGCAGCGGATCGCGAACGCGCTGCACCTGCATCTCGACTGATCGGAGCCGTCTGAGGAACGAGGACGGGTCGGATCGCTGGTGGTTGAGCAGCGCGCGCGGCCGAGCTTGCTCGGGCGAGACCGCGCGTGTCGAAACCTCGTAAGGCGAGGCTGGAACCCACCCAAGAAGACGAAGCCCCTGCCGTCCGGCAGGGGCTTCGGTTGTGTCTGTTCAGTTCCAGCAGAGGCTTACGAGGTTTCGACACGGCCGGTTTCGCCCGCGCAAGCGCGGTCGAACGGTCTGCTCAACCACCAACGATCGCGCCCGCTGGCGCGGTCGCGATCAGTGGAACGAGTCGCCGCAAGCGCACGAGCCGGTGGCGTTGGGGTTGTCGATCGTGAACCCCTGCTTCTCGATGCTGTCGACGAAGTCGATCATCGCGCCACTCAGGTAGGGCACGCTCATGCGGTCCACGACCACGGCCACGCCGTCGAAGTCGGTCACGACGTCACCGTCGAGGCTGCGCTCGTCGAAGAAGAGCTGGTAACGGAGCCCCGAGCAACCACCGGGCTGCACGGAGATGCGCAGCGCGAGGTCGTCGCGGCCCTCCTGCTCGAGGAGGCTCTTCACCTTGCCAGCCGCCACCGGACTCAGGTTGATGCTGTCGGTGCGGCGCTCGGTCTCAAGCGGCGTCTCAAGCTGCTCGGTCATCTGGTCAGGCTCCCAAAAGGTCTGTCGCGGGCTCTTACCGGCTCCAAGTCTCCCACACGAGGGGTTATTCCCCGGCTTCACCGCGGCATCGGCGAGACATCACCGGGACCAGGTGCGGGCCACTCGCCCGGCCAGCTCGGCCAGCGCCGCGGCCGGGTCGCCGAACGCGCGCTCCTTCCCGACCAGCTCGACCATGGAGTACGCCGACTCGACGCCCAATGCCCGCATCTCCCGAGAGCCGACCAGCACCTGGCCGGCCACGACGACGCAGGGCCGCAGCGCCTGCTCGGCGATGGCGGCCACTCCGTAGGGCACCTTGCCGGCCCGGCTGGAGAAGTCGAAGGCACCCTCACCGGTGACCACCAGGTCGGCGCCCCGCGCGCGGTCGGCCAGGCCCACGGCCTCGGCGACCAGGGCAACGCCCGGCTCCCGGTTGGCACCGAGCACCAGCAGCGCGTAGCCGAGACCACCGGCCGCGCCGGCGCCCGGCTCCAGCGACAGCCGACGGTCCAGCGCGGCGGCGTACTGCTCGAGCCAGCCGTCGACCACTGGAAGCCGCTCCTCGGGAATCCCCTTCTGCGGCCCGAACACCTTGCTCGCACCGAACAGCCCGGTCAGCGGGTTGTCGACGTCGCTGGCCGCGACCAGCCTGACCTCGCCGACCCGCTCGCGGGCCGCGCCGACGTCGACGGAGGTCACGCCGTCGAGGCCCGTCGCGCCGCGGTCCAGCGGCACGTCGGCGGTGGCGCCGAGCGCGGCCAGCAGGCCGGCTCCGCCGTCGTTGCTGCCGCTGCCGCCGAGCCCGACCACGATCGTCGCGGCTCCCCCGTCGAGGGCGGCCGCGACCAGCTCGCCCACGCCGTACGTCGACGCGGTCTCGGCGCCTTCGCCGCCGGTCAGGTGCAGCCCGCAGGCCTGGGCACTTTCGACGTACGCCGTGGCGCCGGCCACCAGCACGGTCGCGGGCGTCGGCGCGCCATGGGGCCCGCTCACGGTGACGGCGAGCAGCTCCCCGCCGAGGGCCTCGTGGAGCACGTCCACGAAGCCCGGGCCGCCGTCGGACATCGGGGCCAGGTCGAGGTCGTCGTCGGGCGAGACACCCTGCCAGCCGGAGGCGATCGCATCGGCGGCCTCCACGGCGCTGAGCGTGCCCGCGAACTTGTCGGGGGCGACGAGCACCCGCACCTCAGCCTCCGGGCGTCAGCGTGGCGCGATGGCCGACCTCGGCACCGTCGGACGGCTCGAGCACCGTGTCGAGGGACCACCACTCGCAGGAGGCGGAACCTGCATCGACCTCCACGATGAGGAAGCCGTGGCTGTCCGTGTCTGCCCAGTGCAGGTCCGGGAAGGTCTCGACCAGGTGGGCGACGATCGGCAGCGACTCGACGTTCTTGGTCCACCCCCGCTTGTCCCCGAGGTTCTGGGAGGTGATCGACGACGTCGTCCACTCGTGGGCGACGATCCGGCCGCCGGCCTCGAGGTCGGCGTCCACGGCCACGTGCACGTCACCGCTGAGCACGACCACCTCGGAGGTGGACTCGCCCATCTCGGCGTACAGCCAGTCCCGCTCGGCGGGGAAGCTGTCCCACCGGTCGTGGTAGGGCCGCGGCTCGGTCGGGTGTCGCAGCTTCAGCGTGCGCAGCGCGTCCGCGACGTCGTCCGGCAGGTCCTCGCGATGGATGCTCGAGAGCATCGAGGGGCAGGCCACGAAGGTCCACGTGCAGGGCGACTCGCGCAGTGCCTCCTCGACCCAGCGGCGCTGGTCGGGGCCGAGCGCACTGCGTCGCTCGGGCGGTACGTCGCGGCCGTCGCGGTGCAGTCGGGTCTCGAGCAGCACGAACCGCACCAGGTCACCGACCGAGAAGGTGCGCGAGAGCGGCTCGCCACGGCTGGGGCGTACCGCGCTCGGCGTCCAGTACTCCCAGGCCCGCAGGGCGCCGTGCACCCGCTCGGCCCAGGGCCCGTCGGTGTCCTCGCGGTGGTCCTCGGAGCCTCCCCACCAGGCGTTGTCGGCGAGCTCGTGGTCGTCCAGCGTCTGCCAGACCGCGTGCCGCGCGTGCAGGGCCAGCAGGTCCCGATCGCTGCGGTACTGCCGGTAGCGCGTCATGTAGTCGTCGTAGGTCAGGCACTCGTGGAACGGCTCGAAGGCGCGCCCGATGTCGGCGCTCGGGGTCTGCGTGCCGCGCGGCACCTGACCCGCCTCGTAGACGTAGTCGCCGAGGTGAAGCACGAAGTGCAAGTCGTCGCGTGCCGCGACCGCTTTGTAGGTGTTGAAGAAGCCGGCGTTGTACTTCGCGCAGGAGACCACGGCGAAGCGGAGCGGCACCCCGTCCGGCGGCAGGGTCCGGAAACTCCCTTCCGCCGTCTTCCCGTCGGCCGCCGTGAAGGAGTAGTCGTGCCGGACATCCGGCTCGAGTCCGCCCACGACCGCGCGGAAGACATGTTCCTGCCGGGGATCTTGACCCACCTCGACGGTGGCCACGACCCGATCGCGGTCCCGCACGGTCAGCTGCAGCGGCCCGGGGCCGTCGTAGTGCGTCCAGAGCCGAACCGAGCTGTGCGTGACCTCGCCGCTGGCCACGCCATGGTCGAAGTCCGGCACGCGGCTAAGTTAGCCGACGATGAGCGGTGAGACCGGTCCGGGCGAGTGGGTGATCCGGCCGATGACCCACGGCGACGTCCCGATTGCGGAGCGGCTCAGTGCCGAGGGGTTCTACGAGCTCGACGTTCGCACGCACCGGCCCGGACTGCCCCTGCCCGAGCTGCGGTCGCCGGCCCGGAGCTCGGTCTGGATCGAGCGGACCGCTCACTTCCTCGAGACCGACCCCGGCGGTTGCTGGGTCGCCGAGGACGAGGCCGGGATGGCTGGGTTCGCCACGTCGTACGCCCGTGAGCTGATGTGGTGCCTGGCGACCTTCGCGGTGCGGCCGCGGCTGCAGGCCCGCGGTCTCGGCCGGGTGCTGCTCCAGGCGGCGACCCACCACGGCCGCGGCTGCCTGCGCGGGATGCTCTCGGCGTCCAACGACCCGAGGGCCGTCCGTCTCTACTGGGACGCCGGGTTCACCCTGCACCCGCAGATGTACATGACCGGCACCGTCGACCGGACGACGATCCCGCTGGTCGAGAAGGTGCGGGAGGGGTCGGCCGCCGACATCGAGCTGATGGACTCCCTCGACCGCCGAACCCGCGGTGCCGCGCACGGCCCCGACCACGCACTGATGCTGTCGTGGTGGCGGCTGCTGGTCTCCGACACCAGCACCGGGTCCGGCTACGTCTACACCTCCGGCCAGCGGGTCGAACTGCTCGCCGCAAGCAACCGGCGGACGGCGGCACGGCTGCTCTGGGCAGTGCTCGCGGACGCCGAGGGCGAGGTGCTGGTGCCGCACCTGACGGCGGCGAACCCGTGGGCGGTCGACATCGGCCTCACCGCACGGCTCGCGCTGCACCAGGAGGGCTATCTCGCGCTGCGCGGGATGAAACCCCCGGCGCCGTACGTTCACAATGGTGCCCTGCTCTAGCCCTGCTCTAGCGCGAATAGGATCGGGACATGACCACCGTCGACCTGCCGCTGCTCCCCCTCGGCCGGGGTGTCGACCTCGGCTCCGAGCGCGGCGTCGAGTGCCCGGGAGACCTGCCGGCGGCATCCGACCCCGACCTGGTGGCCCGGGCCCGGGCGGCCAAGGAGGCGCTGGGCTCGAGGGTGTTCGTGCTGGGCCACCACTACCAGCGGGACGAGGTCATCGAGTTCGCCGACATCACCGGCGACTCGTTCAAGCTGGCGAGCGAGGCTGCGGCCCGGCCCGAGGCGGAGTTCATCGTCTTCTGCGGCGTCCACTTCATGGCCGAGTCGGCCGACATCCTTACCGCGCCGGAGCAGAAGGTGATCCTGCCCGACCTCGCGGCCGGCTGCTCGATGGCCGACATGGCCCGGATCCGGCAGGTCGAGGACGCCTGGGAGGCCATGGAAGAGGCCGGGATCGCCCAGGACGTCGTCCCGGTGACGTACATGAACTCCAGCGCCGACATCAAGGCGTTCTGCGGCCGCAACGGCGGCGCGGTCTGCACGTCCAGCAACGCCGAGACCGCGTTGGAGTGGGCCTTCGCCCAGAAACCGGACGCGGTCGGCGGCGGCAAGGTGCTCTTCTTTCCCGACCAGCACCTCGGGCGCAACACGGCCGTCCTCAAGATGGGGCTGACCCTCGACGACTGCGTGGTCTGGGACCCGCACCGCCCACACGGGGGCCTGACCGTCGACCAGCTCCGCGACGCCCGGATGATCCTCTGGAAGGGCCACTGCTCGGTGCACGGCCGCTTCTCCGCCGAGGTCGTCGACGAGCTGCGGGCCGCCATCCCCGGCGTCCAGATCCTGGTGCACCCCGAGTGCAAGCACGACGTGGTGCTCAAGGCCGACCTGGTCGGCTCGACCGAGTTCATCATCCAGACCATCGAGGCTGCTCCGGCCGGGTCGGCCTGGGCGATCGGCACCGAGCTCAACCTGGTCAAGCGACTGGCCGCCGCACACCCGGACAAGCAGATCACCTTCCTCGACAAGACCGTGTGCTACTGCACCACGATGAACCGCATCGACCTGCCCCACTTCGTCTGGGCGATGGAGTCGCTGGTCAACGGGACCGTGGTCAACCAAATCCAGGTCGACGCGGAGACCGAGAAGTGGGCGAAGGTCGCACTCGACCGGATGCTCGCGCTGCCGGGCAAGACCCACCGGGACTGATCTGAGCCGTCCGAGGAACGAGGACGGGTCAGATCGCTGGTGGTTGAGCAGCGCGTGCGACCGAGGGACGAGGTCGCAACCGCGCGTGTCGAAACCTCGCAAGTCGGGGCTGGGTCGCGACCACGGGGGCCAGGTTCCAGCCTCCGCTTGGGTGGTTTCGAGACGGTTTGCTGCGCAACCTCCTCAACCACCGAGAGCTGAGCCCAGCGCCGGTGGTTGAGCAGCGAGTGTCGCTGTGCATCCAAGGGCACCGTGGGGATCGCGGTGACCAGCCGGTCGGCACACTGGACGGGTGTTGCACCGCCACCCGTTCCTGAGCTTCGTGACGTTGGTCTATCTGGCGTTCGTCGGCTGGGTGACGCTCACGCCGGGCCCGAACGCGCCGACACAGAGCGATCTCGTGCTGCGGGTACTGGCCCGGCTGCAGGCGCACGAGCGGCTGTCCTGGCTCACCTATGACCGGGCCGAGTACCTCGCCAACGTCGGGCTGTTCGTCCCGGTCGGACTGTTCCTCCTGCTGTTGTTCGGCACTCGGCTCTGGTGGCTGGCCGTCGCCGCGGCGCTCACGATGACCTCGCTGATCGAGACCGCGCAGCGGTCGATCCCGGGCCGGGTCCCCGACGAGCGGGACATCGCGGCGAACACCCTTGGTGCGGTGGTCGGGGTTTGCCTCGGCCTGGTGCTGACGTTTCCGGCCACTCTCCGGCGATGGCAAGCCGAAGAAGACGGCCGCGCTTCGGCGGCGAAAGTCACCACGCGCCGCTGAGGATCAGTCCGGCAGCTCGAACCAGAAGCGGGCGCCCTCGGTGACGGTCGGGTCGATGCCGATCCGGCCGCCGTGGGCTCCGACGATCCGGCGGCACGTGGCCAGGCCGATGCCCGACCCGTCGACCGACGCGTCGACCCGCGCCAACCGGTCGAAGACCCGTGCGCGATCCGGGGCCGGTACGCCGCGGCCGTTGTCGGTGATCTGGATGCGCCAGGCTCGTTGCACATGCCGCGCGTCGACGTGCACCCGCAGGGCACGGTTGGGATCGCGGTGCTTGGCTGCGTTGCTGACCAGGTTCTGCAGCACCGATCGGAGCTGTTCTCGGTCGCCGAGGACGACAGGCAGCGTGTCGACCTTCACGGTCATGTCGGCCAGGTCGGGCGCAAGGTCCTCGAGCACCTCCCCGATCACGATGCCGACGTCGACCTCGGTGACCTTGAGGCTTCCGCCCAGGCGGGCGAAGTCCAGCACGTCGTCGATGAGGTCGGCCATCCGGGAGGAGCCTTTGATCGCCTTGTCCAGCAGCATGATCGACTCGGGGCCGAGCTCACCGTCCTCGAGCTGCTCACGGATCAGCGAGAGCGACAGCGACACCGTGGTGAGCGGGGTCTTCAGGTCGTGACTGACCTGGCCAGCGAACGAGGACAACCGCTCGTTGGACCGAGCCAGCTCGCTTCTCATCGCCTCGACCTCCGCCAGGCTGATCACCAGCTCCCGGGTGCGGATGGCCAGTTCGAAGGTGTCGACGATGCGTTCGGCCAGGCTCGAGAGGGCGTCCACCTGGGTCGGCAACGGAACCTGCGACAAGTCGTCGAAGACGTACAGACAGCCGATGGTCAGGCCGGCGCGGGAGACCAGCTTGCAGCCGGCGTAGAACCGTGCCGCCGCAATGCCGCCGTTGACCAGGGGGTTGTCCTGGAACCGCCCATCCTCACCGGCGTCCGGCAAGGTGAGGAACGGCCTGTCGTCGGACATCACGGCAGCGGCCAGCGAGTCGTCGAAAGGGACGTGGTCGTAGCCCACGGCGACGAGATGGTGCTGCTGGCCATCCTCGGTCAGCAGCGTGACACCTGCCTTGGAGACACCGCAGGCACGTGCGGCCAGCTCCACGATGGGAGCCAGCTCCCGTCCGCGCGGCCGGTGGCGCATGACGTCGTGCGCCGTGATGTCAGCCACCCGGCGTTGTTCGACGACGTTCTCCACCTGAACCACCCGCCCAGAATACGGTGGGGGGTGTTTCCATGTGGCTGAACGGCTTTGTCACGTATTTGCACGCCGGGGACCGCCGGCAGACCCCAGATCAGAGCCCTGGAGCGCCCCACAAGGCGAGCCAGCTCGACAGTTCCGGCTCGATCGGGAGCTCGGCGCGGAGCGCGTCGCGCACCTGGAGCTCGAGCAGGTTGTCGCGCACCTGCGGTCCGGTTGGCGCGAACGGGTAGAAGCTGCCCTTCTTGTACAGGTACACCAGTCCCACGCGGCGCCCGGAGGGGTCGGCGAACGGAACCACCGAGCAGAGCAACCCCGGTCCGAACCCCGCGCTCTCGAGCGTGGTGTTGACGGCGTGGAGGTCGGTGCACAGCCCGCCGGTGTCGTCGGGATCACGGTGCACCTGCAACCAGGTGAACCCGAACGCGTCGGTGCTGGTCTGGACCTCCGGGGCGTTCGCCGCCCCGCGGAGCAGCGCGACCACCTCGTCCTGCGCCTCGTGGAACCCGGCCCCCGTGGCCGCCCGGTAGCAGACCGATCCATCTCCGGTCGGGGTCAGTCCGGCCGCGGTCTGGAGCGTGATCGCGGCGCTCGGCACCAGGAAGAGCGCGTCGAGATTGGCAGGCTTGGGCCGGCTGCGGCCCGTGATGGTCTCCCAGAGGCCCACGTCAGGCGGTGGGCCGGCTGAGCTCGGCCTGGATCCGGGCCAGCTGCTCGAGCCGCTGCTCGAGCGGGGGGTGGGTCGCGGTGAGGGTTCGCAGCGAGACGCCGTTGACCGCGGGCGCGATGCACAGTGCGCTGGCGGCTGCGACCTCGCGCAGGTCGCGCTGCGGGATCTGGTTGATGCCACCGGTGATCTTCTGCAGCGCGCTGGCCAAGGCGTCCGGCCGCAACGTGAGGTAGGCCCCGGCGCGGTCGGCGGCGAGCTCGCGGTAACGCGAGAGCAGCCGCAGCAGCACGAAGCTGACGGCGTAGACGAGCAGGCTGACCAGCAGCACGACCAGCCAGACCGGCACGCCGTTGCTGTTGCCGCCCCGACGACCGAAGAACCCGAGCCCGCCGTACTGCGCACCGTGGGTGAGCATCCCTGCGGCGATGCCGGCGCTGGAGGCGACCGTCATGACCAGGACGTCGCGGTGCGCGACGTGGGAGAGCTCGTGGGCAAGCACCCCCTCCATCTCCTCCGCGGTGAGCATGCCGAGGATGCCGGTGGTCACGCAGACCACGGCGCGGTCGGGTGAGCGGCCGGTCGCGAACGCGTTGGGCACCGGGGTGTCGGCGATGCCGACCCGTGGCTTGGGCATGTCGGCGAGTGCGCAGAGCCGGTCGATCACGCCATGCAGCTCTGGTGCCTCCTCCGGAGTCACCTCGCGGGCGCGCATCGCCCGCATCGCCACCTTGTCGGAATTCGCCCACTGGTAGACCGCGACGCCGATGCCGCCCAATCCGATCAGGATCCCGAGCCCGCCGCCCACGGCGTAGGCGAGCCCGACCACGAGCACCACGAACAACGCACCGAGCAGGAACATCACCGTCGTCATGCGGAGGGTGAGCCCAGCGTCACCGACGAACCGAGAGCGTGCCATGCCTCCAGTTTGTCGCGCCCATCCAAGCGCGACCTGCGGTCGCGCTGTGCGCAGTCTGTGGTCAAGAGGGCTTTGCACGTCACCTTGGTTGCCACGTGCGCCGACCCGGCAGCTCTGCTCGACGCGGGCCTTCGGCGCGGGCAGCAGGACTGCCGGGTCGGCGTTTGACGGCCTTCGGCCGTCAGCCCGGGATCAGGCCGTCCTCGTTGAGCATCTGGCGCACCTCGTCGATGGTCGCGTCGGACGGTGGGAGGATCAGGTCGGACTCGTCGAGGCTGTCGGCCGGGTGGGCCACGCCCGCGGTGCGTACGCCGTCGAGCAGTCCGGTGAGCGCGGGGCCGAACGCCCCCTCGTCGCCCGCCTCGACGGCGGCCTCGAGCGTGGCGTCGAGCTCGTTGAGACGGTCCAACGCGTGGTCCGCGACGTCGTACTGGCCCTCGCCCAGGATGCGAATGATCACGGCTGACCGTCCTTGCTGGCGTCCGAGACCGACTCCTGCTTCTCAGGCTCGTCCGCGAGGATCTCACCCGGATCGGGTGCGGCTTCGATGGCCTCCGGAGCCTGTGGGGCGCTGAGCCCCTTGAGCCGGGCGAGCTCGGCCTCGACGTCGGCCTGCGAGCTCATCGACTCCAGCTCCCGGGTGATGTCGTCGCCACTGTTGATCGCGCTGGCGTCGTCGAGAGCGCCGGAGGCGATGAGCTCGTCGATGGCACCGGCCCGGGCCTGCATCTGTGCGGTCTTGTCCTCGGCCCGCTGGATGGCCAGCCCGACGTCGCCCATCTCCTCGCCGATGCCCGACATCGCCTCGTTGATCCGCGTCTGCGCCTCGGCCGCGGTGTAGGTCGCCTTGATCGTCTCCTTGCGGGTCCGGAAGGACTCGACCTTCGCCTGGAGGCGCTGCTGGGCCAGCGTGAGCTTCTCCTCCTCGCCGAGCAGCTGAGCGTGCTGGGTCTTGAGGTCGCTGATCTGGGTGGCGAGCGCCGACTTGCGGGTGAGCGCCTCGCGGGCGAGGTCCTCTCGGTTCATCTGCAGCGACTTCTCGGCCTGAGCCTGCAGCTTCGACTCGGACTGCTGGAGCTGGGTGACCTGGAGCTCGACCCGCTTGCGGCTCGTCGCGACGTCCGCGACGCCACGGCGCACCTTCGAGAGCAGGTCGAGCTGCCGCTGGTAGCTGTAGTCGAGGGTCTCGCGCGGGTCCTCGGCGCGGTCGAGGGCCTTGTTGGCCTTCGACCGGAAGATCAGGCTGATCCGCTTCATCAGGCTCATGCGGTCGGGTCCCTCTCGGTGCAGTCGCTGGTCAGGTGCAGGTGTCATCACCCTACGGCCGCACGGCAAGGCGCCGGTAGGCTCGGTGCTACCGCTCGTCCGAGAGACACAACCGAGGCTGAAGGCGCACGTGTTCCGTCGTACCAAGCAGGAGACCGCCCCTCCGGAGTTGACCCCCAAGCCGGGCGGAAAGGGGCGTCCCACGCCCACCCGCAAGGAGGCCGAGGCCGCGCGCCTGGCCAAGGCCAAGGTGCCCCGCACCCGCCGCGAGCAGGCGGCTGCGCAGCGCGCGACCAAGAGCGAGTCCAGCCAGCGGGTGCGCCAAGGGATGAAGGCCGGCGAGGAGAAGTACCTGCTGGCCCGCGACAAGGGCCCGGTGCGTCGCTTCATCCGGGACTTCGTGGACAGCCGGTTCAGCTTCATCGAGCTGCTCATCCCGCTGCTGGTGGTCACCATGGTGCTCGGCTACTCCGGCAACGCCGCTCTCGCGAGCTTCGGCAACGCGCTGCTGTTCGGCTCGATCCTGCTCGTCATCCTGGACATGCTCATGCTGAGGTTCCGGCTGCGCCGACAGCTTGCCGCGCGGTTCCCCGAGGCTCCGACAAAGGGCACGACCTACTACGCGGTCACCCGGGCGATGCAGATGAAGTTCATGCGGCTGCCCAAGCCCAAGGTGAAGATCGGTCAGGAGCTCCCCGAGCACTACCGATGAGCTGCCCATGACGGCCCTCGGGATCCTGCTGGGACTCGTCTCGGCGACGATCTTCGGTGTCGCGGCCGTCGTTCAGGCCAAGGCCGTCCGGGGCTTCGAGTCGTCACCCGACGGCCTGTGGGGCTTCGTCGTCCGCTCGGTCCGCGACGTCCGGACCATGCTGGTCGTCGCGGCCTACCTCGTGGGCTTCGTGCTGCACGCCGCCGCGATCTGGCTGCTGCCGCTCTACCTGGCCCAGGCTCTCGTCGCGATGTCGCTGCCGGTGACCGCGATCGCGTCGCACCGAGTGGAGGACCGTCTGCACCGGGCCGGCTGGCTGGCGATCGTCGTCGTGACGTGCGGGCTCGTCCTCCTGTCGCTCGGCGCCGGCAAGCCCGGCGAACCCGTCACCACGACCCCGTTCGTGGGCGCCCTGTGGGTCGGCGTGGCCGCGCTCGCCCTGGCCTCCACGGGCGGACGACACCTGCCGGGCCCGCTGCTCGGCCTGCTCGCCGGCCTGGGGTACGCCGGCTCGGCGATCTCGGTGCGCGGGATCGGGACGCCGGTGGACGCGATGGTCGTGATCGCCGCGCTCGCGGTCCCGTCGTTCAGCCTGGTGGCGTTCTGGCTCTACTCACTCGGCATGCATCGGGCCGCCGTGCCCTCGACCACCGCGTCCCTGATCGTGGCGCAGACCTTCGTCCCGGCCGCGGTCGGCGTCGCGCTGCTGGGCGACGGCGTACGCGACGGGTGGTGGCCTGCCGTGGCCCTCGGCCTGGTCCTGGCGACCGCTGGCGCCGCGGCGCTGGGCATTCACACCACCACCGATTCGTCTGCGGCCCCGACGCGTCCAGCTGCCGGTCACACCGCAGACGAATCGGCGGTCTAGAAGTCGCGGCGCTTCGGTGACTGGGTCTTCGCCGGATCGCGCTGGATGACGTCCCCGAGGACTCCGTCGATCTTCTCCAACAGGGCGCTGTCCAGCTTCACGCCGGCGGCCTTGACGTTCTCGGTGACCTGCTCGGGCCGGCTGGCGCCGATGATCGCCGAGGAGACGTTGGGGTTTTGCAGCACCCAGGCGACCGCCAGCTGGGCCATGCTCAGCCCGGCCTCGTCGGCGATCGGCTTCAGCTTTTGGATCCGCTCGAGGACGTCGTCCTGGAGCCAGCGCCTGATCATGTCGGAGCCACCCTTGTCGTCGGTGGCCCGCGACCCCTCTGGAGCGGCCTGACCCGGCTGGTACTTGCCGGTCAGCGCGCCCTGCGCGATCGGCGACCAGACGATCTGGCCCATGCCGAGCTCCTCGCAGCTCGGGACGACCTCGGCCTCGATCACCCGCCACAACATGTTGTACTGCGGCTGGTTGGAGACCAGGGGGATGTGCAGCTCGCGCGCCAGTTCGTGCGCGGCGCGGATCTCCTCCGCGCGCCACTCCGAGACCCCGATGTAGAGCGCCTTGCCGGCTCGTACGACGTCGGCGAAGGCCTCCATCGTCTCCTCGATCGGCGTCTCGTGGTCGTAGCGGTGCGCCTGGTAGAGGTCGACGTAGTCGGTGCCGAGCCGGCGCAGCGAGCCGTCGATGCCGGTGAGGATCCGCTTGCGGGACAACCCGTGGTCGTTGGGCCCACCGGGGCTGGTCGGCCAGTAGACCTTCGTGAAGATCTCCAGCCCGTCGCGCCGCTCCCCCGCCAGCGCCTTGCCGAGCACGCTCTCGGCCTTGGTATCGGCGTAGACGTCGGCGGTGTCGAAGGTGGTGATGCCCTCGTCGAGGGCCTGGCGGACGCAGGCAAGCGCAGCGTCCTCTTCGACCTGACTCCCGTGCGTGAGCCAGTTTCCGTAGCTGATGGCCGAGATTTTCAGGCCGCTGGCACCGAGGTTGCGGATCTCCATCTGATCGACCCTAGCGAGGAGCTGGGTGGCGGCGAGCGGCGGATGTCAGAGTGAGTCAGCACGGCCCCGGTCGGATGTCGAGCTCCTGAACGCCGCGAAGCTGTCAGCGAACCGCGCGGGGGCGTCGTACCAGGGCAGGTGGCCCGCGCCGTCCCACACCTCGACGGTGGCTGTCGGAAGGAGCGACGCCAGCCTCTCTGCCACGGCCGCGCCGCCCACGACGTCGTCGGTGCCGACCAATACGTGGCAGGGCGCCGAAACCCGCGCAAGACTTCGGGGGTCCAGGTCGAGGCTCGCGTCAAAGCCGCCGAGCCAGCTGCCGCAGCTGCGGATCATCGCGGCGTCGTTCGGCATCGTGGCCGTGTGGGCCTGCCAGGCGGTTACCCAGTCGACGAGGCTGTCGGGGAGCCGCCCCTCGGCCAGCGAGCGCTGGTGACCCAGCATCTTCAGGGACATGCGTGCCCCCGGGCGGGAGGCCGGCAAGCGCGGGATCAGCCGCCCGAGCACCGGAGTGCGCAGCGCCGTGAAGAAGCCTGGTGGTGTCCAGCCCGGTACAAATGCCGGGCACCCGGCCAGATAGACGCCTGTCACTCGGTCGGGGTGTGAGCCAGCGGAGCGCAAAGCCGAGTAGCCGCCGAAGGAGCAGCCCACCAGCGTGGCCCGGTCGACGGCGAGGGCATCCAGGACGTCCTTGGTCAGGTCGGCGACGTACGTGGCGAGGCTGGCCGCGTCCGGGAGGTCGGGCGGCCGCGGGCTCAGCCCGGTGCCGGGCCGGTCGAGCAGCAGCGCTCGCACCCCGGTCAGCCGGGCCGCGGCGAACGACCACGTGCTGCCTCCTCCGTCGGGGCCGCCGGTCAGGAACAGGATCGGGTCGCCATCCGGCTCGCCTGCGACCAGGACCCTGGCTCGGCAGCCGATGCTCGGGAGGTCCACCCACACCTCCTCGGCCCGGAGTTCCGCCATCTCGTGCAGCCTCGCTTCGGCCTCCCGGTACCGCTGCTCACTCATCACGCACCTCGTTTCGTCACAGGTTTCGGAACATGTAACGTAACATGTGATGATACTCTGTCAAGCCCATGGGACGACCACGTGAGCACGACGACCAGACCCGCGAAGCGCTGCGCGCGGCGGCGGAGCGCATGTTCGACGAGCGCGGCGCGGACGGCGTCTCGGTCCGGGCTGTGGCCGAGGCTGTGGGGACAACGACCCGCGCGGTGTACAGCCTGTTCGGTTCGCGCGAGAGCCTTCTCGTCGATGCGATGGGCGTGCGCGCCTACGAGCTGCTGACCCAGGGTCTCGATGAGCAGCAGGAGACCGACGACCCGAGGGCCGACCTGGTCGACGCGTCCGTCACCGTCTTCCGGCGCATGGTCATCGAGCATCCCGCCCTGTTCCGGATCGGGTTCCAGCGGGTACTGCCCGAGTTCGAGCCCGGGCCGGAGGTGTTGGAGGCTCGCGGGGACGCCCTCGACCGCCTGACCCGCAAGGTCGCGCGGCTCGAAGAGGCGGGCCTGCTTAGCGTCTCGCTGACCGATGCGGTGATCACCTTCCAAGCGATGTGCGAGGGCCTCGGCAACCTCGAGCTCCGGGGCGCGATCATGCGGCTGCTGCCGGCCGGGCAGGAGGAGCAGGCCTGGCGCTCGGCGGTGGCGGCCGCCGTGGCCGGGCTCACCGTTCCGGCCACGGCGCGCACCTGACTGGCGCCGAGCCCCCGACTGACAGGATGGCGGCCATGACCACTGCGGGCGCCGACGTGTCCGTGCGCGTCGCGTGGGCCGACGACGCCGAGGCGATCACGGCCGTCCAGCTGCGGACCTGGCCCAGCCTGTACGCCGACCTGGTGCCGGCCGAGGCCATCCCGTCCGGGCCCGAGGCGGAGGAGGCGGCGGCCGCTGCCTGGCGTCAGTCGCTGACCACCCCCGGCGACGCCCGCAACCGGGTGCTGGTGGCACTCGAGCGCAACCGGGTGTGCGGGTTCGTCATCACCGGCCCGGCCGCCGACCCGGACTGCGACCCGGTCTCGGACGCCGAGTTGCGCGAGCTCACCGTCGACCCCGGCGAGCGCGGCCGCGGCCACGGCTCACGCCTGCTCCAGGCCGCGGCGGACACCATGACCGCCGACCGGTTCACCCGGGCGGTGACCTGGGTGCCGGCCGGCGACGACGCGATGCGCTCCTTCCTCTTCGACGCCGGCTGGGCAGCGGACACCGCACACCGCGAGCTCCAGGTCGACGACACCGGCGACATACGGATGAAGCAGGTCCGCCTGCACACCTTGCTGACGTGAGCCCGGCCAGGGTGGCTAGCCGACGCTGACGGCGCTCCAGGCAGCGGCCACGGTGTTGTACTGCGTGGACCCGGTGCCGAACAGGTCGCGGGCAGCGTTCAGCGTGGCGGTCCTGGCCTGCGAGTACGTCGTACCCGAGGTCATGTAGACCGTCAGCGCCCGGAACCAGATCCGCTGCGCGGCGTCCCGGCCGATGCCCGTGACCGTCGAGCCGTTGCAGGTCGGGGAGTTGTGCGCGGTGCCGTTGATCGTCTTGGCGCCCGAGCCCTCGGCCAGCAGGTAGAAGAAGTGGTTGCCGACCCCCGACGAGTAGTGCACGTCGAGGTTCTTGGTGTTCGTGCTCCAGCAGTTCGGCGACGAACCGTCCGCGATCGGATTGTCCATCCGGCGGAAGCCGGCGTGGTTCGCGAGGTCGAACTCCTCACCGATCAGGTAGTCGGCCGGGTCGTTCGCATTGGCCGCGAAGAACTCCACCATGGTGCCGAAGATGTCCGAGGTCGCCTCGTTGAGGCCACCGGACTCACCGGAGTAGGTCAGCCCCGCGGTGTTCTCGGTGACGCCGTGCGACATCTCGTGGCCGGCCACGTCGAGCGACACGAGCGGTCCGTAGTTGACGCCGTCACCGTCGCCGTAGGTCATCTTGGTGCCGTCCCAGAAGGCGTTGACGTAGTTGGTGCCGTAGTGGGTGCGGTTGTAGGACCCGGTGCCGTTGCCGAAGATGCCGTTCCGGCCGTGCACCTGCTGGTAGTAGTCCCAGGTCACGTTGGTGCCGTACTGCGCGTCGACGCCGGCCGAGGCGCGGTTGCTCATCGTTCCGTTGCCGAACGTCGTCGTCGAGCTGGTGTAGGTCGTGCCGGCCTTGCAGCCGTAGCCGAAGAACTGGCACAGGGGCGAGTCGGTGGCGTTGTTCATGTCGGTCGTGTAGGTGTTGCCCCGCGTCGGGTCCTTGAGCTGGTAGGTCGACCCCGACTGGGTCACCTGCAGCGGGACGGTGCCGCTGTAGAGGCTCTGGCCGGAGCCGTCGACGGTCTCGATGCCCTCCTCACGACGCAGCACCGCGCCGGTCCGGGCGTCGACGTACGACGTCATCCGGCTCGGCGTGCCGTCCTTGTGCCGACCGGCGGTGCCGACCGCCCAGGCCAGGCGCGGGCGGTGGCCGATGGTGTCCACGACCAGGCGCGGCGTGCCCGCAGCTGCGGAACCCGCTGATGCCACGCGTCGTCCTCGTGACCTTGAGTGCGCGGGCGGTGGCCGAGGCCTTCGACAGTGACGGGGCGGTGCTCATCCGCAGCGGCCGGGAGAGGGTCTGGCTGACACCTGCCCAGGCGCCATCGACGGCCCGGTGGACCACCAGGTCGCCGCCCACGACCGGAAGGCCCCGGTAGGAGCGGTTCATCCGGACATGCGTGGCGCCGGAGCGGTCGAGGACGGTGTCGGTCGCGCGGAACGACTGGCCGCGGGTGAGCCGGGCCTCGGTGGCGTGCTGGCGCAGCGCCTTGACGGCGCCGGCGACGACCTTGCCCTGTGGGTCGGTCCGATCGGCGGTGCCGGCCTTGGGCCCTGCGTTGGCGGTGGGGGCCTGTGCGCCGAGGAGTCCTGCTATGAGAATCGCGGCGGTGGCGGCGCCCCAGATAGGCGCGGTACGTCTGTGCATGGTTGACCTCTTCATCTCGCACGCCCCGAGTCGGGCGAGTCCTACCGGCAGGCTGCCCGACGGTCGCTACCGCGGGGTAGCACGAGAGATTCGCAAGAACCTGCATTGCACGAACGTGCAAAAGTGCGGGCTCGGCCTAGTGTCCTGTCAGCGAGATGCGTGCGCTAAAACCGTGGTCCAGTTGCGTGCCTGGCAAGGCGCCGTCGCGCACGCAGACTGGGCGTCTTCGAAGCGTCGGCAACGCCGCCAGGTGCGTGCCTGGGCCGCGGAGTTAGTGTGCGGATCTCGCTGACAGGACACTAGTCCAGGTCGAGCACGTGCTCGAGGCCCACGGTGAGTCCCGGCCGGTCGCCGATCGCGCGCAGCGCGGTCAGCACGCCCGGGGTGAACGAGGTCCGGTCCAGCGAGTCGTGCCGGATCGTCAGCGTCTCCCCCGGGCTGCCCAGGAGCACCTCCTGGTGCGCCACCAGGCCCCGCACGCGCAGGCCGTGCACCCGGATCCCGTCCACGTCGGCGCCCCGGGCACCGTCCAGAGCGGTGCTGGTCGCGTCGGGGACCGGCCCGAGGCCTGCCTCGCGCCGGGCGGCCGCGATCAGCTCGGCGGTCCGCCGCGCGGTCCCGGACGGTGCGTCCGCCTTGTCCGGGTGGTGCAGCTCGATCACCTCGACCGACTCGTAGAACGGCGCGGCCGCGACCGCGAACCTCATCATCAGCACCGCGCCGATCGAGAAGTTGGGCGCGACCAGGACCCCGGTCTGCGGGGCGTCGGCCAACCACCGCTCCACCGTCGCGAACCGGTCGGCGTCGAATCCGGTCGTGCCCACCACGGCATGGATGCCGTGGTCGATACAGAACTCGAGGTTGTCCATGACCGCATCGGGGTGGGTGAAGTCGACGACCGCCTGCGCGTCGGAGGCGACCAGAGCGTCGAGCTCGTCGTCGACATCGAGGGCGGCGACGAGCTCGAGGTCGTCCGCGGCGTCGACCGCGTGACACACCTCGCTGCCGACCTTGCCTCGGGCTCCGAGCACCCCGACCCGTCGTACCGCCGTCACGCGGGAGAACCTACCGGCACTCTCGTGTCTGGCAGGGTGGAGTCATGGCGGTGCAGACGATCCCGGCCCGGATCAGGTGGGCCGTGGACTTCATGGACGTCCAGCCGAACGACCACCTCCTCGAGATCGGCTGCGGGGCCGGGGCCGCCGCCGAGCTGATCTGCTCGAGGCTGGTGGGCGGCAAGCTGTTCGCGATCGACCGCTCCGAGTCGGGCGTCGACCGCACCAAGCGCCGCTGCGCGAAGTTCATCGAGGCAGGCCGGCTCACGGTGCGCCAGATCGACCTGGCCACCCTGCGGGTGCCGGTGAAGCGGCTCACGAAGGTCTTCGCCTTCAACGTCAACCTGTTCTGGGTGCGCGAGTGTGCCGACGAGGTCGCGCTGCTGCACGAGCGGGTGCTGCCCGGCGGCTCGGTGCACCTCTTCTACGACGCCTCGCGTGCCGACCAGGTCCCGATCATGATCGAGAAGGCGTCGGCCGCGCTCCAGCGGGCCGGCTTCCGGATCTCGGTGGTCGAGCAGAAGACGCCCGCTGTCGTCGGCATCATCGGTCGCCGATGAAGGCTATTTCCTGATTCGAACTGACATTAGACTATTTCCTGATGTATGGTGACTGAAGGTCAGAGTCTGAAGTTCGGGAACGGGAGTCGGGACGATGCGCGCCGCAGTCTTCACCGTGGACCAGCGCGGCTCCACCAAGTCGGCCGCCACCGACCGGGTCCCCGCCACCCTGTCCACGCTCGCCGACGTCGGGATGCTGCGCCCGTTCGAGCGCACGGCCGGTGACGAGTTCCAGGGTGTGCTCGACGACCCCGCTGCACTCGCCCTCGTGGCCGAGCGGTTGCTGCGCGAGGACACCTGGAGCATCGGCATCGGCATCGGCGAGGTCGAGCAGCCGCTGCCGGAGAGCACCAGGGCCGGCCGCGGCCCCGCCTTTCACCACGCTCGGGACGCCGTCACCGGAGCCAAGTCCGCGCCCTGGCGGCTGCGGGTGACGGGCGACGACCCCGGCACCCGCGCCCTGGAGACGACGCTGTGGCTGTGGGCTGCGGTGCTGGGCCGGCGTACGTCCGGCGGCTGGGAGGTGGCCGACCTCGTCGACGCCGGGGCGACGTACGAAGAGGCCGCGAAGCGGCTCGGCATCACCCAGTCCGCAGTCAGCCAACGCGCCCAGGCCGCCGGGATCGTCGAGGGCCGACGCGCGCGTGAGCTGGTCACCGACCTCACCCGCGGGCTGCTGGACGATGGCGCCGACGGGAGGACCCCATGAGCGCGGACAACACCACCCAGCTCGTCCTTGCGCTGCTCGGGTTCGCGCTGATCGCAGCCAGCCTCGGCTGGACCCGGGCGGGTCGCGCGATCTGGACGCCGGTCTCGCTGGCGCTGCTGGCCGCTGCCGCGGTGGTCGCGGCCGTGGCGGACGACGTGGCCGACGGCCGGGTCGCGGTCACCGTCCTGGTCACGATCGCCGGGCTGCTGGCAGTCGTGGGCGGTGGGCCGATCACCACCCGCGTCTTCGCCTTCGTCGACAACTCAGAGCGGGCCGCCGCCGCGCCCGGCGGCGAGTCGCTGGATCGAGCCGGTGGCGCCGGCGAGGTGCTGCGCGGCGGCGCCTGGATCGGTGCCCTGGAGCGGCTGGCGGTCTTCGCCGGCCTCGCGGCCGGCTTCCCGGAGGGAGTCGCCGTCGTGCTGGCGCTCAAGGGTGTCGGCCGCTTCCCCGACCTCCGCCACGACCAGGGCCGGAGCGGCACCACGGAGCGGTTCATCATCGGCACCTTCACCAGCGTCCTCTGGGCCGCCGCCTGTGCCGGGATGGTGGCGCTGGTCCGGCGCTAGTCCCAGCCCCGACTTGCGAGGTTTCGACACGCTCCGTCGCGCCCGAGCAAGCTCGGCCGCGGTCGCTGCTCAACCACCATCGATCGGGACTCTCCTCGTTCCTCGGAGACTCCCGATCAGCTGGGTCCGACGATCGCGAGGATCTCGGGCTTGCCGAACACCTGGCCGGCCACCGCACGCACCTGGTCGAGACTGACGGACGCGATCCGGTCCATCACCTCGTCGATGCCGAGCAGCTCGTCGTGGACCAGCTCGGCCTTGCCGATCCGCGACATCCGGGAGCTGGAGTCCTCCAGGCCGAGCACCAGTCCCCCGCGCAGCTGGCCCTGGCCGCGCACCAGCTCTTCCTCGGTGATGCCGTGCGCGGCGACCCTGGACAGCTCGGTGCGCACCACGGCGAGCACCTCGTCGAGCTTGTTGGGCAGGCAGCCCACCGACACCCCGACCAGGCCGGAGTCGGCGTGGTGGCTGGCGAACGAGAAGACGGAGTACGCCAGCCCGCGGCGCTCTCGGACCTCCTGGAACAGCCGTGACGACGTACCCCCGCCGAGGGCGGTGTTGAGCACGCCGAGGGCGAACCGGCGGTCGTCGTTGCGGTGCACGCCCTCCATGCCGAGGACCAGGTTCACCTGCTCGAACGGGCGGGTCGCCTCGACCATCCCGGGATGCACGCGGACCCTTCGGCCGCCGTGCCGCGGCGGCACCGGCGGCTCGTCTCCGCGCAGCCAGCCCCGCCGGCCAAATGCCGCACGCACCTTCCGGACCACCTCGGCGTGGTCGAGGTTGCCAGCGGCGGCGACGACCATGTTTGCGGGCCGATAGTGCCGCTGGTGGAACCGGGCGACCTGGGCGCGGGTGATGGTCTCGATCGAGCCGACGGTGCCGGCGATCGGGCGTCCGAGCGGCGTCTGCGGTCCGTAGGCCTGCTCGGCGAACAGGTTGTGCACGACGTCGTCGGGGTCGTCGTCGTGCATCGCGATCTCGTCGAGGATCACGTCGCGCTCGGCCTCGACGTCCTCGGGCGTGAGCAGGGACGAGGTGATCATGTCGCCGAGCACGTCGACGGCCAGCCCGAGGTCCTCGTCGAGGACCCTGGCGTGGAAGCAGGTGTACTCCTTGGCGGTGAACGCGTTGAACTCGCCGCCGACCGCGTCGAGCGCGATCGAGATGTCCAGCGCGGACCGCTCGCTGGTGCCCTTGAAGAGCAGGTGCTCGAGGAAGTGCGAGCAACCATGCAGGGTGGCCGACTCGTCGCGCGAGCCCACGCCGACCCAGACCCCGATGCTGGCCGACCGGACGCCGGTCAGCTGCTCGGTGATGACGCGGAGCCCGCCGGGGAGGACGGTACGGCGGACGCGCGAGGTGACCTGGCCGTCGCCGTCGGTCACCGTCTGCAGGGTCCGCGTGGTGCCGACCTTCTGGGTCGTCGCGGGACCCCGCGCCGAGGCGGCCCTACCCATGACGGGTAGAGCCGACTCGACGGGATGGGGTCAGCGTCAGACCTCGACGTCGGCGGTCTCGGCGGGGGCGTCCGAGGACGCCTCGCCCTCGGACTCGTCGACGACCGGGATCAGCGACAGCTTGCCGCGGTCGTCGATCTCGGCGATCTGGACCTGGATCTTCTGGCCCACCGAGACGACGTCCTCGACGTTCTCGACCCGCTTGCCGCCGGCCAGCGGGCGCAGCTTGCTGATGTGCAGCAGGCCGTCCTTGCCGGGCAGCAGCGAGACGAAGGCGCCGAAGTTGGTCGTCTTCACCACGGTGCCGAGGTAGCGCTCGCCGATCTCGGGCATCGTCGGGTTGGCGATCGCGTTGACCGCGGCGCGCGCGGCCTCGGCTGCCTCGCCGTTGGTCGCACCGATGTAGACCGTGCCGTCGTCCTCGATGGACAGTGTCGCGCCGGTGTCGTCCTGGATCTGGTTGATGACCTTGCCCTTGGGCCCGATCACCTCGCCGATCTTGTCGACGGGCACCTGGATCGAGATGATCCGCGGCGCGTACTGAGACATCTCCTCGGGGGCGCTGATGGCCTCGGCCATCACCCCGAGGATCGTCATCCGGGCGTCGAACGCCTGGTTGAGCGCCGAGGCGAGGATGTCGGCCGGGATTCCGTCCAGCTTGGTGTCGAGCTGGAGCGCGGTGACGAACTCGCTGGTGCCGGCGACCTTGAAGTCCATGTCGCCGAAGGCGTCCTCGGCGCCGAGGATGTCGGTGAGAGCGACGTATTGAGTCTGGCCGTCGACCTCACCGGAGATCAGCCCCATCGCGATGCCCGCGACCGGCGCCTTCAGCGGGACGCCGGCCTGCAGCAGCGACAGGGTCGACGCGCAGACCGAGCCCATCGACGTGGAGCCGTTGGAGCCCATCGCCTCCGAGAGCTGGCGGATCGCGTAGGGGAACTCCTGGCGGTCCGGCAGCACCGGCAGGATCGCGCGGCGAGCGAGCGCGCCGTGGCCGACCTCGCGGCGCTTGGGCGAGCCCACGCGGCCGGTCTCACCGGTCGAGAACGGCGGGAAGACGTATTTGTGCATGTAGCGGCGCGTCTTCTCCGGCGAGAGTGTGTCGAGCTTCTGCTCGAGCGTCAGCATGTTGAGCGTGGTGACACCCAGGATCTGGGTCTCGCCGCGTTCGAACAGGGCCGAGCCGTGCACCCGCGGGATGACGCCGACCTCGGCGTGCAGCGGCCGGATGTCGGCGAGGCCGCGACCGTCGATGCGAACCTTCTCGCGCAGGACCCGCTCGCGGACCAGCTGCTTGTTGAGCGAGCGGAACGCCGCGCCGATCTCCTTCTCGCGACCCTCGAAGTCACCGGAGAGCTTGTCGAGCAGCCCGGCCTTGATCTCGTCGAGCCGCGACTCGCGCTCCTGCTTTCCGCCGATGATGAGCGCCTCGGCGGTCTCGGCGCTCACGGCGGACTCGACGGCGGCGTACGCGTCGTCCTCGTAGTCGAGGAAGACCGGGAACTCCGCCACCGGCTTGGCGGCGACGTTGGCGATCTCCTGCTGCGCCTCGCACAGCTGCTTGATGAACGGCTTGGCCGCGTCGAGGCCGCCGGCGACGACCTCTTCGGTCGGCGCCTGGACGCCGGAGCGAACCAGGGAGAAGGTCTGCTCGGTGGCCTCGGCCTCGACCATCATGATCGCGACGTCACCGGTCTCGGTCACGCGGCCCGCGACCACCATGTCGAAGACGGCGTTCTCGAGCTGGGTGTGGGTCGGGAAGGCCACCCATTGGCCGTCGATCAGCGCCACCCGGACGCCGCCGACCGGGCCGGAGAACGGCAGGCCGGAGAGCTGGGTGGACAGCGACGCGGCGTTGATCGCCAGCACGTCGTAGGGCATGTCGGGGTCGAGCGCCAGCACCGTGATGACGACCTGGACCTCGTTGCGCAGCCCCTTCTTGAAGGTGGGGCGCAGCGGCCGGTCGATCAGCCGGCAGGTGAGGATCGCGTCCTCGCCGGGCCGACCCTCGCTGCGGAAGAACGAGCCGGGGATCTGGCCCACGGCGTACATCCGCTCCTCGACGTCGATCGTCAAGGGGAAGAAGTCGAACTGCTCCTTGGGGGTCTTCCCGGCAGTGGTCGCCGAGAGGAGCATCGTCTCGTTGTCGATGTAGGCGGTGACGGAACCCTGCGCCTGACGGGCCAGGAGTCCGGTCTCGAACTTGATGGTGCGCTTGCCGAAGCCACCGTTGTCGATCACGGTCTCGACGGCCGAGATCTCGGGTTCTGTGGAGTTGTTGGTCAAGAGGTGTACCTGTCTGTCGCGGAGCGATCCGCGGCGTCCCGCATTACTGCAGCCGGTCTTCGATCGAGGCCCGCAGAACGTCACGCCGGAACGGAGGGGTTCTGAGAGCCACTACCGAGGACCGAGCCAGAACGGCGGGTCGCTCCTGGTGTTTTCAGATGTGCAGTGTGTTCTGTTGTGAAATGTAGCGGAGGACCCGCATTTCGCGGGTCCTCCGGTCAGGTCAGCGGCGCAGGCCGAGACGCTCGATGATCGAGCGGTAGCGCTCGATGTCGGTCTTGTTGAGGTAGTTGAGCAGCCGACGGCGCTGGCCGACCAGCAGCAGCAGGCCGCGCCGGCTGTGGTGGTCGTGCTTGTGCTGCTTGAGGTGCTCGGTGAGGTGCTGGATGCGGTGACTGAGCAGCGCGATCTGCACCTCGGGGGAACCGGTGTCGCCCTCGGTCGTGGCGTATTCGGCGATGATCTTGTTCTTGGTCTCCGCGTCGGTTCCGACTGACATGGGGCTCCTTCGGTTCTCTCGTCTGCGCGGCGCGCCGGGGCTGGTCCACCCGGGCACTCTGGATCCGCGGCCGTTGCACGGCGGTTCTGCAAAGTGGGTGTGCCCATGAATGGGCAACCGATGAAGAGTATCAGCGGGCTTCCGGGGCGCCCAAACGGCAAGAGCCCCGCTCAGGCGACAGTGACGGTGATGGCGACCGTAGCCTTCAGTCGTGATCACAGAGCCCGCGTTGGCCGAAGAGGCCGCGCGCAGCACCGGGGGCCGACGATGGCCGCATCTGGCCGGGCTCGGGTTGGGTGTGCTCCTCGCGATGGTCGCCGCCGCCTGGGTGGCCGGCTACCTGCTCGCGGGCGACAAGGTGCCCCGGGGGACCACGGTGGCCGGGGTGGCCATCGGTGGCCTCACGGAGGAGGAGGCTGTTGCGCGGCTCGAGGACGAGCTCGGCGGCCGCGCCGATCGGCCCATCGAGATCGAGGTCGGCGGGACCATCAGCGAAGTGAGTCCCGCGGAGGCCGGTTTGTCGGTCGACTACTCCGCGTCGGTCGCGGAGGCCGGCGCGCGCAGGAGCTGGAGCCCGGCGTGGCTGTGGTCATACGCCACCGGCGGCGGCGAGATGGAGCCGGTCGTCTCGATCGACGACGAGGCGTTGACGTCCTACCTGGACGATCTCGATGCGGCCGTGCGGACCGAGCCGGTGGACGGTGCGATCTCGTTCCGCCCGAAGGGCATCGACGTGACGGAGGCCGCGGTCGGGTCGGAGCTGGACACCGCGGCGGCCCGCGGGGCCCTCGTGACGGCGTACCTCGCACCGGACGATGCGCCCGTCGAGCTTCCGTTGGAGGAGGTGGCACCGGACATCGACGCCGACGACGTGCAAACGGCGATCGACGCGTTCGCCACCCCGGCCATGTCGGGCCCGGTCAGCCTCCGCTTCGGCGCGTCCGAAGTGGTGCTGAAGCCACGCCAGTACGCGCGGGCGCTCAACCTGGTACCCGAGGACGGCCGGCTCGAGCCGCGGCTCGTTCCCAGCAGACTCGCCAAGCAGCTGGCCGGGCTCGTCTCGGGTGACGGGGCGGAACCGGTCGACGCCGAGATCCGGCTGCTGGCCGGCAAGCCGCGCGTGATCCCGGCCAAGCCGGGGGTCAGCTTCAACCAGGCCGAGGTGGACGCGGCGTTCCTGGAGCTGGTGGTCCGGCCCGAGGGCGAGCGGGTCATGGACATCCCGGCAGAGGTGGTCGAGCCCGAGTTCACGACCAAGGACGCGAAGGCGCTGGCCATCAGGGAGGAGGTCTCGTCGTTCACGACGTACTTCCCGTACGCCGAGTACCGCAACATCAACATCGGCCGGGCGGCGGAGCTCATCGGAGGCACGATCGTGAAACCCGGTGAGACGTTCTCCCTCAACGGCACCGTCGGCGAGCGGACCGCGGAGAACGGCTTCGTCAAGGGCTTCGTCATCAGCAACGGCATCTTCAAGGAGGACCTCGGCGGCGGCGTCTCGCAGATGGCGACCACCATGTTCAACGCCGCGTTCTTCGCCGGCATGACCGATGTCGAGCACAAGCCGCACTCCTTCTACATCGACCGCTACCCGGTCGGCCGCGAGGCGACCGTGGCCTGGCCGACCGTAGACCTGCAGTTTCGCAACGACACGCCGTACGGCGTGCTGATCCACGCCCGCGTGACTCCCAGCACCCCCTCGTCGCAGGGCGTGGTGACGGTGCGGTTCTTCTCGACGAAGTACTGGGACATCACGACGAGGACCGGCGAACGGTACGCCTTCACCTCGCCCGCTACGCGGACCCTCGACACCGCGGACTGCTACCCCAACACCGGCTACGGGGGCTTCGACATCGACATCTGGCGCTACTGGCGGCGGGCCGGCTCGGACGAGCTCGAGCGCACCGAGAAGATGCACACCACCTACATCCCGTCCGACACGGTCATCTGCAAGCCGCCCGGCTCGCTCGACGGCTAGGGCGTGTCCTGAGGGCTACGCGGGCGGTCATGTCGCGGCGACGGCCGCGTGGCACGATGCCGGACATGGGCCTGCTGACCGAAGAACCCGTCCCGTCCGACTACACCGGCAAGCGATTGGGCGTCTGCAACCTGTGCGAGGCGATCTGCGGGATCGAGCTGACGCTCGAGGCCGGCGTCGTCACCGGAATCCGCGGCAACGAGGCGGACCCGCTGTCGCGCGGCTACATCTGTCCCAAGGGTGTCTCGATGGCCGACGTCCACACGGACCCCGACCGGCTCCGGCGGCCGATACGCCGGGTCGGCAGTGGCGCAGACGCCACGTGGGAGGAGATCGGCTGGGACGAGGCCTACGACCTGGTGGCCGACCGGCTGGCCGCGACGATCCAGGCGCACGGCGCCAACGCGGTCGGCGTCTACCTCGGCAACCCGAACGTGCACTCGGTCGGCTTCGCGACCCACGGCGTGCCGTTCGTGAAGACCTTGCGGACCCGGAACCGGTTCAGTGCCTCCACGGTCGACCAGATCCCGCACCAGTTCGTGGCCTGGCAGCTCTTCGGCCACCAGCTGATGCTGCCCATCCCTGACATCGACCGGACGTCGTACTTCCTGATGTTCGGCGCCAACCCGATGGCGTCCAACGGCTCGCTGATGACCGTTCCGGACTTCCCGAAGCGGGTCCGCGAGCTCAAGGCGCGGGGTGGGAAGCTGGTGCTCTTCGACCCGCGCCGCACCGAGACCGCCAAGGTCGCCACCGAGCATCACTTCGTCCGGCCCGGGTCCGACGCGGCCGTGCTGCTGGCGATGGTGCAGGTCCTCTTCGAGGAGGGGCTGACCGCTCCCCCGCCGTACGTCGACCACGTCGAGCGGGTGGCCGAGCTGGTCGCGCCGTTCACCCCCGAGCGCGCCGAGGCGGTCAGTGGCGTCCCGGCCGAGGAGATCCGGCGGATCACCAGAGAGTTCGTGGCGGCGGACGGCGCGGCGGCATACGGCCGGATGGGTCTGTCGACGCAGGGCTTCGGCTCTGTCTGCCAGTGGGCGATCCAGCTGCTGAACCTGCTCACGGGGAACTTCGACCGCGAGGGCGGCGTGCTCTTCACCGAGCCGGCCGTGGACACCGTTGGCCGGCGGATCGTCGGGTCCGGCCACCACGACGCCTGGCGCAGCCGGGTCCGCGACATCCCGGAGTTCGCGGGCGAGCTGCCCGCCGCGACGATGCGCGAGGAGATTGAGACCCCCGGCGACGACCAGATCCGCGCGATGGTGACGATCGCCGGCAACCCGGTGCTGTCCACGCCGGACGGCCGCGGCCTGGCTCGCGCGTTCGACGGGCTGGACTTCATGGTCGCGATCGACATCTACCTCAACGAGACCACCGCACAGGCCGACGTGATCCTGCCGCCGACCTCCGCGCTCGAGCGCGACCAGTACGACCTGGTCTTCCACAGCTTCGCGGTGCGCAACACGGCGAGGTTCACGCCCGCGGTCTTCGCCAAGCCCGACGACGCCCAGCACGACTGGGAGATCTTCGGCGAGCTCGCCGAGCGGCTCCAGGCCCGCCTGGGTGCCGGGCTCAAGGACCGGCTGGCGACCAAGGCCCGGTTCGCGCCCAGCCCGGCGACCATCGTCACCGGGCTGCTCAAGACCGGCGGCCGTACGACGATGCGCGCGCTGCGCAAGCACCCGGAGGGCGTCGACCTCGGCCCACTGCGGCCGACGATGCCCGACCGGCTGCAGACTCCCGACAAGCGGATCGACCTCGCGCCCGAGCTCCTTGTCGGCGACCTCGACCGCGTTGCGGAGGCTCTCGACGGCACGCCGGCCGTCGCCTCGGGCGAGCTGTTGCTGATCGGCCGTCGCCACCAGCAGGACTGCAACTCCTGGCTGCACAACACCAAGCGGCTCACCCGCGGACGGCCGCGTCACCACCTGCTCATGCACCCCAAGGACCTGGCCGAGCGCGGTCTCGACGACGGCGCGGTCGTCCGGGTCACCTCCCGCGTCGGCACGGTCGATGTCGAGGTCAGCGCTGTCGACGACGTGATGCCGGGAGTGGTCTCCCTGCCGCACGGCTACGGCCACCAGGTCGCCGGGACCCGGATGCGGCACGCGGCGACCGTCGAGGGCGTCTCGATCAACGACCTGACCGACCCCGAACGGCTGGACGTCAGCGGGAACGCCGCGCTCAACGGCGTTCCCGTGACCGTCCAACCGGTCTGAGTTCCCCCTAAGGGCAGGTCACCCTTCCTCAGACCCGAACGACGTCGAGGACCGCGAGAACGTCCTCGGGCGTCCGCGCCGCGCGAAGCCTGGCCACCGCCTCCTCGTCGACGAAGGTCTCTGCGATCCGGGACAGCAGCGCCAAGTGGTCGTCGCCGGCACCGGCGATGCCGATCACGAACTCGGCCGGCTTGCCGTTCCAGTCGACGGGGTCGTCGTACCGGACGAACGAGATCGCGGTCCGCTTGATCAGCGACTTGGCCTCGTTGGTGCCGTGCGGGATGGCGAGGCCGTTGCCCATGTGGGTGGAGACCGACTGCTCCCGCGCGTGCATCGCGTCGACGTACGACGGGTCGACCGCGCCGGCCTGCACGAGAAGATCACCGGCCTCGGTGATCGCTACGTCCCGCGTGTGGGCCCGACCGCCGAGCACGATCGACGACGCGGCGAGCACGTTGGCGCCCATGCCCGCGGGCGCTTCATCGACACGTTCTCCGCCGCCGGTGCCGGACTGGTCGATCAGCTCGACGATCTCGTCGTACTTGGGGCTCCCCATGAAGTTGTCCACCGAGACGTGGATCGCCCTGGGGGTCTTCTGCCTGGCCCGGTCGGTGAGGTCCTGGTGCGTGACCACGAGGTCGAACTCGTCGTTGAGGTTGGAGATCGCCTTGTTGACGACGGTGACCTCGCCGTGGCCGGCGTCCCGGATCTTCTTGCGGAGCACCGAGGCACCCATCGCGGAGGAGCCCATCCCGGCGTCGCAGGCGAACGCGATCGACGTGATCTGCTGGCTGCCGCCACCGCCGAGCACCGACGAGGCGAGAGACGTCTTGCCCTTCATCGCCTCCATGCTCGCCGTGGCGCCCGCGAGGTCGCCCTCCTCCTCCTTGTCCAGCTTGAGCAGGATGCTGGCGATCGCGAAGGTCACGCCGGCAGAGAAGGCCACGGCCAGCGTGACGCCCAGCAGACTGCTTGCCGGCGCCTGGAGCCAGACCGCGATGATCGAGCCCGGTGCCGCAGGAGCGCGGAGGCCGGAGTCGAAGGCCATGTTGGTGGCCACGCCGGTCATGCCGCCCAGGATCACGGCGACGATCAGCTTCGGCTTCATCAGCACGTAGGGGAAGTAGATCTCGTGGATGCCTCCGAGGAACTGGATGACGATGGCGCCGGGGGCCGAAGCCTTGGCGATGCCCTTGCCGAAGAACATGAAGGCCAGCAGCAGCCCGAACCCGGGTCCAGGGTTGGCCTCGATCAGGAACAGGATCGACTTGCCCTTCTCCGCCGCCTCGGCGGTGCCGAGCGGGGTGAAGACGCCGTGGTTGATCGCGTTGTTGAGGAACAGGATCTTGGCGGGCTCGACGAAGACCGAGGTCAACGGCAGCAGGTTCTTGTCGACGAGGAAGTCGACGACGTCCTCGGCGATGTTGGAGAACGCCTTCACGAACGGGCCGGCCACCAGGAAGCCGACGATCGCGAGGCACATGCCCCAGATGCCGGCCGAGAAGTTGTTGACCAGCATCTCGAAGCCGGGCCTGATCTTGCCGTCCCACAGGGCGTCGAGCTTGCGCATCGTGACCCCGCCCAGCGGGCCCATGATCATCGCGCCCAGGAACATCGGCACGTCGGCGCCGGTGACCGCACCCATGGTGGCGATCGCGCCGACCACACCGCCGCGGATGTTGTCGCCGCCGTAGGCCATCCGCCCACCGGTGTAGCCGATGAGGATCGGCAGCAGGTAGGTGATCATCGGGCCGACGATGCCGCCGCCGTCGGCGTCCCACCCGCCGAGCTGGGAGACGAAGCCGTAGTCGTACTGACCGGGCTCGAGACCCGGCGCGTACCCGAAGATCTTGTCGCCGATCAGGGTGATCCAGCCGCTCTGGATGAAGAGCGCCGTGATCAGGCCCCACGCGATGAAGGCGCCGATGTTCGGCAGGACCATGTTGGACAGGAAGGTGCCGAACTTCTGCACCTGGACGCGTGCCCCTCCCCGGGGTGCGGCGGTGGCTGTCGAGGCCATCTTGGTTCCTCTCGTCAACGGAGACGTGACGCGCATCACGGTCACGATGGCGCCAGTCTGCACATAATCGGGCACGTTGCCAAGTATTCGGGCACACTTTTCTGCCCGTTGATGTGGTTTTTTTCCTGAAGCCGCACTAGCGTCACGGGCAGTTGCCCCTGGATCTGCCCCGAAAGGACCACTTCGCCATGAAGGCACTGCGCTTCTACGCTCCCGAGGACGTCCGTCTCGAGGAGGTGCCCGAGCCGACCTGCGGCCCCGACGAGGTCAAGATGCGGGTGCGCAATTGCTCGACGTGCGGCACCGACGTGAAGATCTTCTACAACGGCCACCAGAACCTCACTCCCCCGCGGACCATCGGCCACGAGATCGCCGGCGAGGTCGTGGAGGTCGGCGCCGACGTCAACGAGCTGTACGGCGCCGGCTGGCAGGTCGGTGACCGCGCCCAGGTCATCGCGGCGGTGCCGTGCGGGGAGTGCCACGAGTGCCAGAAGGGCTGGATGGCTGTCTGCCAGAACCAGACCTCGGTCGGCTACCAGTACGACGGCGGCTTCGCCGAGTACATGATCGTGCCCAGGCAGGTGCTCAAGGTCGACGGTCTCAACCGGATCCCGGACAACGTCGGGTACGACGAGGCGTCGGCCGCAGAGCCGTTCGCCTGCGCGATCAATGCCCAGGAGCTGCTCGGCATCGAGCCCGGCGACACCGTGGTCGTCTTCGGTGCCGGCCCGATCGGCTGCATGCACATCCGCATCGCCCGAGGAGTCCACCAGGCCGGCCCGGTCTACCTGGTCGACGTCAACGCGGAGCGGCTGAAGATGTCGGCCGAGGCCGTCCAGCCCGAGGAGACCATCGACGGGTCCCAGGTTGACGTCGTCGAGAAGGTGATGGAGCTGACCGGCGGCCGGGGTGCCGACGTGATCATCACGGCCACCGCTGCCAACATCACCCAGGAGCAGGCCATCTCGATGGCCGCCCGCAACGGCCGGATCTCCTTCTTCGGCGGGCTGCCCAAGACCGACCCGTTCATCAAGTGCGACTCCAACCTCGTGCACTACCGCCAGCTGCACATCCACGGCGCCAACGGCTCCGCCCCCGAGCACAACAAGCGGGCGCTGGAGTACATCTCGACCGGTCAGGTGCCGGTCAAGGACCTCATCACCCGTCACCTTCCGTTGGCCGACGTCCTCGAGGCGTTCGCCATCGTCAAGAACGGCGAGGCGATCAAGGTGACGGTGGAGCCCTGATCAGCCCACGACCGCACGTACGGCGTCGCGCCCGGCCATCGGGTCGGCGGCGGCGAGGGCGGCGTCGGCAGCCTTTCGGCAGGCCTCGGAGCTGACCGCCGAGAGCTGCGCCCCGACCGCGCGTACGGCGGCCGACGCCATCGAGAGCGAGGTGATGCCCATGCCGATCAACGCCACGGCCAGCAGCGGGTCCGCAGCGGCCTCGCCGCACACCCCGACCGACTTGCCGGCCCGCTGCCCCGCGGCCGCGGTGGCCGCGATCAGCTGGAGCACCGCGGGCTGCCAGGGGTCAGTCAGGTGAGCCAGGTCGGAGGCCAGCCGGTCGGCCGCCATCGTGTACTGAGTGAGGTCGTTGGTCCCGATGGACAGGAAGTCCACGACCTCGAGCATCCGGTCCGCCAGCAGGGCGGCGCTCGGCACCTCCACCATGACGCCGGCCTTGAGCCCGCGATCGCGCACCTGCCCGGCGAACTCCCCCGCCTCGGCGACGGTGGCGACCATCGGCGCCATCACCCAGGTCTCGGTGCCGGACGCCGAGGCCGCCGCGGCGATGCCGTCGAGCTGCCGCTCGAGCAGCCCGGGGTTGTGCTGCGCCAGCCGCAGCCCGCGCACGCCCAGGGCCGGGTTCTCCTCGTCCTCGAGGGTCGCGAACGCGATCGGCTTGTCCGAGCCGGCGTCGAGGGTGCGGACCACGACGTACCGGTCGTCGCCCTTGAACGCGTCGAGCACCTCGCCGTAGATCGAGGCCTGCTCGTCGACGGACGGCTCGTCGCGGCGGTCGAGGAAGCAGAGCTCGGTGCGGAACAGGCCGACCCCCTCCACCGGGGCCTCTGCGGCGTGCCGGGCGGACTCGCCGTCGGCCACGTTCGCGAGCAGCTTGACCCGGACGCCGTCGGTGGTCTCGGCCGGGCCGGTCCAGGAATCCAGCGCCGCACGTGCCGCCCGGTCGGCCTCGACCAGGGAGTGGGCGTCGCCCGCGTCCACCTCGGAGGTGATGGTCCCGGCGGTCGCGTCCACCAGCACGCTGGCACCCGCCTCGAGGCCGAGCGCGCCGCCGACGCCCACCACGCAGGGGATGCCCAGCTGGCGGGCGATGATCGCGGTGTGGCTGGTGGCGCCACCCTTCTCGGTGACCAGCGCGAGCACCATGGCCGGGTCGAGGCTCGCGGTGTCGGCGGGGGCCAGGTCGCTGGCGACCAGCACCGACCCGACGTCCGGCTGGGCCACCCCGGGCTCGGGCTCACCCACCAGCCGGGCCACGAGCCGGCGCTCGATGTCGAGCAGGTCGGTCGCGCGCTCGGCCATCAGCCCGCCCATCGCGGTGAAGACGTCGACGAACTGCGCGATGCCCTCGTGCACGGCGTCCAGCAGCGCGGCGCCGCCCTCGACCCGCGTCGAGACCGCCTGGCGGAGCCCCTTGTCGCGGGTCAGTCCGGCGCTCGCCGTGAGCACCTCGGTCGCCGCACCGCTGGCCCTGCCCGCCTTGTCGGAGAACCCCTCCGCCACGGTCACGGTCGCGGCGTCGTACGCCGCCAGGGCGGCCTCCGGGTCGGCGTGACCGCCATCGCCGTACGCCTCGATGGCCGCCGGGGACACGTCCTGGGCGACCAGGACGACTGGGCCGTAGGCGAGGCCGGGAACCACGGGGGTGCCGCGCAGCGTGGCGACGGCATCGGCGGACGGGGAGTCGGTGACCATGGTCACAGTCAACGGCACGCCGCCCTTGACAGTCAACAGATACGGGGCTAAAACAACATACTCACAGATCTTTTCGGAACCGGCACCGCACCGCCCGAGCTGAGTCAGGAGCGCAATGTACGCCGAGGAGCGGCACCAGGCCATCGCCGAGCTGGTCTCCAGCCGCGGCCGGGTCGCGGTCACCGAGCTGGCGACGCACTTCGACGTCACCACCGAGACCGTGCGCCGCGACCTCTCCCAGCTCGAGCGGCTCAAGCTGTTGCGGCGGGTGCACGGGGGCGCGGTGTCGATGCGCTCGGTGACCATGCTCGAGGCGAAGCTCTCCGACCGCGACCGGGCCAACGCGGACGAGAAGGAGCGGATCGCCCGGGCCGCGCTCACGCTCCTGCCCGAGGGCGGTTGCACCCTGGTCCTCGACGCCGGCAGCACCACCGTCCGGCTGGCCGCCTTGCTGCCGGCCAGCGAGCAGTGGACGGTGATCACCCACTCAGTGCCGATCGCAGCGTTGCTGGCCCCGCTCCCCCACGTCGACCTCCAGCTGCTGCCCGGGCGGGTCCGCACCGCCACGCAGGCCGCGGTCGGGCACGCCACGGTCGAGGCGATCCGGCACTTCCGCGCAGATCTCGTCTTCCTCGGCACCAACGGCATCTCGGTGCGCCACGGCCTGTCCACGCCTGACCCCGAGGAGGCCGCGACCAAGCGAGCTCTCATCGAGTGCGGGCAGCGGGCCGTCGTACTCACCGACGCCACCAAGGTCGGCCAGGAGCGCACCGTCCGGTTCGCCGAACTCGAGGACGTCGATGTGCTGGTGACTGACGACAGCATCTCCCCTGCGGATGCCAGAGCGTTCGAGGCCGCCGGCCTCGACGTCATCAGGGCCTGATCATGACGACCGAAGGGTCGATCGTCACGCTGACCGCCAACCCCAGCTTCGACCGCACGGTGGCGTTGCCCGGTCCGCTCGAGCGCGGCGCCGTCCACCGGGTCGAGGCGATGACGTCACAGGCCGGCGGCAAGGGGGTCAACATCTCCAGGGCCGCGGTGGGCGCCGCGGTGGCCACGGTCGCGGTGCTGCCGGCGTGGCCCGACGACCCGTTCGTCCACGAGCTGATCGCGGCCGGCATCGACTGCCAGCCGTCCCGACCGGCCGGGGACATCCGGGTCAACCTGACGCTGACCGAGCCTGACGGGACCACGACGAAGCTCAACGGGCCCGGTGCGGCCGTCGACCGCGAGCACCTCGACGACCTCGCCGAAGATGCTGCTCCTTCACGCCTCCCGCGGTTCGTGGACGGTGCTCGCCGGGTCCCTGCCACCGGGGGCGCCGGAGTCGTACTACGCCGACCTGGTGGCGAGGCTGCGTGCGGTCACCCGGGTCGCGGTGGACACGAGTGAGGCCCCGCTCGCCGCACTGGTCGACCGGCTCCCGGCGGCCGCACCCGACCTGCTGAAGCCGAACGCCGAGGAGCTCGCCTCGGTGACCGGCACCGATCCGGGGGCGCTCGAGGCCGACCCGGGTGCGGCTGCCAAGGCGGCCCGCACCCTGGTCGACAACGGGGTTGGCGCCGTGCTGGCCACGCTCGGCGGACGGGGCGCGGTCCTGGTCGACGCCCATGGGGCCTGGCACGCATCGCCCCCACCCACCACGGTCGTGAGCACCGTGGGCGCCGGTGACTGCACCCTCTTCGGCTACCTGCTGGCCGAGCTGCGCGGCCTGCCCGCCCCCGACCGGCTGGCCCTCGCGGTGGCCTACGGTAGCGCCGCGGCCGGACTGCCCGGCACCACCATTCCCGCCCCACCCGACCTGCACCCCGAGCGGGTGACCGTCCAGCGGCTCGACCAGTCCTGACCCCCCAATGGAGGAGAACCCATGCCCAGCAAGTCCGTTGTCGTCGGCTCGAGCGTCGGCCTGCACGCCCGCCCCGCGGCGATCATCTCCGAGGCCGCCGGTGGCCTCGAGAGCACGGTGACGATCAACGGCGTGGACGCCAGCTCGTCGCTGATGATCATGACGCTGGGAGCCAAGTGCGGCGACACCGTCGAGGTGGCCGGTGACGACCAGTCGGCCGTCGACAGCATCGCCGCACTCGTCGAGCAGGATCTCGACGCGGACTGACCGATGTGTGGGGGCGGCCGCGCGCGTAGCCGCCCGGTTTGGGTCATACGGACAGAGCAGACGGGTCAACAGTTCGTATGACCTAACCCGGCCAACGGGCTCTGGGCGGTGAGCCTGGGCCGGTTCCGGGCATCGAAATGGGCCCTAGCTCACCGCCGCCTGGGGACGCGATCGGCTACGCGCGCGGGCACCAGACCAGTCAGGCCATCGCCCCACCTCGGTCAGTTTCACCGGGTACCCGGTGAAACTGGAGCTCACCCGCTGAAGGTTGAGCGGGTGAGCGGGAGTTTCACCGGGTACCCGGTGAAACTCCCGGCGCAAGATCGGGCCTAGCGACCAGCCAGCTCGTACGCCGGCTCCCGCTCCAGCACCCGCTCCCCCGCCGGCTGGGGCCGGCGGGTCGGCCACCACGCGCGCTCGCCCAGCAGACAGAGCATTGCGGGCAGCATCACCAACCGGATCAGCGTGGCGTCCAGCAGGATCGCGAACGAGAGCCCCACGCCCATCATCTTCATCTCGAGCATCGACAGCGTCGCGAAGATCGAGAACACCGAGACCATCACCGCAGCGGCGCTGGTGACCACGCCGGCCGTCTCGGCGACACCCTGCCGTACGGCGAGCCGGGTGGGCAGGCCGCGCTGCACGTGCTCGCGCACCCGGCTGAGCACGAAGACGTGGTAGTCCATCGACAGCCCGACCAGCACCACCAGCACGAACAGCGGGATCCAGTCGATCACGAACCCCGGACTGGTGAAGTCCAGCGCGCCCTCGAACCAGCCGTGCTGGAAGACCAGCGTGATCATCCCGAAAGCGACCCCGACCGAGGCCAGGTTGAGCACCGCCGAGACCAGCCCGATCGCAGCGCTGCGGAACGTCGCGCCCATCATCAGCACGGTCAGCAGGAGCACGAAGCCGATCACCAGCGGCAGCCGCTCCTGCTGGCGGTCCACGAAGTCCAGCGACTCCGCGGCGTCACCGCCGACGGCGTACTCGACGTTCAGCTGGTCCAGCGCCTGCGGCGCCAGCTCGGAGCGCAACGCCCGGATTGCGGAGTCCACCCGTTCGTCGGACTCGTCGAACGGGATGCCCAGGGTGAGCACCGACGTGCGGCCGTCGGACGAGACCGCCACCGCCTGCCCGGTGGAGCGGAACCGGCCGGTGTTCTCCGCGGAGGCCTCGAGCTCGGCCAGCGCGGTGGCCACCTCGGCCCGACGCCCAGCCGGGCCGCGGACGACCAGGTCGGCGGTGGTGCCCTCGGAGGGGAACGCCGCACTCAGGTCGCGCATCGTCTGCACCTCGGGGATCGAGGTCGGCAGGGTCTCGAGGTTGGCGCTGTGCGTCTTCATGCCCAGCGCCGGGATCGCGAGCAGCACGACCACCACGGTGGACAGGCCCAACGCCACGAGGGGGTGGCGGGTGACAGGTCCGAGGACCCGACCGCTGATGGTGCCGGCACCGATCCTGCGGGTGAGCCGGTGCAGCAGCGGAACCCGCGGACGATCGACCCAGCGGCCGAGCTTCGCCAGGAGCGCCGGCAGCACCGTGATCGAGCCGAGCACGGCCACCGCCACGACCAGGATCGAGCCGACGGCCAGTGAGTTGAACGTCGCGTCCCCGATCACGAAGAGTCCGGCCATCGAGCAGATCACCGCAGCGCCCGAGACAAGGATCGAGTGGCCGGAGGTCTGGGCCGCGATCTCGACCGCGTCCCGGCTGGAGTGGCCCTTGGCCCGCTCCTCGCGTTCGCGCTTGAGGTAGAACAGCGAGTAGTCGACCCCGACCGCCATGCCGATCAGCACGATCATGCTGGTCACGGTGGACTCGGCGTGGACCAGGTACGAGAGCGGAGCGAGGATGCCGACGGTGGCGGTCACGCTCGTGGCGGCCAGCAGCACCGGCAGTCCCGCAGCGGTCAGCGCGCCGAAGGCCAGGAGCATGAGGATCAGGGTGATCGGCAGGCTGAGGGTCTCGGCGGAGCCGAGGTCGTCGGCGACCCGCTGGTCGATCGCTTCGTCGAGGGTCACGTCGCCCGACTGCCGGACGTCCAGCGTCGGGAAGTCCCGCTGCACGCGGTCGGTCACCTCGACGAGCGGATCGACAGCTGCCTGGTCGCGGGCGAGCGTGACCGAGATGAGGTACGCCGACCCGTCGGGGCTGGCCTGCGGCTCCGCGACCTCGTCGACGGCCTCGAGCTCGGTCATACCGGCCACCACGGCAGCCGCGGCCTGCTGGGCCGCGGCCTTGTCGAGGTCACCGGAACGCGCGGTGATCAGGACGTGCTCGGTGTCCGGGTTCTCGAAGCCCGCGGACGCGACCATCGCGTCGGCGCGGCCGGACTCCCCGAGCCGGTAGTCGGCGTCGGTGGTCTCCTGGGTCGGGATCATCGTGGCCAGGCCGACCGCGAAGGCGACGAGCGCGATCCAGCCGAGGATCGCCCGCCAGGGGTGGAGTGCGCACCAGCGAGCGATGCGCGAGGCGAGGGAGGAAAGTGGGTTCGTCATGGCTCCCAGCCTCCGGCTCTCGAGCCTCCCGGTCAGGGGTGACAGGACCCGACCCGTGGTGGTGCTAGCACCACTGTTCGACCCGGCCGGCTCGGCGAGGATGGGTAGGTGACCGACTCCCCCACCGCCGCCGAGCAGGAGCCCGCCCAGCCGGGCCGGCTGCTGCTCACGGGGTACGCCGCGGAGCAGGTGCTCTGGCTCATTCCGCTGGTCATCGGACTCGTGCTGTTCGTCGTGGGCGGGGTGCTGGTGGTGGTGTGGGTCGGCGTGCTGCTCGTGGTCACCGCCGTGCCGCTGATCCGGCTCGTCGCGAACCGGCAGCGGCACATCGCGGGCCGGGTGCTCGGGGCCGACCTGCCTCCGCCGTACCGGCCGCTGCCCGCCGGCGGCCCGCTGATCCAGCTGCGCTCGGTGCTCACCGACCCGATGACCTGGCGGGACCTGGTCTGGATCCTGTGGGCCATCTCGCTCGGCTGGGTGATCTCGTTGGTCGTCGTCGTCCTGCTGCTCGCAGTGGCGACGATCTTCTTCTGGTGGTTCGGGAGCTACCCGCTGCTGCGGATGCGGTCGCAGGTGGATCGGATGCTGCTCACCTACGGCAGCACGGAGACGCTCGAGCGCCGGGTCGAGACGCTGACCCGCAGCCGGGCCGCGGCCGTGGACCACTCCGCCGCCGAGCTGCGCCGGCTGGAGCGCGACCTGCACGACGGCACCCAGGCCCGTCTGGTCGCCGTGTCGATGGGCCTGGGGATGGCCGAGGAGCTGTTCGAGTCCGACCCGGAGGCGGCCCGCCGTACCGTCAGCGAGGCACGGACCGCGACCACCGCGGCCATTGCCGACCTGCGCTCGGTGGTCCGCGGCATCCACCCGCCGGTGCTCGCCGACCGCGGCCTGGACGGCGCGATCCGGGCGCTGGCCCTCGACATGGCCGTCCCCGTCGACGTGGTCGGCGGCCTCACCGGCCGGGCGCCGGCGCCGGTGGAGTCCGCGGTCTACTTCGCGGTGGCCGAGTGCCTCGCCAACTCCGCCAAGCACGCCGGGCACCACCAGGCCTGGGTCGAGCTCGGCCACGAGCACGGCCTGCTCCGCGTGGTCGTGGGGGACGACGGCCGCGGCGGCGCCGACCCGGACTCCGGCACCGGTATGCGGGGTGTGATGCGGCGGCTCGCAGCCTTCGACGGCACGATGGCGGTGTCCAGCCCCGACGGGGGCCCCACGATCGTCACCCTGGAGGTGCCGTGCCTTCTCAGCGACTTGTCCTCGCCGAGGACAGCGCCCTCCTCCGGGCCGGGCTGAGCCAGCTCCTCGAGACCTCCGGCTTCGAGGTCGCCCATGCGGTCGACAACGCGGTGGAGCTCGACGAGGCCCTGTCCGATCCCGACATCGACGGCGCGGTACTCGACGTGCGGATGCCGCCGACGTTTACAGACGAGGGACTGCGCGCAGCGATTGCGGTCCGGGTCCGGCGGCCCGGGTTCCCGGTGCTGGTGCTCTCCCAGTACGTCGAGCAGCTCTACGCCCGCGAGCTGCTGGCCAGCGGCGAGGGGGCGGTGGGCTACCTGCTGAAGGACCGCGTCTCCGACTACCGGCAGTTCGTCGACGGCCTCCACCGGGTGCTCGGGGGCGGCACCGTCCTCGACCCCGAGGTGATCGCCGCGGTCATGGCCCGGCAGCGCGCCCAGCCGCTCGACCGGCTGACCCCACGCGAGCGCGAGGTGCTCGCCCTCATGGCCGAGGGCAGGTCCAACGCCTCGATCGCGACCACGCTGCACGTCACCGAGAAGGCCGTGGCCAAGCACATCAACAGCATCTTCGCGAAGCTGGACCTCCCGATGGACCTCGAGGTCAATCGGCGGGTGCAGGCGGTGCTGGCGTACCTGCGTCTGTGACGTCCGGGGCGGCGGCGTCCGGGTGATCCTGCAGGTCGCGGTAAACGGCCCGGACTCCGACCGCCCGCTCGATCTCGCGCAGGATCTCGCTGAAGAACTGCTGGCGGTAGTTGGCGTCGGTGATCGCGTAGACGGTGAAGTAGAGGCCGCTGAAGGAGCCGAGGAAGACCGCGACTTTGGCCAGCTGGCCACTCACCAGGTGCGGGTCGAACAGGTAGTCCGGCTCGCTGCCGATCCAGCTCTTGATGACGGTGTCGTCGATCGCGACCGCGCCGAAGACCATGAAGAACGCCGAGACCGCGACCGCGAGCAGGAACACCTGCACGGCCTGGGCGATGACCAGCGCCAGCACCAGGTTGGCCTTCTCGAGGCCCATCACCTGCGAGTCCACGGCCAGATCTTCCCCCCGGTCGACCAGCGTGCGGGCGGCGTCCTCGACGGGGGTGTCGATGCAGGCCGCCACCACCGCCTCGCCGTTGTCGAGGTCGTCGACGTCGTCGAGCTCTTCACCCAGCCGGGAGACGAGGAAGAACGCCGCCGCGAGCCCGAAGAACAGCACCGACCCGCCCAGCACCCCGACGCTCATCGCGTCCGCGACCTGCCACACCTCGGTGTTGATGAAGAGGAAGGTCACGAAGAGCAGGAGCATCGGCAGCGCCCGGGTCGCCAGCGGCACCAGCAGGCCGAGGCTGCCGAGCGCCCGGCCGGCGGCCCAGCGGGCGATGGTGCCGGTCTGCAGGGCGCGAAGCGCGTAGAGCGAGACGACGACGAGGGCCACCGTGAGCCCGGACGTGAACCCGTTGGTGCCCCGGTCGCGGTCGACCAGCAGCCCGACCGTCACTCCCGCGGCAGTCCCCAGCACCAGTGCGATCGACCCGACGAGCACCAGCCGGGAGCGGTGCAGCTGACGGCGTACGTCGGCCCGCCGGTCGTCGACGAAGTAGGGCAGCCCGTGCCCGAGGAACCACGCCTCCGCCCGGGCGCGGGCATCGGTCGGGTGCGGCACGCGGGCACAGTAGCGAAGGACGTAGCGTGAGCGGGTGCTCACGATCATGGATGTCAAGACGTCAGAGGAAGCGGTCAGCGACTACCTGCTGGCCCACAGCACCGCCCAGGACGACGTGCTGGCCGCGTTGGCCGAGGAGACCAGACGCACCTTCCCGGACTCCGCCGGCATGCAGATCACCGCGGACGAGGGCGCACTGCTGACCATGCTGGTCCGGCTCACCGGTGCGATGAACGCCGTCGAGGTCGGGACGTTCACCGGCTACTCCTCGATCTGCATCGCTCGCGGGCTGGCCGAGGATGGCCGGCTACTAGCCTGCGACGTCAGCGGCGAGTGGACCGACCTGGCCCGTCGCTACTGGGAGCGGGCCGGCGTCACCGACCGGATCGAGCTCCGGCTGGCGCCGGCCGCGGAGACAATCTCGGCGCTGCCCACCGAGCAGACGATCGACTTCGCGTTCGTCGACGCTGACAAGGAGAGCTACCCCACCTACTACGAGGAGCTGGTGAGCCGGCTGCGCCCGGGCGGCCTGGTGGTCCTCGACAACGTGCTGCTCGGCGGCCGCGTCCTCGACGAGACCGCGCAGGGCGAGCGAGTGACCGCGATGCGGGCCGTCAACGACCGGGTGGCCGCCGACGACCGGGTCGACGCCGTGATGCTGCCCGTCCGCGACGGCGTGACGGTTGCGCGACGTCGCTAGGCAACGAGGATCGCGCGCGCCTTCTCGACGTCCGCGTGCATCTGGTCGACCAGCTTGTCGACCGACTCGAAGGCGACCATCCCGCGCAGCCGCTCCACGAACGAGACCTCGACCTCGACGTCGTACAGCTCGAGGTCGGTCCGGTCGAGGACGTAGCTCTCGACCCGGCGCTCGCGGACGCCGTCGAAGGTCGGGTTGGTCCCCACGCTGATCGCGGCCGGGAACGTCTCGCCGGTGTCGAGCCGCTTCAGCCAGCCGGCGTACACGCCGTCGGCGGGGGCCGCGGTCATGCCGTCGGTGGGCACGTTCGCGGTCGGGAACCCGAGGTCGCGGCCGCGGCGGTCGCCTCGGACGACGCGACCCCGTACGGCATAGGGGTGGCCCAGCGCCTCGGCCGCGCCGGCCACGTCGCCGGCGGCCAGGCAGGTGCGGATGTACGTCGACGACCAGACCATCGGCCCCCCGTCGAGCGGGATCCCCTCGGCGACGAAGCCGTGCTCCCGGCCGAACGCCTGCAGAGTCGCCACGTCGCCCGCGGCCTTGCTGCCGAACCGGAAGTTGGCGCCCACCACGACGGCCTCGGCGTGCACAGCGTCGACGAGCACGCTCTGTGCGAAGTGCTCGGGCGTCCACGACGCCATGTCGCGGTCGAACGGCAGAGCCAGCACATGGTCGGCGCCCGCCTCCCGCAGCAGCTCCGACCGGCGCTCGATCGTCGTCAGCTGGGTGGGCGCGTGCTCGGGCCGCAGCACCGCCATCGGGTGCGGGTCGAAGGTGATCGCCACGACCGGAAGCCCCCGCTGGTCGGCGATCTCGCTGGGCGCGTGCCAGCACGTGCTGGTGTCCGAGGTGGACGCCGTCGAAGTTTCCGATGACCACGACAGTGGGCCCGAGGTCGGCCGGCACCTCGGCGAGCGAGCGCCAGATCTGCACGGCGATGACTCTAGGGCGTGTCTCCCAATCCTCGGTCGAGTCACGCGTCGTCAGACGCGTGCAATGGCGCGGCGGCGGCGCGAAGGCATACTTCCCCGTATTTCGAGCGCCCGCCAACAAAGCCAGTGTGCGTGTATGGCGGCGCGTGGCCGGCCATGGGATTGGGAGACACGCCCTAGGGGTCAGACGAAGACGGCCACGGGACGGGCGCGTCCGTCGCGGGGCTCGTAGAGGGCGAGGAACTCGCCGTCGGGGGCGAAGACGGCGCTCAACCCTTCGAGCGGTACGTCGAGCGGGCGGCCGACCCGGACGTCGTCGGCCGCGACCTGGTCGAGGTCGACCGACGGGAACGCCGCCCGCGCGGCATCGCTGATCGGCAGCAGCTCGAAGGAGTCGGCCAGCTGGTCGAGGGTGCGGGCGACATCGAGCCCGTAGGGCCCGACGGCGGTGCGCCGCAGCGCGGCCAGGTGCCCGCCGACCCCGATTCGCGCGCCGGCATCGCGGGCGATCGCGCGCACGTAGGTCCCGCTCGAGCAGCGCAGAGACACGTCGACATCCACGCCCTCGCGGCCCGACCTGACGTCGTGCACGACGAGCTCGTGGACCGTCACCGGCCGCGGATCGAGCTCGACCTGCTCGCCGGCACGCACCCGCGCATAGGCCCGCTTGCCGTCCACCTTCACGGCCGAGACCGCGGTCGGGACCTGCAGCAGGTCACCGACGAACTCCGCGAGCGTGGCCCTGACCACCGCCTCGTCGAGGTCGCCCGTCTGGGCGGTCGACACCACCTCGCCCTCGGCATCGTCGGTCGTGGTGGCCACGCCGAGCCGGATGGTGGCGTCGTACGCCTTGTCGGTGAGCATCAGGTGGCCGAGCAGCCGGGTGGCCCGCTCGACTCCGACGACCAGCACGCCGGTCGCCATCGGGTCGAGGGTGCCGGCGTGGCCGACCTTGCGGGTACCGGCGAGCCGGCGGATCCGGGCGACAACGTCGTGCGAGGTCAGGCCGGCCGGCTTGTCGACGACGACCAGGCCGGACTCAGCCGTCACTGTCCTCGACGTCGTCCTCGCGCGGCTTCTTGTAGGGGTCCTCGTCGCCGGCGTACGTCGCGCCGCGCCGGGCGGCGACCTCTTCGTCGAGGGCGCGGGCCTTGGCCAGCACCTCGTCCACATGCCGCGCCGACGCCGGGAGCGCGTCGGCGACGAACTCCAGCGACGGCGAGTGCCGCATGCCGAGCTGCTTGGCGACCTCGGACCGGAGCAGTCCCTTGGCCGACTCCAGTGCCGCCGCGGTCGAGGCCAGCGCGGCCTCGTCGTCCTGCTGGCCGGTGCCGCCGGCCAGGACGGTGTAGAAGATCGTCGCCTGCTGGGTGTCCCCGGTCAGCCGGACGTCGGTGATGGTGACGAACCCCAGCCGCGGATCCTTGATCCGCCGCTCGAGCATCTCGGCGACGATGACCTGGATGCGGTCGGCGATCTTCCTGACCCGGGGACTAACCATCTCTCCATGCCTCCCTCGTCCCGAGATTCACCGGGTACCCGGTGAATCTGGTCCTTACCCGCTGATCCTTCAGCGGGTAAGCGGGAGTTTCACCGGGTACCCGGTGAAACTCCCACCACCCACAGAATCAGTCGCGCGGGATCTCGCGCATCTCGAAGGACTCGATGACGTCGCCGATCTTGATGTCCTGGAAGTTCCTGAGCACCAGACCGCACTCGAAGCCCTCGCGGACCTCGGTCGCATCGTCCTTCTCGCGCTTGAGCGAGGCCAGGTCGAGGTTGTCCGCGACCACGGCACTGTCGCGCAGCACCCTGGCCTTGGCGTTGCGGCGGATGACACCGCTGGTGACCATGCAGCCCGCGATGTTGCCGATCCGCGACGAGCGGAAGATCTCGCGGACCTCCGCCTGTCCCAGTGTCGACTCCTCGAAGACCGGCTTGAGCAGCCCCTTGAGCGCCGCCTCGATCTCCTCGATCGCCTGGTAGATGACCGAGTAGTAGCGGATCTCGACGCCTTCCTTGTCCGCCATCTCGGTCGCCTTGCCCTGCGGCCTGACGTTGAACCCGATGATGATGGCGTCGGAGGCGGCGGCGAGGTCGACGTTGGTCTCGGTGATCGCACCCACACCGCGGTCGATGACCCGGAGGTGGACCTCCTCACCGACGTCGATCTGCGAGAGCGCGTCCTCGAGCGCCTCGACCGAGCCGGACACGTCGCCCTTGAGGATGAGGTTGAGCTCCTGGCTCGCGCCCTTCTCCATGGAGGCCATGAAGTCCTCGAGGGTACGGCGCACGCGGCGCTTGGCCTGCATGGCCGCCCGCTCCCGTGCCTCACGCTTCTCGGCGATCTGACGCGCCATCCGGTCGTCGTCCACGACGATGAACGTCTGACCGGCTGCAGGCACCGCGGTCAGACCGAGCACCATCGCGGGACGCGACGGGTCGGCCTCCTCGATGTTCTCGCCGTGCTCGTCGAGCATGGCCCGGACCCGGCCGTAGCCGGCGCCCGCGACGATCGAGTCTCCGACGCGCAACGTGCCGCGCTGGACCAGAACGGTGGCCACCGGGCCGCGACCCCGGTCGAGGTGTGCCTCGACCACGAGGCCCTGCGCGTCCTGGTCCGGGTTGGCCCGGAGGTCCAGGGACGCATCAGCGGTCAGGACGACCGCCTCGAGCAGCTTGTCGAGGTTGAGCTCGGACTTGGCCGACACGTCAACGAACATCGCGTCGCCGCCGTACTCCTCAGGCACCAGGCCGTACTCGGCGAGCTGGCCCCGAACCTTGGTCGGGTCCGCCTCAGGCTTGTCGATCTTGTTGACCGCAACCACGATCGGGACGCCTGCGGCCTTGGCGTGGTTGAGCGCCTCGACCGTCTGCGGCATCACGCCGTCGTCGGCCGCGACCACGAGGATCGCGATGTCGGTCGCCTGGGCCCCACGCGCACGCATGGCCGTGAAGGCCTCGTGACCCGGGGTGTCGATGAAGGTGATCCGACGCTCGTTGCCGTCGACCTCGGCCGCGACCTGGTAGGCACCGATGTGCTGGGTGATGCCACCGGCCTCCTTGTCGACGACGTTGGCGCTGCGCAGCGCGTCGAGGAGCTTGGTCTTGCCGTGGTCGACGTGACCCATGACGGTGACGACCGGGGGTCGGATGGCCAGGTCGGCCTCCTCGCCCTCGTCCTCGCCGAACTCGAGGTCGAACGACTCGAGCAGCTCGCGGTCCTCGTCCTCGGGCGAGATCACCTGGACGACGTAGTTGAGTTCCTCACCGAGCAGCTCGAAGGTCTCGTCGTTGACCGACTCGGTCGCGGTCACCATCTCGCCGAGGCTGAACAGCATCTGCACGAGCTGGGCCGCGTCGACGCCGATCCGCTCCGCGAAGTCGGTCAGGGACGCGCCGCGGGGCAGCTTGACGGTCTCGCCGTTGCCCTTGCGGACGCGTACGCCGCCGATCGTCGGGGCCTCCATGGCCTCGAACTCCTGGCGACGGGCCCGCTTCGACTTGCGACCGCGGCGCGAGGGACCACCGGGGCGACCGAAGGCGCCCTGGGTCTGGCCCCGCTGGCCGGGACGACCGCCGCCTGGCCGGCCGCCACCCGAGGGGCCGAAGCCACCTGGACGACCGGGGGCACCGGCCGGAGCCCCGCGACCCGGGGCACCGCCGCGGGCGCCACCGGGACCTCCGGGACCGCCGCGGCCGGGAGCGCCGCCTGGACGACCGGGACCACCAGGACCACGGCCACCACCTGGGCCACCGGGGCCGCCGCCGAACGCGGCCGGGGACTTGGGCATCATCGCCGGGTTGGGACGCGGCATGCCCGGGTGTCCGCCGGCCGGAGGCCGCGGCGGACGCTGGTCGTCGGGAATGCCGTCGGTAGCTGGTCGCGGCGCGGGCCGGCTGCCCATGCCCTGGCTCGCGGCGAACGGGTTGTTGCCCGGGCGCGGAGCGCCGGGGCGGCCGACCGGGCGCGGGGCCGGCGGCTTGGGAGCTGCGGGAGCGGAGGAGTCGGCCGATGCGGCCGGGGCCTCCGGCTCCGCCGGCGGCTCGGGGGTCTCGGTCGCCGCGGGAGTCGACACCTCGGGGGCCGGCGCGGTCGGCGCCACGGGAGCCACGGGCGCCGCAGCGACCTCAGGTGCCTCCGGCTCGGCGGCCTTCTTGGGACCAGGCTTCGCGGCAGCCTTCTTGGCAGCGGGCTTCTCCGTCGCCGTCTCGGCGGGAGGAGCAGTGTCGGCGGCAGCCTTCAGCTGGTCGCCGTACTCCTTCTTGAACTTCATCTCGACGGGAAGCTCGATCGTCGAGGAGGGCGACTTGACGAACTCGCCCATCTCCTTGAGCTTCTCAAGGACGAACTTGCTCTCGACGTTGTATTGCTTCGCGAGTTCGTGAACTCGGGTCTTGGCCACTTTTCTCCTTCTGGCCTCGAGACCCGGGTTGGGGTGTTGCCTCGAGGCGTTAGCGGTTGTGCAAACTCATCGGGAAGTACTCATCGAGTGCTCATGAGCTGCTGCTCCAGCCTTCTTCTCGGTGTGCGTTGTCTGTGTGTTCGTTGCAGTGTGCGATGTAGGAACCGACCGCCGCGCTGTCCAGCCCCGCCGGGACCCGGAGGGCCCGGCCGAACGCCTTGCGGCGGACGGCGAGGTCGTAACACTCGGTCGTGGGATGCAGGTGCGCCCCTCGCCCGGGTGCGGTGGCTCTCGGATCGGGTACGACGACCGGGTGGCCGTGCGTGTCCGAGCCGACGGTCACCCGCACCAACTCGCGTTTGGCGGCTCGCTGCCGGCATCCGATGCAGGTCCGGACCGGTTCGCTCGCCACCAAGGGTCAACACTACCGTCACGGGGCCCGGTTCCCGAACCGGGCGCTGCGTCATAACGTCAAGGCATGGCCGACGTGGTGAATTCAGACGGGTGGTTCGAGGATCGGTTCCCGGGTCCGGACGTGGACCCTGCGACCTGGTTCCCGCTACTACCTTCCGGCGTGGTCGTCCCGTGCAGACACCCGCACGAACTACCACCTGTCCAACGACGGGCTGACCCTCGAGATTCCCGTCGACCACCCCGTCTGGTGCGCCGACGACCACGATCCGCCGCTCCGCGTCTCCGGGTTGATGTCCGGCAACTGGTCGGGTCCGGTCGGCACGACGAAGGGCCAGCAGCGGTTCCGTGAGGACCTGCTGGTCCGCGAGGAGCAGGAGCGTTTCGAGGGGTGGCTGCCCTCCGGCGGCCGGGTCGAGATCTCGGCACGGATGCAGCTCTCGCCCCGCTCGATGGCGGCGCTCTGGATGGGCGGCTTCGAGGACGACGACGCCCAGGAGCAGAGCGGCGAGCTCTGTGTCTTCGAGATCTTCGGCAACGCGCTCGGTCCGGTCGACGAGCCGTCCGCCGAGGTCGGCGTCGGCATCAAGGCCATCCGTGACCCGGCCCTGCAGCAGAACTTCGCTGCGCCACGACTGCCGATCGACGTCGTCGAGCCGCACCTGTATGCCGTCGACTGGGACGCCGACGAGGCGGTCTTCACTGTCGACGAGGTCGTCGTACGTCGTTGCCCGAACCCGCCCACCTACCCGCTCCAGCTGATGCTGGCCCTCTTCGACTTCCCGCAGGACTCGGTCGGCGACGACGACCACCTGGTGCCGCGGCTGGTGGTCGACCGGGTCGCCGGGACCCGGCGTTGACCGCGCTTCAGTGCGCGACGACGCTGGTCGTCGCGCGGCACGGCGAGGCGGAGTACGAAGCACCGACCTGGGCGGAGGAGGGCGGCTCGCTCACCCAGCGAGGCAGGCAACAGGCCGCCGCTCTCGCCGAGTCCCTGGCCGACCGGCGGGTGGCGCACGTCTGGACGAGCACGCTGGCCCGCGCCGTGCAGACCGCGGAGATCGTCGCCGCCCGGCTCAGGATCGGGGTGACCACCCGGATCGGGCTGCGCGAGTTCGACGTGGGCGAGCACCGCGGCGTACCCCTCGAGGAAGACCCGTTCGTGGGGACCTACACCCGCTGGCTGGAGGGCCACCTCGACGACCGCATCCCCGGCGCGGAGACCGGCCGGGAGATCGTGGACCGGTTCGACCAGGTGCTCGGTGAGGTCACCGACGCACACCCCGGCGAGACCGTGCTGGTGGTCTCGCACGGCGGCGCGATCGGGCTCGGGATCCCCGCGCTGTGCAGCATGGACGTCGAGCCGGCCCGGCTCGGCAACACCGACACGGTCGAGGTGCTCGCCGACGCCGACGCCTGGGTCTGCACCCGCTGGGGCTGATCAGCCGGCGGCGCCGGCTTCCTCGTCCGAGCGGATGTCGATCCGCCAGCCGGTCAGCCGGGCGGCGAGGCGGGCATTCTGGCCCTCCTTGCCGATGGCCAGCGAGAGCTGGAAGTCGGGAACGACGACGCGTGCCGAGCGAGCCTCGGCGTCAACGACCTCGACCGAGGTGACCCGGGCCGGGGAGAGCGCGTGGGCGACCATCTCGGCGGGGTCCTCGGACCAGTCGACGATGTCGATCTTCTCGCCGTGGAGCTCGGACATCACGTTGCGGACCCGCTGCCCCATCGGGCCGATGCAGGCGCCCTTGGCGTTGACGCCGGGCACGGTGGAGTGGACCGCGATCTTGGTGCGGTGACCGGCCTCGCGGGCGATGGCGGCGATCTCGACGGTGCCGTCCGCGATCTCGGGCACCTCCAGGGCGAACAGCTTCTTGACCAGGTTCGGGTGCGAGCGCGACAGCGTGATCTGCGGCCCGCGCATGCCCTTGCGCACCGAGAAGACCAGGCACTTGATGCGGGTGCCGTGCTCGTACTTCTCCCCCGGCACCCGCTCGGCCACCGGCAGCTGTGCCTCGAGCTTGCCGAGGTCGACGAGGACGTCGTCCGGGTTGCGGCCCTGCTGGATGACCCCGGAGATGATGTCGCCCTCCTTGCCGGAGAACTCGCCGTACCGGACGTCGTCCTCGGCGTCCCGCAGCCGCTGCAGCATGATCTGCTTCGCGGTGGTCGCGGCGATCCGGCCGAACCCCTCAGGGGTGTCCTCGGCCTCGCCGATCTTGTTGCCCTCCTCGTCGAGCTCGTCCGCGAACACCGTGACGTGGCCGGTCTTGCGGTCGAGGACCACGCGGGCGTGCTCGGCGGCCCCCGGGGTCTTCTGGTACGCCGTCAGCAGCGCCTGCTCGATCGCCTCGACGAGCACCTCGAAGGAGATCTCCTTCTCGCGTTCCAGGCTGCGCAGGATGGTCAGGTCGATGTCCATGGCGATCAGTCCTCTGTGCCCGGTGGGGGCTTGCGGTTGAACTCGACCTGGACGAGCGCCTTCGCCACCTCGGCATAGCCGACCTCGCGTCGGGCGCCGTCCACGTCCAGGGTGGCGGCCTCGTCGTCGGACCCGACGATCCGGCCGGTGAACGTCGACCCGTCGGTGGTGGTCACCTTGACCAGCCGGGAGGCGTTGCGGCGCCAGTGCCGCGGCAGGGTCAGCGGGCGGTCCACGCCGCGGGAGGTGACCTCGAGCGTGTAGGGGTGCTCACCCATCACGTCGCTCGCGTCGAGCACCTGCGAGACCGTGCGGGTCGCGTCCGCGACCTCGTCGAGGGTGACGCCGTTGTCGCCGTCCACCGCGATCCTCAGGATCCGTCGCTTGCCGGCCGGGGTCAGCTCGACCGCCTCGACATCGAGCCCGAGGGCTCCCAGGGGGGTCGCCACCTCCTGCTCGATCCGGTCTCGGACGGCGTCCTGCTGGCTGGCCACGGCGGGCGAACCTCCCTGTGATGTTGTGCGTGCTGGTCGAAAGGTGCTGCTCGACTCACGATAGCGGCCGGACCCTCGTGTCTCGATAAGGTCGCGCCGTGCCCGACCGCCCGCTCGTACGACGGCGCACGGTCGTCTGCGGGGCCCTCGGTGGGCTGGCCATGACGATCACGGCGGGGTGCGATCCCGGCGAAGACCTGGCCCCGCCCGAGGACGACGAGACGCCCTCTCCGTCCGCGGTGCCGGACCAGCCGACGCCGGACGAAGCCCTGGTGGAGGCGGTGCTTGGCCAGCTGACCGCAGCGCTCGCCGTCCTGGCCAAGGCCCGCAAGTCGCCCCTGCTCCGGAGGACGCTGACCCCCCTCGTGAAGGCGCACCGGCGGCACGTCCAGGTTCTCGAGGGCGAGCTGACCGACGAGGCGCCGCCCGGTCCGTCCCCCGACCCGCAAGCGATGCTGCTGCTCGTGCGCCGCGGCGAGCGCGACCTCCAGGCCGAGCTGGTGGATGCCGCCGAGCGGGCCGAAAGCGGAGCACTGGCCCGGCTGCTGGCGTCGATGTCGGCCTCGGTGACCCAGCACCTGGCCGTGCTGCCCCGAGAGGTCGCGCCGTGACCGAGGTCGAGGCACTGCAGACCACGCTCGAGGCCGAGCACGCGGCCGTCTACGTCTACGGCCTGCTCGGCGCACGCACGTCACAGTCGGCGGAGCCCACGCTGTACGCCGCCCTGCGGGCCGCCTACGAAGCGCACCGCGAGCAGCGCGACCACCTGATCGGCGAGATTGCGGCGCTCGGCGAGCCGCCGGCGCCGGCAGCGGTGGCCTACGAGACGCCGGAGGAGCTGGACACCGCGGACGAGCGAACGCGGTCTGCGCTCGAGTTGGAGCGCGCCTGCGCCCGGACCTACGCCGCGCTGGTCGGCTCGACCACCGATGCGCGTCGCAGCGAGGCGATCGACCTCCTGAACGACGCAGCGGCCCGCGAGCTGTCGTTCCGGGGAACTCCCGAGATATTCCCCGGAATCGACGAGTACGCGGACCGCTGAGGCGGACACGGGGCCCCGACTTGGGCGACCCCCACCTGATTCGTCCTGACCACGAGGATGCAGGACCCGTTGACGCGCTGCGAGAGGCCCATGACTGCACAAGTCTGCATTGCAGGAACTTGCAAAAGTTGTGTTACCCACCGGGGTATCGGTCAGGACCAGGCCCTGACCAGCGCGGGGATCTCCTCGAGGGAGTGCACGACCGCGTCGGGATCACCTTCGGTGTGCCCGACCTGCTCCACCGGGATGACGCTGTGCGGCACGTGGATCGCCCGTAGCCCTGCCTGGTGGGCGCCCCAGATGTCGTCGAAGAGGCGATCGCCGACATAGACACAGCGGGACGGGTCGGTCGCGCCGACCGCCGCCATCGCGGCCTCGAACGCGTGGCGCGAGGGCTTGGTCCACGGGATCTCGCTCGTGTAGACGTCCCCGTCGACCAGGTCGAGAACGCCGTCGCGCTCGAAGATCTCCTCGTGGAAGACGCGCGGCCAGATCGTGTTGGAGAGGACACCGACCTTGACCCCGTCGGCGCGGAGCGCCTCCCACGTCGGCCGGACCGCCGGGTCGGTGATCGTGTGCGGCTCCCAGAAGTCGTAGTACGCCGTCAGCAGGTCCGGGTCGTGCTCGAGGCCGGCCTCGGCGAACAGGTCGGCGACGGTCGAGCTCTGCTGGTGGTCGCGCGAGCGTCCCCAGATCGTGGCTCCGGCCTCGTGCAGACGCTGCCGGGAGACCTCGACGTCCTGGTCGGCGTTCACCACTGCCTGTGCGAGGGCCAGCGACTCGGCGTGGAAGTCGATGTCGTGCCACGCGGTGAGCGTGCCGCCCCAGTCGAAGATCACGGCGTCGATCGGCACGGGAGGACTCTAGGGGGTAGGTGAACGGCCGCTTCTCGTACGTCGGCTCGTCACTGATCGGCGAACGGCTGGATCGGGACGCCGTGGTCCTTCTCCCGCATCCCGAGCTCGTAGGTCGCCGATCCCGGCGCCCGCAGCGAGATCGGGTCGGAACCACCGATGTCCACCTCGGCGGTCAGCTCGGCGACCGAGCAGTTCACCGTGTCGTGCTCCGAGCCGTCCGGGTCTGCGTACACCCAGCCGACGAGCCCAGCGCGCCGAGCCGACACGCGTCCTCGGACGGTGAGCCCGGATCCCGGCAGGGTGAACTCACAGCCCTCCGGCGTCTCGATCACCTTCGTGGCTCTTGCTTTGCTGAGGCCGCCGACGCGGTACCTCCGGCCGTCGACCGAGACGACACCGTTGGCGAGCCAGGGCGTGGTGAAGCGACCGAGCCTGAGCCTCCCGAGTGCCACGTCGAGCCAGGTGTCCGGACCGTGCCCCTCGAAGATCGAGCCGTGGAGCCAGATCCAGCGTTCGGCATGCTGGGTTCCCCAGTTGTGGCCGACCATGGCCGGCCAGTCGTCTAGCTCAATGGTCCGGTCGTCCAGGAGAACCCGCCCACTGACTCGCGCCTCGGGGACAGGCGTGAGCAGCTTGGTCCTCGGCAGGGGCGCGGAGTACATCCAACTACGGGGCAGGTGCCACAGCGGTTCGGCAGCGCCGTCGTACGTCAGCTCCCACGACGCGTCCAAGGTGTCGGACGGCGCCGCGCCACGGAGGAATCCGGGACCGAACACCCCCTCACCGACGTGCAGGAACTCGCCCGCAGCGACGCCGGGCTCGCTGGACGGCGTGACCTTCGACGCCAGGGGTGATGCGGCACCAGCCTCGAACCACGTCAACCACATCGACCCGCGAGGCGCCTCGTGCGGGCGCTGGTTGACCGTGTAGCGGATCCAGACCGCTCGAGAACGGTCGGGATCCGCGGCCTTGACGTAGAAGCTCTCGTACCCGCCCTTGCGCCGGTCGAAGCCCGTGAAACGCGCTCGTGTCGGCTCCGGGTCGAGCGCGCTCACCATGTCCGGAACCTAGCGTCAGCCAGCCCAGCCCGCGATCTCGTCGGCCAGCCGCTCGGGCTGGTCGAGGGATACGAAGGTACGAGCGCCCCGGAACTCGACCAGCGTCGCGTGCGGGAACGTGCCGAGCAGCCCCTTCGCCAGGTCGTACTTGAAGAACGGGTCGCCCGGTGCCCAGCAGAGCAGCACCGGCCGGTCGAACTTCGCCAGCCAGCGCGGGGAGTCGGCCAGCGCATCGGGGCGCCAGCCCCGGGCGAACGTCGCGACGTCGCGACGTACGCCCGGGTCGGTGAGGTACGGCGTGACCCAGGCCCGGCTCTCCTCGGGCGCGAGGTCACGGCGCACCAGCCAGCCGAAGCCGAACTTGCTGTTCCGCAGGAACGTCGACCGCATCGGCTGCAGCACCGCACGGGCCGGGCCCGGGTGGCGCCCGAGCCGGAAGAGCGCGCCGAACGGGAACGGCGGGAAGGTGTCGAACGCGTCGCAGTTCGTGAGTGCCAGCCGCCCGATCCGGCTCGGGTCCTCGTCGAGCAGCAGCTGCGAGACCGCTCCCCCGGTGTCGCTGCCCACCAGGATGACGTCCTGCAGGTCGCGCGCCTCCAGAAAGGTTGCGACGATCCGGGCCACTCCGCGCGGGGACAGGTCCGCGCCGTCCTCCATCGCGGTGGTGTGCGCCCCCAGCGGCCAGGTCGGCGCGAAGGTGTGGAACCCGCGCTCAGCCAGCCGCTCCGGTACGTCGGACCAGAGCGTGTCGTCGACGAGGAACCCGTGCACGAACACCACCGGCCGCCCGTCGGGCGGGCCGGCCTCCCGGTAGTGGATCGTCCCGGCCGACAGCTCGATCTGGTGGCGCTCCATGACCCGATCCTCTCCGACCAGGGTCGCCCGCCGCGTCCTACCGAGGTCGGATCTAGGAGCCTCTCCGTCAGTGCGCGGCTGCCGGTGCACGCCGCACCAGCGCGTACGCCGACACGACCGCCCAGGTCGCCTCCAGGAGCAGGAACCCCCACTCGTGACCGTGCAGCGCGTCGACGGCCAGCACCGCGGACCCGACGAGGTTGAGCGCGGCGTACGCCGAGGTGTCAGTGCGCATCCGGCGCAGCTGCACCAGCACGAACGGCACCAGGATCAGCAGCGACCCGGCGATCTGGATGAGGCTCTCGATGGACATGTGTCCTCCCGGACCACGTCGTCTTCGCGCACCGGGTACGACGTGCCTCGTCCGGGACGGCACAGTCGCGCGCCGTGACAGGTCAAGTCTAGGCAACCGGAAGGCGGCCGAGTAGCGATGGTGACCGAGGGCACCAGGGTTTCGAGACGGTCGCAGAGCGACCTCCTCAACCACCGGTGGTTCGAAACCCCGGTGGTTGAGGAAGGCGCTCTAGCGCCTGTCTCGAAACCCCTGCAAGTCGTGCTGGGACTAAGCCCGGACGATCCGGACGACGTGGTCGACGACGGACTCGGCGGCGACGCTCTGGCGTTCTCCGGACGCGCGGTCGCGGACCTCGACGGTGCCGTCCGAGGAGAGGTCGCGGCCGACCACGACGATCGTCGGCATGCCGAGCATCTCGGCGTCCTTGAACTTCACGCCGGGGCTGACCTTGCCGGGCCGGTCGTCGTAGAGGACCTCGACTCCGGCGGCCGAAAGCTCCGTGGCGATCCGCTCCGCAACCGCGAAGACCTCCTCGTCCTTGCCGGTCGCGACCAGGTGCACGTCCGCGGGAGCGACGTTCCGCGGCCAGGACAGACCGAGCTCGTCGAGGGTTCCCTCGGCGATCGCGGCGACCGCCCGGGACGGGCCGATGCCGTAGGAGCCCATCGTGACCGTGACGAGCTTGCCGTTCTCGTCGAGGACCTGGAGATCGAGGGCGTCGGCGTACTTGCGACCGAGCTGGAAGATGTGGCCCATCTCGATGCCGCGGGCCGACTCCAGGATGCCGCCGTCGGTGGCGCCGCAGGCCGGGCAGGGGTCCCCGTCGCGCACGTCGCCCACGTCGATCACGCCGTCACCGGAGAAGTCGCGGCCGGCGACCAGGTCGAGCACGTGGCTGCCGGAGACGTCGGCACCGGTGACCCAGCGGGTGCCCTCGACGACCCGGGGGTCGAGGAGAAAGCGGACGCCGGCGGGCTTCTTCTCCCCCAGCGCACCGGGGCCGAGGTAGCCCTTGGCGAGCATCGGCCGGGCGGCGAAGTCGGCCTCGCCGAACGGCTCGAAGACCACGCCCTCGCCGAGCTTGGACTCCAGCCGCTTGGCGTCGACCTCGCGGTCCCCGGGCAGCCCGATCGCCAGCGCTTCCACGGTGCCGTCGGGGTGCCGCACCGTGAAGACGACGTTCTTGAGGGTGTCGGCAGCGGTCCAGGGCCGGTCGGTGCGGGGGAACTTCTCGTCGAGATGGGCGACGAGCGTGTCGATCGTGGGGGTGTCGGGCGTCAGCTCGGCGTGCGCGGCCGGCGTCTCGTCGTACGACGTGGGCGCGGGTGCCGACGTGTCGACGGCCTCGACGTTGGCGGCGTAGTCGCAGCGGGTGCAGCGCACGTAGGTGTCCTCGCCGACGGCCGCCTTGGCGAGGAACTCCTCGGACTTCGAGCCGCCCATGGCGCCCGCTTCGGCCTTGACGATGACGTACTCGAACCCGAGCTTGTCGAAGATCCGGATGTAGGCGTCGCGGTGCTTCTGGTAGCTCGCCTCGAGGCCGGCATCGTCGATGTCGAAGGAGTAGGAGTCCTTCATCACGAACTCGCGGCCGCGCAGCAGCCCGGCGCGGGGCCGCGCCTCGTCGCGGTACTTGGTCTGGATCTGGTAGAGCGAAAGCGGCAGGTCCTTGTACGACGAGTAGAGGTCCTTCACCACGAGGGTGAACATCTCCTCGTGCGTCGGCCCGAGCAGGTAGTCACCTTCCTTGCGGTCCTTGAGCCGGAAGATGCCGGCGCCGTACTCGGTCCAGCGGCCGCTCGCCTCGTAGGGCTCCCGCGGGAGCAGGGCGGGGAACAGGAGCTCCTGGGCACCGATCGCGTCCATCTCCTCGCGGATGATGTTCTCGATCTTGCGGAGCACCCGCAGTCCCAGGGGCAGCCAGGAGTAGATCCCCGGTGCGGCGCGCCGGATGTATCCGGCGCGGACCAGGAGCCGGTGGCTCGGCACCTCCGCGTCCGCGGGGTCGTCACGCAGGGTGCGCACGAACAGGCTGGACATCCGGAGGATCATGCGGAGAAGGGTACGGGCGATGCTCCGTCCAGTTCGACGCGGTTTCGGCCAGCTGCGCAACCAAAGGGCCGGGGGATGCGTCTCTCTAGTGCCGGGCCCACGACGGACCCTCGGCTCCCCAATTGCGAACCAAAGTTGCGAACCACCTCGAAAGGACGCCTGATGCGCCCCCTGTTCCGCGCCCTCGCCGTCGTTGCCACTGGCACGCTGGCGGCCGCCCTCGTCGCCACCCCGGCGTCGGCGGTGCCCACCCAGAACCTGAACCCGCCGAAGCTGCCGCGGGGTGCCGACGTACTGATTCCGCACGTCGAAGGCAAGACCGTCGTCGACGGCTCTGTCCGGATCCCCGTCCAGGCCGCGAACGTCCGCCTGCTCGGCAAGTCCGGCACGGCCTACATCGTCGGCACGTCCGACCGGAACGGCGGCGGCGGTCGCGTGCTCCGCCTCGAAGCCAACGGCACCTCCACCGACCTCGGCCGGTCCAGCATCTACGAGACCTTGCTGTCCGGCGACGGCCAAACCGTCGTCTCGTCCCGGATGTCCCGCGGCGACACGGCGGTCAAGGCACGCTCGGCCACGACCGGAGCCGTCGTCGCCAAGCAGCGGTTCGAGGGCTACCACAACGTGCTGGACGCCCACGGCACGAAGGTCGTCATCAGCGGATACGACAGGAGCGGCACCCAGCTGTGGGACACCGCCTCCGACGCGGTCACGCAGGTCACCAGGAGGCGCGGCTCACGGGCCGACCTCTCTCTCAACCTGCTGGCGAGCTTCACCAAGGACACCTACGACGGTGGTTGCACCGTGCTGAGCTCGATCAGCCAGCCGGGAAAGCGGCTGTGGGAGTCGTGCGGCGAAGCCGTCACCGAGTTCTCGACCGACGGTTCACACTTCGCCACCGTCCACATCCTCAGCGACGGCATCGGCCCCAACGGGGTCAAGGTCCGCACGATCGCGGGCGCAATGGTGGGCCGCTACGAGGTCAACGGCTGGTTTGGCGAGATGGCCTTCGAGTCGCCCAACACGCTGCTGCTGGACACCAACGGCAAGCGCAGGTCGGCCACGGTCCGCTGCACGGGGCCGAACTGCGAGCGGGCCAGCGACCTGACGAAGACCCCTCAGTACCGTTCCTGAGCAAGGGGCGACCACCGGTGGTCGAAGACCACCCGTGGTTGAGGAGGTCGCGCAGCCGACCACCGGTGGTTGAGGAGGTCGCGCAGCGACCGTCTCGAAGCCACCGCAGGGAAGGCTGGGACCCAACCGCCGCCAGTAGAGGTCGCCGAGACCACCATCGGCAATGTGCCGAACCGCGGTGCGATGAAAACACTTTGAAGAAATCTCGGAATCCCTGTGGACAAGGGCTTCTGGGGCCTTCGACTGTCGGTGGTCGCTGCTTGACTTGATCCATGGTCGAGACGACGGCGCTGGCGGAGATGAGCGAGGACCAGCTCCTCGCCTACGCCGAGACGTCCGCCGAGACCGCCCGCCTGGCCGAGGTCGACCTGCTCCGGGCCGCCTACCAGTGGGCGGTCATCCACGACCCTGGCCGGCTCGATCCCGCCACCGCCGCACAGCCGGGCCGCGAGAAGTCTCGGATGTACGGCGGTGAGGGGACCCCGGAGGTCACCGAGTTCGCCGCCGCCGCACTCGGCGCCCGGATCGGCCGCTCCCCCTACGCCGCGGCCCAGCTGATGGCCGACGCCCTGGACCTGCACCACCGCCACCGCCAGCTGTGGGCACGCGTCGAGGCCGGCGAGGTCCGCGCCTCCTACGCACGACACGTGACCACCAAGACCCGCGACCTCACCCAGACCCAAGCCGGGTTTGTGGACGCCGCGGTCGCCGAGTCCGCCGACGGTCGGATCCCCTGGACCCGGTTCGAGCTGCTGGTCGAGGCCAAGGTCACCGCCGCCGCACCCGAAGTCGCCCGAGAGCGCGAGGAGAAGGCCTCGAAGGCGACGTTCGCCAAGAAGCTGCGCACCGACGCCCACGGGATGGGCACCTTCATGGTCCGCGCCGACCTCGCCACCATCGACCAGATCGACGCCTACGTCACCACGAAGGCCGACACGTTGACCCAGACCATGCCCGACGCCGACCAGGACGAACGCCGGGTGCACGCGGTGCTGCTGATGGCCAACCCCGGCGCAGGTCCCGACACCGACATCTCCGACCTGCTACCCGCGGTCCAGCTCTACCTACACAGCTACACCGGTCCAGATGCGGACCCGATCGCGCGGCTCGAGGGCCACGGTCCGGTCACCCAAGCGTGGATCACCCGGGTCCTGGGCCCTCGGTGCCGCTTCCGCATCACGCCGGTCCTCGACCTGGCCGGACAGGCACCCGTCGATGCCTATGAGATCCCGGACCGACATAGACAGGCCGTGCATCTGATGAGCCCGGCCGACACCTTCCCCTTCGCCTCCAGCCTGTCCCGCAGGATGCAGGTGGACCACACCGTCCCCTATGACGAGGGCGGTGAGTCGGGCGTGGGCAACTACGGGCCGATGACCACCCGTCACCACCGGATCAAGACCTTTGGTGGCTGGGCAGTCCAGCAACCCTTCCCAGGCATCTACCTCTGGCGCGACCCCCACGGCGGGTTCTGCCTGGTCGACCACACCGGCACCCGCCGCCTGCCCGGCACCACCAAACCGATGGTCGTCGAGATCTACCGCAACCTCCCGCGACTCGACTACGCCGCCTGACGCACGCGCAGAGGCGGCGGTGTCGAGCGGACCGAGTGCCGCAACAGGACAACCACCGGCGCCAGAAGCGAAACTCGAGTGACCGGGCATGCGGACGCATCTACGGTTGGCGCATGCAGGTGACGTTCAGGAAGGACGACGCCAAGCGATACTCGATCGCCATCAAACGTGAGCGCGGTCCCGCCCTAGTGCCGCGGTTCGCACCTGGCTACGACGACCTGATGCCCCACGACCTCGCGCACTACCTCGTCGAGGAGCACTTCGAGATCCAGCTGGGCGTCTGGGGTCAGCTCGCCGCGGGCGGGGGCGGCATCTTCAAGCCGGCTCCGGAGGACAACTCCCTGCGGTACCAGCGAAGTGTGCAGCGGATCGGGGCGATCGGGCGTGAGGACATGGGTAGGTCCGAGCAGTTGGTTGTCGTCACCGTCGCGGCGTGGGAGCGGAGCATCCACCGGGTGAAGCACCAGACCAGAGTCATCCACGTTGACGTCGAACCAGACAAGCTCCGTGGCGCTGTCGCCCGCATGGGCGAGGTCGCCGAACTGTGGCGTGCGCTTCCGTTTGGCGGCTCGCTCGCTTTCGTGTGGCCTCACGAACTCACCTTCGATCCCGCGAAGTCTCGGCGGGGACGTCGTCAACGGGACATGGCTGTTTCCCGACGCTGACCGGCCACGCGTGTCGCCCGAGGAGAATGCGGCAGATCCTGTCGGCTACAGGGGCTGGGTGCACGTTTCGTTGAGGGACTCGGGCTCGGTGTAGTTGAGCGGTCCCACGACAACCGCCAAGGCGGTGTCCGCGGCGGTGCTGCAGTTTCCGCTGGCGAAGTCGCCGCGCTGGAAGGCGGCGAAACCTCCCACGATCAGCCACGGGCCGACCAGGAAGACCAAGAAGACCAATACCTTCTTCATTGCGCCCGACCTCTACGTGACCAATCGACACCCTTGTCCTAAGGACGTCAGAGCGAAGGTGCTGGTTCCGGACGAGCGACGAGCGCGATCCTGTCAGTGCGCCTGGTCGGGCGGGTGCTTCCAACGCGGCCGGAAGGTTCACGGTGTGGCGAAGACGCAGAACTCGTTGCCCTCGGGATCGGCCATCACCGTCCACTTGTGCACGTCACCGGCTGGGTCGAGGACCGTCGCGCCCGCCGCGACGAGGTCGTCGATCGTGGCGCCCTCGATCAGGTCGACATCCCAGTGGATGCGGTTCTTGACGGTCTTGGGCTCGGGGACCGGCACGAAGTCGAATGCCTCGAACGGCGAGCCGGGAACCTCATCGAGGTAGGAGTAGCCGTCGTCGTCGTGCGTCAGGACGCCACCGATGACGTCGGCCCACCACTGCGAGATGGCCACGTGATCGGCAGCGTCGACCGAGATGCTCTTGGTCCTGCTCGCCGGCGGCTCGTCGTAGGTAAAGACGCAGAACTCGCCACCCTCGAGATCGGCGAACGTCGTCCACCCGAACTGGCCCTCCGCCGTGAGGCGCTCCAGCCCGACGAACGGGTCCAACGACTCGGCCCGGACGTCGAGGTGCACTCGCTGCTTGACGGTCCTGGCCTCTGGCACGAGGTTTATCCACACGACCTCGCCCGGCTCGGTGCCGCGCAGAACGGCACCCCCGGCGTCGTGCTCCTCGAGCTCGTAACCGAGCGTGCTGGCCCAGAAACCCTGGACGGCGGACACGTCGACGGCGTCGATGCACAGCGACTGATACGTCACGAGAGGCATGCACCTGAGGCTAACTTCGGCTCTCGGCGCGTTCGAGCGGATGCTTGGACCCTAGTCGATGGTCTCGATGAGGTCGCCAGTGTTGACTTCTCCGTCGCTGAGAACGTCGGCGCGTAGGCCGCCGCGGTGGATCAGTCCCCGGAGCGCGCCCTTGGCGGTGAGGCGTTCCAGGTGCGAGCACGGCTCGCAGAGGCGCTGGCCTAAGCACTCGACGTTGCCCACTCGGAAGCGTCGCCCGACCAGGGCGTTCAGGTCGATCCCGTGGGTGACGATGTTGCGTCGGGCCTCGGCATAGCCGATGCGGCGGCCCTCGGGCAACGTGAGGCCGTCGAGCACTTCCGCCTCGATCAGGGTCAGGTCGTAGCCGCGGACGGTGTCGTTGGCGGGGGTGAAGGTGCCTGCCTTGGCGGCATAGCGGTCACCATCCAGGCCCCGGTTAGCGAGGGCCCTGGCGTGGTCCACGGGGTACATCTTGTCGGTGGCCCGCTGTGCTAGCGCGATCGCCGCAACCGTGCCGCTCAGTTGCGGCAGCGGGGACTTGCTTGCGATGAAAGCCGGGTCAAGGCCGCAGAGGACGTAGCCCTCCCGGACCGAGAGGTCGCTCGCGGCACGACCGAGCAGGCTCGGGTTCTGCGGACTCAGCACGACGCCCGCCGGGGTGCCGAACATCAGCACCACAGCGGCGTCGCCAACGCTCGCGCGGGGGCCTGGCTTCCCCAGTACGGCCAGCCAGTACCCGGGCCAGTTGAACGAGGCCGGCTTCGCCAGCGTCACCAGCCCCGCGCCCCTACCAGCGAGCCAACTGCGCCAGTGACTGATCGCCCCCGGCAAGTCCGCCCGGGGCTGCGGTACCTCGACGATGGGCGTCTCGGTCACCGACGCCACACATGCGGCGAAGGACCGAGTGAGCTCGGGGACCGTCTGATCCTCGGGTAGGTCGACTTCGATCATGCGGCATCCTCACATGGCCCGACGGCCCGCCGAGTCTGCGCAAAGTGCGTTGTCCGTCCTGCCGCCCACGTTCTCACCTCGGCATAGCGGGTGCCCATCGTTCATTCGTTCGGCAGGAAGCGCCCGGATCTCGGCTGCTTGCGGATCAGCGCGCCCGCTCACCGGCAGGGCGGGAACATCGTGTCCGCCCTTTGCTCGGCTCTCGCCACTCCGGACGGAGCGACTGACCCACGCGGACCGAGTCCGACGAACGCCGACCAGACCAGGCTCAGCCCGTCGACCTGGCGGCCGCTATGGCCGCCCGGATCATCGGGATCTGGAGTGGCATCCGGCCCCAGGCGACGACCTTGAACGGCGTGCTGGAGGACCGGTTGCTGTCGAGCGCCATCTGCAGGTTGCCCGGCCAGATGCCGAGCAGAAGGACGGCGCTCCCCCACCCGGAGACGCGTCGCGTAGGCGGCAGGACCAGACCCAAGGCGAGGACGAGCTCGGCCACGCCGCTGCCCAGGATCACCTCGCGGTGGGCGGGCACCCACGACGGCATCAACGGCTCGTAGACCTCGGGCTTGACCAAATGGACGGCGCCGCTGGCGGCGAACAGGCCGGCGAGCAGCTTGGCGCTGAGAGGGAGGGCCACGAGCGAACGCTAACGTGGCACGGGGTACGTCGTTGAGGTGCCACCACTCCCTGACGCCGGAGCCCGCCATGACTCACAGCCCTGAACAGCAGCCACAGCAACCGCAGCACCCCGCCGCGGCGTACTACCCGGCGCCGGCGTTCACGCCAGACTCCGCCCAAGAACCTGACGGTGCTAGGCGTGCTGGCCTTCTCGACCGCCAGCCTGGCAACGGTGTTCACGGCCGTCGACGCCACGGTGATCGGACGAGCGATCCGCACCGGTGGCGACCAGGGCGGCGAACTGGGGACCATCGACTGGAGCGTGGGCGTCTACTACCTGGGCACGATGCTGACGTTCGTCGCACTCGTGGCGGCGTGGATCACCGGGTCATGGTGGCTCTTCCAGGCTCGCAAGAACGCCGAAGTGCTCGCGCCCGGGCGCCACCACTCCCGGAAGTCCGGATGGGCATGGGGTGGCTGGATCGTCCCGATCGTGTCCTTCTGGTTCCCGTTCCAGGTCGTGCGCGACGTACATAAGGCCGTAACGCCGCGGAGCGTCACCCCGGTGATCGGCTGGTGGTGGGCGCTGTTCCTGGCGACCGTGATCGGCTGGCGCATCTCGGACCGGATCGAGTCCCATGCGCTGACCACGGGCACCGGCGCTTCGGGGGTGCAGGGGTTCGCGCTCGTCCTGGCCGCCGTCATGATCGCCGCCCTGGTCGCTTGGGGCCTGGTGCTCCGCAAGCTCACCGTCGAGCAGCACGCGCGGATGTACGGCGGGGCGGCCTGAAAGCGATCGGTTTCGACACGATCAGAACATCACGGTGGAGAACCGCGTCGTCTCCCGGAAGCCGACCCGCTCGTAGGCGCGGCGGGCCGGGACGTTCCAGTCGTTGACGTAGAGCGAGACGGTCGGCGCGATCTCGCGGCGCACGAGATCGACGACCGCGGCCATGCCCGAGACGGCCAGCCCCTCGCCACGCCGGTCCCGCGGGACGTAGACGCCCTGGATCTGCGCGGCGTACGGCGACGCGCAGGCCACTTCGGCCTTGAAGACCAGCCGGTCCCGCTCGAAGCGGGCGAACGACCAGCCCCGGCTGATCAGCTGCTGCACCCGGGCGCGGTACAGCTCAGCGCCACCACCCAGCTCGGGCGAGATGCCGACCTCCTCGGAGTACATCTCCACGCACGCCGGGTAGAGCAGGTCGAGGTCGGCGCGGGTGGTACGGCGTACGTCGGGGTGAGCGTCGACCAGCGGGGCGTGGTGGATCTGCAGGTGCGGCTGCTGCCACCGCAGCTCGCGCGGTTGTCCCCATGCGGAGGCGACGGTGTGCCAGAACACCTCGACGGCCTCGTGCGGCCCGACGATCGTCGACACGCTGCGGCTCCCAGTGAGCGCCCGCTCCCCGAAGGCGCGGGCGTCGTCGGCCGTCGCCTCGACGGGGACGAGGTTTGCCCCGACGTGACAGGCCGCGACCAGGTCACCGCCGTCGAACCTCCCCCACATCTCCCCGCCCAGCCATCGCGGCTCGAGGTTGGTGGTGCGGGCGCGGTGGTCGGCGAAGACGTTGACCACCGGATCCCTGCTGGTGAGCGCCAGAAACGCCTCCAGGTCCGCCGTCCCGAGGGGACGTACGCCGTGGCGCGTCGTGAGCACGGGGCGAGCCTACGATGCGCATCAACCGCGCAACATCGGTCAAGCGCCGCGTCGCCGTACGTGGTGGGCTGGGGGGATGTCAACTGACCACCCCCTGACCGGCCGGGTCGCCCTCGTCGCCGGCGCCACCCGAGGAGCCGGCCGCGCGTTCGCGGTCGAGCTGGCTCGGGCGGGAGCCCACGTCTACGCCACCGGCCGGAGCAGCCGCACGTCGGGTCGCTCCGAGATCGACCGCCCCGAGACAGTCGAGGAGACCGGCGAGCTGATGGCAGCCGCCGGTAGCCGGGGCACCGCGCTGGGAGCACGACCTGGCCGGCGGGCTGCGGATGTTGCGCATGGGCATCGACACGCACCTGGTCACGGCGCACCACGCGCTGCCGCTGATGCTCCGCCGTCCCGAGGGAGCCGGCGACGCGCTGCTCGTCGAGGTCACCGACGGCACGGACGAGTTCAACGCGGAGTTCCGGCAGGGCGTCGGCTTCTACTACGACCTGGTCAAGGCCAATGTCAGCCGAATCGTGCTCGGCCTGAGCCACGAGCTGGGCGACCACCCGGTCACCGCGCTCGGGGTCACCCCCGGCTGGCTCCGCTCGGAGAAGATGCTCGAGAACTTCGGCGTCACCGAGGAAACCTGGCGTGATGGACTCGAGCGCCGGCCCGGGTTCGCGATCTCCGAGTCACCGACCTACGTCGGCAGAGGGGTGGCGGCCCTCGCCGCCGATCCCGACCACGGCCGCTTCGCCGGCCGGGTGCTCACGTCCCGTGACCTCAGCGACGAGTACGGCGTCACCGACGCAGACGGCTCGCGGCCCGACTGCTGGGGCTACATCGCGGCGCACGGGATCAGCGAGCAGTCGGGAGCGGAAGTCGAGGACTTCCGCTGACCCTCAGGAGACCGTGACCGAGGCCCCTGCGCCGTCCACGGCCTCCATGCCCTCGGCGATCCGCATGGCTTCCTCGATGAGGGTCTCGACGATCTGCGACTCGGGGACGGTCTTGATGACCTCGCCCTTGACGAAGATCTGGCCCTTGCCGTTGCCGGAGGCGACGCCGAGGTCGGCCTCCCGGGCCTCCCCCGGCCCGTTGACAACGCAGCCCATGACAGCCACCCGCAGCGGCACCTCCAGCCCGTCGAGGCCGGCGGTCACCTCTTCGGCGAGCTTGTAGACGTCGACCTGGGCACGTCCGCAGGAGGGGCAGGAGACGATCTCGAGGCGGCGCGGCTTGAGGTTGAGCGACTCGAGGATCTGGAGGCCGACCTTGACCTCCTCGACCGGCGGCGCGGAGAGCGAGACCCGGATGGTGTCCCCGATGCCCTGTGAGAGCAGGTGTCCGAAGGCGACCGCGGACTTGATGGTGCCCTGGAAGGCCGGGCCGGCCTCCGTCACGCCGAGGTGCAAGGGCCAGTCGCCGGCCTCGGCGAGCATCTCGTAGGCGCGCACCATCACGACCGGGTCGTTGTGCTTGACCGAGATCTTGAAGTCGTGGAAGTCGTGCTCCTCGAAGAGCGAGGCCTCCCAGACCGCGGACTCGACCAGCGCCTCGGGCGTGGCCTTGCCGTACTTCTGGAGCAGGCGCGGGTCGAGCGAGCCGGCGTTGACGCCGATCCGGATCGAGGTGCCGTGGTCCTTGGCGGCGGCAGAGATCTCCTTGATCTGGTCGTCGAACTTGCGGATGTTGCCCGGGTTCACGCGGACGGCGGCACAGCCGGCCTCGATCGCGGCGAACACGTATCTCGGCTGGAAGTGGATGTCGGCGATCACCGGGATCTGGGAGTGCTGGGCGATCTCCGGGAGTGCGTCGGCGTCGTCCTGGCTGGGGCAGGCGACCCGCACGATGTCGCAACCGGTGGCGGTCAGCTCGGCGATCTGCTGGAGAGTCGTGTTGACGTCGGAGGTGAGCGTCGTCGTCATCGACTGCACCGAGATCGGGGACTCGCTCCCGACGCCGACCTTGCCGACCCGGATCTGTCGAGTCGGGCGGCGCGGCGCCAGCACCGGCGGGGGTGCCTGAGGCATCCCCAGGTTGATCTCGGTCATGAGCTCCAGACTACTGAGACGCGGCTAGGAGCCGTCGATGTGGAGCGGTACGACGAAGTCGCCGACGATGAGGACCAGGCTCATCACCAGCATCACCGACGCCATCACGTAGGCGATCGGCAGCAGCTTGGCGGCGTCCACGAACCCCGGGTCGGGTCGGCCACGCAGCCGGGCGACCCCCCGGCGAATGGCCTCCCACAGCGCGCTGGCGATGTGGCCGCCGTCCAGCGGCAGCAGCGGGATGAAGTTGAAGACGCCGATGAAGAAGTTGAACCCCGCGATGAGCAGCAGCAGCAGGATGATCTTGGTGTCAGTGGGGAGCCAGTCCACCGATGCGGTCTCCCCGGCGATCCGGCTGCCGCCGACGATGCTGACCGGGCTCTCGGGGTCGCGCTCCTGGACGCCGACGATCGCCTTGGCCACGCCCCACACCCGCTCGGGCAGGTGGATCATCGCCTCGACGGTCTGCTCGGCGGTGTAGCCCATCTGCACCGTCGTGTAGATCGGTCCTCCGGTGGCGTAGTGCGTGGCCGGGGTGACGCCGAGGAATCCGACCTCGCGCAGCGTCTCCCCCTCCTCGGAGTCTGGGCGCAGCTCGACGGTGGTGCTCGTGGTGCCGGACATCTCGACGCCGTCGCGTTCCCAGCCGATCAGGGCCTTGCCGTCGCCGTTGTCGCGGATCAGCGCGCGCATCTGCTCCCAGTTGGTGACCGCGATCGAGTTGAAGCTGGTGATCACGTCACCGCGCTTCAGCCCCGCCTCGGCGGCCGGGCTGATCGGGTCGGACGGCAGGCACTGGGTCCGCTCCTCCTTCACCGGGATCACGCAGTCGGCGACCGTCTGGATGACCGGACGGCCCGAGTTGACCACCTCGTCGCTCGGGTTGCCGTAGGTCGCGAAGACGATCCAGAAGAGGAAGAACGCGATCGCGATGTTGACCGACGGGCCGCCGGCCATCACGACGACCTTCTTCCACCACGGCATCTTGTAGAAGAGCCGGTCCTCGTCGGCCCGGGTGATCAGCTCCCACTCGGCTGCGCGGGCGTCGGAGATCAGCTGGGTGAAGATCCCTGTGTTGGACTTGCGGATCCTGGTGACCCGGTTGCCGTCCTGGTCATAGGTCACCTCGTCGGCGAACTGCTCCGCGCCGGGCGGCAGCATGCCGACGATCTTGACGTAGCCGCCCAGGGGGATCGCCTTGATGCCGTACTCGGTCTCGCCGCGCTTCTTGCTCCACACAGTGGGGCCGAAGCCGACGAAGTACTGGGTGACCTTCCCGCCGAACGCCTTGGCCGGGATCATGTGGCCGAGCTCGTGCAGCCCGATCGAGGCGAGGATCGCGACGACGAAGATCAGTACGCCGAGTGCGTAGTAGAGGCTGCTCACCCTCTGGTCCCCCCTTGGTGTTGCCCGTCCGCGCCCACCTGTGCGGCCTCCGCTCGGGCCCACGCATCTGCGGCGAGGACGTCGTCGACCGTCAACGACGACCCCGGGGTCGAGGGTACGTCGTGTTTTGAAAGCACGGCGGTGACCGTCGGCACAATCTGCGTGAACGCCAGACTGCCCTGTCTGAACGCCTCGACACAGACCTCGTTCGCGGCGTTGTAGACCGCGGGCGCGGTGCCACCGAGCCGCGCGGCCCGTTTCGCCAGTGCCACAGCGGGAAACGCGTCGTCGTCAAGGGGGAAGAACTCCCACGTCTCTGGTCTGGTCCAGTCGACGGCAGGGGCGGTGTCCGGCACCCGGTCCGGCCAGCACAGGCCGAGCGCGATCGGGATCAGCATCGTCGGGGGGCTGGCCTGGAGCAGCGTCGAGCCGTCGACGAACTCGACCATCGAGTGCACGACGCTGGTCGGGTGCACGACGACCTCGATCCGGTCGATCGGGATGCCGAACAGGAGGTGCGCCTCGATGACCTCGAGACCCTTGTTGACCAGCGTCGCGGAGTTGATGGTCACCACCGGGCCCATGTCCCAGGTCGGGTGCGCGAGCGCCTCGTCGACCGTGACGTCACGCAGCTGCTCAAGCGACCGGCCGCGGAACGGGCCGCCGCTCGCGGTCAGCACCAGCCGCCGTACCTCGTCGGGGGTGCCGCCCCGCAGGCACTGCGCCAGCGCGCTGTGCTCGGAGTCGACCGGGACGATCTGCCCCGGCTTGGCACGCTCCATGACCAGCGGGCCACCGACGATCAGGCTCTCCTTGTTCGCCAGCGCGAGGGTGTTGCCGGCATCCAGCGCCGCCAGCGTCGGCAGCAGCCCGACGGCGCCGTTGATGCCGTTGAGCACGACGTCGCACGGTCGGGCCGCGGCCTCGGTCGAGGCGTCCTCCCCCAGTCCGGAGTACGCCGGCGAGAACTCGGCCACCTGCTGCTCGAACAGCTCCGGATTGCTGCCGCCCGCGGTCAGGCCCACCACCCGGAACCGGTCCGGGTTCGCGCGCACGATGTCGAGAGCCTGGGTGCCGACCGAACCGGTCGACCCGAGCACCACGACGTCCCTCATCCGGTCATTCTCGCGCCGATCCTCCCGTCGCGCAGAATCCCCCGGCCCGCGGCCGTGACGCGCCGCTCCTCGCGCTCTAGATTCGACGAATGACGACCACCGGCGGTCCCTCGCTGCCCCAGGAGCGCAAGCTCGTCACGTCCGTCCCAGGGCCGGAGTCGCTGGCCCGCCTCGAGCGCAAGAAGGCCCATGTCGCAGACGGGGTCGGCACCATGCTCCCGGTGTTCGTGGTCGCGGCCGGCGGCGGCGTCCTGGTCGACGTGGACGGCAATTCGCTCATCGACCTCGGCTCGGGGATCGCGGTGGCCAGCGTCGGCAACGCGGCGCCGTCGGTGGTCAGCCGGGTGCAGGAGCAGGTCGCGGCGTTCACCCACACCTGCTTCATGATCACGCCGTACGACGGCTACGTGGACGTCTGCGAACAGCTGGCCGAGGTGACGCCGGGTGACCACCCGAAGAAGTCCGCGCTCTTCAACTCCGGTGCCGAGGCGGTCGAGAACGCGGTCAAGATCGCCCGGGTGGCCACCGGCAAGGACGCCGTCGCGGTCTTCGACCACGCCTACCACGGCCGCACCAACCTGACGATGGCGATGACCGCGAAGAACATGCCCTACAAGCACGGCTTCGGACCGTTCGCCGGCGAGGTCTACCGGGCGCCGATGTCCTACCCGTTCCGCGACGGACTCTCCGGTGACGAGGCGGCCGCCCGCGCCATCGACGTCCTCGAGAAGCAGGTCGGCGCCGACAGCCTCGCCTGCGTCGCCATCGAGCCGATCCAGGGCGAGGGTGGTTTCGTAGTGCCCGCTCCGGGCTTCCTGCCGGCGCTGGCCGAGTGGGCGGGTCAGAACGGCGTGCTGTTCCTCGCCGACGAGATCCAGACCGGCTTCTGCCGCACCGGCGACTGGTTCGCCTGCGACCACGAGGGCGTCGTCCCCGACCTGGTCACCCTTGCCAAGGGCATCGCCGGCGGGCTGCCGCTGGCCGCGGTCACCGGCCGGGCCGAGCTGATGGACTCCGTGCACGTCGGCGGCCTCGGCGGCACGTACGGCGGCAACCCGGTCGCCTGCGCCGCCGCGCTCGGCTCCCTCGAGGAGATGCGCACCCACGACCTCGTCTCTCGCGCCCGCGCCATCGGCGAGCGGGTGGAGGCCCGGCTTCGCAAGATCGCCGCCGACCACCCGGTGATCGGCGACGTCCGTGGCCGCGGCGCGATGATGGCCGTCGAGCTGTGCACCCCCGGCACCACCTCGCCCGAGCCAGCGCGCGCGGCCGCGGTCTCGGCGTACTGCCACCAACACGGCGTGGTCACGCTGACCTGCGGCACCTGGGGCAACGTGATGCGGTTCCTGCCCCCGCTGTCGATCCCCGACGCCCTCCTAGACGAGGGTTTCGACGTCGTCGCCGAGGCGTTCGCGGCCACTGCATGAGGCCGTCCGACGCCGTCCGTGAGCTCTGGGCAACGCTTTCGGCCCGCGACTACGACGGCATCGCCGACTGGGTCACCGACGACTGCATCTACCTGGACGTCCCGCTCGGACCTGCGTTCGCGGCCCGCGGCCCGGTCGACATCGCCAAGCGCCTCAAGGTCGGCTGGGCCGACCTGGCGGCGTACGAGAACCATGACGGCCTCCTGGTCGCCGAGGGTGACGCAGTGATGTACGAGCACTCCGAGACCTGGACCTTCGCCAGCGGCGAGGTCGTCACGCTCCCCTTCGCGACCGTGCACAGGGTCCGCGACGGCAAGGTCTGCCTGTGGAAGGACTACTGGGACTACGCAGCACTCACCAACGCCGCCCCCGCCGCCTGGCTCGACTCCCTCGCCACCGCCGACACGAGCTGGCTCTTCGACGCCACCGGCCTGGTCTGAGCCGATCGGCTCGGTGGTTGAGCCCGGAGGAGCGCCAGCGACGACGGTGTCGAAACCCACGGCAGCGAAGACTGGAACTCGACTCCCGCTGGTCGAGCCTGTCGAGACCACCGCAACGAGGGCTGGGAGCCGACCCTGCGGTGATCTCGACACGCTCGATGAGCGGGCCTTGCGTCCCAGCCCACCCGTCGGTGGTTTCGAGACAGGCGCAGAACGCCTTCCTCAACCACCGGACCCGCAGAACGCCTTCCTCAACCACCGGACCCGCAGAACGCCTTCCTCAACCACCGGACCCGCAGAACGCCTTCCTCAACCACCGGAACGGTCTGCGGGGAGACTGGCCGCATGGCAGAGCGACGCGAGACGGTCGTCGTCGGTGGCGGGGCGATGGGGTCGGCGACCGCGTGGCACCTGGCTCGCCGCGGCCGCGAGGTCACGCTCGTCGAACGCTTCGGCGCGCGGCACACGATGGGGGCCTCGCACGGGCGGTCGCGCAACTTCAACATCACCTACGTCGAGCCGACGTACCAGGACATGCTGCGGGAGGCGGCGGTGCTCTGGCGCGAGCTCGAGGACCAGAGCGGCGCCTCGCTGCTCGATCTCGTCGGCGTCACCAACCACGGCGCCGGGATCGCCCCGGACCTGGCCGAGGTGCTCGGCGCCCTCGGGGTCCGCGCTTCGATGCTGACGCCCGCGGAGGCGCAGGAGCGGTGGACCGGCATCCGCTACGACACCCGCGTGCTCTACTGCCCCGATGGGGGCCGGATCGACGCGGAGGAGGCGGTCGCGGCGCTCCAGTCCGAGGCGGCTCGCCGCGGAGGTGAGGTCCTCCTCGACACCCGCGTCGACTCGATCCACATCCGTGCGGACGACCGGGTGGAGGTGATCACCAGAGACGAGGTATTCGTCGCGGACACGGTCGTGGTCACCGTGGGCGCCTGGACCCAGAAGCTGCTGGGCGCGAGCGTCGCGCTCCCCCGGCTGGCGGTGACCCAGGAGCAGCCGGCTCACTTCGCGGTGTCGGACCCGACAGCCGTCTGGCCGAGCTACAACCACGTTCCCGAACCGGGGAACGCTCGCTACGACTACTGGTACTCGCAGACCTACGGCACGCTCACACCCGGCGAGGGCGTCAAGGCCGGGTGGCACGCGGTCGGGCCGGTCACCGACCCGGACGCGCGGACGTTCGAGCCGGAGGCGGTGCAGATGGCGGCCCTGCAGCGGTACGCCCGCGAGTGGCTACCCGGAGTCGACGCCGACGCGATGACCGCGATCAGCTGCACCTACACGTCGACTCCCGACACCGACTTCGTGCTCGACCGGGCCGGACCGGTCGTCGTCGGGGCGGGCTTCTCGGGCCATGGGTTCAAGTTCGTGCCCACGGTGGGTCGCATCCTGGCTGACCTCGTCGAGGGCACGGCGCGCCCCGCTGCGCTGTTCGCCGCTACGCGGGCGGCCGGTTGACCTCAAGTAAACTTGAAGAACTACGTTGCTGGCATGCGAGCGACAACGATCGAGCCAGACACCCGCGAAGCCGACATCGAGGGCATCCACCAGGTGGTGTCCACGGTCCAGCACGCTACGCAGAACGAGCTAGTCGATGAGTTCCTGGCACTGTTCCGTCCCGACGCGATCTGGACCACTGGCGGCGGCAAGCGACTCACCGGCCGTGATGAGATCGCGGCGTTCACCCGACAGGTGCTGCCCGGGGGGATGAGGGGCCTGACGATGAGCATGGAGGTGCTGCACGTCCTGTTCATCCGGGCCGACGTCGCCGCCGTCAAGTTGCGTCAGATCTACACGAGCAGTGACGGTCAACCCTCCGAGTCCGAGGGAGAGGGCACCCCACTGTTCGTCATGGCCAAGGAGGACGGGCGCTGGTGCCTCGTGGCATGCCAGAACACGGGCGTGCTCGACACCTGACCCCAAGCCCTATCGCGCGCTGGGTGAGCAGCTCAACAGGTCTCCCGGCTGGCAGTCGAGGGCCGCGCACAGTGCGGTCAGGGTCGAGAAGCGGATGGCGCGCGCGCGATCGTTCTTCAGGACCGACAGGTTCGCGATCGTGATGTCCGCGCGCGTGGCGAGCTCGGTGAGTGTCATGTCTCGAGCGCGGAGCACCTCGTCGAGATGTACGACGATGGCATGGCCGTCCCCGGGCATTCAGACCATCCCTTCGACGTCCTCGCGCAGTCGTGCGCCGTCGGCGAAGATCGCGGCCAACGCGAAGGCAACAAGACCTCCGATGAGCATGCCGACGGGGAATGGAGTGAACGGTCCGGCCCCGAGGTCGACGGATGGATACTCCGGCAGCTGCGTGTAGAGCCTGTTCAGGACCAGGTAGTTCAGGAGGTTCAGCGCAAAGCCGCCGGCGACCAGCAGGAGTCCGAGGCTGCGGAACCGGCGCGCGTTGTCCTGGCCGAACGGGTCACCTCGTGCGGCAGAACGCATCACCGCAGCCAGCAACCACAGCGCCCAGACCACCACGATCGCCGGACCCAGGTCCCGAGCCGACCGCCAGAGCATCTGCGAGGTCGTCGGATCTGGGATCTCGACGTCGACGGCGAGCCACGAGGCGACGCTGATCCCGTCGGGCAACGGGCCGACGTCCTCGGCCGACAGCTGCATGGGGACGGTCATCGGATCGCCGTACAGCAACGAGTCACCCTGGCGGAACACGCCCGTCACGATGGACACCAGGACCAGCGCGGCGAACCCGATCGAGAGCACCAGGAGACCGACGGTGATGGCGCGGGCAATGCGGACTGCGAGGGATGTGGATGACGTGATCATCTGGGCCTCCATCGACTGATGTTTATCGATGAACGATAACATCGATAATCGATAAACAGTAGCCCCCTGCAGCCAGCGCGTCCCGGTCATCGGTACCGCGGCGTGACCGGCAACCGCTGGGCACAGTCGAGGGGCACCACGCCGTCCCTTGTGGCACGAAGTCGAGCAGTCGTATGTTGCCAAGACTTGTGACTTGACTCGCTCTGCGCCTGAGGGAGATCTCGCATGACCCAGCTCGACCGGCAGGGCCCATCGGACCCGGTGTTCGTGCCGTTCACCCCCGGCATGCGGGACAACCCCGACGCGCTGGCGGTGATGCCCGACGAGATCGCCCGCGCGCACGAGCTGCCGGCTGAGCCGACTCCGACACAGGAGTTCACCGAGCAGTGGCGCAACGCGTCGTACAACTGCTTCTCCTCCGGACACAAGTTCTGCCGCGAGGTCTGCCCGGTGATGCAGGTGACGCGCAACGAGTCGTGGACGCCGACTGCCTTCCACGCCAACGTCGTGGCGATGGACAAGGGCGAGATGACGATCGAGGAGATTGCCTCCGACTACGTCAACTGCACCCAGTGCGGCGCCTGCGAGCTGCGCTGCCCCAACACGCTCTTCACCGGCGACTTCTACCGCTTCCGGACCCGCACGGTGGACGTGGTCAAGGCGGTGCGCGCGTTCGCCGTCGAGAGTGGAGTGCACCAGCCGGCGTGGCGGTCGTGGAACGAGCGCACCGACGAACGCACCCATGAGCCGGTGCTGGGCGAGACTCCGGTCAGCCAGGAGCACGTACGCGACTGGTCCGACGGGCTCGACCTACCGATCGGCGGCGAGACCGTGCTGTTCGTCGACTGCGAGGCGGCGTTCTACCGCACCTCTGTCCCCCGCGCCGTCGCCCAGATCCTGCAGCTGGCGGGCTACGAGTTCGGGCTGATGGGCGAGCAGTGGTGCTGCGGCGGGCCGGCCGCGGAGATGGGGTACGTCGACCAGGCCAAGCGCTTCGCCCAGCACAACCTCGACAACTGGCGCTCCACCGGCACGCGGCGGGTGCTCGTGCTCGACCCGCACGACTACATCTCGTTCACTGAGGACTACCCGCAGTACTTCGGCCCCGACTTCGACATCGAGGTCGTGCTGGTCGTGGAGCTGTTCGCCGAGCTGATCCGGGAGGGGAAGCTGACCCCGTCGGTGCCGATCGAGCGGGCGATCACCTACCACGACCCCTGTCGGCTCAACAAGCGCAAGGGGATCTGGAGGGAGCCCCGCGAAATCCTGCGCTCGATCCCCGGCCTCGACTTCACCGACGTCGACCGGGTGACCCAGTGGTCGTACTGCTCCGGCGGCGGCGGCGGGCTTCCGGTCGAGAAGCCCGAGCTCACCGCTGCGATCTCGGCCGGTCGGGTCGAGAAGGCGGCGGCGCTCGAAGTGGACACCCTGGTAAGCGCGTGCCCGTGGTCGGAGCGGCCGCTCGGCGAGGCGGGCGAGGCAGCGAACATCGACGTCATCGACATCCACGAGCTGCTGGCCGAGTCACTGGGGATCACGGTCGGCGGGTCCCGCACCGGGAGCTCGTCGTGACCATCACGGTGGAGCGTCTCGACGAGGTGGTCACCGCGCTGCGCACCGTGCTCAGAGACGAGCAGATCCTCACGTCCAAGCCGGACCGCTACAACCGGGCCCGGGTCCCGGCTCCGTTCCCCGTGCACCGGTGGGCCGAGCGGCTTCCTGACCTGGCCGTGCTCCCGACGAGCACCGAGGAGGTCGCGGGCGTCGTACGCATCGCCAACGAGCTGCGCGTGCCCGTGGTGCCGCGCGACGGCGGCACCGGCCTCACCGACGGCGCGGTCCCGCTGCGCGGCGGGATCGTCGTGGACGTCAAGCGGATGAACGCGATCAAGGAGCTCGACCTCGAGAACCGCACGGTCACCGTCGGCACCGGCATCAGCATGCTCAAGCTCAACGAGCAGCTGGCGAGGCACGGCCTGTTCTATCCAGACAACCCGGCGTCGTACCCCTGCTCGCTCGTCGGCGGCCGGATCGGCACCAGCGGGTGGTCGCTGATCGGCTCGCGCTACGGCCATACCCGTGACCTCGTCCTGAGCTTCGACCACGTGCTCCCCACCGGCGAGGTGATGCACGTCGGCGACGGCATCGGTCACAAGGTCAGCAAGTCCTCGAGCGGATACCAGCTCAAGCACCTGTTCATGGGCCACCAGGGCACCCTCGGCATCGCGACCGAGGCCACCCTCAAGCTCTTCCCCAAGCCGGAGGCGGAGCTCTCGCCGTTCTGGGCGTTCGACAACTACGACGACGCCTACGCCTGCGTGGGCGCCCTGGCCCGTGCCGGAGTCGCGACGTTCGCCGGGGCGGTGCTCTTCGACGAGTGGAAGGTCGCCTACCTCCGCCGCGACGACGAGGCATATATCCCCCAGCCCGGCGACGTCCGGGCGCTCGTGTGCGCGGTGATGTACGGCTACGAGGACGAGGTGCGCCCGGCCGGCAAGCGGCTGTTCCGGATCGCGAAGGAGCACGGTGCCCGCTACCTCGGTGACGAGATCTCCGAGGGCGACTGGGCGGCGCGGCACGACCGCTACGCCACCCCGATGCACGGTCGGACCAAGGCCGGCCAGGTGGTGCCGATGAGCTGGCACTGCGAGGACGCGGCGATCAACTACACCGACCTACCGTCGGTGACGAAGGCCTGGCACGAGATCGTCGCGGACCTGCGCCGTCGTACGGACGTGTTCGACGACTGGGGCATGTTCGCCTACACCCAGGGCAACACCGGCGTGGACTACCTCACCGAGATCGACGTGGGCATCTGGGAGCAGCAGCTCGACGACCGGGCCTGGGAGATGTGGGTCAAGGCCAAGCGGGACATCGCCGCGGTCAGCCTCGCGCACAACGGCTCGATCAGCGCCTGCCACGGCTCCTGCCGGGAGGGCGAGGTCGACCTCGTCCCCGACGAGCTCGGCCGCGGCTTCGACGTGATGCTCGACCTCAAGCGCACCCTCGACCCGAACAACATCATGAACCCCGGGAAGTACCTCCTCGACCGCGCCTACGAGGCGGGGACCCGATCATGAGCGACGACACCCCGGACCCGCCGATCGGCTTCCGGTACGCCGATCAGTACACGCCTCCGACCCCGGAACGCGTCTCCGACGTCGCCATCACCACGCACCCGGACCTCTTCGAGGTCGACCCCCGATTGATGGAGCGCTGGGTGCTCCAGCAGGAGTTCCCCAACTGGGACAGCCTGCGGATCATGAACAGCCGCCACGACCACCTCGAGTGGATGCACCGCCATTTCGCCTACCGCGTGGTCACCGGCTCCGAGCTGTTGGCCGAGATCGAAGCCGAACCCGGGTAGCCGGGACCGACCTGCGAAGAAAACTGGAGGAGAACGATGAAGTTCAGCTACGCGATGCTGCCGGACTACCCGCTCAGCGAGTCCCTGGCCTCGATCAAGAAGGCTGACGAGCTCGGCTACTACGCCGTGTACGCCGCGGACGAGACCTGGCACAAGGATCTCTGGCTGCTGTTCGCCGCGGCGGCTGCACAGACCAGCCAGATTCGCATGGGCCCGAGCGTTTCGGGCGTCGTACTGCGCGAGCCGACTCTGATCGCTCAGGCAGCCGCCACGCTGGACGAGCTGACTGAAGGCCGGGCGGAGGTCGCGGTGTCGAGCGGCAACTTCGGCCTGCTCGCGGAGTACAACATCGACTGGGCCAAGACGAAGCCGCTCTCCCGCGTCAAGGAAGCTGTCCACGTGATCCGCACCCTGCTCGACGACGGCGCCATCACCCACGACGGCGAGTTCTTCAACTACAGCGGCCTGTTCACGTTCGCCCGGCCGGTGCAGGACCACCTCCCCGTCAAGATGGGTGCGATGCGCGGGCCCAAGTCGTTCGAGGTGGCCGCCGAGTTCTCCGACGGGTGCCACCACGCGCTCAGCTACACGCGCGAGGCCTACGACTACATGATCGAGCACTGCACGATCGGCGCCGAGCGCGCCGGCAAGAATGTGCATGACCTCGACCTCGGCGCCTGGATCGTGTTCTCGGTCGCCGAGGACAGTGCCGTGGCCAAGGACGCCGCGCGCAGCATGGTCGGCCTCTACGCCTCCTCGATGCCGCACGAGCAGCTCAAGCGCAACGGCGTCGACCCCGAGGAGGTCGCGCCGATCATCGAGGCGATCGGAGCTGGCGACATGGCGAAGGGCATCGAGCTGACCACCCCCGATCTCGCGGAGCGACTGTCGGTCGCCGGCACGCCGGACGAGTGCGTCAGCAAGCTGCAGGAGATCGCAGGCGCGGGCGTCAACCACATGATCCTTGCCATCACCGACAAGGCGCTGGTCAAGGCGCTGATGGGCAGAGAGGTCGAGGGGGTCCCCGACGTCAACACCCAGCTCCAGCTCGTCCACGACAGGGTGATGCCTGCGTTCGCCTAGGACACGTGCCAGGGCGCACGAACGAAGCCACGAAGCCCAAGCCGGCGCGTCCGCCCCCCACAGAACGGGCGCGCCCTTCGAGGCTCGCTGCGCTCGCACCTCAGTGCGAGCGCCCCGGCCTATCCCGAGACTTCCCTCATCCCCCACGGGCTGCCGTACTCGGTCAGCAGCTCCAGGAAGGGGACGGCGTCGAAGGCCTCCGGGCCGAGCACGCCGGCACCGGTCCAGGTGCCGTTCGCGAGCAGCTCGAGAGCCACGACGGGGTTGATCGCGGTCTGCCAGACCACGCACTGGTGGCCGTACTCCTGCATCGTCCACTCGTTGTCGACCACGTGGTAGAGGTACGTCGATCGAGGGTTGCCGTCCTTCCCCGTGCCGGTCACCCACAGGCCGGCGCAGGTCTTGCCCTTCATCCGCGGACCGACCGTGGCCGGGTCCGGCAGCACGGCGGCCACTACGTCACGCGGGCTGACCTCCACGCCCTTCACGCGCACCTTGTCGGTGCTGTCGAGCCCGAGCGTGTGCAGGACCTTGAGGATGTTGATGAACTCGTCCCCGAGGCCGTACTTGAACGTCGCGCGCTTGCAGTCCACCCAGCGCGGCATGAGGAGGACCTCCTCGTGCTCGACATTGACGCACTCGACCGGGCCGATCCCCTCGGGGAAGTCGAACACCTCGGGCTCGCTGAACGGCGGCGTGGTGGACCACTCGCCGTCCTGCCAGATCACCGGTGGGTTGAGGCACTCCTCGATCGTGGTCCACATGGAGAACGACGGCGCGAAGATCTCGTTGCCGTCGTCGTCGGTCACGACCAGGTTGGCGCCGTCGCGGGTGCCGAGCTCGTCGATCTCGGAGAACAGGTGGTCGGCGGCGTACCTCGCGAACACGTCGGAGAGCCCGGGCTCGACGCCGATGCCGACCAGAGCCAGGCGGCCGGCGCCCTCCCAGTCCTTTGCCAGCGCGAACTGCTCGTCGCCGAGCTTGACCCCGCACTTCTCGTACGGCGCCTCGGGGTGCGGCTTGCTGAGCGACATCGCCATGTCGAGGTAGTCGGCACCGGCCGCGAATGCACCCTCGAAGATCGGCATGTTGAAGACCGGGTCCACCGCGTTCATCACGTGCGTGATCGAGTGGTCGCGGCACAGCGCGGTCACCGAGGACGCGTCGGACGCGTCGATCTGGGCGGCGACGTACCGGTCGTCGGTGACCGCGGCCTTCTCGGCCCGTGCCTGGTCGTAGTCGGCGATCACGATCGTCTCGAAGAAGTCGCGCCGCGCCGCGATGGCGGTGAACGCACCGCCGACACCACCGGCGCCGACCAGCAGGATCCTCATTCAGTCCCAGCCTTCGTTGCGGCGGTTTCGAGACGGTCGCAGAACGACCTCCTCAACCACCGCTGGCTGACCAGAACGACCTCCTCAACCACCGGTGGTTGAGGAAGGCGCGCTAGCGCCTGTCTCGAAACCACCGCAGCCGACGTACCCGACGTAACCACGTTCACTGGCCGATCCACGACATCACGTGCTTGATGCGCGTGTAGTCCTCGAGGCCGTACATCGACAGGTCCTTGCCGTAGCCGGAGTGCTTGAAGCCGCCGTGCGGCATCTCCGCGACGATCGGGATGTGGCAGTTGATCCAGACGCAGCCGAAGTCGAGCTTCTTCGACATCCGCAGGGCGCGGCCGTGGTCCCTGGTCCAGACGCTGGAGGCGAGGGCGTACTGGACGCCGTTGGCCCAGGCCAGCGCCTCGGCCTCGTCGGTGAACTTCTGCACGGTGATGACCGGGCCGAAGATCTCGTTCTGGATCTGCTCGTCCTGCTGCTGCAGCCCCGAGACGACCGTGGGCTCGTAGAAGTAGCCCTTGTCGCCCTGCCGGTGACCGCCGGCGTCGAGGCTGGCGTGGTCGGGCAGTCGGTCGACCATCCCGGTGACCCGGTCGAGCTGGTCGGCGTTGTTGAGCGCGCCGTAAAGAATGTCCTCGTCGTCGGGCAGCCCGGTCTTGATGCCCTTGGCCTGCTCGGTCAGCGCGGCCACGAAGTCGCCGTGGATGCCCGGCCCGGCGAGGACGCGGGTCGCGGCAGTGCAGTCCTGGCCGGCGTTGAAGTAGCCGCCGATGGCGATGTCCTCGGCGGCCTTCTCGAGGTCGGCGTCGTCGAAGACGATGACGGGCGCCTTCCCTCCGAGCTCGAGGTGGGCGCGCTTGAGGTCCTTGGCGGCGGAGGCGGCCACCTCCATCCCGGCCCGCACGGAGCCGGTGATCGAGACCATCTGTGGTGTCGGGTGCTCGACGACGGCGCGGCCGGTGTCCCGGTCGCCGCAGACGATGTTGAGCACGCCGGGCGGCAGGAACTCCTGGCACAGCTCGCCCAGCAGCACCGAGCTGGCGGGCGTGGTGTCGCTGGGCTTGAGGACGAGGGCGTTGCCGGCGGCCAGGGCCGGTGCGATCTTCCAGACCATCATCATCAGCGGGTAGTTCCAAGGCGTGACCTGGCCGACCACGCCGACCGGCTCGCGGCGGACCCACGAGGTGAAGTCCGTCATGTACTCGCCCGCCGACCGCCCCTCGAGCACCCGGGCCGCGCCCGCGAAGAAGCGGATCTGGTCGATCGCCGGCGGCATCTCCTCGTCGGTGGTGAGCCCGATCGGCTTGCCGGTGTCCTTCGACTCGACGCGCACGAACTCGTCGGCCCTCTTCTCGACCGCGTCGGCGATCTTGAGCAGCGCCTTCTGCCGGTCGCTGGGTGTGGAGTCGCCCCAGGTCTCGAACGCCTTCGATGCGGCGGCGTATGCCCGATCGACGTCCTCGGCCCCCGACTTCGGCGCGGCGGCGTAGACCTCGCCGGTCGTTGGGTCGACGACGTCGTAGGTCTCCCCCGACACCGCGTCGACGAGGTCTCCATTGATGACGTTCTGGAAGCGCTGGTCGGCCATGCGGCAAGGCTAGGGACCGGACCACGGAATCGGTAGAGCCGGGTCCATGATTGCGACGAAATCCGTCAGTCCCGCCGATCGAGCTTGTCGAGATCACCCACCGGGGGCCTCGTGGACGCACTCGCCGTCGACCCAGGTGGAGACTGCACGGGCCGCGCCGATCTCCTCCGGCGGGGCGGCGAACGGGTCCCGGTCGAGCACCACGAGATCGGCGACCGCACCCACCTCGATCACGCCCGCGTCGTCACGATGGTTCACCCATGCGCTCCCGGAGGTGTACGCCGCGAACGCGGTATCGAGGTCCAGCGCCTGCTCGGGCAGGAACGGGTCGGAGCCGGCCCGCCCGGGGTCGCCGTACGCAGTCCGGGTGACCGCGGTGTGGATCGCGGCCAATGGATCCGGAGTCGACACGGGCCAGTCGCTGCCGGCGACCAGCCGGGCGCCGGCCCGGTGCAGAGCACCGAACGGGTACTGCCACGTCGACCGCTCCTCCCCCAGGAACTGGAGCGTCAGGTCGACCATCTGGTCGTCGTAGCAGGCCCAGAGCGCCTGCATGTTCGCTGCCACGCCGAGCTCGGCGAACCGCGGCAGGTCGAAGGGGTGCACCAGCTGGAGGTGCGCTATCTGGTGCCGGCGGCCCGGGTCGGTCCCGGTCATGGCGTCGAGGGTCTCCCGCACGCCGCGGTCGCCGATCGCGTGCACGTGCACCTGGAAGCCAGCCGCATCCAGCGCCGGGAGCGCCTCGCGAAGCATCGCCGGGTCCACGAAGGAGTGGCCGCTGTTGTCGGTCGGGTGGCCGCACCGGTCGAGGTAGGGCTCGAGCAGCGAGGCGGTGCCGTTCTCGGCGACACCGTCCTGCATGATCTTCACCGTCGTGGCCCGGAACCGGCCGGTGGTCAGCGCCTCTCGTCGGCCGACCAGGTCGGCGACCTGCTCCACGCCCTGGCGCCGGTCCCACCACAGCGCCCCGACCACGTGCGACCGGAGCTCGTCGTTGGTCGCGGCGTCGACGTAGGTCGAGCCGGGGTCGTCGATGCCGGAGTAGGAGCCGACGATCGCGTCCTGCCAGCTCGTGACGCCGAGCGAGTGCAGGTAGGCCTGCCCGGCGAGCAGCGCGGTCCGGTAGTCGGCCCCGGTGGTGCGCGGCAGGTGCCGGGAGACCAACGACGTCGCGGCCTCGTGCAACGTGCCGGTCGGGCGCCCGTCCGCGTCCCTCTCGATCCGGCCGTCCGACGGGTCCGGGGTGTCTCGGTCCACGCCGGCGAGGGCGAGGGCCCGCGAGTTCACCCATGCGCCGTGGTGGTCGCGGTTGGGCAGGAACACCGGCCGGTCCGGCACGACGGTGTCGAGGTCAGCCGCCAGCGGGGTCCCGCCCGGAAAGGCCGGCATGGCCCAGCCCCCGCCGAGGATCCACTCCTCACCCGGGTGCGCGGCGGCGTACGCCGCGATCGTGGCGAGGTACTCCTCGCGGGTCGCGTGCTGCGAGAGGTCGCAGCGCAGCCGCTCCAGCCCGCCCTGGATCGGGTGCACGTGCGCGTCGGTGAACCCTGGCGCCAGCAACCCCTCCACCTCGACGACCTCGACGTCCCCGGTGGTCGAGGAAGGCGCTCTAGCGCCTGTCTCGAAACCACCGGGCACGACGTTGCGAACCCGACCACCCTCGACGAGCACATCCGCCCGCCCGACGTACCGGTGCCCGTCGAAGACGGTGCCACCCCGGAAGAGGACGCTCAACGCCCCTCCAGCAGCGGTCCGGCGGGGTCGTGGGTGATCCCGACCTTCCGAACCGCCAGCCCCGACAGTGCCTCGAGGCAGACCCGGTTGGCCAGGAACGCGGTGATCTCGGCGTGGTCGTAGGGCGGCGACACCTCGACCACGTCGATGCCGGCGACGGGCAGCTCCCGGCAGACCCGGCGTACGGCGTCCAGCAGCTCGCGCGCCGACAGGCCACCGGGCTCGGGCGTGCCGGTGCCGGGGGCGTGGCCCGGGTCGCAGACGTCGATGTCGACGGAGAGGAAGACCGCATCGCACTCGTCGAGGGCGATCTCGAACGCCTCGTCGAGGCAGGAGTTGAGGCCGCGCTCGCCGATCTCGGTCATCTCGAAGGAGCGCATGCCCTGCTCGGCCATCCAAGCCAGGGTCTGCGGGCCCGGCCAGTAGCCGCGGAGCCCGACCTGGAGGAACCGGTCACCGCGCAGCGCCCCCGACTCGATCAGCCGCCGCATCGGCTGGCCGTGGCCGTAGAGCGAGCCGAACTCGATGTCGCCGGTGTCGGCGTGTGCGTCGAAGTGGATCATCGACACCCGCCCGAAGCCGAGGTGCCGGGCCACGCCGGTCGCATCGGGAAATGCGATGGAGTGGTCGCCGCCGAGGACCAGCGGGATCGTCCCCTGCCTCGCGACGGCATACACCGCCTCCTCGAGGTTGCGGCGCGAGCGATCCTGCTCACCCGGCGGCATCTCCACGTCGCCCGCATCGAGCACTCGCAGGTCCTGCAGCGCGTCGACACGCAACGCCAGGTGCGGTCGCGACCCGTCGAGGGGCAGGTAGTCGGTCTGCCGGATCGCCTGGGGACCGAACCGGGTGCCCGGCCGGTGCGAGGTCCCCCCGTCCCACGGCGCCCCGACCACCACGACGTCGGCGCTGGCCAGGGCCTCGGTGTCCTCCAGGTCGACCGCGTCGACCCCGAGGAAGGTGATGTCGGGGCCGAACTGGGCCCCGTACCTGGTCATGGGTCAGGTCTATCAGTAGGTATCGGTGGTTGGGCTTGGAGGCCGTCCACCCGAGCGCCGGTGGTTGAGGAGGTCGTTCTGCGACCGTCTCGAAACCACCGCAACGAAGGCAGGGACTGGCCTCGGGCGAGTTCCGCCTCGGCTTGCGATGGTTTCGACACGCTCGGTCGCAGAGCGACACTCGCGGCTCAACCAGCGGCACGAGCGCGAGGGTTCCCTTCCGAAGTGATCGACCATCAAGCGGGTGAATCCGTGGCGCAATCGCCTGTCGGCCACTGAATCCGTCGTTTCGAGGTGGTGATTCCGAGTGGCCCGGAGCATGATGGACCCATGGTTCTCGATCCCTCGCAGCTCCAGCAGTCAGCCAAGGACCACCTCTGGATGCACTTCACCCGACACGGGTCCTACCGCGAGGCCGACGTGCCGATCATCGTGCGCGGGGAGGGTGCCTACATCTGGGACGTGAACGGCAAGCGCTACCTCGACGGCCTCGCCGGCCTGTTCGTGAGCCAGCTGGGCCACGGCCGCAGCGACCTGGCCGAGGCGGCGGCCAAGCAGGCCCAGCAGCTGGGGTTCATGCCGCTGTGGTCCTACGCCCACCCCAACGCGATCGAGCTGGCCCAGCGGGTGGCGGACTACGCCCCCGGTGACCTCAACCGGGTCTTCTTCACCAGCGGTGGCGGCGAGGCCGTCGAGTCCGCGTGGAAGCTGGCCAAGAACTACTTCAAGCTCACCGGCAAGCCGATGAAGCACAAGGTGCTGAGCCGGACCATCGCCTACCACGGCACCACCCAGGGCGCGCTCTCGATCACCGGACTGCCCGGGCTCAAGCAGCAGTTCGAGCCGCTGGTGCCCTCGACGTTCCGCGTCCCGAACACGAACTTCTACCGGGCGCCCGAGCGCGCCGACGACCTCGAGGCGTTCGGACAGTGGGCCGCCGACCAGGTCGCCGTACAGATCGAGAACGAGGGCCCGGACACCGTGGCCGCCATCTTCGTGGAGCCAGTGCAGAACTCCGGCGGCTGCTTCCCGCCGCCGCCGGGCTATTTCCAGCGGCTCCGCGAGATCTGCGACGAGTACGACGTGCTGCTGGTCTCCGACGAGGTGATCTGCGCCTTCGGCCGGCTCGGGCACATGTTCGGCGCGGATCGGTACGGCTACCAGCCGGACATCATCACCTGCGCCAAGGGCATCACCTCGGGCTACGCGCCACTGGGCGCGATGATCGCGACCGACCGGCTGATGGAGCCGTTCCATGCCGAGGGCGCGATGTTCGCGCACGGATACACCTTCGGTGGCCACCCGGTCTCGACCGCGGTCGCGTTGGCCAACTTCGACGCGTTCGAGAACGAGAACGTGCTCGAGCACGTGCGGTCAAACGAGGGGGCGTTCCGCTCGACCCTGGAGCGCCTGCTCGACCTGCCGATCGTCGGCGACGTGCGCGGCGACGGCTACTTCTATGGGATCGAGCTCGTCAAGGACAAGGAGACCAGGGAGACCTTCACCGCCGAGGAGTGCGAGCGGCTGCTCTACGGGTTCGTCTCCAAGCAGCTCTACGCCGAGGGGCTCTACTGCCGCGCCGACGACCGGGGCGACCCGGTGGTGCAGCTCTCGCCGCCGCTGATCTGCACCCAGGAGCACTTCGACGAGATGGAGCAGATCCTCCGGGTCGTGCTCGACAAGGCCGGGACGCTGATCTGAGGCCCGGGGGACCCTAGGGCCGCCGGAAGATCCCGGCGCAGGGCTTGGGCTCGAAGTACGTCGTCTTCGGCGGCATGACCCCACCGGCGTCCGCCAGCCGGGTCAGGGCCTCGAGCGGTGGCGGCGCGAGCGTGAAGAGCGCACCCCCATCGCTGTCGCACCGGCGGGTCAGCTCGTCGACAGGGGTTCGCGCGGGCGCGATCTCGATGGTCTGGTCGAGATGGTCAAAGACCTGCGCCTGCAGCACCTCGACGTCGAGGCTCGCACTGGTGGCCTGCGGGGTCACGTCGTGCCAGCTGCCGTCGGCGTAGAGCCCGAACGAACCGGGTGCCGGGGTGGGCGGCGTGGCCGCGGGCGAGACACCGAAGGCCGGCGCGAGCAGGTCCACGACGGATGCGAGGTCCACGGGCCCCATCACGCGACGGTGGAACGCGGAGAGCCGCAGTCCGTCCATCGGGTGGATGACGCAGAGCACGCCGGCGTCCGCGGGCTCGCCACCCCGGCGCCAGGTGGAGAGCGCGGCTGCAACCCGGTGGTGGCCGTCGGCGATGTAGTGATCCACCGCGGCCAGCTCGTCGGCGAGGCTTGCGGTGGGCGCCCCCACGACGACGCGCCACACCGTCTGTCGAAGGCGGGTGGGACCAGCGAAGTCGAGGATCGGCGGCGTCTTGCACACCTCGTCGAGCGTGCGCGTGTATGCCGGGCCGGCGTGGTGCAGCAGCGCGACCAGTGCCGGTGGAGCATCGGTTGTCTCATGGTGACGAACCAGGCTCTCGACTCGCTGGGTCTGCACGGCCTCATGTCCGCGCACCTGCCCGGCCACGAAGGCTCGGATCGCGACGTCACAGACCACTCCGGTGCAGGACATGTCCCCGCGCGCCTGCCGATAGACATACAGCGCGGTCTCCGACTCGTCGTACGCCGAGGGATCGATCGGCGCGACGGGCGGGAGCGTCCCCGTGTCCTCGGGCAGCTCGGACAGCCCGGTGACCAGTCGCGGCGCCCAATCCGGACGGACGACCCGCGCGGGAAAGGGGCGGACGACGCTCACGCGCGACCGGAGTCCCGGCTGAGCGTCACCTCGGACACGCCCAGAACGTGAGGGATCCCGCGGAGCGCGGTCAGCAGCTCGTCGGAGGCCTGCCCGGCCACGTCGATGGAGGCCACCGCGGCCTCACCGCCGCGGAAGATGCGGTTCTGCATGTGCTCGACGTTGAGGTCCGCGCCGCTGAGCCGGTCGAGCACCTCAGCGAGGACGCCGACCCGGTCGAGGTGCCGGACGGTGAGCGAGAACGAGCCGAGCCGGCTGCGCTCGAGGTTCACGCAGTGGCGTGCTTCCCCGGACATGAACGCGTCGACGATCTCCGTCACCCCCGCGGCGATGGCGCGTTGCGCCTGCTCCGTCGAGGCCCCGATGTGGTGGGTCGCGACGACACCGGGGTGTCGGGCGAGGGCCGAGTCCCAGGGGCCCTTGCCACCACTGGGCTCGTCCGCGAACACGTCCAGCCCGGCGCGCACGGCTCCGGCGTCCAGGGCTTCGAGCAGAGCGCGCTCGTCGACAACGTCGCCCCTCGAGGTGTTGAGGAGGATCGCCCCCGGTCGCAGCTGCGCGAGGAAGCTCTTGTCGACCAGGTGCCTGCTGTCCTCGGACGACGGGACATGGAGGCTCACGATGTCGGACGAGGACAGCAGCTCGGCCAACGAGTCGCACATCGTGATGTCCAGCTCCTCGGCCCTCGACACGACGTGCGCCGCGCGACCGGGCCTGGCCAGTGACTGGATCCTGATGCCGAACGCCGCCGCGCGCTCGGCCACGGCGAGACCGATCGAGCCGAGGCCGATGATGCCCATCGTGGACCCGAGCAGGCCGCCGGCCTTGCCGTAGCCCTTCTTGTCCCAGTGACCGTTGCGCAGGTCGGCCACGTTGTCCGGGATCCGCCGGTCGATCGCGAGCAGGAGTCCCATGGTCAGCTCGGCGACGGCGGCGGCGTTGCGGCCGGGCACGTTGCAGACGAAGACGCCGCGGGTGGCGGCGGCGGCGGTGTCGATCGTGTTGGTCCCGGATCCGGCCCGGATCACCAACGCCAGCCGGTCCGCGGCCTCGAAGACCGCGCGTTTCACCTTGGTGCTGCGCACCACCAGCCCGTCGAACCCGGCGATCCGCGCCGCGAGGTCGTCGGCCTTGAGCCCCGGATCCATGACGCAGACATGCCCCCGGGCCTCGAGGTCCGTGATCGTCTGCTCGGGCAGGCGGTCGGCGAAGAGCAGCTGCATCGCACCACCTCCGGGACGTTCCCGCTCGCCGTGCCCGCGGGTTCCGGCCACGCTAACCGGCTGCTCGGACCCGCGGCAACGCACGGCAGCACCGGCCTCCCGCGCGCGATCCCGCAGTCGTCGTACGCTTTCGGCAACGAAATCCGCAGCGCCATCCCCGTTGGAGGACCCATGACCCGGTCGCAGGCGGTGAGTCATGAGTCGTAGCAGCAGGCGGGAACGGCCCGTGCTCGACGACACCTCCAAGGCGATCATCGAGCAGCTGCAACAGGACGGCCGACGCTCCTACGCTGCCATTGGCAAGGTGGTCGGGCTGTCCGAGGCGGCGGTGCGCCAGCGCGTGCAGCGGCTCACCGACAACGGCGTGATCCAGGTCGTCGCCGTCACCGACCCCATGGAGCTCGGCTTCGCGCGACAGGCGATGGTCGGGCTCCGGGTGAGCGGGGCGATCGAGCCAGTAGCCGACGCCGTCGCGGCGCTGGAGGAGGTCGACTACGTCGTGGTGACCGCCGGCACCTTCGACATCCTCGCCGAGGTGGTCGCCGAGAGCGACGAGCACCTGCTCGAGATCATCAGTGGCCGGATCCGCGCGATCGAGGGTGTGGTCTCGACCGAGACGTTCATGTACCTCCACCTCCGCAAGCAGACCTACTCGTGGGGAGTGCGTTGATGCGAGGAACGAGCATCGACGCACTCGTTGGTGGTTGAGCAAGCGACCGCGAGTGAGCTTGCGAACTCGCGGAGAGCGCGTCGAAACCTCCGCAGCCGACGCTGGTACGCAACCACGGACCCGACCACCAAAGGATGACGGCTACGGCAAGCTCCGACTACTGCAGGCTTTCGCTGTGGCACGAGACCACACCGACCGACTGGACTCCCCGGCTCGCGCTGGACGGTGACGCCGAGGCGGACGTGGCGATCGTCGGAGCCGGTTTCACCGGTCTCTGGACGGCCCACTACCTGGCCGAGGCCGACCCGTCGCTGCGGATCGTGGTGGTCGAGGCCGAGGTGGCCGGGTTCGGCGCTTCGGGGCGCAACGGCGGATGGTGCTCGGCCCTGTTCCCAGCGTCGCTGACCTCGCTGGCTCGGCTGGCCGGGCCGACCGCCGCGCTCGCCCAGTACGCGGCGATGCGGGCTTCCGTGGACGAAGTGGCCCGGGTCTGCGCGGTCGAGGGCATCGACGCACACCTGGCTCGTGGCGGGACCGTGCGCCTCGCGCGCAGCCCGGCCCAGTGGACGCGCGCCCAGCGGAAGGTCGAGGACGCCCGCGAGTGGGGTCGTGGCGACGACGAGCTGGCACTGCTGGACGCCGGCGCCGCGGCCGAGCGGCTGCGCGCCACCCGGACCCTCGGGGCGACGTACAGCCCGGACTGCGCTGCCTTGCACCCCGGCCGGCTCGTCCGCGGGCTGGCCGACGCCGTGGCCCGACGCGGCGTGCGGATCGTGGAGGGCACGCCCGCCACGGCGATCGAGCCCGGACAGGTGCGCACGACCCACGGCGTGGTGCGCGCGCCGTACGTCGTGCGGGCCACTGAGGGGTACACGCCCCGGCTACGGGGGGCGCGGCGGGCGCTGGCGCCGGTCTACTCCCTGATCCTCGCGACCGAGCCGCTGCCTGCGGGTGCGTGGGACGAGATCGGGCTGGCGCACCGCGAGACGTTCTCCGACCACCGCCACCTGGTCATCTACGGGCAGCGCACCGCCGACGACCGGCTCGTCTTCGGCGGGCGCGGTGCGCCGTACCACTTCGGATCGCGGGTCGAGCCGGCCTTCGACCGCGACCACCGGGTCTTCGCGCAGCTGCACGCGACCGTCCTCGACCTGTTCCCGGTGCTGCGCGGTGCCCGGTTCACGCACGCGTGGGGCGGCCCGCTCGGCATCCCGCGGGACTGGTGCCCGTCGGTCGGGCTGGACCCGGCGAGCGGGCTGGCCTGGGCCGGTGGATACGTCGGCGACGGCGTCTCGACCACCAACCTGGCCGGCCGCACCCTGCGGGACCTGGTGCTCGGCCGCACCACTCCCCTGACGTCGCTGCCGTGGGTCGACCACCGCTCGCGGGCCTGGGAGGCCGAACCGCTGCGCTGGCTGGGCATCAACGCCGGGCTGCGGGCCATGACCCTGGCCGACGCCGAAGAGAGGTTGACCGGCAGACCGTCGTGGGTGGCCCGTGCCGTCTCGCCTCTGGTGGGTGGCTGAGTCGGGCTGAGTCGGCCCACGTCGGGGCGGCGGTGAGCCAGGGCCCATTCCGCGTCCGAGAATAGGCCCATACTCACCGCCCACCTGGCTTGCGGCGGCATGATGGCGCTGTGCAGAAGCGTGCGCTGGTCCGACGCCCCGGCCCCCGGCTTGACGAGGGGTTGCTGACCCACCTCGAGCGGTCCCCGGTCGACGTCGAGAAGGCGCGGCACCAGTGGCTCGGATACGCCGCCGCGCTGCAAGCCGAGGGCTGGGAGCTCTACGAGGTCGAACCCGCCGACGACTGTCCCGACGCGGTCTTCGTCGAGGACACCGCGGTCGTCTATGGCGACCTGGCGGTGGTCACGCGCCCGGGCGCGGACGAGCGGAGGCCGGAGACGCCCGGCACCGAGCAGGCGCTGCTCGGGCTCGGCTACCGGGTCGTGCACCTCGAGCGGCCGGCCACCCTCGACGGCGGCGATGTCCTCAAGCACGGCGGCACGGTCTGGGTCGGGCTCGGGGGCCGCACCAACCGGGCCGGCCTCAACCAGCTCACTGCTCACCTCGAACCGCTCGGCGCCACCGTGGTCGGCGTACCGGTCACGAAGGTGCTGCACCTCAAGTCCGCGGTCACGGCTCTCCCCGATGGCACCGTGATCGGCCACGAGCCGCTGGTCGACGACGCGGCGATGTTCCCGACGTTCCTCGCCGTGCCGGAGGAGGGCGGCGCGCACGTCGTACTGCTCGACGAGCACACGGTGCTCATGTCGACGTCTGCGCCCAGGACCCGGGAGCTGTTCGAGGCCCGCGGGCTGCGTGTGGTGGCGGTCGACATCAGCGAGTACGAGAAGCTCGAGGGCTGCGTGACCTGCCTGTCGATCCGATTGCGCTGAGAGGAGTCGTCCGAGGAACGAGGACGGATCCTCTCGCTGGTGGTTGAGCAGCGAGCGCGACCGAGGGACGAGGTCGCGACCGAGCGTGTCGAAACCCCCGCAGCCAGGGCTGGAACGTAACTAGACGAGCCCGTTCTCAGCCGTCTGCGCCGGCGGCGTACGAGCATGCAGCCACGCGTGGAAGAAGCCGTCGAGGTCCTGGCCGCTGACCGACTCGGCGAGCGCCCGGAACTCGACGACCGAGCCGTTGCCGTAGCGGCGCTGGTCCACCCAGGTCCGCAGCAGCTTCCAGAACGCGGGCTCGCCGATCCGGTGCCGCAGCGCCTGCACGGCCATCGCGCCGCGGTCGTAGACGGGGACGTCGAACAGGTGTCCGGGACCGGGGTCGTCGATGCGCAGCTTCCAGAAGCCCGCGAACGGCAGGTAGCGCTCGTAGGTCTCGGTCAGCCAGACCTGGGTCGGGAGACCACCATGGGTCTCTTCGTAGTAGGGCTGCAGGAACGTGGCGAACCCTTCGTTGAGCCAGACATCGCGCCAGCTCTCGACCGAGACCGAGTCACCGAACCACTGGTGCGCCAGCTCGTGCACGACGAGCGACACCGCGTTCGAGCTCGAGCCCACCTCCGGGTACGTCGGACGCGTCTGGTTCTCCAGCGCGAAGCCGACCGGGAGCCCGGTGACCAGGCCACCGGTGGTCGAGAACGGGTAGGGGCCGAGCTGGCTCTCCAGCCACGCCGTGATCTCGCCACTGCGGAGCATCAAGGACATCGCGTCACGCTGAGCCGGCTCCGAGAGGGTGTTGGACACCGCGACGTAGAAGGGCCGCCCGCCGTACGTGCCCGCCCGGGTCTCGAAGGAGCCGGCGGCGAAGAAGGCGAGGTAGGTGGCCATCGGCTCGACGGCGCGCCAGTGGGTGGTGGCCCGGCCGTGGTGCTTGCGCCGGCCGACAAGCACACCGTTGGCGATGACGTCCTTGCCCTTCGGGACCGTGATCCGGATGTCGAACGACGCCTTGTCGCGCGGGTGGTCGTTGGCGGGGAACCACCAGGTCGCGATGTGCGGCTCGTTGATCGACACCACCTCGGAGTCGCTGGCCAGCCAGTTGCGCTCACCGCCGGACGACTCGCTCGCGGGCACGCCGGCGTACCGCACGGAGACCCGGAACTGCTGGCCGTTGGCGATGGGTGAGCGCGGCCGGATCCGGAGCTCGTGGTCACCGGTCTGCTCGAAGCTGGCGCGCTTGCCGTCGACCTTGACCGAACGGACCGGCAGCAGGAAGTCGAGGTCGAACCGGGACAGGTCATGGGTGGCCCGCACGTCGAGCTTCGTCTTGCCGGCGAGCCGGCCCGACCTGAACGAGTAGCTGTCGTGGATGTCGTAGTGCAGCACGTCGATGCCGCCGTTGCCGTCCCGGGGGAAGTAGGGGTCACCGATCCCGGTGGCGCCGACGGTGGGCGCCTGCATCGGCTGGGCGTCCGAGGCCGTGACGCCGGTGAGCACCGATCCCGTCAGGACGAGCCCGAGCAGGGCCGGGATGACGCGGGAGTGGACGGTCACTCGCGCAACCTACGGCACCACTCCCTTCGAACTGATACTGTAGTAGTTTTACTAAACTTATAGTTTCAAACCGTCGAGAAGCTCTCATGCACATCGGAGGAACACCCCGGTCCCTGGCCCGCGCTGCCACCGCACCTGCTCTGGGACGACCGGGCACAGGACTGGCCGCTCGACGCTGCCTAGGTGCACGTCCGAGCCGCGCCGAACAAATGAGTTGCCCGGGGTGGTCCACTGCCGGAGCATGGGCTTGACCCGGGAGCCGCCGTTCCGGCGGGTGCCCCTGTGCGAGAGGAGGACATGACGTGAAGACGACTGTCCTCGGCCTGTCCTCAGACCGATCCCCTCTCACCACATGGAGCACCTCCACCGATGACTCACGAGTCGCACATCGAGCACGACCTTGCATCTCCGTATGACCGGTTCCCCGACGACTTCCTGACCGACGCCTACCGCTCGGGCCCGGCGCCGGACCTCGACGACGTCGACCCCGGCTTCGTCTTCGACTTCCGGTCCTACGACGACCTCGACGACGGCCAGCGCTGGTCGACCTGGCTCAGCGTCGAGCCGCTGTGCCGCGGCCCCGAGCCCCGCCCGGACTGGGTGGTGACCTCCCAGGGGGCCATCGACACCGACCTCGGCATCCTCAAGACCGGCAAGGAGGCCGACGTCCACCTCCTCGAGCGCGCCGACCCGTTCGACCCCGACGGGGAGGTGGTGATGGCGGCCAAGCGCTACCGGCCGCCCGAGCACCGCAGCTTCCACCGGGCCGCGACGTACACCGAGGGGCGCAGCATGAAGCGCTCGCGAGATGAGCGCGCGCTCAAGCGCAAGAGCACGTTCGGGCGCCTGGTCGCCGCGGGCGAGTGGGCAGTCTCGGAGTGGGGCGCCCTCGTCCGGCTGTGGAACCTCGGCGTTCCGGTCCCCTACCCCGTCCAGATCGACGACACCGAGATCCTCATGGAGTGGATCACCGTCGAGGGTGAGGACGGCGTCGAGACCGCACCCCGGCTCTCCCAGACCCGGCCGGCCCCGGACCTGCTGGCGTCGTACTTCCAGCAGGTGACCGATGTGATGGCCACGATGGCGCAGGCGGGTCTCGTGCACGGCGACCTCTCGGCGTACAACATCCTCGCCGCGGGCGACCGGCTCGTGATCATCGACCTGCCCCAGATCGTCGACCTGGTCGGCAACCTGAACGGGATGGACTTCCTGCAGCGCGACTGCGCGAACATCTGCGCCTGGTTCCGCTCCCGGGGGCTGGCGGCCGACGAGCACCAGCTGTTCGGCGAACTGATGGCGCACGCCTTCTGATCTGAGCCGCCCGAGGAACGAGGGCGGCTCAGATCGTCGGTGGTTGAGCAGCGCGTGCGACCGAGGAACGAGGTCGCAACCGCGCGTGTCGAAACCGCGCAAGCCGGGGCTGGAAGTGAACCCCGTCGCAACCACGTTCGAGCGAAGCGAGCCCACCGTCGTCGCTGGCGCTCCTCCGGGCTCAACCACCGGGGGTCGCCGCTAGCCTCGCCTCCGTGAGGCGCAGCCGCGGGCGGGTCATCCACGTCGAGTCGCTGGCGGACTTCGACCGGCGGGTCGCGGCGGGGGCCACCAGGCTCAGCGGATGGCGGGTGCGCGGCGTCGACCTGTCCGAGCGCGGACCGGTCCTGACCCGGGTGCGGGTGGGCGGGGCGACGTTCCTCGGGTGCACCTTCGCCTCGGGCGACGCGGAGGCCGTGGAACGCGCCGGGGCGCTGGTCCTGCCGTCGCTGACGGTGGCTCCGGTCGACGTCTACCGGTCTCGGCTCTACACGGCGGACGAGCTGTACGACCTGACGCCGTACCGGCGCTCGCTCGACGGCCGGGCCTACGCGTGGTCGCAGACCAAGGGCGGGCCCGATGATGCCCTCGCCCGGTCGCTGCACGACCATGCGATCGACGAGGCTCTGGTCACGTGGGTCTCGGGCCGGCAACTGGTCGGCGTGATGGGTGGGCACGCCGTTCAGCGGGGGGACGTGGAGTACGCCGAGGCGGCCCGGCTCGGTCACCGGCTCGGTGCCGACCTCGTCGTCGCCACTGGTGGCGGCCCGGGTGCGATGGAGGCGGCCAACCTCGGCTGCCTGCTCGCCGCCTCACCGGCCAGCGCCGTCGACGACGCGGTCTCCGTGCTGGCCGAGGTGCCGTCGTTCCGCCCCTCGGTCGACGAGTGGCTGCGGCCCGCGCTAGCGGTCCGGGACCGGGTGCGCGAGCCGCACGACTCGCTCGCCATCCCGACGTGGCACTACGGGCACGAGCCGTCGAACGTCTTCGCCACGGCGATCGCGAAGTTCTTCCGCAACGCCACCCGCGAGGCGCTCCTGCTCGAGATCTGCGACGCGGGCATCGTCTTCCTGCCGGGGGTCGGCGGCACCGTCCAGGAGGTGTTCCAGGACGCGTGCGAGAACTACTACGCCGACGAGTCGTCGGTGGCCGCGATGGTGCTCGTCGGCCGGACGTACTGGACCGAGACGCTGCCCGCCTGGCCGCTGCTCGAATCGTTGGCGCGCGGGCGGACCATGGAGGGCCGGGTGCACCTCGTCGACGAGATCTCCGAGGCCGCCGAGCTGCTCGGCGCTGGTCGTTGAGGACTCGGTGGTTGAGCCCGGAGGAGCGCCAGCGACACGGTGGGCTCGCTTCGCTCGAACGTGGTTGCGTGTCCGGTGGTTGAGGAGGTCGCGCAGCGACCGTCTCGAAACCACGGTAGGGATGGCTGGAACTCAACCGAGATTCTCAGCCCACGTTTGCGTGGTTTCGACACGCTCGCTGCGCTCGCGGCTCAACCACCGAACCAGCGATTGGTTCAGGCGGCCAGCGGGCGGTACCCGGTCCTGGTGCTCATCACGTCGCGGTAGTGCTCGATGAGAACCTCGTTGACGGCCTGCCACGACCGGCCCTCGACGCTGCGCCGCGCGGCGACCCCCATCCGGCGCCGGAACTCCGGGTCGCGGGCCAGCCTGTCGACGTACCCGCCGAGGTCGTGGCCGTCGCCCGGCTCGTAGAGGAACCCGGCGACACCGTCGTCGACGACGTCGATCGGCCCGCCGGCACGCGGCGCGACGACCGGGACTCCAGAGGCCAGCGCCTCCTGGGCCGACTGGCAGTAGGTCTCGTGCCGCCCGGTGTGCACGAACACGTCGAGCGAGGCGTAGAGACGGCCCAGCTCGGCTCCGTGGCGCACGCCGAGGAACGCCGCGTCAGGGAGCAGCCGCCTCAGCCGGGCCTCCTCGGGACCCGCTCCGACGACCACCAGCGCGTAGCGGCGGTCGCCGGAGAGGTAGGTCAGCAGCTCGAGCTCCTTCTCGGGCGCGAGCCGTCCGACGTAGCCCACGAGCAGCCGGCTGTCCGGCGCGATGGCCCGCCGCAGCTCTTCGTCGCGGAGCGCGGGATGGAAGCCGTCGAGGTCGACACCGCGTGGCCAGATCGCGAGGCGCGGGATGGCCAGCTCCTCGAGCTGCCGGAGGCTGGCGGTCGACGGCGCCAGGGTGCGGTCGACGCTGCCGTGGATCCGCCGGGTCAAATAGGTCATCGCACGCACGCCGGCGGCGCCCAACCCCGGCATGGCATACCGCTCGGCGAACCCGATCAGGTCGGTCTGGTAGATCGCCACACTGGGGATGCCCAGCTCCTCGGCGGCGCGCGCCGCTTGCAGCCCGAGCGTGGCCGGTGAGGCGATGTGAACGACGTCGGGACGGTGGCGGAGCATCACCGCGCGCAGCCAGGCCCGGGTCTCCAGCCCGATCCTGAAGTCCCGGTAGAAGGGCAGCGAGGCGCCACGCGTGCGGCGCACCCGGAACCCGGCGTACGTCGCGGGGCCGGTCGGCGCGACCAGCTCGGCCTCGTGCCCCTCGGCGGCCAGGTGCTCGAGCACGCGACGTACGGAGTTGGTGACGCCGTTGATCTGCGGGAGGAACGACTCCGAGACGACCAGGACACGCAACCGTGCGTCCGTCATGACCGTGACGCTAGGGACGCCGGGACAACGGCCGCCGAGGGTGGCCGCAACGACGCGTGAACGCTCGGTGTCAACCGTGACCGTGGTTGTGGCCGGTCGTTGACCCCGCGTGAAGCTCACCAGGCGCGGCCTCTTCCGCTCCGGTGCTATGGCCGGCGGTGCCGCGGCCGCTGTCGGTGCCGCCCCCGCTGCTTCCGCCGACTCCGCCTGGGCCCCGGCCGGCGGGCACGCCGCGCTCTCCGGCCCGGCGTCTCGCACCACCCTGGCGAAGACGGTGACCCGCGGGCCGGCCGGTGCACGCGGCTACGCGAAGCTCGTCCACTCCGCCGGGGAGCCACACCTGGTCCGCACTGATCTCGGCGGGAAGCCGTTTTCCCAGCGCGCAAAGCGGCGGAAGGCGCTGATCGCGTTCGCCCAGCTCACCGACGTGCACGTCGTCGACGCGCAGTCCCCGCTACGCGTGGAGTGGACCGACCGGCTCGACGACGCGAGCCCGCTGCCGAGCACCGGGATCTTCACCTCGGCGTACCGGCCGCAGGAGATGTTGTCCGGCCAGATCGCCGACGCGATGGTCCGTCAGCTCAACAAGATCGCTGCCGGACCGGTGACCGGCAAGCCGCTGGCGCTCGCGATCCAGACCGGCGACAACTCCGACAACTCCCAGCTCAACGAGATCCGCTGGAACATCGACCTGCTCGACGGCGGGCAGGTGCGGGTCGACTCCGGTGACCCGGCCCGCTGGGAGGGTGTCCACGACGACGACCCGACCTACTACGACCCGCACTACTGGCACCCGCACGGCACCGCGCCAGGGAAGTCCGACGATGTGCCGCGCAGCCAGCGCGGCTTCCCGGTGGTCCCGGGGCTGCTGGACGCGGCCCGCCGGCCCTTCACGGCCAAGGGACTGTCGATCCCGTGGTACTCGGCGTTCGGCAACCACGACGGTCTCGCGCAGGGCAACTTCCCGATCGGCACGCTGCAGCTCAACACGGTCGCCACCGGGCCGCTCAAGCTCGTCTCGCTACCCGCCGGCCTCTCCCCAGCAGCCGTCGTCAACGCACTGCAGGACGGCTCGTACGCCGCCCTGCTCGCGTCCCTCGCGCTGACCCCGTCGGTTCGGTTGGTCTCGGCAGACGCGAACCGACGGCTGCTCACCCGGAGCGAGATCGTCGAAGAGCACTTCAAGACAGCCGGCGCCCCGGTCGGCCATGGCTTCACCGCGCAGAACCGCGCCGACGGGACGGCGTACTACGCGTTCACCAAGGGACTGTGCCGGTTCGTCGTCCTCGACACCGTCAACCCGAACGGCTATGCCGACGGCTCCATCGACCAGGCCCAGTTCGACTGGCTGAAGACCACCCTGGCCGCTTCGGCCGGCCGGCTGGTGATCGTCTGCAGTCACCACACGTCCGCGATGAACAACCCGCTGGTCGGCACCGGCGGCGACCAGTCCCCCCGAGTCCTCGGCGACGCGGTGCTGGCCGAGCTGCTCGCCCACGACAACGTCATCGCGTGGGTCAACGGCCACACCCACAAGAACCAGATCTGGGCCCGGCCGCGCACCGGGGGCGGCGGTCTGTGGGAGATCAACACCGCCTCACACATCGACTGGCCCTCGCAGACGCGGCTCATCGAGGTCACCGACAACCGCGACGGCACCCTGTCGCTGTTCACCACGATGGTCGACCACGCCGGCCCGGCGTCGTACGGCGGCAAGACCGGCGACTCGACCCACCTGGCCGGGCTGGCCCGCGAGATCTCCGCGAACGACTGGCACCACCGCGGCGACGGCTACCGCGGCGTGAGGGGGTCGAGGAACGTCGAGCTGGTGCTGCCGGCGCCGGAGTTCATGAGCTGACCACCGGACTCCAGCGTCGCTGCGTTGGCGACCACGACCTCCATGACCTCCGCGAGCTCTGCGGCGGGGCTCACCTCGAACATGTCGGTGTCCTCGAGGAAGACCGGCACGTGGCCGGGCGCCAGGTAGTAGGCGTCACCGGTCCGGAAGGTCTCCTCGCGGTCGCGGTAGCGGACCAGGATGCTGCCCGAGAAGACGTAGCCCCAGTGCGGGCACGGGCAGGCGTCGTCGGGGAGCCCGCGCAGCAGTGGCGCGGTGTCCAGCCCCCAGTCCGCACCTTCACTGCTCAGTTCGGCGGCACGCGTCCGAAGTGCACGGCGTGGAGCTCATCAGCGAGCAGTGCCTGGCCATGGCCGAACCCGAGGGCTGACGACAGGTCATGACTCGGTCGCGGCCAGCTGGCCGCAGGCGCCGTCTATCTCGCGCCCGCGGGTGTCGCGGACGGTCGTGGAGATCCCGCGCGCCTCGAGCCGGCGGACGAACTCGCGCTCGTCGGCCGGGTCGGAGGCGGTCCACTTCGAGCCCGGCGTGGGGTTGAGCGGGATCAGGTTGACATGGACCCAGCCCCAGTCGCCGTACCCGTGCAGCACGTCGGCGAGCAGGTCGGCGCGCCACGCCTGGTCGTTGATGCCGCGCATCATGGCGTACTCGATCGAGACCCGGCGCCGGGTCCGCGCCGCGTAGTCCCACGCCGCCTCGACCGTCTCGGCGACCGAGAAGCGGGTGTTGATCGGGACCAGCTCGTTGCGCAGCTCGTCGTCCGGCGCATGGAGGCTCAGGGCCAGCGTGACCGGGATGCCCTCGTCGGCGAGCTGCTTCATCCGCGGCACCAGCCCAACCGTGGACACGGTGATGCCCCGCGCGGACATCCCCAGCCCGTCGGGGGCCGGATCGGTGAGGCGGCGTACGGAACCGATGACGGCCGCGTAGTTCGCCAGCGGCTCACCCATCCCCATGAACACGACGTTGGAGACGCGGCCGGGGCCGCCCGGCACCTCACCGCGGTCCAGGGAGCGGGCGCCGGCCAGCACCTGCTCGACGATCTCGGCGGTGGACATGTTGCGCTGCAGGCCGCCCTGGCCGGTGGCGCAGAACGGGCAGGCCATCCCGCAGCCTGCCTGGCTGGAGACGCACATGGTCACTCGGTCGGGGTAGCGCATCAGCACCGACTCGACGAGGGCGCCGTCGAAGAGCCGCCACAGCGTCTTGCGGGTCGTGCCCTTGTCGGCCTCGAGGGTGCGCAGCGGCGTCATCAGCTCGGGCAGGAACGTCGTCACCAGCTCGTCGCGCTGGGCCGCGGGCAGGTCGGTCATCTGCGCGGGGTCGTCGACCAGGCGCTGGAAGTAGTGCGCGGAGAGCTGGCGGGCCCGGAAGGCCGGGAGCCCCTGCTCGGCGGCCAGCGCGAGTCGCTCGGACATCGAGAGGTCGGCGAGGTGGCGTGGCGGCTTCTTGCGGCCGCGCGGTGCGTCGAACACCAGCGGCAGCGGCTTGGGATCGGCCATCAGGACTGGTTTTCGACCAGGAACCACAGCACCAGGGCGCCGACGCCGAGCACGACGATCGCGGTGAGGATCATCCCGATCCAGAAGTAGGTGCCGAAGCGTCGGGTGCGCTTGTTGGCGCTCAGGGCCAGCGGGACGACGAGCGTGACCAGGACGAAGGGGAACAGCTCCTCCACCCGGTCGCTGTCGACGAGCAGGCTGAGCACACCGACGTACGCCGCGGGCACCAGGCTCACGAAGAGCAGCCCGGTGAAGAACCCGGACAGGGCAGCGAAGGTCGGGTGGTCGCGGTGCCACCAGCTCGGCTGGTGCTCGTCGGCCTCGGGTCCCTCGGGCGGAGCGTCGGACGCGGTCGCCTCGACATCCGCAGCCTCGTCGGCGGCGTGGTCCGCGGGCTCGTCGGCCGGCTCGTCGGCGGCGGGGGCCTCGACGGCCTGCTTGTCCGTGCTCATCACCTCGATCGTAGGGGCTCGAGCACGAGCAGGTCGGGCATGGTCAGGGCGCGCCACCGGCCGAGGTCCGGCTCGGTGGCTGTCATGGCGGCCGCGAGGAGCGTCCACGCAGTCCCGTGCCCGACCAGCACCACGGCCACGTCGGGGTGGGCGGTCAGGATGCCCTCGGCGGCACTCACCACCCGGTCCCGGCACCGGTCGAGCGGCTCCCAGCCGGGGACGGCGACCGCGTGGGGTAGGGCGAACGCGCGCCGGACGGCGTCGTCGAAGTCCTCGATCCACTCGGTGCTCTGCCGCACGTGCTCGCGCAGCCCGTCCACCACGCCGACCTCGCCGTCGGTGAGCAGCTCGGCGGTGGCGAGCGCCTTGGGCTCCGGCGAGCTGAACCACACACCACTGGTGGGCAACCTGCCGGAGCTGCGCAGTGCCCAGACGTCGTCGTACCCGGCGGGATCGAGCTCCCACTCGTGAGCGGGCACCGCACGATCGATCTCGGGACGGCCGTGCCGGACGAGATACAGGGGCATTCAGTTCCAGCCTTCACTTGCGAGGTTTCGACACGGCCGGTCGCGACTTCGTTCCTCAGTCGCGCGGCCTGCTCAACCACCAATTGTCAGAAGACGGCGTAGTGCAGCAGCAGCCAGATCGGCGCGACCGTGGCGAGCAGGGAGTCCATACGATCCAGCAGGCCACCGTGGCCGGGCACAACCTGGCTCATGTCCTTGATGCCGAGGTCACGCTTGATCACGGACTCGCACAGGTCCCCGAGGGTCGCCATGACCACCGCGATCAGACCGAGGGCCACGCCAACCCACCAGTCGCCGTCAAGCAGGAAGACCACGAGCGCGACACCGGCGCCGATCGTGAAGACGACCGAGCCGCCGAACCCCTCCCACGACTTCTTCGGCGAGATGACCGGCGCCATCGGGTGCCTGCCGAACAGCACGCCTGCGGCGTACCCACCGATGTCGGAGGCGATGGTCACGAGGATGAAGGTGATGGTGCCGGCGACGCCGTCGTCGTCAAGCCCGGCACCGGTCCTGCCGCCCTCCGACAGCATCAGCGCGACGAACGAGGCGAGGAACGGCACATACACCAGGGTGAAGACCGACGTCGCGGCAGTCATGACGTAGCCGTCGATCCCGCGGCGCAGCAACCACAGCATCGTGACGAGCGCGGTCACCGCCGTCGCGGTCACAAGTGCAGGTGCACCCCAGTAGTAGGCGACGACGACCATCACCACGCCGCCGAGCATCAGCGGCTGCTCGGGCAGGTCGATCGCCTTGGCCAGGAAGCCCTTGCGCAGCTCCCAGATCGCCACCACCACGGCCGCGACGACGATGAGGATGAACGCCGGCTTCCAGAAGAACAGCGACAGACCGATGGCGGCGAGCAGGACGATGCCCGAGGCGAAGGCCGCCCTGAGGTCCCGGCCGGCGCGCCCGTGGTCCTTGGCAGGCGGCTGGGCAGGCGGCGGCGCGGTCTCGGTCATCGTCCGTGCGTGGCTGCGACCTTCGGGCTGAGGACGTGCCCTCAGACCTCGAGCAGCTCCGCTTCCTTGTTCTTGAGCATCTCGTCGATGGCGTCGGTGTGCCGCTTGGTGAGGCCGTCGAGCCGCTTCTCGGCGCCGGTGACGTCGTCCTTGCCGACCTCGCCGTCCTTCTCCAGCTTCTCGAGGCCGTGCTTGGCGGTACGGCGCACGTTGCGCACCGCGACCTTGCCGTCCTCGGCCTTGGTGCGGGCGACCTTGATGTACTCCTTGCGGCGGTCCTCGGTGAGCTCGGGGAAGACGCAGCGCAGCACCTTGCCGTCGTTGGAGGGGTTCACGCCGAGGTCGGAATCGCGGATCGCCTTCTCGATGTTGCTCATCGCGCCCATGTCGTAAGGCGAGATCAGGATGATCCGTGCCTCCGGCGCGGTGAACGACGCCAGCTGTTGCAGCGGTGTCGGGGTGCCGTAGTAGTCAACGAGGATCTTGCTGAACATGCTCGGCTGCGCCCGCCCGGCGCGGATCGCGGCGAACTCCTCGCGCGCGGCCTCGACCGACTTGTCCATCTTGCCGTCGGCCTCGTTGAGGATGTCCTCGATCACCACTGCTCCCGTCGTGCGTGCACCGGCCGGTCAGCCGGCGCTGACCAGCGTGCCAATCCTCTCACCCTGCACCGCCCGCAAGATGTTGCCCTCGGTCTCCATGCCGAAGACGATCATCGGCAGCTTGTGCTCGCTGCAGAGCGTGAAGGCGGTCTGGTCCATGATCTGCAGCCCGCGCGAGATCGCCTCGTCGTAGGTGAGCTCGTCGTACTTGGTGGCTGTCGGGTCGACGTGGGGGTCGGCGCTGTAGACACCGTCGACGCCGCTCTTGGCGTAGAGGACGGCGTCGCACCTGGTCTCCAGGGCCCGCTGGACGGCGACGCTGTCGGTCGAGAAGAAGGGCAGCCCCATGCCGGCACCGAAAATCACGACCCGGCCCTTCTCCATGTGGCGGATCGCGCGGCGCGGGATGTAGGGCTCGGCGACCTGACCCATCGTGATCGCGGTCTGGACCCGCGTGTCGATGCCCATCTTCTCCAGGAAGTCCTGGAGTGCGAGGCAGTTCATCACGATGCCGAGCATGCCCATGTAGTCGGCCCGGACGCGGTCCATGCCGCGCTGCTGGAGCTCCGAGCCGCGGAAGAAGTTGCCGCCGCCGGTGACCACGGCGATCTGTACGCCGGCCGAGACGACGGCCGCCACCTCACGGGCGATCATCTGGACGACGTCGGGGTCGACGCCGACCTTCCCGCCCCCGAACACCTCACCGGAGAGCTTCAGCAGGACTCGGTTGTAGCCGGGCACAGGCGCTCCTCCGGGTGTGGGCGTTCGGGGTGAGGGTAGATGGTCAGGCGCCGACCTCGAACCGGGCGAACCGGGTCAGCGTCGTCCCGGCCTCGTCGAGGACGGCCTTGACTGACTTCTTGCTCTCGGTGACCGAGGGCTGCTCGAGCAGGACGACGTCCTTGAAGAATCCGTTGAGCCGGCCCTCGGTGATCTTGGCGATAGCCTGCTCGGGCTTGCCCTCCTCGCGGGACGTCTGCTCAGCGATGGAGCGCTCGTGCTCGACGATCTCGGCCGGGACGTCGTCACGGGTGAGGTACTGCGGGCGCATCGCGGCCACCTGCATGGCTGCCCCCCGGGCGGCCTCGGAGTCACCGGCGTACTCGACCAGCACGCCCACGGTCGGAGGCAGGTCGGCTGCGCGCTTGTGCATGTACGCCACGACGTCGCCGTCGAACCGGACGAACCGGCCGAGGTCGATCTTCTCGCCGATGGCGATGGCGAGGCTCTCGACCACGTCGCCCACGGTCTGTCCGTCGAGCGCCACCTTCCGCAGTTCCTCGACATCGTCGACCTTGGCCTCGGAGGCCGCATCGGCGATCCTCTGGGCCGCGGCGATGAAGTCCTCGCTCTTGGCCACGAAGTCGGTCTCGGAGTTGAGCTCGACGAGCACGCCGGGGGCGTGCGCCACGAGTCCGGCCGAGGCCTCGCGCTCGGCACCGCGCTTGGCGGCCTTCGCCGCACCCTTGACGCGCAGCAGCTCGATCGCCTTGTCGAAGTCGCCGTCGGCCTCGTCGAGCGCCTTCTTGCAGTCCATCATGCCGGCGCCGGTCAGCTCGCGGAGCCTCTTGACGTCGGCGGCGGAGAAGTTAGCCATGGTGGGGTGCATCGTCCTTCTGGTCGTGGGGTGGCTCAGGCCTTGGGCTCGTCGGCGGCCTCGGGCTCGGCAGCTGCCTCTGGCTCTGCAGCAGCCTCGGGTTGGGCGGGGGTCTCGGGCTCCGCAGCGGCCTCGGGCTCGACAACAGCCTCTGGCTCGACGACAGCCTCGGGCTCGGCGGGGGTCTCGGGCTCGGCAGCAGCCTCGGGCTCGACAACCGCCTCGGGCTCGGCGGGGGTCTCGGGCTCCGCAGCAGCCTCGGGCTCGACGACGGCCTCGGGCTCGACAACCGCCTCGGGCTCGGCGGGGGTCTCGGGCTCGACAGCCTCTGGCTCGACAACAGCCTCGGGCTGAAGCTTGGCTCGACAACCGCCTCGGGCTCGACAACAGCCTCGGGCTCGACAGCAGCCTCGGGCTCGGCCGGGGATTCGACCACCTCGGTGGCGGCCTCGACGGCCTCGGTGCCCTCGGTGGACGCGCCGGTGGCCTCGGTCGCGGCCTCCTCGGCGTCGGCTGGCGCACCGGTGGCGGCCTCGGCGGCCTGCTCCGCGTCACCGCCCAGGAGCTCGCGCTCCCACTCGGCCAGCGGCTCCTCGGCGCCCACCTGGGCGCCGTCGGTGCCGGCCTTGGCGCCGGAGCGGGCGATCAGTCCCTCGGCGACGGCGTCGGCGACCACGCGGGTCAGCAGGCCGACGGCGCGGATGGCGTCGTCGTTGCCCGGGATCGGGAAGTCGACGAGGTCGGGGTCGCAGTTGGAGTCGAGGATGCCGATGATCGGGATCCGCAGCTTGCGGGCCTCCTCGACGGCGAGGTGCTCCTTGTTGGTGTCGACGATCCACACGGCGGACGGCGTACGGCTCATCTCGCGGATGCCGCCCAGCGACTTGTTCAGCTTGTCGCGCTCGCGACGCATCTGCAGCAGCTCCTTCTTGGTGCGGCTGCTGCCGGCCACGTCGTCGAAGTCGATCTCGTCGAGCTCCTTGAGGCGGTTGATCCGCTGGTGCACGGTCTGGAAGTTGGTGAGCATGCCGCCGAGCCAGCGCTGGTTGACATAGGGCATCCCGACGCGCATCGCCTGCTCGGCGATCGCCTCCTGGGCCTGCTTCTTGGTGCCCACGAACATGATGGTGCCGCCCTGCGCGACGGTCTCCTTGATGAAGGCGTACGACCGGTCGATGTAGGCCAGCGACTGCTGGAGATCGATGATGTAGATGCCGTTGCGCTCGGTCATGATGAAGCGCTTCATCTTCGGGTTCCAGCGACGGGTCTGGTGCCCGAAGTGGACGCCGCTCTCGAGGAGCTGGCGCATGGTCACGACTGCCATGGTGATTCTCTTCCTTGTGGTGGCCCGCGCACCGTGCGCGTGTCCTTGAGCAGGGCACGCCGGTGTCGGGTCCGGTTGGTTTTCAGTTGCACACGATCCGGCGGGTGCCGGTCGTCCTGACGCCTGCGCGCGACCCGACCCGACCTGCGTGGTCGGGACCGAGGGTCGACGCCCGCGGGTGGTCGGGCTCCACAAGAGCGCCCGTCGCGGTCTGCCTGCGTGCGAAGTCAGCCCCGGAGGGCTGCCCTGAAAGAGTAGTCGACGCGGTCAGTGGGCCGCGAATCCTCCACAGGCCCCGAGCGACACCTCCTCGTCCACAGCTTGCGCCCCCTGCCCTGCCGGCGGTCGGGAGGCGCAGACATCGTGGCGGCATGACCCTCCTCCACGGTCTCGTCCTGACCCTCGGTCTGGCGTTGCCCTTCACCGCCGGTGCCCACACCGATCCGGTGGGTGTCTGGCCGCTCCAGCCCGAGCCCGTGGTGGTGCGTCCCTTCGACCCACCCGACTCGCCCTACGGTCCGGGCCACCGTGGGGTCGACCTGCTGGGCACCCCCGGCCAGCCCGTGCTCTCGGCGCTGTCCGGCACGGTCACGTTCGCCGGTTCGCTGGCCGGCCGTGGTGTCGTCGTCGTCGACCACGGAGCCACGCGCACCACCTACGAGCCGGTCACCGCGACCGTCGCGGTCGGCACACCAGTGGCCGCGGGCAGCCAGCTGGGGGCCCTCGAGCTCCCGGGCTCGCACTGCTTCCCGCGGGCCTGCCTGCACTGGGGATGGATCGAGGGCGAGACCTACCTCGACCCGCTGCGCCTGGTCGGCGCCGGTCCGGTGCGGCTGCTGCCCTTGTGGCGGGCCGAGCCGATGGGGCGATCGCCCCCGCTGCTGGGCTACTCGACGAGCCGCACGGGGTCGCCGCCGATGTTCGCGGTCCACGTGGTGAAGTCGGTGACCGCGCTCGGGAAGGTGATCCGCACGGAGAACCAGCACCCGCCCAAGGTCGCGGGGTTGCAGTTGTAGTCGTTCGGGATCGGGATCATGATGTGCTCGACCTGGCCGTCGTGGGTGCTGTTCCTTACCAGCACGCTGCAGTTCGTCGCAGTCGTGGACGCCGCATTGTTCTTGGCGTGCTTGCAGTTGGGCGGGGGCAACCCCGGGTTGACCGAACCTGTCGCGTCGACCGGCGCCAGGATCTGCACGGTCGCCCCGGTGGCGCCGGCACCGTCCGCGGGGTCGTAGAAGTCGAAGGCGATGTACTGGCCGCGGGTGCCGGGCAGCGCCTTGATCAGGTTGAAGTTCGCGACACTGCCGTCCTTGTTCTGCAGGATCGGCATGCTCTCGTTGCCGGCCATGGCGATGTACTGCCGCTTCGACGTGTCCGACACCGGCAGCGGCACCGCGCGGAGCGCGAACGCGTTGAGGCCGGTGCCCACGAACGTGTTGCCGGTGCTCACGTTTTCGGCGTGCGGGTTGTCGCGGAAGATCAGTGACGTACGGGTGGGGCTACCAACGGGCGGGGCCTTGTTGATGATCCCGGTGCCGTTCGTGGTGGTGACGTTCGTCCGCACCTCCAGGTAGTAGTCGCCAGGACGATCGGGCACGAAGGTGCACAGCTCGTACCACTGATGGAAGACCTGGGCCTTCTGGAAGTTGTACGAGCGTGGGTCTTGGTCAGCTCGTTGATCGTCGGCGGGCTGGAGAGACCGGTGAACTGCTTGTTGCAGCCCGCGATCGGGGTCGCCACCATGGGGTTGAAGGTGTCGTTCTTGCGACGGAGGACGAAGCTGGTCGTCGGCGGCTCGTCCGTGGTCCCGGTGGTGGTGGCGTTCCGGCCGCCCGGGTTGTAGTCGCCCGGGCAGTAGATCCGCGCGGCGCTCGTCTGCGAGACCTTGGTGTACCGCGTCCTGCCGTCGTTGACGGTGAAGTCGTTCATGTTGTTCAGCAGGCTGGTCTGGTTGTACAACGACGAGCAGTCGATCGAGGTGTAGATGAACGCCGGGTCGTAGATCTGCACCGAGATCGAGGTGTTGACCGCCGCGGGCTCGACGTGCACGGCCCAGAAGTAGCCCTGAGGGCGGTACTCCGAGTTCACTCCGCCGGAGCACATGTAGGTGGCGCCGGCAACGGCAGTGCCGTCGCAGGTGTTGTCCATGAACCGGTCGCCCTGCTCCTTGTCCGTCCTCGGACCCTCGATGGCCGCCCAGAACTCAGGCTGTGACGAGCAGTTCGGGAAGGGGATGGGCGGCAGCGCCGATCCGGCCGGCTGCGGCGCGAGTGAACCCGGGATCGCTGGGGGGCCGGCGACGGGGACGGAGGTCTGGCTCGGTGGCTCGTTGGAGAAGGTGTTGCACGGGCTGCCCATCGGCGCCGGGGCACTGAAGTCGGCGACCGCCGAGCGCACGATCGTCGCCTCGTCGACCCCCAGGAAGCTGCCGAAGGTGTTCGAGATCCGGCTCTTGATCGTGACCTTGAGCTCGCTCGGCTTGTCGCCGGCGACGACGATCACCTGGGTGGTGCCCGCGTTCGGGTAGCCGTTCCTCGTAGCCGACGCGATGGCCGTGAGCCGCGCGTTGGTGAGGTCGTTCGGCATGTACGTCACACCCGCCAGGGCGGCGGCGTCGGCGGCCTTCTGCACCCGCTCCGCCTCGACGTACCAGCGCGCCGTGTCGACGCCGAATGCGGCCATACCGATGAAGACCACCGAGGCGAGCATCGCGGTGACGACAGCGGCGTACCCCGCCTCGTCACGCCGGCGCAGGCGCCTGCGCCGCGGGTGGGGGGTCGGGGAGGCGCTCACGGGTGCGCACCCGGTGCACAGGAGAGCGTCGCCAACGGCTCGAAGGCGAAGACTGCGTGGTCCTCGATCATCACGTCATTGGTGAAGAAGCCGGTGAGGAAGTCGTGCTTGGCCTTCATGTAGATGCCGACCGCGTCCGGACTGTTGTTCGCGCAGGCGTTGACCGTCGAGGAGGTCCAGGTGCCGCTCATGTACCGGAAACCCTTGGTGTCGACCCACTTGTACTTGACGCAGTTGGTGTTGCACGCCCAGACGGTCGCCCCGTTGGCACCCGGGTAGCCCTTGTCGTTGGCCTTGTAGACCCACAGTTCCTCGATCGAGTCCCTGGGCAGGGCAGTGCTGGCGCGCTGGATGGAGTTCGCGGCGAGCTGGGCGAACATCGGGGCGTTGGCCGGCGAGCAGGGCGTGACGCAGTCGCCACCCTCGTTGATGCCGCCCGGGCCGGCCCCGGCATTCGCAGATGCCGTCCGGCCGCCGGTGCGGACGGCGGAGGTGAGCGCGACGTCGTCCTTCATCAGGAGCGCCATCTCGATGATCCCGAGCAGCAGGGCCATCAACAGCGGGGTCACGAGGGCAGCCTCGACGACCACAGCACCGCGTTCGTTCACGCGCGCTCCGAACCGACGCCTAGCCATACCTCACCTCCCGCCAGACCTAACAAGTCGAAGGCTATGGATTCGGACTGTCCCGCGCGGCAGAACGGCAAGGCCTCATCCGATCGGACAGTCCAAGTGGGCTACACAACCCACGGGTAGGTGACAGTTCTCCACAGTTGTGCCACGTCCAGACCAGTCCGTCGGCGCCGGTCGCGACCCTTCTGCTCAGGAGGTACACGACATGACGACAAGCGCAGCCGTCCGCCAGGCCCTGGGTGCCTACGGCGAGACCTTGGCCGCCCGTCTCCTCACCACCGATCGCGGCATGGTCCTGCTCGACCGCAACTGGAGGTGCGCCGAGGGCGAGCTCGACCTCGTGCTCCGCGACGGCGACGTGCTCGTCGCCTGTGAGGTCAAGACTCGCCGGGGCGCCGGCTCCGGGTCGCCCCACGAGGCAGTCGACCCGGTCCGGCTGGAGCGGCTGCACCGGCTGGTCTGGCGCTGGGCATACGAGCACGATCTCCACCCCGAGCAGGTGCGGGTCGACCTGGTCGCCGTGCTGCGACCACGGCGTGGGCCCGCCGTCCTCGACCACGTCGAGGGGCTGGCCTGATGCCGTTCGCGACCAGCCGCACGGTGTCGCTCTCCGGGGCCCTGGGCCACCTCATCGACGTCCAGGCCGACGTGTCGCCCGGCCAGGTCGCCACGGTGCTGGTGGGACGGCCCGACGCGGCGCTCAACGAGTCACGCGACCGGTGCCGGATGGCCATCATCAACAGCGGCCTCCAGTGGCCGGCCACCCGTCGCACGACGATCCTGCTCTCGCCGGCCGACCTGCCCAAGCGCGGCACCCACTACGACCTGGCCATCGCGGTGGCGGTGCTCGGAGCCATCGGCGTGGTGCCGGCCGATGCCCTGACCGGGGTGGCGTTCCTCGGCGAGCTCACTCTCGCCGGCGGGCTGCGGTCGGTGGCCGGCGTGCTGCCGATGGTGCTGGCCGCCGCCGACCGAGGGATTCGCCACGTGGTGGTTCCCGAGCCACAGGTGGCGGAGGCCGCGATGGTGCCGGGCATGGAGGTGCTGGGCATGCGCTCACTGGCCCAGGTCGTCGCCGAGCTCCGCGACGAACCGGTCCCCGAGGCGCCGCCGGTGGCCGGGATGTCCGGGAGCCGCCTGCTGTCGTGGCGCGGTGCCGGGCGGATTGAGGAGGTCGACCTGGCCGACCTGGTGGGCATGGAGGACACGCGCCTGGCCGTCGAGGTGGCCGCCGCGGGCGGCCACCACCTGCTGCTGTCCGGCCCGAAGGGCTCCGGCAAGACCAGCATCGCCGAGCGGATCCCAGGCCTCCTGCCAGACCTCACCCGCGAGGAGTCGATCGAGCTGACCGCTGTCCACTCGCTGGCCGGCGCCCTCGAGCCGGGCGACGGCCTGCTCGCCCGGCCACCGTTCGCCGCACCGCATCACGACGCCTCCACCGCGAGCCTGGTGGGCGGCGGTTCTGGCGCCGTCCGGCCCGGCGAGATCAGCCGAGCCCACTGCGGCGTGCTGCTGCTCGACGAGTTCCCGCTCTTCCGCGCCGACGTCATCAACGCGCTGCGGCAGCCACTCGAGAGTGGTGACATCAGCGTGGCCCGGGCCGAGGAATCAGTGGTGCTGCCGGCCCGGTCGATCGTCGTCCTCGCGGCCAACCCCTGCCCGTGTGGCGACTACCACCCCGACGCGCGGATGAACCGGTGCCAGTGCCGCGAGGTGCAGCGTCGCGACTACCGGCGCAAGGTGACCGGGCCGATCACCGACCGGATCGACATCACCCGCCACCTCACCGCCCCGACGCCGAGGGCCGCGCGCGACCCCTTCGCCGTCCGCGAGTCCTCGGCCGAGGTGCGTGGCCGGGTCGAGGCCGCCCGGGAGCGGCAGGCCGCCCGCTATGCCGACCAGGAGTGGCGCCTCAACGGCCACGCCCCCGGTCCCGCGCTCACCGCCCGCTGGCCACTCACCGACGAGGCCAGCCAGCTGGTCGACAACCACCTGTGGTCGGGCAAGCTGACGCGACGCGGGGCAACCCGGGTGCATCGGCTCGCCTGGACGGTGGCCGACCTGTCCGGTGTCGACCGACCGGGAGTGGCCGAGGCGGACGTCGCGCTGCGCCTGCGCGCCGGCACTCCCCTGCTCGCCTCGACCCTCGGCGTCGGCCTGGGGCGCGCCGGATGACCGTCGCGACGGCTCCGGAAGCCCCGGAGGACGACCGGCTCGCCCGGCTGGCACTGAGCAGGCTCGGCGAGCCAGGAGACCTGCGCATCGCCGGACTGGTCGCCGAGCTGGGCGCGGTCCGCCTCCATGAGCTGCTCGCGGCCGACCGCGACGTGCGCGGGGTGCTCACCGACGTCGCCGGCCGGATCGAGGTCACCGACGCGGCTCGCGACCTCGATCGCGCCGACCGCCTCGGCATTCGGTGGCTGGTGCCCGGAGACCCCGAGTGGCCGGCGTGCCTTGACGACCTCGACACCGCCGAGCCGCTGCAGGGGCTCGGTCGAGCGCCTCTCGGTCTCTGGGTGCGCGGACCACTCCGGCTCACCGAGCTCCCAGCCGCGGTGGCCGTCGTCGGGTCGCGCTCAGCGACGACCTACGGCACCGAGGTCGCCGGCGAGCTGGCCGCCGGACTGGCCAGGTCTGGTTCGGCAGTCGTGTCGGGTGCGGCGTTCGGCATCGACCAGGCGGCGCACCGGGGGGCGCTGGCCGGCGACGGCCCGACGGTGGCGGTGCTGGCCTGTGGTGTCGACCGGGCCTACCCGGCCGCGCACCATCGGCTCCTCGACCACCTTGCAAGGCACGGAGCGATCGTCTCCGAGCTGGCGCCCGGCTGCGCGCCGACCCGGCTGCGTTTCCTGGCCCGCAACCGGGTCATCGCGGCGCTCTCCCGCGGCACCGTCGTGGTCGAAGCGGCGGTCCGCAGCGGCGCGCTCAACACCGCGAGCTGGACATCGCGACTCAACCGTCCGCTCATGGGCGTCCCCGGCCCGGTGACCAGCGCTCCCTCCGAGGGTGTCCACCAGCTGATCCGGTGCGGCGCCGCCACCCTGGTCAGTCGCGCGGACGACGTCCTCGAGCTGACCGGCCAGATGGGCGAACACCTCACGGAGGCGCCACGGGCACCGGCCCGGGCCCGCGACCGGCTCACTCGTCGCCAGCAACAGGTCCTCGAGGCGGTCCCGATGGTCCGGCCGGCTCCGTCCGACTCGATCGCCCGCACCGCGGGGCTGGGCGTTGTCGAGGTCCGGTCGGCTCTCGAGGCCCTGGCTCGCCGCGAGCTGGTCGTCCCGACCGATACGGGCTGGCGGCTCGCCGACGGCGCGGGGCGCGAGTGAGGAGGCCAGATGTTCCTACGCTGGGCGAGTGACCGCGACCCCCGCGACTCCCAGGGCCGACCCCGGCCACGCCGCGCTTCCCGAGGCGCTGGCGCGCGTGCTCGGCGCCTACGAGCGCCACCTCGTCTCCGAGCGGGACCTGACGCCGCACACGGTGCGGGCCTACGTCGGCGACATCGCCGGCCTGCTCGAGCACGCCGCCCGGCTCGGGCTGGTCGACGTGGCCCACCTCGACCTGCGCACGCTGCGCAGCTGGCTGGCCAAGCAGCAGACGCTCGGGCTGTCCCGGACGACCCTGGCCCGTCGGGCGACAGCCGCACGGGTGTTCACTGCCTGGCTGCAACGCTCCGGTCAGGTGCCGCGCGACGTGGGCGCCACGCTGGGGTCGCCCAAGGCGAGGCGCACGCTCCCCCCGGTGCTGCGGATCGATGAGGCGAGCGACCTGATCCGGGCCGCGGCCGGTCTGGCCGACGACGGCAGCCCGGTCGGCTTGCGGGACGTGGCGATGCTCGAGCTGCTCTACGCCACCGGCATCCGGGTGGGCGAGCTGGTGGGGCTCGACCTCGACGACCTCGACCGGGACCGCAATGTCGTCCGGGTGTTCGGCAAGGGTCGCAAGGAGCGAAGCGTGCCGTTCGGCCATCCGGCCGCGCGAGCCCTCGACCAATGGCTGGCGCAGGGCCGGTCGGCGTTGCGCGCCGAGGGCGCCGGCGGGGCGCTGTTCCTCGGGGCCCGCGGCCGACGGATCGACCAGCGCGCGGTGCGCACGCTCGTGCACCGGCGGATCGCCGACGTACCGGGAGCGCCCGACATCGGTCCGCACGGGCTTCGGCACACCGCGGCCACTCATCTGCTCGAGGGCGGGGCCGACCTGCGGTCGGTCCAGGAGCTGCTCGGGCATGCGTCGTTGGCGACCACACAGCTCTACACCCACATCACCAGCGAACGGCTGCGTGCGGCCTTCCGGCAGGCCCACCCTCGCGCCTGAGTGTGCGCGTCAGGGCACCTTTGGCGGGTCGATGTCGGCCTGGCTGAGCTCCTCGACGTTGACGTCCTTGAAGGTGAGCACCTTGACGGTCTTGGCGAACCGCGCCGGCCGGTACATGTCCCAGACCCAGGCGTCGCTCATCGAGACCTCGAAGAAGACCTCGCCGGCTTCGCTGCGCGCCTTCACGTCGACCTGGTTGCACAAGTAGAACCGCCGGTCGGTCTCGACGACGTACTTGAAGATCGCGACGACGTCGCGGTACTCGCGGTAGAGCGTGAGCTCCATCTCGGTCTCGTACTTCTCGAGATCCTCGGCACTCATGTCGGGCTCACCGTGCCTCCTCCAGGACGTCCTCCCGGACGTCATCCAGAACGTCCTCGAGAACGTCGTCCAGAACCTCTCCGCGCTCATTCTGCACATCGGACAGCGGCTCCAGACCGGCGGCCCTCCGGACGTTGACGAACCGCATCCGGTGCACCGGCGAGGGACCGTGGTCGATCAGCGCCGCGCTGTGCACTTCGGTGATGTAGCCCTTGTGCGTCTTGAAGTCGTAGGCGGGCCACTCGGCGTCCAGCTCGGTCATGATCCGGTCGCGGGTCACCTTGGCCAGCACGGACGCGGCCGCGATACAGGCCGCGACGCGATCGCCCTTCCACATCGCGAGCCCGGGTACGCCGAGGCCGTCGACCGGGAACCCGTCGGTCAGGACGTAGGCCGGCGAGACGTCGAGGAGCGCGACCGAGCGGCGAAGCGCCTCGACGTTGGCCACGTGCATCCCCAGCCGATCACACTCCTCGTGGGAGACGACGACCACCGACCACGCGACGGCGCGGCGCAGCACCTGGGCGTAGCACCGCTCGCGGGCTCTCTGGGTGAGCAGCTTGGAGTCGGCCAGCTCCGGGACGATGCCGGCCTTGCCCGGCGGCAGGATGCAAGCGCCCGCCACCAGAGGTCCGGCGCAGGCACCCCGCCCAGCCTCGTCGACCCCGGCGATCGGCTCGATGCCGTGCCGGCGCAAAGCGCGCTCGTAGCCGTAGAGTCCGGCGTCCCGCCGGACCGTGGCCCCCCGAGGCAGCGAGCTCACGGGGACGTGGGGTCAGGGACCTTGTCGAAGGCGTCGGTGCCGCCGACGCCGCCGAAGTGCGCGAGCGGCCACACCAGCACGAACACCTTGCCGACTACGAGGTCGACGTCGACGAACTCCCGGCCGGGCACGCAGTCGGTCTGACCCTCGAGGCACATGTGCACGGAGGAGTCTGCGGAGTGCGCGCGGTTGTCGCCCATCACGAAGACGTGGCCCTCCGGGACCGGGCCCGCCGACCAGTTGCAGTTCCCCGTCATCGGGCCTGCGCAGTCGACGTTCGCCTCGTCCTTGACGTAGTCGCTCTCGTCGACGGCCTGGCCGTTGACCGAGATCCGACCGTCGTCGTCGCAGCAGACGATGGTGTCTCCGGCGACGCCCACCACCCGCTTCACCAGGTGGCCGCCGGAGGGGAACAGCCCGATCTTCTCCAGTGCCTTCGTGACCGTGTTGGCGGGGCCGGCGACATCGCCGGCGCCGAGCCAGCCGCCCGGGTCCTCGAAAACAACCACGTCGCCGCGCTCCGCGGACCCACTCCAGTAGGAGACCTTCTGGACCAGGATCCGGTCGTTCTTGACCAGGCCCGGCTCCATCGACTCGGACGGGATGTAGAACGCCTGCACGAAGAATGCCTTGAGCACGACGGCCAGCACGACCGCGATCACGAGCAGGATCAGCGTTTCCTGCCAGACCGGGATGTGCGGGCGCTGGGCCTTGGCCCCCGCATGAGTCCCGGAGTTTGCCTTGGTCTCGGGCGCTGCCTTGGTCTCGGGTGGCTCGGTCTCGGCGCCGGTCTGGGCGTCCTCGATGGTCATGCTTCTCCGGGGTCCCCGCGGAATCCTGCGCGGGGGGAGCGCGCCGGAACGAGCGCGCGAAGGTGGGGGGTGATCACGTAGTGAGTCTACGGACGGCGCTCAGCCTTCGCGGCGTTCCTTGATCTTGGCGGCCTTGCCGCGCAGGTTGCGCAGGTAGTAGAGCTTCGCCCGGCGGACGTCGCCGCGGGTGACGACCTCGATCTGGTCGAAGATCGGGGAGTTCAGGGGGAAGGTGCGCTCGACGCCGACGCCGAACGAGACCTTGCGGACCGTGAAGGTCCGCCCGACGCCCGATCCGTGGATCCGGATCACGACGCCCTGGAAGACCTGGATACGAGAGCGGTTGCCCTCGACGACCTTCACGTGGACCTTGATGGTGTCGCCGGCGCGGAAGTCGGGGACGTCGTCGCGCTTCACGGCGTTGCCGAGTTCGGCAATCACGTTGCTCATGCTGCTCCTCGCGAGTGCCACAGGTCAGCCGCGGTATCGGATGATTGTTCAGCTGTGTTGGTGCGTTGCCGGAGCCGGAGGCCTCGGCGTCCGTCGGCGGCGTCAGGCTCCCCCTGTGGCAGGTGCCCGGCCGACTGGGCCAAACGGAAAGTTTGCCACAGGGCGGCCGACCGCCCCTAATCGCCTGGGTTGCCCTGTTCCCGCGCCTTCATGAGGATCACGGCGAGCGGCGGCGCCTCGAGGTCGGTGCGCACCCGGTAGCCCGCCCGGCGGTACATCCGGATGTTGTCCGCGCTGCGGGCGCCGGTGAAGAGCAGGTACGACGTCGCCTCGGGAGCGGCCACCGCCTCGATGTGCGCGAGCAGGGCCCGGCCCAGCCCCCGGCCCTGGAGGTCGGGAGCGACCATGATCCGGCCGATGTCCCACGCCGAGCCCTCGAGCCGGCCACGGACCGCGCCCACGAGCCGGCCCTCGCTGCGGACCACCCAGGTCGACCAGCTGGCCATCCACCCGCGCACGTCCTCGAGCGACTCGTGCAGTGCGGGGATGTTCGCCAGGTCGTCGTTGGCCAGTGCTTCCTGCACCCAGCAGGCCCGCTGCAGGGTGAACAGCTCCCCTGCGTCGCCGGGCGTCGCGGGCACGATCTCCCACTCGTCGGCGGCCAGGCTCGGGTGCAGCAGGTCCGGCCTTCGCTGCGCCGTACGACGGCGCGCCTCGGCGAGCCGCCACGCCGCGATCGCGGCGTGGTCACCCGACAGCAGCACCGGTGGTACGTCGAGGCCTCGCCAGGAGGCCGGTCGGGTGTAGACCGGGTACTCCAGCAACCCGCCCTCGTGGGACTCCTCCACCAACGACTCCGCATTGCCCATGAACCCCGGCAGCAGCCGGACCACGGCCTCGGTGATCGCAAGCGCCGCGACCTCGCCGCCGTTGAGCACGTAGTCGCCCAACGACACCTCCAGCACGTCGGCACGAGTCGCGGCGTGGTCGAGCACGCGTTGGTCGATCCCCTCGTAGCGCCCGCAGGCGAAGACCAACCGTTCCCGCCCGGCCAGCTCGCGGGCGAGCGCCTGGCTGAACGGCGTCCCGGACGGTGTCGGCACCAGCACGGTGGCGCCGTCGATCCCGAGCTGGTCGAAGGCCTCGCCGAACGGCTCGGGACGCATCACCATGCCCGCTCCCCCTCCGAACGGGGTGTCGTCCGCGGTGTGGTGCCGGTCGTGCGTCCAGCTCCGCAGGTCGTGCACGTGAAGCTCGATCAGTCCCTTGTCGGCGGCCTTGCCGGTCAGCGACTGGCGGAGCGGGTCGAGGTACGCGGGGAAGAGCGTGAGGTAGTCGAGCCTCATGTCCGGTCCTCGTCGGGCAGCGGGGTGACCAGGCCGGGACGGTCCGCGATGACGAGCCGCCCCTCGGCCACGTCGACCTCCGGCACCAGCGCCTTCACGAACGGCACCAGCGCCTCCCGTCCATCGGGCGTGACCACCCGCAGCAGGTCCTGGGCGCTGCCGTGGACGAGGCCGGCGACGGTGCCGAGCAGCGCGCCGCCGACGTCGTACGCCGCGAGGCCGACCAGCTGGTGGTCGTAGAACTCGTCAGGATCCTCCGGCGACTCGTCGGCGGGGATCGTGGCGTGCAGCACGATCCCGCGGGCCGCCTCGGCGGCGGTGCGGTCCGGCACCTCGGCAAAGGTCACGAGCAGCACCCCCGAGTGCCACCGCGCGGTCGCCACCGTCAGCGTGGTCAGCCGACTGGCCGACCCGGCCGGGGGCTCGGCGCGCAGGATCGCACCCACCGCGAACCGACGATCGGGCTCGTCCGTGCGGACATCGACGGTCAGCAGGCCGCGCAGGCCGTGCGGCTTCCCGATCCGGCCGACGACGACCTCGACCTCGTCCACCTGGGTGGGGGCTCGGCGACGCTCAGCGGCGCCGGTCGACGTCCACGAAGTCGATCCGGGCGCCACCCGAGCCGGCCAGTGCCGAGATGACGGTGCGGAACGCGGTGGCAGTGCGCCCGCCGCGACCGATCACCTTGCCGAGGTCGTCGGGGTGCACCCGGACCTCGAGGATCGAGCCGCGGCGGAGCTGCTTGTCGCGCACAACGACGTCGTCGGGGTGGTCGACCACCCCGCGGACCAGGTGCTCCAGAGCCTCGGCGAGCACGGCGCTCAGCTGTCCGAGGAGGGCTTCTCGGCGGTCTCGGCCGCCTCGGCCTCGGCGGCCGCGCCCTCCGGGGTCTCGGACTCGGGGACCGGGGCCGGCTCGGTCTCGACGGCTGCCTCGGCAGCGACCTCGGCGGCTGCCTCGGGAACAACCTCGGGAGCGACCGGAGGGGCCTCCGGAGCGGCAGCCTCGGGAGCGGGCTCCTCGGCGGGCTCCGCCTTCTTGGCGGCGGCCTTCTTGGCGGCCGCCTTCTTGGTCACGGCCTCGCCAGAGCCCGCACCGTGGGCGTCAGCCAGGGCCTCGTTGAAGACGTCAAGCTTGTCGCGCTTGGGCTCTGCGACCTTGAGCGTGCCCTCGGTGCCCTGGTAGCCCTTGTACTTCTGCCAGTCGCCGGTGATCTTGAGCAGCTTGGCGACGGCCTCGGACGGCTGTGCGCCCACGCCGAGCCAGTACTGCGCCCGGTCGGAGACCACGCTGATGTACGACGGGTCCTGCTTGGGGTGGTACTTGCCGATCTCCTCGATCACCCTGCCGTCGCGCTTCTTGCGTGAGTCGACGACGACGATGCGGTACTGCGGCACCCGGACCTTGCCCAGGCGCTTCAAACGGATCTTGACGGCCACAGCTGTGGTGTCTCCTCGAGTTCAAGTGGTGGTGGAGAGCCGGACGCACGTGTGGGGCACCGAGTCGGATCTCCGATGGGCTCTGCCTCGCCACGGATGAGAGGGTCCGGGCGCGCGCAGGACTCAGTGGTGAAGTCTGCCAGACACCGGCGAGTGTCCGAAATCTACGGCGCAAACGAGATCCCGCGCACCTGGTCCCGGAACTTCAGGCCACGACGGCGCCGCGCAGCACGACCCGAGCCGGGCTGGCCAGCACCGCGAGGTCCTGACGCGGGTCCGCGACGTAGACGACGAAGTCCGCGGGCGCACCCTCCTCGAGAGCCGCATTGAACCCAAGCCAAGCCCGTGCTTTCCACGACGCCGCGCCCAGGGCGTCCTCGGCCGGGATGCCGTACGACGCCAGCTCGGCCACCTCGCCTGCGATTCCGCCGTGCGGCAGCACCCCGCCGGCGTCGGTCCCTGCGTAGATCGGCACGCCGGCCTCGTACGCCGCCATGATCGTGTCGCGGCGGCGCTCGTGGAGGCCGCGGATCGTGGCCGCGTACGCCGGGAACTTCTCGGCCGCCTGGTCGGCGTACTCCGGGAAGTTGTTGAGCTGCATCGCGGTCGGCACCAGCGCGGTGCCGCGCGCGACCATCCCGTCGATGAGGTCGGTGGTGAGTCCGGTGCCGTGCTCGATGCAGTCGATCCCGGCGTCGATCAGCATCGGCAGCACCTCGGTGCCGAAACAGTGCGCGGTGACCTTGGCGCCCAGCGCGTGAGCGGTCTCGATCGCGGCCGTGAACGCGTCCGCCGGGAACGACGGCGCCAGGTCGCCCGCGTCGCGCTCGATCCAGTCCCCCACGAGCTTCACCCAGCCGTCGCTCCGGCGGGCCTCCCGCTCGACGTAGGTGGTCAGCTCGTCGGGCTCGACCTCGTGGGCGTAGTTGCGGATGTACCGCTTCGTCCGGGCGATGTGCTTGCCCATCCGGATCAGCCGCGGCAGGTCGTCCCGGTCCTGCACCCAGCGAGTGTCGGCCGGGCTGCCGCAGTCGCGCAGCAGCAGCGCGCCGGCCTCGCGGTCGGCGACCGCCTGCTCCTCGGTGGCCTCACGGTCCACCTCGCCGTGCTCGTCGAGGCCGACGTGGCAGTGCGCGTCGACCAGCCCCGGCACGATCCAGCCGCTGGCGACGGTCTCGGCGCCGGCCTGCTTCTCGAGGGTGATCCTGCCGTCGACGATGTAGAGGTCGCGAGACTCCGCGTCGGGCAGGACCGGTCCGGAGACGTGCAAGGCAGCCACGCCTCCGGACCGTACCCCCCGACGAGGCAGCTCAGGTGCGCAGCCCGAACCCGAAGCGATAAAGCGGGTCGTAGTTCGCGTCACCGACGTTGATCGGCTCCTGCGCCATCGAGCGTGGCCAGGTCACCGGCAGCTTGCCGGTGAACGGCTTCCGGCCGAACAGCACGTCGGCGACGCCCATCCCCTCGCTGCCCGGCAGCCAGGAGGCGACCAGCGCGTCGATCTGGAGCAGCAGCTCCGGCGGGATGATCATCGGCCGGCCGGAGACCACCAGCACCGTGCACGACTCGGCCCTCGAGCAGACCCTGCGGATCGCAAGCTGGTCGGCATCGCTGAGGAGCATGGTCTTCTTCGGCCGCGGGACGCCGTTGTCGCCCGGGTCGTAGGCCCACTGCGGCCCGTTGACGTCACCGAACCCCTCGGAGTACGGCGTCTCGCCGACCACCACGACGCCGGCGGCGTTCGCGGGCACCGGGCCGCTGGCCGTCTCGCTGAACTGCACCCGCGACTTCGAGGTCGCGCGCACCGCATCGAGCACGGTCTGGCCCGGGATCACGTTGGTCGAGCCGCCCTGCCAGGTCAACGTCCAGCCTCCGGCCTGGTTGCCGATGTTGTCGGCGTTGCTGCCGGCGACGTACACCGGCTGCTTCTTGCCGGAGCCGAGCGGCAGAGTGCTGTGCGCGTTCTTGAGCAGTACCTGCGACTCGGCGACGGCCCGGCGGGCAACCCGGCGGTGCGCCTTGCTGCCGATGCTGTCGATGTTGCGCCGGTCGGTGAACGGCTTCTCGAACAGCCCGAGCTCGAACTTGGCGGTCAGGATCCGTGAGACCGCGTCGTCGATCCGGCTCATCGGCACCTCGCCGTCCTCGACGAGCGAGGTGAGCGTCGGGATGAACACGTCCCAGCCGTCGGGGTTGTTCGGCGCCTGGATGGGCTCCATGAACATGTCGATGCCGGCGAGGACCGACAGTCGTACCTGCTCGCGGTAGTCCCCGGGGATCTGCCGGATGGCCCGCCAGTCGGAGATGACCAGCCCGTCGAAGCCGAGCTCACCCTTGAGGACGTCGGTGATCAGCTCCTGGTTGGCGTGCATCTTGACCGGGTTGCCCAGGCCGTCCTCGGTCCAGTCGACGCTGGAGAACGACGGCATGACGGAGCCGACGTGGTGCTTGTTCACCGCCGGGCCGTACGGCGCCAAAGCCAGCCGGTCGAACTCCGCGCGGGAGACCTCGTCGATGCCCTGGTCAATCGTGTAGGCCGGCGGCTGGGTGGGGTCGAACCTGTAGCTGGTGAGCCCGTCGCCGGCGTAGTGCTTGGCGGTGGCGAGCACCCGGTCCGGACGGTCGAGCTGTCCGGGCTTGCCCTGGAGCCCGTCGATGATCGTCTCCAGCTTGATGACCAGGCCAGGATCCTCGCTGAAGCTCTCGTAGGTACGTCCCCAGCGGTCGTCACGGACCACGCAGACGCACGGCGCGAAGGCCCACTGCGGGCCGGAGGCCCGGGTCTCCTTGGCGGTGATGTGCCCGATCTCCTCGAGCAGACCAGGGTCGCGGGTCGCGCCGAGACCGATGTTGTGCGGGAAGACCGTCGCCCCCAGCAGGTTGCCGTGTCCGTGCACGGAGTCGACGCCGTACAGCAGCGGGATGCCGAGGCGGGTCTCCAGAGCCGCCGCCTGGTAGCGGTCGACCATGTCGGCCCAGGCCTCGGGCGTGTTGGTCTCGGGCACCGAGCCCCCACCCGACAGGACGCTGCCGAGCCCGTAGGTCGTGATCAACGTGGGGTCGGCGTCGACGTCGATGCGTTCGGCCTGAGTCATCTGGCCGACCTTCTCGGCCAGCGTCATCCGGCTGAGCAGGTCGTCGACCCGCTGCTCGACCGAGAGATGACTGTTCCGGTACGCCGGCTCGGCCGCTCGCGCGGTCTCCGGCGAGGCCTGCCCGGGCGCCTGGAGCAACCCGACGGCAAGAACGGTGGTGACGGCAGCGCCCATGAGGGCTCCGCGTGGAAGGGTGCGCAACATCGCAGAGGGTCTCCTTGCCCGATCAAGAAGCCGGCCGCCCGTGGTCGGGATGCCGGGCACGGTATGAGGCCGCGCGACCCGAACCTAGGAATCGTTATTGCTCCGGGTCAATGCGGAAAGACGACGATCCGGGGAGTTTTTCCTCCACTTTCCGCACAAATCGTTCTACGCTCTCGCCCATGGCCACGACCGGGGCGCTCGAGCGGCTGCGTGCCGGGAACCAGCGCGCCGTACTGACGCTGCTGGCCAGCGAGGGGCCGATGAGCCGGGCCGACCTGGTGCGCGGCATCGGGCTGTCCCGCACCACGGTCTCGAGCCTGGTCTCCGAGCTGATCCGCAGCGGGCACGTCACCGAGACCACCGACCGAGGTCGTCCGCACAAGGGCGGCAGCGGCCGCCCGCCGTTGCTGGTCGCCCTCAGCACGCCCGTGGGGGGTGTCGCCGGCGTCGACATCGGGCACGGGCACGTCCGCGTGGCGCTGGCGGACCGGACCGGCAAGGTCCTGGCCGAGGACCACACCCTCGTCGACGTGGACGCCCACGGGACCCTGGTCCTCGATCGGGCGGCCGCCATGGTGCGCGGCATGGTGGGGGGCACCGGGCTCGACCCGACCTACCTCCAGGCCGTGGGCATGTGCGTGCCCGCTCCCCTGGACCGGCGCTCGGCCCGGATCCAGACCGACATCATGCCCGGCTGGCGCGGGCTGCTGCCGGGAGAGGAGCTCGAGCGCCGGCTGGGCGTCCCTGTCCACGTCGACAACGACGCCAACCTCGGCGCCCTCGCCGAGCTCCACCACGGCATCGCCCGTGGCCGCCACGACGTCGTCTACCTCAAGGTGGCCAGCGGGCTGGGCGCAGGCATCGTGCTCGGTGGACGGCTGCACCGAGGCACCAGCGGCATCGCCGGCGAGATCGGCCACGTCCAGGTGGGCGAGGACGGCCACGTCTGCCGGTGCGGCAACCGCGGCTGCCTCGAGACCCTGGTGGCCGCCCCCAGACTGCTGGACCTCCTCCAGCCGGCGTACGACGAGACGCTCACCGTCGAGGAGGTCCTGGAGCTCGACGGCGACGGCGACGCCGGCGTACGCAGGGTGCTCACCGATGCCGGTCACACCGTCGGTCGCGCGGTCGCTGACCTGGCCAACAGCCTCAACCCCGAGCTCGTGGTGGTGGGCGGCTCCCTGGGTGCCGCGCCCTCCCTGCTCGCGGGACTCCGGGCCTCGATCGACCGCTACGCCCAGCCCGACACGGCTGCTGCGCTGGAGGTGGTAGCCGGCGAGCTCGGCGACCGCGCCGAGGTGGTCGGTGCCGTGGCGCTGGCCATCGCCACGGTCGCCGCCGCCTGATCAGAGCAGGTCGAGGAGCCACGACGGGCTCAGCGAGCCGGCGCCGGCGGACGTGGCCCGCGACTGGAGCATCCGGTCCGCGGTCACCACGGTGACCACGTCGCCGTTGTCGGCCGCCGCGGCCGCCTGCGCCACGATCTCGTCGTCGCCACTCCCCCGGGCGTGGACGGTGCGTACCTGACCATCCCGGCCGGCCCGCACGCCAGCCTTGGCCGCCCCCTCGAGCACCAGGACCACCTCGTCGAAGGAGAGTCCGGCCACGAGCAGCCGCTCGTGCAGCCGCCGCGCAGCGCCGGCGCGGTCCTTCCACCAGCCGTCCGGCCTGCTGCCGACGACGTTGGCACCGTCGACGACAAGGACCCGAGCCATGCCTCGACGCTAGCGGGGCTTGACCTCAACTCTGGTCGAAGGTGCACGCTTGCCGAAATGGAGCTCACAGACGACCAGCGCGCCTACCTCGGGACCCAACACCTCGGCCGGCTGGCGACCGTGCGGCCGGACGGCACCCCGCAGAACAACCCCGTGGGCTTCCGCGTCGACGACGAGGGCCGGATCCTCATCGGCGGCGCGGACCTGGGCAACAGCCGCAAGTTCAAGAACGTGAAGACCAACCCGGCGGTCGCGTTCGTCGTCGACGACCTCGCCTCAACCAAGCCGTGGCGTCCCCGCATGGTGGAGATCCGAGGCACCGCAGAGGCCATGGAGAACGCCGAACCGTTCGGCCCGGGCTACTCCTCCGAGCTCATCCGGATCACGCCCACGAAGGTGATCGCGTTCGGGCTCGGCTGACAACCACGTTCCCGGGTCAGCGGCTACTTCAGGAACTTGGAGAAGTCCTTGGGCAGGTTGAGTGCCGCGGCGGCCTTCTCGTAGTCGACGTCCTCGGCTCCTTCGGGCGTGCCGAACGGGTTGGCGGCACCGGCCGCCGCCTTCTCCTTGTCGGCCGCGGCCTGCTCGGCGGCCTTGGCCGGGTTGCCGGAGACGCGGCGGCCCTTGCCCTTCTTCACGGCGGCCTTCTGCTTGCCGCGCTTGCCGCCGCCGGCCATGCCCGGCATCCCGGGGACCCCGGGCATCCCGCCCTTGGCGAACTGCATCATCATCTTCCGCGCCTCGAAGAACCGGTCGACGAGGTTGTTCACGTCGGAGACCTGGCGTCCCGAGCCGCGGGCGATGCGGGCCCGCCGCGAGCCGTCGATGAGCTTGGGGTTGTCGCGCTCGGCCGGCGTCATCGACTGGATGATCGCCTGGATCCGGTCGATCTCGCGCTCGTCGAAGTTCTCGAGCTGGTCGCGGAACTGACCCATCCCGGGCAGCATGCCCATGATCTTCGACATCGAGCCGAGCTTGCGGACCTGCTGCATCTGCTCGAGGAAGTCGTCGAGGGTGAACTCGCCGCCCTGTCCCATGAGCTTGCCGGCCGCCTTGGTCGCCTGCTCCTGGTCGAACGTCTTCTCGGCCTGCTCGATCAGGGTCATGACGTCGCCCATGTCGAGGATGCGGGAGGCCATCCGGTCGGGATGGAACAGGTCGAAGTCGGTCATCTTCTCGCCGGCGGAGGCGAACATGACCGGTCGGCCGGTGACCGAAGCGATCGACAGGGCGGCGCCACCGCGCGCGTCGCCGTCGAGCTTGGTGAGGACGACGCCGTCGAAGCCGACGCCCTCCAGGAAGGCCTGCGCGGTCGTGACGGCGTCCTGGCCGATCATCGCGTCGACGACGAACAGCACCTCGTCGGGCTGGACGGCGTCGCGGATGTCGGCCGCCTGCTGCATCAGCTCGGCGTCGACGCCGAGTCGACCCGCGGTGTCGACGATGACGACGTCGTGGAGGGTCCGCTTGGCCTCGTCGATCGAGGCGCGGGCGACCACGACCGGGTCGCCGACGCCGTTGCCGGGCTCCGGCGCGAAAACGGGTACGCCGACCCGCTCGCCGTTCACCTGCAGCTGGGTCACGGCGTTGGGCCGCTGGAGGTCGGCGGCCACCAGGAGCGGGCTCTTGCCCTGCTCCTTGAGCCACAGCGCGAGCTTCGCGGCGAGCGTGGTCTTGCCGGAGCCCTGGAGGCCGGCGAGCAGGATGACGGTGGGACCCGACTTGGCGAACTGCAGCCGGCGGGTCTCGCCGCCGAGGATCGCGACGAGCTCCTCGTTGACGATCTTGACGATCTGCTGCGCCGGGTTGAGTGCCCCGCTGACCTCCTCGCCCCGCGCGCGTTCTTTGACCGCGGCCACGAACTCCTTGACCACCGGCAGCGCCACGTCGGCCTCGAGCAGCGCAATGCGGATCTCGCGCGCGGTGGCGTCTATGTCGGCCTCGGACAACCGACCCTTGCCGCGCAGGTTGCGGAAGGTGTCGGCGAGGCGGTCGGAGAGTGTGGCGAACAAGGGGAATCCTCAGCGAAGTGGTGACATGGCCAGCCTTCACAGCCTAACGAGCGGAAGGCTGGCAGGGTCGGAGTCCCCGGGGCCCCGGTGACTCCTGCATCCGTCAGCTACCGGTCAGCGCCTCGCGGACGGCGTGCGCGGCTTCGGCGGCGCGGATCTCGCCCAGGGCGCCGGCCGCGGACTCCTGCACGTAGAACACGTCGACGGCCTGGGGCCCCAGCGTGTCGACGTGGGCCGAGCGCACGGCGACGTCGAGGCGGGCCAGCGCCGCGCAGACCAGGTAGACCACACCCGGCCGGTCGGCGGTGCGCACCTCGAGCACGGTCGCCTGCGCCGACGCCTCCGGCCGTACGACGACCGTAGGGGCCAGCGCCTGCGACTCCGGCGGCGCGAGTCGAGGCGCCGGATCGAGCCGACCCTCCTGGATGGCGTCGTACCGCTGCCGCAGGACCGCGGGGTCGACGTGCTCCTCGGAGACCTCCCAGACCGAGACGCCGTACTGGTCCTGCGACCAGACCCGGGCGGCCCGGATGCCGATCCGCTGCAGCGCGAACATCGCGGCGAAGTCGGCGAGCAACCCGACGCGGTCCGGCGCGATGACGGTCACCCGGGACCCGTCCGTGACCGGTTCGACGGAGATCGACAGCCCGCTGCGGCGCACCTCGTCGGGCACGTCGATCTCGTCGTTGGCGACCGGCGGCAGCGCGGCCCCGGAGGTGAGCGCGGCCCGCGCGCGGCGCGACAGGTCGACGATCAACCCGGAGCGCCACGACGACCAGGCCTTGGGCGAGGTGGCGCGGGCGTCGGCCTCGGTGAGCACGGTGAGCAGCTCCAGCGCCTCTGCCGAGCCCAGCCGCGACGCCAGCGCCGCCACGGTGGCCGGGTCGTCGGGGTCGCGGGTGGTGGCGGTCTCGACCAGCAGCAGGTGCTGGCGGACCAGCAGGGCGATCAGCTCGACACCCTCGGCGTCGAAACCCATCCGGGTCGCGATCGCGCGCGCAATCGGCTCGCCCGCCACGCTGTGCTCGGTCAGGCTGCCCTTCCCGATGTCGTGCAGCAGCGCCGCGACCATGAGTACGTCGGGCCGGGCCACCTGGCGGATCAGCGTGGCCGCCTCGATGCAGGTCTCGACGACGTGACGGTCGACGGTGAACCGGTGGATCGCCGAGGCATGCGGCAGCAGCCGGATCCGCTCCCACTCGGGGAGGATCTGGTCGAGCGCGCCGGTCTCCTCGAGCGTCTCCCAGGTGCCGAGCAGCCCCCGACCCGAGGCGAGCAGCCGGACCAGCAGCCGCCGCGCCTCCGGCGGCCACGGGTCGGGCAGCGGCGCGCACTCGCGGGCCAGGCGCGCAGCGGTGGGCGGGGCCAGGACGACGTCCCGCTCGGCGGCGGCCGCGGCGGCACGGAGCAGCAGGACCGGGTCCTCGGCCGGCCGGGCGCGCCGGTCCAGCACGATCTCGCGGCCGGCGAGCGCCACGCCCTCGTCGACCGGGGCCAGCGACGGCCGCCGCGCGGTCTTGACCGATGCCGGCCGCGCCAGCACGTCGTCGACCCGGCGCCAGGTGAGCCGGGACAGGTGGGTGATCCGGCGGCCGAGCTCGCGCACGTGCACCTGCGCGGCGCGCGCGTCGCTGACGCCCAACCGGTGGCCGAGCTCCGACCACATCTCCGGCGCCACCCGGTCGGTCGCCCGGCCGGCAATGTCGTGCACCAGGTCGCGCACGTCGAGGAGCGCCATCCGGCTGCGCTCCAGGTCGACGTGCGGCACGTCGACCAGCCACGTGGCGACCAGGGCTTTGAGCGCGGTGGCGTCGCGGACCCCGCCCTCGGCCTCCTTGAGGTCGGGCACCGACTCGTGGGCCAGCTCCCCCATCAGGTCGTGCCGCGACCGCACCAGCTTGTGCAGCTCGGGCAGCCGGTCCCGAGCGCTGCGGCGCCAGTGGGTGAGCATCGTGGTCCGGAGCCGCAGGGTGAGGTTCGGGTCGCCGGTCAGGTGGCGTACGTCGAGCAGGCCGAGCGCGACGCGCAGGTCGGTGTCGGCGGTGGAGACCATCTGCGGCAGGGTGCGCACCGAGTGGTCGATGTTCGCACCGGAGTCCCACAGCGGGTACCAGACCTGCTCGGCCACCCGACGCAGCACCTTGTCGTCGGCACCGGTCCCATCGAGATCACTGACCAGGACGACGTCGAGGTCCGAGTGTGGCGCCAGCTCTGCCCGGCCATAGCCACCCACGGCGACCAGGGCCAACCCGGCGTCCGGGCCGCCGACGTCCTCCCACGCCTTCGCGCAGAGGGCGTCCGCGTCCGCCGTACGTCGCGCGCGCTCGTCGGCGGTCACTAGTGGTCAGACCGCGGCGTCGTCGCGCTCGCCGGTGCGGACCCTGATGACCGAGTCGACGGGCACGACCCACACCTTGCCGTCACCGATCCGCCCGGTGTGCGCGCTCGAGGTGATCGCCTCCACCACCGCGTCGGTGTCCCCGTCGTCCACGACGATCTCGAGACGCACCTTGGGCACCAGGGCGATGTCGTACTCCGCGCCGCGGTAGACCTCGGTGTGGCCCTTCTGCCGGCCGTAGCCGCTGACCTCGCTGACGGTCATGCCGGTCACGCCGACGGCTTCGAGGGCGACGCGGACGTCCTCCCACTTGTGCGGCTTCACCACTGCGGTGACGAGCTTCATGCTCCGTGGTCCCCTCCGTGCGTGAGGAGCCCGCCCGGTTCAGTGCGGGCTCCGCTGGTGGCGTGCAGGTCATAGGCCGTCTCGGCGTGCAGCACCTGGTCGATGCCGGTGACCTCGTGCTCCTCGTCGATCCGGAATCCCATGGTCTTCTGGATGATGAACCCGATGATGCCCGAGAGGACGAAGGCGTAGACCAGCACCACCCCGCCGCCGAGCAGCTGACGGCCGAGCTGGTCGACCCCGCCGCCGTAGAACAGCCCGTCCACCCCGGTCGGGGCCGCCGCCGTGGCGATCAGGCCGATGCCGAAGGTGCCGACCAGGCCACCGACCAGGTGTACGCCGACGACATCGAGCGAGTCGTCGTACCCGAACCGGTACTTGAGCCCGACCGCGAGGGCGCACACGATCCCGGCCACCAGGCCCATCGCGATCGAGCCCACCGGCGACAGGGAACCGCAGGACGGCGTGATCGCGACCAGGCCGGAGATCAGGCCGGACGCCGCACCCAGCGACGTGGCGTGCCCGTAGCGGATCCGCTCGAGCAGGAGCCAGCCCAGTGAGCCGGCCGCGCCGGCCAGCAGCGTCGTGGTGAAGACGACGGCCGCGGTCTGGTTGGCACCCAGGGCCGAGCCGGCGTTGAAGCCGAACCAGCCGAACCAGAGCAGCCCGGCGCCCAGCATCACCAGGGTCAGGTTGTGCGGCCGCATCGGCTCCTTGCCGAACCCGATCCGCGGACCGATCACCAGCGCCAGGGCGAGCGCTGAGGCGCCGGAGCAGATCTCCACCGCGGTCCCGCCTGCGAAGTCGATGAGCTTGACCCGGTTGGCCAGCCACCCGCCGGTGTGGTCGCCCGACGAGAAGTCGAAGACCCAGTGCGCGATCGGTGCGTAGACGACGAGCGTCCACACGCCGACGAAGACCAGCCAGGCCCCGAACCGGGCGCGGTCGGCGATCCCCCCGGAGACCAGGGCGCAGGTGATCACGCAGAACAGTCCCTGGAAGACCGCGAACAGGATCAACGGGACCGTGGAGTCTCCATTGCTGTCCGGGCTCATCAGCTGGCCGAGCCCGGCGTACTGGGTCGGGTCGCCGATCAGGCCGGACTGCAGGTCGTCTCCGAACGCCAGCGAGTAGCCCACCAGCACCCACACGATGCTGATCACCGCCAGTGCCCCGAAGGTCATGATCATCATGTTGAGCACGCTCTTGGAGCGCACCAGCCCGCCGTAGAACAGCGCCAGCCCCGGCGCCATCAGCAGGACGAGCGCGGAGGCGGCAAGCAACCAGGCGGTGTCGCCGCTGTCGAGCTGGCTGGTGGCGACCGAGAGGACATGAACATTCGGGACATCCGAGGGCAGACTCACGAAGCCCCACCCAACCGAGACTATGTTTCGGCAGTGTTAACGACCCGGCCGTCTGAGACGGCCGGGTCGTCGACATCACGCTGCTGCTGTCGCCCGCGGGCTACAGGGCCGCCGAGTCGCGGTCGCCGGTGCGGACCCGCACCACCGTCTCGACGGGGCTGACCCAGACCTTGCCGTCACCGATCCGGCCGGTCTGCGCGGTCTTCACCACGATGCCCACCACGTCCTCGGCGTCACCGTCGTCGACGACGATCTCGATCCGGATCTTGGGCACCAGGGCGATGTCGTACTCCGCGCCCCGGTAGACCTCGGTGTGGCCCTTCTGCCGGCCGTAGCCGCTGACCTCGCTGACCGTCATGCCAGTCACGCCGAAGGTCTCGAGCGCCTCCCGCACGTCTTCCCACTTGTGCGGCTTGATGACCGCTGTCACGAGCTTCACGCGTTGGCTCCTTCCGTGACGGGAGCGGTCTTGGCGGCGAGCACACCGGAGCCGCTGCCGCCCCCGCTGGTGTGGATGTCGTACGCAGACTCGCCGTGGGCGACGAAGTCGATGCCCTCGACCTCGTCCTCCTCGGCGACGCGGAGACCGATCGTGTACTTGATGGCCAGGGCGATGACCGCGGTGATCACGCCGGAGAAGGCGATCGCCACCAGGGCACCGAGCGCCTGGTCACCCAACGAGGTGAGCCCGCCGCCGTACAGCAGACCGTCGACGCCTCCGGCGCCGTCGGAGGTGGAGAAGACTCCGATCAGAACGGTGCCGATGATGCCGCCGACCAGGTGGACGCCGACCACGTCGAGCGAGTCGTCGTAGCCGAGCTTGTACTTCAGTCCCACGGCCCAGGCGCACACCGCGCCGGCGATGGCGCCGATCGCGACCGCACCCTCGATGTCGACCGCACCACAGGCAGGCGTGATCGCGACCAGGCCCGCCACGATGCCGGACGCGGCGCCCAGCGACGTGGCCTTCCTGTGCATCAGGTACTCGATCAGCAGCCAGCCGAGGATGGCAGCCATCGTGGCCAGCGTGGTGTTGGCGAAGGTGCGTCCGGTCTCGGAGAAGAACTGGATGGTGTTCTCCTCGTCGGTGGTGCCGCCGAAGACGATCGAGCCGACGTTGAACCCGTACCAGCCCATCCACAGCAGACCTGCGCCGAGCATGGTGAGAGTCAGGTTGTGCGGCCTGAGAGCTTCCTTGCCGAAGCCGAGCCGCTTTCCGATGAGGACGGCCAGAACGAGACCGGCCATACCGGCGTTGATGTGGACCGCGGTGCCGCCGGCGTAGTCCTGGGCGCCGATGCGGCCGCAGATGAGGGAGTCCTCGGTGCAGCTGAAGACCATGTGCGCCATGGGGAAGTAGCACAGGAGCGCCCACAAAGGCACGAAGATGACCCAGGCGGCGAACTTCATCCGGTCGGCCACGGCGCCGCTGATGAGCGCGACGGTGATGATCGCGAAGGTCGCCTGGAACATCACGAAGATGTAGCTGTCCGTGGTGACGCCGTCGAGCCAGAACAGGTCGAACGGGTCGTGGAAGAACGTGCCCTCCCCACCGAAGCCCATCGACCAGCCGACAGCGACGTAAAGGATGCCGACGATCGCCACGGCGACGTACGACATCATCATCATGTTGAGCACGGACTTCGATCGGGACATGCCGCCGTAGAACAGCGCCAGCGCGGGCACCGTCATCATCAGCACGAACGCCGTCGCGATGAGCATGAAGGCGTAATAGCCGTCCACAGAACCTCCAGGAGAAACGAGTAGCTGGACGCGGCTCTCGGGACGACCTCGCTGTCATCCGTTGTCCATTTCGCCCCAGTGCCCGAAACCTTCGTCGTGGCAGGTTTCGCACCCATCCGAGACGTGTTGCCGGCATGCAACGAGATCGGGGTTCGTGTTACTTCCGTGTTACGTGCGCGGAGGCGAGGGCGCAGGTCGACCGGGGTGCGACTCCGCGATGATGGTCCGGTGACCGCGCCGCCGTACGAGCCAGCCTGGGCGCGCCTCGTAAACGCGTGGTCCGCGGCGGGTGAGACCGGGCCCGAGGCCGAGGCGCTGCTGCGCCGCGCCCTGTACGCGGGCGTTCACGCGCTCGACCTCCCGGCTCCCGGCGCCGTCGCCGTCGGGCAGGGCCGGCGCTGCGAGGTCGCCTTGGTCCGGCTGGCCGCCGCCGTCGACGAGGCCGGCTACCTGGCCCACAACGCCGCGCAGGCCGAGCGGGGCGCCGAGCCTGTCGAGCACTTCTGCCGGCGTGGCTGGCGCGGGCTGCGCAACCCGAGCCTCGACTTCGACCTGTGGTGGTACTGGGCGGAGTACCTCGACCCCACCGACGAGTCCGAGACCGCCATCAACCCGCTGGTGCACTACCTGCTCGACGGCCGGCACCGCGGGCTGCTACCGCTCCCCCGCAGGCGCCTGCGGCCCGAGACCACAGTCCGGCTGCAACCGCGACGGGCCTGCCTGTTCGCTCTCTACGACCCGGACGGGCTGGTGGACGACTACGTCGTGGCGTACGTCGCCGAGCTGGCCCGGCACGCGGACGTGTTCGTGCTCGCCGACTGCGAGCTGGCACCCGGCCAGCTGGAGCGGCTCTCCGGGTCGGTGGCCGGTGCGTGGACGCAGCGGCACGGGGCCCACGACTTCGGATCGTGGAGCCTGCTGGCCCGCGAGCTCGTGGGCTGGTCCGCGCTCGCGATGTACGACGAGGTGCTGCTGGTCAACGACTCGTGCTGGCTGCTGCGGCCGCTCGACGAGGTCTTCGCGCGGATGGACGCGCAACCCTGCGACTTCTGGGGGCTCCAGCTCACCGCGCGTCGGTTCGAGCCCGAGCCCACGCAGCCGCAGGCAGTGCCGCTCGAGGAGGTGAAGCGGTCGTGGCTGCCCCCGACCGCGTTCCGCTACCCCGAGCTGGTACACGTCGGCTCCTACTTCCTGGCGCTCCGCCGACCGGTCGTCGAGGACGTCGGCTTCCGGCTCCGGCTCGACGCCGTCGTCGCCCAGCGGGACCGGGCCAACCTGGTGCAGAAGTACGAGACCGGCACGACGCAGTACCTCGTCGGCCAGGGCTACGACTTCTCGACCTGGGTGCCGGACCTGCGCCCGAACCACCCGATCTACGGGCCGGGCGTCTTCGACCTGCTGGCCGAGGGGTTCCCGGTCTTCAAGCGCCGCTTCCTGGTCGCGAACCCCTACGACACCCCCGACCTGGCCGACTGGAAGGCGCGCATCCTGGCCGTCGTACCGGACGCGTCCGTCGACATGTTCGAGCGCAACCTGCTCCGGGTCGCCGATCCCGACGGGCTGGCGCGCAGCTTCAGCATCCGCACGCCGGGATAGTCCGTCACGTTTGTGTAGGCGAGCAAACGTTTTCGTCCCACACAGACGTGACGGACTATCGCAGCCCGCGCCTCGACCTCGCCTCGAGGGCGACCTTAATGAGGCGCTGGGCGCGGGCGGAGAAGGAGTGGTCACGGCGGATCCGGTCGGCCGCCGTACGCCGGGCGGTGTCGTCCCCGAAGACGGCGTCGGGGTCGGGAAGGGTGGCGAGCCGCTTCAGGTCGTCGGGGGTCTCGTAGACCTGGACCGCAGGCCCGAACAGGTCGGTGAGCCCGTCGACCGGGTCGCTGATGACGCGCGCCCCGCTGGCCACCGCGTCGAAGAGCCGGTTGGAGACGAAGCCGTCGGCCCGCATGGCGTCGTGGTGGTCGTTGAGGACCACGCCAGCGGAGCGGTACGCCGCAGCGAGCTGCTCGTTGGGGATGGACCGGCCGCGGACGACCTCGTCGGGGACCAGGCCGGACCAGAGGTCGCCGTACACCGCCATCGGGAGGCCGGCCGCGAGCGCATCGCGGACGACGGGTCGGAACTGGCGGCGGGAGTTGCCGACGAAGAGAACCGCCTCCCCGGTCCCCGGAGCCCCGGCGTCGGCGTGGAACAGCGCAGGGTCGGTGGCCTGCAGTAGCGGCTCGATCGGCGTCGCCCAGTCGCGGGCGCGGCGCTCGGCCCACGGCCGGCCGGCGGCGAGCACCCGGTCGTAGCCGCGCACCTCGTCGGGAGTGACCAGCTCAGGGTGCGAGATCACCCAGAGCAACGAGACCTGCACCGGGCTTGGGTCGTGGCGGACCAGCCCGCGCAGCACCAGGACGACGTCGTCGTGGCGACCGGTGGCGCGGTCCCACTCAGGCCGTCGGTCGACGACGACCTCCTGGCCGTGGTCGAGCAGCGCCGCTGCCAGGGACGCCGCGAAGTGGGTGTCGCCCCAGCGCTCACCGCCCTCGCCTGCGGGCGCGGCGTTCTTGATCGCCCACCGCAGCCGGGGATTCTCGGTGACCTGCAGCCGGGCCTCGCGCACCAGCACTGGCCGCGGGATCCGCAGCCGCGGCGGTTCGCCGTGCCGCGCCGGGCCGATCTCGTGGTCGACGACCCGCAGCCCGCGGGTGGCCCAGAGCTCGGCGTCGTCGCGCGGCTCGACGTCCCACTGCCAGCGGTCGAGGTAGACGGTCCGGTTGGCGAGGTGCTTGTCGTAGCGGCCGGGGGTCCGCGACTCATGGTGCACGACGGGGGCGGCGTCCAGGACCCGGAAGTGACCTTCCCGCCCCTGGGCCAGGCGGTGGCAGAGATCGACGTCCTCCATGCCGTTGCGGTAGACCGGGTCGAAGCCGTGGACGCGCACCACGTCCAGGAACCGCAGGGCGAGCGCGGCACCGGTGAGCGCGTGGAACCGCAGCCCCTCGACGCCGTAGGCATCGGCCGCCGGGAAGCCGTTGAGGAAGGCGTGCGGGAGCCCGCCACAGGTCGGGAACGCGATGCCGGCGGACTGGATGGCGCCACTCGGGTAGAGCAGCAGCGGCTGCACTCCGAGCACGTCCTCGTCAGTCAGGGCGTCGCGCAGCGGGACCAGCCAGCCCGGCGCGACGGTGGTGTCGTTGTTGAGGAAGACCACGACGTCGCCGGTGGCTTGTGCCAGGGCCAGGTTGTTGCCCAGCGCGAAGCCATGGTTCTCCGCGCCGTGGTGCACCTGCACCCGGTCGCCGACCACCCGGTCGAGGGCCGCCGCGACGTCGGGCGAGGAGCCGTTGTCCCAGACAATCACCTCGAGCTCGGCGTCGTCCTGGAGCAGCGACTCGACGCAGGCGGTGGTGAGCTCGCTCTCGTCGTACGTCGGCACAATGACGCTGGTGAGCCCCGCGGTCGGGGTGCGGGCCGCCAGCGCCGCCCAGTCGACCAGGTGCTTGTTCAGCACCGCCCGGCGCCAGTCGCCGGCCGGCGGCCGGACAGCGCGGCGGCGGTCCGGGAACCGCCGGCGCACCCCGATCGCCGGGACGACCTCGACCGCGGCGCCTGAGCGCATGAGCTGGTCGAGCAGCCAGCCGTCCCGGAGCGCAGGGTCCACCGGCCCCAGTCCCAGGTACGCCTCGCGCTGGGCCACGAGCCGAGCGGGCTCGATGTCTGGGGCCGGGCCGCCGAAGACGACCTTCTCCCCGTTGCCACGCTCCCCCTCGAGCTCGTCGGCGACGAAGGGCCGGCCCAGCCCGACCAGTCGTTCGAGCCGGTCGGGTACCCAGGTGTCGCCGGCGCCGAGGAACGCTACGTACTCGCCGGTCGCCTGGGCCGGGAAGGGCACGACCTCCCAGTCGGTGAGCGTCTGGTTCTCGACGCTCGCCATCGAGACGGCGCGCAGCTCGTCGTCGTACCCCGGGTCGAAGACGATCGAAACGAGGGGCACCGGAGGCTCAGCCCAGCAAGGCGTCGACGAACGCCTCGGCGTCGAACGGCGCCAGGTCGTCGGGCCCCTCTCCGAGGCCGACCAGCTTGACCGGTACGCCGAGCTCGCGCTGGACGGCGACCACGATGCCGCCCTTGGCTGAGCCGTCGAGCTTGGTGAGCACGACGCCCGTGACGTCGACGACCTCGGAGAAGACCCGCGCCTGGACCAGCCCGTTCTGGCCGGTGGTCGCGTCAAGGACCAGCAGCACCTCGGTGACCGGGACCTGCTTCTCGATCACCCGCTTGACCTTGCCGAGCTCGTCCATGAGGCCGGCCTTGTTCTGCAGCCGGCCGGCGGTGTCCACGATGACGGTGTCGATGCCGGTGTCGATGCCGTGCTTGACGGCTTCGAAGGCGACGCTCGCGGGGTCGGTGCCCTCGGCGCCACGGACCACCTCGACGCCGACGCGCTCGCCCCAGGTCGCCAGCTGGTCGACGGCGGCTGCGCGGAAGGTGTCGGCCGCGCCGAGGGTCACGCTCCGGTCCTCGGCCACCAGGATCCGGGCCAGCTTGCCGACCGTGGTGGTCTTGCCGGAGCCGTTGACGCCGACCACGAGGACCACGCCGGGGCTGCCGTCGGCGCCGCTGACCTGGAGCCGGCGATCCATCGACGGGTCCACGAGCCGCACCATCTCCTCGCGGAGCGCGGCCCTCGCGTCCTGGGACGTGCCCTCGACGCGGAGCCGGGTGCGCAGCCCCTCGACCACCTGCTGGGTGGGCGCGACACCCAGGTCGGCGGTGAGCAGGACGTCTTCGATGGCCTCCCAGGTGTCCTCGTCGAGCCGGTCCCGGCTGAGCAGGCTGAGCAGGCCACGGCCGAACCCGCTCTGCGATCCCGCGAGGCGCGCGCGGAGCCGGACCAGCCGGGAGGCGGTCGACTCCGGCTTCTCGAGGGTGGCCGGCGGTGCGCTCACCTCCACCGGGGGCGCGTCCGTGTCCTCGGCGAGGTCCGGCGGGCGGACGATGACACCGGTGTGGGTGTCCGGGAGCGGCGCGGGCTTGCGCCCGCGGACGACGAAGCCGACCACCACGCCGATCAGCACTAGGGCGACGACTGCGATGACCAGGATCAGCAGCGCCAGGGAGGTCATGCCGCCCATCCAATCAGGACGCCGTACCCCGCGCCGAGTCGGCGCTACTGCTCATGAGTAACGACGGGTCGGCACTTCCCGATGCATCGTTCGACCGCGAGCCGTCGTTACTGCTAATGAGTAACGACGACTCGGCGTGTTGCTCGTCAGCAGCAACGCCGACTCGGCGTCAGTCGTCGAGCATGTCGTCGAGGCTGCCCCGGTCGGGGTCCTTTCGTCCGGGACGATGGGTCGACCAGTCGTCCTCGTCCTCGGAGAAGATCGAGAGGACGACGAGCGCGACGAACACGATCAGCACCATCCCGATGACGATCGCGGTCACGTAAGGATCAACGCGTCAAGGACGCAGGAGTGACGCGACCGCGTCCCGGATCTCGCTGGGGATGGGCACGACCGGTCGGGCCGGGTCGGTGTTGTCGACGTACACGTGCACGAAGGTGCCCTCCGCGCAGGCCTCGTCCCCGGCACCCTGGAACAGTCCCACGCGGTAGACGATCGAGGAGTTCCCGATCCTGTCGACGACGACACCGAGGTCGACCGGTGCCGGGTAGTTGATCTCGGCGAAGTAGCGGCAGCCGACCTCGGCGACCACCCCGATGGCCGGAAGCCGCCGGATGTCGGTGCCGGTCGCCTGCTCGAGGTGGTTGTTGACCACGGTGTCGATCAACTCGAAGTAGCGGGCGTTGTTCATGTGTCCGTAGACGTCGATGTCCGCCCAGCGCGTGGTCATCTGCTCCCAGTGGACGTACTGGTCCCGGGTGGGACGGGTGGTCGGCATGAGCTAGGCCGACTCGCGGAGCCGCTGGCTGATCACCGCCGAGACTCCGTCGCCGCGCATCGACACGCCGTAGAGCGCGTCGCCGACCTCCATGGTCCGCTTCTGGTGGGTGACGATGACGAGCTGTGAGCTCTCGCGCAGCTCGTCGTAGATCTCCAGCAGGCGGCCGAGGTTGGTGTCGTCGAGAGCGGCCTCGACCTCGTCGAGGATGTAGAACGGCGAGGGCCGGGCCTTGAACAGCGCCACGAGGAACGCCACCGCGACCAGCGAGCGCTCGCCGCCGGAGAGCAGTGAAAGTCGCTTGATCTTCTTGCCGGGCGGCCGGGCCTCGACCTCGACCCCGGTAGCGAGCATGTCGGACGGGTCGGTCAGCACCAGCCGTCCCTCGCCGCCGGGGAACAGCCGGGCGAAGGTCTCCTCGAAGGCACGCTCGACGTCGGCGTACGCCTCGGCGAAGACCTGCTCGACGCGGTGGTCGACCTCGCGCACGATGTCGAGGAGGTCCTTGCGCGTCTTCTTGAGGTCCTCGAGCTGCTCGGAGAGGAAGCGGTGCCGCTCCTCGAGTGCGCTGAACTCCTCCAGCGCGAGCGGGTTGACGGTGCCGAGCATCGCCAGCTCGCGCTCCGCCGTCCGCAGCCGCTTCTGCTGCTCGTCGCGGACGAACGGCACGGGCTCGGGCTCGTCTGGAACTTCGGCAGCCGCATCGTCGGACTGGGCGCGGGCCACCGGCACCGGCTGGTCGGGGCCGTAGTCGGCGACAAGTGAGTCCCCGTCGAGGCCGAGCTCCTCGAGCGCCCGTTCTTCGAGCTGCTCGATCCGCATCCGTTGCTGGGTCCGGGCCATCTCGTCGCGGTGCACCGAGCTGACCAGCTCGTCGTGCTCCCGGGCCAGGTCACGGAGCCGGCCGCGCACGGCGAGGAGCTCCTCCTCGCGGCCGGCGCGGGCGCGCTCGACCTCGGCCCTGGCCGCCGATGCACCGGTGATCGAGACGTCGAGCCGGGCCAGCACGTAGGCCACCGCCGTGCCGACGGCGCGTGCGGCTTCACCCTCGCGCACCAGCCGCTGGCGGCGCTCGACCTCCCGCGCCCGGGTCTCTCGCTCCTCGCGAGCGGCGCGCAGCAGCTGGTCGGCACGGCCGTGCAGCGCGCGGGAGCGCTCCTCGGCGGTGCGCAGCGCGAGCCGCGAGTCCATCTCGCTCTGGCGTGCCGTACGGGCGACCTCGGCAAGCGGCTCGCGGTCGTCACTGTGGTTTTCGAGCTCGGGGTCGTCCGCAGCCCGAGTCAGCCGGGCCTCCAGGTCGCCGAGGCCGGTGAGGTCGTTGTCGCGTGCCTCCTGGGCCTCGGCAATCGCGCGCTCGAGCCGCTCGGCCTCGCCGCGGGCGGCGCGGGCCTGGCCGCCGAACTGGCCGAGCTCCTCGGCCACCGCGGCGAGGGTGGCGTCGGACTCGTGCAGCTTGGCCAGGGCGACGTCGACGCGCTTCTGGGCCTCGTGCCGTTCGCGCTCGAGCCTGGACATGTCGAAGCCGAGCCGCTCGGTCGCCGCGACTGCCTCGGACAGCTGCTGGGCGGCCTCGTCTACGGCAGCCTGGATCTCGATCAGGCTGGGTTGGCTGGCCGAGCCGCCGGCCGCCACGTGGGCGCCCAGCAGGTCGCCGTCGCGGGTGACCGCGGTCAGCGAGCGGTCGACGGAGACGAGGGCCCGCGCGGCGGGCAGGTCGGCTACGACCGCCACTCGCTCCAGCAGCCGCGCCAGGGCGGGGCGCAGGACGTCGGGGCAGGAGACGACGTCGAGGGCGTACGACGCACCGGTGGGCAGCGCAGGCCAGGTGCTGACGTCGAGCTCGGGGCCGGCTCCGAGCAGGAGCCCGGCCCGGCCGAGGTCGTGGTGCTTGAGGTGGCCCATGGCCGCGACCGCCGCGTCGGTGCTCTCGATGGCGACGGCGTCCGCCGCGCTGCCGAGCGCGTTGGCCACGGCGACCTCGAAGCCGGCCCGGACCGTGAGCAGGGCGGCCACCGAGCCGAGCAGCCCGGAGACCTGGTCGGACGCGGCGAGCAGGGCGCCGGCGCCGTCCTTGCGGTTGAGGCCGATCTCGAGGGCGTCCTTGCGCGCGGCCAGGCTGGAGCGGTCCCGCTCGGCCCGCTGGGCCTCCTCGCGTGCCTTGGCCAACCGTTCGTCGAGGTCGTCGAGGTGGGCGACCGCCGCCTCGTGCTCGGCGTCCAACCCCTCCTCGCCGGCATCGAGCCCGGCGACCCGGGTCTCGAGGGCCGTGAAGTCGTGATGGGCCCGGCTGGCCCGGGCCAGGGCGTCCTCACGAGCCTGCGTGAGCCGGCCGATCTCGTCTTCGGCGGCCGCGGCGCGGGAGCGCAGCGCGTTGACCTGGCCGTGCAGCCGGGCCAGGCCCTCGCGGCGGTCGGCCGCGGCGCGGTGCAGGTCGGCGACCCGGCGCTCCTCCTCCGCGACGGCGTCCTCGGCGCTGCGCCGGGCGGCGACCGCCTGCTCCAGAGCGACGCGGTGCTGCTCGACGTCGGCCTCGATCGCGAGCTCCTGCTCGCGCACCTGAGCGGCCTCGGCCTCCAGCGCCTCGGGGTCGCGAGCGGTCGCGACGTCGCCGGTGGTGACCCCCTCGGCGTTCCGGACCCGCTCGGCAGCCAGGGACTGGGTGCTGCGCAGACGTTCGCGCAGCCCGGACAGGGCGAACCAGGTCTCCTGGGCCCGGGCCAGCGCCGGCAGGTCCTCGCGCAGGGCGGCCTCGAGCCGGCCCTCGGCCTGGTGGGCTTCCGCCTGCTGACCCTCGACCTCCTCGCGGCGCGCCACCAGGACCGACTCGTCGGCGAGCTCCTGGTCGAGAGCCGTGCGCGCGGTGACCAGGTCGTCGGCGATCAGCCGGGCCTTGGCGTCACGGACCGCCGACTGGACGCCGGCAGCACGACGGGCCACCTCGGCCTGCCTGCCCAACGGCTTGAGCTGGCGGCGGATCTCACCGAGCAGGTCGGTGAGCCGGGTGAGGTTGCCGTCGCACGCGTCGAGCTTGCGGAGCGCCTTCTCCTTGCGCTTGCGGTGCTTGAGGACACCGGCGGCCTCCTCGATGAAGCCGCGTCGGTCCTCCGGCGTCGCGTGCAGGATCGTGTCGAGCTGGCCCTGGCCGACGATGACGTGCATCTCGCGGCCGATGCCGGAGTCGGACAACAGCTCCTGGACGTCGAGCAGCCGGCAGGGCGTGCCGTTGATGGCGTACTCGGAGCCGCCGCTGCGGAACATGGTCCGGCCGATCGTGACCTCGGTGTACTCGATCGGCAGCGCGCCGTCGGAGTTGTCGATGGTCAGCAGCACCTCGGCCCGGCCCAGCGGCGGCCGGCCCGACGTACCGGCGAAGATGACGTCCTCCATCTTGCCGCCACGCAGCGACTTCGCCCCCTGCTCGCCCATCACCCACGCGAGCGCGTCGACGACGTTGGACTTGCCGGACCCGTTGGGGCCGACGACGCAGGTGATCCCCGGCTCGAGCTGGAGCGTGGTCGAGGAAGCGAAGGACTTGAACCCCTTGAGGGTCAGGCTCTTCAGGTACAACGGGGCTCCCTCGGCGGTGGGCGAAAACTTCTCGGCGACACGGCGCTGCGGCGGGGGAAGCTCAGCGGCTTCACCCTAACGCGGCGGCACCCCGGGACCGTGAATCCGGGTCCTCCCCGCGCCCGGGCGTGTCCCTGCCCAGACTTGGCGGACTTCTGGTCATCGCGGCATCCCGACAGACCAGTGTTGGGCCTCCCCCGGGCCTGTCAATCGTCATCACCAGGTCATCGCTTGCGTTGCGGCAACCGGAAGCTGGCCGACCACCTGCCTGACAGGCCCGGCGAAGGCCGAAAAGACGGCTGGCTATCGGGATGCCACAGAGGTGCGGCTGCCTGCGAGCGCGGCGTTACGTCATACGGACAGAGCACCCGCCTGCTCCATCCGTATGACCTCCCAAACCCCCCAGGCGTCGGGCGAGGAAGCGCGAAGCGCTGACGAGCCCGACGCCCTCCCCCACCCGTGATGGCGGAGCGACGGCCGTCCGGGCCCGGCTTGCGGGACGGGGCCGCCCGCGACGCTAAAACCGAGGCGCGGCGCGGGAAGCGCAACGCAATGGGCACCCAAACCGTCCCCGCGACGCGGCGAGGCTGCGTCGCGGGCGGTCCCGGCCCGCAGGCCGGGACCGGAGAGCCACGAGAGCAGCCCCAGACCCACCCCCACCCGCCGACTACGCTCACTCACCGTGCCCGACCCCCGCCTGCTGTTCCTGGCCGGGCTCGGCCGTTCGGGGACGACCGCCCTGCTCGAGGTCTGCGCGGCACACCCACAGGTGGCTCTCGGGGTGGAGCGCTACAAGCGCCTCTACCCGCGCGACGACGAGCCGGTCACCCGGTCGCTGTTCGAGCGGGAGCGGTTCTTCGACTTCTCCGACGGCCTCACCAACCTCACTCCGGACGCCGCTCCCGAGTGGGCACCGCACTACGACGCGATGCGGGCCAAGTGGGACGCCGCGACGTACGTCGGCGACAAGATGGTCGCGATCCGGATGCAGCACGTGTGGGAGTCGCTCCCGGACGCGCGGTTCGTCTGCATCGTCCGCGACCTCGAGCCGGTCGCGGCCTCGTGGGAGGCGCGGGCCCGCAACCCCGAGGACCGTGGGTGGGGTCCCGACCAGGACGCCACTCAGGCGGTCGCCGGCTGGAACCGCTCACTGCGCCGGATCCGCCGCGCCGTGAGGCAACGACCCGACCATGCGGCCGTGGTCGAGTACGACCGGTTCTTCGGGGACCCTGCCGGCGCCGCGCTGAGCCGGGCGCTCGGCTGGCTGGGGCTCGAGCGGACGCCCGAGGTGGACGCGGCCTTCACCGACGTGCACCGGACCTACGTCGAGAAGGTCGCCCCGAAGGAGCGGACCCTCTCCCCCGACGTGCTCGCGTTCCTCGACGAGCACGCCGAGCGCGAGGTCTGGGACCAGGTCACCGCCGAGCTCGCGCTCTGAGTTTCACCCGCCACCCGGGATGGTCGTGGAGTCCACCGGCTTCTCGTCGGAGTGCGCGATGTGGCTGAGCTGTCGCCAGATGAGAACCACGAACAGCGCCGAGCCGCCGAACCCGAACCAGAACGGCGCGGTGAGTCCCCAGTGCTGCGCGAGCAGGCCGCCGATCGCCGCCCCGACCACGAGGCCGCCGAAGACGCCGACCAGGTTGACCGCGCCCACCCGGCCCTGCAGCTCGATCGGGACCGCGCGCTGCCGGATGGTGATGGAGGTGGTGCCCCAGATGAACGCGTGCGCGCCAAAGACGAAGAACACCGGCAGTGCGACGTACGGCGAGGACGTCGAGGCCAGCGCCAGGTGGGTGAACGTCTCGATGACCAGCCCGACCCGCATCAGGTTGCCGAGGCTGATCCGGCGGGTCAGCCAGCCGTAGGACAGCGTGCCGAGCAGCCCGCCGGCGGCGCCGACCGTGGTGATCAGGCCGAAGCCGACGCTGCCGAGGCCGAGGTGCTTGGTCGCGTAGAGCACCAGCACCGACCAGGCCGCGCCGAAGGTGACGTTGAAGATCAGGATCGTGAGCACCAGCGTGCGCACCGCGGCGTGGTGCCAGGTCCAGCGGACCCCTTCGACGATGTCGTGCCAGACCCGCGTCGTCCGCTCGGTGTCGCGGCCGTGCTCGGGCAGCCGCAGCCGGGCGATCATGACGACGGCGAGCAGACGACGACGGCCTGCGTGGCGAACGGGATGAACTGACCGAGCGTGAACAGGAACGCGCCGATCGGCGGGGCGGCGAGCTGGTTGATCGTGACGAAGCCGGTCTGCAGCCGGGCGTTGGCGATGGCCAGGTCGTCGCGGTGGACCAGCATCGGCAGCAGCGTGCTCGCGGTGTTGTCCACGAACACCTCGGCGGTGCCGAGCAGGAACATCGCCACCAGCACCAGCACGATCGACGCCACGTCGGTCGCCACGGCGAGCGCGAGCAGGGCCAGGACGACGACCCGAATGAGGTTGACGGTGACCACGATCAGTCGCCGGTCGAGCCGGTCCGTCAGCGCGCCGGCCCACAGGCCGAAGACCAGCGGCGGCGCCCACTGCAGCAGCGCCGCCAGCGCGACCAGGAACTCCTGGTCGGTCTTGGAGGCCACGAGCAGCGGGCCGGCCGCGAGCGAGATCCCGTCGCCGACGTTGCTGGTCCAGGACGACGCGAGCAACAGCCGGAACCCGCTCCCCAGCCGGGGCGGTGCGAGAGTGTCGAACAAGCGGGTCACAAGGGCAGCACGCTAGTGCCTGCGCGGGAAGTGTCCGTTTGGTTGGCGTGCTCAGCGTGCGCGGATCGCAAGGCGCCGGAGCGAAGTCGCTGTAGGTCCATCATCGAGCGACGGCAACGCCGCGAGCTGCGTGCGATGTGTGCGCGAAGCGCACGGAGACTTTCCGCGCGAGGCACTAGAGCTGGGACCTGTCCCCGTTCACCCGGTTTCCCGACCGCGGTCGGCAGCACCAGGTGGGCTGTGTGGGGCTGTCTGTCAGGCGGGCTGCATCTCCTGCATGCGGGGAGCGGTGTCGACCAGCAGTTCTTCGGCGCGGGCCGCGACCAGCTTGTCGTTCTCCTCGCTGAGTCGGAGGACCAGAGCCTCCAGCTCACTCACCCGCGCGCGCAGCCGGCTGTTCTCGGCAATGAGGCGGGGCTCTCGCAGGTCGCTGTTCATGTAGCCGATCAGCGCCTTGGCCATGTAGGAACCTTCCGGGGGGTGCTGGGTGATTCGTCCGGGTGGCGGACCGTCTTCAAGAGTCCCACTTGAGTCGCTTCGGGTCAATCCGGCAGTTGCGTCTCTGGACGCCCCGCCGAGGCGGTACGGCGGCGCCTCGGGACCGGCTGGCAGACCGGACAGAAGTACGACGAGCGGTTCATGAACGCGACCCGCCGCATCGGCGTACCGCAGCGGTCGCAGGGCTCGCCCTCGCGCCCGTACGCCTGCAACGCCCTGTCGAAGTAGCCGGACTCGCCGTTGACGTTGACGTAGAGCGCGTCGAACGACGTCCCGCCCTGGCCGAGCGCCTCGTTCATCACCTCGCGCGCGTGCTCGAGCAGCTCGCGGACCTGGGCGGCGCGGAGCCGCTCCCCCGGCCGCTCGCCGTGCAGCCTGGCCCGCCACAGCGCCTCGTCGGCATAGATGTTGCCGACCCCGGAGACGAGGTTCTGGTCGAGCAGCTGTCGCTTGATGCCCGAGCTGCGGCGGCGGACCCTCGCCACGAACGCGTCGTCGTCGAACTCCGGGTCGAGCGGGTCGCGGGCGATGTGGGCGATCTCGGCCGGCAGGTCGGCGCCGCCGGCGGAGACCGAGAGGCCACCGAACATCCGCTGGTCCACGAATCGCAGCTCCCGACCCTCGGCCGCCCCGGACAGGGCGAGCCGGACCCGCAGGTGCCGCTCCGGCTCCGACTCGGGGGGCTGGACGAGCAGCTGGCCGCTCATCCCGAGGTGGCCGAGCAGGGCGTCGCCGTTGTCGAGAGGGAGCCAGAGGTACTTGCCGCGCCGCCGGGCAGCCTCGATCCGCCGCCCGGTGAGCGCGGCGGCGAAACCGGCCGGCCCCCGCGGGTCGCGGCGCACCGGCCGGGGGTGCAGCACCTCGACGGAGGTGATGGTGGCGCCGACGACGTGTCGGGCCAGGCCGGCGCGGACCACCTCGACCTCGGGCAGCTCGGGCATCCGGGAGAACTCAGACCTGACGCGAGGAGTCGGCCTGTCGGCCGCCACGTCGACGACCGCGACCTCGATGGCCCGGTCGATCGGATCGGCCACGCCGAGCGCGCGGCGATCTCGCCGTACGCCGTCTCCGCGGCGGCCTGCTCGGCCTCCTTCTTGGAGCGGCCGATGCCGTTGCCGTAGAGCTGGTCTGCCACCCGGACCTGCGCGGTGAAGGTCTTCATATGGTCGGGTCCCTCGTCCGCGATGACGTATTCGGGAACACCGAGGCTGTGCTCGGCGGAGAGCTCCTGGAGCGAGGTCTTCCAGTCCAGTCCGGCGCCCATCGCGGACGCGGCCTCGATGAGCGGGTCGAAGAGCCGGTGCACGACCTCGGCGGACACGTCGATGCCGCCGCTGAGGTGGACGGCACCGATCACGGCCTCGACGGTGTCGGAGAGGATCGAGGCCTTGTTGCGGCCGCCGGTGGTCTCTTCGCCACGCCCCAGCTTGACGTGCTCGCCCAGCCGGATTCCGCGCCCCACCTCGGCCAGCGCACGAGCGTTGACGACCGCGGCGCGGAGCTTGGCCAGCCGGCCCTCGGAGAGGTCTGGGTGGCTGCGGTAGAGGGTCTCGGTGACGACGACACCGAGCACGGAGTCACCGAGGAACTCCAGCCGCTCGTTGGTCGGCAGCCCGCCGTTCTCGTAGGCGTACGAGCGGTGGGTCAGGGCGCGGTCAAGCAGCCCGGGGTCCAGCACGGGGTCCCCGAGCGCGGCTCGCAGCCCGGCGTAGTCGGTCACTCAGTCGACGACTCGGCCGGTCAGCAGACCGGCGAGGTCACAGGACCTGGCGACGGTCCGAACGGGCGCCGTACTGGCCACAGGTGCCGCAGGCGCGGTGCGGCAGGTGCTTGGCACCGCAGGCGGGGTTGGCGCAGGTCACCAGCGTCGGCGCGGTGGTCTTCCAGGCCGAGCGACGGTGGCGCGTGTTGCTGCGCGACATCTTCCGCTTCGGGACAGCCATGGTTCCTTCTCTCTCAGTTCTGCTCGGTCTGCGTGAGGTCGGCCAGGGCCGCCCACCGCGGGTCGATCGCCGCGTCGTGTGCGTGGTCGGGGTCGTCGGCCAGTCGTGCTCCGCACTCGGGGCACAGGCCGGGACAGTCTTCCTTGCACAGCGGCTGGAACGGCAGTGCGAGCACCACCGCGTCCCGCAGCAGCGGCTCCAGGTCGACCAGGTCGTCCTGCAGCATGCTGACGTCGTCGTCCTCCTCGGGGAGGGCGTGGTCCTCGTAGACGAACAGCTCCTGGAACCTCACCTCGATCTCGTCGGTGATCGGCTCCAGGCACCGTGCGCACTCCCCGTCGAGCGAGGCGTGCGCGGTCCCGGTGACCAGCACCCCCTCCATGACCGCCTCGAGGCGCAGGTCGAGCTCGACCGGCGACCCCTCGGCGACCCGAAGGACTTCGATGCCCAGATCTGCCGGCGCGGGCACCGTCCGCGACACCTCACGCTGGGACCCCGGGCGGCGTCCGAGCTCGCGAGTGTCGAGCACGAGCGGCGCTCTCGGGTCCAGTGCGTTCAGCAGTCCACTTCCGGTGTCCAGGCAAACAGATCCAAGGAGGAATCGTACGGGGCGCGGACGGCGGCCACCAAACCCTGCTACTCCTCGCCAGCAGCTCGCCGGGCGGCCAGCTTCTCGGTCAGCGGGCCGAGCACGAAGTCGGGCACCAGTCCCGACACGTCGCCGCCGAACGCCGCGACCTCCTTGACCAGGCTCGAGGCGAGGAAGGACCACTCCGGGCTGGTGGGCACGAAGACGGTCTCGATGTCGGTGAGCGAGGCGTTCATCTGCGCCATCTGCAGCTCGTAGTCGAAGTCGCTGACCGCGCGCAGCCCCTTGACGATCGCGTGCGCCCCGCGCTCCTGGCAGAAGGTGGTCAGCAGCCCGGTGAAGCCGGCCACGGTGACGTTGTCGTACGGCGCGGTGGCCCGCTCGAGCATCGCGATCCGCTCCTCGGCGCCGAACAGCCGGTGCTTCGACTTGTTCACGCCCACGGCGACGATGACCTCGTCGAAGAGGGCCGAGGCGCGCTGGACGATGTCGAGGTGACCGTTGGTCACCGGGTCGAACGACCCGGGGCAGACGGCTCGGCGCATCAGGCCTCCTCGGGGGCTCACGGCGGCGTGACCGTACCAAAGCATGGTCTCGCCGTAGCGCTTGCTGCGGGTGCCCGTGACCCCGGACGGCCAGCGCGGCTCCGGGCTGCGGGAGGACCGCTCGACGACCACCATCGCGCCCGGCACCACCCAGGCGTGCGCGTCCAGCAGCGCGAGGTCCGCCTCCACGCTGATGTCGTCGAGGGGGTAGGGCGGGTCCATGAAGACCACGTCGTACGGCGCCGCTGGCGGCTTGGCCAGCGCAGACGTCACCGTCGCAGCCACGACGTCGGCCTTGACGAACCCCATCGCCCGGGCGTTGTCGGCGATCAGCCGCGCGGTCCGCCGGTTGGACTCGACCAGCGTGACCACCCCGGCACCGCGCGACCAGGCCTCGAGCCCGACCGCTCCGGAGCCGGCGTAGAGGTCGAGGAAGCGGAGCCCCTGCAGCGACCCGCACCACGACTCGATGCTCGAGAACAGCGCCTCGCGCACCCGGTCGGTCGTCGGACGTGTCGTCGGTCCCGACGGCGTCGCGAGCCGCCGGCCCCCCGCCGTGCCGCTGATGATGCGTGTCATGGAGCCTCGAACACTAGGGCGTGTGCCGCAATTCGTGGTGGATGCCGGCGTCGTCCAGGCGCGTGCTGGCTAGGCGCCGGCGCGTGCGCAGACTGGGCGTCTCCGAAGCGTCCGTAACGACGCCAGCGCGTGATCTGGGCGGCGTCCGGCGCCGCCAGGGATTGCGGCACACGTCCTCGTGGTCCTGGGACCCTAGGACTTCTCGATGAACTCGCCCTGGGCCGACTGCTCCAGGGCCTCGACCGCCTCGCGCAGTGGGGGGTGGGCCTTGAGGTCCGCCCCGGCGTCGAGGAGCTGCTCCGCAGCCGCGCGCGCGGCCAGGATCGTCTCCTCGTCGCGCAGCACCCGCAGGCTCTGCAGGGAGGACCCGAAGCCGGACTGGGAGCGGCCGAGCACGTCGCCCTCGCGGCGCTGCTCGAGGTCGACCCGGCTCAGCTCGAAGCCGTCGGTGGTGCCGGCCACCGCCTCGAGTCGTTCACGCGCCGGGCTGCCGGCCTCGGCCCCGCTGACCAGCAGGCACAGACCCGGCAGCCCCCCTCGGCCGACACGGCCGCGGAGCTGGTGGAGCTGGGAGATGCCGAACCGGTCGGCGTCGAGCACCACCATCGCGGTGGCGTTGGCGACGTCGACGCCGACCTCGATGACGGTGGTCGAGACGAGGACGTCGATCTCGCCGGCCGCGAAGGCGCGCATGGTGCGGTCCTTCTCCTCCGGTGGCAGCCGGCCGTGCAGGACGCCGACGCGGAGCCCGGCGAGTGGACCCTCGGCGAGCTCGACGGAGACCTCCTCGACGGCGCTCAACGAGGAACGGGCCGGCTCCGACGGGTGCCGTCCGGGTCGTCGTCGTACGTCGGGTCGACCTCGCCCTGCTCGAGCTCGTCGCCGGTGATCCGCGGGCACACGACGTAGGCCTGGTGGCCCTTCTCGACCTCCTCGCGGACCCGGGTCCAGACCCGGCCGAACCACTGCGGCTGCTCGGCCAGCGGGACGACGTTGGTCTGGATCGGCGCCCGACCCGCCGGCAGCTCGGCGAGCGTCGAGATCTCGAGGTCGCCGAAGACGGTCATCGCGACCGTGCGCGGAATCGGGGTGGCGGTCATCACCAGGACGTGCGGCGGGGTGCCCGCCTTGTCCGTCAGCGCGGCGCGCTGCTCGACCCCGAAGCGGTGCTGCTCGTCGACGACGACGAGACCGAGGTCGAAGAACTGGACCTGCTCCTCGAGCAGCGCGTGCGTGCCGATCACGATGCCGGCCTCGCCGGTCGCCAGCCGGGACAACGGCCCGGTGCGCTGCGCCTTGGTCATCGAGCCGGTGAGCAGCTCGACCGTCGTCGCCTCGGCCGCACCGCCGAGCATCCCGCCGCCGGCGAGGTCGCCGAGCATCGCGGTGATCGAGCGGTGGTGCTGCTGGGCGAGCACCTCGGTGGGCGCCAGCAGCGCGGCCTGGCCAGGCGAGTCGACCACCCGGAGCATGGCGCGCAGCGCGACCAGGGTCTTGCCGGAGCCGACCTCGCCCTGGAGCAGCCGGTTCATCGGGTGGGCTTGGTCCAGGTCGTGCTCGATCTGCGCGCCGATCTCGCGCTGCCCCCGCGTGAGCTCGAACGGCAGCCGCGTGTCGAAGGCCGCCTGCAGCCCGCCGTCGCCACCGTCGCGCGGTCGGGCGCCCATCGCCCGGACCGCGCGGCGTCGCCGGCCGAGCACCAGCTGGGTGACCAGGGCCTCCTCGAAGCGGTAGCGGTGCTGGGCGCGCTTGATCTGCCCCCACGCGTCGGGGGCGTGGATCCAGTCGAGCGCCCGTCGGACGTCGAGCACGTCGTAGGTCTGCCGGACGTCGTCGGGGAGCAGGTCGGGCAGCTCGTCGACCACGGTGCGGGCGAAGGTGATGGCTCGCTGGAGGTCCCACGACTCGACGCCCTTGGTGAGTGGGTAGATCGGGTAGAAGGCGCCGATCGACTCCAGCGACAGCTCCGCGGAGTCCTGCTCCACACCCCTCTCGTCCTTGCTGCCGAACAGCACCATCTGCGGGTGGGTGAGCTGCCACTCACCGCGGAAGGTGTCGGCCTGCCCGACGAAGATGCCACGTCGCCCGGTGTGGAGCCGCCCGGCCTGCCAGTCGGCCACCCTCTTGTTCTTGGCGAAGAACGACATCCGCAGGGACGGGCCGTCGGTGCGGAGCACCGCGTCGAGGCGGTACGCCGGGCGGCCCGTCCGGCGGTCGTGGTAGGTGTTGACCGTCGAGCTCCCGATCTCGCCGACGAGGGTGAGGAACTGGCCCTTCTCGAGGGTCTCGAGCGAGGTCAGCTTGCCGGTCTCGACGTAGCGGCGCGGGAAGTGGTGGAGCAGGTCGCCGACGGTCCGGATGCCCAGGACGTCGACGATCCGCTGGTTGCGGGTCCGGGAGCGCTTGTCCTTGGGCTCGCCGAGGACACTCTCGACGGGTGAGCCGAGGTCGATCAAGGGTGGCTCCTACTCGACAGCGACCAGGAGGGGATAGCGCTCCTGGCCACCGTCGTACACCACGACGTCGACAGTGGGGTGCTGCTCCTCCAGCCATCCGGCGCAGGCCTCGGCGAGCGCGCCGTCGGCGTCGTCGGCGCCGGAGACGAGCGTGACCATCTCGCCGCCGCCGCCGAGCAGCCGGCCGATGACGTCCTGGGCGACGTCGCCGAGGTCGTGGCCGACCACGACGAAGTCGCCGGCGATCGCACCGAGAACGTCGCCGGGCTCGCAGGGCCCGGCCATCGTGATGGCCTGCCTGGCCGCCACCGTGACCGCGCCCTGGCGGGCATGGCGGGCGGTCGCGGTCATCTCGAGCACGTCCTGGTCGAAGGTGCGACCGGGCTCGTGCACGGCGAGCGCCGCCAGCCCCTGGACCTGGGCGGTGGTGGGGATGACGACGACGCGGATGTCGTGGTCGGTCTCGGCGGTGCTGGCCGCGATCTGCGCCGCGCGTACCGAGTCCTGGTCGTTGGGCAGCACCACGACCTCCTCGGCGCCGGACCGCGCGATCGCCTCGAGCAGCTGGCCGGTCGAGGGACGGTTGCCCGGCCCGCCCCGGACGACGACCGCGCCGGCCTCCTCGAACAGCTTGGCGAGCCCCGGCCCGGCCGCCACGGCGACGATCGCTCGCCCGGTCCGCGGCCGGTCCGTCTGCGACGCGATCTGGTCGGCGAAGTGCGTGACCCGGACCCGGTGGGGCCGGCCGGCCTCGATCCCGGCCTCGATCGCGGCACCGACGTCGTCGACGTGGACGTGCACGTTCCAGAGCCCATCGCCGCCGACGACGACCAGTGAGTCGCCGAGGCCGGCCAGGGTCTCCCGCAGCGTCGCCATCTTCGCGTCCGGGGCGTCGAGCAGGTACATGACCTCGTACGACGGCCCGCCGTCCACCAGGTCGGCGCCGGGCTCGTTGGGGCCCTGCTGGTTGAGATTGGGCTGTGGGATCCGGTGCAGCCCCTCGACCTTGGGCGGCTTCCGCCCGGTCAGCGCGGTCTCCGCGGCGTCGAGGATGACCACGACCCCGCGGCCGCCGGCATCGACCACGCCTGCGTCGCGCAGAACCTGCAGCTGGTCCGGCGTCCGGGCCAGTGCCTCGCGGGCCGCGGCAGCTGCGGTGGTGAGCACGTCGCGGGAGCGGACATCGGGCTTCCCCTCGAGCAGTGCCTCGGCGGCCTCGGCCGCGGCCCGGCACACCGAGAGCATCGTCCCCTCGACCGGCGTACCTACGGCGGCATAGCTCGCCTCGGTCGCCCGCCGCAGTGCGTCCACCATCACCGCGCCGTTCCGCTCCGCCGGCTTCGCCTCGGCGATCCGCTGCACGATCGCCCGCATCATCTCGCTGAGGATCACCCCGGAGTTGCCGCGTGCTCCTAGCAGCGCGCCCCGCGTGAAGGTCTCGAGGGTGAGCGCGGAGTCCGCCTCCGCTGCGCTGCCGGTCCTGTCGCGCACGGCGTCACGCGCGGCCGCCATGGTCAGGTACATGTTGGTGCCGGTGTCGCCGTCCGGGACCGGGTAGACGTTGAGCGCGTCGATCTCCTCGCGGGCCGCGGCGAGGGCGTCCACTGCGATGTCGACGAAGCGCAGCACGGTCGCGAGCTGGATGCCGCTGCCCACGGTGCCTGGTTCGGTCACGGACGGCAGGCTAATCCCCACCGCACGATTTCGGCGGGAGCGGCCGCGTCGGATATCCTCGTTCGGTTGCCCGCTCGGCGGGCCCACGCACTCGTTCGACTATCCCAGGAGCTCACGGTGGCTGCCGTCTGTGACATCTGCGCCAAGAAGCCCGGCTTCGGCAACAACCGGCCGTGGTCGCGCAAGATCACCAAGCGTCGTTTCGACCCCAACATCCAGCGGGTCCGCGCGACCGTGAACGGTACGCCGAAGCGGCTCAACGTCTGCACCGGCTGCATCAAAGCCGGGAAAGTAACCCGCTAGGTACTAGACGTTTCCACCGAACTCGACTGAGGTTCCGACACCTCAGTCGAGTTTTTGTTTCCGCGCGAAGCGCCCCTCGAAAAACTCGGCTGAGGCGTCGGCGCGGGCTCTTCGGTGGTTGAGGAAGGCGTTCTGCGCCTGTCTCGAAACCACCGGAACCTGCGCTGGGACCCGCGGACGTGAGTTCCAGCCTCGGCGTACGCGGTTTCGAGACGGTTGCTGCGCAACCTCCTCAACCACCGGCGGCTAGAAGTGCGTCCAACCCGTCTCGCCGGCGTACGGCGCGCCGTCGACAGTGACCCCCTCCCCCTCACTCACCGAGCCGATGACCGTCCACCCCTCCGGCACGGCCGCCTGGTCGGGGAACGTCGCCAGGAGCGAGTGGTCCTCCCCACCACCGAGCACGAACGAGATCGGCTCGGCGCCGGTCGCGGCGGCGACCGCGTGAAGGGGTTCAGGGACGTCCAGGGCCCCAGATTGGACATCGATGGCCACCCCGGAATCCTGGGCGAGGTGGCCGGCATCGGCCAGGAGCCCGTCGGAGACGTCGATCATGGAGGTCGCGCCCGCGTCGGCGGCCGCCGGGCCGGCGTCGTACGGCGGGGCGGGACGCCGATAGGCCTCGACCAGCACCCGCGGGGAGCGGAAGCCCCGGGAGAGGACCGCGAGACCGCCGGCGGACCAGCCCTGCCGGCCGGCCAGCGCGAGCACGTCTCCTGGTGCGGCGCCCGAGCGCAGCACCGGGGACTGGGTGCAGGCCCCGATGACCGTGACCGCGATGACCACCTGGTCGCAACGGGTCAGGTCGCCGCCGACCACCGAGGCGCCGACCAGGTCGCACTCGGCGGCGAAACCGGTCGCGAAGTCCAGCGCCCATCGGGCCGGCAGGTCCTGTGGGGCGCCGAGCCCGATCGTGAGCGAGTGCGCGCGGCCGCCCATGGCGTTGATGTCGGACAGGTTCTGCGCTGCAGCGCGGTGCCCGACGTCCGTAGCCTCGACCCAGTCGCTGCGGAAGTGCCGCCCCTCGACCACGAGGTCTGTCGAGACGACGACGTGGCCGGCCCGCACCCGCAGCACCGCGGCGTCGTCCCCGGGGCCGACCAGCACGTGCTCGCCCTGCGTGAACACCGAGGTCAGCTCGGCGATCAGCCCGAACTCGCCAACGTCCCCGAGCGTGGCCTCCGGCGGGAACGGCATGGGTTCATCAGAGCAGATCGTGCCGCGACGGTCTCTATGAGACACGGCGGCCTCACGATAGGTTGACCGGCGTCCCCCAGTTCCGCCTCAGACAGAGCAGCAGGGAGTTCCGCACATGGTGGTGCAGGCCTACATCCTGATCCAGACCGACGTCGGCAAGGCCGCCGAGGTGGCCGTAGCCATCGCCCAGGTCAAGGGCGTCACGATGGCCGAGGACGTCACCGGTCCCTACGACGTGATCGTGCGCGCCGAGGCCCGCAACGTCGACGAGCTCGGAAAGCTCGTGGTCGCGAAGGTGCAGACCCTCGACGGCATCACCCGCACGCTCACCTGCCCGGTGGTCCACATCTGACCCCCCGACCGACACCGACTGCGCCCCGCACCGCCCCGGTGCGGGGCGCAGTCGTGTGCAACCCTTGGCGCCATGTCTGATGCGGGTGCGTCCGAGGTGCTCACCGGCCCGGTCGCGGTGATCGCGGGTGGCCTGAGCCACGAACGCGACGTCTCGCTGGCCAGCGGCCGCAACCTGGTGCGCGAGCTGCGCGCGCTCGGTGTCGAGGCGCACTCCTACGACTTCGACCGCAACCTGCTGCACACCCTGGAGCGCGAGAAGGTGGTTGCGGCGCTGCCGATCCTGCACGGACAGTGCGGCGAGGACGGTGAGATCCAGACGCTGCTCGAGCTGATCGGGATGCCGTACGTCGGTTCCCGCAGCCACGCGTGCCGCGTCGCCTACGACAAGGGCACCGCGCGCGAGCTGCTGCGGCGCGACGGCATCCCGGTCCCCGACAGCGTCGGTCTGTCCGCCCAGACGTTCCGTGACATCGGGGCCGCCGCGCTGATGGAGCACGTGATGCACCGCCTCGGCACGCGGGTCGTGGTGAAGCCCGCGCGCGGCGGCAGCGCCCTCGGGGTTGCCGGCGTCGACGGCCTGGCTGCCCTCCCGTCGGCGCTGGTCGGGACCTATGCCTACTGCGAGGACGCCCTGGTCGAGCGGTTCCACGACGGTGTCGACGTCAGCGTCGTCGTACTCGAGGGCGAGGACGGCCTGACCTCGCTGATGCCGGTGGCGATCGAGTACGAGAAGGGCCACGAGTTCGACTTCAGCGCCCGCTACACCGCCGAGTTCGTCTCTCTCGACCGGCCCGACCTGCCCGAGGACCTGCTGGACGAGCTCGGCGAGGTGGCCCGCAGTGCGCACCGAACCCTCGGCCTGCGCGACGTCTCGCGCTCGGACTTCATCGTCGGCGCCGACGGCAACTTCGTGGTCCTGGAGACCGCGATCACCCCTGGCACCACCGAGACCTCGGTGTTCCCCTTCGCCTGCACCGCCAGCGGTACGACGCTCGGTGAGGTCGCCCGCGACCTGCTGGCCCGGGCGGTCGTCGCCGGTCCGCCGGTCTGATCGGTCACCTCCCGCCTGCCGCGACCTGTGACCCGGCCGCCACCGCGTTTCGTCCGCCTGCCCCGCTGAAACTCACGCTTCCCCGCTAAAGGTTCTGCGGGCAAGCATGAGATTCACCGGGTACCCGGTGAATCTCCCCGACCGCGGAAGGTCAGCGGGGCTGCTGGGGCAGCGCGGCCAGCTTGCCGGCGATGCCACCGGCCGCGCGGAGGGCGACGCCCACCTCGTAGTTGCCGGTGGCGCGGGGACGCGCCTGCTCGGCCTCCTCGAGCGCGGCCAGCAGGATGTCGGCGGGCTGAGTGTCCGGCCACAGGTAGAGCGCCAGCGCACCGGGGATCGAGTTGACCTCGTTGACGAAGGCCTCGGTGCCGTCGGAGAGGAAGTCGATCCGCAGGATGCCGGTGAGCCCCGTCAGCTCCACGACGCGGGTGGCGAGGGACTGGATCGTGGCGCGCAGCTCCGGCGAGATGTCGGCGGGGAACTCGCGTGGTGCGGCGGAGAGGCCCTCGGGGCGGAGGTACTTCTCGGCGTAGGAGAAGATCGCGCCGTCGTCGGGGCGCACCGGCTTCTCGACCTCCGAGACGGCCAGGGTCGGCGCGGTCCGGACCGAGACGTTGAGGTCGAACAGGTCTGGCCGGTTCGGCTCGACGACCGCGCCCTCGCGCAGGTCCGGCGACGTCGTGAGCAGGGCGGTCGCGGTCTCCCAGTCCTCGACGACCTCGATCCCGATCGAGGAGCCGCCGAACCGCGGCTTGACGATGTAGGGCCCGTCGAACGGCGGCTTCTCGGCCGAGGACAGCAGGGTGCGCTTCAGGCACGGGACCCCGGCCACTTCCATCACGCCGCCGAAGGCGAGCTTGTCCATGCCCAGCGCGGCCGCGGCGACGGTCCCACCGGTGGCCTTCAGGCCGAGCAGCTCGAACAGCGCCTGCGAGCCGCCGGCCTCGCCGAGGCTGCCATGGAAGCAGCTCAGGACCGGGCCGGTCTCGAGCAGCTTGCCTCCGCCGAGGCCACCCTCGAGGTAGAAGCCGCTGCCCTTCTTGGCGCCGATCCGCAGCTCGAGCTTCTTCGAACCGGACGGGACGCCGTCCTGGTCCACGAAGTCGCGGGCCTCGAGGCTGCCGGGCACGAGGTACCACTGGTCGTTGCGCGACCAGTAGACGCACTGCACCGTGACCCCGGCACCGGCGAGCACCCGCTCGCCCTGCAGCCCGGTCAGGATGCTGATGTCGTGCTCGGCCGAGGGGCCGCCGAAGACCACGGTCGCCTTGCTGATCACGTTGGTGAGCCTCTCAGTCACTCGATCACGGGTAGTGGTCGGGCAGGTCGTTCTCGTACAGCACCACGTCGCCGGCACCCGCGGTCGCCATCACATGCCGCACCGCCTCATCGCGGCTCCCGAACGCCTGGGTCCGACTCGCGTCGCCGGTGCTGAGTGCCGCCCGGTTGGTGCGGCCCACGATGCACAGCTGCATGCCCTCGGTGGCCGTGGCCGCCCGGGCGAAGTCGGCATTCCGCCGCGCCTGCTCGGGTCCGAGCTCGACCATACCGGGGGTGATCGTCCAGACCGTGCCGCCCTCCCCGACGAGTGACCTGGCACTCACCAGCGCCTGCGCGGCGCCCTCGGGGTTGGCGTTGTAGGTGTCGTCGATGACGGTGAGGCCGTTGTCCAGCGTCGTGGTCTCGGCGCGGTGCGGGGTGGCCGGCACCGTGGGCAGCCGGTCGAGGATCGCCTTCTCCGGTACGTCGAGCGCCACGGCCAGGCCGACCGCGACGGCCACGTTGATCGGGTGGCCGACCTCGGCGGGCAGCGTGATCCGGTGCTCGGTGCCCGACAGCTCGAGCAGCCAGCCCTCGGCGTCCCGGCGTACGACAACGTCCGCCGCCGCGCCCTCCGACGTCGCACAGCGCACCACCCGTTTGGTAGCTGCCAGCCGGTCCGCGGCGGCCTCGAGCTCGGGCACGTCGACGTTCAGCACCACCGTCCGCGCCGGCTCGAGGATCTCCGACTTGGCACGCACGATCGTGGCGCGATCCCTCATTCGCTCGAGGTGCGCCTCGCCGATCGTGGTGATCGCCGAGACCTCGGGCGGGAAGATCCGGCACAGCCGCGCGATCTCGCCCGGGCCGTAGGTGCCCATCTCGGCGACGAACACGTCGGTGCCCGGCACCAGCCGGTCGTTGACGGAGCGCGCGAGGCCGAGCACGTTGTTGAAGCTCGCCGGACTGGCCAGCACCGACCAGCGTCCCGCGATGAGGTGCGCGGCGTAGTTCTTCGTCGAGGTCTTGCCGTAGGACCCGGTGATCGCGACCACCCGGGGCGCGACCTTCTTGATCTTGGCAGCGGCCGATCGCTCGTACTTCCGGCCGAGCCGGTCCTCCAGCGGATGGGCGGCCAGCAGCGCGACCTCGGCGATCGGCAACGCGAGCAGCGGCAGCAGTGCGACGCCGGCGCCCACGGCCAGGAAGACCCCGGTGACCACGATGTGCAGCACCACGGTCATCACCGCGAGCCGTCGGACCCGTGCGGTCCACACGAGCTTCTTGGTCGGGCGCAGCAGCGCCAGGCCCGGCGGCCACCACAGCCAGACCAGCGCGGCCACCAGCCCGACAAGGGGCTGCACGACACCGGCACCGCAGAGCACCAGCACGGCCGCGAGCGCGAGCACGTTGGACGGCTGAGCGCCGCACCAGATCGCGGCCATGGCCAGCAGCCGGCCCGGCTCGTAGTGCTCCCGTTGAGCGACCCGCCACCAGCGCAGGTACGACGCCAGCGCGACCACCGAGATCGCCAGGCCGACGAGGACGTTGGCGGTCGCGCTCATGGCAGTGCGGCCTGCCGGTCGATCGCGGTGCGCAGCGCCTCGACCAGCGCCGGGTCGAGCAGGTGCGCCGAGCCGGCCACTACCACCAGGTCCGCGCCGGCACCCAGCCGCTGCTGCGCCCGCTCCGCCATGGGCAACGGGGCCGCGGTGTCGTGCTCGCCCCACACCATCGCGACCGGGAGCCCGGTCTTTGCGAGCTGGTCAAGCTCGTCGCCGTAGTCCTCGTTGACCGCCTTCACCAGGACCTCGCGCATCACGCCCTGCGCGGCCACGTAGTCGGCCGAGCCGCGCTTGCGACGCACCCGCTCCATCCGCTCGTTGGAGATGACGTGCAGCTTGTTGAGCAGCCTCAGCGCCCGGAAGCTGAACGCCGGCTTGGCCGGTGCGGTCTGCGCCCGGAGCAGGGGTACGCCGGTCAGCACGATCCCGCGCACCAGCTCGGGAGCGGTCGCGGCGAGCTGCACGGCGATCCGGCCTCCGAACGAGTGGCCGACGACCACGGGCCGGTCTCCCCCCGCAACGGCAGAGTCCGCGAGCACGTCGCGCAGCCACTCGGCGTAATCGGCGGTGCTCCAGCCGTCGTCGGGCGGCGGCGTGGCACCGAACCCGGGCAGGTCGAGCGCCAACGCGTCGTAGCCCTGGAGGGTGCTGTTCCAGTCCTGCCGGGTGCGCGCCCAGCCGTGGAGTGCGACGACCTTGGCGGGCGCTTCGCCGTACCGCTCGGCGAACGCGCGCCCGCCCAGCAACGTCGTCAGCACAACGGCGAGACTAGTGCCCATGGCACCGACCCCCGAGCACCCGTTGCAGCTCTCGACCGTGGCCGTGACCGCCGGCCGGCCCCCGCACGAGCCGGACCAGCCGCTCAACGTGCCGATCACCATGGCGTCGACGTACGTCGCCGGTGGCGACCTCGAGTACGGGCGCTACGGCAACCGGACCTGGGCGGCGTTCGAGGACGCGCTGGGTGCGCTGGAGGGCGGCCGCTGCCTGGCCTACGCGTCCGGGATGGCCGCGATCACCAGCCTGCTCGACCTGGTCGCCCTGGGCGACAAGGTGGTCGCGCCGCGGCACTCCTACAACGGCACCCTGGTCAGCCTCGCCGACCTCGAGCTGCGTGGCCGGCTCACGACCACGCTGGTCGACGTCACGAACACGAGCGAGGTGGTCGCGGCGTGCGAGGACGCCGCCCTCGTGGTGTTCGAATCACCGACCAACCCGGCGCTCGAGGTGGCAGACATCCCGGCGATCATCGCCGCGGCCCGCGAGGCCGGCGCGAGGGTGGTCGTCGACAACACGTTCATGACTCCGCTCCTCCAGCGGCCGCTCGAGCTCGGCGCCGACGTGGTGCTGCACTCGGCGACCAAGTACCTCGCCGGGCACAGCGACGTCCAGCTGGGCGCGGTCGTGACCGCGGACGAGGAGCTGTACGCCGTGCTCAAGGGCCGCCGTGACGTGCAGGGCAACGCCCCCGGCCCGTTCGAGGCCTGGCTCGCGCTGCGCGGGCTGCGGACCCTCCACCTGCGGCTGGAGAGAGCGCAGTCCAACGCCGCCGAGCTGGCTCGCCGCCTCGACGGGCACCCGGCGCTGCTCGAGACCCGCTACCCCGGCCTGGGCGGGATGGTCGCGGTGGTTCTGCCCACCCCCGACGCCGCGGACCTCCTGGTGCGGTCCACGTCGCTGTGGGTGCACGCCACCAGCCTCGGCGGCGTGGAGTCGACCTTCGAGCGCCGCCGGCGCTGGAAGTCCGAACCCGCCACGATCCCCGAGGGGCTGGTCCGGTTGTCGGTCGGCATCGAGGACGTCGAAGACCTGTGGGCCGACCTGAGCCAGGCCCTGGACAACGTCGCCGGTGGTTGAGAGGTCTTCGGTGGTTGAGAGGTATTCGGTGGTTGAGGAGGTTGCGCAGCAACCGTCTCGAAACCAGGTGACCTCACACTGGTACTCGACCACGGCCAGTTCCAGCGCAGGCTGCGATGGTTTCGAGACGGTCGCAGAACGACCTCCTCAACCACCCGCGGCCGATGGTTGAGCAGGTTGCGCAGCAACCGTCTCGAAACCAGGTGACCTCACACTGGTACTCGACCACGGCCAGTTCCAGCGCAGGCTGCGGTGGTTTCGAGACGGTCGCAGAACGACCTCCTCAACCACCCGCGGCCGATGGTTGAGGAGGTTGCGCAGCAACCGTCTCGAAACCAGGTGACCTCACACTGGTACTCGACCACGGCCAGTTCCAGCGCAGGCTGCGGTGGTTTCGAGACGGTCGCAGAACGACCTCCTCAACCACCCGCGGCCGATGGTTGAGGAGGTTGCGCAGCAACCGTCTCGAAACCAGGTGACCTCACACAGGTACTCGACCACGGCCAGTTCCAGCGCAGGCTGCGATGGTTTCGAGACGGTCGCAGAACGACCTCCTCAACCACCCGCGGCCGATGGTTGAGGAGGTTGCGCAGCAACCGTCTCAAAACCAGGTGAGCTCACGCTGGTACTCGACCACGGCCAGTTCCAGCGCAGGCTGCGGTGGTTTCGAGACGGTCGCAGAACGACCTCCTCAACCACCCGCGGCCGATGGTTGAGGAGGTTGCGCAGCAACCGTCTCGAAACCAGGTGACCTCACACTGGTACTCGACCACGGCCAGTTCCAGCGCAGGCTGCGATGGTTTCGAGACGGTCGCAGAACGACCTCCTCAACCACCCGCGGCCGATGGTTGAGCAGGTTGCGCAGCAACCGTCTCGAAACCAGGTGACCTCACACTGGTACTCGACCACGGCCAGTTCCAGCGCAGGCTGCGATGGTTTCGAGACGGTCGCAGAACGACCTCCTCAACCACCGAAGTGGCGCGGAGCACCTTCCTCAACCACCGGTGGGCTATTCGGCCTCCGACTTGGTGTCCCTGGCCAGGATCGCGTCCATCATGTCCTTCGCGTTCATCCGGCCGGCGACGACGTCGTCGACGTACTGCGCCACCGGGGCGTCGACGCCGTTGCTCTCGGCGAGAGCGCGCAACGAGGCACAGGACTTCGCTCCCTCGGCCACCTGGCGCGTCGAGGCGTAGACCTCGTCGGAGGTCATGCCGCTGCCGAGCTTCTCGCCGAAGGTGCGGTTGCGCGAGAGCGGTGAGGAGCAGGTGGCCACGAGGTCGCCGAGCCCGGCCAGCCCCATCAGCGTGAGCGGGTTGGCGCCGAGCTTGGTGGCCAGTCGCGCCGTCTCGGCCAGGCCGCGGGTGATCACCGAGGCGGTCGTGTTGTCGCCGAATCCCAGCCCGACAGCCATGCCGACCGCGAGACCGACCACGTTCTTGTAGGCACCACCGAGCTCACAGCCCAGCACGTCGGCACTGGTGTAGGGGCGGAACGCGGGCGAGTGGCACCGGTCCTGCAGCATCTTGGCGACGTCCTCGTCGGCGCAGGCGACCACGGACGCGGCCGGCTCACGGCGTGCGATCTCCTTGGCCAGGTTGGGGCCGCTGATGACCGCGATCCGGTCTGGGCCCGCGCCGGTCACGTCCGCGATGACCTCGCTCATCCGCTTGAGGGTGCCGAGCTCGACCCCCTTCATCAGCGAGACCAGCACCGCGTCGTCGGCGAGGTGCGGCGCCCACTCGGTGAGGTTGCCGCGCAACGTCTGTGACGGCGTCGCGAGCACCACGATGTCGGCGCCGTGCGCGGCCTTCTCGACGTCATGGGTGGCCGAGACGGCGGCCGGCAGCTCGATCCCCGGCAGGTACTCAGAGTTCTCCCGCCCGTCGTTGATCGCCGCGGCGACTTCCTCGCGGCGGGCCCAGATCGTGACGTCGTTGCCGCCGTCGGCGAGCACGATCGAGAACGCCGTTCCCCACGAGCCGGCTCCGAAGACCGCGACCTTGCTCACGCTGAGTCCTTCCGGTTGGCTGGCTTGTGGGTGGTCTTGCGGGGGTTGCCGATCTCGGCGACACCGGCCTTGCGCGGGTCGAACCGCTCTGGCGGAGCGGTCTCGCCGCGCAGCTCGGCGACGAGGTCGGTGAGGGCAGCCATGATCCGGGCCGTGGCCTCGTTGACCACAGGAGTGGTCATCTGCTGGTCGTAGAGGTCAGAGAGGTCGACTGGGTCACCCACCTTCATGGTGATCGTCTTGCGCGGGAACAGGTCGGGCTTGCGGGCGTACGGCGCGAGCACGTCCTGCGCCCCCCACTGGCCGACCGGTATCACGGGACACTGCGTCTCGAGCGCGATCCGGGCCGCGCCTGACTTGCCGACCATCGGCCACAGGTCTGGATCACGGGTGATGGTGCCCTCCGGGTAGACGACGACCAGCTCGCCCGCGCGGATCGCCGCGACCGCGGCACCGAAGGCGCCCGCGGCGTTAGCGCTGAGCCGCTCGACGGGGATCTGCCCGGCCGACTTGAAGAAGACGCCGAGGAACTTGTTCTTGAACAGGTCGGCCTTGGCCAGGTAGCGCGGCAGCCGCCCGTGGTCGTACACCGCGTGCGCGGCCATCAGGGGGTCGACCTCGGAGATGTGGTTGAAGACCACGATGCAGCCACCTTCGGCCGGAATCTTCTCCCCGTCGATCCAGTGCGGCTTCGTGGTCGCGAGCAGCAGAGGCTTCACGATCGCCACCCCGAGCGACCATGCCCAGCCGCGCTTCTGCCGGAGCCGGCGCACCGTCACCAGCTGCCTCCTCGTCCGCCCGTCGGATGTCCAGTGCAGGCTACTCGTCCGTAGGCCGCGCCCGGGGCTGAGAGGATCGTGCGGATGCAGGAGAGGTACGTCGCCCTCGTCCCCGTGAAGCCGCCCGCGCTCGGCAAGTCGCGGTTGGTCGGGCTGGCCGACGACGAGCGCCGGGCGCTCGCGGCTGCCTTCGCACTGGACACCGTGGCCGCCTGCCTCGCCGCGTCTTCCATCGCCGAGGTGCTCGTGGCTACCGACGACGCAGCGTTCTCGGTGGAGCTGGCCGGCCTCGGCGCGCAGACCGTCCCCGACGGCGTCGCGATGGACCTCAACGGCACCCTGCGCCAGTCGGCCGCGGAGGCACGGCGCCGATGGCCGGCCCTGGTGCCGGTCGTGGTGACCGCCGACCTGCCGTCCCTGCGCGCCGCCGACCTCGACGACGCCCTCGGCGCGCTGTCGCCCGGCGAGGCGGCGTACGTCGCCGACACCGACGGGCTCGGGACCACGCTCTACACGGCGCCCTACGAGGACTTCGACCCGCGGTTCGGTCCGGGCTCTGCGCTGGCTCACGACGCGAGCGGGGCTCGCCCCATCACCGCCGCGCTACCGCGACTTCGCCGCGACGTGGACGACCTGAGCGACCTCGACGAAGCCATGGCCCTCGGGGTCGGCCCCCGGACAGCGGAACGGGCCGCCTCCCATCAGGGAGGCGGCCCGTCACCGGGCTGAGCTCAGGACTTCTTGGCGGCCCTCTTGGCCGGAGCCTTCTTGGCGGCCTTCTTGGCCGGGGCCTTCTTGGCGGCCTTCTTGGCCGGGGCCTTCTTCGCGGGTGCCTTCTTCGCCGGCGACCTCTTCGCGGCCTTCTTGGCCGGTGCCTTCTTCGCAGGTGCCTTCTTCGCCGGCGACTTCTTGGCCGGAGCCTTCTTCGCGGGCGACTTCTTGGCGGCCTTCTTGGCCGGAGCCTTCTTCGCAGGTGCCTTCTTCGCGGGCGCCTTCTTGGCCGCCTTCTTGGCGGTCTTCTTGGCCGCCTTCTTGGCGGTCTTCTTGGTTGTTGTCTTCTTAGTCGGGCTGGCGGCGGCCGCGGCGGCACGGGCGACTGGCGCCGCGGCCTCGATCGTGAGCTTCGGCAGCTTCTTGGCGCCCGAGACGATGTTCTTCAGGTCCTGGCCGGCCGTGAACTTCGGCACGTGGGTCCTCTTGGCCCGGATCCGCTCGCCGGTCTGCGGGTTGCGAACCATGCGTGCGTTACGCACCCGCTTCTCGAATGAGCCGAAGCCGGTGATGGCCACCTTCTCGCCCTTGGCGACCTCGCGCGTGATGGTGTCGAGAACAGATTCGAGGGCGTGCCGGGCTGCTCTCTTGTTGCCGTCGTACCGCGCTGCAAGCGCCTCGACGAGTTGATTCTTGTTCACGGGGCTTCCCTTTCGGATGTCTTTCGTGACCCGGGACCGGTGCCCGGCTCATGAGAGGCAACCTAGGTTGGCGTGGCGATAGTCACAATCACCACGCCGCACGAAACGTCATAATTTTCGGGGCGTTCTCACCTGTCCGGAATGCCCTACTGGGCATGATGCAACCGATGGGGACGGACATCGTCTCGCCGACAACGCCGCGTTTCCCCAAGCGGGCTTGGGAAAACGCCAGTTCGTCGTCGCAGCAACAGACGTGAACGAATGCCGTCGAACGTGGCTCAGCGTGACGACAGCGTGCTGGGCTTGAAGGTGGACGACCGGGTCTCCTCGAAGGCCGCGATGTCGGCCTCGTTGCCGAGCGTGATGCCGATGTCGTCGAGTCCCTTGAGCAGCCGCCACCGCGTGTAGTCGTCGATGTCGAAGGAGTCCTCGATGGCGTCCGGCCCCGCGCCGGCCCGGACGGTGCGGGACTCGAGGTCGACGGTGACCGCGGCGCCGGGGTTTTCCTCCAGGTGGTCCCAGAGACGCTGCACGACCTTCTCGTCGACCTTCGCCGCGAGCAGCCCGGCCTTGCCGGAGTTGCCGCTGAAGATGTCGCCGAACCGCGGCGAGATCACGACGCGGAAGCCGTAGTCCATCAGGGCCCACACGGCGTGCTCACGTGACGAGCCGGTGCCGAAGTCGGGGCCGGCGACCAGCACTGTGCCCGCGGCGTACTCCGTGCGGTTGAGCACGAAGTCGGGGTCGTTGCGCCAGGCCGAGAACAGGCCGTCCTCGAAGCCGGTCCGGCTGACCCGCTTGAGGTAGACCGCCGGGATGATCTGGTCGGTGTCGACGTTGCTGCGACGCAGCGGTACGCCGACGCCGGTGTGCGACGTGAACGCGTCCATCTCAGAGGTCCTCGAGGTCGGCCGGGGACGAGAGCGTGCCCCGGACAGCGGTGGCGGCGGCGACCGGCACCGAGACCAGGTGCGTGCGCCCGCCCTTGCCCTGGCGACCCTCGAAGTTGCGGTTGGACGTCGACGCGCTGCGCTCGCCGGGCTGGAGGGTGTCGGGGTTCATGCCCAGGCACATCGAGCATCCCGCGCCGCGCCACTCGGCGCCGGCCTCCTTGAAGACGACGTCTAGACCCTCGTCCTCGGCCTGCAGCCGCACCCGGACCGACCCGGGAACGACGAGCAGGCGGGTGTCCTTGTCGACCTGGCGGCCCTTGATGATCCCGGCAGCGAGCCGCAGGTCCTCGATCCGGCCGTTGGTGCAGGAGCCGACGAAGACGGTGTCGACCTTGATGTCCCGCATCGGAACGCCGGGCTTTAGGGCCATGTATTGCAGCGCCTTCTCGGCGGCGATCTTGTCCTGGGCCTCCTCGAAGTCGTCCGGGCTCGGGACGGCGCCGCCGAGCGGCACGCCCTGGCCGGGGTTGGTGCCCCACGTGACGAAGGGCGTCATGTCCGAGGCGTCGAGGACGATCTCGGCGTCGTACTCCGCGTCCTCGTCGGTGACGAGGTTCTTCCAGTGCGCGACGGCCGCGTCCCACTCGGCACCCTTCGGCGCCTCCGAACGTCCCTGGATGTAGTCGAAGGTCTTCTGGTCCGGCGCGATGAGGCCCGCCTTGGCGCCCCACTCGATGCTCATGTTGCAGACCGTCATCCGGCCCTCCATCGACAGCTCGTCGATGGCCTGGCCGCGGTACTCGACGATGTAGCCCTGGCCGCCGCCGGTGCCGGTGTGCGTGATCAGGGTGAGCACGAGGTCCTTGGCGGTGACCCCGTCGGGCAGGCTGCCGTTGACCGTCACGGCCATCGTCTTCGGCTTGGCCTGCATCAGGGTCTGGGTGGCGAGGACGTGCTCGACCTCCGACGTGCCGATGCCGAAGGCGATCGCGCCGAACGCGCCGTGGGTGCTCGTGTGGCTGTCGCCGCAGACGATCGTCATCCCCGGCTGGGTGAGGCCGAGCTGCGGGCCGACCACGTGCACGATGCCCTGGTCGAGGTCGCCGAGGGGGTGCAGCCGGACGCCGAACTCCTCGCAGTTCCTGCGGAGCGTCTCGACCTGGGTGCGCGAGACCGGGTCCGCGATCGGCTTGTCCCAGTCGAGGGTGGGGACGTTGTGGTCCTCGGTCGCCAGGGTGAGGTCGGGTCGGCGTACGGTCCGGCCGGCGAGGCGGAGCCCTTCGAAAGCCTGCGGACTCGTGACCTCGTGGATGAGGTGCAGGTCGATGTAGAGCAGGTCGGGCTCACCGGGCACCGAGCGCACTACATGCTCGTCCCAGACCTTCTCTGCCAACGTCCTGGCCAGAGTCCTGCCCATGACCACTCCCTTGCGACCCGATTTCCGAACTCGGAAGATCATAGACCTTGCGTCCCATGATCTGAGACGGCAGTATTGCCATATGGACAACGGATCCGGCGTCGGCGTCCTCGACAAGGCCGCTCTCGTGCTCACCGCCCTCGAGGCCGGACCCGCCACCCTGGCCGGGCTGGTCGCCGGCACCGGCCTCGCGCGGCCGACCGCGCACCGCCTCGCGGTGGCTCTCGAGCACCACCGCCTGGTGGCCCGCGACATGCAGGGCCGCTTCGTCCTCGGGCCGCGGCTGGCCGAGCTGTCCGCGGCCGCCGGTGAGGACCGGCTGCTGGCGACCGCCGGCCCCGTGCTGGCCCGGCTCCGCGACATCACCGGGGAGTCCGCGCAGCTGTGGCGCCGCCAGGGCGACATCCGGGTCTGCGTGGCCGCCGCCGAGCGGCCGTCCGGTCTTCGCGACACGATCCCGGTCGGCTCCCAGCTCACCATGCGCGCCGGCTCTGCCGCCCAGGTGCTGCTCGCCTGGGAGGACCCGGAGCGGATGCACCGCGGCCTCCAGAACGCCGCCTTCTCCGCCGCCGCGCTCTCCGGCATCCGCCGCCGCGGCTGGGCGCAGTCGGTCGGCGAGCGCGAGCAGGGTGTCGCCTCGGTCTCCGCGCCGGTCCGCTCCCCCAGCGGCAAGATCATCGCCGCGGTCTCGGTCTCCGGCCCGCTCGAGCGGCTCTCCCGCCAGCCCGGCCGGATGCACGCCCCCGCCGTACTCGCGGCCGCCGAGCGCCTCTCGGAGTCGCTGCGCCGCGCCGCTGCTGCCGACAGCGCCTAGTCGGTGGTTGAGCCCGGAGGAGCCCCAGCGACGACGGTGTCGAAACCACCGCAAGGCAGGCTGGGGATGGACCACAGCGGCTGAGTTCCAGCCTTCGTTGCGGGGGTTTCGACACGCTCGGTCGCGGCTTCGCAAGCTCAGCCGCGCTCGCTGCTCAACCACCATCGATCGGACCCCTGCTCGTTCCTCGCAGGGCTCCGATCAGAACAGCGCGTCTTGCTCGAGTTCGAGCAGCGTCTGCTTGCGCTCCACTCCGCCGGCGTAGCCGGTGAGGGTGCCGTCGGCGCCGATGATGCGGTGGCACGGGATCACGATCGGGATCGGGTTGCGGCCGTTGGCCGTGCCCACCGCTCGCGAGGCGGCGTTGGTCAAGCCCAGGCGATGCGCGATCTGGCCGTACGACGCGGTCTCGCCGAAGCCGACCTCCTGCAGCTGCGTCCAGACCCGCTGCTGGAAGTCGGTGCCGATCGGCGCCAGCGGGAGGTCGAACTCCTTGAGGTCGCGGTCGAAGTAGGCCCGCAGCTGGCGGGCGGTCTCGGCCAGGACCGGCTGGTCGTCGTCGCGGTCACCGCGGGGGCGGCCGTCGTGGTCGCGGAAGGGCGAGAACTCGATCGCGGTCAGCGCGCCGTCGTTCTCGACAAGGCGCAGCTCGCCGACGGGTGAGTCGATCACGGTCCAGGACATGTCAGTCCTCCTTCTCAGAGGGTGCGGGGATCGGGGGCATGAGGGTGTTCCAGAGGTGCATGAGGGCGTAGGAGCGCCACGGTCGCCAGCGGTCGCTGTCGGCGATCACCGCGGCGGGGTCGTGGCCGAGCCCGGCGACCGCGTTGCGGACCCCGACATCGGTCGGCAGGAACACATCGGGGTGCCCGAGCGCTCGCATGGCCACGTAGTCCGCGGTCCAGGGCCCGATGCCGGCCAGCTCGAGCAGCGACCGGCGTACGTCGTCCCGGGCGGCGCCGCGGTCGAGGGCGACGTGGCCGCCCGCGAGCGCCGCGGCCAGCCCGGTCAGGGCACGACCCCGCGCCCGTGGCATCGGCAGCTGCTCGGGATCGATCTCGGCCAGCGTGGCCGCTGCCGGGAACAGGTGGGTCAGGCCAGGCAGGTCGGTCTTGACCGGAGTGCCGTGCTCGGCCACCAGCCGGCCGGTGACCGTCCGGGCACCGGTGACGCTGACCTGCTGGCCCACGACCGTGCGCAGCGCGGTCTCGTCGCCGTCGACCTGGCCGGGCACCCGAAGACCGCGGGTCGCCCGGACCAGCGGTCCGATCACGGGGTCACCGAGGAACTGGTCGTCCACCGCCACCGGGTCGCAGTCGGCGTCGACCAGCCGGCGCGCACGTTCGACCGCGGCCGAGGTGTCACGCAGGTCGCGCAGCCGGAACTCGGCGGTGACGAAGGCGGTCTGGCCGGTGGCCGGCGCATCCTCGAGCTCGAGCCGGACCGTGCCTGGTCCGTGCGGCAGGTCGAGGGTGCGGGCGTACCAGCCCGGGCCGGCCGCCTCGACGCCCGGCACCACGTGGAAGGCGAGGAAGTCGAGCAGCGCCCGGCCGGCGAACGGCGTGCGCACGGCCAGCCGCATCGTCACCGTGCCTTGGGTAGGCGTGCCGCGGCGCCGGCCGCGGAGCTCGGTCGGAGTGGCGGCGTAGACCTCACGGACCGTGTCGTTGAACTGGCGGACGCTGGAGAACCCGGCCGCGAAGGCGACGTCGGCGAAGCCGAGGTCGGTGGTCTCGACGAGCACCCGGGCCGTCTGGGCACGTCGGGCCCGGGCCAGGGCGAGCGGGCCGGCGCCGAGCTCGGCGGTGAGCAGCCGGGTCAGGTGACGGGGCGTGTAGCCGACCCTGCGGGCCACGCCCTCCACGCCCTCGCGGTCCACGACACCGTCGGCGATCAGGCGCATGGCGCGACCGGCCGCGGTGGCGGCGACGTCCCAGTCCGGGCTGCCGGGCGTCGCGTCGGGCAGGCAGCGCTTGCAGGCGCGGTAGCCGGCTGCCTGCGCGGAGGCGGCGCTCGGGTGGAAGGTGACGTTGTGGAACGCCGGCGTCCGCGCGGGGCACGACGGCCGGCAGTAGATGCCGGTGGTCCGCACCGCGGTGTAGAAGACGCCGTCGAAGCGGCGGTCGCGAGACTTCACGGCGCGGTAGCACGACTCCGCGTCCAGGTGCCGGGGGTCCAGCCGCTCGTTCTTCATGGCTCCATCATGACCGACGCCGCCGACAGTCTCTGGCGGGAATCGGACACCGCCACCCAGCTCCCGCGGAGTCACGTCATCGCAGGTCAGGACGGCGGCCGCCCGCCGGTGCGAGGCTCTGCTTGGCAACATCTGCCACGATTCGGATCGTGACCGAGGATCGGCTCGAGCCGGTGCACCGCCGCAGGGTGCTGCTCGTCATCGTGGTCACCCAGCTCGTCCTCGCCCTGGTCACCGGTCTGGTGATCACTGTCGCGTACCAGAAGCTCGACAAGAACTTCGGCGAGGGTCGCGACCCCGATCACAAGGTGAAGAAGAGGCATCTGATCGGCGGCGACCCGCTCAACATCCTGGTGATGGGCTCGGACACGCGCGCCGGCGCCGGCAACGACATCGACGGCCAGACCGAGATCGGCCAGCGTTCCGACACCACGATCCTCGTGCACGTCTCGGCGGACCGGAAGACGGTGTACGGCGTCTCGCTCCCCCGCGACGCCATGGTCACCCGGCCCGACTGCGAGGACGACGACGGCAAGGAAGTCCCCGGCGGCGAGCTGGAGATGTTCAACGACGCCTACTCCCTCGCGGGTCCCACCTGCACGGTCGAGATGGTCGAGTCGTTGACCGGCATCTACATCGACCACTACGTGACCATCGACTTCAACGGCTTCAAGGACATGGTCGACGCCGTGCACGGGGTCACCGTCTGCATTCCCGAGGACGTGGACGACAGCGAGCACGGCATCGTGTTCGATGCCGGCACCCAGGAGCTCGACGGGCAGCAGGCGCTCGACTACGTGCGCGAGCGCTTCGTGCTCTCGGCCAACTCCGACATCGGCCGGATGAAGAGGCAGCAGGCGTTCGTCGCCTCGATGATCAACAAGGTCGTCAGCGCCGGCACGCTCACCCGCCCGAAGCGGGTCTACGACTTCCTCAAGGCCGCCACCGGCTCGATCGTCACCGACTCCGGACTGAGCTCGCTGAGCAAGTTGGTCAACCTGGCGCTCCAGTTCCGCAGGACCGACCTCGACAACATCTCGTTCATCACGGTGCCGTTCCAGGAGTACGAGCCCGATCCCAACCGGCTGGTCTGGTCGCCGGAGGCCAAGGGTCTCTGGAAGGTGATCATCGACGACAAGCCGCTGCCGAAGAAGTACAAGGAAGACGTCATCTCCGCAGACGACACACCCGGCGGTACGCCGTCCGGCTCGCCGTCTGGTTCGGGCTCGCCCTCCGGCACCGAGTCGGCCTCGGGCTCACCCTCGCCGTCCCCGTCGACCGGTGGCGACGGCGAGCAGCCGGCAGACGACTACGGGCTGTGTGCCTGAGCGCATGCTGTGGGACCTTCACGGTCCCTGCCGCGCGCTACTTGGCCATGCCGGCCTGGATGGTGCCGAGTACGACACAGAAGCCAGCAAGGTAGAGACCGCGTCACCCGGCTCGAGAGAAGGACGCGGGCGCGAGGGCCGACACCCCATGGTGCGCAGGCCCGACTCTCCAGAGGTCTGTCCCTACTTGACGGTCCTCTGCTATCGGCGACACGAGGGCGAACAGCGCCTACCGACGTCGGGCTAGGGGGTCTGCCCGCTCGAGGATTGCCTTGAGGTTGGCCAGGTCCTTGCGGTTCGCACGCCGCATCGCCATCGACATGACGGGCGCGGCAACGGTGGAGAACCCGGCAGGTTCGCCGGCGTTGCGCAGCGTCATCCGGGTCGTGGTTGGTGACTCCTCGGCCCACGTGTACGTCGTCTCCATCGGGAACGGGCCTTCCTGGGTGCGCATCACCAGCCGCTGGCCCGGAGTATGGACGGCGATCTCGTAGGTGTAGGCGAGCCGTTTGCCGAGGAACTGGGCGACGAACGCGACCAGGCTCCCCTGCTGGACCGGCGGTGCGGTCTTCCACTCGACAGACCTGATGTTGGCGTACCACCTCGGGGCGTTGTCGGGGTCGGCAGCGTAGGCCGACACCTCCCCGACAGGCCGGTCGATGATGATCTCGGTGGTCACGTCGACGCTCACGGTGCTGCTCCTTCGTCGGTGATCGTCAGCCGAGGGCCGGCCCCGGAGTTCCGCCCTCGGCGTGGGACTTGATGGTCTGCTGGATCAGAGCCCAGGTCTGGCTGGTGAAGGCCAGGTCGGTCTCGGGGTAGCCGTCCTCGAAGCCACGGTGGCGGAAGAGCAGGTTGGTGCCGCTCTCGGCGCGCAGCGCAGGGCCGAGCTCCCACTCGAAGATCGAGCCGTTCCAGAACGGGAAGCCGGACTCGATGGTGTAGCGGACGCTCTTGCCGCCGACGACCTGCACGGTGCAGTCCAGGTCGACCGGGGCCATCGCGAACCCGAACCGTGCCTTGCCGTCGGCGACGTCGCAGTCCGACGTCCAGACCGAGCGCATGCCCTCGGTCGTGCTCAGGATCTCGACGATCTTGTCAGCCTCGGCGTCGATGTCCAGCGCCAGGATCGTGGTGTCCATGGGTGTCTCCTCTCCTCGTGCGACCCGCCGTTGCGGATCATTGTTTAAGTGACAACTTAAATATAGACTTGGTACGACGACGACGCAACCCACCGACGAAGGCAGTAATGGACCCGCTCAAGGTCATCGCCGTGGAACGGCGCCGCCAGATCCTCGAAATGATCTGGCGCGACGAGCTGTCCGCAGGCGACATCGCGGCCCGCTTCGACGTGTCGTGGCCGGCGATCTCCCAGCACCTCGGTGTACTCAAGGCGGCCGGGTTCGTGACCGAACGGCGCGATGGACGATCGCGTCTGTACCGTGCCGACCCGGAGGCGATGGGTCACCTGCGTGCCGTGATCGAATCCATGTGGCAGAGCCGGCTCGACGACCTGAGGGCCGTGGTCGAGGCAGAGTCGGGCAATCAGGAGGACCAGTGAACACAGCCCCGCTCGAGGTGACCACCCACATCGCCGCGCCCCCGGAGGTGGTGTGGCCCTACCTCACCGACCCCGCCCGCTACGCGCTGTGGATGGGCACCGAGGTCACCCTCTCCCCGACCCCGGGCGGCCTCTACCGCGTGCACATGCGCGAGGGCATCGAGGCGCGGGGCGAGTTCGTCGAGCTCGACCCGCCACATCGCCTCGTCTTCACCTGGGGATGGCAGGACCACCCCGTCGTCCCGCCCGGCTCCACCACCGTCGAAGTCACCCTCCAGGCCACCGACGACGGCACCCTCGTCCGGCTCACCCACCGCGGCCTCCACGACCCCGAGTCCGTGGCCCACCACCGCCAGGGCTGGGAGAGCTACCTCCCCAGGCTCGCGATCGCCGCGACGGGAGGGGACCCCGGCCCCGACCCCAACGCGGACATGACGCTCTGAGGCAAGACCTTCCCCGACACTCTGGGGACAGGCGGTAAGTCGTGAGCCCTCGACGTGCGAACTCAACCGCCTCAGCGAGCAGGGAGCCCACAGGTCGCGGTTCACCGTCGGGATCGAGACCCACTCGCGGAAGACCTTCCCGGCCGGGGCGAACAAGTCGCCGTCGCCGTTGTCGATGAGCTCGGTGACCCGCTCGCGACAGCTACGTCCGGGTCCAGGTCCTCACCAACGCCGGCGCCCTGGACCGCGCCAAGCAGCTCGAAACGGAGCGCGAGGACGGCTGGGTCGTGCTGTTCCGCGGCAAGAACGCGATCCTGCGCGTCCAGGAAAGGCACGTCCAATAGCGAGGAAAAGAACGCGAACCGGCGCTACCGCCTGAGAGTGCGAAGGCTGTCCGGCGCATCCGTGTGGTTCAGAGGCGATATGGACCTTCAGGTCCTCGCGACTTTGGCACGCATTGTTCATACGACGCCTGGACCGACCAGCTCACCGGGCTCACGCCGAACGCGCCAAGACGAACGGCCATGACCAGGTCACCGCGTTGTCGGATCACGACGTCCTGCCACCTGCTAGCTTGGGGATCCGCAGCTCCAGATCACCAGCCATGGTCGTCAGCGACCTCGCACGGGACCCGTTGCGCTGAGTGGTCCGCTCCTCGGTGCGCTCCCAAGGCCAGCCCCCGATCACAGCGGTGAGCTCGGCGTCGATCAACGCCTGGTAGATCGTCTGGGCCGCAGTGCGGACCCGGTCCTCAACCCCAGCAGCCTGCATGGCTTCCAGCACCTCGAGTAGTGCAACATTGTCCAAGGCCATCGTGCGTTCGTGTCTATCCGTGAGTTCTATCGCTAGGTCTCACTGACCGTCGCACGATGGCCGCCTACTTCGTCGTGAACGACACGACGCTGTTCAGCGGGCCGGAACTACACCACTCGATGGGACGCGACCGTGTCACGCGCTTGGACGGACCGCTGCCGTTTCACGGGTACGTGGTGTGGCTGACCTCTGAGCAAGGAGGCCGGGCACCGCAGCCGCGGCATCGGGGGATGATCCCGTTGCGACAGCACCGAACCTTGTAGCGGAACAGCGAGGACCGGCCCAGGGCCTGGGCTCCGACGGACCGGTGCGGGCCACTGCTTGATCGGGACTCGGGCTTCCCCACGCCGGGCCCACCTCGATCGCATACCTGGTCCCGTCGTCGCTGCTCACGCACAGGGCCGAGTGATAGAGGGCGCACGAGGTCGACCCTCGAGCCACGCGCGGATCCGCTCGTAGACACGCCCGACGCCCGAACCGTCCGCGACCCGTCACTGCCGAGGGGGATCCAGAGCAACTCGACCTGTGCGTCGGACATGGCGCCTCCTGACCCCAGACAAACCTTCCCGGGGGCTCCGCGACAGGGCATGGTCCCTCCGCCGCCCGAATTCTCTCGAACGTTGGGACATCTGCACCATGCGTCGGGCCCATGTCCCTAGGACCGTGAAGTCATGACTGACACCGCCCTTTTCGACGTTCATACAATTCGCACGGTCCCGCCACTGTCCCGGTCGATCCGGCGCGGCGTTGGGGCCTGCCTGATCCTCGCCGGCCTCCTGAACGGCGGGCTCCAGTACGTCGACCACGTCACGGCCGGCGACGGGGACCGGCGCACGGTGATCGCGTGGGGGCTGGAGCACCACGCCGGCTATCAGGCAGTGTGGTTCGGCGTGATGCTCTCGAGCATCTTCCTCCTGCTCGGCTTCCTGGGCCTGGCCCAAGTGACTCGCTGGCACACTCCCCGGCTGACGGTCGCCGCGACGCTCCTGACCGTCTGGGGAATGTGGGGCTTCGGCAACGTGCTGGCCGGCACCTACGTCGCGCAGGTCGTCACGGCCGACGTGTTCGGGGCGGACAACGCTGTCACGCTGATCGAGGACGGCTACCTGAAGGACTGGGGGATGATCGCCGGCAGCCTGGTCCCGCACCTGCTCGGCTCGTTCTTCGGGGTCCTCCTGCTGGCGATCGCCTGCTGGCGTGCTGGCCTGCCCCGCGTGCCCGCTGCACTCCTGATCGTGTTCCTGGTGTGGGACTTCGCGTTCTCCCCCATCGGGATCCTCGAACCGCACCTGCTCTTGCTGGTCGCGCTCGTGTGGCTGGGTATCACGGTGGTGCGTATGCCACACGCGCAGTGGCTCGGCGATCGCACCTGAGTCGCACGGCGAATCCAGCGGATACTCGAGTCGTGACCGCACGCAGCTGGCCCGATGGTCGACCCGCAGCCTGCGCTGCGTGGTCGATCGCCGGCCTGTCGACCGCGACCGCAGTGTTCGCGGTGGGGCTGCACCCGGCTGCCGAGATCCCATTGGACGCGGTGACCTACCCGGTGCTGTTCGGGGTCCCCGGGGCCGTGATCGCCAGCCAACTACCTCGTCACCCCGTCGGTTGGCTGATGTTGTTCATCGGTGGGTGTTTCGCGGGCAACGCGCTGGGCCTCCAGTGGCTGGCATCGGGTCGCGAGGGTGGGGCCGCCTGGATGTCCTGGTGGCCGGAGCGGGGAAGCGCCCTCGTCGTACCAGCCACGCTGCTGCTTCTCCTCCTGCTCCCCGACGGCCGACTGCCCTCCCCACGGTGGCGGCCGGTCGTCGGCTGCGTGGTCGCTGCGCAGCTGCTGGTGGTGACCCTCTGGTGCCTGCTCCCCGGCCAGCTCACGCCGACGGACGCACCTGCTGGGCGCGCACTCGAGAATCCACTGGGTGTCCTGCCCGAAGGATGGCGCGACGTCGTCGAGGGTCTCGAGATCCTGCTCATCCTGCCGTTCCTGCTCGGCATCGCCGCCGTCGTGCGCCGTCTACGCGACCCAAGCGAGCGGCCGCCGGCGGTCAGCCTCGTGGCAGGGGTGTCCGTGTTCGTCCTGCTGACGACAGTGCCGGACCTGGCGTGGCCAGTGACCAGTCAGTGGTTCCACATCACCGGCGCGATAGTGCTGACCGGCACGATCTTCGGGGCCGTCCTGCGCGGCAGGTTCGACAAGGCACAGGTCGTCGTCTCGCACGCACTGGTGTACGGCGTGCTCACCCTGCTCGTGCTCGTGGCTTACGTAGCCCTGGTCGCAGCATCCACGTGGCTCGGGGCTCCGGACGAGCTGGCCGGGATCCTGACTGCCGGTGTCGCGTTGGCACTACTCCCGGCTCGACGGTTGCTCCAGACTGCGCTGCGCCGGGCCATGTACGGCGACCGTGGGGAACCGCAACGGGCGTTGCGAAGGCTCTCGACCTCGGTGGCCGAGTCGGATGACCTCGCCGGCGTGCTCCAGGGGCTCGCCCACAGCGTCCGGGTGTCGATCCGGGCGCGATGGGTGGAGGCGGAGTTCCGCGGTTGCACCGCCTCGAGCGGGCAGGCCCATGCCGAAAACCGCGTGGAGGAGCTGGTCCTCGACGGCGGCGACGGTGTGTCGGGCACGCTCAGGATCGGGTTGACCGCAGCTCGGTCGCTGCGTCACGACGAGCGCGAGCTCCTCGGCGACCTGGCCGAACACGGTGCCCGGGCAGCGCGCGTGGTGTGTCTGGCCGCGGACCTGGCGGCCGCGCGGCACACGTTGGTGGAGAGCCGGGAGCAGGAACGATCGCGACTTCGGCGGGACCTGCACGATGACCTGGGCCCGATCCTCGCCGGACTGGCCATGCAGCTCGGCTCCCTGCCCGACCTCGTGGTCAGTGACGCCGAGCTGGCCACCTCGCGACTGGTCCGACTGGAGAACGAGGCTCGGGCCGCTCTCGAGCGCACCCGGCACATCAGCCGGGACCTGCGTCCGCCGGCCCTGGACGAGCTGGGCCTCGCCGGCGCGATCGTCGAAGCGGGACGCGCGCTGGGTGTCCACGTGAACATCAGTGGCGATACGCCCGCTGACCTGTCGCCCGCCATCGAGGTGGCGGCCTACCGCATCGCGGCAGAGGCGATCCTCAACGCCCAACGTCACGTCCAGGCCGATGAGGTCGAGGTGACGATGCGGTTCAGTGACGGCACGCTGGGGCTGGAGGTCAGCGACCACGGCGCCGGGATGGGTGACGCCCAGGCAGGTGTGGGCCTGCGATCGATGCGTGAGCGAGCCGCGGAGATAGGGGGCACGGTCGAGTTCCTCGAAACCCCGGGCGCGGGGCTGACCGTGCGCGCTTCGCTTCCTCGGGTGGGCAAGCAGGTCGATGCTCGGTGATCCGCGTGCTCGTGGTCGACGACCATCCGTGGTTCCGGGAAGGTCTGGTGTTCGAGCTGGGCCGGGCCGGGGACATCGAGGTGGTGGCCGAGGCAGGCGACGGTCGCGAAGCGCTCGCACTCGGAGTTGAGCACCGGCCCGACGTCGTCGTACTCGACCTGGCAATGCCGGTGATGGATGGCACCGCTGCCCTCCCGGGCCTGGTGGCTGCCGGAGCCCGGGTCCTGGTCCTGACCCTGTCCGAGGAGGACGCGACGGTGCTTTCCTCGGTGCGAGCGGGCGCCTCGGGTTACCTGGTCAAAGGGGTCACGAGCGATCGGCTGCTGACCGCCGTGCGGGCCGTGGCCGATGGCCACGCGGTCTTCGGCCCCGGCCTGGCGGCGCGCCTGCTCGCACCGGGTGACCCCGACCTGCCCGAACTGTCGCCCCGCGAACGCGAGGTGATGGAGCACGTGGCCCGCGGTCTCACGAATGTGGAGATCGCCGAGACCCTGGTGATCTCGCCGGTCACGGCACGCAACCACGTGAGCTCGATCCTGACGAAGCTGCAGGTGACGAACCGGACCCAGGCCGTGATCAAGTTCCGGGACGGCCGCCCCGCGGACTAGTAGGAGGACCTCCAGGTGTCGGCTTGGCGGCAACCTTCCTGCGGGTGAGGAAGCACGCCAGCGATGCACAGCGCTCCGCCCACGAATGCCGCCATCGACGGGATCTCGTCGAGGAAGACCCACGCCATCAGCGTGGTGATGAACGGGATCAGGAAGGTCATGAGCGCGAGCTTGCCCGCGTCACTTCTCGAGAGCGCGTAGGCCAGGTCATCGCAGCGATCGTGCTCGGAAAGACGCCGAGGTACGCGATCCAGAGCAACCTCGACAGAGGAGCCGTCGCGGGTCGCCGACCGGGATCATCCACGATCGACGGCCAACCTACGTTGTCTCCTTGGACCCGCTGCTTACCGCCCAGAATGACACGGCCTTCGGATTCGTAACACTGGCATCAATCCGTAGGCGGCTCAGGTTCGGCCGAGGCCCGCATCGCGTGCGCGGGCCACGGCCACTGGCCGGGTGCAGCCGAGTTTGACGAGGATGCTGGAGACATGGTTCCTCGCAGTCTTGGGTGACACGAACAGCGACGAGGCGATCTCGGCGTTCGACTTGCCTGCGGCGATGAGGTCGAGCACCTCCAGCTCGCGGCCCGAGAGCATCGGGAACAGGGAGTCAGCGGCTACGGTCGTCCGCCGACCAGCCTGGGCGAGTGCGGCGGCGGCCACCTGCCCGCCGAAGACCACCTGACCGCGCGCGACCGCACGGAGGGCGCGTTCGATGTCCTCCGGCTCTGAGCCCTTGACCAGGTAGCCCTGCGCACCAGCACGCACAGCCGCCGTGAGCAGGGGTGTCTCGTGCGACATGGTGAGCACCAGGATCGCCAGCTTCGGGTTCGTCGCCTTGAACAGCCGGGTCGCCTCGATTCCGTCGACACCGGGCAGCCCGAGGTCGAGCACGACTAGGTCCGCCTCGAGGGCGTGCGGCATGGCGGTCTCCGCGTCGGCGTAGGCCCCGATCACCTGCCACCCGTTCATCCCCTCGACCAGGGAGGTGACCGCTTGCCGGTAGAGCGGATGGTCCTCGACCACCAGCACGCGTACGGCCTCAGTCATGGTCGGCCTCCGGGAGCCAGGCCTGGACGGCGGTCCCGGCGGTGGGACCAGATCTGATCGTGAGCCGGCCGCCGACCTCGTCCGCGCGCTCAGACATGCCGCGGACACCGATGCCCGGCACCCGGTCTTTGGCGAGACCGTTGCCGTCGTCGGCCACGCGCACGGTGATCCCGTCGTCGTACCCGACACGGACCTGCACGTGCTGGGCGTCAGCGTGGCGTACGGCGTTAGTGACGGCCTCCATGACGATCCGGAACGCGGCCACCTCGACTGCGGGGGCCAGCGTCGGAAGGTCGTCGACGGTAAGAGTGATCCGCGGGCCGAAGCGCTGGAGGGGTTCGATCGACTCGGTGAGTGCACCCGCAAGGCCGAGTTCGTTGAGGGCCGCCGGGCGAAGGCCGTCGCAGATGCGGCGCACCTCGGACACGGCACGCTGCACCTCGTCGGCTAGCTCGCGCACCACGCCCCCGTCACTGCCGGTCTGCTTCTCCAGCTGCCGCAGGCCGAGGCCGATCGCCGCGAGTGATGGGCCGAGCCCGTCGTGCAGGTCGCGCCGCAGCCGGACCCGCTCCACCTCTCGCTCGTTGACGATGTGTCGGCGCGAGGTCGACAGGTCTTTGACTCGCCGGTTCAGGCCCGCGACGTCGGCGCGCTGGTCTAGCAGATGGTGGCGTACGACGGCGGCGCCGACCGTGATGGGCAGCGCAGTCACCGCGGCGACTCCGAACAGGGTGGTGGTCACGTCGTTGGTCTCGGGGAGTGAGGCGGCGACGACGACCAGGGCGCCCGCGAGCGAGAAGCCACCGATCTGGCCGCGCACGTCGCTGCCAGCTGTCGCCCGCCGGAACTTCACGATCAGCGAGGCCACCCCGAGGGCCGCGCCGAGCATGAGGAGCGCGAAGCCGACCGTTCCGGCGACCTCCCAGAAGTCCCGGCTGCCCAGTCCCACCGGGTTGTCGAACTCGGGATGGTCCTCGAGTTGACCCGGTCTCAGTGCCGCAGACGAAGTGATCGCCGCCATTCCGGTCAGGCCAATCGCGGTGGCCGGCCACCACCGGCGCCCGGGCAGGCGACCGTCGGGATAGAGGAGCAGCCCGAACCCGAGCAGCGGCGCGGCACCGAGCGACCAGACCCAGTTCGAGACCCAGGCCGCGAACCCGGCGGCGGCCCCGTCGCTGAGAGCCCAACCGTGGGTCGGGAGCACCAGTGCGGCGCCCAGACCGACCACTGTGTAGAGCACCGCAAGGCGGCGCAGTCCGACCGGGTGCGGGCGAGTCGACCAGATCCCGGCCGCGACCGTGCTGAAGCCGATGGCAAGCGGCACGTTGACCCAGGCCTCGCCCTTGATCCAGTTGCCCTCCGGATCGGTGAGGCCGAGTGTCAGACCCGCGGAGACCAGGCCCGTCGCGACGGCGGGCAGCGCGAGCCACGGCCACCATGCGGCGACCGTGGCTGCACGCGTCGTGCTCATTGGCTCATTCTGTGGCAGGGACCTGGTGGTGCAGCCGCTCTTCGGAAATCCGCGCGGCGTCGTCGGAGCGGGTGACCGTGGCGATGGCGACGGCGATCATCCAGACCAGCAGCAGCAGGTACGGGATCGGCAGGTAGGCGTCGGGGCGCACGATCCCGACCATGCCGGCGACGACGCCGAGTCCGCCTGCCACCGTCGCCCACCAAGAGAGCCAGCGGGGGAACTCGGTCGCGAGTAGCCCAACCCCGGCGGCGAGGAACGCGAGGCAGATCAGGAAGCCCGAGATGACGAACGACTGGTCGTTTAAGGAGATCAGCGTCTCCGCCATCATGGGGTCGAGTTTGTCGGGCATGGAGTTGAGGACCATCCACGGCCCGGCGGAGCCGACCTTGACCGCAATCATGGCCGAGCCGGCGATACCCGTGGTGACTGCGGCGACCGGCGCACGCTCGAACAGGTGGGCCACGAGCCAGGCGAGGAGTACGGCGAGGGCAGCGAAGCCGATCAGCTCGAGTGAGAACGCGAGGTAGGCGATCGTGGGGAGCCCATCACGGGCGTCGGCGAGGTTCTCCTCGCCGGTGCCACCCTGCACGGCGTACAGCCCGTTGCCCACGAGGGGACCGAGGCTGGCGAGGAGCGCGGAGATGATCAGAGTCCGGTTTCGTTTCATGCGTTCGACTCTTGTGGTCGACCGCGTCCCGGCGCATGGGCTCGGGGTCCCGTTTTGCCAGGACCACGCCGCCGGGTCGCGATTGGGTCACGTCGAGTGGTTCATATCGGTTTCCTGATCGTGGCGGGGTCAGTGTCGGGTCGGTCACCGGTGCGAAGCGGCCACCGTGTGATCACGCGGAAGATCCACACCACTCCAAGGGATTCCCCGACTCAGCGTTTGCGCTGGCCAGCGCCCCCTTTTCGCTTGTACCCCCGACCGGATTCGAACCGGCGCTACCGCCTTGAGAGGGCGGCGTGCTAGGCCGCTACACAACGGGGGCTTGGCACTGTTTGGAACGCTGTGTTGTCGTTGCTGACGCAACCTGCGGAACTGTACTTGTGAGCCGCTGCGACGTGCCAATCGCCGCCCGCGGGGCGGCGACTTCGCTGGGATACTAGGACTCGAACCTAGACTAACTGGACCAGAACCAGTCGTGCTGCCAATTACACCATATCCCACTGTGTTACTGGTGTTCGGCCCGGATGCAACGGCGGTTTTCCGCCGGTTCCGGGCCGGGGAGAAACCTTACACGCGGGGCTGGAGGCCCTCCAAAACAGCCGGTGGCGGACCGCCCTGGGCCGTGGTCCGTACGCCGAACCGGCGGGCCGCCCAGATCGCCAGGGCGAGATAGACCAGCGACTGGGTCAGCGTGACCGGGATGGTCCACCAGCTGCCGCCGGTCGGGTTGAGCGCCGAGCTCATGTCGCTGAAGGCCAGCGCGAGACCGAAGGCGAGGAAGTTGTTGAGGACGTGCATCGCGATGCCGGCCTCGAGGCCGCCGGTCGCGATGACCAGGATCCCCGCGACCACTCCGAAGGCGAACCGGTCGAAGAAGACCGGCAGGTCCTGGGCGCCGTGGGACAGGGCGAAGAGGACGGCGGGCAGCAGTACCGCCGCCCAGCGCCGCCGGAACAGGCCACCGAACACCTGGGTCAGGTAGCCGCGGAATGCGTACTCCTCCCCTGCGGCCTGCAACGGGGTCAGGAACACCACCACGATCACGAAGTCGCGGACCGTGGTTGTCCAGGCGTTGAGGCCCCCGTCCACGTCCGTGCCGTCACCGCCCTGGGCGGGCAGGAAGGCACCGACGACAAGGGTGGCGAACAGCGCGATCACAGCGAGGCCGAGGCAGATCAGCAGCCAGCGCCACCGGATCCGCGGGAGCACCGAGCCCAACCAGCCGGGCCGCAGCCCGTGCACGAACCGAGTCACGATCATCGTCGCGGGGATCGCGCCGGCGAGCGTCAGGTTCAGGTAGGCCAGCGACGAAGGCGTGACGTGGTCGGTGTCCGACAACCGCTCCAGACCGTCGCCGATGCCCGTGCCATTGATCGCGAACCCGACCGCGAAACCGAGCGCCACGACCTGGGCGAGCACGAACAGGAGGACGACGGCAGCGATCACGCCGATCATCGGTCTGACCCACCCGTGCCTGCCCCACCGCCCCAGACGGTGGATGAGGTGGTACTCGAGGTCGGCCATTCAGCCCGCCGCTGAGAGCAGCCGGGCCAGACTCCGTTCGCGGCCGAGCAGCTCGAGCGACTCGAACAATGGCGGCGAGACCTTCCGACCGGTGACCGCGATCCGCACCGGCCCGAAGGCCACCCGTGGCTTGAGCCCCAGGCCCTCGATCAGGGTCTCGCGCAAACCGGTCTCGATCGCCTCGGTCGACCACGTCTCCAGCGTCGCCAGTGCGTCGTACGACGCCCGCACGACCTCGCGGCCAGCATCATCGATCTCGTCGATCCGCTGGAAGGATCGCTCGTCGACGAAGAGGAACCCGAGCATCGGGGCGGCCTCGGTGAGCTTGTTCATCCGCTCGGCGACCAGCGGCATCGCCAGCTCGAGGAGCTGGGCGTCCGCGTCGGGCAGGGGGTCCCCGACCACGCCGGCGTCCTTGAGGAACGGCAGCACCCGGTCGGTCAGCTCCTCGATAGACAGCATCCGCATGTGGTCGGCGTTGAGCGCCTCGGCCTTCTTGAGGTCGAAGCGGGCCGGGTTGGGGTTCACGTCGCCGATGTCGAACTTCTCGACCATCTCGGGGACCGTGAATACGTCTCGATCGGGGGCGATCGCCCAGCCCAGCAGGGCGAGGTAGTTGAGCAACCCCTCGGGCAGGAAGCCGGCCTCGCGGTAGCCGAGCAGGTTGGCCTCCGGATCGCGCTTGCTGAGCTTCTTGTTGCCCTGCCCCATCACGTAGGGCAGGTGCCCGAAGCGCGGGGTGGCGGTGGCGAGCCCGACCTCGGTCAGGGCGTCGTACAACGCGATCTGGCGTGGCGTCGAGGACAGCAGGTCCTCACCACGCAGCACGTGCGTGATCCCCATCAACGCGTCGTCGACCGGGTTGACCAGCGTGTACAGCGGCTGCCCGTTGGCCCGCGCCAGCGCGTAGTCGGGCACGTGCGCGGTGTCGAACGTGATGTCGCCCCGAACCAGGTCGTCGAAGGTGATCTGCCCGTCCGGCATCCGGAACCGCACGACCGGCAGCCGGCCCTCGGCCGAGAACGCCTCGACCTGCGCCGGGTCGAGCTCGCGGCAGAAGCCGTCGTAACCCTGGGTCTTGGCGCCGGAAGCCTTGCGCCGCGCGTCGACCTCCTCGTTGGTGCAGTAGCAGTCGTAGGTGCGCGAGCTGCCGCGGAGCCGTGCCAGGGCGTCGGCGTAGATGTCGCCGCGCTCGCTCTGGCGGTACGGCGCGTGCGGACCGCCGACCTCGGGTCCCTCGTCCCAGTCGAAGCCCAGCCAGCGCATCACCTCGAGCAGCGTGTCGTAGGACTCCTCGCTGTCGCGGGCCGCGTCGGTGTCCTCGATCCGGAACACGAAGGTGCCGCCGTGGTGACGGGCGAACGCCCAGTTGAACAGGGCGGTGCGGGCCAGGCCGACGTGCGGCGAGCCGGTGGGTGACGGGCAGAACCGGACGCGCACATCGCTCATCGGCTGGCCACCGGGTTGGCCAGGCTGCCGAGCCCCTCGATCGAGACCTCGACCTCGTCACCGACCTGCATCGGGCCGACGCCCTCCGGCGTACCGGTGAGGATCACGTCGCCCGGCAGCAGCGTCATGACGCTCGAGACGTGCGCCACCAGGGTCGGGATGTCGAAGATCAGGTCTGCGGTGCTGCCGTCCTGCACCAGGTCGCCGTTGAGGTGGGTCTGCACCCGGCGACCCTTCGCGAAGTCGTCGGGGTCGAGGTCGGTCTCGATCCACGGCCCCAGCGGGCAGAACGAGTCGAACCCCTTTGCCCGGGTGAACTGCACGTCGCTCTTCTGCAGGTCCCGAGCGGTGACGTCGTTGCCGATCGTGTAGCCGTGGATCACGTCGGTGGCCTGCTCCGGCGGTACGTCGCGGCAGATCCGGCCGATCACGACGGCCAGCTCGCCCTCGTAGTGCAGGTTGCTGGTCTGCGGTGGGTAGAGGATCGAGTCGCCCGGCCCGACCACGCTGGTGTTCGGCTTGAGGAACATCAACGGCTCGGTGGGGACGTCGTTGCCCATCTCGGCGGCGTGGGCGGCGTAGTTGCGGCCGATCCCGATCACCTTGCTGCGAGGCAGCACCGGCGCCAGCAGGCGGACGTCGGCCAGCCGGTGCTCTTCCTCCAGCAGCTTGATCCCGACGTAGAGCGGGTCGCCCGACAGGGCCACCAGGACGGCGTCGGGCTCGGGCTGGCCGTTGTCGTCGAGGTCCCCGGCGACGACGCCGTACTGGGGGTCCTCACCGGCGGTGAATCGGGCGATACGCACGCGCTCGACCCTATCCACCACGCCTATCCTGTCGCGGTGCCGGTGCTGCAGCGGGTGGTCCTCGAGGACGTGGCGTGGCGAGCCCGTGCGGCCGCCCACGAGGCGCGCGTCGACGCGCTGGTCGGCGACCACCTGGCCCGTCGTCGGGACGGCGTGAAGCACCCGGTTCACGACTTCCTGTTCACCTACTACTCGTTCCGGCCGGCCCAGCTGCGGCGATGGTCGCCCGGATACGGAGTCGTGTGCCTGAGGACGTGCCATGAGGAGTCCTCGGGCACACGACCCGAACCACCGGACGAGGTGACACAGGACGACGTGGTGGCGACGCGGCCGCTGATCGAGTCGACCCACCGGCTGCTGGCGGCCACCGCCGGGCGCGCGGCGAACTTCGGTTGCTTCGGCATGCACGAGTGGGCGATGGTCCACGGGTCCGACGAGGTGCGGCACCCGGCTCACCCGCTCCGCCTCGGTGCTGCCGGCACCGACGCCGTCGTCGAGTCACAACGGATCGCCTGCTCGCACTTCGACGCGTTCCGGTTCTTCACCGCGTCGGCCCGGCCGCTGAACACGCTGAACCCCGCGCCGCACGACCGGCCCGCTTTCGAGCAGCCGGGCTGCCTGCACGCGGGCATGGACCTCTACAAGCACGCCTTCCGCCTGTCGCCGCTGATCGCATCGGAACTTGTCGTCGACTGCTTCGAGCTGGCCCGCGACATCCGGGTCCTCGACATGCGCGCCTCGCCGTACGACCTGTCGTCGCTGGGCTACCAGCCGGTCCGCGTCGAGACCGCCGAAGGCAAGCAGGAGTACGTCGCCGCGCAGCGCACCTTCGCCGAGCGCGGCGCCCCGCTGAGGGCCCGGCTCATCGAGGAGTGCGAGCGGCTACTCGACGTCGGTGGTTGAGCCGCGAGTGGCGCTCTGCGACCGAGCGTGTCGAAACAGTGAGGGCTGGAACTGGCCCACAGTGGTTGCCTTCCAGCCCCTCGTTGCGGTGGTTTCGAGACGGTTGCTGCGCAACCTCCTCAACCACCGATGCGTTCGGTGGTTGAGCCGCGAGTGGCGCTCTGCGACCGAGCGTGTCGAAACAGTGAGGGCTGGAACTGGCCCACAGTGGTTGCCTTCCAGCCCCTCGTTGCGGTGGTTTCGAGACGGTTGCTGCGCAACCTCCTCAACCACCGATGCGTTCGGTGGTTGAGCCGCGAGTGGCGCTCTGCGACCGAGCGTGTCGAAACAGTGAGGGCTGGAACTGGCCCACAGTGGTTGCCTTCCAGCCCCTCGTTGCGGTGGTTTCGAGACGGTTGCTGCGCAACCTCCTCAACCACCGATGCGTTCGGTGGTTGAGCCGCGAGTGGCGCTCTGCGACCGAGCGTGTCGAAACAGTCGAGGGCTGGAACTGGCCCACAGTGGTTGCCTTCCAGCCCCTCGTTGCGGTGGTTTCGAGACGGTTGCTGCGCAACCTCCTCAACCACCGATAGCTCAAACACCCGCCGGATCGGCGAGCCCGAAGCCGACCGACTGAGCCTGCGTGCCCCCGACGGTGACGTCGAAGGTGACCTGGCCGTCGAGCGCGGCGTCCTCGGCCTCGGGGAACGCGAGGATGACGGTCTGGGTCTGGCCCGGCTCGACGGCGGTCGGGCCCCGGCTGTCGGCGCCGGTCAGGAGGGTGTCCTGCTCGACGTAGATCGCCCGTCTCGACTGCACCTCGAGCGGGAGGTCGGCCGCGGTGACCGAGACCAGCACGAACAGAACCTGCAGCGGCGGCGAGCGGTAGGCATAGGTGGGCTGGACGGTGAAGAGCCCGTCGACGTCGATCGGCTGCTGGTCCTCGAGCGACAGCAGCGCGTCCTTGATGTCGCTGCCGTTCACCGTGAAGTCGCTCAGCCGGCCGTCCTCGCCCTGGAGGTCTGCCCAGGTCGCGCACTCCTCCCCCTCACCCGCGTCCTGGCAGGCCTTGAACCCTCCCTCGACGGGCTCGGCCTCGGCGGACGGGAGTGGGTTGCCGCCCGCGGTCGAGGCGATTGCGTACAGCTGCTGATACCGCGCGTACTCCTGCGCCGGCGAGCCGTCCGCCGCGATGTCCTCGGCCTTGGCCAGCCGGTCCACGTCGTACGACGCGATCGCGCCGAAGTACGTCGCCAGGTCGTCGTCGGACGGCAGCGCCGACGGTTTGGCGTCGTCGCTGCACCCCGACACGAGCGTCAGTGCGAGCACGACGGGCACCACGGACAGGAGACGCAGCCTCACCCGAGCATCATGCCCGGGGCCCGGTGACGCTGTGTGAGCATGGGGTCATGCGCGTGCTCGGGCTGTTGGTCGCCGTGGCCATGCTGCTCGGGCCGACCGCTCCCGCCCAGGCGATGGACCCGGACTGGGTCTTCTACACAAACGACACCACCCGCTACACCTCGCCGTGGTTCGCCGGCGCGCACCGGATCATGATCCCGTTCGGCTGCACCGAGGCGCCGTACTACTCGCCCGACCCGCGATGCCCCGACCGGCAGGGCTTCCACCACGGTCTCGACATCGCGATGCCCTGCGGCACCCGGCTGTTCGCCGGCCGGCGCGCCAAGGTCGTGTCGAACGCCAGCCTCGGGCCGGCGTACGGCGAGAACCCGGTGCTGCTGCGCAACCGCAAGCTGGGGTGGGACCTGGTCATCGGCCACACCCGTCAGGTCTTCGTCGAGCCGGGAGACAAGGTGCATCGCGGGGACGTGTTTGCCCGGGCCTCTGATAGTGGTGCACCCGACGGTTGTCACCTGCACTTCGAGGTGCGGTCCGTCGAGGGCGGCGTCGACACCGCCCGGTGGCCACGCCCGCTGCTCGGTCTGACGGCTCCGTGACGACCGAGCAGGATCGCGTGCTGCGCAACTTCCTCGGCGACGACGGCCGGCTGCACACCATCCCCACCAAGCACAGCAAGCTGCTGGTCGTCCTCGACCACCTGGCGCAGGCGTTCGAACCCGGACAGAGCTACCGGGAGACCGAGGTGAACGAGGTGCTGCTGCACTTCCACCCCGACTATGCCGCGCTCCGCCGCTACCTGGTCGACAACGCCTTCCTGACCCGCGAGGAAGGCCTCTACTGGCGCAGTGGCGGGACCTTCGAGGTCTGACGCTGTCGGTGGGTCGCGCCACGATGGCCCGGTGGAGTTCGAGGCGCCGCTGTGGGAGCACGACTCGGCCGGAGCGTGGTGCTTCGTCACCGTGCCCGCGGATCTGTCCGAGGACCTGCGCTGGAGCGCCGGGCCACCACGAGGGTTCGGCTCGATCCGTGTGGAGGTGACCGTCGGCGGGTCGGTGTGGCGAACGTCGGTGTTCCCGGACAAGAAGTCCGGGTGCTTCGTGCTGCCGGTCAAGAAGGCGATCCGGCGCGCCGAGGAGCTCGACGTCGGAGATCCGGTGCGGGTGGTGCTGAGCCACCTCGGCGAAGGGTGAAGCGGTCAGCCCCTCACCCCGTGAGCGTGCCGTGCTCGACGCATGACGCACTCCAGCCGCGCGGGGTCACCTGCACCTTCATCCGGCGGCCGCAGTCGGCGCAGTAGCGCGGCGGTTCCATCGCGGCGCGGACCTCGCAGCCGGCGTGCTCGCCGGCGACCAGAGGCCGGCCGCACTGGCCGCAGAAGGTCACAGCGTCTTGGCGAGCTCGCGGATCGGCATCTTGAGCTCACCGAGCAGCGCGATGTCCTCGTCGGCGTCGCGACCCAGCGTGGTCAGGTAGTTGCCGACGATGACGGCGTTGATGCCGCCCAGCAGCCCGTCGCGCGTGCCGAGGTCGCCGAGGGTGAGCTCGCGGCCGCCGGCGTACCGCAGGATCGTGCGCGGCATCGCCAGCCGGAAGGCCGCGATCGTGCGCAGTGCGTCCTTGCTGTCCATCACCGGCAGGTCGCCGAACGGCGTCCCGGGGCGCGGGTTGAGGAAGTTCAGCGGCACCTCGTGCGGGTCGAGCTCCGCGAGCTGGGCGGCCAGCTCGGCCCGCTGCTCGAGTGACTCGCCCATCCCGACCAGGCCGCCGCAGCACAGCTCCATGCCGGCCGCGCGGACCATCTCGCAGGTCTCCCAGCGCTCCTCGTAGGAGTGGGTGGTCACCACCGAGGGGAAGTAGGACCTCGCGGCCTCGAGGTTGTGGTTGTAGCGGTGCACGCCCATGGCGGCGAGGTCATCGACCTGCTCCTGGGTGAGCATCCCGAGCGAGCAGGCGACGTTGATGTCCACGGCCTCCTGGATCGCCGCGATCCCCGCGCGCACCTGCGCCATCAGCCGATCGTCCGGCCCGCGGACGGCCGCGACGATGCAGAACTCGGTGGCCCCTGTCGCGGCGGTCTCCTTCGCCGCCTGCACCAGCTGGGGGATGTCCAGCCACACCGACCGCACCGGTGAGGTGAACTGTCCGGACTGGCTGCAGAAGTGGCAGTCCTCCGGGCAGCCGCCGGTCTTGAGGCTGATGATCCCCTCGACCTCGACCTCCGGACCGCAGTGCGTCATGCGTACGGCGTGGGCGAGCTCGAGCAGCGCCGGCACCTGGTCGTCGGGGAGCTGCAGCACCTCGACCAGCTCGTCGTACGTCAGTCCCTCGCCGCCGTCGAGGACCTTGACCCGCGCTCGCTCGAGGATGCCGTCACTACCAGTCACAGGGCGCAAACTACCGGCTCCCTAGACTGCCTCTGCCATGAGTCCCATCCCTCGGGGTGATGCCGAGGCCCTGCTCGCCTATGACCGCGCGCACGTCTGGCACCCCTACACCTCGATGACCGACCCGACCCCGGTCCGGCAGGTCGTCGGGGCGTCCGGGGTCCGGCTCCGGCTGGCCGACGGCACCGAGCTGGTCGACGCGATGTCGTCGTGGTGGGCCGCGATCCACGGGTACGCCGTCCCCGAGCTGGACGCTGCCCTCGCCGACCAGGCGGGCCGGATGGCGCACGTGATGTTCGGCGGCCTCACCCACGAGGCGGCGATCCAGCTGGCCGCGCGCCTCGTGGAGCTCGCGCCGCCAGGTTTGGAGCACGTCTTCCTCGCCGACTCCGGGTCGGTGAGCGTCGAGGTGGCGCTGAAGATGGTGCTCCAGCACCAGCGGGGTCTCGGCCGCCCGGAGCGGACGCGGATGCTCACCGTCCGCGGCGGCTACCACGGCGACACCTTCGGCTGCATGAGCGTCTGCGACCCGGTGGGCGGCATGCACTCGATGTTCGCCGGGGTGCTGCCGCAGCAGGTCTTCGCCGACCGCCCTCCCGCGCCCGGTGAGGATGTCGAGACGTGGGCGGCCGGCTTCCGGGCGCTCGCCGAGGGGCACGCGCACGAGCTGGCCGGGATCATCGTCGAGCCGCTGCTGCAGGGCGCCGGCGGCATGTTCACCTACGACGCCGCCTGCCTGCGCGTGATGCGCGAGGTCGCCGACGAGCACGGGCTGGTCCTCGTGTTCGACGAGATCGCGACCGGGTTCGGCCGGACCGGGACCTTCTTCGCCTCAGAGGCGGCCGGGGTGGCGCCGGACGTGATGTGCGTCGGCAAGGCGCTGACCGGCGGCTACCTCTCGCTCGCCGCCGTGCTCTGCACCGGCGAGGTGGCCCGCGGACTGTCCGCCTCGGAGTCGGGCGTGCTGATGCACGGGCCGACGTACATGGGCAACCCGCTGGCCTGCGCCGTCGCCCTCGCCAGCCTCGAGCTGCTCGAGACCTCCGGCTGGGTCACCCGGGTCGAGCGCGTCGGCGCCGGGCTGGCCGCCGGGCTCGAGCCGCTGCGCGGGATGCCGGGGGTCGCCGACGTGCGCACCCTCGGCGCCGTGGGCGTGGTTCAGCTCGACCACCCGGTCGATGTGGTCAAGGCGACCGACGCGGCCGTCGAGGAAGGTGTGTGGCTCCGGCCGTTCCGCGACCTCGTCTACGCGATGCCGCCCTACGTCACCGACGACGCCGACATCGTCCGAATCTGCGCCGCCGTCGAGCGGGCGGTGGCGGTCGGATGAATCGCTGGCAGGACTGGCTGGCCACCGAGGCCGCTGCCCGCGACGCGGCGGGGCTGCGCCGCACGCTCACGCCGCGGGCGGCCGAGGGTACGACGGTCGACCTGGCCGGCAACGACTACCTCGGCCTCGCCCGCGACCCGGCGGTGATGGAGGCGGCCGCGACCGCGGCCCGACGCTGGGGCGCCGGCGCGGGGGCCTCGCGGCTGGTGACCGGGACGCTGGAGCTGCACGCCCAACTGGAGCGCGAGCTCGCGGCGTACCTCGGGCAGCCGGCCGCGCTGGTCTTCTCGACCGGCTACCACGCGAACCTCGCGGTCGTCGCCGCGCTCGCCGGGCGCGATGCGCTGGTGGTCTCAGACGCGCACGTGCACGCGTCCCTGGTCGACGCGGTCCGGCTGTCACGGGCGCCGGTCGAGGTGGTGCCGCACCAGGACGTGGCGGCGGTCGAGGCGGCGCTGGCCGCGGGCGGCGATCGGCGTGCCCTGGTCCTGGTGGAGTCGGTCTACTCGGTGCTCGGCGACGCGGCACCGCTGGTCGAGCTGGCCACGGCCTGCGAGCGGTACGACGCCCTGCTCGTCGTGGACGAGGCGCACGGGCTCGGTGCGCGCGGTCCCGGGCTGGTCCGCGAGCTCGGCCTGTCCAGTCACCCGCACGTGCTCGTGACCGCGACGCTTTCGAAGGCGCTGGGCAGCCAGGGCGGGGCGGTGCTGGGGCCGCAGTCGGTCGTCGACCACCTGGTCAACCGGGCCCGGCCGTTCATCTTCGACACCGGCCTCGCGCCGGCGTCCGCAGGCGCGGCGCTCGAGGCGCTGCGCCAGCTGCGGGCCCGGTCGGAGCTCTCCGACGTCGTGCGCAGCCGGATGGCCGACCTGGCCGCCGCGCTCGGCGTCGCGCCGTCGGCCGGAGCGGTGCTGTCGGTCCCGATGCCGTCGCCGCAGGTGGCCGTCGCGGCTCAGGCCGCCGCGCTGGCCCAGGGCGTGACGGTCGGCTGCTTCCGCCCGCCCTCGGTGCCGGACGGCGTCTCCCGGCTCCGGATCACGGTGAGCGCCGGGATCGCCCAGGCGGACTGGGCGCGCGCGGTCGACGTCCTCGTGGCAGTGGTCAAGGAGCACTCGTGAGCCGTGTCCTCGTCGTGACGGGGACCTCCACCGGGGTCGGCAAGACCGTGGCGACCGCTGCGCTCGCTGCCAACACCAAGGGCTCGGTCGTGGTGGTCAAGCCGGTGCAGACCGGCACGGCCGACGGTGACTCGGACGCAGACGAGGTGCACCGGCTGACCGGGTGTGCGGTGCAGGAGTACACCGGGCTCGACGAGCCGCTCGCCCCCGACACCGCCGCCCGCCGTCAGGGCGTGAGCATTCCGCCGGTGGCGGAGTACGCCGACCGCATCCGGGTGCTGACCGAGTTCCACGACACCGTGATCGTCGAGGGAGCCGGCGGGCTGCTGGTCCGGCTCGACGCCGGCGGCGGCACGCTCCTCGACCTCGCCACCGCGCTGGCCGGGGCGCTGCCGGACGGCGTACGGGTCGAGGTCATCGTGGTCGTGGCCGCCGGCCTGGGCACCCTCAACCACACCGAGCTCACGGTCGCTGCGCTTCGGGGCCGTGGCCTCGAGCCGGCCGGACTGGTGGTGGGCGCGTGGCCGGCCCAGCCCGGCCTGGCCGAGCGCTGCAACCTCGACGACCTGCCGCGGGTCACCGGGGTCCCGCTCCTGGCCGCGATTCCGGAGGGCGCCGGAGCGCTGGGCCGCGAGGCGTTCGTCGCCCAGGCGCCCGGCTGGTTCGGCCCGCCGCCTGTGGGCTGACCAGCAGGCTCCTAGGCCCGGCGGCGTACGACGTCGAACGGCGAGCAGGAGGACTCGACCGCGTCGTTGCCCGCGAAGCAGACCTGGACGCGAGTTTTGCCGATCGGCGCCCGCTTCCAGGGCAGCCACACGAACGCCGCACCACGGGCGACCGCCGCTCGGCCGAGCTCCTTGAGCCGGCCGTCCTTCTCCTTGAACGCGGTGACCGTGCCGCCGTCGGTCGCCCACGGGCGCTCGATGCTCATGAACGTGATCGCCGTCCAGGCCAGCCTGTGCTTGCCGGGCGGATGGACACGGCGAACGTCGAGGGTGAGCACCGTGCTGATCTTGCGGGCCAGGACCGCAGTGCCGGTGAAGGTGGCCGAGCTGTAGCCGGGGCGGCTCCCGGTGACCTGGGGCGCCAACTGGTGACCGACGTCGAGAGTCTGCACGGTGTAGGCCTGCGCCGTCGCGCCGGGGATCGGTGAGCCGTCGCGGAGCCACTGGAACGTGTAGGAATCGGGGCCGGGTGGTTGCCACGACCCGAGGTCAGCGCTGAGGAAGGATCCCGGCACGGGCGTGCCCTGCGTCGGTCCCCAGCTGTCGACGACGAGCGCCGGCGGAGGCGGTGGGGTCTCGGCAGGTGCGGCCTGGGCCGTCCCCGTCCCCAAGGTCAGGGCAAGCGCCAGCGCAGCGAGCACTCGCGGCAGCACGCGAGACACGAAAGACCCCCCTGACGTCCCTTGGCTGCGACAGCGTAGCGAAAGGGTACGCCCGACCGCGGCAACCAGCGTCGTGGCGGGCAGCGGCGTACTGTGCTGCCGCCGGCAAGAGGGGACGAGGGACTAGGACGATGGGTATCGGAGACAGCCTCAAGAAGTGGGCGCAGTCGAAGGCGACCGAGATGCTGACCGCCGACAGCGGCAAGCGGGACTCCGCGGCCGCGTCGGCGGACGCGGCCGAGCAGCAGGCCAAGAGCGACGTCGGTGAGCAGCTCCTGCGCACCGCGTTCCCCAAGCTCGGCGAGTTCGCCGACAAGCAAGAGGCAGACCGTGCTGCCCGCGAACAGGCCAGGGAGCAGGAGCGGCGCGACGAGATCGCGTCGTTGCCGCTTGCCACGGTGCAGCTCTCGGCCACCGGCTGGGCCGCCGGGCAGTGGTCGGGACAGCTGCACCTCGCGTGGAACGACGTCCAGCCGGACCCGCCCGACCCGGACTACCCGGACAGCGACCCCTACTCACGCAAGCCGCTGGCCTGGATCGAGCTGTTCTCCGAGGACGGCGCCCGGCCGTCGTTGGGTGGCCACGAGCTGGTCCACTGGAGCTTCCAGATCCCCGGGTACGCCGGCGACGGCACCTACGACCTCGTCGCCATCGCCCGCGAGCGCGAGGCCGCAGGCGCGGCCCTGACCTACGAGGAATGGGCCATGGACTTCGCCGACCACGACGACTCGTCGTTCTACTTCTACTCCGAGGCCGGACCCTCGACCGTCACGGTCTCCGACGCCGGCATGCGGCTGTCGCTCACGATCAGCATGAGCGGTGCGATGGGCGACCAGTTCGCGACCGCGGAGATCACCCGGACTGGTTGACGAACCAGCGGTGGCCGAACGGGTCCCGGAACACCGCGACCCGACCCGCCGGCGGGCTGTCCTCCGGACCGCGTTCGAGGATGACCCCGGCCGCGACCACGCGCGCCGCGACGGCGTCGCAGTCGTCGACGGTCAGGTGCAGGCTCACGGCGTTGCCGCGGTCCGGGTCCGGTGGGGCGACCCCTGCCGACTCGAACTCGTCGGACATCATCCAGCGGGCCCCGCCCACCGCGAGCTCGCAGTGGCCGACCCGGCCGTCGTCCATGACGATCGGCTCGTAGACGACCTCGGCGCCGAGCGCCTCGGCGTACCAGGCGATGGCCGCCCGGCTGTCGGGCACGCAGATGTACGGCGTCAGCTCACTCATCGGTCTGCTCCCTCGCCTGTCACCAGACATCACCCTCGCGCCAGTCGCACGTCAGCTCGCCGTCGAGATCGAGCGGCGTGTCGCCGGGACGGACGAACACCGACCCGTCGTCGCCCGGTGTGAGGACGACGCCGCTCGGCGTCTGCACCGAGGTGCGGCCCTGCCAGAGCTCCCAGCCGCGGGACTCGTAGAGCGCGAAGCCGTCCTCCGAGGCGCTGAGGGCCAGCAGGTCGTAGGTGCCGGCGAGGGACTCCAGCAAGGCCATGACTGCCGACGCGTGCCCCTGCCGAAAATGGTCGGGATGGGTGGCCACCCCCTCGACGTAGCCGCACCGGAGCGGCCGGCCGTCGAGCTGCAACCGGCGCCGGACCAGCGCACCCACGGCGACCAGCTCGCCCTCCGATCGCACCAGAACGTGGGTGCCGCCGAGGCAGTGCTGCCAGTCGTCGTCGGTGAACTCGCCCGCGAAAGCCACGTCCAGCAGGTCGCGGATCTCGGCGAGCTGCGCTGCGGTCAGGTCGGAGGTGTGGCACCTCTGGACCTCGCGGCTCACCATCCCGGCGGCTTCCGGTCGTGCCAGGGCGCCGCCGCTTCGACCTGCGCACACAGGGACAGCAGCAGTTCCTCCTCGGCCGGACGGGCCGCGAGCATAACCCCGACCGGCAGTCCGTCGTCGGTCCAGGCGAGCGGAAGCGACGCGGCCGGCATGCCGGTGACGTTCCACGCCGACGTCCACGGCGTGAACCGCTTCTGCGCCTCGAAGTCGGCGGCCGGGTCGTCGTCGTCCCGGATCGCCCCGACCGCGAGCGGCGGGACAGCGAGGGTCGGGGTGAGGACGGCGTCGTACGGCGCCAGCGCGGTCAGCGCCCCCGCAGCGAACCGGCGCATCGCGCCGATCGCGAGCCCGAACTCGGGCCCGCTCACCGCCCGGCCGCGCTCTGTCAGCCAGCGGGTCAGGGGGCGGAGCAGGTGCTCCTGCTCCGGCGGGACGACCGAGAGGGCGGTGAGCACCGCCCAGCAGGTCTCGAAGACCGGGACCGCCTCGTGGGGCAGCGGAACGGCGACGTCGACGACCTCGTGGCCGAGTGACTCGAGGAGCCGCGAAGTCTCCACAACGGCGTCCGTGGAGACGGGGTCCACAGGTGTGTCGGCGATGACTGGCGCGGTGAAGCGCGCGATCCGAAGATGGCCGGGATCGCGGTCACACGCCGCGAGGAACGTCCCGACAGGAGGTGGTGCCCAGGACGGATCTCCCGCCCGACGACCGGCGAGCACATCGAGCATCGCCGCTGCGTCGCGCACGGTCCGGGACAGCGCCCCCGCCGTCGCAAAACCCACCGGGTCGCCATACATGGGGTGGCCGCTGATCCGCCCGCGCGAGGGCTTGAGGCCGAACAGTCCGCAGCAGGAGGCCGGGATCCGGATGGAGCCGCCACCGTCCGAGCCCTGGGCCACCGGGACCAGGCCGGCCGCCACCGCCGCGGCCGCGCCCCCGGACGAGCCGCCCGCCATCCGGGTCCGGTCCCAGGGGGTGACCGAGGGAGGCCTGCCCTCGGGCTCGGTGTAGCAGGGCGAACCGAACTCCGGGGTGGCGGTCTTGCCGAGGCTCACCATCCCCGCGGACTCCAGCGCGAGCGTCACCGCGTCGGAGACGTCCGGCACGTAGTCGGCGAAGACCGGCGAGCCGAACGTCGTGCGCACGCCGGCGGTGAGGTTGAGATCCTTGATGGCGGTCGGCACGCCGTACAACGGTGAGCCGGCGTCCTTCTCGAGGGTGTCGAGCTGACCGGCGCGGGCGCGGGCCAGGTCGTCGGTGAGCGTGACGAACGCGCCCACCGTCTCCGGACCGTCGTCGATCCGATGGGCGCGTTCGAGGTAGTGCTTGGTGAGCTCGAGGGGCGACACCTCGCGTCGCCGGACGAGCTCGCCCTGCTCGAGGGCGGTCAGGTCGTGCAGCTCGGCCACGCCTCGAACCTAGTCGGCCGACCCCACCGCGGGTCGTCGGCGGGTCGGCGGCAGGTCAGGCTGCCGCGGTGTCCTGACGGAAGTCCACCAGCCTGGCCACCGCGTCGTGCAGCTTGCCGAGCACCTCGGGGTCGGTGAGCACGTCGACGTCGATGGAGGACTGCGAGACGGTCACGTCCTCGACCACGACCGCGCCGGCGATGCCGGCCGAGCGGGCCGCATCGGCGTGAGACCACTTGCCGCCGTACGGCGTCGGGGTGGTTCCGACGACGCCGAAGGGCTTGCCGGTCAAGGCGCACTGCCCGTATGGGCGGGACAACCAGTCGATGGCGTTGTTGAGGACGGCCGGCATGGTGCCGTTGTACTCGGGGGTGACGACCAGGACGCGGTCCGCGGAAGCGACCCGGGCGCGCACGTCGGCGACGAGCTGGAGGCCGTGCTCGCCGTCGAGGTCCTCGTTGTAGAACGGCAGCTCGCCGAGCCCCTCGACGAGGTCCAGGGTCACGCCGGCAGGCGCCTGGTCACGTAGCACCTCGGCCAGCCTGCGGTTGACGGACTCGGCGCGGAGGCTGCCGATGAGGACGGCGACACGGGTCTCGGACATGGGGGCTCCTGTGGAGTGGGAACGAGTAGTCACGTGGCCGAAACGGACTGTGGTCCGGTTCTATTCCTCACGAGCTGCCGGCCGCACCTGGTCTGGACCGGGCGCCCACCGCTCCTACAGTGGGGCCTCACCATGAGCGAGCGACCCCTGCTGCCGCTGCTCGGGGAGGCCGCACCCGAGCGGCGCGATGCTGCCCGCAACCGGGAGGCGCTGCTGGTCGCCGCCGAGGCGCTGATCGACCACTGCGGCATCGAGGGCGTGACCATGGACGCGGTGGCGGCGCGCGCCGGGGTGGGCAAGGGCACTGTCTTCCGGCGGTTCGGCTCGCGGGAGGGGCTGATGGCCGCGCTGCTCAACTTCTCCGAGACCGAGTGGCAGGCCTCGGTGATCTTCGGCCCTCCCCCGCTGGGTCCTGGCGCGCCCCCGATGGAGCGGTTGTTGGCCTTCGGCCGGTCCCGCCTCGAGGTCAACCTGCGACTCGCCCACCTGATCCGCGCAGCGGGGCGCGCCGGCACGCGGTCCTACGCCGCGTACTCGTTCGTCGCGATGCACACCCGGCACCTGCTCGGCGAGCTCGAGGTCTCCGGCGACATCGCGTTGCTGGCGACCGCGCTGCTGGCGCCGCTCGAGGTGCCGATCCTCGAGCAGCAGGTTCAGATCGAGGGGATCGACGTCGAGCGCATCGAGCAAGCCTGGGTCGACCTGGCGCACCGCATCACCCAGCGCTGAGCAGTGCCCGGCAGCAGTGCCCCTTGCCCCGAGATCAGACCCCCTGGCGGCGCAGCCCGAACGTCAGCCCGTCGACGAGCGCGCCCCACGACGCCTCGATGACGTTGTGGCCTACGCCGACGGTCACCCACGAGGACTCGCCGTCGGAGGTCTCGATCAGCACCCGCGTGATCGCGTCGGTGCCGTGACCCTGGTCGAGGATGCGGACCTTGTAGTCGATCAGCTCGAACTTCACGACCTCGGGGAACGCCTGCCCGATCGCCTTCCGCAGCGCCTGGTCGAGAGCGTTGACCGGGCCGTTGCCCTCGCCCGTGACGACGTGCCGCTCGCCCTGGGCCATGAGCTTGACGGTGGCCTCGGACACCGCCTCCTCACCGACCTCGCGGTGGTCCAGCGTCTCGGTGATCACCCGCCACGACTCGACGTCGAAGTACGACGGGCGGTGGCCAGAGACCATCTCCTCCAGCAGCAGCTCGAAGGAGGCGTCCGCGGCCTCGAAGGTGAACCCGGTCGACTCGAGCTCCTTGACCCGCTCGGTGACCCGGGTGAGCAGCCCCTTGTCCTCACCCAGGTCGAAGCCGAGCTCGCGGCCCTTGAGCTCGATCGAGGCGCGACCGGCCATTTCGGAGACCAGCAGGCGCATGTCGTTTCCCACGTGGACGGGGTCCGTGTGCTGGTAGAGGTTGGGGTCGACCTTGATCGCGCTGGCGTGCAGCCCGGCCTTGTGCGCGAACGCGGACACACCGACATAGGGCTGCCGGGAGGCCGGCGGGACGTTGGTGACCTCGGCGACCGCGTGCGCGATCCGGGTCGACTCCTTGAGCAGCCCGGTCGGCAGCACGGAACGGTCCAGCTTGAGCTCGAGGTTCGCGACCACCGAGACCAGGTCGGCATTGCCGGTCCGCTCGCCGTACCCGTTGATGCAGCCCTGGACGTGCGTGGCGCCGGCGTCGATGGCGGCCAGCGAGTTCGCGACCGCGCAGCCGCTGTCGTTGTGGGCGTGGATGCCGACCCGGACACCCGCGGTCTCGATCACGTCGTGCACCACGTCGGAGACCCAGTCGGGCAGCATGCCGCCGTTGGTGTCGCAGAGGGCGACGACGTCGGCGCCGGCGTCGTAGGCGGTGCGGAGGACCTCGAGCGCGTAGGCGCGGTTGGCCCGGTAGCCGTCGAAGAAGTGCTCGGCGTCGAGGAAGACCTGCTGTCCCTCGGCGCGCAGGTGCGCGACGGTGTCGCGGACCATGGCCAGGTTCTCCTCGAGGGTGGTGCGGAGCGCCAGCTCGACGTGCCGGTCGTGCGACTTGGCGACCAGGGTGACGACCGAGGCGCCGCTGTCGCGCAGGGCGGCGACCTGCGGGTCGTCGGCGGCGCGTACGCCGACCCGGCGGGTGGAGCCGAACGCCGCGAGCTTGGCGTGCTTGAGGTCGAGCTCGGTGGTCGCACGCCGGAAGAACTCGGTGTCCTTGGGGTTCGCCCCGGGCCAGCCGCCCTCGATGTAGCCCACGCCGAGCCCGTCGAGCTGCCGCGCGATCGTCAGCTTGTCGGCGACCGAGAGGTTGAGCCCCTCCTGCTGTGCGCCGTCGCGCAGGGTGGTGTCGTAGACGTGGAAGGCGCCGTGCAGGTCCATCGGTGGACTTTCTGATCGGAGTCAAAGTAGGAGCTTCGCGCTGTTCTTGTCCTCCGAAGAGACTTCGTTCCTCAGTCTCTTCGTCGCATAAAAAAACCTCTCGGAGCACGAGAGGTGGGCGCGTCGACGTTCGACGCGCTAACGAATGATGATCTCCCGGGTGGTCACGAGTGCCATCCTGCCACGACCTCAGGTCCCTGTCCGGATGTCGGTCCGCTGAGCGGACGGTCGTCTCCCGGGGTCCACGACGTTCCCCGAGACTCGGCCAGCGCCCCGAGACTGGTCGCGAGCACCAGCACGACGAAGGTGACCGCGAGCCACGGCTTCCATCGCCGCGCCGCGGGGTTGACCAGGCGGGCCAGCGGCGACCGCACTCGCGAACCGCCCGGGCCGGTCCACACCGAGGCAGCGAACACCGAGCCGCAGACGAACAGCGTGATCGTCTCGCCGGCGACGAAGGCATAGCAGAGCAGGGCGGCGGCGACCGCCAGGCCGGCGCTCCAGAACACCAGCATCAGCGTGACCGGCAGGGAGCGCAGCAGGTCCCACGGCGTGCGGAACAGGAGCACGGCGCCGTCGTACCACTTGCGACCGCGCAGCCGCCGCCGGTCGCCGGCGGCGCTGGCGGCCAGCGAGCCGCTGCGCAGCAGCCAGACCGCCACGAGCAGAGAGACCGAGCCGAACCAGGGGTAGGCCGCCACCAGGCCGCCGCACAGCAGCGCGGACGTGACCAGCAGCACCGCGCGCCGGGTGCGTTCGGCCAGCGGTGGCCGACCCTGGTCGGCCGGCGGCTGCGGGACCCGGCCGTCGCGCTCGAGGACGGTCTGCCCCTCGGTGAGCATCCGGGTGCCGTCGCGGCCCGCCTGGGCCGAGCCGGGCACCACGTCGGTGGGCTGCGCGTCGACCGAGGTGTGGGCCACGGCGTAGGGCAGCGTCATCGAGTCCGGCACCGGCGGCACAGCTGCCGACCGGCCGTTCGGCGCCACCTGGGGCCGCAGCCAGCCCAGGATGGCGGCCAGCGAGGGCCGCCGCTCCGGCTCGGGGGCGAGTGCCTCGGCCACCAGCTGGCGCAGCGGGTCGGGGATCCCGGTGAGGTCGTGCTGACCACGGCGGACCCGGTCCATGACCGCCATCGACGGTCCCCGGCCGAACGGCGGCCTGCCGGTTGCGGCGTACGCGACGGTCGCCGCCCACGAGTGCACGTCGGACGCCGGGGTGGCGTCGTCGCCGTACAGGATCTCGGGTGCGAGGTAGCCGGGCGTGCCGAGCAGCCACCCGGTGTGCGTGAGCTTGGGGTCGTCGGCGACCCGAGCCAGGCCGAAGTCGATGAGGATCGGGGTCCGGCCCTCCATGAGCACGTTCGACGGCTTCACGTCGCGATGCAGCACGCCGACCGCGTGGACCGACGCGACGCCCTCGGCCAGGCAGGACGCGAACCAGATCAGGTCCGGTCCGGTGATCGGCCCCTCCTCGTGGACGAAGTCGTGGAGCGAGAGCCCGGGCACGTAGCGGGTCGCGACGTAGGGGATCGGCGCCCACGGGTCGGCGTCGACGATCTCGGCCACCCATCTGCTGCGCACCCGGCTCAGCGACCCCACCTCGCGGGCCAGCCGACGACGCGCCTCATCGTCGCCCACGATGTGCGGCCGGAGCACCTTCAGCGCCACCCGAGGGCCGTCGCCACGCCGTGCCAGGTGGACCACGCCCATCCCGCCCTCGCCGATCTTGGACAGCAGCGCGTATCCGCCAACCGTCAGCTGCGGCGCTTTGGCCGGTACGGCGGGCGTGCCCTTCGCCGGCGTCCGCGGCGTGCTGGTCACGTCACTCAGACTAAATGGCGAGACACAGGGTTCCCGGTCGGCGAGGCCGCGGGCCTTGACCGGGGTCCGTGGGTACGGCATCGTCGTATCAATGACGACTGATATATGGAACAGTCTCGGCGAGGCCGAGCGCAGCCTGAGCACCGAGAGCCAGGACGGCCAGCAGGTGCGGGTGCTCGTCGTGGAGAAGACCTACGATGCCGCGCGCCGCGACGTCTGGCACGCCCTGACGACCGCCGCGCGCATCGCCCGCTGGCTCGCGCCGGTCTCGGGAGACCTGACGCTCGGTGGCAGCTACCAGATCGAGGGCAACGCCGGTGGCACGGTGCTGCGGTGCGAGGAGCCGGACCTGCTCGAGGTCACCTGGGAGTACGGCGGCGACGTCACCAGGGTCGTGGTCACGCTCACCGACGAGGGCGACGCCGGCACCCGGCTGCGGCTGGAGCACTCGGCTCCCGTCGACGACTCGAAGTCGAGCGAGTTCGGCCCCGGCGCAGTCGGCATCGGCTGGGAGATGGCCCTCGGCGGGCTGCGGATCCACCTTGCGGACCCGGAATGGATGGGTGCCGAACCGGACGTGACCGACCCCGGCTACCCCGCGTTCGTGCGCCGGTCCGGCGAAGCCTGGGCGGGAGCGGACGCCGCTGCCGGCACCGACCCCGAGCAGGCGCGGGCCGCGGCCGAGCGCTGCATCGCGGCGTACACCGCGCCCCCGGCGGCTCCGGCCGAGGAGGGCTGACGGTGCACGCTTTCGACGTCCTCGGCGACCCGGTCCGGCGCCGCATCCTGGAGCTGCTGGCTCGGGGCGAGTGCGCGTCGGGCGAGGTCGTCGACGTCATCTCGGCGGAGTTCGGGATCGGCCAACCGGCGGTATCGATGCAGCTGAAGGTGCTGCGCGACAGCGGCTTCGCGAGCGTGCGCGCAGCCGGCAGGCGCCGTCTCTACGCAATTGATGCCGACCCGCTGGCCGAGGTCGACGCGTGGCTCAGCCCGTTCCGCCAGTTCTGGGAGCAGCGGCTGGACGCTCTGGCCACCGAGCTGCGCCGCGGGCCAGACTCGGGTGGATGAACGAACCCGCCACGCCCCGCGTCCGCCAGTTGCGCCTCGTCGTCGAGACCGAGGACTTCGAGGCCGCGGTCGCCTTCTACCGGGACGCGCTCGGCCTGCCCGTCGAGCTGGACCTCGAGGGTGATGCCGGCGAGCACGTGATGATCCTCGACGCCGGGCGCGCCACCCTCGAGCTCTCCAACCCGGCCCAGGTGGCCATGATCGACGCGGTCGAGGTGGGCCGCCGCGTGGCTCCGCGCCTGCGCGTCGCCTTCGAGGTCGGTGACGCCGCCGCGGCCACCAAAGCCCTGGTGGACGCCGGAGCGGACCTGGTCGCTCCGCCGACGCGGACCCCGTGGGCCTCGATCAACTCGAGGCTGGAGGCGCCGGCGGAGCTCCAGATCACGCTGTTCGAGGAGCAGTCGGACTAGATCACTGGGGCGGCGCGCCCATCGACATCAGCCCGCAGGCCGAGCCTGGCTGGTCGCCGGCGTAGAGCACCGACAGGCCACCATTCGCGTCGGTGCCGATGTCGACATGCCGGTCCTGGAGCGGTGAGTCCGCGGGGATCCGCAGCACCCATTCACTGCCCTCATGGGTCAGCGTCGCAGGCTCCTTGCCCATGCCGCACGGGTCGTCGGCCGGGTCCCCGGGCTGGGCGGGCTCGACTCCGGAGCCGCCCTGGGACAGCGAAGGTCCGTCGTCGTCGTGGCCCTTCGTCGCGCCGCCCTCCACCGAGGTCGGGCCGCCCCCCGCTCCCGTGGGCGGGCTCGGGACCTCGTCGGCCGGGCCCGGCTCACCGTCGGGCGCGATGCCGAAACTCGTGCCGTTGCGGTCCGCGTCGTAGCTGACGTCGGCGTCGATGCCGTTGGCCTTGAGCGCGGCCTCAAGACCAGCGGCGTCGTCGAGCCGGTGCACGGTCACGACGACGTCACCGTCCGCGTCCTGCTCGACGGCGTACGCCGGCGACCCGCCGGTCGAACCGAGGCCGAAGACGGCGACCACCGAGGCGGCGACGGCGGTGCCGGCCGCGGCGACCAGCCGGGCACGCCGACGGCGTCGCGGCGGGACCGGAGCCGGCTGGGGCTCCGGGTGCTCGGCGACCTGACGTCGCAGCTGGGCCAGGAGTGCGGTCTCGAAGGTGTCGAGGGTGCTGTTGCGGTTCATGGAAGGACCTCCACGGTGAGGGCACGGTCCGGGATCTCGGTGGCCTCGGCGTCGTGCAGGCGAGCGGTGACCCGGGCCTGGCTGCGATGCAGCCGGACCCGCGCGGTTCCCGGCTTCACCCCCAGCGCCCTGGCAGCGTCTGCGACCGAGAGCCCGTCGAGCGCGACCATCTCCAGCAGCGCCCGGTCGGCCTCGGCAAGCTCGGCGATGGCCCGGTACATCCGGCGGGAGGAGCGCTCGGCGTCGATCCGCTCCTCGATCCGCGTGAACGAGGCACCGTCGAGGAGGCGGCGCCCCTCGATCCGGCGCGCTGCGTGGAGCTCCCGGGCCCGCCGCCTGGCCTCGGATGCGATGGCGTTACGACCAACGCCGTAGAGCCAGGCGACCACGTGACCCCGGCCGGGGTCGTAGCGCGCGGCGCTGTCGACCGCCGCGAGGACGATGTCCCCAGTCAGGTCGGCGGCCACGTGCGGGTCGCCGACCCGGCGGGCCACGAACCGCTGCACCCCCTCCACGTGGTCCCGGTAGAACGCCTCGAGGGCGTCCGGCTCACGGGCGATCCGGTGGAGTGGGTCGTAGTCGGGGTGCACAACCGTTCTTGGTCCCGCCCGGCCCGTGCGTTACACGATCCGGTGCATCCAGCCGAAGGTGTCCTCGGCCCGGCCGTACTGCACGTCGACCAGCGCCTGCCGGATCCGCATGGTCAGGTCGGTGGAGGCGGGTCCGGGCGCCGAGCCGCCGTCCCACCTGAGCTCGCCGACCGGAGTGACGACGGCGGCGGTGCCACAGGCAAAGATCTCGGTGATGTCGCCGCTGGTGACGCCGTCGCGCCACTCGTCGATCGAGAACTTCCGTTCCTCCACCTGGTGGCCCATCTTCCCGGCCAGCTCGATGATCGACCCGCGAGTGATTCCCTCGAGGATGGTGCCGAGCGCGGGGGTGACGATCCGGCCGTCGGCGTAGGCGAAGTAAAGGTTCATGCCGCCGAGCTCCTCGACGTAGTTCCCCTCCTCGGCGTCGAGGAAGACCACCTGGTCACACCCCTGGCCGGTCGCCTCCTGCTGCGCCACCAGCGAGCTGGCGTAGTTGCCACCGGTCTTGGCCGCCCCCATCCCGCCGCGGCCGGCCCGGGTGTAGTCCTCGGTCAGCCAGAGCGTCACCGGCTTGACTCCGCCCTTGAAGTAGGAGCCGGCCGGGCTCGCAATCACCATGAAGGTGACGTGCTGGGCGGGCCGGACGCCGAGGAAGCTCTCCGAGGCGAACGTGAACGGCCGCACGTAGAGGCTCTTCTCCCCCGCCTGGTCGGGCACCCAGCGCTGGTCCACGGTGACCAGCGTGTCGACGGCCCGCACGAAGTCCTCGGGCTCGAGCTTCGGCAGCGCCAGCCGATGGCTGGAGCGGACGTTGCGCGCGGCGTTCTCCTCGGGGCGGAACGACCAGATCGAGCCGTCCTCGTGCCGGTAGGCCTTCATCCCCTCGAAGGTCTCCTGCGCGTAGTGCAGCACCGCGGTGGCGGGATCGAGGGTGAGCGGGCCGTACGGCGTCACCCGGGCGTCGTGCCAGCCGTCGGCCGGCGTCCACTCGACCGTGAACATGTGGTCGGTGAAGTAGGTCCCGAAGCCCGGGTTGGCCAGGATCTCGGCCAGCCGAGCATCGTCGACTGGCGTGGCGGACCGGGTGGTGCTGATCTCCATGGACATCAAAGTAGTCGCTTTCAGAGACGGACAGTAGGCGGGCTGGGGCGATCAGCCGGCTACTCGTGCGGCGATCGCGTCGCCCACCTCGGCGGTGCGACGCGTGCCGGTCCGCTCGGCCAGGTCGGCCATCACCGCGGCCTCGACGGTGGCTGCGGCGTCGGCGTACCCGAGGTGGTCCAGCAGCATCGACGCGGAGAGGATCGCGGCGGTGGGGTCGGCCTTCTGCTGGCCGGCGATGTCGGGAGCAGAGCCGTGCACGGGCTCGAACATGCTGGGCGCGGTGCGGTCCGGGTTCACGTTGCCGGAGGCAGCCAGCCCGATGCCTCCGGTGATCGCGGCGGCGAGGTCGGTGATGATGTCGCCGAAGAGGTTGTCGGTGACGATCACGTCGAAGCGCGACGGGTCGGTGGTCATGAAGATCATCGCGGCGTCGACGTGGATGTAGTCGACCGCCACGTCCGGGAACTCCGCGGCGACCTCCTGGACGAGCCGCCACCAGAGCGAGCCGGCGTTGACCAGCACGTTGGTCTTGTGGACCAGGGTGAGCTGCCTGCGCGGTCGGCGCTGGGCGCGGCCGAACGCGTCGCGGACGACCCGTTCGACGCCGTACGCCGTGTTGACCGAGACCTCGGTGGCGATCTCGTGCGGCGTACCGACCCGCAGTGCGCCGCCGTTGCCGGTGTAGGGACCCTCGGTGCCCTCGCGGACCACGACGAAGTCGACCTCACCCGGGTCGCGCAACGGCGAGGTGACGCCGGGGAAGATCCGGGAGGGGCGCAGGTTCACGTAGTGGTCGAGCTCGAAGCGCAGCCGCAACAACAGCCCGCGCTCGAGGATGCCCGGCGGCAGGTTCGGGTCGTTGGGCTTGCCGCCGACCGCACCGAGCAGGATGGCGTCGTGCTCGCGGATCTCGCGGAGCACCGAGTCCGGCAGCACCTCGCCGGTCGCGAGATAGCGCTCCGCGCCGAGGTCGTAGCGGGTCTGCTCGAACTTGATCTCCGCCGGCGCAGCGAGCTCGAGCACCTTGAGCGCCTCGGCGGTCACCTCGGGACCGATGCCGTCGCCGGGGATGACGGCGAGCCGCACGGTGCCGGAGCCGGCGGAGGGGGAGGTCATGGGGCGAGAGGCTAGTTCAGGTCAGTTGTCGTCTGGGCGTTCGCCGCCGTTGTCCCGCAGGTCGAGCGAGGCCTGCAGGGCCGCGCTGACGTTCTCGTAGCTGCGAGGGTTGTCGGGATGGTGGCTGGCCGGCCCCCAGTCGGGATACATGTCGTACATCATTTCTGTCTCCTCGGGACGTCCGAATTATTGGGCAATGAGTCGGTGTCGGGTCTGGCCGAGGACGCCCCGTGACGGGGACCTGCCGACTCGTGGATCACACGAGGGATGACCTGTGCTGCAAGCGGATCACGCTGATGGAGCAGAGTGTCCGCGTCGCGGAGGCGTCTCGACCTGTTGCTGGATTCAGCTGGATTGAGAAGCCACACAACGCCGACCACCGCGGCGAGGTGGCCTCTCGTCAGGCCCCGCCGCGGCGCTCGATGAGTACGAACACGCTCCGCATGGTGAATGGATCGTAGGACGTCCGTGCTTCGCGTGGCACCGGATATCGCATCCTGTTCGAGATGCGAGACGGCCGTACCGGGATGAAAGACTCGGGACGTGAGCCATCCGCCCGACCTGCCCGACGTAGTGAACCGCGCGTTCGACGTGTCGCGCCGGGCCGGCTACGCGTCCTTCTGCCGCAACGAGACCGGCCGGCTGCTGGCCATGCTGGCCGCAACCCGCGACGGCACCATGGCCGAGTTCGGCACCGGCTGCGGGGTCGGCACCGCCTGGCTGCGTTCCGGCGTACGCGGGGAGAAGGCGCGGATCGTGACCGCCGAGCTCGATCCCCAGCTGGCCGAGGCGGCCGCGGAGATCTTCCGCGACGACGAGCAGGTCGAGGTATTGGCCGCGGACTGGTCGACGCTCCTCGACAAGGGCCCCTACTCGCTGCTCTTCCTCGACTCCGGGGAGCCGACCCAGGTCACCGTCGATGCGATCGCCGACCTGGTCGAGGACGGCGGCATCGTCGTCCTCGATGACTTCGTCCCCTGCGAGCAGTGGCCCCCGATCACCGGCGGCCGGGTCGACACCCTGCGCGAGCACTGGCTCACCGACGACCGCTTCACCGCGGTCGAGGTGATGGTCGCCCCTGACGCCGCGACCATCATCGCCACGAAGCGCTAGCTGCACCCGACGCTGACCCGCCACTTCTGGCCCTCCAGATCGCGGTGACCCGTCACTTCTGGCCCTGCCCGGGCGGCCAAAATCGACAGTCACTGTGCTCTCGAGCTGGCCACCATGTGACGGGTCAGCGTGGGGGTGCAGCGTGACGTACGACGATCATGGCGGGGAGCATCAGCTGGGTGAGCGGGCCGATGGCGAGGGCGTAGAGGATACGGTGCCGAAGCCGGCGACGCCACCGAGCAGCAGGCCGATCACCACGACCGTGTCTCCAGCAGGGTGCTGGACCAGGCCGGATTGCGAGAGCCGGTATCGCCGGGCGAAGCCGGTCCTATCAGGCCCGTCGCGGGGGTGCCGCGGCCGACTGGGCCGCTCGATGTACATCGCGGTCGCCGAGCCCGCAGATGGCGACCGGCCGCCGACGGCGCAACAGCGCCGCGCAGCCAGAGCGCTTCCGTCGTACTTCGACGGGCCCGAGCTGGACCTGCTGCTGGCCGAGACCCCGGCTCCAGGCCGTCCCCGACGCCGACCTCCTCGATCGAAGATCAACGCCGAGGCCAACGAGACCCTCGCCTACCTCGAGGTCTCTACCCGGGCACCTCGCGGAGGCCTGCCGATCCACGAGCACCAGCACCGCGAAATCGCCCGATCACCGAGCGCCTGGCCCCCATCGCGAGCTGTCGATCGGCAGGTGCCGGGTCAGTCCCATGTGCAGGCGACGCTCCCAGGGCGCCAGGACCGAGGCCCCCCTCGTCCATCAGCGCGATCGACCGCCCGTAGGGGTCGAGCCCGACCCCCGTCCAGCTGCGGCAGCCGGCGAGCCAGCCGGCCCTCGCGGAGCGCTGGGCGATCGGCCCAGGTCGACCAGGACCCGGGCGGGCCAGGGTGGGCGACGGCGGTCACGGGCACCATCGTTCGCCGAGTGGCGCCTTCCGGCCAACGAGCCAATTCCCTGCGAGTGTGGACTGCATGGACCGCTCGATCAGCGCTCGCCGGGTGGTCCACCCTGGCGCGCGGCTTCGACCGCAACCCCGCGAACGCCGGCCTCGCTGACGCGCCTCGTGCTGCTCATCGGCGACGGCCGGATGCCGCCGGTCGGCACCCGGCTCCACCATCGCGAGTCGGGCGCTGACTCGAGTGCGCTGGGCGTGTCCGGCGGACCACCGTCACGCGCGCCTACAGCGGCGCCGTTCGCGAGGCGGGATACGCACGGAGGCGCGGCAGGGGTCCGGCACCGACACGGCGTCGGCGGCCCGGTGGCCGGCTGCAAGAGCCCACGACCGGGCGCTGCCCCACGCTTCAGAGCGACCGGGAGGCCATCGACCTCAACTGCGCGGCACCGTTCGCCCCGCCACAGATCGCGACGGCGTACGCCGAGGCGGTACGACCCGCTGCCCGCCTATCTCGGCGGGCACGGCTACTTCCCCGCCGGCTGCCGAGCTCCAGACCGCGATCGCCGCGCTGTACGACGCGCGCGGACTGCCGACCGACCCGGCCCAGGTGATGGTCACCCCGGGCGCGCTGTCGGGAGTCTCGATCGTGGCCCAGGCGCTGACCGGCCGCGGCGACCGGGTGCTGATCGAGACGCCGGGTTACCCCAACGCCGCCGAGCGGATCCGCGGCGCCGGCGCCAGGCTGGCGACCACCGAGGTCGACCCCGACGGCCGGGACCTCGACGCCACCGCGGCCACGCTCCGCCATGGTGGCGCCGCGACTGGCCTACCTGATCCCCGACTTCCACAACCCGACCGGCCTCCTGATGGACGACAGCGAGCCCGGGAGCGGTACGCCGGCACGAGCTCCCGTCGTCGTTCGGCCCACGTCACCGCCGGTCGTCGACGAGTCGCACCAGCAGCTGGCCCTGGAGGGGCAGGCGCATGCCCGCCCCATTCGCGTCCTACGCGCCCGACACGTCACCGTCGGCAGCCCGCGAGCAAGCCGCCTTCTGGCGGCGGGCTCAGGGTCGGCTGGTGCGCGCGCCGCTCGGGCAGATGGAGCGGCTCACCCTGGCGCGCGTCACCCTCGACCTCGGCGTACCGGTCCATGGAGCAGCTGGCCCTGCTCCGGCTGCTCGACGCCCCGGACGCGACCCTCGGGGGCCATCGCGCCCGGCTCCGCGAGCAACGCGACGCGCTGGTGGCCGCGGTCCGCGAACGCCTGCCTGAGTGGCGGTTCCGGGTGCCGGGCGTGTGGCCTCTCGCTCTGGTGCGAGCTGCCTCGGGCCCGGTCGCCGGGCTGGGTCTGGCTCCGCTGGCCGACGAGGCCGAGCAGCACGGCGTCATCATCGCGCCGGGGCCGGTCTTCGCCCCCGACGGCGCCGCCTCGACCGCTTCGCTCCGGATCCCGTGGACCCGCCGGGTCGACGAGCTCGAGGACGCCGTACGCCGGATCGCCGAGGCCTGGGCGGTCGTGGCGTCGAGGCAGCCCGGACCACGGCCGGTCGAGCGGCCGGGTGATGGTGGCCTGAGCGCCTAGACGAGGTCGGCGGCGCGGACCGAGACCGCGTCGATCGCGTGCTCGATCTCCAGCAGCGTGTCGGCCGGGATGGCCGAGTCGACCGACAGCGCGACCAGTGCGTGGCCGCCCTTGGCGTCGCGCGCGACCTGCATCCCCGCGATGTTGACCCCGGCGGCCCCGAGGATGCCGCCGACGGTGCCGACCATGCCCGGCCGGTCCTCGTACTTGAAGAACGCCAGGTGCTCGGTCGGCACGAGGTCGACGTCGAACCCGTTCACCTCGACGAGCCGCTCGTGCTGGTGGACCCCGACGAGGGTGCCGCTGACCGAGACCTGCACACCGTCGGCCAGCGTCCCCCGGATGGTGATCAGGTTGCGGTGGTCGGGGCTCTCCGGCTCCGTGACCAGGCGTACGGCGGTGCCGCGCTCGGCGGCGAGCAGCGGCGCGTTCACGTAGGAGACCTGGTCCTCGACGACGTCGGTGAAGATCCCCTTGAGTGCGGCCAGCTCGAGCACCTTGACGTCGAAGTCGGTGATCTCCCCCCGCACCTCGACGTCGACCTGCTGGGCGACCTCGCCGGCCAGGGCGGTGAAGATGCGGCCCAGCTTCTCGGTGAGCGGGATGCCCGGGCGCACCTCCTCGGCGATGAGGCCGCCCTGCACGTTGACCGCGTCCGGCACCAGCTCACCGGAGAGCGCCAGCCGCACCGAACGCGCCACCGCGAGGCCGGCCTTCTCCTGGGCCTCGTCCGTGGACGCGCCGAGGTGCGGTGTGGCGACGACGTTGTCGAGCTCGAACAGTGGGCTGTCGGTGCACGGCTCGCTGGCGAACACGTCGAGCCCGGCCGCGGCGATCCGGCCCTCCTTGAGGGCTGCGTAGAGGGCGACCTCGTCGACGATGCCGCCGCGTGCGGCGTTGACGAGCACCAGGTGCGGGCGGACCTTGTGCAGCTCCGCATCCCCGATCAGCCCGAGGGTCTCGGGGGTCTTGGGCAGGTGCACCGACATGAAGTCCGCCTCGTCGAGCAGGGTGTCGAGGTCGACCAGCCGCACCCCCATCTGTGCGGCCCGGCCGGCCTGCACGTAGGGGTCGTAGGCGATCACGGTCATCCCGAACGCGCTCAGGCGCTGCGCGACCAGCACCCCGATCCGGCCGAGACCCACGATGCCGACGGTCTTCTCGTAGAGCTCGATCCCGTTGTACTTCGACCGCTTCCACTCACCCAGGCGGAGCGCGGCGTGCGCGGGTGAGACGTGCCGGGCCGCGGCGAGCATCAGCGCCACCGCGAGCTCCGCGGCCGAGACGATGTTGGACGTCGGGGCGTTGACCACCATGACGCCGGACTGGGTCGCGGCGCGGACGTCGACGTTGTCGAGCCCGACCCCGGCCCGGGCCACCACCTTGAGGCGGGGGGCGGCCGCGAGCACCTCGGCGTCCACGGAGGTGGCCGAGCGGACCAGCAGCGCGGCGGCCTCGGGCAACGCGGCGAGCAGCTCGGAGCGGTCGGCGCCGTTGCAGTGCCGGATGTCGAAGTCCGGCCCGAGCTCCTCGATCGTCGCCGGGCTGAGCTCCTCGGCGATGAGTACGACGGGCCGAGGTGCCACATGGTCGGCTGCCACGGGAACGGCAGGAGTGCTCACAGCGGTGTCCTCGGGATTTGCGGCTGGGTGCGTGAGAAGAATGCACGACGCTGTGCAGCCGCTCACCCTACCCCTGTCGTGCGGCTAAATCGGGTGCGTCTGCGGCGTGGTCCGACCTACCCTCGAGCCGTGAAGTGAACCGGTGACCATGCATGCCCGCCTCTTGCGAGGAGTCACCGTGACCACCCCTGTCCCAAGCATCCTCACCTTCTCCGGCGTCAGCCTGACCTGGCCCGACGGCACCGTCGCACTCGACGGCCTGGACCTCCTGGTCTCCCATGGTCGGTCCGGGCTGGTCGGCGCGAACGGCTCCGGCAAGTCCACCCTGCTCCGCCTGGCGGCCGGTGAGCTGCGGCCGACGTCCGGCTCGGTGACCGCGACCGGCGAGGTCGGCTACCTCCCGCAGGACCTCACCCTCGACCACGCCAGGCGGGTCGACGACTTCCTTGGCATCGGCCGTGCGCTGAGGGCGTTGCGCGCACTCGATCGCGGCTGCGGCAAACCGGCGGACGTCGAGGCCGTCGGCGACAACTGGGACGTCGAGGAGCGCGCCACCGCCGAGCTCGAGCGGCTCGGTCTGCCGGCCGACGTCCTCGGTCGCCGGCTCGGCGAGCTGTCCGGTGGTGAGGTGGTCCGGCTCGGGCTGGCCCGGCTGCTGCTACGCCGTCCCGACGTACTGCTCCTCGACGAGCCGACCAACAACCTCGACGTCGCTGCCCGCAGCAAGCTGTACGACGTGCTCGGCGCCTGGTCGCGCACCCTGCTCGTGGTCAGCCACGACCGGGAGCTGCTGGAGCGCGTGGACCGGATCGGCGAGCTCCACGACGGCGCCGTGCGGTGGTACGGCGGCGGGTTCTCGGCCTACCGCGCGCAGGTCGAGGCCGAGAAGGAGGCCGCCGAGCGGACCGTGACCGCCGCCCGGGCGGACCTGCGTCGGCAGAAGGCCGACCGCGTCGAGGCCGAGCGAGTGATCGCCGAGCGACGGCTCCAGGGCGTCCGCAACGCGGCGCGCACGAACATGGGCAGGGGTGCCAGGGACTTCTGGAAGAACCGCTCGGAGAAGTCAGCCGCGTCGTACCGCAAGGTGCACGAGGACCGGCTCGAGGCAGCCCGGGGCCGGCTGAACGAAGCCGAGGCACGGCTGCGTCAGAGCCGCACCATCCAGGTCGACCGGCCGGCCATCGTGGTGCCGCGTGGCCGGATCGTGCTCACCACCGATGAGCTGGTGATCCGCACTGGTGCCGCGATCGACCTGGACCTGCGCGGCCCGGACCGGGTCGCCGTGGCAGGCCCGAACGGGGCCGGCAAGACCACCCTCATCGACACGATCGTCGGCACCGTGCCGCCGCGGTCCGGCTCGGTGACCACCCACGTTCCGACCGCGATGCTCCCCCAGCGGCTCGACCTGCTCGACGGCGACCTCTCGGTGTTCGACAACGTCGCGCTCCGGGCGCCGGGCGTCGAGGTGAACCGCATCCGCGCGCAGCTGGCGCGGTTCCTGTTCCGCGGTGCGGCCGCCGAGCAGCCGGTCGGCACGCTGTCCGGCGGCGAGCTGTTCCGTGCGACGTTGGCCTCGCTCCTGCTGGCCGACCCCGCACCGCAGCTGGTGCTGCTCGACGAGCCGACGAACAACCTCGACCTGGCGTCGTACGACGCCCTGGTCACCGCGCTGTCCGCCTATCGCGGCGCGCTGCTGGTGGTCAGCCACGACGTCCGGTTCCTCGAAGACGTGGGCGTCGACCGATTGCTGGCGCTCACTCCTCCGCGATGACCGAGAAGATGTTGCCGGCCGGATCGGTGAACCAGGCGATCAGCGGACCGCCGCCACGGAACACCCCCTTCTCGTCGGTCTCGATGGGCGTCCCCTCGTAGTGCTCGAAGACCACGCCCTGGGCGGTGAGCTCGTCGACGGCGGCGTCGACGTCGGGCACCGGGAAGTTGAGCACCGTGTAGGTCGCGGGCACGTGGTCGGGCTTCGGGTAGACGATCGTGGGCGTGCCGCCGCCGAGGTGCAGCCGCAGGATGTCGTTCTCCTCGGTCACCTCGATGCCGAGCACGTCGGAGTAGAAGGCGCGGGCGGCGTCCGGGTCGGGCACCGCGAAGCCGTGGAATGCCTTGCTGGGATCGGTCATGTCAGTACCGACCGGCCGGGCGGCCAGGACTCATCGGCGTGCTACGAGAAGAGCGCCTGACCGACGTACTCGCCCTCGCCGATGCCGGGAGGTACGGCGAAGAGGGCCGAGCCGTTGACCTTGAGGTACTCCATCAGCGCGTCGTTGGCCGCCATCTTGGTCTGGATCGGGATGAAGTGGGTGTCGGGGTTGCGCACGAAAGCCAGGAAGAACAGGCCGGCGTCGAGGCCGCCGATGGCGTTGCTGCCGTCGACGAAGTTGTAGCCGCGGCGGAGCATCCGCGCGCCGTTGTTGAAGTCCGGGTGGACCTGGCGCACGTGCGCATCGGGAGCGATGACCGGCAGCTCCTCGCTGCCCGGCATGTCGAAGTCGGGCTTGGTGAACTCGCCGCCGCCCGAGAGCGGTGCGCCGGTGTCCTTGGTGCGGCCGACGAACGCCTCCTGGTCGCCGAGCGGCTGCCGGTCCCAGACCTCGATGGTCATGTTGAAGCGGCGCGCAACGAGGTAGGAGCCGCCGGCCAGCCAGTCGGCCTTCGGGTCGTCACCGGCAGCGACCCAGACGTGCTCGGCGACGGCGCTGGTCTCCTCGGCCTTGATGTTCTTGGTGCCGTCCTTGAACCCGAACAGGTTCCGCGGCGTGGACTGGCTGGTCGAGGTGGTCGAGGTACGGCCGAAGCCCAGCTGCGACCAGCGCACAGCGACGGTGCCGAAGCCGATCCGGGCCAGGTTGCGGATCGCGTGCACCGCGACCTGCGGGTCGTCGGCGCAGGCCTGGATGCACAGGTCGCCGTACGAGCGCGCCGGGTCGAGCGCATCCACGGGGAAGTGCGGGAGCGTGCGGAGCGCCGCTGGCTGGCGGTCAGCGAGGCCGAAGCGGTCCTTCCCGTCGGCGTCCCGGAACAGCGAGGGTCCGAAGCCGAACGTGATCGTCAGCCCCTGCGGCGAGAGCCCGATTGCCTCGCCGGTGTCATCGGGCGGCAGGTTCGAGGCGCCCTCGACCGGGCCGACGCTGCCCGCGGGCTTGCCGGCGGTCATCCGCTCGGCCGCCTCGGTCCACTGCCGAAGCAGGGTGACGAGCCGGTCGCGGTCGTTGGTGGTGACGTCGAACGCCGCGAAGTGCAGCCGGTCCTGGGCCGGGGTGACGATTCCGGCCTGGTGCTGGCCGCGGAAGTCGTACGACGCGGACCGAGACGCCGGCTCGGCGGTCGAGCCCTCGCTGGAGCGGCCCACCGCGAAGGCGCCGACCACGCCGGCCGCGGCCGCGCTGCCGCCGAGGAGTCCGCGCCGGGAGATGCCCCGGCTTCGGGCGTCGTCGGTCGTCTCCATGTCAGCTCAGGACGGCGGCCGTGAGCCGGGAGAGAGGCTCGGAGAGGGCGTTGACCGCGTCCGCGAGCTGCTTGACCTCGTCAGGTGTGAGCTCGTCGTACAGCTTGAAGCCGTCGCCCACCCGCTGCGCGTCCAGCAGCGCCTGGAGGTCCTCGAACCGGGTGTCGAGCTCGGTGGCCAGGGCGGGATCCTTCTGCTCGAGGATCGGCTTGACGCCCTCGTAGCCGACCCGGGCACCGTCGACGTTGGCCTGGAAGTCCCACAGGTCGGTGTGCGACCAGTACTCCTCCTCACCGGTGACCTTGAAGAGGGCAACCTCCTCGAGCAGTCCGCGCGACCCGTTGGCGATCTGGTCGACGGTGTAGGTCAGCTTCTGCACCCGCTCGTGCAGCGTCTGAGTGTTGCCGAGCAGGTCGTCGGCGTACGTTGCGCGCTCCTCCGTGGTGAGTGCGGTGTACTTCTCTGCACGCTCGGGCCACAGGTCCTTCTCGATGCGGTGCCAGCCGGTCCACTCCTGGCCGGGCTCGAGGTCGGCCTCGCGGACGTCCAGCTTGGGGTCGAGGTCGCCGAACGACTCGGCCACGGTCTCGATCCGCTCCCAGTGGGTGCGGGCCACGGCGTAGAGCGCGCGGGCGACCTCGTCGTCGCCAGCCTTGTAGAGGTTGACGAACTGCTCGGTCTTGGCGAGCAGCTGGTCGGACTGATCCTGGACGTACGCCGCATAGTTGGCCACCGCCTGGTCGATCAGCTGCTGCTCGTCGGCGCTCGTGGTCGGCTCGTCGTCGGACTCGGTGACCGTGAAGTCGGCGCGGATGCCCTCACCCTTCATGCCCGGCTTGCAGGCGGTGAAGTAGGCGCCGGCCGGCGCATTGACCGTCATCTCGCGGTTGAGGTTGGGTCCGATGTTCTCCACCTCGGAGACGATCCGCAGCCCGTCGTCGCCGAGCAGGTAGAACTCGGTGACCCGGGAACCGGTGTTGGTGACCTCGAAGGTGAGCGTCCCGGCCGGCGCCGAGGCAGCCGAGACGTTGCACTCGCTGTCGGAGGACTCCACGCTCATGGCCCGCGGGTTGCCCTCGTCGGCAGCACCGCCGGGCCCGCCAGAGTTCTCGGTGCACGCGGCGAGGAACGGCACCGCCACCACGAGGGCGGTCGTGACCAGGGTCTTGCTCATGGATGTGCTCTCTCTCGGACGAAGGTGACTCAGTGGGTGGAGCCGGCTGGCTGGCGGGGTGTGGCCGCAGCCGGCGCGGTCGGCGTACGTCGGCGGACGCCGATCAGGAAGAGGGTCATGGTCGGGACGGCGTAGAGAAGCCACGCGGCGGCCTCGAGCTTGGTGGTGGCCGGGGAGAAGTTGAAGATCCCCTTGAGCAACGTGCCCCACCAGGAGTTGACGTCGACGGTGTCGGACACGTCGAAGGCCAGGTGGTGGAGGCCGGGCAGGAACCGCGCCTCCTGGAGGTCGTGGATGCCATAGGCGAGCACGCCGGCCGCGACCAGGATCAGGAAGGCGCCGGTCCAGGTGAAGAACCTGGTCAGGTTGATGGTGACCGCGCCGCGGTAGATCAGGTAGCCCAGGACAACCGCGGTGAGGATGCCGAGGCCGGCACCGAGCAGTGGTTCCCAGGTCGGGGTGACGGTGCCGACGCTCTCGCGGGTGCCCGCCTTGGTCGCCGCCCAGAGGAACAGCGCGGTCTCGAGCCCCTCGCGGCCGACCGCCAGCACGGCGACGACGGCGAGCGACCAGCGGCCGCCGTCCGCGGCGGCGTCGACCTGCCCGCGCAGCTCGCCGCCGAGACTGCGGGCGGCCCGGGCCATCCAGAAGATCATCCAGGTCACGAAGCCGACCGCGATGATCGACAGGCTGCCGCCGATCGCCTCCTGGGCCTCGAAGGTGAGCCCTCGAGGGCCCCAGGTGAGGGCCGCGCCGAAGGCCAGGCTGACGGCGACGGCGACCAAAACGCCGAGCCAGATCCGGGGCAGCAGGTGGCGCCGCTCGGTCTTCACGAGGTAGGCGACCAGGATGCTGACGACCAACGCTGCCTCGAGCCCCTCGCGGAGCCCGATCAGGTAGTTCGCGAACACGGCGGCGACTGTACCGTGGTTATTTAGGCAAGCCTAACCTTAGTGAGGTAGCCCTCACTCGGTCCTGCCGCCAGATTCACCGGGTACCCGGTGAAACTCACGCTCCCCCGCTGAAGGTTCTGCGGGGAAGCACCAGATTCAGCGGGGCAGGCCGGCCCTGGGCCCCGCCCCGGCCCTCGGGGCTGACCCCGAGGATCCTCAGGGTCCGGCAAGGGGTGGTGGGGGACCCTTCCCCGATGTGGCGGAGGGGTCGTCGCAGCGAGGCTCAAGCCATGATCACTGTCACCGCACTCACCAGAACCTACGGCGGCCTCCTCGCCGTCGACCATGTGTCCTTCACCGCCCAGCCGGGCCGGGTGACCGGGTTCCTCGGCCCCAACGGCGCCGGGAAGTCCACGACCATGCGCGTCATGGTCGGGCTGACCCCGCCGACCTCCGGCTCGGCCACCGTGCTCGGCCGTCGGTACGCCGACCTGCCCAACCCGGGTCGCGAGGTCGGCGTTCTCCTCGACGCCTCCGCCCAGCACGCCGGCCGTACCGGCCGCGAGACCCTCCGGGTCGCCGCCCGCACCATGGGGCTGCCGACGTCCAGGGTCGACGAGATGCTCGAGACGGTCTCGCTGACCCCGACCGAGGCCGGGCGTCGCGTGAAGAACTACTCGCTCGGCATGCGCCAGCGGCTCGGCATCGCCACCGCGCTGATCGGCGACCCCGAGGTCCTGATCCTCGACGAGCCCGCCAACGGCCTCGACCCGGCCGGCATCCGCTGGATGCGCGACCTGCTCACCAGCTTCGCGAACAAGGGCGGCACCGTGCTGCTCTCCTCGCACCTCCTGCACGAGATCGAGGTCATCGCGGATGACCTGGTCGTCATCGGGCAGGGCCGGATCGTGGCCCAGGGCACCAAGGCCGAGCTGCTCGCCACCGCGGGCACCCTGGTCCGCTCGAGCGAGATCGCCGAGCTGGCGCTGGCGCTGGAGACCAACGGCATCCACACGGTTCCCTCGGGCCGTGACGCGCTGCGCGCCGAGGCCGAGAGAGACCAGGTCGGCAAGGTCGCACTCGCTGCCGGCATAGCCCTGACCGAGCTGCGCGCCGCCGACGGCGCCGGCCTCGAGGAGATGTTCCTCGAGCTCACCGCAGAGACTTCCCGAGTAGGAGATGCAGCATGACCGCCACCACCCTCGACCGCGCCGCCCCGGCCCCGGTGGCCCGGGCCGTCCCCGAGCCGATCCCGTTCACCCGGCTGCTGGGGGTGGAGCTCACCAAGATGTTCAACACCCGCGCCGGCTTCTGGCTGATGGTGAGCATCGCCGCCAGCGCGCTGATCGCAACCGTGAGCGTGATCGCGTTCGCCCCCGACAGCGCGCTGACCTACGACAGCTTCGGCGCCGCGATCGGCATCCCGATGACGCTGCTCCTGCCGGTGATGGCCATCCTCTCGGTCACCAGCGAGTGGAGCCAGCGCAGCGGACTGACGACGTTCACCCTCGTGCCGCACCGCGGCCGGGTGATCTGGGCGAAGATGATCGTCTCCATGGCGCTCGGTGCCGTCTCGATCGGGGTCGCGCTCGCCATCGGCGCGCTCGGCAACGTGGTCGGCACCTCCATCGCCGGCGTCCCGACCGTCTGGGACATCTCCGGAGACCAGATGTCCAGCCTGGTCCTGGCCAACGTGCTGAACCTGCTGATCGGCTTCATGCTCGGCGTGCTGATCCGCAACTCCCCGGGCGCGATCGTCGGCTTCGTCGTCTACTCGTTCGTGCTTCCCACGTTGTCGATGCTGCTCGCGTCGTTCCAGAGCTGGTGGGAGAAGGCCCAGCCGTGGCTCGACTTCAATTGGGCCCAGGGCCAGCTGTACGACGGCGGCATGGACGGTTCGGACTGGGCACACCTGGGCGTCTCCGGCGTCATCTGGCTGGTCGTGCCCCTGGTCGTCGGCCTGGTGATGGTGATGCGGTCCGAGGTGAAGTGACCTCGGTCGGCACCAGGCTGCACGAGAGGACCCCCGGCGGGCACAGCGCCGGGGGTCCTCGTCCGCGTCGTACGGCGTCGCCACGTCACGGCAACCTCCGACCCTGGTCGGAGGCGGACGTCCGCCCCTGGGCCGACGCGGACGGCAGGCGCCGTCGTTAGCGTGAAGAGCATGCTCCACCTCCGGCGTCTCGCCCTCCCCGTCCTGCTCGCCGCCGCCTCCGTGGCAGTCGCCGCGCCGGCGTCGGCGGACGTCACGGGCTCGACCTCGACCAGCGACGTCGTCCTCTACAACCAGTGCCAGCAGCACCAGATCAGCTACGACCTCCAGGTCAGCCCCGGCACGTCGTACTGGCGGCTGGAGGTCCAGGTCTTCAACCCGGTGGGGGCCACGTCGCAGGGCACGGTCCTCACCTCGGCCACCTCCCCGAGGTCGGGGACCGTCGCTGTGCAGTTCTGCGGCTCGGAGAGGACGGGCACCTACACGGTGCGCGGCACCGGCTTCTGGCAGGTCGTCCCCGGCGTCCAGATCCCCTACCGGCTGCCCGACACCACCTTCGAGGTCCGCCCCGCCGCCACCCGGACCTCCCTGTCGCGGCAGGTGCTCGGGGACGGCCGCTCCCGCCTCACCATGCAGGTCCGCGAGCAGAGCCCGCACGGCTGGTCCCGCTCGGACGGCATCCTGGTCCGTCTCGAGCGACTGGTCGACGGACAGTGGCGGAAGGTCCCCGGGACCACGCTCACGACCGTGGACGGCCTCGCCACGACCTCACTGCGCACCGGCCACGCCACCAAGGTCCGAGCCTTGACCCCAGCGCGGCACAACTACGGCGCCTCGTCCTCCACGGCCGTCCCACTCGGGGGTTGAGTCAGGTCGTCGGAGACATTTAGACCGGTTGGAGAGAGATTGGGCGACGACCCGGTCCGATGACCTATCGTTCCCCCGTCCACACTCACACAGGCGTCGATGTTCGGGAGACGCCCCTGCTCACGGGGATCCGCAACAGATGACGACCGCACGCCGACGCGATGCCCTGCGTCGTCTCGTTGCCGCACTGGCGATCCTCTTCCTGATCGGGCCGGCGAGCGTCGCGATCCAGTCGGCGAACTCCGCGGAAGCGGGGACGCGCAGCTCCGCGCCGTCCACCGTGATCCAGCCGAGGAAAGCTGCGGACGCGGGGACGGGCAGCTCCACCACCTACGACGTCAGGCTCAGCCGGTCCGACTGTGAGCTGCTGGGCCGAAAGTTCACCAAGGGTCACGGCTGCTCCAGGACCGACTGTGTCAAGAGGGCGGTCCCGTTCCGGAGGAGCATCGGCGCCGAGGCGTGCGCCCTCCGCGGCCAACCCAGCGGCTACGGGTTCGTCTCCACGATCGACGCCCGGCAGTGCACGGCGCTGCTCCGGCTCTGGATCCCAGAGGTCAACTACTGCGCGTCCATGCCGGATCGCAGCGCCACCGTGGTCTACAACGCGCCCCAGTGCCTGACCACCGGACTCGTCTACGTGAACCTCCTCGAGGAGGAGGGCTACTACGACGAGTGCCTGACGCCGCAACGCGCCGACGAGCTCACTCAGCGGGCCGCTGCCGACGGCGCCACGCTGACGGATGAGACCTCGTTGCGGTCCAGCACGCAGTGCCCCCATCGCCCGCGTCACATCTACGTCGACGACGCGTGTGTGTTCGACCCCAACGCGCAGCCGGCCGGAGGCGGGGTGGTGATGATCGGCGACTCGCTGACGTGGCGGGGCGGCGACGAGCTCGCTCGGCGGCACCGTGAGTTCACCCTGGACGGCGAGCCGGCCCGGAAGCTGACGGCCCTCAAAAAGCGTCTGGACTTCTTCCGGGCCGGGCATGGCCAGCCCGTCGGGCTCATCATCGAGCTGGGGACCAGCCCGGCGCCGTCGTTCCGTTCTCGCGACCTGGTCCGGATCGTCAAGAGCGTGCCGACCAGCACCACAGTCATGCTCGTGCAGCCCTATTACGAGATCGGCACCGACCCGGTGGTGGTCACCGAGTCGTCCACCCGGGTGGCGAGATGGATGGCGGCTTTGGCGAAGTCACGTCCGGACACCTGCGTCGCCAACTGGCCGGCCTACGTCAGGGCGCACCCAGGAACCCTCCTGGACGGTGCGCACACCACGCACGCTGCCGAGGGTGGCTGGGCGCGGTGGATCTCCCAGCAGTGGCGCCACTGCTGACCGCGTGCTAGCTGCGCGCGGAAGCCGGCCTCATCGACCTGGCGAGCAGCTCCGTCAGCGGAGCAGGCCGCCCGAACAGATAGCCCTGGGCGTGCTTGGCGCCGGCGAGACGCGCGATGGCCAGGTCCGGCGCGCCCTCGACGCCTTCGATGAGCGACACGAGTCCGAGGCTGTTGACGAGGTCGACGATGGCCCGGAGGACCGGCTGGTCGTTCGCCGCCCCCTGGGGCCCGGGGCGAAGGAACAACCGGTCGATCTTCACGATGTCCACCGGCAGGTCGCGGATGTAGCTCAGCGACGAGTAGCCGGTCCCGAAGTCGTCGATGGCCACCCGGACCCCGCGGCTGCGCAGCTCGGACAGGCACTCACGGGCATGGTGGTCGAGCATGACGCCTTCGGTGACCTCGATCACCAGGGCCGAGGCCTCAAGGCCGGCGGTCGAGAGTGCGAGCTCGACGTCGTCCAGGTAGGTGCCGTCGAGCTGCAGGGGCGAGGCGTTGATGGAGACGTACGCGGATGAGTTCATCAGCGTCCGCCACGTGGTCAGGTCCGCACAGGCCCGGTGGAGCATGCGACGGCCGAGGTCTCGGATCAGGCCGGTCTGCTCGGCCACCGGGATGAAGCGGGCCGGTGGCACGGGACCCAGCTCAGGATCCGTCCACCGCGCCAGGGCCTCGATGCCCACGATGTTCCCCGTGTCCAGCTCGACGATCGGCTGCAGGGCCACGTCGATGCCATCGCTTGCGATCGCCTTCTGCAGTGCCCCATGGGTGCGGAACCGGGTCACGACCGCGTCGTGGAGCTCCGGTTGGTACGGCACCGCCAGCCCTCCGCCCAGGCGCTTGGCCTGGTACATCGCAAGGTCAGCGTTGCGCAGCACGGTGTCTGCGTCCTCGCCGCGCGTGGCGGCCGCGATGCCGATGCTCGCTCCGACGGTGACCATGACCTCGCTGAGCTGTACCGGTCTGTCGGTGAGGCTCGTCAGCACCCGGGTGGCCAGCCTCGCGAGCTCCGCCGTCCCGGCGCCCTCAGCGAGAATGGCGAACTCGTCGCCGCCCAATCGGGCGGCGTGGTCGCTGGCGCGTATGCAGGACGCGATCCGGCGGGCAGCCTCGACGATGACCTGGTCGCCGTAGCTGTGCCCGAAGCTGTCGTTTATGTCCTTGAACCGGTCGAGGTCGATGAAGAGCACGGCCACCTCGGTGCCTCGCTCGTCGGCTAGACGCAGCGCACGCTCCACCAGATGGTGGAACTCGGTCCGGTTCGGAAGGCCGGTCAGCGGATCGTGGTGCGCTTGGTGCCCCAGCTCCACTTCGAGGTGCTTCTCCCTGGTGACGTCGACCAGCACCCCGTGCCAGACAGGGCCGGAGTCGCCGCGGACCACGGCCGTCGCGTCGTCGCGAACGTGGACCACCTGCCCGTTGCGGTGCAGCATCCGGTAGCTCGTGGACTGCTCGAACAGGCCGACTGCGGCCAGGTCCTCGGCCTGCAGAGCGCACTCACGGTCATCGGGGTGCACCTGGCGCAGCCAGAGCCCAGGGTCGGCCATCCACTCCTCGGCCGTGAACCCGAGCATCTCCTCGATCTTCGGGCTGACGTAGCGCCAGATGCCCTCGGCGCCGACGTCGGAGACGTAGACCACCGCCGGCACGCGCTCGACGAGCAGCCGGTACTCCTCCTCAGCGGCACGAAGGTTCTCTTCAAGTGACCTGCGTTCGGTGATGTCCTCGACGATCCCGATGAGATAGGGGTTCTCTGAGGCCTCCTGGCGCACCACCGAGGCGTACAGCCGCGCCCACCTCAGAGTGCCGTCCTTGGCGATGAACCGCTTTTCGAGGGTGGAGGTCTGGACCTCACCGGCCACCAGGCGCCGCACCATCTCCACGTTGGCGGCCACGTCGTCGGGGTGGGTGAACTCCGTCCAGGACATCTCCGCGAACTCATCCTCGGAGTAGCCCAGCCACCGGCACAGCGTGTCGTTGGACATGATGGTGCGGCCCTGGAGGTCGACGATGCCGATGCCCAACGGAGCGAGCCGGAAGATGGCTTCCAATCGCTGAACGTCATCGCGTGCCAGGAGGCGCACACCACTCAGCTCGCTCGTCAAGGTCTCACCTCCGCCCCGGTCGAACCCACGGTACGGAAAGGACCCGCCCCCTGACCTCGGTTTGCGGATTCAGGCGCCCGTGACGCCGGCACGAGCACCGGACGGTGCAGACACGACCGTCCCTAGGGTGGAGCTCAGCTCCGCGCGGAGCTGCCCTCGACGTAGTCGGAGTCGTGGGACTTCACCCACGCCATCAGCTTGCGGAGCTCGCGGCCGGTCGTCTCGATCGGGTGCTGCTCGGCCTGCTCGCGGAACTTGGTGAACTCCGGTGAGCCGGCGTCCTGGTCGTCGATGAACCGCTGCGCGAACGAGCCGTTCTTGATGTCGGTCAGGACGTCCTTCATGTGCTCCTTGACCCGCTCGTCGATGACCCTGGGGCCGGAGACGTAGTCGCCGTACTCGGCGGTGTCGGAGACCGACCAGCGCTGCTTGGCGATCCCGCCCTCGTACATGAGGTCCACGATCAGCTTGAGCTCGTGGAGGCACTCGAAGTAGGCGACCTCGGGCTGGTAGCCGGCCTCGGTGAGCACCTCGAAGCCGTACATCACCAGCTGCGAGGCACCGCCGCACAGCACCGCCTGCTCGCCGAAGAGGTCGGTCTCGGTCTCCTCCGTGAACGTCGTCTTGATGCCGCCGGCGCGCAGGCCGCCGATCGCCTTGGCGTAGGACAGCGCGAGCGGCCACGTGGTGCCGGACTCGTCCTTCTCGACGGCGACGAGGACGGGCACGCCGCGCCCGTCGACGTACTCCCGGCGGACCAGGTGCCCGGGGCCCTTCGGGGCGACCATGAACACGTCCACGCCCTCGGGCGGGGTGATGTAGCCGAACCGGATGTTGAAGCCGTGGCCGAAGACCAGGGTGTCGCCAGGCGCGAGCTGCGGCTCGATCTCCTCGGCGTACAGCTTCCGCTGGTGCTGGTCGGGGGCGAGGATCACGATCACGTCGGACTCCTCGGCCGCCTCGGCAGGAGTGACCACGCGCAGCCCCTCGGCCTCCGCCTTGGCCCGGCTCTTCGAGCCGGGCTGCAGCCCGACGCGTACGTCGACACCGGAGTCGCGCAGCGACAGCGCGTGGGCGTGGCCCTGGCTGCCGTAGCCGATCACCGCGACGTTCTTGTCCTGGATCAAAGCCAGGTCGGCGTCGTCGTCGTAGAACATCTCAGCCACGGGGGCTTCTCCTTCGGTTGTGTTGACGAGGAAAACTTACGAGGTTTCGAGACGGTCGCTGCGCGACCTCCTCAACGCGGACAGGTCATCCGACTGCGGGTGGGGTGGGCACGGCCACCGGTCGGAGCGTTCGCTCGGAGATCGAGCGGGAGCCACGGCCGATCGCGACCATGCCGGACTGGACGAGCTCGCGGATCCCGAACGGCTCGAGGATCCTCAGCACGTCGGCGATCTTGGCGCTGTTGCCGATCACCTGGACGGTGACGGCGTCGGTGGCGACGTCGACCACGCTGGCCTTGAACAGCTGGACCACGTCGAGGATCTGGCCGCGGGTCTCGGCGGTGGCCGCGACCTTGACCAGGATCAGCTCGCGGTGCACCGACGCCTCGTCGTCGAGCTCGACGATCTTGAGCACCTCGATCAGCTTGTTGAGCTGCTTGGTGACCTGCTCCAGGGGCGAGTCCTCGACATTGACCACGATGGTCATCCGGGAGACCTCGGGGTGCTCGGTCGGTCCCACGGCCAGCGACTCGATGTTGAAGCCGCGGCGGCTGAACAGCCCCGCGATCCGGGCCAGGACGCCGGGCTTGTTCTCGACCAGCACCGAAAGGGTGTGGGTGGACATCAGAGGTCGTCCTCGTCGAACTGGGGCGCGAGGTCTCGCGCGTACTTGATCTCGTCGTTGCTGGTGCCGGCGGCGACCATCGGCCAGACCATGGCGTCTCGGTGCACCCGGAAGTCGATGACCACGGGCACATCGTTGATCTCCATCGCCTTGTTGATCGTGGCGTCGACGTCCTCGGGGCTCTCGCACGCGAACCCCACGCAGCCGTAGGCGTCGGCGAGCTTGACGAAGTCGGGGATCCGCTTGGAGTGCAGGTCGGTGTTGGAGTAGCGCTGGTTGTAGAACAACGTCTGCCACTGCCGGACCATGCCGAGCGACTCGTTGTTGATGACGGCGACCTTGATCGGGATGCTGTTGATCGCGCAGGTGGCCAGCTCCTGGTTGGTCATCTGGAAGCAGCCATCGCCGTCGATCGCCCACACCACCGAGTCGGGCATGCCGACCTGGGCGCCCATCGCGGCAGGCACGGCGAACCCCATGGTGCCGAGGCCGCCGGAGTTGATCCACGACTTCGGCTTCTCGAAGCCGACGTAGTGGGCGGCCCACATCTGGTGCTGGCCGACGCCGGCGGTGTAGATGGCGTCCGGGCCGGCGATGGCGCCGATCCGCTCGATGACGTATTGAGGAGAGAGGGCGCCGTCGGGCTGGTCGTAGCCGAGCGGGTAGGCGTCGCGGACCCCCTCGAGGAACTTCACCCAGCCCTCGTAGTCGCCGGTGTGGCCGGCCTCCTCCTCGGTCCGGAGCGCGACGAGCAGGTCGAGGAGCACCTCGCGGACGTCGCCGACGATCGGGACGTCGGTGTGCCTGTTCTTGCCGATCTCTGCCGGGTCGATGTCGGCGTGGATGATCTTGGCACCGGGGGCGAAGGTGTCGAGGTTGCCGGTCACCCGGTCGTCGAAGCGGGCACCGAGGCTGATGATCAGGTCGCTCTTCTGCAGCGCGGCGACCGCCGCGACCGTGCCGTGCATGCCGGGCATGCCGAGGTGCTGCGGATGGCTGTCGGGGAACGCTCCGCGCGCCATCAGCGTGGTCACGACCGGTATCCCGGTCAGCTCGGCCAGGGCGCGCAGCTCCTTCGACGCGCCGGAGCGGATGGTGCCGCCGCCGACGTAGAGCACCGGACGGCGCGACTCCAGCATCAGCCGGGCCGCCTCGCGGATCTGCTTGGAGTGCGGACGGGTCACCGGCCGGTAGCCGGGCAGGTGCAGCTCGGTCGGCCAGTCGAACGTCGTCTTCGCCTGCAGCGCGGACTTCGCGATGTCCACCAGCACCGGGCCGGGGCGGCCGGTGCTGGCGATGTGGAACGCCTCGGCGATCCGACGCGGGATCTCGTCGGGATCGGTGACGAGGAAGTTGTGCTTGGTGATCGGCATGGTGATGCCGCGGATGTCGGCCTCCTGGAAGGCGTCGGTGCCGATCGCGGCCGCGCCGACCTGGCCGGTGATGGCCACGATCGGGACCGAGTCCATGTGCGCGTCCGCCAGCGGCGTGACCAGGTTGGTGGCCCCGGGTCCGGACGTCGCCATGCAGACGCCCACCCGGCCGGTCGCGGCGGCAAACCCCTGCGCGGCATGGCCGGCGCCCTGCTCGTGGCGGACCAGGATGTGCCGGATCGTGGAGTCCATCAGCGGGTCGTACGCCGGCAGGATGGCACCGCCCGGGATGCCGAAGATGTCGGTGACGCCCGCCGCCTCCAGTGCGGTGACCAGGCTCTGCGCCCCGGTGATCTGCTCCGTCATCCGTCCTCTTCCTCGTTCTCGACCAGGTGTTCCTCGACCAACAAAAAACCCCTCGGCCGCTGGGCAACGAGGGGTGACGCGCTGACTGGCTGCGTGGTGCCTGGTGTCAGCCGGCGCGTCGCATGCGTACGAGGAGGTCCTGGCGCATGCCGCCACGGTAGTCGGTCGCCCGAGCGCCCGTCATCCCGTCGCCCCGCCGTCCCACCATACGGGACGAGGGTCTCACCGACTGGCCGCCACCTCCTGTGGCGGAGCCGTCGGGTCCACCCCCGCCAGGAAGCCGGCGGCCTCACCGGCCAGCCGGGTCGCGCCCGGCGGGGCCGATGCCGCCGACCAGCTGGTCCGCGTACTGCCGACGGAGGTGGAGCATCCCGAGGTCCCACGAGGTCGTCGGGCCGGTGCCCACCCGTGCCGCCAGCTCCTGCGCTGCCTCCAGCGGGTGGTCGGCGGCGGACGGCGCGCGCACCGACTCGATAGACCGGCACGTCGCGCGCTGGAGCGCCGAGCTCGACTTCATCGACCCGGTCCACGAGGCGGTCATCGCCCGGCTGATGACCCTCAGCCGGCACCTGGCCGGCACCCGCGACGCCGCGCACTCCGACGCCGGGCTCCCCCGCCCGTCGTTCAAGATCCTGCTGGCGCTGCGCCGGCTCGGGGCGCCGTACACCGCGAGCCCCTCCGACCTCGCCGACCACCTCGGCCTGAGCCGCGGCGCGCTCTCCGCTCGGCTCGGCCCGCTCGAGGACGACGGCCTGATCAGCCGGACCATGGACAGGGACGACCGCCGCCGGGTGCACGTCCGGCTCACTGCGGCCGGCCGGCATGCCTTCGACCGGCACGCCCGGCTCGAGGGTCGGGGCGAGGCCGCCTTGCTCGACGCCCTCTCCCCGACCGACCAGCGCCGCCTCGCCGACCTGCTCCGCGAGCTGGTGCTCGCGGTGGAGGGCTAGGAAGGCTCGCGCCCGTCGGCCGTGCAGATGCAGACCTTGTTGCCGTGCTTGTCGGCGAGCACCCAGAACGCCGGGACCGCCTCCTCGCTGACCAGCGTGCCGCCGGCATCGACCGCTGCCTGCACGCGCTCCTCGGCGACCTCCCGGGGCACCACGATGTCGAGGTGGAACCGCTGCTGGACCTCGCCGGTCGCGTCGGGAGCATTCTGGAACCACAGCGTGTTGTTGCGGCCGCCCTTGTCGTAGACCTCCGACCACTCCTCGCGCGTGTCATAGCCAAGGACTGCGGCCCAGAACGGCTTGACCGCCTCGGCGTCCGGTACGTCGAGTGCGAGCTCGAGGGTGGACACCTCGCCGGGCGTGGCGTCGACGCCCAGCTCGGCGGCGATCGCGCTGATCCGGCGGGCCAGGTCGAGGTCACGGCTGGTGACGCCGTTGACGTCGTGGCTGGACAGCGTGACGTCCACCTGCGGATAGGTGAGCACCACGTCGGGGTGGTGATTGGCCTCCTCGGCCACCTCGGTGATCCGGGTGACCAGCTCGAGCCCCTTCACGAAGCTGCCGGTCTTGAATCGAGCATGCAGGCGCATGAGGAAGAAGCGCCAGTCGTCGAGGCCCTCTGCGGCCATCACCTCGGAGTAGGGGAGCGTCTGCTTGGGGTCGGTCATGGAAGCACCTTCTGTCCGATGGGTCCGGGGTTGGTCGCGATCTCCCAGCGGTAGCCGTCCGGATCCGCGAAGTAGCCGGTGTAGCCGCCCCACTCGCGCTCCACCGCCTCGTGCACCGGGTCGGCCCCGGCCGCGCGGGCGGTCTCGAGGACGGCGTCCACCTCGGTCTCGGTGGCGACGTTGTGGGAGATCGTGAACGGCGAGACACCCTCGCCGACAGCGATGGTGCCGACCTCGGCCTGGAAGTGCTCGCGGTCCCACAACGAGAGCACCAGCCGCTCGCCGGCCATGATCATGATGACGTCGCCCTCGACCTCCAGGTCGGGCGTCCAGCCGAGACCGTCGACGTAGAACCGCCGGCTCGCGTCGAGGTCGCGCACGGCCAGGGTCAGGAAGCTGATGCGCTGGTCCATGGAGCCCAGCCTGTCAGTCCTCACCCCCAGCGTCGTCCTGGCCCTTGCTGTCCCCCTCGTCGGAGTCCTGGCTCTGACTCTGGCTGCTGCCGTCGTCGCTGCTCTGGCTCTGACTGCTGCTCTCGTCGGTGATCTTGCCGGCCGCGTCGCCCTCGCTGGAGCTGTGCTCGGGGTCGCGGCCGAGCCAGGTGGTGACGCAGGCCTTGTTGCCGTGCGCGTCGGCGAGCACCCACACCGTCGGGGCCCGCTCGTCGTCGACCAGCGTGCCGCCCGCGTCGAGCGCGGCGCGGACCCGGTCCTCGGCCACCTCCGGCGGCACCCGCACGTCGAGGTGGAACCGCTGCTGCACCTCACCCTTGGCCGAGTCCGCCTTCTGGAACCACAGCGTCGTGCGGGTGCCGTCGGCGTCGGTGAGCTCCTCGGGGTGCTCCTTCGAGCCGGTGTAGCCGAGCACCGCGGCCCAGAACGGCTTCACGTCGTCGTACGCCGGAGTGTCCAGCGCCAGCTCGATGACCGACAGCTCGGCCGGGGCCGCCTCGGCCTCGAGATCGGCCGCGAAGCCGCTGATCTGCCGGGCCAGGTCGATGTCGCGGCTGGTCACCCCGCCCGCGTCGTGGCTGGACAACCGGACGTCGACCAGCGGGTAGGACAGGTCGACGTCGGGGTGGTGGTCGGCCTTGTCGGCCGCCTTGCCGATCTTCTTCACCAGCTTGAGCCCGGTCTCGAAGTCTCCGGTGCGGAACCGCGCGTGCAGCGAGCCGAACAGCACCCGCCAGTCCTCGAGTCCCTCCTCCTCCTCGATCTGGCTCTCGCTGAGTCGCCTCTTCGGGTCGGTCGCCTCGTCGTCGCTCATGGCGTGCCGGTACCCGCTGGCCGCAACGAGGTCCGCTGCCGGCCCTCTGCATCGAAGTTGGCGGGGTCGAGCCATCGCTCGTGCTCGGCTCGTACGGCGGGCCACTCCGCGTCGGTGACGGAGAACCAGTCGGTGTCGCGGTTGCGGCCCTTGGTCACCATGTGGTGGCGGAACCGGCCCTCGTAGGTGAACCCGAGCCGGGCTGCCGCCAGCCGGGACGGCTCGTTGAGCGAGTCGCACTTCCACTCGAACCGCCGATACGCGAGATCGTCGAACGCGTAGCGCATGAGGAGGTGGATCGCCTCGGTCGCGCCGCGGGTGCGCTGCAGCGACCGGGCGTAGAGGACGCCGGCCACCTCGACCTGCCCGGTGGCCGGGTCGATCCGGGTGTACGACGCGATGCCGGCCGGCCCGCCGCCGCGCGGCACCAGCGTGAAGGTGAGCAGGTCCGGCGTGGTGATCGTCCTGGCAATGAGCGCAGTCATCTCGCCGACGTCGGCCGGGGGCTCGGTGGCGCGGTAGGTCCACAGCGGACGGTCGTCCGGCCCGCACAGCGACGCCACCAGGTCTCCTGCGTGGGCGGGGGTGAGCGGTTCGACGACGACGTACCGCCCCTCGAGGGTGACCGGCTCCGGGCGCCGGCGTGGGGACCAGGCCGGGACCACGAGGTCCCCGACCGGCTGGCCGTACTCGTTCACCTCGGGCACTGCCCTAGCCTCCCAGCGTGACCACGAGCCGGGCGCGGGTGTTCCACGGGCTGACCGCGGTGGTGGCAGTGATCGCGCTGGTCCTCCAGCTGGTGCTCATCATCAACGGCGGCCGGGTGCTCGACGAGCAGGAGATGCCCGGCCTCGGCGTCCGCCTCGCGCGGTTCGTCGCCTACTTCACGATCCAGAGCAACATCCTGGTCGGGGTGGCGGCCGGTCTGCTCGCTCGCGACCCGCAGCGCGACGGGGTCGGGTTCCGCATCGTGCGGCTCGCGTCGGTCATGGGGATCGCCGTGACGGGGCTGGTGCACTTCGTCCTGCTGCGCCCGCTGCTCGACCTCGACGGCGCCGACTACTTCGCCGACAAGCTGCTGCACATGGCGGTGCCGCTGCTGGCGGTCGTCGGCTGGGCCATGTTCGGACCGCGACCCCGGGTCGACCTCCGCTCGTTCTGGTGGGTCCTGGCCTGGCCGCTGGCCTGGCTGGTCGAGGCGCTGGTCGTCGGAGGCGCGACCGGCTGGTACCCGTACCCCTTCCTCGACCACCGCGAGGACGGATGGGACCACGTGGTCGTCGCGTCGGTCGGGATCACGGTGCTGTTCCTCGTGCTCTTCGGCATCGTCGGGCTCGTCGACCGCCGCACTCGTCCTGTCCCGGCGGACGCCGTGGGTACCGTCGCCTCGTGACCGACCACCACACCGGCATCGACCCCACGGTCCCGCCCAGCGGCACGGGCTGCGCCGAGTGCGAGGAGGCCGGCGGCTGGTGGGTGCACCTGCGCCGGTGCGCCCAGTGCGGCCACATCGGCTGCTGCGACTCCTCCCCCGCCCAGCACGCCAGCGCGCACTTCCGCGAGACCGGCCACCCCGTGGTGCAGAGCTTCGAGCCGGGTGAGGTCTGGTTCTGGGACTACGCCCGGGAGAAGGGCATGCTCGGACCGGAGCTCGCGGCGCCGACCAGCCGTCCCGACGACCAGCCGGTGCCCGGCCCGGAGGAGCGGGTGCCCGACGACTGGCGCGAGCACGTCCACTGAACCCGCGGCTCAGCCGAGCGTCTGCGCCACGACTCCCACGCCGTCTGTGACGGTCACGCGCGCCGAGGCGCCGTTGACCAACGGCAGGAACGGCTGGGTGTGCCCGATGTCGGCGTCGAGCACCACGGGCACCTCGAGCATCCCGAGCGCGTCGGCGACGGCCTCGTGCTGAGTCATCTTCTCGTCATCGGGCGCCGGCGTGCGGCCGACGAGGATGCCGCTGGCGTGGTCGAACCAGCCCGCGTGCCGAAGCCCGTGCAACTGCCGGGCGACGTTGTAGGCGCCGAGCTCGCACGCCTCCAGATAGACGATCAGCCCGTCGTCGGCGTACGCGCGGCCGAACGCCGGCACGTCCCCGTACGGCGTGCCCGCCATCGGTGAGACCACTTCGAGACAACCGCCCACGAGCACGCCCGACATCTCGGCGTCACCGCCGCCGAGCACCACCCACGAGGCCGGACGGTCCAGGGTCATCGTGGCGACCCCTGGGTCGGCGGCGTAGTCGTCCCAGCCGGCACGGGTCCGGCCGGGGCTGGTCTGGGTGACCTCGCCGCGCGCGGAGGCCAGGTCGAGCCAGTGCCGCAGCCCGTCCGGCGCGGTGTACGCCGTGTCGGCGAGGTTCCACCCGTGCAGCGTCGCCCAGCCGGCACGGAGCGTGAGCGGGAGCAGCACCGAGCAGATGTCGCTCCAGCCGACCAGCCAGGTGGGCTCGACCTCCGCCAGGGCGTCCCAGTCGACCAGGTCGAGCAGGTCGATGGCCGTCTCGCCGCCCCAGGGCGGCACGACAGCGGCGACCGCGGGGTCGGTGAGCATCGCGACCAGCTCGGCGGCGCGCGCCTCTTTGGGCGCCGACACGACCCTGTCGTCGCCCATGCACTCCCCCACGACCACCTCGAACCCGCGCTCGCGCAAGGACGCGATCGACGCCTCGATGCGCGGACGGAGCGGGTCGCCGACACCGCTCGACGGCGAGGTCACCGCGATCCGGTCGCCGGGCACCAGCGGGCGCGGGAACCTGAGGTCCATCGGCTCAGGCTGTCAGGCCGGTCAACACCTCGCGAACGGTTTCCAGCCCGGCCGCCACCTCGGCGTACGACGTGGACAGGGGCGAGAGCCCGATCCGCAGGCCGTGCGGGTCGCGGTAGTCGGGGATCACGTCGCGCTGCCACAGTGCGGCGGTGGCCTCGCGCATCAGTGGGTGGTTGAGCGTCACGTGCCCCCCGCGGCGCTCCGGGTCGCGCGGCGAGGCGACGGTGACCCCGAGCGGGACCAGCAGCTCGTCGGCCACCTCGACGGCGTACGACGTCAGCCCGACCGACTTGGCGCGGACCGCGTCGAGGCCCGCCGCGGCCACCAGGTCGACCATGTCCTGGAGTGCCAGCATCCCGACGACGGCGGGCGTGCCGGAGAGGAACCGCCGGACACCCGTGGCCGGGACGTAGGAGGGTCCCATCAGGAACGGATCGTCGGCACCCATCCACCCCTGGATCGGCTGGGTCAGCTCGTCCTGCAGCCGCGCCGCGACGTAGAGGAACGCCGGTGAGCCCGGGCCGCCGTTGAGGTACTTGTAGGTGCAGCCGACCGCGAGGTCCACGTCCCAGTCGTCCAACTGGGTCGGGACGACACCCGCGGAGTGGCAGAGGTCCCAGAGCACCAGCGCGCCGGCGTCGTGGGCGATCCGGGTGAGCTCGGGCGCGTCCGCCAGCCAGGCGGACCGATAGGCCACGTGGTTGAGGACCACGAGCGCGGTCCGCGGCCCGACCACCTCTTCCAGCAGCTCGGCAGTGACGCCGGCGGCCGGGTCTACCTCGATCCAGCGCAGCTCCAGGCCGGCCTCGGCGGCCACGCCGTCCGCCACGTAGCGGTCGGTCGGGAACTGCTCGCGGTCGAGGACGATCTCGGTCCGGCCCGGCCGGGCGGCGACGGCGGCTCGCATCAGCTTGTAGAGGAGCACGGTGGTGGAGTCGCCGATCGCCACCGTCCCCGGGCCGGCGCCCAGGCAGACCGCTCCGAGCTCGTCGCCTAGGGTGAGCGGGAGCTCGAACCAGCGCTCGTCCCACCCGCGGATCAGCCGGCCGCCCCACTCCTGCTCGACGAACGCCGCGAGCCTCGGCCCGATGGCTTTGAGCGGGCGGCCGAGCGAGTTGCCGTCGAAGTAGACCAGCGGGGTCTCCGCGCCGACGAACCTGGCGCGGTACGCCGCCAGCGAGTCGGCCGCATCCAGCTCCCGGGCGTCACGCACCCGGCGAGGCTATCGGGCGCACAACGCTGGTTGAGGAGGGCGCTCTGCGCCCGTCCCAACGGTGGTTGAGGAGGGCGCTCTGCGCCCGTCTCAACGGTGGTTGAGGAGGGCGCTCTGCGCCCGTCTCAACGGTGGTTGAGGAGGGCGCTCTGCGCCCGTCTCAACGGTGGTTGAGGAGGGCGCTCTGCGCCCGTCTCAACGGTGGTTGAGGAGGGCGCTCTGCGCCCGTCTCAACGGTGGTTGAGGAGGGCGCTCTGCGCCCGTCTCGAAACCCCGCAAACCCGGTGCTGGGACTGGACCCGTCCCAGCTCAGCCGTCAGAGGTTGCGAGTCAGTTGCCACGCAGCTTCCTCAACCACCGATGGGATCACTGGAAGCTCACGAACCGCACCCGCGGCCGGATCCGGCGTACGTCGCCGGCGGACATCCGATGGACGTCCTCGTCGTAGAACAGCTTGAACCCCATGAGGAACTGCCGCGGCCGGGCCACGGCGTGGAAGGTGGCGAGCTTCTGGCCGGGGGTGCCGAAGCCGTCGACGTGCTGCACCATGACCAGGCCGCGACGGGGCTCGATCTGGCCGATGTGGTCGATCATGTCGGTGCGGAACTGGTGCAGCACGAACAGCTTCTGGGGCAGCGCGTTGGTGGCGATCAGGTCGCGCAGCCAGGCCGTGACCCGGTTGACCTCGGAGGCGTCGACCGAGCCGATCCGGGTCCCGGGGACGCCGTGCCGGCCCATCCGCCACTCCGGATCGAGGGCGAGGCCGACGTACGGGTCCCTGAGCGCCCAGGCCCAGCGCTTGGCCGCGTTCAGGAAGTGCGCGCGACCCGGCTGGACGTCGAGCAGCAGCAGCGCATTGTGCTTGTGTGCCGCGTCGATGTACTTCTGCACCTCGCGGCGCGGGATGTCGTGGGCGAAGTCGCCGTCCTTGCCCGGGTGCCGGTCGGCGATGGTGACGATCAGCTCGTAGACGACCTGGACCGGCTGGTTCCGGCGTACGAACGGCGCCGCCGCACGGTGCACGCGGCGCTGCATCAGGTCGGGCGGGGTCTCGCCGAGCACGCCGAGCGCGCCCGTCTCCGCGGTGCCGTAGTAGGCGACGAGGAACCGGCCGTCGCCGAAGATGCTCGTCGCACCGTGCGGCAGCGTCCGCGTGACCGGGGCCGGGGGCGTGGCGGTGGTGGTGCCGCCCCCCGGCGTCGGGGTGATGGTCGTCCCGCCCTGCCCGGTGGTCGTGTGCGCGGTCGCCGTCAACCCGGAGGTCGAGGCGGCCGTGGTGCCGGTCTCGGGCATCGCGCCCCAGGCCGGCAGCGACTGCGCGTCAGGGACCACGGCCGCCATGCTGATCAGGGCGGCCAACGCGAGGAACACGGCGACGAGGGCGGGGCGTTCGGACTTTTCCATCGGCAGGGAGGATACGTGGCGCCGGGTCGACGCCACGGATCCTCGGCATCGTTGCTCAGACCTCGCCGGCCGCCACCATCGCGTCGAGCCGGGCGTAGCCGTCGTTGACGCCGACCTCCATGCCGGAGGAGAGCATCGCGTCGCGGCCCTCGAAGCTGTCGCACAGCGACTCGCTGACCAGGCGCGAGCGCCCGTTCCCGAGGTCCTCGATGACCATCGTCTCGAGCGCCACCCCGTCAGGCATCCCGTCGAACGCGAAGGTCTGGACGATCCGGTCCTCGCGGACGGTGTGGAAGCAGCCGTGGAAGCCGTACTCCTCGCCGTCGAAGATGTTCAGGTAGCGCCAGCTGCCGCCGGTGCGCGGGTCCCAGTGCTCGATCTTGACGGTGCTGCCGTCGGGGCCCGTCCAACGCGCGAACAGGTCGGCGTCGGTGTGCGCCCGGTACAGCTGGGCGGGCGTGGCCGCGAACTCGCGGGTCAGCCGGATCATGGGCAGGTCCGACGGGGCCTCGATCGTCGTGGTGCCGTCGGGCGTGGTGGTCTTGGTGGTCATGCGCTCTCTCCTTGCTCGGACTGGTCGTTGTTGTCGCTGCTGTCGTCGTTCAGCTCGGCCAGGACCGCGTCCAATCGCTGGTACCTGGCCTCGGCCTCGCGGCGGTAGCGCTCGATCCACTTCGTCATCAGGTCGAACACCTCCGCTTCGAGATGCACCGGTCGTCGCTGCGCGTCCCGGCCGCGGGTGACGAGCCCCGCCCCCTCCAGCACCTTGAGGTGCTTGGAGACGGCCTGGAGGCTGACGTCGTACGGCGCGGCCAGCTCGCCGACAGTCGCGTCGCCCCCGCAGAGGCGGGCCACCATGTCGCGGCGGGTCGGGTCGGCCAGTGCGGCAAAGACCTGGGACAACGAATCGGACATCTCGTTCCTCAACTGATTGGTTGAATACGAGGAGACTGGCAGAGGTCACCGTGCTTTGTCAACCATTTGGTTGAGAAAGGTGGGCGGAGATGCCCGGGTACCCGAGCCGCGGACTCTGGGCGGTGAGCCTGGGCCCGTTCCGGGCCTCGAAATGGGCCCTAGCTCACCGCCGCCTGGGGCCGGGCGGCCGGATAGTGCCCGCGCATCGGCGGCGGCGCGGCGAAGCCCGCCGCCGTTGTGGGCCGCCCAGCGCGCGGGCACCAGACCAGCCAGGTCATCGCCCACACATCGGTCAGGAGCCGGGTACCCGGGTGTAACTGACCGGACCGGCTGGCTCAGCCGGTGACGGCCCCGTCGGCAGCGGACGAGACCAGCTTGCGGTACTTGGCCAGCACGCCGGACGTGTACTTGGGCGGCAGCGGCTCCCAGCCGTCCTTGCGCGACTCCCAGTCCTCGCCCATCTCGACCTCGAGCGACCGGTTGAGCACGTCGAGGGTGATCTGGTCGCCGTCGCGGAGGAAGGCGATCGGTCCGCCGTCGACCGCCTCCGGGGCGATGTGGCCGACGCAGAGGCCCGTCGTACCGCCGGAGAACCGGCCGTCGGTGACGAGCAGGACGTCCTTGCCGAGCCCGGCGCCCTTGATCGCACCGGTGATGGCGAGCATCTCGCGCATGCCCGGGCCACCCTTGGGTCCCTCGTTGCGGATCACCACGACGTCGCGCGCCTGGATCTGACCTGCTTCGAGAGCGTCCATCGCGGCCCGCTCACCGTCGAAGACGCGGGCGGTGCCTGTGAAGACCGACTCGTCGAAGCCGGCCGACTTCACCACCGCGCCCTCGGGCGCCAGCGACCCCTTGAGGATGGTGAGGCCGCCGGTCGCGTGGATCGGCCGGTCCAGGGAGCGCAGCACGTCGTCGTCGAGGTCGGGCGGGGCGATCTCGGCGAGGTTCTCGGCCATCGTGCGGCCGGTCACGGTCAGGCAGTCGCCGTGCATCAGCCCGGCGTCGAGCAGCGCCTTCATCACGACCGGGATGCCCCCGACCTTGTCGACGTCGTTCATGACGTAGCGGCCGAACGGCTTGAGGTCGCCGAGGTGCGGCACCTTGTCGCCGATCCGGTTGAAGTCGTCGATGGTCAGCTCGACCTCGGCCTCGCGGGCCATGGCGAGCAGGTGGAGTACGGCGTTGGTCGAGCCGCCAAGTGCCATCACGACGGTGATGGCGTTCTCGAACGCCTCGAGGGTCATGATCTGCCGGGCGGTGATGCCGCGGCGCAGCAGCTCCACGACCGCCTCGCCCGAGCGATGCGCGAAGCCGTCGCGGCGGCGGTCCACGGCCGGCGGTGCGGCCGAGCCGGGCAGGCTCATCCCGATCGCCTCGGCGACCGCGGCCATCGTGTTGGCGGTGTACATGCCGCCGCAGGCGCCCTCACCGGGACAGATCGCGCGCTCGACGCGGTCCACCTCCTCACGGGTGATCTTGCCGGCCAGGCAGGCACCTACCGCCTCGAAGGCGTCGATGATTGTCACGTCGCGGCCGTCGACCTGGCCGGGCATGATCGAGCCGGCATAGAGGAACACGCTGGCGAGGTCGAGCCGGGCGGCCGCCATCATCATGCCGGGCAGCGACTTGTCACAGCCGGCCAGCAGCACCGAGCCGTCGAGCCGCTCGGCCATCATCACCGTCTCGACCGAGTCGGCGATCACCTCTCGGGAGACCAGCGAGAAGTGCATTCCCTCGTGGCCCATCGCGATGCCGTCGGAGACCGAGATCGTGGCGAACTCGAGCGGGTAGCCGCCGGCTGCGTGGACGCCGTTCTTCACGGCCTGCGCGAGCCGCTGGAGCGAGAGGTTGCACGGGGTGATCTCGTTCCAGCTCGACGCGACGCCGATCTGGGGCTTGGCGAAGTCTGCGTCACCCATGCCTACGGCCCGGAGCATCCCTCGCGCGGCGGCCTTCTCGAGGCCGTCCGTCACGTCGCGGGAGCGTGGCTTGATGTCCGGCGTGTCGGTCATGGAGCGAGGGTACGACGGCAGCAGGCGCTCACCGGTCGAGCCGTCACCATGTGGCCGCCCGCTTGTAACGCTCAGTTATCGGGTCTCCGGACCCCTTGCAGCGGGTCGGAGGATGCGATAACTCAGCGTTACAGCTGGAGCGTCGGCAGCTCAGGGCGCCTCGGCCACGGCCTTGAGCCGCGTCAGGCCCTTCTCGAAGTCCTTGCCGACCAGCCTGTCCATCGGCACCACCTTGCTGAACAGGCTCATGAACCCCTCGTGCTGGCCGGTCATCCGCCAGGTCAGGTCGGTGCCACCGCCGGTCGGGGTGACCACGAACTCCACCTGCTGGGTGTTGCGGAACGGCTTGAGGAAGGCCAGGTCGATGTCGATGCGGTCGGCCGCGGAGCCGGTGATCTCCATCGACCCCTCCCCCGCCTTGCGGTTGCCCTTCCACGCATAGTGCGCGCCCACGCCGGCCGACGGGCCGGAGTAGGTGCGTTGCAGGCCGGGGTCGAGGTCCTCCCACGGCGACCACGCGGGCCACTCGTGGAAGTCGTTGATCAGGCCGTGCACCCGTGCCGGGTCGGCCTGGATCGTGGTCGAACGGGTCACTTCGAAGCTGCTACCCATGGCCGCATCATCGCGGTGGAAGGCTCAGGCGGGAAGGGCGGCCGCCCGGACCACGAGTACGTCGGGCAGGTTGGCCACGACCTGGCGCCAGCTCTCGCCCGCGTCCGCCGATGCCCAGACGGCGCCGTTGCGGGCGCCCATGTACAGCCCCGCGGGGTCGTGGTGGTCGGCGCACATCGCGTCGCGCATGACCCCGACGTAGAACTGGTCCGGCAGCCCCTTCCCGAGCTCCTCCCACGACTCGCCCGCGTCACGGGAGCGCCACACCCGGGCCTTGCCGCCGGGTGGGTAGCGCCCATCGCCGGCGCCGTTCGGGAACACGAAGATCGTGTCCGGCTCGTGCGGGTGCACGACCATCGCGAAGCCGAAGTCGGACGGCAGCCCGTTGCCGATGTAGGTCCAGGTCTCGGCGTGGTCGTCGGAGCGGTAGACGCCGCCGTGGTTCTGCAGGTAGAGCCGCTCGGGCCGCGAGGGATGACGGGTCACCTTGTGCACGCACTGGCCGAAGGCCGGGTACTGCTGGCCCTCGGGGAGGAACTCCGCGCGGATGCCCTGGTTGCGCGGCTCCCACGAGCCGCCGCCGTCGGCGGTCTGGTAGACGCCGCCGGTCGAGATCGCGACCGTCACCGAGTCCGCGTCCTGAGGGTGCGGGAGGATCGTGTGGAACGCCTGGCCGCCGAAGCCCGCGCCCCAGTCGGGGCGGTGCGGGTGGTCCCACAGCTGCTGCTCGAGCGCGAAGGTCTGGCCACCGTCGGACGAGCGCCAGACCGCGCCCGGCTCGGTGCCCGCCCAGACGGTCTCCGGGTCGAGGCCGGCCGTGAGCTGCCAGACCCGCTCGACGCTGGCGCCGGTGCCCTCGGCGAACCGGATGCCGCCGTTCTCGGCCTCCTGCCACGTCGCGCCGAGGTCCTCCGAGCGGCGCACCCGCGGGCCGAGCCAGCTCGACGACGCGCCGGCGTACAGCCGGGGCGGGTCGGTCCGGGTGTCGACCAGGCAGGAGTAGACCTCCTCCATGTCGCAGTGCGGTCCGGTGAACCGCCAGTCCTCGCGGGCCTCGTCAGAGGTTCCGATCCACAGGCCCTTGCGGGTCCCCACCATCAGCACTGTTCCACTCATGCTCGCATCCTCGTCTGCTCGGCAACACACGTCGATAGGTTGACCCGGTGACGGCCCGAGACTCATCGACGGGTCCCTTTCCGGCCGGGCTCTCGCCGATCTGGCTGGTGCTGGTCGGGATCCTGTCGGTCCAGTTCGGCGCCGGTGTCGCCAAGACCGTCTTCGACGAGGTGGCGCCGACGACGATCGTCTGGCTGCGGCTGGTCACCAGCGCCGTGGTGCTGCTCGCGATCGCCCGACCCGCGCTGCGGGGCCGCACCGGCCGGGACTGGCTGGTGGTGCTCGCCTTCGGGCTCACGCTCGGGGTGATGAACTGGGCGATCTACCAGTCCTTCGCCCGCATCCCGATCGGCCTCGCGGTCACGCTGGAGTTCGTCGGCCCGCTGACCCTGGCGGTGCTCGGTTCGCGACGGCCACGAGACCTGGCCTGGGTCGGGCTGGCCGGGCTCGGCGTGCTGCTGCTCGGCATCCAGCCCGGTGACCTCAACTGGGCGGGCGTCGGGTTCGCGCTGCTGGCCGGTGCGTCGTGGGCGGCGTACATCCTGCTGGCCGCGCAAACCGGCCGTCGCTGGCAGGGGGTGGACGGGCTGGCGGTGGCCAGCGTGGTGGCCACGCTGCTGCTGACCCCGATCGCGCTCGGGAGGTACGCCGACCAGGTGAGTGACGCGCGGATCCTGGTGATCGGCGCCCTCGTCGGCCTGCTCAGCTCCGTGATCCCCTACACCTGCGAGCTCGTCGCGCTGCGGTCGCTGCGGCCGGCCGTGTTCAGCATCCTGATGAGCCTCGAGCCGGCCGCGGCCGCCCTGGCCGGGCTGGTGGTGGTCCATGAGCTGCTCGGCCCGCTCCAGCTGCTGGCGATGGCCTGCGTGGTCGCGGCCAGCGTCGGGGCCACCCGTTCCGGGGCGACGATCTCCGACCCGGTGCCGGACTGAGCGCCGCTTCTCGGGCACGGAGCCTGGCGGAATGTTCCATCTGCCGCCGCGCGGACGGGACGCCTATCTTCTGGCCATGACGGTGCTCGGGATGGAAACCCTGGCGGGGCTGGCCACGGGTGACCAGCTCGAGAACGGTTCGCGCGAGATCACCGCGCTGGCGTCGCGGCTCGAGGGGTTGCTGCACGCGTTCGACTGGACCGGCCCCGACGCCGAGCGGGTTCGGGACTCGTGGAGCACGACCGAGCGGCCGATGCTGGACCGCGCCAGCCAGTTCGTGGCGGCGCTGGCGGCCCTGATCCGGCAGGAGGCGCAGGCACAGGACCAGGCGTCCGGCGAGACGAGTGGCGCCGACGCCGCGCCGGCGGCGCTCACGGTTGCCGCCGCCGATCCCCGGGCCGCGCGGATCGACGCGCTGGTGCAGCGGGCGCAGGCGTCGGGTCTGCGCGGCGAGGCGCTCCAGAGGTACGCCGACCGGCTTGGCCTGCTGACGCCCGAGCAGCTCGCCGCGCTCGACCCGGCGAGCTTCCGTGGCGCCGACGCGGTCCAGCCGGACGGGACGACCTGCGGGTCTCGCAGCCTGGTGATGTCGCGGATGGTCAACAACCCGGCGTACGCGATGTCGGTCCTCACCGGCCACGACCCGGTGACCGGCCAGACGACCGGCGGCACACCCCGCGACCGGTTCGCCGCCGAGTCGCTGGCCATGCACGAGCGGACCAACGCGTGGCACGACCGCGACGGCAACCTCAACCCGGCCTGGCCGATGGGGCTCGGCACCAACCCCGACGACGTGGCCCGCGAGATGTCGGCCAGCGGCGGCTCCGGGGTGCCAGGAACGACGTACCAGGTCGACTACGTGCGGCTCGAGGACCGCGACGCCAGCTTCGACGCGATGTCGTCGGCCGCGCAGGCCGGACACACCGTCCCGGTCTTCGTCGGCAGCGCCGGGATACCCCGCCACGTCGTGCTGGTCACCGGCGCCGAGTCCGGCGCGCTGACCTTCTACGAGCCGGGCGAGGGCCGGACCGTGACTGTCACCCGCGAGCAGTGGCTGGCCGACCGCAGCCAGCTCGGCGGCTGGGACAAGCCCTGGGCGATCGTGGTCCCGCGCCGCTGAGGGGGTCAGGGTGGTCCACGCCCTCAGCGATCTGTTAACGGATTCTTCACCTTGGGGTGATGACGGGCGCCTTCGACGGGTCTAGCGTCGGTATCACTCCTCCCCCGCCCCTGGAGTGCCCCCATGAGCCAGTTCAATCCACTGTCCGCTGTCCTCGACCGGGTCCGCGCCTGGCCGGTGCAGTCCCAGCTGGGCGCCCGACGCAACGCGATGATCGCCAACACCGCGCTGGCCGAGCGCCGCGCCGAGCGCCAGGACGTCGAGGAATTCCTCGCCTCCCGTACCGCGCCCCAGCTCCCGCTCACCGTCCACCGCTGACCCGCACCGCCACGAGATTCACCGGGTACCCGGTGAATCTCACGCTCCCCCGCACAAACTTCAGCGGGGAAGCGTGAGTCCCAGCGGGTCAGGCCCGCCGACTCGCCGTACCCGTCCGAGGGCACGTCCCACGTCCGGCTACCCATGCTCCGGCACAATCGGGGCATGCCGACCTCTGCGGCGCGGGTCGTGCCGGCGCCGAGCATCGCCTACCGCGACGTGCTGTCCGACGACGGCACCCGCCTTACTTCGTGGACCAACGACCCGGACGGGCGGATCGACGGGCCCACGGTGGTGCTCTGCAACGGGCTCGGCACCGGACCGTGGACCTGGCCGGCGTTCCTCCGGCCCGACTGTGACGTCCGCATCGTGTCGTGGAACCACCGCGGCACCGGCGGCTCGGACCGCCCCGAGGACCCGCAGCACTGCGGGATCGACGCGTTCGTCGAGGATGCGCTGTCGGTGATGGACCACTTCGGCATCGACCAGGCCCCGGTCATGGGCTGGTCGATGGGGGTCAACACCATGTTCGAGCTCGCCTTCAACCACCCCGAGCGGGTGACCGGGCTGTTCGCTGTGGCCGGGGTGCCCGGCGACACGTTCGCCACGATGCTGGAGCCGCTGAAGCTGCCGCGGCTGATCGCGCGGGGGCTCACGGTCAACGTGGCCCGGGCGATCAAGCTGGCCGGTCGGGCGATCACCCCGGTGAGCACCCGGCTGCCGGTCGGCCCGCGCGCCATCGCGGTGCTCACCCACAGCGGCTTCATGCTTCCGGTCGCCGATCCGGAGGGTGCCGCCAACGCGGTCCGTGAGTTCCTCGTCACGCCCATCGAGTGGTACATGCACCTCGCGATCGCCACCTCCGAGCACCGCCGGGTCTCGCTGAGCAGGCTGAAGGTGCCGGCCGCGTTCGTGGCCGCCAAGTGGGACCTGCTGGCCGGGTCGCGCGACATGGCCTCGGCCGCCGCGCGGATCCCCGAGGCGACGTACGTCATGCTCGACGGAAGCCACTTCATCCAGATGGAGCAACCGGAGCGGGTGCACGAGCTCTTGCTCGAGTTCCTCGCCCGGGTCGGCTGATGCGCCTCCGCACCACCCTCGTCGCCGGGCTCGCGCTGGCGGCGCTCGCGACCGGCTGCTCGCAGGGCGGCGACGAGGTGCGGGTGAACGTGCAGAGCGACGGTGCCACGCCCACGGCTACGGGGTCGGCTACGGGGTCGGCGTCGGAAGGCACGTCCGGAACGGCGCCCGAGGTGATCGACACGATCGCGACCGGGCTGGAGGTGCCGTGGGGGCTGGCGTTCCTGCCGAACGGCGACGCCGTGGTGACCGAGCGGGACTCGGCGGACGTGCTGACGATCGGCGGCGCCTCCCGCGAGGTCACGGTGGTCGGTTCGATCGGCGAGGCCGCACCGCAGGGTGAGGGCGGGCTGCTGGGCGTCGCGGTCTCGCCGGCGTTCGACAAGGACCACCTCCTCTACTTCTACGTCAGCAGCCAGGACGACAACCGGATCGTCACCGCCAAGCTGGAGAACGGGAAGCTCAGCGCCACCACGCCGATCTTCACCGGGATCCCGCTCGGCGGGATCCACGACGGTGGCCGGTTGGCATTCGGTCCCGACGGGATGCTCTACGCCTCCACGGGCGAGACCGGCGACCCCGACCTCGCTCCGGACCTCGACTCCCTCGGCGGCAAGATCCTCCGCCTCACGCCGGAAGGCAAGCCGGCGCCCAGGAACCCGTTCGACACCGCGATCTGGTCGTTCGGCCACCGCAACGTGCAGGGCCTGGCCTTCGCGGACGGGCAGCTGTGGGCGTCGGAGTTCGGCCAGAACACCTTCGACGAGCTCAACAGGATCGACGCCGGCGCCAACTACGGGTGGCCGGAGTACGAAGGCATCGGTGGGGCCGACGAGGGCTACACGGAGCCCCAGGTCACCTGGGGCACCGACGTCGCATCTCCTTCGGGCCTCGCCTACGCCGCGGGGGCGCTCTGGATGGGCGCCCTGCGCGGCAACCGGCTGTGGAAGATCCCCGTCAACGCCCAGCAGGCCGGCCAGCCGGAGGCGTACTTCGTCGGGGAGTTCGGCCGGATGCGCACCGTCGTCACCGCCCCCGACGGCAACCTCTGGGTGACCACCAGCAACCGGGACGGTCGCGGCGATCCCGGGGACGACGACGACCAGATCCTGCTGGTCAGCCCGGGCGGCTGACGGTCTCTGCCGGAGTGGTCCGGGCGAACGTCCCGACCACCGTCGCCCGCCGGGCCGCGCGCCGCAGCGTGGTCAGCACGGCCGGGCCGACGACCACGATGGCGATTGCGTTGGTGACCGCACGGCCGGTGTCGAAGCTGCCCGTCGAGGTGATCAGCGTGTACGCGCCGAAGCGGGACAGGTTCTCCAGCAGCGGCGCCTGCGGGTCGAAGGAGAGCGCGGTCTGCTCGTGGCCGGGGATGGCGATGCCGAGCAGGAACGGCCAGCCGGACAGGTTCATCAGCAGGCCGTAGAGATAGGCCGCGACCACGCCGTACGCCGCGAGCATGGCGATCTCGGCCCGACCCGAAACCCAACGTCCGAGCACCCGGCGTGGGAGCAGGCCCGCGCCCATGCCCACCCAGGCCGAGACGAGCATCTGGAACGGCAGCCACGGGCCCACGCCCGCGGTCATCAGCGCCGACGCGAACAGCGACGTCACCCCGAGCACGAAGCCGAAGCCGGGACCGAAGACCCGGCCGGCCAGGATCAGCAGGAAGAACACCAGCTCGATGCCACCGGTGCCGGCCGAGACCCCGCGCAGGATCGCGATCACAGCGCTCAGCACCCCGAGCACCGCGAGCACCCGCGTGTCGAGCCCGCCCTGGCTCAGCTCGGCGAGCATCACCGCGATCACGACGGGCAGCAGGGCCAGGAACAGGAACGGCGGGTCGACACGGGTCTCGGGCTGCACGCGGAGCAGCAGCGGCCAGACCAGCATCATCAGCCCACCGAACGAGGCGATGCCGAGCACCGCCGCGGAGCGGCGGGAAAGCGGGACGGCGTTGGGCATGCTCACACCGTCTCCATCGCCCGGGTGACCTCGTCCACCCGCAACCACGGCGGGCCCAGCACCTTGGTGACCTGGGATGCGAAGGACGGGGACTCCCCGAGCACGCGGCGGACCGGCCCGGACGAGACGACCTCACCGTCCGCGAGCACGACCACCTCGTCAGCCACCTGAGCGGTGAACTCGACGTCGTGGGTCGACACCAGCACGGTGCGGCCCTCCGCGGCCAGTCGCCGGAGCGCGACGGCGAGGGCGCGCTTGGCGCCGTAGTCCAGCCCGCGAGTCGGTTCGTCGAGCAGGATCACTGATGGGCCACCGGCGAGCACGAGCGACAGCGCGAGCGCGAGCCGCTGCCCCTCGGACAGGTCGCGCGGGTGCTGGTCGCCCGGGATGCCCGGCACCAGGGCGTCGAGGATTCCGCGGCAGTCCGGGCCGCCGGCCTCGCACTCCTCTTCGACGGTCTCCAGATAGAGGAGGTCCGACGCCTCTTGGGGCAGCAGCCCGACCAACGATCGGCGCTGCGGCGCCTTGAGGTCGGCCGGGTCGTGCTCGCCCACCCGGATCGACCCGGTGCGACGCGGCCCGCTCCCCTGAACCGCCCAGAGCAGCGACGACTTGCCCGAGCCGTTGCGGCCCATCAGCGCGGTGACCCGGCCACGGGGCAGCTCCAGCGAGACCTCGCGGACGGCCACGGTGCGGCCGTGCACCACGCTGAGTCCGCGGACCACGACCCCGGCCACCCACTCGGGCGGCGGTGGGTCCGACGGCGGATCCAGCCGGTCGCGCAGCCCCCCGGCCAGGCGCCGCGCGTCGCGCACGCTGAGGGGTAGTGGCGTCCAGCCCGCGGCACGGCCCAGCTCGACCAGGGGTGGTACGACGGGCGAGGTGGCCAGCAGGTCGGCCGGCTCGCCCACCCGCACCCGACCGTCCCCGGTCAACAGCAGCATCCGGTCCGCGAACGGCACCACCCGCTCCAGCCGGTGCTCGGCCAGCAGCACCGAGACGCCCAGGTCGTGCACCAGCCGGGTCAGCGTGGCCAGCACCTCCTCAGCCGCGGTCGGGTCGAGGGCCGAGGTCGGTTCGTCGAGGACCAGCAGCCGCGGGTGCATCGTGAGCACCGAGCCGATGGCGACGCGTTGCTGCTCACCGCCGGAGAGCGTGCGCAGGTCGCGGCCCCGGAGGTCGGCGATACCGAGCAGGTCCAGGGTCTCCTCGACCCGGCGCCGCATCGTCTCGGGAGGCAGGCCCAGCTGCTCCATGCCGTAGGCCAGCTCCTCCTCCACCGTGTCGGTGACGAATCCGGCCAGCGGAGCCTGGCCGACGTAGCCGATGGCGTGTGCGCGTTCGCGGGGCGGCGCTTGCAGGATGCTGGTGCCGTCGAGCAGCACGTCGCCCGTGAGGTGTCCTCCGGAGAAGCGCGGCACCAGGCCGGTCACGATGCCGAGCAGCGTGGACTTCCCCGACCCGGTCGGGCCTGTGACGAGCATCAGCTCGGCCTCGTCGACGATCAGGTCGACGTCGGTGAGGATCGCGGTGTCGGCGTACCCGAAACCGATGCCACGCAGCTTGAGGAGGCTCATGCCCTGACCATCCGGGGTTCGGGAGCGATGGCCGCAGCGAGAAGCCCGAACACCGAACCGAGGAGTGCGACCAGGGTGACCTCGGGGAAGGTGGAGAGGTCGGGGTAGGCCACCAGGAGCTGGTGTCCCGAGACCCACCAGCCCAAGAACGCGGTCGCGATACCGGACAGCATCACCCCGAACTCGGGCCACAGCCAGGGGTCGGGACGGTAGGTGCTCCGGCCAACTCGGCGGCCGGCGGTGACCAGCCCGGCGACCGCAGCCACCACGCCCAGCACCAGCATCGGCGTGGCCAGCACGCGGGGCGCGGTGTGGTCGAGGCCGGCGTACACCCCGACGCAGACGCCGCACAGGCCGACCAGCATGAGTCCGCCGGTGAGCCGGCGCTCGGCGGGCGAAGCGCCGCCCGAGCGTCCGTAGCCGCGGGTGTCCATCCCGGCCGCCAGCCGCAGCGACCTCTCGAGGGCGTCCTCGAGGACCGGTACGAGGAACCGGCGGAGCCGGCCGGTACGCCGGGTGTCACCGGCACGCAGCGCCTGCGCCGCGCGGACCCGGCGCGCACTGTCCACGAGCTGCGGGAGCACGGTGACCGCGACGACCAGCGCGGTGCCGACCTCGTGCAGCGCGGCGGGGACGGAGCGGAGCAGCCGCTTGGGGTTGGCCAGGGCGTTCGCCGCGCCGACGCAGACCACGATGGTGCCGAGCCGCAGGCCGTCGTACAGCCCGGCCAGGAGCGACTCGCGGGTGACGGGGCCGAGGAGGTGCAGGCCGAGCACCCAGTCCGGGAGCGGGACCTCCGGCAGGTCCAGCAGGACAAGACCGCCGTCCACACCACCGCCGAGCAGCACCCGGAACAGCACCCTCATGACCACGATGACGGCGGCGACGATGACATAGAGCCGGAACGAGTCCGCCCACGGCTGCTCGGAGCGGCGGGCGAGCACCACCAGGGTGGCCACCGCCACGATCGTCGACAGGACCAGCGGGTTGGTGGTGGAAGACGCCGCTGTTGCCAGCCCGAGCGCCCACACCCACCAGGCGACGGGATGCAGGTCGCGGGGCAGCCGGGCGGCGCTCACCGAGAGATTCTCGAGGCCGGAGACGAACCCGCTACGACTCCGCGCGGGCGGTGCGGGTGCGTCCGAGGACGCCGCCCAGCAGGGCCAGCATCGAGGTGAGCACCAGCAGGATGCCGGGCACCACCCATCCCGGTGCGCTCTCGGTCTCCACCGGCTCGGAGTTGGTCAGCAAGGTCTCCGACGGCGGGGCAGAGTCTGAGTCGTCGGTGCTCGCAGCGGGCGGCACGGCCGCCGGGCTCGGCACGACTTCGGTAGGCGTGGCCTCGACGGTGCTCGCTTGCTGGCCGGTGCCACCGCCCGGGTCCGCCGCACCGTCGTCGGTGGTCACCGGGTTGTCCTCGACGACTGTCGTGGTGGACGTGGAACCGCTCGTGTTGCCGGAGCTCCCTTGGCCGGAACCGCCAGTCGAACCCCCGCCGTTTCCATTGCCGCCGGATCCGTTGTTCGCGCCGATCGTTCCCGCGTGGTGGTTGCCGCCGCCCGAGCTGGGCTTCTTGGTGGGCTTCTTGGTGGGCTTGCTGGACGGCCTGCTGGAGGGCTGGGTGTTGCCCGCTGCGGTCTGGGTCGGCGAGGGAGAGTCCGTTGCGGACGGTGTCTTCGTCGGCGACGGAGACGGCGACGCCGTCGGTGTCTTCGTCGGGGTGTCGTCCGCAGCAGACGTGGATGCGGCCGCGATCGGCCCGAGGATCACCGAACCGCCAGACCCCGACGCGCCCTGCGGCCACCAGACCACCAGGCAGGCTGCCAGAGCAAGCAACCCTGCGACCCCCATGCGGACCAAATTCGTCCCGGTCGTGCTCACCACGTCCTCCTGGAACCTCATGACGGAAGAAGCGGGGTCCATTCAGCCTGCAAACGTACACCAACACCGCCCACAGGAGAGGAACAAGACGCTCACGGGGAGGGCCGACTTCTCCGGCGTACGACGAACGCCGCGCCGGCGCCCACGGCCAGGAGCAGGATCACGACGGGGACAACCCAGACGGGCAGCGCGGTTCCTTGCCCCGTCGCCTCGGCCTCGGTGGTGACCTCTCCCGATGCGGACGGCGATCCGGCCTCGGAGCTCGGTGGGGCGAGCACGCTGCTCGACGGGGTCGGGGTGGGGCTGGGAGTGCGGTGCGTCTTGCCCTTGCCGGTCGGTGATGCCGACGCGTCCGTCGACGGCGTGAGCGAGGGTGTCACGTCTGAGGTGGTCGAGGACGAGGTCGGGCCGGCAGAGGGTGACGATGACGCCGAGCCGTGGCCACCGCTGCCGCCAGCACTGCCGCCGCCGTTGCCGCCGTTGCCCCCGTTGCCCCCGTTGCCGCCGTTGCCGCCGTTGCCCCCTCCCCCGCCGCCGTTCCCGCCACCGCTGCCCCCGCCGTTCCCGCCATCGGCTGACGGCGACGAGCTCGGCGTGGCGGACGGTGATGACGAGGGCGAGCTGGTGTGGGCCGTGGCCGGCACACCGGGCTCGGACCTGCTGCCGCTCTGCCAGGCGAAGGCGACGTACCCACCCTCGGGCACGGTCAGCGACGCCGCGCCCACCGAGGCGTAGCTCCACGACCCGGACGTTCCGTCGGACCACCACAACCCCCAGTAGGCGTCGCTGGGCGGGGTGTTGACGCACGGGTCGGAGGCCGGCTGGCCATCGATCCGGCAGACGAAGCCCGGCTGCCGCTGCACGTAGGTGAGTGAGAACCCGGAGCCGGTGAACAGCGCGGACGCGGTCTTGTCGCCGCCGGAGGCGTTGCAGACCTGGTCCACGCCACCCCCCAGGGCGCCGTGGTCCACGACGACGGTCACCCCGGTCGCACCCGAGCAGGCGGCCGCGGTGGCCGGCGACGCCGTGGTGGCGGCGGCCCCGAGGCTCGCCGCCGCGGCCAGGACGGCCGTGGCGACGAGTCGCGCGAGAGGGCGGCGCATGGTCAGCGGACCACCCGGAAGGTCGTGGCGCCCTTTCGGTTGGCGAACTGCCCGACGGCCTTCAGGGTGTGGGTGCCGACCTCGAACCGGGCGACGAAGCGACCGACGAAGACGCCCTTGCGCGTGGCGCGGCCCTTGGCGACGAGCTTGCCGTCGACGAACAGCTTGACCTTCTCCTTCTTGTCCAGCCCCTTGAGCCGGACCACCGCGCGGTCACCACGGCTCACGGTGTCGGCCAGCTTCGGCTTGAGTCGCTTCTTGCCGAGCACCTGGATGGTGGCAGCGTCCGAACCCGGTCCCGTGGTCGCCGAGACCACGAGGTCCTGGTCCTTCTTGGAGGTGTCCACGGTGTAGAACAGCGCCGCACCGTTGCCGGTGAGTGCCGTAGTGCCGGACGATGTGGTCGCGCAGAGTCGCTCGCCGGCGGCCGCGCCGGTGATCGTCACGGTCACGGGCTCGCCGCCCTTGACGTACTTCGTCGGGCCGGACACCTGCACCGTCGCCGGCGCGCTGTCGTCCCAGACCAGTCCGAGGGCGGCCTGGGAGGTCGCCCGGCGCCACTGGTCGGCGGTGGTGGTCGAGATGCCGCTGGCCTGGCCTGCGGTCTTTGCCGCCGGGTCGTAGGCAACCGCGCCGACCGACGACGCGAGCGGGCCGGTCTGCCCCGCCGGCACCTGGAGCGTGCGGACCCAGTCCGCCGACTTGTCGGCTGCGCCCACCGAGCACACCGAACCCAGGGCCGCGGCGGCCAGCCCGGTGCTGTTGGTGTTCGGGGTGTCCGTCGCCGTTCCTCCGCCGAACGAGCCGTCCGCGAGCTGGACCGACTTCAGCCAGGCAGTCGCCTTGGTGAGGGACTGCTCGACGGCCGGGTCGGCAGGACGACTCCGGAGCGCCAGGATCGCAAGCGCCGTGACGTCCGTGTCCGGCGACGCGGCCGGGGCGGCGCCGTTGCAGCTCTGGTCGGGGGAAGCAGCCGGGGAGAAGCCGAGGCGGAACCAGCCGGCCGAGCACTGCTGCGCGAGCAGGAAGGTCGTCGCGGCTGCCGCCTCGGAGCTGCCGGCGACAGTGAGTCCCTCGACGGCGAAGGACTGGCCGATCGTGTTGGCGAAGTCCGGGTCGCTCGGGGTGGTCGTGTCGTCGGCGATCCGGCCGTTGCTGCCGGTCAGCGTCTCGAGCCGGGTGACCAGGTCGACCCCGCCGTACGAGCGCGGGTCGGCGCCCGAGACCTGGGCCAGCCGCAGCACCTTCGCCGTGCCGCCGGCGGAGATGTCGGTCCCGAACCCCGGCTCCGTGTAGTCGTGGACATGCGTCGCCATCGCGCTGCTCACTGACTGGAGCGCGGCCGCCTGGGTGCCGATGGCTGCGAACGCGAGGCCGAAGTCGACGCTGAGGCCGTAGTCGTCGAAGTCGAACTGGTCGTTGTGCACGACCCCGTTGGTGAGCTGGCCGGCCAGCCACGAGGCGCCTGACGTGCTGGACGGCGTGGTGTCGGCGTACGACGGCTGGGTGGCGGACGCGACCAGCGACAGGGCGAGGACCGGGGTGGCGAACGCCGCGACCCGGCGGAGGGTGGTGCGCATGAGGTTCCTTCCCGCTGCAGACGGCGGGAAGGCCCGGGCGCGAAGCCCGCGTCGACCCGCTGCTTTCCTCGACAGCGTGAGGTCAGGACGCGTCACAGCAGGTGCTCCGGCTCGCGCGCCTCTCCCCCATGAATCGGCAGAGAGGCGGGCCTACGGTTGCGGGTCAGCGCCGGAATCGGACCGGCTTCCCCCGCTGCGGGCGTGATGAATGAAGTTGTGGTGCGGTCGGCACCCTACTCCCGCGCCACCCCCGTCGCCGAGTCGGCGCTACTGATGAGCAGTAACGACGACTCGGGCACTCCTGACTCATGTGTGGGCGGCCGTGCGCGGAGCCGACCGACACCCGCCCGGTTTAGGTCATCCGGATCGAGCAGACGGGTCCACAATTCGTATGACCTCACCGACCCACGAACTCTGGGCGGTGAGCCTGGGCCGGTTCGACGCGCGGCAATGGGCCCTAGTTCACCGCCGCCCGGGGCCGGTCGGCTGGGTCGTGCCCGCGCATCGGCGGCGGCGCGGCTCGCTGTTTGGGTCGTGTGCCTCACGACGGGCGATAGGGCGTTCTCAGGCACACGACCCGATCACGGTGCCCTCGGCCATCGGCAGCGGCGACGCGCCCCGCTGCTGGGTCGTGTGCCTCACGACGAGCGATGGCGCGTTCTCAGGCACACGACCCGAACACGGTGCCTGCGGCCATCGGCGGCGGCGCGCGTCGCCGATCGCCCACACATCGGTCAGGACTGCCCGACTCGACGTGTTACTCGTCAGCAGTAACGCCGACTCGGCGTCAGGTGAGCTTATCGAGGATGAGTTCGCGGACCCGGCCGGCGTCGGCCTGGCCTGCCATCTCCTTCATCACCGCGCCGATGAGGGCGCCGGCCGCGGCCACCTTGCCGTCGCGGATCTTCTGGGCCACGTCCGGGTTGGCCGCGATGGCGTTGTCGACGGCGGCCGACAGCGCACCCTCGTCGGAGACGATCGCCAGCCCGCGGGCCGCCAGGATCTCGTCGGGGGTGCCCTCGCCCGCGAGCAGGCCGTCGAGCACCTGACGGGCCAGCTTGTCGTTGAGAGTGCCCTCGTCGACCAGCGCCTGCACGCGCGCCACGTCGGCAGGGATCACCCCGAGCTCGGCGATCTCGACGTTCGAGTCGTTGGCCCGGCGGGCCATCTCGCCGAGCCACCACTTGCGGGCGGACTGCGGCGAAGCGCCCGCCGCCACCGTCTCCTCGACGAGGGCGAGCGCGCCGGCACCGACGGTGTCGCGCATCTCGAGGTCGCTGAAGCCCCACTCCACCTGCAGCCGGGACCGCTTCTCGGTCGGGTTCTCCGGCAGCGTGCCGCGCAGCTCGTCGACCCACCCCCGCGACGGCGCGATGGGCACCAGGTCCGGCTCGGGGAAGTAGCGGTAGTCGTCGGCATCCGACTTCTCCCGGCCACTGGTCGTGACGCCCGTGTCCTCGTGCCAGTGCCGGGTCTCCTGCAGGATCGACCCGCCGGCGTCGAGTACGCCGGCGTGCCGCTGCATCTCGTAGCGGACCGCCCGCTCCACCGACCGGAACGAGTTGACGTTCTTGGTCTCGGTGCGGGTCCCGAGGACGCCAGACCCCTTCGGCGCCAGCGACAGGTTCACGTCCGCGCGCAGGTTGCCCTGGTCCATCCGCGCCTCGGAGACGCCGAGCGCGACGATCAGGTCGCGCAGCTGGCTGACGTACGCGCGGGCCACAGCCGGCGCCTTCTCACCGGCTCCGGTGATCGGCTTGGTGACGATCTCGATGAGCGGGATGCCGGCGCGGTTGTAGTCGACCAGCGAGTAGTCCGCGCCATGGATCCGGCCGGTGAGGCCGCCGACGTGGGTGGACTTGCCGGTGTCCTCCTCCATGTGGGCCCGCTCGATCTCGACCCGGAAGGTCTCACCGGCGCCCCCCTCGTCCGGCAGAGTCACGTCCATCCAGCCCTCGAAGCAGATCGGCTCGTCGTACTGGGAGGTCTGGAAGTTCTTCGGCATGTCCGGATAGAAGTAGTTCTTGCGGGCGAACCGGCACCACTCGGCGATCTGGCAGTTGAGCGCCAGCCCGATCCGGATCGCGGACTCGACCGCCTTCCGGTTCACCACCGGCATCGAGCCGGGCAGCCCGAGACAGGTCGGGCAGACGTTGGTGTTGGGCGCACCGCCGAAGGTCGCCGGGCAGCCGCAGAACATCTTGGTGGCGGTGTTGAGCTCGACGTGCACCTCGAGGCCGAGTGCGGGGTCGTAGCGCTCGAGAAGCTCGTCGAAGGGGACGAGCGTCTCCTGCGTGGCTGTCATCGGGCCACCACCTTCACCTCCGGAGCCCGGTCCAGCAACGAGCCACCCCACTGCTCGCGCAGCCTGGCCTCGAGCGCCGCGCCGACCCGGTAGCAGCGGTCGTCTGCCAGCGCCGGCGCGAGGATCTGGAAGCCGGCCGGCAGGTCGTCCTCGTGGGCCAGGCCGCTCGGGATGGAGATGCCGGGCACGCCGGACAGGTTGGCGGGGATCGTGGCGAGGTCGTTGAGGTACATCGCCAGCGGGTCGTCGACCTTCTCCCCGATCGGGAACGCCGTGGTCGGCGCGGTCGGCGAGACCAGCACGTCGGCCTGCTTGAAGGCCATCTCGAAGTCGCGGCTGATCAGGGTCCGCAGCTTCTGGGCCTGCCCGTAGTAGGCGTCGTAGTAGCCGCTGGAGAGCGCGTAGGTGCCGAGGATGATCCGGCGCTTCACCTCGTCACCGAAGCCGGCCTCGCGGGTCGCCCGCATCACCTCCTCCGCCGACGGCGCCTCGACGCCCTCGGGCAGCACCCGCAGCCCGTAGCGCATGGCATCGAAGCGGGCCAGGTTGCTGGACGCCTCGGCCGGCAGGATCAGGTAGTAGGTCGCGAGCGCGTGCACGAAGTGGGGGCAGGACACCTCGACCACGTCCGCGCCGGCCTGCACGAGCAGGTCGACCGACTCCTTGAACCGCTCCAGGACGCCGCCCTGGTAGCCGTCGCCCCCGAGCTCGGTGACGACTCCGATCCGGACACCCGACAGGTCACCGCCGGCGCCCTGCTCGACCGCGGCCAGCAGGTCGGGCACCGGCTCGTCGAGGCTCGTCGAGTCCTTGGGGTCGTGGCCGCCGATGACGGTGTGCAGGAGCGCGGCGTCCCGGACGGTGCGGGTGACCGGTCCGACCTGGTCGAGCGAGTTGGCCAGGGCGACGAGTCCGTAGCGCGACACTCCGCCGTACGTCGGCTTCACGCCCACGGTGCCGGTGACCGCGCCCGGTTGGCGGATCGAGCCACCGGTGTCGGTGCCGAGGGCCAGCGGCGCCTCGAAGGCCGCCACCGCTGCCGCCGAGCCGCCCCCGGATCCGCCCGGGATGCGGGTCAGGTCCCACGGGTTGTGGGTGACGCCGTACGCCGAGTGCTCCGTCGACGAGCCCATCGCGAACTCGTCCATGTTGGTCTTGCCGAGGATCGGGAGTCCGGCTGCGCGCACCTTCGCGACCGCGGTCGCGTCGTACGGCGGCATCCAGCCCTCGAGGATCCTCGAGCCACAGGTCGTGGGCATGCCCATGGTCGTGAGCACGTCCTTGACCGCGATCGGGATGCCGTCCAGTGAAGACGCCGGGCGGCCCGCGGCGCGACGCTCGTCGGCGGCCCGGGCCGCGGTCAGCGCGCCCTCGGCGTCGACGTGCAGGAACGCGTGCAGGGTCTCGTCGATCTCGGAGATCCGGTCGAGGCAGGCCTGGGTGAGCTCGACGCTGCTGGTGGCCCCCGAGGCGAGGTCGTCGGCCAGCTCGGCCGCGGTCTTCCGGAGGCCGGTCACTGCTCGTCCCCGAGGATCCGCGGGACCGAGAACCGCTGCTGGTCCTGCGCGGGGGCTCCCGACAGCGCCTGCTCGGGGGTCAGGCACTCCTCGATCACGTCCTCACGGAAGACGTTGGTCAGAGGCAGCGCGTGCGATGTCGGCGGCACGTCGGCATCGGCCACGCCCTGGATCGACGCGACCGACTCGAGGATCACCGACAGCTGGGGGGCCAGGTGGTCGAGCTCGGCCTCGGTGAGGTCGATCCGGGCGAGGTCGGCCAGGTGCGCCACCTCGTCGCGGGACAGCGATTCGGGCATGGGTTCAATCCTATTGACGCGTTCGGCCGGGCTCCGCGCCGGTCCGCGGTGGTCGGGTCCCAGCCTCGGCTCACCAGGTTTCGAGACGGGCGCAGAACGCCCTCCTCAACCACCGTGGTTGCGCAGAACGCCCTCCTCAACCACCGGTGGTTGCGCAGAACGCCCTCCTCAACCACCGTGGTTGCGCAGAACGCCCCTGAACCACCGGTGGTTGCGCAGAACGCCCGCGGTGGTTGAGGAGGTTGCGCAGCAACCGTCTCGAAACCTCCGCAGCGAAGGCACCCGCTCAACCACCGGTGGTTGCGCAGAACGCCCGCGGTGGTTGAGGAGGTTGCGCAGCAACCGTCTCGAAACCGCCGCAGCGAAGGCACCCGCTCAACCACCGGCGGGCTCGACACGCCGACACAACATGTGGTCCCGAATTTCGGACCGACCACTACATACGGTGGTCGACGCAGCTGGTTCGCGGCGCCATCCAGGCGCCGCGAGGCAAGAGGGAACCCGGTGCAAGTCCGGGACTGCCCCGCAGCGGTGAGTGGGAACGACCGCCGTCAACAGCACTGAGCCACCCAGGCTTGGGAAGCGACGGCCAGTAGGGATCGAGCGAGTCCGCTCGGTGTGCCCACGAGTCCGAAGACCTGCCAGCGCACCGCACCCGCCGGGTGCGGTGGTCCGAGGCCTCGTGGGACGGCCGACGGCTGATACGGCGCGGCCCCTACTCCTCGTCGTACGACCGTCTCCGCTCGCGCGACCTCGGACTTCCCAGAAATGGGCACAGAGGACCGAACTCGCGAGGAGAGAGACATGACGGTCACTGCCACACCGGTGCGCACGGCGATGCAGGTGCGCAAGAGGAACGGCGACGACGAGCCCGTCGACGTCAACAAGATCGTGCGCGCCGTGGACCGCGTCTGCGACGACCTTACCGACGTGGACCCGATTCGCGTCGCGACGCGCACCATCAGCGGGCTGTACGACGGCGCCAGCACCGCCGAGCTGGACCGGCTGTCGATCCAGACGGCCGCCGAGATGATCGGTGAGGAGCCGCAGTACTCGCGGCTCGCGGCCCGCTTGCTGTCCGGCTACATCGAAAAGGAGGTCCGCAACCAGGGCGTCGCTTCGTTCAGCCAGTCGGTCGCGCTCGGCCACGCCGAAGGGCTGATCGGCGACGAGACTGCGCGGTTCGTCAAGGACAACGCCCGCAAGCTGGACTTCGCCATCGACGCAGACGCCGACCGCCGGTTCGAGTACTTCGGGCTGCGCACCGTCTACGACCGGTACCTGCTGCGGCACCCGTCGAGCCGGCTCGTGATCGAGACCCCGCAGTACTTCCTGCTCCGCGTCGCGGCCGGGTTGTCGCGGACGCCGGCGGAGGCGATCGAGTTCTACCGGCTCATGTCGTCGCTGGCCTACCTGCCCAGCAGCCCGACCCTGTTCAACTCAGGGACCCGGCACACCCAGATGTCCTCGTGCTACCTGGTGGACAGCCCCCGCGACGACCTCGACTCGATCTACGCGCGCTACCAACAGGTGGCCCGGCTCTCGAAGTTCGCCGGCGGGATCGGGATCGCCTTCTCGCGGGTCCGCTCCCGCGGTGCGCTGATCCGCGGCACCAACGGGGCCTCCAACGGCATCGTGCCGTTCCTGCGGACCCTCGACTCGTCTGTGGCCGCCGTCAACCAGGGCGGCCGGCGCAAGGGCGCGGCATGCGTCTACCTCGAGCCCTGGCACCCGGACGTCGAGGAGTTCCTCGAGCTCCGCGAGAACACCGGGGAGGACGCCCGGCGCACCCACAACCTCAACCTCGCGAACTGGGTGCCCGACGAGTTCATGCGCCGCGTCGAGGCCGACGAGGAGTGGTCGCTGATCGACCCGGACCAGGCCCCCGAGCTGCCGGACCTGTGGGGCGAAGCGTTCGACGCGGCGTACCGCCGGGCGGAGCAGGAAGGCCGGGTGGTCCGCACCCTCAAGGCGCGCGATCTCTACGGGAAGATGATGCGCACCCTGGCGCAGACCGGGAACGGCTGGATGACGTTCAAGGACGCCAGCAACCGCACCTGCAACCAGACCTCCGACGCTGTGCCTGGATCTTCGGGGGGCGGTGCGGTGGTGCACCTCTCCAACCTGTGCACCGAGATCATCGAGGTCTCCTCGGACTCCGAGACGGCCGTCTGCAACCTGGGCTCGATCAACCTGGCCCGACACCTCACCAGGGGTTTCGAGACAGGCGCAGAACGCCTTCCTCAACCACCGGGTGTCGACTGGGAGGCGCTCCGCGCCACGGTCCGTACGGCGCTGCCGCTGCTGGACCGCGTCATCGACGTCAACTACTACCCGAGCCCCGAGGCCGCCGCCACGAATCCGAAGTGGCGACCGGTGGGCCTCGGGTTGATGGGGCTGCAGGACGTGTTCTTCGCGCTTCGGCTGCCGTTCGACTCCGACGAGGCGCGGGAGCTGTCGACCCGGATCCAGGAGGAGGTCTACCTGACCGCGCTCGAGGTCTCCTGCGAGCTCGCCCGGCAACACGGCCCACACCCGGCGTACGCCGCCACCCGGGCCGCCGGGGGCCGGCTCCAGCCGGACTTCTGGCCGGATGCCGCGCCGGCCCAGGAGGAGCGGTGGGCCGCGGTTCGCGCAGGCATCGCCGAGCACGGGCTCCGCAACTCGCTGCTCATCGCGATCGCGCCCACAGCGACCATCGCCTCGATCGTCGGCTGCTACGAGTGCATCGAGCCGCAGGTGTCCAACCTGTTCAAGCGCGAGACGCTGTCCGGTGAGTTCCTGCAGGTGAACGCAGCCCTGACCCGCGAGCTCAAGGAGCTCGGGCTGTGGACCGCCGAGGTCCGCGATGCAATCAAGCGGGCCGAGGGGTCGGTGCAGGGCGTCGAGGAGCTGCCCGAAGACGTCCGCACGCTGTTCCGGACCGCCTGGGAGCTGCCGCAGCGTGCGCTGATCGACATGGCGGCCGCGCGGGCGCCGTACGTCGACCAGAGCCAGTCGCTCAACCTGTTCATCGCCGGGCCGTCCATCGGGAAGCTCTCGTCGATGTATCTGCACGCCTGGAAGGCGGGCCTGAAGACGACCTACTACCTGCGGTCGCGACCGGCCACCCGGATCCAGCAGACGACCGTCACCGCCCTACCCACCATGAGCGAGCCCGAGGCGATCGCCTGCTCGCTCGAGAACCCCGAGAGCTGCGAGGCCTGCGAATGAGTTCCACGACCACCAAGAGCCTGCTGGACCCGGGGCTCGACCTGACCCTGCGGCCGATGCGCTACCCGCACTTCTACGACCGGTTCCGCGATGCCATCAAGAACACCTGGACCGTCGAGGAGGTCGACCTGCACTCCGACCTCAGGGACCTGCAGCGGCTCACGGCCGCCGAGCGGCACCTGGTCTCGCGGCTGGTGGCGTTCTTCGCCACCGGCGACACCATCGTGGCCAACAACCTGGTCCTGAACCTGTACCAGCACGTCAACTCCCCCGAAGGGCGGCTCTACTTGTCGCGCCAGCTCTTCGAGGAAGCCGTGCACGTGCAGTTCTACCTGACCCTGCTCGACACCTACGTCCCCGACGAGGCCGAGCGGCACCAGGCGTTCGCGGCGGTCGAGAACATCCCCTCGATCAAGCACAAGGCCGAGTTCTGCTTCAAGTGGATCGACTCGGTCTTCGAGCTGACGGCGCTCACCACCCGCGAGCACCGTCGGGCGTTCCTGCTCAACCTGATCTGCTTCGCCGCGGTGATCGAGGGGCTGTTCTTCTACGGCGCGTTCGCCTACGTCTACTTCCTCCGTTCGCGCGGCCTGCTCAACGGACTCGCCTCGGGCACCAACTGGGTCTTCCGCGACGAGTCGATGCACATGGCGTTCGCGTTCGACGTCATCGACACGGTGCGCGAGGAGGAGCCGGACCTGTTCGACGACGAGCTCGCCGGACAGATCAGGCAGATGTTGATCGAGGGTGTGGACGCGGAGGCGCAGTTCGCCGACGACCTGCTCGGCCAGGGGGTCGCCGGCCTCTCGACCTCCGATATGCGCGGCTACCTCGAGTACGTCGCAGACCAGCGGATGCAGCGGCTCGGACTCCCTGGGATCTACGGCTCGTCGAACCCGCTCGCGTTCATGGAGCTCCAGGACGTCCAGGAGCTCTCGAACTTCTTCGAGCGCAAGGTCTCGGCCTACCAGGTCGGGGTCAGCGGCGCGGTCGGGTTCGACGAGGAGTTCTGACCCGTCCTTCCGTTGACGGACCGCAGCACCTCCACGCCTCGACGCCGTGGGGGTGCTGCGTTTCTCCGAAGTACCGGGCGGTTACCGCGCAGCCATGGCCGCCAAGCTCTCGATCATCTACTACTCCTCCACCGGGACTGTCGACGCGATGGCTCGGCGGGCCGCCCAGACCGGCGAGAAGCTGGGTGCCGAGGTGCGGCTGCGCCATGTGGCGGAAACCGCTCCGCAGGAGGCGATCCAGGAGCAGGACGCCTGGGCCGAGCATCGCGAAGAGATGCAGGGCGAGCCGGTCGCCGAGCCGGACGACCTGGTGTGGGCGGACGTCGTACTTCTCGGGACGCCGACCCGGTTCGGCAGCGCGACCAGCCAGCTCCAGGCGTTCATCGACAGCCTGGGCCCGCTCTGGGAGGACGGCGCCCTCGCCGACAAGGTCTACGCCGGCTTCACCGCTTCGCAGACCGAGCACGGCGGCCAGGAGTCCACGCTGCTCTCGCTCTACACGGCGTTCATGCACTGGGGCGGCATCATCGTCGCGCCCGGCTACACCGACGAGGTCAAGTTCGCCGACGGCAACCCGTACGGCGCGAGCAAGGTGACCGGGGAGACCACCGATCTAGAGGACGCCGACCTCGACGCGATCGACCACCTGGTGACCCGCGCGCTGGACGTCGCCGAGCGGCTGGCCGGCTGACCCCACCCCGGCGGTGCCTAGGCTCGGTGTCGTGACCGAGGCGGACTACCGCAGTGGAGACACCCTCATCGGCAGCGAGCGTGCGCAGCTGGCGGCGTTCCTGCACGACAACCGGACCGAGATCGCCGCGCTGCTGGACGGGGTGACCGAGGAGCAGGCGCGGGCGCGGCTGGTGCCCTCGGCGACGACGCTCCTCGGGATCGTCAAGCACTGCACCTTCGTGGAGAAGGTGTGGTTCCACGTGTCGCTGGCCGGCCGCAGCCGGGCGGAGGTCGGGATCCCGGAGGCCGCGGAGGACAGCTGGCTGCTCGAGGAGTCCGACACCGTCGAGTCGGTGCTCGCCGGCTACCGCGAGGCGTGGGCGGAGGCGGACGAGCTGGCCGCGCCGTACGACCTCGACGACCTGGCCGTGCACAACCGACGCGGGCCGCTGACCCTGCGCTGGATCTACGTGCACATGGTCGAGGAGCTGGCCCGGCACGCCGGGCACGGCGACATCCTGCGCGAGCAGGTGCTAGGGCGTGTCCCGCAATCCCTGGCGGCGCCGGACGCCGCCCAGAACACGCGCTGACGGCGTTGCCGACGCTTCGAAGACGCCCAGTCTGCGCGCGCGCCGGCGCCTTGCCAGCACGCGCCTGGACGACGCCGGCATCCACCACGAATTGCGGGACAAGCCCTAGCCGCCGGCCCGGAAACAGGATGAAGATTCTTCGCGCCGGCTGTCGATCCTGGCGCCCGAGCGGCGACGAGTTGCTGACCGCGCCCCGACCGGGGCCACGACGAGAGAGGCCACACCCATGAAGTACGTGCTGATGTTCACCTCCCGCCCCGACCTCGACGCCCAGATCGACCCGGAGGTCATGAAGGCCGACTACGCGAAGATCTACGCGTGGTTCGAAGAGAACGCCGCCTCCATCGCAGACGGCGGCGCCGAGCTGCTCGGTATCGAGACCGCGACCAGCGTGAAGTACGGCGAGGACGGCCCGGTCGTGGTCGACGGTCCGTTCAACGAGGCCAAGGAGATCATCGGAGGGTTCTCGATCATCGACGTCGCCGACATGGACGCCGCCATCGCCCTCACCAAGTCCTGGCCCAGCCTGAAGTTCCCGGGCTCGACCGTCGAGATCCGGCCGATGGTCGAGGACTACTCCCAGTTCGAGTGACCAACACCTCCACGGACAGCCTCCTCGCGCGCACCCTCCGCGAGGAGGCTGGTCCGCTGGTGGCCCGGCTCTCGAGACGGTTCGGCAACTTCGACCTGGCCGAGGAGGCCGTGCAGTCGGCCGTCGTCGAGGCGCTCACCGGCTGGCGGCGGGACGGTCCGCCGCGCAACCCCGCCGCCTGGCTGCAGGTGGCCGCCCAGCGCAACGCCCTCGACGGCGTACGCCGCAGCTCGCGGCAACGATCGCTCGCGGCCCGGGCAGCGCCTCCCGCGCCCGACGACCGGTCCGGTACCGACGACCGGCTGGCCCTGCTCTTCGCCTGCTGCCACCCCGCCCTGGCGCCCGAGGCGCGGCTGGCACTCACCCTCCGCGCGGTGGTCGGCCTCACCACGCCGCAGATCGCGCGCGCGTTCCTGGTCAACGAGAGCACGCTCGCCCAGCGGATCGTCCGGGCCAAGCGCAAGATCGTCGAGGCCGGCATCTCGCTGGCGGTCCCGCCGGCGGACCAGCTCCCGGCCCGGCTCGACGACGTGCTCTCCGTCGTCTACGTGATGTTCAACGAGGGGTTCGTCTCCTCGACCGGCCCCACCCAGGACCGGGACCTGGCCGCCGACGCGGTCTGGCTGTCAGGAGCAATCGCGACCGCCGTACCGGACGAGCCGGAGGCCTGGGGACTGGCCGCGCTGCTCACCATCCAGCACGCCCGCAGCCGGGCCCGCTTCGACGCGCACGGCGGCCTCGTGCTGCTCCGCCACCAGGACCGCACGCAGTGGGACGCCGCCTCGATCGCCGAGGGCGAACGGCTGCTCGAGAGGGCGGCCAAGCTGCGGCGGCCGGGCCGCTACCAGCTCCAGGCCGCCATCGCCGCGGTGCACGCCACCGCGCCCTCGTGGGAGCAGACCGACTGGCTCCAGATCGCGGTGCTGTACGACGCCCTCGCCGGCCGCGACCGCTCGCCCGTGGTCCTGCTCAACCAGGCGGTCGTCCGCGCCCAGCACGGCGCACCCGCCGACGCGCTGGCCGACCTCGACCGGCTCGCGGACCGGCTGTCCACCTACCACCTCTTCCACGCAGCCCGCGCCGAGCTGCTCACCGCACTCGGCCGCCACGACGAGGCGCGCCAGGCCAACAGCACAGCGCTCGGCCTCACCGCCAACGACGCCGAACGCCGGCTCCTCACCACCCGCCTGCACCGCCACCCTCTGGAGGACGGTTCCTAGGCCTCAGGTCCCCGGCGTCCCGGCGATCGCGCTCATCACTCCCAGGTCCAGCACCACGATCAGGACCAGCAACAGCCACGTCATGCCGTTCGACCAGTCCTTGCGGCGGGCGACCTGCGGCAGCACGACGCCCGGCCCGCCGACGGCGACGCCCAGGGCACCCCACTGCCATCCGTCGGCCACGAAGCCCGAGACGACGACGAGGAGCGAGAGCATGAACGCGCCCACCGCGAGCAGCTGGCGCAGCGATTCGCCGCGCCCCGCGAAGAACGTCAGCCTCACGTCAGCGAGGGTCTCAGACCCAGCGCACCTGGCGCGTCTTGCCCTCGTCGTACGACGAGCGTCCGGACAGCGAGGCCGGCGTGCCCGTCTCCCACCAGGCGCCCGACTCGGTCCACGACGAGGAGTGCACCCGGCAGACCACCACGGCGGGCCGCTGCCCGGCGGCCGCGGCCTTGCGGGCGGCGGCGTACGCCGCGCGGAGCCCGGCCAGGCTCTGCTCATTGGTGGGGGCGTCCGCGACCTCCTCGACGTGGCAACCAAGGGAGCGTGCGTGCGCGGCGAAGTCGACGGTCAGCCCGGCGGCCGCCCCCGGACCGCGGGAGTCCGCCAGGAGGTTGTTGAAACCGTCGGCGCCCTGCCCGGTCTGCAGCCGGTTGATCACGGCGTACCCCGCGTTGTCGCACAGCACGGCGACGAACGGGACACCGGCGAACGCGGCGGAGTAGAGCTCGGAGTTGAGCATCAGGTACGAGCCGTCACCGAAGATCGAGGTCACCAGACCCTCCGGGTGGGTGCGCGCCCGGGCCATCGCCGCACCCCAGGGCCCGGCGATCTCGTAGCCCATGCACGAGAAGCCGTACTCGAGGTCCATGGTGGCGCCCGAGGTCGCGCCCGCGACGACCGCGCCGGTGCGCCAGCCGCCGTGGAGCTCCCCGGGCATGCCTCCGGACGCGGTGAGCACGTAGTCGTCGGGTCCTGACGCGTCGTTGACCGCGCCCGTCACCTGGGCATAGGTGAGCGTCCCGTCGACCACGCCAACCCGCAGCCGGTCGATCTCGGCGTCCCACGAGGCCTTCTCCTCGGCCGCGCGGCCGGTCCAGCTCGACGGCGCGACCCAGGGGCCGAGCGAAGCCGAGAGCTCGACCAGCACCTCGCGCGCGTCCCCGACGACCTCCTCGGCGCCGCGCTTGACCGCGTCGAAGCGCGCGGCGTTCACCGAGACCACCCGGACGCCCTCGGAGAAGCCGGTCCACGACGACGTCGTGAAGTCCTGCAGCCGGGTGCCGACCGCGAGCACGAGGTCCGCCTCGGCCGCGATCGCGTTGGCCGACGCGGAGCCGACGATGCCGAGCGCGCCCGCGTAGAGCGGGTGCTCGTGCGGCACCAGCGTGCGGCCGGCGACGGTCTCGACGACGGGTACGCCATGTGCCTCCGCGAACGCCACGGCCTCCGCGGCGGCACCCGAGTAGCGCACCCCGCCGCCCAGCACCAGCAGAGGCCGGGCGGACGAGCGGACCGCAGCCGTGGCCGCGAACATGGCCGACAAGTCGGCGCGCGGCCGGGGGACTCGGTGCGGTCGTGTCTCGAAGAACTCCTCGGGAAAGTCCCATTCCTCGGCCTGTACGTCCTGCGGCAGCGCGAGCACGACCGGGCCGCAGTCGGCAGGGTCGGTGAGCACCCGCGCCACCTGCGGCAGCGAGGCCAGCAGCTGCTCGGGCCGGGTGATCCGGTCGAAGTAGCGCGAGACCGACCGGAAGGCGTCGTTCACGGTCGTCGTGGGGTCCCCGAAGTGCTCGACCTGCTGCAGGACCGGGTCCGGCGCCCGGCCGGCGAACGTGTCGCCGACGAGCAGCAACACCGGGAGCCGGTTCGCGTGCGCGACGCCGGCGGCGGTGACCATGTTCAGCGCGCCCGGGCCGATCGACGACGTCGCCGCCATCACCTGGCGGCGGTCGGTGGCCCGCGCGTACGCCACCGCGGCCAGCGCCATGCCCTGCTCGTTCTGGCCGCGCCAGGTCGGCAGTGCGTCGCCAGCCTCGTGAAGCGCGGTCCCGAGCCCCAGTACGTTGCCGTGCCCGAAGATCGCGAAGACACCGGCGAACAGCGGCACGGGTGTGCCGTCCAGCAGCTCCGAGCGCTGCGCGGTCATCCAGCGGACCAGCGCCTGGGCGGTGGTGAGACGAGGCATCAGCTCCCCCTCCGTCCCGCAGCCGAGGTCATCGGGCAGCGGGGATCTATGGGCATGCTCTCCCAGGTGCCGCGGACCCAGCCGTGCGCCGGGTCGTCGCAGAAGGCCAGTTCGCGCTCCGCAGCCGGCCCGGCCATGACGTTCAGGTAGTACATCTCGTAGCCAGGCGCCGCGACGCACGGGCCGTGATAGCCGTGCGGCACCAGCACCACGTCGTGGTCACGGACCCGGTGGTTCTCGTCGAGCGGCGCCAGCCCGGCCGCCTCGTGCTCGGGGCCGGTGTAGGTCGTGTGGTAGCCGAAGCCGTCCGCCCCGTCGATCCGGTAGTAGTAGATCTCCTCGTTCACCACACGGCACGGCTCGCTGGTGTCGTGCTTGTGCGGCGGGTAGCTCGACCAGTTGCCGTCCGGCGTGAGCAGCTCGCAGCAGACCAGCTTGTCGGCGTGGTCCCAGACGCCGGGCACGCCGAAGTTGGCGACCTGCCGGGTCGCCGGGCCCGCTCCGCGCACCTCGACCGGGACATCCTCGGCCGCGCCGTACGCCGGGGGAAGGTGGCGCTCGCACCGCGACGACGGCAGCGCCACCTCGGCGCCCGCGGTCGAGACCAGCTCGGCGACGCTGTCGCGGCCGACGTAGGCGAAGTCGGTGACCCGGGCGAACACCGAGTCGCGGCCCTGGAGGTCGTAGCTCGCCTCCCCGACGGTGACCCGCAGCGATCCGGCCAGCGGCAGGACGAAGAGCTCTGAGCCGCCGGTCTCGACGACCTGTGGCTCACCGGCCGCCAGCCGCAGCACCCGCAGCCCGGTCCAGGCCCAGCCGGCGTCCTCGGGGGTGATCTCGACGACCGTCCCGGCGGCGCCGGTGTCGTCGGCTCTGCGCAGGCTCATGCCCGCTCACCCGCGGCTCGCAGCACGGCCGCCGCCGCGTCGACCGCGGCGAAAACCTCGCCGTCGGGTGGGTAGAGCAGCGCCCGCCCGACCACCAAGCCGCGCACAGCGGGCTGGGTCAGCGAACGGCCCCACGACTCGAGGTCCTTGGCCGGGTCGGTGTGCGGCACCCCGCCGAGCACGACGCAGGGCAGCGTCGTAGCCGCGAACACCGCCTCCGGGTCGTCGCACGAGGGCATCTTCAGCCAGGTGTAGGCGCTCGTCGTCCCGAGCCCACTGGCGATCGCGACCGCACGAGCCAGCGAGGGGACATCCGTAAGCATCCGCAGCGAGCCGTCGACCTCGCGTCGGTAGGGCAGCGGCTCGACCATCGCGACCAGCCCGCGGCCGGCGAGCTCGGTGACGGCGTCCGCGCAGCCCTTGATGGTCTCCACCGTGCCCGGGTCGGAGTCGTCGATGCGGAGCAACATCTTGCCGCCCTCGAGTCCGGACTCGGCGATGCTCGCGGCGTCGTAGCCGGTGAACCGGTCGTCCATGGTCCAGGTGGCGCCGTCGAGCCCGCCGCGGTTCATCGACCCTATGACCACCTTGTCCTCGAGGGCGCCGAGCAGCAGCAGCTCCTCGACCACGTCAGGCGTGCCGAGCACACCGTCCACGTCAGGGTGGCTGAGCGCGTCAACGAGCCGCGCCAGCAGCGAGCGCCGGTCGGCCATGGCGATCGCGTTGTCGCCCGACGCCAGCGCGCCGCGAGCCGGGTGGTCAGCCGCGACCAGGAACAGGGTGCCCCGGTCGTTGAGGATCCGGCCGGGACGGCGGCGGGCGGCGTACGCCTTGGCCACCGCGCCGGGGTCGGCCGCCCGGGTCGCCAGCAGCTCGGTCCACTGCCCGTCGGACAGGGTGGGAGTGCTCACGCCGTGGCTCCTCGGCTGTTGGTCCGGTCGATGAGCATGCCTTCGAGCTCGGCCACGGTTGGCATGGCGTCGGCGCAGGCCAGCCGCGAGGCGACCAGGGCACCGGCGGCGTTGGCGTACTCCGCGCACCGCGTCGGCTCCCAGCCCGACAGCAGGCCGTGGACGAGCGCTCCGCCGAACGCGTCGCCGGCGCCCAGGCCGCACACGACCTCGACCGGGTGCGGTGGGACGACGGCCATGCCGTCGGCGGTCGCGACCAGCACGCCCTCGCCGCCCATCTTGACCAGGGCGAGCTCCACACCGCGGGCCAGCAGCCGGTGGGCGGCCTCGTGCGGATCGCTGGTGCCGACCGCCACCTCGACCTCGGCCCGGTTGCCGACGGTGACGGTCACGTGGTCGAGCATCGCGTCGTACTCGGCACCCGCCTCCTCGGGCGAGGGCCAGAACATCTCCCGCCAGTCGAGGTCGAGGATGGTCCAGCGTCCGGAGCCGGAGGCCGGCCGGCCGCGCCGGGCCAGCATGTCCAGCTGGGTGCTGCGGGCGGGCTCGACGCTCACTCCGGTGCCGGTCACCCAGAGGATCGGTACGTCGCGGACGAGGTCCCACGGCACGTCGGCTTCGGTGAGGGTGAGGTCCGGGGCGATCGGCGCGCGGTAGAAGGTCAGCGGCGGGTCCTCGGGCGGGTTGAGCTCGCAGAACACCACCGGCGTCTGGAGCCCGGCGGCGGTCCCGACGTACGTCGCGTCGACGCCGAACCCGGTCAGCGCCTCGCGCACGTAGTCGCCGAAGCCGTCCGGGCCGACCTTGGTGAGCACCGCGGACCGGCGGCCCAGACGCGCGGCGCCGACGGCGACGTTCGTCGCGGTGCCGCCCAGTGACTTGGCGAACGTCGCGACGTCCTTGAGTGGCACCCCCGACTGCTGGGGATAGAGGTCGACACCGACCCGGCCGACCGTCAGGAGCTCCAGCATCGTCACGTCGGCCCCTCAGCTGGAGGTCGGGAAGTGGAAGCTGGCACCGCTCGCGTGCGCCTGCTCGGGCCAGCGCGAGGTGACCACCTTGGCGCGGGTGTAGAAGCTCACACCCTCGGCGCCGTGCACGTGCTTGTCGCCGAACAGCGAGTCCTTCCAGCCCCCGAAGGAGTAGAACGCCATCGGGACCGGGACCGGCACGTTGATGCCGATCATCCCGACGTTGACGCCGCGCTGGAACCGACGAGCCGCCTCGCCCGACGAGGTGAAGATCGCGGTGCCGTTGCCGTAGGGGTTGGCGTTGATCAGCGCGATCGCCTCGTCCACGTCGTCGGCGCGAATGACAGAGAGCACCGGGCCGAAGATCTCCTGCTGGTAGACGTCCATGTCGGTGTGCACCTGGTCGATGACCGTCGGCCCCACGAAGAACCCGTCCTCGTGGTCAGGGACCACCAGGCCGCGACCGTCGACCGCGATGGCGGCGCCCTGCTTTTCACCGGTGTCGATGAGCCCGAGGATGCGTTGCTGGGCCTCCCGGGTCACCACCGGGCCCATCTCGCTGCCGGCGTCTCGACCGGGGCCGACCTTGACCGCGCGAGCGCGCTCGGACACCGCGGCCACGACCGCGTCGGCACCGGACCCGACCGCGATGGCGGCGGAGATCGCCATGCACCGTTCCCCGGCCGACCCGAAGGCAGCTGCGGCGAGGTGGTCCGCAGCGAAGTCGATGTCGGCGTCGGGCATCACGATCGCGTGGTTCTTCGCGCCACCGAGGGCCTGGACCCGCTTGCCGGTGGCGCTGCCCCGCTCGTGGATGTAGCGGGCGATCGGCGTGGAGCCGACGAACGACACGGCGGCCACGCGCGGCGAGTCGAGGATCGCGTCCACCGCGACCTTGTCGCCGTGCACCACGTTGAAGACGCCGTCCGGCAGCCCGGCCCGGCGCCACAGGTCGGCGAGCAGCAGGGAGGCGGACGGATCGCGCTCGCTCGGCTTCAGCACGAACGTGTTCCCGCATGCGATCGCGACCGGGAACATCCACATCGGCACCATCGCCGGGAAGTTGAACGGCGTGATGCCGGCAACGACACCGAGCGGCTCGCGGAACGAGAACGTGTCCACCCCGCTGGAGACCTGGTCGGAGTAGTCACCCTTGAGCAGGCTCGGGATGCCGCAGGCGAACTCCACGACCTCGAGGCCGCGCTGCACCTCCCCGAGCGCGTCGGAGAGCACCTTGCCGTGCTGGTCGGTGATGACCTCGGCGATGCGCTCGGCGTTCGCGTTGACGAGCTCACGGAAGGCAAACATGATCTTCGTCCGCGCGCTCACCGACGTCTGCGACCAGCCCGGGAAGGCGTCCCAGGCGGCATCGATCGCGCTCTCGACATCGGCGGTCTCAGCGAGGAGTACGTCGGCCGCCACCTGGCCGGTGGCCGGGTTGTAGACCGGCGCGGTCCGGGTGGACCCCGCCGAGGTGGTGGCACCGCCGACCCAGTGCTGGATCGTTGTCATCGCGCGCCGCCCGTCAGGTAGGCCAGGCACTGCCGGACGTCGGCCATGGGGCCCTCGCCGTCCGGCTCACCGGGCAGCATCACGTCCTGCTCCAGGACGTACCAGCCCTGGTAGTCCGACCGCTCGAGCGAGTCCACGATCCCGGTGATGTCGACGTCGCCGGTGCCGAGCGGCACGAACATGCCCGCGCGGACCGCGTCGGCAAAGGTGAGCGAGCCGTCGACGACCTGCGCCGCGAGCGCGCTGTCGACGTCCTTGAGGTGGACGTGGCGCACCCTCGCCGGGTCGGCGGCGACGATCGCGCCCGGGTCGGTGCCGGCAGCGGCGAGGTGGCCGGTGTCGACGCACAACCCGATCTGGGACCCGTCCAGGACCCGCCGGGTCTCCTCGCCGCTCTCGATCATCGTGCCCATGTGCGGGTGCAGCGAGGCCTCGACGCCGCGGCTCGCTGGCATGGTCGGCGATCCGGTCGAGGTTGGACAGCAGGGTCTGCCAGCCGAATTCGTCGAGCTCGGGGCGGGCGTCGTAGCCGGCCCGTCCGGTGCCGGCCGCGACGACGACCATGCCGGCCTTGGCCGCCAGGCACTCGTCGATGAAGGCGTCCACACCCGGCAGCGGGTCGTGGCTCGGGTCGTGCAGCACCGCCACGTGGAAACCGCCGACGGCGCCCAGGCCGTAGTCGGCGAGCTGGGCCACGCGCGACTCGGCGTCTGCCTCGAGGAAACCTGGTGGACCGAACTCGGTGGCGACCAGGCCGAGGTCCTGCATCTCGGAGAGCACCCGCGACGGCCTCAGCTGGTAGCCCCAGCCGGGCACCTCGCACAGACCCCAGGAGATGGGAGCTCCGGCAATCCGGTCAACGGGAAGGGAAGTGGTCACGACACCGATCCAATCGGAGAGTTGAGGCTCACGACAACACTTTGTCCTAACATTAGATCATATGACATACTTGTCGCCATGTCTGCTCCTGACCGGTCCGTTGACGACGGGCTCGCGACCCTCGCCATCGACAGGGCAAGCCCCATCCCCTTGTGGTTCCAGGTCGCCCAGCACCTCGAGCAGTCGATCGCCAGCGGCGCCCTCGCCCAGGGCACGTTGCTCGACAACGAGATTGCCATGGCCGAGCGGCTGGGCATCTCGCGTCCGACGATGCGCCGGGCCATGGTGCAGCTCGTCGACCAGGGCCTGGTCGTGCGTCGCCGGGGCATCGGCACTCGCGTGGTCCAGCCCAAGGTGCGTCGGCCCCTGGAGCTCACGAGCCTGCACGACGACCTGGCCGACAGCGACCAGGAGCCGGGCACGACCGTGCTCAGGTTCGAGGTCGTCGGCGCCGTCGAAGGGATCGCCGCGAAGCTGCGTATCGCCGACGGCGCGCCCGTCGTCCACATCGAACGGCTTCGCACGGCGCGAGGGAACCCGATCGCACTCATGACGAACTACCTGCCCGCCGACGTGGTGGGGTTCGACGCCCAGGCGCTCGAGCGGTCCGGCCTCTACAACCTGCTCGGCCGGTCCGGGGTGCATCTCCATTCGGCGACCCAGGCGGTCGGGGCGCGCTCCGCGACGCACGCCGAGGCCAAGCTCCTCGGCGAGGCCCGGGGGGCGGCCCTGCTCACGATGGAGCGCGAGACGCTCGACGACCACGGGACCACCGTCGAGTTTGCCTCGCACCTCTACGCCGCCAGTCGCTACAGCTTCGAGATCAACCTGGTCCGAGGCTGACTCAGCTAAGCGGCGCCGGCGCACCGGTGTCCAGCTCCTTCTTAAGGGCGCCCAGCTGGGCCTCGATCGGGTGCGCTGTCGTGCCGAGTCGCGCCATCGTCGCGTCCGCCGACATGCTGGTGTCGTATGGCACCGGGGCCGGCAGCCTGGCCTCGTCGGGCGGCGGTGCGAAGTCGATGAGCGACGCGTCGAGCCCGAAGGCCTCGGAGGTCGCCAGCGCGAGCTCGCGCCGGGTCACTGCGGTGCCGCCTGCGAAGTGCAGGACGCCGTCGACCTGGCGATCGACGGCCCGCCCCAGCAGTACGCCGATCTCCGGTGACACGATCGGGGTGGCGACCGAGTTGATCTCCGGGTCCTCCCACACGGTGAACCGCCGACCCGCCTGGAGCGTGTGGGCGAGCGACAGCACGAAGTAGCCGAATCCGACGTCCTGCGAGCGCGGCCCGGTGTCCTGCGTCTGGTGCAACCCTTGAACCCCACCGACGCGGGCCACGAACCCGGCTCGGGCGCGCTCCAGGACGACCAGCTCGGACGCGGCCTTGAGGTAGCCGTAGAAGTTCACCGGGTTCGGCGGCTCCTGCTCGTCGACCAGGTGCCCGGTGCCGTCGAAGACCCAGTCGGTCGAGACATAGCCGACGCGGGCCCCGGTCACGTTGGCGGCGTCGACGACCCGGCGGGTGAGCCCGACGTAGCCGTCGTGGGCGGCCTTCCGATCGGCGTAGATGCCGTGGAAGTCGTTGAGGATGGCCATGTGTACGACGGCGTCGCAGCCGTCGAGGCCGTGGGCGAGCGACTGTCCGTCCTGCATGTCCACGAGCCGGGTCTTCCACGGGAAGTCACCCCCCAGCTCCCGCCGGACGAGGCAGACGACGTCGTGGCCCTGGTCGGTCAGCACTGCCGCGACCGTGCCACCGACGAAGCCCGTCGCCCCGGTGACCGCGATCGTGGCCATTAGTGCCCCCCATGGGTAACACCGTGCGCTTCGCGCACCCATGGCACGCACCTCGCGGCGTTGCCGGCGCTCGCAAGACAACCCCGGTATGGCGTCGCTTCGGCGCCTTGCGATGCAGGCACCCTGAGCACGCCAAGCGGAACGCTGTTTCCCATGGGGGGCACTATCCGATCTCCTTGACCAGGACCGGCCGACCCTCGCGCAGCGAGAGCGCGGCGGCCAGCGCGACCGTTGTGCAGGCGCGGGCGGCGGCGGTGCCCACCGGCGAGGGTCCGCCGTCGACGAGGTAGGAGTGGAAGGCCGCCCACTCCTGGCGGTAGGACTCGAGGTAGCGGTCGAGGAAGAACCACGGCAGGGGCTGCCCGGTCGTGGCCTGACCGGTCCGGTGCCAGCCGCTGTGTCGCGGCGGGTTGTCGGAGACCGCCATGCCGCCGCTGCCGAAGGCTTCGATGCGCTGGTCGAACCCGTAGACGGCCTCGCGGCTGTTGTCGATCGTGGTGAGGGTGCCGTCCTCGTGGGTGAGCACGGTGACCGCGGTGTCCACGTCCCCCGCCTCGCCGATCCTCGGGTCGACGCGGACGGCTCCGCGCGCGAACACCTCGACCACGGGGCTGCGCACCACGTAGTTGGCCATGTCGAAGTCGTGGATCACCATGTCGAGGAAGATGCCGCCGCTGACCGCGACGTACTCCGGCGGTGGCGCCGCGGGATCTCGGCTGGTGATCCGCAGCAGGTGCAGCTCCCCGATGCCGCCCTCGGCCACGCAGTCACGGACCGACTTGTGACCGGGGTCGAAGCGGCGGTTGAACCCGATCATGAACGGGACCCCGGCGCTGTCCACGGCGGCCAGCGCGCGGTCCACCTGCGCGAGGTCGAGACTGACCGGCTTCTCGCAGAAGATCGCCTTGCCGGCCTGCGCCGCGGCGATCACCATCTCGACGTGGGTGTCGGTGCTGGAGCAGATCGCGACGGTGTCGATGTCGTCGGAGGCCAGCAGCTCCTCTATCGACATGACCGGCGCGCCGATCGCCGCCGAGACGCCCTCGGCCGCGGCAAGTACGGCGTCGGCCACCGCGGCCACGACGAAGCCCGGGACCTCGCGAGCCAGCAGCGAGGCGTGCATCCGCCCGATCCGGCCGCAGCCGATCACGCCGATCCGCCTGGTCGGCAGCTCCGGCCCGGTCTCGACGGAGAAGCCAGCGTCCTTGCTCATGACAGCGCCACCCATTCTCCGGTCTCGTTCGACGCGACCATCGCGTCGAGGACGCTCGCGGAGGCGACCGCGTCGTCCAGGGTCGCGAGCTCCACGACCTCGCCCGCGATCGCACCCAGGAAGTTGCGGGCCTCGACGACCTTGGTGTCGTCGTAGCCCATCGCGATGCCCGCGCCCGGCTGGAACGCGGCGTACTCCCCGTCGCCCGGCCCGCTGAAGACGGTGCCGGTCGGCTGGCCGGCGTATTGGTCGCCGGAGGACACCTGCAGCTCGCCCGGGCGCCGGAAGTCCCATCGGACCAGGCCCTGGGTGCCGTGCACCTCGAATGCGTAGTTGTTTTGCTCCCCTACCGCAGCGCGGTTGGCCTCGCAGACGCTGAGGGTGCCGGACGCCATCCGCAGGATCGCCACCACGTAGTCCTCGTTCTCGACCGGGCCGAGGCTGATGGACGTGTCGTCGACGTCGAGGACCGAGTAGTGCCCCTGGGCCTCCGAGATCGGCCGCTGTGGGATGTGGATGGCGGTCTGCGCCATCACCCCGGTGACGTCGCCCAGGACGAAGCGGAGCAGGTCGACACCGTGCGAGGCCAGGTCACCAAGGGCGCCGTGTCCGCCACGGTCAACGGCGTACCGCCAGGAAAGCGGGCTGCCGGGGTGGGCGGCGTAGTCGGTGAGCAGCTGGACACGGGCATGCGTCGGCACCCCGATCTCTCCCGACTCGACTATCCGGCGCGCCCTCGAGACGGCCGGCACGTGGCGATAGTTGAAGCCCACGCAGCTCACGACGCCGCTCGCATGTACGGCGTCGCGGACCGCCACGGCGTCGGCGGCGGTGAGCCCGACGGGCTTCTCGATCCACAGGTGCTTGCCGGCCTCGGCGACCGCGACGCCGATCTCGCGGTGCAGGAAGTTGGGTGCGGTCACACTGACCGCGGTGAGGTCGGGATCGGCGAGCAGCTCGCGCCAGTCGGCGTACGTCGCCACCCCGTGCGCGCGGGCGAACGCCTCCGCTGCGGCGGCGGACGAGTCCGCCACCGCGACGAGCTCGGGGCGCACGGCCAGGTCCGGCCAGTGCTGGCCGAGGCGCTGGAAGGCACGTGCGTGCACGTGACCCATCCAGCCGGCCCCGATGATGCCGACCTTGAGCGTCTCCATGGCTAACCGGCCGTCGAGCCCTGCAGCTCGTGCGCCAGCGCCTCGAGCTCCGCGCCGCCGGACATGGCCTTGACCAGGTCCTCGCGGGTGACCGTCGTGCGCTCGAACTCGTTGGTCATCTGGCCGCGGTTGAGCAGGTAGAAGCGGTCGCCGACCATGTGCGCGTGGTGCGGGTTGTGGGTGATGAAGACGACCGCGATCCCGCGCTCGCGCGCCTGGAGGATGTACTTCAGGACGACACCGGACTGCCTGACGCCCAGCGCGCTGGTCGGCTCGTCGAGGATCAGCACCTTGGCGCCGAAGTAGACCGCGCGGGAGATCGCCACGGCCTGGCGCTCACCACCGGACAGGGTCCCGACCGGCTGCTCCATGTCGCGGATGTCGATGCCCATCGCGAGCAGCTCCTCGCGGCACACCCTCTTGGCCGCGCGGGTGTCGAGGAACTTGAGCGGCCAGACACCCCGACGCGGCTCGTTGCCGAGAAAGAAGTTCCGCCAGACCGACATCAGCGGCACGGTGGCCAGGTCCTGGAAGACCGTCGCGATCCCGGCACCCAGCGCCTCGCGCGGCGAGGAGAACGACGTCGGCTCGCCGTTGACGAGCAGCTCGCCCTCGGTCGGCTGGTGGACGCCGCTGAGGATCTTGATCAGCGTCGACTTGCCGGCGCCGTTGTCGCCCAGCACGCAGGTCACCGTGCCCGGGTCCACGTGCAGCGAGATGTCGCGCAGGGCGAGCACGCTGCCGAAGGACTTGGAGACGGTCTTGAGCTGGAGCGCCGGCGTGACGTTCTCCGGCGGCGGGGCGAGCTCCGGCTCGGGGATCTCCTCGAAAGTCACGTCGTCGCTCATTTCTTCGCTCCCTGCGCCCGCTTGCTGATGAAGGTGTTGACCAGGACCGCGACGAAGAGGATCACGCCGAGGAACAGCCACAGCCAGTCGGTGTTCCAGTTGGCCCACCCGATCCCGATGAACGCCATCCCGAGGATCGAGGCTCCGATGCTGGCCCCGATCGCCGAGCCGAACCCGCCGGTCAGCAGGCAGCCACCGACGACGGCGGCGATGATGAACGTGAACTCCTCGCCGATGCCCTGCCCGGCCTGCATCGACTTCAGCTGGGTCAGGTTGATGATGCCGACCAGCGCGGCGGCCATCGACGTCGCGACGAAGAGCGAGATCTTGGTCCGGCGCACCGGGACGCCGGTGTTCCGGGCCGCGTTCGCGTCCCCGCCGACCGCGTAGATCCAGTTGCCGAACCGGGTCTTGGTGAGCACTGTCGTCGCCAGCAGCGTGATGCCGATCCACCAGACCACGGCGATCTTGTAGTCGTAGGGCTCCCAGAACGTGGAGGCGAAGACCTTCTGGGCCGAGGCGAAGCCAGGGACGTCGCCGACCCCGGCCACGCGGACGGTGTCGGTCAGCGCCTTGGTGACGCCGAGGTTGATGCCGCGGAGGGAGAAGAACATCGCCAGGGTGACGATGAACGACGGCAGCCCGGTCAGCATCACCAGCCAGCCGTTGATCAGGCCGATGCAGGCGGCGAACGCGAAGGTGATGGCGATCGCCGGCCAGATCGCGAGGTCGTACTCGGTGGTCAGCAGACCACACAGCAGCCCAGAGGTGCCGATCATGACGCCGGCACTGAGGTCGAACTCCCCCGCGATCATGAGGAGCGCGACCGGGACGGCGACGATGCCGACGGTCGAGGCCACGGCGGTCCAGCGCGCGGTGCCGAGGATCGTGGCGAACGTCCCCGTCGTGTCGAAGCCGGCGAACATCGCGTAGATGACGACGGCGCCCATGAGGGCCCCCAGCTCGGGTCGTCTGAGCAGGCGCGTGACCCCTGAGACGGTCACGAGGCGCTCGTCGGTCGGCGCCTGAGTGGTTGCGGACACGGTTTCTCCTGAGGATGTCGGCGATCCGGGTCTACGGATCGCCAGGTGGGTGCCCGGGGCGGAGCAACGGAACCACGCTCCGCCCCGGACGCTTGTCAGCTGATCGTCAGCGGGTGCCCTCCTCCGCCAGCTGCTGGACCTGCTCGGCGTTCTCCTCGGTGACGAAGCCGGGGCCGGTGTACATGGGCAGACCGCCACCAAGGACGTGGCCGTTGGTCTTGTTCAGGTAGAGCAGCACGATCGGCAGGTAGCCCTGCGCGTACTGCTGCTGGTCGATCGCAAAGGCCATCTCGCCGTCGGCGATCGCCTGGACCGCGTCGCCGGACAGGTCGACCGTGCCGATGGTGATCTCGCGGCCAACCGAGTCCCGGGCAGGCATCGCAGAGCCGGTCGCGATGTCGGCGTTGAGCGCGAAGACCGCGTCGATCGAGGGGTCCGCCTCGAGCTTGGCCTGGATCTCGGCCGCGCTCCTGGTCAGGTCGTCGAGACCAGCGGAGAGCTGGAGGTTCTCCACATTGTCAAAGGTGTCGGCCGCGCCGTCGCAGCGCTGCTGCAGGCCGATGTTGCTGGCCTCCTGGATCGGGCACAGGATCTTGGTGGCCCCGAGCTCCTGGAACCTCTTGCCGGCCTCCTGCCCGGCGATGAACTCGTCCTGGCCCACGTGGGTGAACGCGTGCAGGTTCTGGAAGTCCGCACTGCCTGAGTTCATCGTGACCAGCGGGATGCCCGCGTCGTTCGCGGCGTCCATGGCGCCCTGGATCGCGTCCGGGTTCGGCGCCGAGACGGCGATACCGTCGCACCCGCCGCTGACGCCGGCCTCGATCAGCTGGGCCTGCGCCTCGGGGTCGTTGTCCGACTCCTGGTAGTCCAGGTCCACGCCCAGGTCGTCGGCTGCCTTCTCGGCACCCTTCTTGGCGACCGACCAGAACCCGCCACCGTCGCCGTGGGTGTACATGCAGATCTTCATGTCAGCGTTGCCGCCGCCGCCCCCGTCGCCGTCGTCGTCGCCGTCAGTGCCGCTTGCACACCCGGACATCACGAGGGCGGCCACTACCGCGGCGGCCAGACCCAACTTCGGAGCCTTCATGCTTCCTCCTTGGTCGCGGGCCGGGCCCGCATTGCGCTCCTTGCGCATTGGCGCGCGCTAAGTGTTAGCGCGCGCTAATCGGGTACTGTGGCGCGGGTCACTCAGCGCGGGCAATGCCCGTTACCAAACCGTTACATAAAGTCCTGACATTTCACGGAGAGAGGTACGCCGTGGCGCCGACGCAGGAAGACGTCGCCCGGAAGGCCAGGGTGTCCCGTGCCCTGGTCTCGCTGGTGATGCGCGGGGCCCCCAACGTCTCCGAGCTGCGCCGGCGGCGGGTGCTGCGCGCGGCCGAAGAGCTCGGCTACCGGCCCAACGCGTACGCCCGATCCCTGGCCAGCAAGCGGCTGCACACGATCGGCGTCCTGATCAACGACGTGACCAACCCATACTTCGGCGGGGTCTACTCCTCGCTCGCCACCGCGGCCGAGGAGGCTGGCTTCGACCTGCTGGTGGCGCCGGGCACCCGATCGGCAGCCAAGGAGTCCGCGCTCGTCCGGACCCTGCTGGAGCACCGCGTCGCCGGGCTGGCGCTGCTCAGCCCGCTGATGCCCACCACCGAGCTGCGCCAGCTCACCCGGGCCTGGCCGACGGTGCTGGTCGGCCGCGACGCCTCGATCGCCGGGGTGGACGTGGTCACCACCGACGAGCGGTATGCCGCACGCAGCCTCCTCGAGCACCTGACGGCGCTCGGCCACCGCGACATCGTGCACATCACCGGCGGCAACAACAGGGCGGCGCACGACCGCGCCAGGGCCTACCGCGAGGCGATGGTCGAGTTCGGGCTCGAGCCACGCGAGGTCGCCGCAGCCTTCACGCACGTCGCCGGCCAGGAGGCCGGCCACGAGGTCGCTGCCCTCAGCCCGCTGCCGACCGCGGTCATCGCGGCCAACGACCTGATCGCCGTCGGGGCGATGGGTGCCTTCCAGTCGCTCGGCATCCGGGTTCCACAAGACATCAGCGTGGTCGGCTACGACGACTCGCAGATCGCCCAGCTCGACCAGGTCCAGCTGACCAGCGTCCGCCAGCCGATCGACCAGTTCGGGGACGCCGCCGTCACGCTGCTGGTGCACCGGATCGACCAGCCCGACGCCGATCGTGCTGTCGAGCGCCTCGAGACCGAGCTCGTCGAGCGCGCCACCACGCACCGCGCCGCCCGCGCGCCCGGCGCGGCGTAGCCAGGGTGTCTGTCTCGTGGCACCTTCCCCACGCCGACCGCGGGTCGTCGACATCGCTGCACAGTCGGGGCTGAGCCGCGCCACGGTCGACCGGGTCCTGCACGACCGCCACGGGGTCCGGCCCGAGACGGTAGCCCAGGTCGAGCGCGCGGTCGCCGAACTGGAGCGGCAGCGCAGCCAGGTGCAGTTGTCCGGGCGGACCCTGCTGCTCGATCTCGTGATGCAGGCGCCAGAGCGGTTCTCGATAGCGTCACGCCAGGCGCTCGAGGGCGAGCTCATCGCGCTGCGGCCGGCGGTTCTGAGGGCCCGATCCCAGCTGAGCGAGCAGAGCGACCCCAATGCCGCGGCTGGCGTCCTTGACCGGATCGCGCGGCGTGGCTCGGGCGGGGTGATCCTCAAGGCGCCAGACCACCCGCTCGTGGTGGCCTCGGTCGCTCGCCTCGCCGAGCGCGGCATCCCGGTGGTCACCTTCGTCACCGACCTGCCGGCGAGCCGACGGGCGGCGTACGTCGGAGTCGACAACCGCGCGGCAGGCGCCACGGCGGCCTACCTCGTGACCCGCTGGTCCCGGGGCGACGGGACGGTGCTGGTCACGCTGAGCAGCGCCTCGTTCCACGGCGAGGAGGAGCGCGGGGCCGGGTTCCGTGCTGCGATCACCGAGCTCGCGCCGGACCGGGTGATCCACGAGGTGACCGACACCGACGGGCTGGACTCGACCATGCGCGGCACCGTGCGCGAGGCTTTGGCGCAACACCCGGACATCGACGCCTGCTACTCGATCGGCGGAGGCAACCGCGCGATCCTCGACGTCTTCGACGAGCTCGGCCGGACACCGGAGGTGTTCGTCGCGCACGACCTCGACGCGGACAACCGACGACTGCTTCGCGCCCGCCGGCTCTCCGCCGTCCTCCACCACGACCTGCGCGCGGACATGCGCCGTGCCTGCCGCCACCTTCTCCAAGCGCATGGGGTGCTGCCGGGCAGCCCGGCCAGCGTCCCGTCGCAGATCCAGGTGGTGACCCCGTTCAATGAGCCGTCGACACTGCTGGTCGACCGGGACTGACGCGTCAGGTACGCCGGCGCCCGGTGTAGTCGGCCAGCGCAGCCGACAGCGCAGCGGGCTCACAGTCGTCGTCAAGGGCCCGGTGCACGAGCTCGGCCTGGGTGATCGGGGTCAGCCCGTCGACGGGCTGGTCGAGGTCGAGGTTGGTCGGGAACGGGTAGCCCTCGGTCGACGCCGCCACGGCGGCCACGACGCCGGCGGCACCCAGTGCGCCCCGGCGCTGTCGCAGGGCCGGATAGACGGCCGTCACGACCCGGGCCCGGTCCACCTGCTCCATCGCGCGGCCGAACGCCGACGAGATCTGCAGCAGGTTGGCCATGCGCTGGATGTCGGTGGACACGTTCGAGCCGGCGCCGTGGAACAGCGCCGGGTTGAAGAACCCGGCATCGCCCTTCCGCAGCGGAAGCTGGACGTGGTGCTCGCCGAAGTGGGCCTTGAAGTCCTCACGCCGCCAGGCCAGGTAGCCGGGCAGGTACTGGTGCGAGTACGGCAGGTAGAGCGTCGGCCCGCTCTCGAGGGGCATGTCGCTGTGCGCGACCGCGCCTTGGAGCGTCAACACCGGTGACAGGGCGTGCACGTGGGCCGGGTAGCGCGCGATCACATCGTCGGTGAGGAAGCCGAGGTGGTAGTCGCGGTGCGGCTCCTGCGCCTTGCCGCCGGGTCTCACCACGTTGACCTGCGAGGTGATCTGGTAGCCCGGGCCGAGCCAGGCCGACGACGCCAGTGCGATCACGTCGTTGGCGTAGTAGTCGACGAACGCCTCCGGGGCACGGACAGCGAGCTTTTCCAGGGCGTTCCAGATCCGGCTGTTGGCCCCGGGGGCGGCGAAGTGGTCGCCGGCGACGCCGCCCGAGGCCGCCTCGTCGGCGATGATCTCGTCGAAGACCTCGGTCGCCCGGTCGATCACGGCGTGGTCCGGGAAGGCGCCCTCGAAGAGGACCACCCCGGGGCCGTCGGTCAGCGCACGGACCAGCTCGGCGCACACGTCGTCGCGGCCCGCCTCGGAGGTCGTGGCCGCGCGAAGCCGGTCGGAGTCGTAGAACAGGACGTTGCTCTCCACCCGGTCGGCGTGGGGGTAGGCCGCGAGGTGGGTCGTCTGCTCGACGACGGACACGAAGTCCTCGAGACGGACGTCATCGGACGTGAGCCGGGCGGCGGCGCGTGCGGCGGTCAGCGAGCTGGTCATGACGTCGACGCTAGACCTGCCGCCACCTCCCCGACCTGCGCAAAGTGCCTCAAGAACGCCTCACACGGACCCGTTCTCCAAAAGGGCCTTGAAGCCCTCCTCGTCGAGGATCGGCACCTTGAGCTGCTCGGCCTTGTCCGCCTTCGAGCCGGCGTTCTCCCCGACGACGACGTAGTCGGTGCTCTTGGAGACCGAGCCCGCCGCCTTGCCACCGCGGGACAGGATCGCCTCCTTGGCCGAGTCGCGGGAGAAGTCGACGAGCGAGCCGGTGACCACCACAGTCAGCCCCTCGAGGGTCCGCGCCACCGACTCGTCGCGCTGGTCCTCCATCGAGACCTCGTCGCGCTCCCACTTGTCGACGATCTCGACGTGCCACGGCTCCTTGAACCACTCGATCACGGCCTCGGCGATGGTCGGGCCGACTCCCTCGGCGGCCGCGAGCTTCTCCTCGGAGGCCTCCCGGATCGCCGTCATCGAGCCGAACTCCTGGGCCAGCGCCCGAGCGGCGGTCGGCCCGACGTGCCGGATCGACAGCGCCACCAGGACCCGCCACAGCGGCACTCCCTTCGCCTTGTCGAGGTTGTCGAGCAACCGCTGCCCGTTGGCGGAGACGACCCGGTCTCCCTCCTCGCCCTTCTTGGCGGCCCGGGTGAACAGCTCGGTGGTGAGGAGCTTGTCGGCGGACAGGTCGAACACGTCGCCCTCGTTGGCAATCACCTTGGCGTCGAGCAGGGCCACGGCGGCCTCGTAGCCAAGCCCCTCGATGTCGAAGGCGCCGCGCCCGGCGACGTGGAAGACCCGCTCGCGCACCTGAGCATGGCAGAACTGGTGGTTGGGGCAGCGCAGGTCCTTGTCGCCCTCCTTCTGCTGCGCGAGCGTCGTGTCGCAGGCGGGGCACTCGGTCGGCATCACCCACCCGGCCAGCCCCTTCGGCCGCAGCGCCAGCACCGGCCCGAGGATCTCCGGGATCACGTCGCCGGCCTTGCGCAGGATCACCGTGTCGCCCGGGCGGACGTCCTTGCGCTTGACCTCGTGGGCGTTGTGCAGCGTGGCGTTCTCGACGGTCGAGCCGGCGACCCGGGTCGGGTCCATGACGCCGTACGGCGTCACCCGGCCGGTCCGCCCGACGTTGACCCGGATCTCGAGCAGCTTGGCGTTGACCTCCTCGGGCGGGTACTTGAACGCGATCGCCCAGCGAGGTGCCCGGCTGGTCGACCCGAGCCGCCGCTGCAGCGCGACGTCGTCGACCTTGATCACCACACCGTCGATCTCGTAGGGGACGATCGTGTGGCGGTGCTCGCCGGCGTTCTCGACGTACGCCTCGACTTCCTTCAGCGTGGGCAGCACCTTGACCTGCTCGGAGGTCGACAGTCCCCAGGCGGCGAGCGCGTCGTAGGCGTGCGACTGCGCCTTCGGCTCGAAGCCCCTGCGGGCACCGATGCCGTGGCAGACCATCCCGAGCGCGCGACTGGCGGTGACCCGCGGGTCCTTCTGGCGCAGTGAGCCCGCCGCCGCGTTGCGCGGGTTGGCGAAGACCGGCTTGCCGGCCTCGGTCATGGACTCATTGAGCCGCTCGAAGGCCTCTTTGGGCAGGAACACCTCGCCGCGCACCTCGAGCAGCTCGGGCACCGGGAACTCGTCGGTGCCGGTCAGCCGGTGCGGGACCGAGTCGATCGTCTTGACGTTGGGGGTGACGTCCTCGCCGGTCGAGCCGTCGCCGCGGGTGAGCGCGCGGACCAGTCGGCCGCCCTCGTAGAGCAGGTTGATCGCCAGGCCATCGACCTTGAGCTCGCAGAGCAGGTCCGGGTCGGCCACGCCGTCTCGCCCCAGCCGCGCGTGCCAGGACTCGAGCTCGTCGAAGGAGAAGGCGTTGTCGAGGCTCTCCATCCGCTGCAGGTGGGCGACCGCGGTGAACTCGGTCGAAACCGTGCCGCCGACCTTCTGAGTCGGCGAGTCCGGCGTCTGCAGCTCGGGGAACTCGTCCTCGAGCTCCTGCAGCCGCCGCATCCGCCGGTCGTAGTCGCCGTCGTCGAGAGTCGGGTCGTCGAGGACGAAGTAGCGCCACCGCGCATCCTCGATGTCGTCGACCAGCCTCGCGTGCTCCTCACGGGCCCCGGGGGTGGCGGACTTTGGGGTCGGCGGTCCATCCGTCCTGTCCTCGACGCTCATGCGCTCATCTTGCCGGGCGACACCTACATCGCGCCGAGCCGCTCTCAGACCACTCCGAGCTGCGTCAGCAGCGTGTGGGTGTCGATCGTTGCGCGACGCTCCTTGATCTGCCCGTCGACGATCCGCCAGAAGACGATCCCGGTGATCTCGACGCGGTTGCCGGTCGCCGGAATGCCGTTGAACTCACCACGGTGGGTGCCCCTCCACGTGTTGCGGGTGGCCACCCACTCGCCCTCGGCAATGGTTTGCTCCACCGTCACCTGGATGTCGGGGAAACCGTCGCGCAGGGACACGAGTGCCGCCCTCATGTCCGCCCGACCGGTCAGTCCCCCGGTCTCGACGTGGATGTCGTGGTCCACGAAGTCCTCGGATGTGCGGGCGACGACCGCCTCGATGTCCCCCTCGTTGAGGCCGATCTCGAAGATGCTCCGGGCGATCGCCCGGTTCTGCTCGATGTCTGTCATGCGTCCTCCATCGTTCTTGCCACGCCACGCCCAAAAGTCTTGCCCCCAGAGGTCCCACTGGCGATGGACGGCTTCGTGTCCTCACGCTCCGGTCCAGACCAGCACCGGAAACTCGGTTTGAGCGGAATGTCGGGTCGCCGTAGTCTGTTGGCGATGAAACGAAACCGTTTCGTTTCATCCGCGTAACAGGGAGCCACCGATGACACCGTCCGCCGACACCGCGGTCCCCCGGCCGCGCGTCGAAGGCGTGCGTGAGGGCGAGATCCTCGCGGCCACCCTCGAGGTGCTGGTGGACGTCGGCTACGACCGGCTGACCATGGACGCCGTCGCGGCCAAGGCCAAGGCATCCAAGGCCACCCTCTACCGACGGTGGAGCACCAAGCTCCGGCTGGTCATGGATGCCCTGCACACGACCAAGGAGCCGCCGACCGAGATCGACACCGGCTCACTGCGCGGCGACCTCGAACTGCTGTTCTGCGGCATGGGTGGAGTGGTCGACACCCAGGTCGTCGCAGTGTTCGGCAGCGTGATCACAGCGGTCGCCCGCGACCAGGACTTCGCGGAGACCTATCGCCGCGAGTTCATCGGCCCCCGCCTGGCGGTGTCCCGGCAGATCTGGGAGCGCGCGCACGCTCGCGGCGAGCTCCGGGACAACGTGGACCTGGCCCTGCTCGAACCGGCGCTGGCGGGGATCGTGCTGCATCGCGTCTTCGTGATGGGCGAGCAGCCCAGCGAGGACCTCGTCACCCGCGTCATCGACCAGATCATCCTGCCGGCCGCGACCGCCGCCGGCTCAGCAGAGAACTCGCACCAGACCTCGACCAAGACCTCGACCAAGACCTCGACCAAGACCTCGAACACGAAGGAATCCCCATGACCGATACAACCAAGATCGAGCCGACCTCGGAGGCGCCCGCGGGTGCGAAAAAGCACCTCGGCTGGGCGCTGGTGCTCATCTCGGTGGCCCAGCTGATGGTCATCCTCGACGCCACCATCGCCAACATCGCGCTCCCCTACATCGGCCGCGACCTCAGCATCACCCAGGCCAACCTGTCCTGGATCGTCACCGGCTATGCGCTGGCCTTCGGCGGCCTGCTGCTGCTGGGCGGCCGGCTCGGCGATCTCTACGGCCGCCGTCGCGTCTTCATGATCGGCCTCATCATCTTCGCGGTCGCCTCGCTGCTCGGTGGCCTCGCGCAGAGCGAGGCTCTCCTGCTGGGCGCCCGGGGCCTGCAGGGCCTCGGCGCGGCACTCGCCTCACCGGCCGCGCTCGCGCTCATCACGACGACGTTCCCCGCCGGCCCGGCGCGCAACCGGGCCTTCGCGGTGTACGCCGCCATGTCCGGAGCAGGTGCTGCGGTCGGCCTGATCCTGGGTGGCTGGCTGACCGGGCTGGACAGCGTCTTCGGGCTCGACATCGACGGGTGGCGGATGACGTTCCTCATCAACGTCCCGATCGGCCTGATCGCCGCCTTCCTCGCCCCGCGCTTCCTGGCCGAGTCCGAGTCACACCCCGGCCAGCTCGACATCCCCGGCGCCCTGACCGGAACCTTCGGTCTGCTGGGGATCGTCTTCGGGCTGACCCGGGCCGGCGAGGCGGCACACGGCTGGGGCGACCCCTGGACGATCGCTTCGCTGGTCGCCGGTGTGGCCTTCCTGGCGCTGTTCGCGTTCATCGAGTCCCGTGCGGCTCACCCGCTGCTGCCGTTGCGGATCTTCGAGAACCGCACCCGCGCGACGAGCTTCGCGGCGATGATGTTCGCGCCGGCCGCCATGTTCGCGATGTTCTTCTTCCTGAGCCTGTTCATCCAGCAGATCGTGGGCTTCAGCCCGTTGCGCGCCGGATTCGCGTTCCTGCCGTTCTCCTTCGGCATCGTCATCGGAGCCATGCTCTCCTCGAACCTGGTCAGCCGCATCGACGCGCGCTTCATCGCTGGCACGGGCACGCTGATGGCCGCCATCGCCCTGTTCGGGTTCTCCCGACTCTCGATCGACGACTCGCCCTCGGCGGTGCTGCAGGCGGTCATGGGCGGCGGCACGGCAGGGCAGGACGTCAGCTACCTGACCTCGATCCTGCCGTTCATCATCCTCATGTCGATCGGCATGGGCATGACGTTCGTGCCGCTGACGCTCACCGCTGTCCACCACGTCCGCGCCGAGGATTCCGGAATCGGGTCGGGCGTGCTCAACACCATGCAGCAGGTCGGCGGTGCGCTCGGCCTGGCCACGCTGTCCACGGTCTCGCTGCACTTCGTGAACAGCAGGGCCAGCGAGCTGGCGCCCGACGTCGGTGCGGCCTTCGAGAAGGCGGGCGCGGACCCGTCCCAGCAGGTCCCCGACTCGGCCCTGAACCTCGGCCAGATCGTCGGGTTCCAATCCACGTTCACCGAGGGCGCGACGCACGCGTTCCTCGTCGCGTCCGGGCTGATGCTGATCGCCTCGCTGATCGTCTGGACCTTCCTCGACGTCAAGCACGAGGAGCTCGCGACGGACGGCCCGCCGGTCGTCTAACAGCACCCGACAACGATTCGTCTGCGATCTCGCTTCGGTTTTCCGAGGTGAGGTCGCAGACGAATCGGGGCTAGACGGACAGGTGAGCCGCCGCCTCGCGCAGCAGGGTGAGCGATTGCTTCGCCCAGGCCGGCGAGGCACTCGCGAGCCCGCACGCGGGGGTGAGCACCAACCTGTCGCCGAGCTCCTCGTGGTCGAGTCCGAGCATCTCGGCCCAGCGCAACACCGCCTCGGTGACCTGACCGTCGGTGGGGGCCGACGCCGGGTCGGTCGACGCGACGACGCCCAGCGCCAGGGTCTGGCCCGCTTCGAGCGCGGCGGCCGCCTCGTCGTGGTCGCGGGCCGACAGCTGCGCGTGGTCGACGGACAGCCCGTCGGCGCCCGCGCCTCGGAGTAGGTCGAGCGGGGCGTCCGCAGCGCACGAATGCACCCACGGCTCAGCGCCCGCGTCGGCGATCGCGGCAAACACCCAGCCCAGCGCCTGGGACGCCTCGGGCGGCTCGACGGTGCGGTGCCGACCGAACCCGGATGCCGTAGGCACCGCGCCGGCCAGCACCGCGGTCAGCGCCGGCTCGTCGACCTGGACCACCAGGCGGGTCGCGCCCGGCACCCGACGACGTACGTCGGACACGTGGGTCGTGAGCCCCTCGGCCAGCGCCTGGGCCAGCTCCCGGCGCGCTCCGAAGTCCGCGAGCACCTTGTCGCCCCGCGGGCGCTCGACCGTGGCAGCCAGCGTCCACGGGCCGGCCACCTGGACCTTGAACGCGCCCCCGTAGCCCTGTGCCTGCTCCTCGAGGAGGTCCAGGTCCTGCGCGAGCAGGCTCCGGGCCCGGCGGTGGTCGATCCCCGGCGCATCGGTGAGTCGCCACCCGGCCGGCTGCAGGTCGGCGCCGAGCTCCGCCATCACCGCCATTCCCCGCCCGGTCATCGTCGCGATGGGCCCGCGGCCGGGGACCTCCGGCAGGTAGGCGAGCCCGGGCAGCTCGCCGAGGACCAGCCGCACCGCCTCGTCGTAGGCGTGCTGATCGTCGCCGGGGTGGGACCCCACTCCGCTGGCGAGGGTCATGGGGCCAGCCGCCCGGCGCCCAGCAACGTGGCCCGGCGCTCGTCGGGGAGCGACTCCTCGACCACCCCGGCCGCGGCATCACTGGCATGCAGGACGCCCGCGTCGGTGACGAAGGCGACGTGGTGGACCCGCTCCCCCTCGCGTGCGAAGAACAGCAGGTCGCCGGGGCGTGCCTCGCCGGCCGGGACCGGCGTCGCGGCGGCGGCCTGGTCGGCGGCGTCCCGCGGGACCCGGATGCCGAGGGTGCGGTAGGCGACGTGCACAAGGCCGGAACAGTCGATGCCGTCGTGGGTCAGCCCGCCCCAGACGTACGGCGTGCCGAGGAAGGTCCGGGCGACGTCGAGCGGGTCCTCGGTGAGCGCCTCGTGTCGCACCCAGCCCGGGTAGCCGGTCTCGTCGAGGTACGACGGCTGCTCCGGCGCCAGCACCTTGGCCCACTCTCCTTGCTGCTCCACCACGGTGACCGGCTCGCCGGTCAGGAGCTGGGTGACCTGCTCGGCCGCGTCGTCCGGCTCGGCCCGGATCGCGGCGTTGCGCAGTGCCCTCATGCTCTTGCGGGGTCCCCGCGGAAACGCACGGTCTCCGCGCGCAGCGCCACTTCCGCACGTTTTCGTGGGGTGGTCATGGGGCCATCCTGCCGAGGACCACCTGGCCGTCGGCATAGGCCACCCGGTCGGCGTACGGCGCCCCGGCCGCCAGCCACCACGCGCCGTCCAGGTCGGGCACGACGTCGACGTCCACGGCAACAGCCAGCGCGGCAGCGGCGCGGACCCCGACATGCGACTCGAGCATGCATCCGACCGTGACGCCGAGCCCGTGCAACCGCGCGACGCGGGCCAGCTCGAGGGCCGACGTGAGCCCCCCGGCCTTCGCCAGCTTGAGGTTCACCAGGTCGGCCGCGTCGTGGCGGATCACCTCGACCAGGTCGTCGAGGTCGAAGACCGACTCGTCCGCCATGATCGGCGTCTCGACGTGCTTCCGGACATGTGCGAGCCCGGGCACGTCGCGCCGAGGCACCGGTTGCTCGACCAGCTCAACCAGGAGGCCGGCGTCCTCGACAGCGCGGATGACGCGGACGGCGTCTTTGCAGTCCCAGCCCTGGTTGGCGTCCAGCCGCAGGCTGGCGTCGGGCGCACCTTCGCGCGCCGCGCGGACCCGGGCCAGGTCGAGGTCCGGGTCGGTCCCTACCTTGAGCTTGAGCGCGCCGAAGCCCTCCGCCACCCGGGCCCGAGCGGCCTCGACCACCTCGGCCGGCTCCCCCACCGGCAGGGTGACCACCGTGGGCAGCGTGCCGCCCGGTAGTCCCGCCAGGTCGTGCAGCGCTGAGTCGAGGGCGGCCTTGGCCGCATTGTTGCCAGCGACCGCGCGGGCGACCGCCGGCCACGTCTCCGTCGGGTCGGTCGAGCTTCCGAGCACCGCGTCGCGCAGGGGCCCCTCGAGACAGGCCACCGAGCCGGCGACGGAGGCACCGAGGACCTTCCAGTTCTCCGGCGCCTCCCCGAGCCCGACCCGGCCGTCGCTGTCGGTCACCCGCACCACGACGGTCTCGACGCTGGTGGCGCGGCGCAGCGCGGTCACGAAGGGGGTGTGCAGCGGCAGGCTCAGCCGCTCCACCTCGACCCGCTCGATCGTGCTCACCGGCGCCGTCCCCAGGCCTCGCCGGCGAGCTCGGCGATGCGGGCGTTGCCCTCGTCGGTCGGTACGCCGGTCAGCCGGGTCAGCACCACGAGGGCGAACGGCTCTCCGGCCGCTGGACGCACGATCGCCATGTCGTGGGTGTGGTCGTCGATCCAGCCGGTCTTGTTGGCGATCGGGGTGCCCTCCGGCAGCCCGACCGGGATCCCATCGCGGTAGGTCTGGCCGCGCATCACGTCCTCGACCTCGGCCGGGACCCGACCGAGCAGCTGCCCCCACTCACGCGCGGACGCGGCGTTGACGATGCCGGCGTTGGTGGCCGGCTGGTCGCTGATCATGCGGCGTACCTGCGCCATAACCGCGGCGACTGCGGCCAGCCCCGTCTGCTCCATGACCAGGTTGGTGGCGAGGTTGCCCGAGCAGACGATCGACCGCCGGCGCAGCTCGCGCAGAGCCTGGCTGGTGCCGAGCTCGCCCCAGGTGTCCGGGTCCTGGTCGTCCTCCTCGGCGAGCTCGAACCGCTCCCCGGCCACCACCGACTCGAAGTCCGCGTGGACAGTGACCGCCCGGTCGAGGTCGATCCGCTGCGCAGCCATCGCGACGGGGACCTTCATCAGGCTGGCGGCCAACACCGGCTCGTCGGCGTCCTGTTCCCACCACGTGCTGCCGTCCAGAGCGCCCATCCACACCGCCACGACGTCGCGCACCCGGTCCACCCTAGGGGCCTCGCCAGTTTCACCGGCCGGCCGGTGAAACTGGAGCCTGGAGTACGAAGTTTCGTCGGCCAGGCGTGAGTTTCACCGGCCGGCCGGTGAAACTCATCTACTCCTGAGACACACGCGCGGTGGCCGCGATCGTCGCCGAGCCGACCACGCGAGTGCCGTCGTAGACCACCGCGGCCTGCCCGGGGGCGATGCCGTACGCCGGCTCGAGGAGCTCGACCTCCACGCGGTCGCCGTCGACGGCGACCACGGCAGGGTGCTCGGCACCGTGGGCACGCAGCTGCACGGTGCCCTCCAGCCGGGACGGCACGGTGCCGCACCAGCGTGGCCGGATGCCGGTCAGCCGGTGCACGGCGAGGTGCTCGCGGGGCCCCACCGTGACGGTCCCGGACACCGGTTCGATGTCGAGCACGAACCGCGGCCGACCGTCGGGCGCCGGCGTCCCGAGCCGCAGCCCCTTCCGCTGTCCGATGGTGAACGCGTAGGTGCCGTCGTGCCGACCGAGCTCGGCGCCGTCCTCGTCGAGGATCGGCCCGTCGTGGTTGGGGGCCCGGTCGCCGAGCTTCTCGCGGAGCCAGCCGGCGTTGTCGCCGTTCGCGACGAAGCAGATGTCGTGGCTGTCCGGCTTGTCCGCGACCCGGAGTCCGCGGGCTGTCGCCTCCTCGCGGACGGCCTTCTTGGTCGAGCCGCCGAGCGGGAACAGCGAGTGCCGCAGCTGCTCCTGGTCGAGGACGCCGAGCACGTAGGACTGGTCCTTGCCGTGGTCGACCGCGCGGTGCATCTCCACCAGGCCACCATCAGACGCAGGACCGGTGCGCAGCTGCGCGTAGTGGCCGGTCGCCACCGCTCCGAACCCGAGCCCGAGGGCGCGATCAAGGACGGCGGCGAACTTGATGCTCTCGTTGCAGCGCAGGCACGGATTGGGGGTGCGCCCGGCGGCGTACTCGTCCATGAAGTCCTCGACCACGTCCTCGTGGAACCGGTCGGAGAGGTCCCAGACGTAGAACGGGATGCCGATGACATCGGCGGCGCGACGGGCGTCGTTGGCGTCCTCGATCGTGCAGCAGCCCCGGGCCCCGGAGCGGTACGACGCGGGGTTGCGCGAGAGGGCGAGGTGGATGCCGGTGACGTCGTGGCCCGCCTCGACGGCCCGGGCGGCCGCGACGGCGGAGTCCACGCCGCCGGACATGGCGGCGAGGACCTTCATCTCTTCGCCGCCAGGGCCCGTTCCACAGCCGGGCCGATCGCCTCGACCACGGCGTCGACGTCGGCCTGCGTCGAGCTGTGCCCGAGTGTGAATCGCAGCGAGTGCCGCGCGGCCTCCTCGTCGCAGCCCATCGCGAGCAGCACGTGGGAGGGCTGGGGTACGCCGGCCGAGCAGGCCGATCCGGTCGAGCACTCGATCCCCCGGGCGTCGAGCAGCATCAGCAGCGAGTCGCCCTCGCAGCCGGGGAAGCCGAGGTGAGCGTTGCCGGGCAGCCTGTGCTCGGCGACCGGATCGATGGCGCCGCCGTGGACATGGGCGTCGCCGACCACGTCGATGACCCGGCGGACCAGGTCGTCGCGAAGGGCACCCACGCGCGCGGCGTGCTCGGCCTGGTGCTTGACCGCGACCTCCACCGCGGCCGCGAACCCGGCGATCGCCGGAGTGTCGATGGTGCCGCTCCGGACGTCGCGCTCCTGCCCGCCGCCATGGATGAGCGGCGTGAGCTCGAGCTCGCGACGCACGATCAGCGCACCCACGCCATAGGGCCCACCGAGCTTGTGTCCAGTCAGGGTGAGTGCGTCCACGCCGGACTTGGCGAAGTCGACCGGCACCGCCCCGACGGCCTGGATCGCGTCGGTGTGCACCGGGATGCCGTGTGCGGCGGCGATCGCCGCGACCTCCTCGGCCGGCTGCAGGGTGCCGACCTCGTTGTTGGCCCACATCACCGAGACCATCGAGACCGAGTCCGGGTCGCGCTCGATCGCCTCGCGGAGCGCGCCGACCTCGAGCCGGCCGCGGTCGTCGACGGGCAGCAGCTCGACACCGGCGCCTTCTGCCTCGTGCAGCCACACCAGCGGGTCGAGCACGGCGTGGTGCTCCACCGCGGAGGCCAGGATGCGGGTGCGCCGGGGGTCGCCGGCCAGCCGCGCCCAGTGGATCCCCTTGATCGCGAGGTTGTCGGCCTCGGTGCCGCCGGAGGTGAAGACCACCTCGCCCGGCCGGCAGCCGAGAGCTTGCGCGATCGTCTCGCGGGACTCCTCGACCACCCGCCTCGCGTTGCGTCCCGACGCGTGCAGCGAGCTCGGGTTGCCGACCTCGAGCAGGTGCGCCGTCATCGCCTCGACCGCCGCGGGCACCATCGGGGTGGTGGCGGCGTGGTCGAGATAGACGGTGCGCGGCGCGATCATGGAGTCCCAAGCGTACGGCGCAGCCAGGGATGGTCCGGCTCCTCGGTGGCCGCGATGGCGCCGAGCAGCCAGGCGCGCCGGTCCTCGGTCAGCAGCGGCCACGCGACCTCGAGGTCTCGCTCGTCCTTCGGCCGCTGGAACCTGGACTTGAAGTGCAGGGTGATCTCCGGGAGCAGGTAGCGGATCCCGTCGTCGGCGACCCAGGTGGCATCGTCGAGCGGCGCCACGTGGGAGTGCCAGCGCTTGCTGGTCCAGAGTCCGTCCCGGTCCGGGGTGATCGGGAGGTCGACCTCCCAGGGCGAGGCGGCGTCACGGCGCAGCCAGATCTGGCTCTCGGCGTCGAACGGCTCCGGGAACCGGTCGCTCAACGGCCGGAAGGTGCCGCCGCTGTTGCTCCACGGCGTCCACGCGTCGCCGAGGTGGGCGCGGAAGGCCTGCACGTCGCAGGCCAGGATCGAGAGGTCGACGTCCTCGTGCTCGCGGGCGACGCCCGTGAATGCCTCGATCGACCAGCCGCCGACCAGCCACCAGGGCCGGTCGAAGCCGGTCATCAGCGCAGCGACGCCGGGCGGGTCCAGCGGCCGCCAGGCGCCGTACCAGCGATAGAAGTCGGCGTCCTCCGGGTCCTCTGGCAGCGTCCACACCTCGTTCATCTTCGCGCCACCGCGGCGACGACGGCCAGGTGGTCGGTGCCCTCGATGTCGACCGTCCAGCTGTCCGTGGCGGTCAGCTCGGGCCCCACGAGGACATGGTCGATCCGCACCACCGGCGACAGCCAAGGGATGATCCCGGCGTGGTTGGCCGGCCAGGTCGGCTGCCAGCCCTGGTTGTCCAGCTCGGCGGTGTCCCGGTAACCGGCGTCGTCGTAGTCGCGCATCACGGAGTGGTCCGGGGAGGCGTTGAGGTCGCCGACGATGAGGTCGGCCTCGGCGTCCACCGCGGCCTCGAGGATCATGCGGTGCTCGCTGCGCCACTGGTCGGCTCCGGTGGGCGCGACCGGTGCGACGGGGTGCGCGGCGACCAGGGTGAGCGAGCCGACCGCCACCCGCCATCCCTGGAACATGGTCGGCAGCCTCTCGGGCGTGCCGAGCCGCTGGTTGGCGAACACCATCGTCCCGGCGACCCCACCGTCCGGCGTACCGATCCGGTAGGGCAACAGCTGCGCGAGTCCTGCCTCGTTGTCCATCCGCGACAGCGCCCACTCGGTGATCTCCTGGACAACCAACACGTCGACGTTCGCGCGGCGGGCCTCCTCGACCAGCTGGACCGGGTCGCCCTTGTTGGCGTAGATGTTCGCGTTCATCACCGTCAGCGTGGAGGCGTGCGCACCCGGGGCCGGGGTGTCCCCCACCACCTGCGGCGAGAACCACCACAGGTGCAGCCCCAGGCCGGCCAGCGCGGCAAGCGCGCCGAGGAACCGCCGGGTACGCCGGCCCGCTGGCCGACGGACAACGCCGAAGGCCAGCAGCAGCAGGAGCGCGGCGTAGAGCGGGATGCCGAACGGGGTGAACGACTGGACGCGGATCATCGTGCCGACGTCGCTGTCGACCAGCCGGACCACGGTGAGCCCCAGCGCAGGGATCCCCAGCACGGCCGCGGCGAGCCAGAAGAGACCCCGGGCCACCAGGGGGTGCCCCATCAGAGCAGGACCAGGTCGTCGCGGTGCACGACCTCGCGTTCGTAGGCCGCGCCGAGCTCGCGCTTGAGGTCCCGGGAGGAACGACCGAGCAGCGCCGGCAGCTCGGCCGAGTCGAAGTTGACCAGTCCGCGGGCGACCGCGACGCCGTCGGTCCCGGCGATGTCGACCGGGTCGCCGGCGTGGAACGTCCCGAGCACGCCGGTGACGCCAGCGGCCAGCAGCGAGGCCCGTCGCTGGGTGACCGCGGCGACCGCGCCGTCGTCGAGGAGGAGCGTGCCGAGGGGCTCGGTGGCGTGGGCCAGCCACAGCAGCCGGATCGGCCGGCGCCGCCCGGTCGCGTGGAACAGGGTTCCCACCGCCTCACCGGCGAGCGCCTCGGCCACCCGCTCGGCCGCCGCCAGCACGACCGGGATCCCTGCCCCGGTGGCGATCCGGGCCGCCTCGAGCTTGGTCTGCATCCCACCGGTGCCGACGCCCGAGCCACCCGGCTTGCGGACCCGCACCCGCTCGAGGTCGGTCGCGTCCCGGACCTCGGGCACCAGGGCACTGCCCGGGGCGCCGGGGTCGGCGTCGTACAGCCCGTCCACATCGGAGAGCAGCACCAGCAGATCGGCGTGGACCAGGTGCGCGACCAGGGCCGCGAGCCGGTCGTTGTCGCCGAACCGGATCTCGCTGGTCGCGACCGTGTCGTTCTCGTTGACGATCGGCAGCACGCCGAGCTCGAGCAGCTTCGCGAAGGTCCGGAAGGCGTTGCGGTGGTGCGAGCGCCGGGTCACGTCGTCCACCGTGAGCAGCACTTGGCCGGCGACGATGTCGTGCCGCGCCAGCTCCTCGGTGTAGCGGTGCACCAGCAACCCCTGGCCGACCGAGGCCGCGGCCTGCTGGGCCGGGAGCGACCGCGGCCGCTTCTTCAGGGCGAGAGGCGCCAGGCCGGCGGCGATCGCACCGGAGGAGACCAGCACCACCTCGACGCCGTTCGTCCGGGCCTTGGCCAGGACGTCGACGAGCGCGCTGACGCGGCCCGGATCGATGCCACCGGCGGCCGTGGTGAGGGAGGAGGAGCCCACCTTGACCACGACCCGGCGCGCTGCGACCACCTCGTCGCGTGTCACTCCTGGCGCTCGCCGTCGGGATCCTGGGCCGAGCCGATCTCGTACGACGTCGGGCCGCCCGGGCCACCCCGGTCGACCCGGTCGGCGCGGCCGCCCCGGTCGAGTCGTCTCGCCACGTCGGCACGGGTCTCGCCCTCGGCCCGCTCGCCCATGGCTCCCTCGATCTCCCGGCGCCGGCGGGCAGCCTCGCGCGGCGGCTGGAAACGGTCGTCCTCGCCCCGGCGGCTCAGGTTCTCCGCGCCGGCGTCGATCCCCGGCTTGAAGTCGAAGACCACGGCGTCCTCTGGGTCGCCGATCAGCACCGCGTCGCCCTCGACCGCGCCGAGCTGAAGCAGCCGGGTCTCCACACCGAGCCGGTTGAGCCGGTCGGCCAGGAACCCCACCGCCTCGTCGTTGCTGAAGTCGGTCTGGCGCACCCACCGCTCGGGCTTGCGGCCCCGGACCTGCCAGCCGTCCTCGGTCGCGGCCACCGAGAAGTCGTCGCTGCCATCACTGGACCTCGGCCGCAGCACGATCCGCGTCGCCTCGGCCACCGGTGTGGCCGCGCGGGCGGCGGCCACGACCTCGGCCATCGCAAAGGTGAGCTCCCGCAGCCCGGCTCCCGAGGCGGCGGACACCGGGAAGACGCGCAGTCCTTGGGCCTTCAGGTCGTCGATGACGATCTCGGCGAGGTCGAGGCCGTCGGGGACGTCGACCTTGTTGAGCGCCACCAGCCGGGGCCGGTCCTCCAGGCCGCCGTACCGGCTCAGCTCGTTCTCGATCACCGCGAGATCGTCGACCGGGTTGCGGCCGGGCTCCATCGTGGCCGTGTCGACGATGTGCACCAGTGCGGCGCAGCGCTCGATGTGGCGGAGGAACTCGTGGCCGAGACCCCGGCCGTCGCTGGCGCCTTCGATCAGGCCCGGGACGTCTGCGACCGTGAAGGTCACCTCGCCTGCGGTGACCACGCCCAGGTTGGGCACCAGCGTGGTGAACGGGTAGTCGGCGATCTTCGGACGGGCCCGGGAGATCGCGGCGATCACGCTGGACTTGCCGGCGCTCGGGAACCCGACCAGACCGATGTCGGCGACGATCTTGAGCTCGAGCCCGATCTCCTGCTCATCCCCGGGCTCGCCGAGGAGTGCGAAGCCGGGCGCCTTGCGCTTGGAGCTGGCCAGCGCGGCGTTGCCCAGACCGCCGCGGCCGCCCTCAGCGACCACGAGCTCAGTGCCGGGGCCGACCAGGTCGGCGAGCACCTCACCGTTGCTGTCGGTGACGACGGTGCCGTCGGGCACGGGCAGCACCAGGTCGGCTCCGTGCCCACCGCTGCGGTGACCGCCCGCGCCGTGGCCGCCGTGCTCGGCGCGTCGCTTCGGGCTGTGGTGGTAGTCGACCAGGGTCGTGACGTCCGGGTCGACCCGCAGGATGACCGAGCCCCCGGGGCCGCCGTTCCCGCCGTCCGGCCCGCCCAGCGGCTTGAACTTCTCGCGGTGCACCGAGGCCACGCCGTTGCCGCCGCGGCCGGCGCTGATGTGCAGCGTCACCCGGTCGACGAAGGTCGGGACGGCCATGGGTGATCCTTAGGGACGGTGGTGGAGGTGCGAGGAGCGCCAGCGACGAGCCTCGAAACCACGAAAGGCGCCCCGAAACGGGACGCCTCTCGTCAAGTCTCTGCGCGACGACGTCAGGCGTCGTCACCCGGGACGATGTTGACGACCCGGCGACCGCGGCGGGTGCCGAACTCCACGGCGCCGCCCACGAGGGCGAACAGTGTGTCGTCGCCGCCGCGGCCCACGCCGGCACCCGGGTGGAAGTGGGTGCCGCGCTGGCGCACGATGATCTCGCCCGCGTTGACGACCTGGCCGCCGTACCGCTTGACGCCGAGCCGCTGGGAGTTTGAGTCGCGGCCGTTCTTGGTGGACGCCGCGCCCTTCTTGTGTGCCATCGCTTTGTCTCCTGCTGCTGTGTCTGCTCGGGGTTGTCCGGGGCCGCTCAGGCCTTGATGTCGGTGATCTTGACCTGGGTGTACTTCTGGCGGTGACCCTGCCGCTTCTTGTAGCCGGTCTTGTTCTTGAACTTCTGGATCACGATCTTGGGGCCCTTGGTGCGGCCGAGGACCTCCGCGGTCACCGAGGCCTTGTCGAGCTTCTTGGCGTCGGAGGTGACGTCGTCACCGTCGACCAGGAGCACGACGGGCAGCGAGACCTCGTCGCCCACGGCGGTCGCGATCGTGTCGATCTCGATGACGTCGCCGACGGCCACCTTCTGCTGCTTGGCGCCTGCGCGCACGATCGCGTACACCGCGGTCTCCTTGCCTGGTTCGATCGACCTGCTCGAGGTCGGGTTGAACGTCTGGTCGAAAGTCTTGCCGAAAAGTCTGGGGGTGCACTGGCACCAAGGGTCAATGGTACGGATCGCCGCGGGACGGCGCAAAAGCGCGCCTTGGGAGCCTGCTGAAGAATCCGTCAGCGCTTGCGGGAGCCCTTGCGCTTGATCGGCACGTGCTCGACGTGCGGGGCCGCAACGACCTCCCCGTCGTGGGTCGCGCTGCCGGGATCCCCGCCTGCGGTGCCGGGCTCGACCACTCCGTTCGCGGCCGGGGCGCCCACGGCTCCGTCGGCGGCCGCGCCCAAGGCGGTCGGAGCCGCGTCCATGGCCGGTACGGGGAGCGGCGGACCGGCCGCACGACTGGCGCTGCTGCGTCGTCGGGTCCGGGTCACCACGGTCGGCTTCTCGGGCTCGGCGGGCGGCTCGGGCTCCGGCTCCGGCTCGGATTCGGCTGCGTCGAGTGCGTGTGATGCGGGGGACTCGACAGGCTCGTCCTGCGCGGCCTCCTCAGGTGCCTCTGCTGCTGTTGTCTCGACAGGCTCGTCCTGCGCGGCCTCCTCAGGTGCCTCTGCTGCGGACGCCTCGACGGACTCCGGCAGGTCCTCCCGTTCGTCCGTGTCCTTCGCGTCATCGGAGGGGTCCGCCGGCGGACGGGCCATCGCCGCGACGTCCTTAGGCGATGGCGGCCCGGACTTGGCGCCGTTCCCGCTGCCGCCGTTGCCGGTCTCCGCGGAGCCTCGGCCACCGCGGCCACCGCGGCTGCGCCGGCCACGCCGGCCGTCGTCCTCGCCGTCTCGCGACTCGACCGGGTGCTCGTGGATGATCAGCCCGCGGCCCTGGCAGTGCTCACACGTCTGGCTGAACGCCTCGATCAGGCCGGTGCCGATCCGCTTGCGGGTCATCTGCACCAGGCCGAGCGAGGTGACCTCGGCGACCTGGTGGCGGGTCCGGTCGCGGCCCAGGCACTCGACCAGGCGGCGCAGCACGAGGTCGCGGTTGGACTCGAGGACCATGTCGATGAAGTCCACGACGATGATTCCGCCGATGTCTCGCAGCCGGAGCTGGCGAACCATCTCCTCGGCCGCCTCGAGGTTGTTCTTGGTGACGGTCTCCTCGAGGTTGCCCCCCGAGCCGGTGAACTTGCCGGTGTTGACGTCGACGACGGTCATCGCCTCGGTGCGGTCGATGATCAGCGAGCCGCCCGAGGGCAGCCAGACCTTGCGGTCCAGCCCCTTGGCGATCTGCTCGTCGAGCCGGTACGTCGCGAACACGTCGGACCCGCCGTGCTCGGCCGGGTCGTACTTCTCCAGCCGCTCCTCGAGGTCGGGCGCCACGTGCACGACGTAGGACTGGACGGTCTCCCAGGCGTCCTCTCCCTGGATGACCAGCTTGACGAAGTCCTCGGTGAACAGGTCGCGGACCACCTTCAAGGTGAGGTCCGGCTCGCCGTAGAGCAGCTGCGGTGCGTTGCCCTTGGTCTTCTTCTCGATGTCTTCCCAGCGAGCCTTGAGCCGCTCGACGTCGCGGGTCAGCTCCTCCTCGCTGGCGCCCTCGGCTGCGGTGCGGACGATCACGCCCGCGGTGTCGGGGACGATCTCCTTGAGCAGCGTCTTGAGCCGATTGCGCTCGGTGTCGGGCAGCTTGCGAGAGATGCCGGAGGTGGTGCCGTCCGGCACGTAGACCAGGAACCGGCCGGCCAGGCTGATCTGGCTGGTCAGCCGCGCGCCCTTGTGGCCGATCGGGTCCTTGGTGACCTGCACCAGGATCGCCTGTCCAGAGGACAGCACGGACTCGATCTTGCGGGGCTGGCCGTCCTTGTGGCCCAGCGCCGACCAGTTGACCTCGCCTGCGTAGAGGACGGCGTTGCGGCCCCGACCGATGTCGATGAACGCCGCCTCCATGGAGGGCAGGACGTTCTGGACCCGGCCAAGGTAGACGTTGCCGATCAGCGAGGTCTGCGACTCCCGGGCCACGTAGTGCTCGACGAGCACCTTGTCCTCGAGGACGCCGATCTGGGTGAGGTCGTCGCGCTGGCGGATCACCATGACCCGGTCGACGGCCTCGCGACGGGCCAGGAATTCGGCCTCGCTCACGATCGGGGCGCGGCGTCGTCCGGCCTCACGGCCCTCGCGGCGGCGCTGCTTCTTCGCCTCGAGCCGGGTCGAGCCGGAGACCGCGGTGATCTGGTCGTCGCTCGTACGGCCACGGCGGACCCGGGTGACCGTGTTGTCGGGATCGTCGGAGCCGTCGCCGCCGTCGTCTCCCGACCGGCGCCGGCGCCGCCGGCGCCTCGAGGAGGCCTCGCCGGACTCCTCCTGGTCCCCGTCGGCCTGCTCGCCCTCGTCGTCGCCGTCCTCGGAGGTCGAGCCATCGCCCTCCGGCGACCCGTCGGACGGCTTGCGGCGGCGGCGGCCACCGCGGCGCCGGCGCCGCCTGGCCCCACCGGACTCGCCGTCGCCCTGGTCACCGTCTCCGCGGTCGCTCCCGCCACGGTCGGTGTCTGCGGACGTGTCCTCAGAGGTGTCCTGCGCCTTGTCGCCGCTGGACTTGCCCTTCTTGCCGCCGCCCTTGGGCTTGTCGCCACCGGCCTTGGGCTTCTCGCTGTCGCTCTCGGGCTCGGTGGACGCCTCGACAGTCTTCTTCGTGGTCTTCCTGGCCGCCTTCTTCTTCGGCGGCGCGTCCGGCACCTGGAAGAGCACCGCAGCGCCGTCGCTCGGCGCGACCTCGGCGGCCGGCTGATCGTCCCCGGCCGGCTTCGCTGCGGCCTTCTTGGTGGTCTTGCGGGCGGTGGTCTTGCGGACCGGCTTCGCCTCAGACTCGCCGGCCGAGTCCGGGGCGGGCTCGGCAGCGACCTTCTTGGCGGTCGTCTTCTTGGCGGTGGTCTTCTTGGCGGTGGTCTTCTTGGCGGTGGTCTTCTTCGCCGCGGCCTTCTTGGCAGTCGCCTCCTTCGCGACCGTCTTCTTGGTTGGGGCGGTGGTTTCCGAAGCGGTGGTGGTCTCGTCCTCGGGCATGTACTGCTCCTCGACCCGGCTGCCTCAGCGACCGGGTGGTCATCGCTGCAGCCCCGGTGATCCGGCGTGCAGCATCAAGCCTTGGTGGCGGCGACACCCTCCGCGGTGCGTCGCTGAGCCCCGTCCGACGCCTACCGCGGTCGCCAGCTCGGCGTCGGTCGCTGTCACCGACCGGCCGGGCCGCGTCGCGGGCTGGCATCGACGAGATCCAGTGTGCCGCCCTTCCCGGCGAACCGGGGGTACGGCGAGAACGTCGTCGGATCGACATGTCGTCGACCAATTGTGAGTATCGCACAGGACGGGGCGGGGCGCCGGATCCATGGCCGTCGCGAGCGTCGCACCACGGGATGCTCCGCAAGGCGCCGGAGCGAAGTCGCTGTAGGCCCATCTACGAGCGACGGCAACGCCGCGGAGCGCCCGTGGTGCGGCGCGCAGCAGGGCGTGGGTCCGGCGCCCCGTCCCTTCCCCCAGGGGAGCGAGTTCACGGTCTGAGGGGGTCGCCGATCTCGCCGGTAGCCGGGTCCAGGGGACCCTGCGCGAGCCTGGTCAGCAGCGGTACGCCGGCCACGTCGAGGCCGGCCACCACGCTCAGTCCCGTCAGCACGTCGTCGGGCCGGACCATCGGCTCCAGGTGCCGTAGCAGCAGGTCCAGCCTGCTGCCGTCGTCGGCGGGAGCCGCGACCAGCGAGAGCACCGCGACCCGGCTGTCGAAGTCGCGCAGACCCTTCTTCGTCATCCGCTGCACCAGCACCTGGTCGGCCGCCAGGAACGTCGCGACCGCGGCTCGGGCCTCCGCGACCGGCACCGGGAGGCTGATCTGCCAGTGGCTGACCTCCAGCAGGTCGGTGAGCCCCACGGTCGGCGCCTCGACCACCTCGACCACGTCCAGCCCGTCGGGCAGCGCCTCGTCGAGTGCCGCGTGCACCGCGGCGGGATCGACCACCTGGGCCAGGGCGAGCTCGAGGTACTCGGCCTCGCTGGCCGACCCGGTCGGCGCGGCGCCGGCGTAGGAGATGCGCGGGTGGGGGTTGAACCCCGAGGAGTAGGCCATCGGCAGGCGGGCCCGGAACACCGCACGCTCGAAGGCGCGGCTGAAGTCGCGGTGGCTGGTGAACCGGAGCCGGCCGCGCTTGGCGTAGCGGACCCGGAGCCGCTGCACCGGCGGCGGCGCCTGTTTGGGCTGCTCCCGAGTCACGGCACTGCCCATGGTGCCGGGGCTCTCATCGCCGAGGACGGGTAGACAGTGCTCACCCGGACCCCGTCCAGCCAGGCGGTGAGCCGAGCGGCCTCGGCGTCAAGGGAGGCCAGCGCTCGCTTGGGCAGCTTCTCCAGGGGTCGGACCTCGACCACACCCGCCTCGTCCTGGACCCAGCAGCCGACCACCCGGCCGTCCCACCAGGCCGTCGTACCGGCGTTGCCGTTGCTGTCGAACAGGTGCGGAGCGTGCTGGCCGAGATAGAAGGCGCGTTCCTTCCAGCCCATCACCGTCGGGTCGAGGACCGGCAGCAAAGCCGCCCAGGGCTCGATGTCCTCCACGGGCTCGACATCGTCGGGGAGCACCCAGCCGGTCCCGCCGTCCAGGGACACCTCGACCGCGCCGACCGCGGCGAGCGCCGCCCGCACCGCCGACTTCGTCGCGCCCAGCCACCACACCAGGTCGGCCTCGGTGCCCGGACCGAAGGAGCGCAGCCACCGACCTACGAGCTCGGCGTATCCCTCGTCCGACTTGGCCGGGTTGGCATCGTGGCCGAGCCAGGACCGAGTGAGCGTCCACTGTGGCTTCGACAGCCGCCAGTGTCCGCCGTTGCGACCCCGCATGACCTCGCCCTCGACGCCGAGCTGGGTCAGGACCCGTGGCACCACCGAGACGTTGGCGGCGTAGGCCTTGCCCGGCGCGAGCTCCAGCCTCCCCGCGAGCTCGGGCACCTGCTCGCGCAGCTCCTGTGCCGAGAGCTCGGCGCCGCCGTCGAGCCGGGCGAGCACCGCCTCACGAGCCTGCTTGAGCCATGCCTGTCCGTCCTCGGCCAGGCCGGCCGCCTCGATCTCCTTGGCCAGACGGGTCGCCAGGGTGCCGGCCACCCGCGACGACGCGCTCCCCCAGGCCGCGGGCAGAAGGTCGCGCGGGAAGACGAACAGGGTGCGCCGCATGGCCAGCTGCTTGACCAGCGTGCGGTCGGCGTACAGCGCCCGGTCGACGTCGGCGACGCTCACCCCGTCGACCCGTGCGTGCACCGACAGGTAGACCGTGGCCGGCTCGGTCGAGTGCAGCACCGTCACCGCCCGGGTCGCCGCCTCCGGGTCCGCAGCCCGGTACGCCGGCGCCACCGCGTGTCGCTGTGCCAGCCGGGCCCGCCGCTCGGAGTCAGGAATGTGCCGCACGATAGGAAGTGTCCCCCGACCCGGGGACACTAGTGTCCCCCGAGTGTCACGCCGGACGACTGCCCTGGTTCTCACGGCGATCCTGCTGCTCTCTCTGAACCTGCGGCCCGCGGCCGTGACCGTCGGCCCGGTCCTCGCCGAGGTGCGCGCAGGACTGGGGATGGGCGCCGGCGCCGCGGGGCTGCTCACCTCGCTGCCGGTGATCGCGTTCGCGATCTTCGGGGCCATGGCCCCGGCGGCGGCCCGGACGATAGGTGCGCACCGCACCACCTTCGTGGCCCTGCTCGCGGTCGTGGTCGGGCTGTCCGGGCGCGCGCTGGTCCACCACGAGGCAGCGTTCCTGGCTCTCTCGATGCTGGCGCTGGCGGGGATGGCGATGGCCAACGTGCTGCTGCCGTCGCTGGTCCGGCTGCACTTCCCCGACCGGATCGGCACCATCACCGCGCTCTACACGACCGCGCTCTCGATCGGGCTGACCGCGGCGTTGGTGCTCACAGTGCCGGTGGCCGACGCGTTCGGCGGCTGGCGGTGGGGGCTCGGCGCGTGGGCGCTGGTGGCCCTGGTCGCTGCGGGACCGTGGATCGGGCTGGTCGCCCACGACGTCCGGACAGACGGGTCCGAGGGCCACCGTGACATCCGGTTCGCCGACCTCGCCCGCATCCCGCTCGGCTGGGCGATGGTGGGGTTCTTCGGGCTCCAGTCGCTGCAGGCGTACGCCGTCTTCGGCTGGTTCGCGACCCTGTGGCGCGACGCCGGCTTCAGCGCGGCGCAGGCCGGCGCCCTGGTCGGCGTGGTGGCCGGGGTGTCCATCCCGCTGTCCCTGCTGGTGCCGCCGATGGTGGCCCGGCCGGGCGACCAGCGCCCGGTGCTGCTGGTCGTGATCGCCTGCTACCCCATCGCATACGTCGGCCTGATCGCCGCACCGCACCGACTGGCGCTGGCGTGGGCGGTGATCCTGGGCGTGGCGCTGGCGACGTTCCCGATCATCCTGGTCCTCATCGGGTTGCGCACCCGCACCCCCGGCGGCACCGCTGCGCTGTCCGGGTTCACCCAGTCCCTCGGCTACCTGACGGCGGCGGTCGGCCCGTTCGGCGTCGGCATCCTGCACGACGCATCGAACGGCTGGCGCCTGCCGCTCCTGGTGCTGACCGCGCTCAGCCTGCCGCTGCTCGCGCTCGCGTGGTACGTCGGCCGGCCGGCCGTGATCGAGGACCAGCTGCCCACGCCGAAGCGGACCTGATCGCGCCATCCCGATGCCTACTGCCCCGCAGGGGACGCAGATGTGGAACGCTGCACTCCGGCATCGACCATGGCGGCACCCGAGGGGAAACCGATGAGCACTCCGCAGAACCCAGGCGGCGACACGCCGCAGGACCCGCAGAACCCGTACGGCACTCCCCCGCCCCCGCCGACCGACCCGGCCGCGCCGACCACGCCGCCGGAGCCCACCACGCCGGCAGCACCTGCCGACCCGGCGGCCCCGCCGCCGCCGTACGGTCAGCCGGCCCCTCCGGCCGACCCGGCCGCGGCGCCACCGCCCGCCTACGGCCAGCCCGCCTACGGCCAGCCCACCTACTCGGGACAGCCGGGCCAGCCGGGGCAGCCGGGTCAACCGGTCTACCCCCAGTACGCACCGGCCGGCTCGGAGGAGCCCTCCAAGGGACTGGCGATCATTGCGCTGATCCTGTCGTTCCTGTCCTGCACGATCATCCTGGCGATCCCGGCGATCATCATGGCGATCGTCGTGCTGCTGAGGGGTCGCGACGGCCGCAACCACGGCAAGGGCATGGCGATCGCGGCGCTGATCATCAGCGTCCTCCTGTTGATCGGAACGATCGGCGGCGGGGCGGCTCTCTACAACTACGCCAAGGACTTCAAGAGCGTCGACGATCTCGCGGCCGGCGACTGCATCACCGCCAAGGGGCTGACCGACGAGAGCGCTACAGGCGTCACCGAGATCAAGTCCGTGGGCTGCACGGCCAGGCACGACGGCGAGGTGCTGGCCACGAGCGATCTCAGCGACGACGAGGCCGACGGCTTCGGCGAAACCTCGCCCGTCGACGTGTGCACGCCTTCGGTCACCGAAGCCGGCAGCGTCGACCTTCTTGCCAACCCGGACCTGGTGCTCATCGCCCTCACCCAGGACGAGTCCCCCATCTCCGGCGACAAGCTGGTCTGCGTGATCGCGAACGCGGACGGGTCGAAGCTGACCTCCAAGCTCGGCAGTTGAAGCGGGCCGTCCTGATAGCGGTCGCGGTGGCGCTGGCCGCCGTGGCCGTCGCCCTGGTGGTGGTGGTGCGCCAGCACGCCGAGCTCGGCAGCGTCGACGACCTCGACCGTGGCGACTGCGTGGACGCGGCCCCGTTTCTCGAGGGCGAGCAGGCGGCCCTCGGCGACCTGACCCGCGCCAACTGCGACGACCCGCACGACGCGGAGGTGCTGGTCATGCTCGAGCTCGACGCGGACCAGGCCGCGGCGTACCGCCCGGTCGTGCCCGACCTGGTCTGCCTCGACGCCCTCGACAACAAGGCCGACGTGGCGATCGACGACCAGCGACTGCTCGTCGCGGGGGTCGCCGACAGCGAGGAGCCCGCCCGCGGGGACGCCCTGGCGTGCTTCGGCTTCGCGGCCGACGGGACCCGGCTCGAGGGCCGGGCCCGGCCCCGCTGACCGGTCCCGCCTCCGATTCGTCTGCGGTTTGACGCCTACTTCTCGCGAGGCGACCCGCAGACGAATCGGGGGCGGAGGGTCACACCACGTTCAGCGGGAGCAGCTCCCGGCCGGTGGGGCCGATCTGGATCTCGGTGTCCATCTCCGGACACACGCCGCAGTCGTAGCAGGGCGTCCACCGGCAGTCCTCGACCTCGATATCGGCGCTGCCGTCTGCGACCGCGAGCGCGTCCTCCCAGTCGGCCCAGAGCCAGTCCTTGTCGAGGCCGGAGTCGAGGTGGTCCCACGGGAGCACCTCGTCGTACGTGCGCTCCCGGACGGTGTACCAGTCGAGGTCGACGCCGGTGCCGGCCAGCGCAGCCTCGGCCGAGGCCACCCAGCGGTCGTAGGAGAAGTACTCGCTCCAGCCGTCGAACCGGCCGCCGTCGCGCCACGCGTGCTCGATCACCGCGCCGACCCGCCGGTCGCCGCGCGACAGCAGTCCCTCGATGATCCCCGGCTTGCCGTCGTGGTATCGGAAGCCGATGGCCCGGCCGTACCGCTTGTCGCCGCGCACGGTGTCGCGCAGCTGGCGGAGCCGGTCGTCGGTGGTCTCGTGGTCGAGCTGGGCCGCCCACTGGAACGGCGTGTGCGGCTTGGGCACGAAGCCGCCGATCGAGACCGTGCACCGGATGTCGTTGCGGCCGGAGATCTCCCGCCCCTTGGCGATGACCTGCTTGGCGAGGTCGGCGATGGCCAGCACGTCCTCGTCGGTCTCGGTGGGGAGCCCGCACATGAAGTAGAGCTTCACCTGCCGCCACCCGTGGCCGTACGCCGTCGCCACGGTACGGATCAGGTCCTCCTCGGTGACCATCTTGTTGATCACCCGGCGCATCCGCTCCGAACCGCCCTCGGGCGCGAAGGTGAGCCCGGAGCGTCGGCCGTTGCGGGAGAACTCGTTGGCGAGGGTGATGTTGAACGCGTCCACCCGGGTGCTCGGCAGGGAGAGCGAGACGTTGGTGCCCTCGTAGCGGTCGGCCAGCCCCTTGGCGACCTCGCCGATCTCGGTGTGGTCGGCGCTGGACAGCGAGAGCAGCCCGACCTCCTCGAAGCCGGTCTTGCGGATGCCGTTCTCGACCATGTCGCCAATGGTCTCGATCGACCGCTCCCGGACCGGACGGGTGATCATGCCGGCCTGGCAGAACCGGCAGCCGCGGGTGCAGCCGCGAAAGATCTCCACCGAGAACCGCTCGTGGACCGTCTCCGCCAGCGGCACCAGCGGCTTGGCCGGGTAGGGCCAGGCGTCGAGGTCCATCAGCGTGTGCTTGCGGACCCGGTGCGGGATGCCGGGGCGGTTGGGTACGACGGACGCGATCGCGCCGTCGTCGGCGTACGTCACGTCGTAGAAGCGGGGCACGTAGACCCCGCCGCTGACCGCGAGCCTGCGGAGCAGCTCGTCGCGGCCGCTTCCCATGGATCCAGCAGGCCCGCCCTCGCCCTTCCACTCACGGACCACCTCGGAGATGGCGAGCACGACCTCCTCGCCGTCGCCCAGCACCGCCGCGTCGAGGAAGTCGGCGATCGGCTCGGGGTTGAAGGCCGCGTGCCCGCCGGCCAGCACGATCGGGTCGTCGTCGGTGCGGTCGGCCGCGTGCAGCGGGATGCCGGCCAGGTCGAGCGCGTTGAGCAGGTTGGTGTAGCCCAGCTCGGTCGAGAAGCTGATGCCGAACAGGTCGAAGTCGCGGACCGGGCGATGGGCGTCGACGGTGAACTGCGGGATCTCGTGCTCCCGCATCACCGCCTCCATGTCGGGCCAGACCGAGTAGGTGCGCTCGGCCACGATCCAGTCCCGCTCGTTGAGCACCTCGTAGAGGATCTGGACGCCCTGGTTGGGCAGCCCGACCTCGTAGGCGTCGGGATACATCAGCGCCCAGCGGACGGTCTCGCCCTCGAGTGCGGCATCCCAGTCCTTCAGCGTGGAGTTGAGCTCGCCGCCGACGTACTGGATCGGCTTCGACACCGTCGGGAGCAGCGGCTCGAGGCGGGGGAAGAGCGACGCGGGGGTGCTCGCAGGCGCGGTCATGCATGGACTCCGTGGTCGGGGGCAGGTCGACCTAGGAGCCTACGCGGATCGGGCAGCATGACCCGCATGAGCGCCTCCCCTTCCTTCTCGTCTCCCGCAGACCTGCCCACGCCGTTCGGCTACTCGCACGTGGTCGGGATCCCCGCGGGCCGGCTCGTGTGGACGTCGGGCCAGGTGGCGATCGACGCCGCCGGGAACGTGCCCGAGGGGTGGGAGGCCCAGACCCGGCTGTCGTTCGAGAACGTCGGGCGCGCGCTGGCGGCCGAGGGTGCCGGCTGGTCGGACGTCGTGAAGCTGACGTACTTCGTGACCGGCGTCGAGGAGATCGCAGCTGTGCGGTCGGTGCGCGACGAGTTCGTGTCCACCGAGCAGCCGCCCACCAGCTCGCTGGTGCAGGTGGCCGGGCTGTTCCGGCCGGACCTGCTCATCGAGGTGGAGGCGGTGGCCTGGCTGCCCTAGCCTCCATCGGCGACGCAGGGCCAGACTGACGGGTCATGCGCGCTCTCCAGGCGGCCGAGGTCTTCGACGGGTCGGCGTTCCTCGGTCCGGCGACCGTCCTGGTCGACGGCGAGACCATCGTGGGCGTCGAGAACGGTCACCACGACCCGCCCGATGGCGCCGAGGTGACGACGTACGACGGGACCCTGCTGCCCGGGCTGTTCGACTGCCACGTGCACCTCGTCGCCAGCTCGACGGTTGGCAGCCTGGAGCGGGCCGGGGGCTTCTCCGACGACGAGCTGGACGCGGTGATCCGGGACTCGCTGACCGCCCAGGTCGCAGGAGGGGTGACCACGGTCGTCGACCTCGGCGACGTCCGGTACCGGTCGCTCGGACTACGAGCCGAGCCGGGGCTGCCGCGGGTGCTGGCGGCCGGCCCACCGATCACCGTGGACGGCGGCCACTGCCACTACCTCGGCGGTGTCGTCGCGTCCGGCGTCGAGCACATCCGCGCCGCCGTCGCCGAGCACGCCGACCGCGGGGTCGACCTGATCAAGGTGATGGCCAGCGGCGGCATGGTCACCGAGGGCACCGACGTGATGGGTGTCCAGTTCACCTCGGAGGAGCTGGCCGCGGCCGTCGAGGCGGGTCATGACCGCGGGCTGCGGGTGGTCGCCCATGCCCACTCGCTCGCGGGTGCGAGGCACGCCGTACGCGCCGGGGCGGACGGGATCGAGCACTTCACCTGCCTGACCGACGATGGTTCGGTGACTCCGGACGACCTGCTCGACGAGCTCGTCGCGGCTGGCACCGTCATCGACCCGACCGTTGGCATCGATCTGGCCAGGGTTCCGCCCAGCGACAAGCTGCCACCAGTGCTGCGCGCCACGATGGAGCGGCTCGGGGTCGACTTCGACTCCCTACCCCGGATCCGCGCGGCTCAGCTGGCCCGCGTTCGCGACCGCGGTCTCACTGTGGTGACGGGGACCGATGCCGGGATCGCGCCGACCAAGGCGCACGGCGGGTCGTGGCGGGCGGTCGTCGATCTGCTCGACGCCGGGTACTCGATGGCGTCCGCGTTGGCCACGGCGACGTCGGGTGCCGCCGACGTGTTCGGCTTGGGCGAGACGACCGGTCGCCTGAAGCCGGGTCTGGCCGCAGACCTGCTGGTGGTGGACGGCGACCCGACCCGGCAGCCGCAGGCGCTCGGCAGCGTGGTGACGGTCCTGGTGCGGGGTACGCCGGCGGCTCAGGCCTAGCTGGCGTCTGGGGAGGACCACGCCGGGTCCCTGCCGAACGCCGCGATCAGCTGCGCCTGGGCGTCCGCGCCGGACGCGACGCGCTCTCCCACCGCGCCGGCCGACCGGTACAGCTCCTCGCGCTCGGCGTACCAGCCCGCGACCGCTTCCACGAGGTCCGGATCCAGCGTGGCGTCCGCTCCGGTCGCGACCGCGAGGTCCCACCCGTGCACGAGGTGGTCGGCGACGAGCTGCTGCACGTACTCCTCCAGCTGCTCCTCGCCGTAGGACAGGTGCACGGTTCCGCCGTTCGGCAGCCGCTCCGCCACCGCCGCCGTGGCCTCGGCTCCGGCGGCCCGGGCCCGCCCGACGGGGTCGTCGGCAAGCAGGTCGCCGTCAAAGCGGTCGCCCACCTCCTCGATGGTGCTCCCGGCAACCAGCGGCGCAGTCCAGACGTCCTCCCCGACCACGTGGTTGACGAGGTCGCGCACCGACCAGTCGGTGCAGGGAGTGGGCAACTGCCACTGATCGTCGCCGACGCCCTCCACCAGCCGGGTCCAGCCGCTCACCGTGCGCTCGTGCAGCTCGCTCAGCTCCATGTGACCACTCCTTCCTCGAATGCCGCGCGGGCCCGTCCGACCCACCAGTCCAGGTCCGCCGCCTCCCGCGCGCGGATTCCCTCGTCGGGGTGCTCCCCGGCGTCGAGGGCCTTGTTCCACCCCAGCCACAGCAGGCCAGCGAGCAGCGCCGCGGTCATGGACGACGCGTCGCAGGCGGGGCCGGCCGCCCGCTCGTACGCCGCGAGCACCTCCTCCCGCTCCAGCCCGACCACTGAGGAGCAGCCGGCCAGGAACCGGGCCACGTCCAGGGCGCCGGGCCCGGCCGTGGGCAGCGCCCAGTCGAGCAGGACCAGGTCGCCGCCCTCGAGAGCCATGTTCACCGTCGCCAGGTCGCCGTGCAGCAGCGTGACCGGCCCGCTCAGCAGGGCCTCGGCCAGCGGCCCGACGTCGGCGAGGAGGCGCATGGCTGGTCCCGCGACGTCGTCGTCGACCCGCTCCTGGAACAGCTCCCACCCCCGAAGTACCAGCCGGGCGAGCTCGTTGCCCTCCGCCGCGAGTCCGCCGATGCGGTGCGGCGCGAACAGGTCGAGCGCGTTCGCGAGAGGCACCAGGTCCGGAGGCGGGTTCGCCAGGAACGCCACATGCAGGCGGGCGACCCGGTCCATCACCATCCGCGTCTGCTCCGCGGTGAGCCGGTCGTCCCAGGTGAGTACGGCGTCGCCCAGGTCGCGCATCACGATCACCGTGACCTCGCCTTCCACCCAACCGTCGACCAGCGCGTGACCCACCCCGGTCGGCAATCGGTCCAGGGCGCCGGTGCGCCAGAGCAGGTACTCCCCGCTCACCGTCCCGCCGGTGAGGCTGAGGGTGATGTCGGTCTCGGGTGTCACTCGCTTGACCACCAGGCTGCGGCCGTCCGCCAGCCGGACCCGCTCCAGCCCGGCGCCGGACATCCCGGCGTGGTCGGCGAGAACCTCTCGCTCGACAACGTCCCGAAGCAGCCCGGCGCCCCCCACGATCCTGAGCGTGGCACCATCGCCACGCCGTCGTTGGATGGTCTGGACCAGCCCCGTCGTGACGGTCAGGCGCGCCGACCTGCCCAGTGGAAAGCAGAGCAGCCGACACCACGGACTGTGGGTCAGCGACGACGACAACTGGGCGAGCTACACACCGGTTGAGCCCGTCTTCTCGCCACCGCTGACGAAGCCCCCCTCCGGCACGACTTCCCTGTTCGTACTGTCCGCATCCGTGGACCCAGATCCGGTGATCTGGGTGCAGACTTGGGACCATCAGGTCTACGTCGTCAACAGACGACGCCACGACTTTTCATGAGATCCGAATCCGCTGACTCGCGGCCGGGTGAACGGTGGTAGAAGAGGTCGCGCAGTCGACCACCGGTGGTTGAGGAGGTCGTGCAGCGACCGTCTCGAAACCACCGCAACGAGGGCTGGAACCCACCCACCGCGAGTCGAGGTCCTCGAGACCTCCGACGGCGATGAGCCGTCAACCTGCCCTCAGCGCGGCTCCGGGCGTTTAGCCCGACACCTGTGAGAGTGCGTCAAGCATGCGCCGTTGGATCCACACCATCCAGGTGGATGAGCCCGAGGCTGCCATCCCGATGGTGTTCGACATACAGCGTGAAGGTCTGCGCGGTCCGCGCTGTCTTCTCCGCCCAGTCGATGACTTCACGGATGCTGACGGCGTCACGGAGTCGGTACTCGTCACAGTGATACATGACGTGCCGTTGACGGATCCCCGGCGGTGCCGGCGGCTGCTACCAGAAGTAGACCCGATAGACCGGCTCATCGATCTCTCACTCGATGTCACGAGGATCGAGTCCTTCGATGATCACTCGCGCACTCTAGAAGTCTCCGTCGGGCCGTTTGCTCGTCGGCCACCATCACGCTGCCCTGGATTCGCGGTGCCGCAGCTCTTTGCGGATGATGTTTGGGGTGAGCAGCCTTCGCCGACACCCGCGGTGCCGCCCGGCTGCCTCCGCTGGGCCGCAGCGACTGGGCGCTGCCGCGGCCGTCGTCCTGGTGTGCTCGCTGATGTCGGCGTGCTCGGCAACAGATACCTCCGAGTCGAGCCAGTCCGGATCGAACAGCTCGGGCACGGTCGCCGGCAACTCCAGGGCCGTGGCGAGTGCGGGCGCGGGCGCCGTCTCACCACGGGTCATCGAGGTGGCTGCCGCGCGGGCACGAGCCGCGGCCCGTGCCGTGGCCAAGCGTGAGGCCAGGCAGGAGGCGCGGCGAGCCAGGAAGGCCGCCACGCGCGAGGTCATCCGAACGCTGCGTGCCGTACGAAGGGCCAACCCGCTCGCGAACCGCCCGTGGGGCAACTACTACGGCGACGGGGACCAGGCGTGGGGTCCCTACCAGTCAGCGTCGGGAGAGACCCGCAGCCTGCTCGGCAAGATCGTCCTCCAACCGCGCTCGAAGTGGTTCGGCGCCTGGATCCCGGACGGCGAGATCGAGGGCAAGGTCCGTGACTACATCGCCAACGCCCAGGCGGGGAATCCGGACGCCCTGGTCCAGCTGGCGACGTTCCGGTTGAAGCCGTGGGAGCACGACGCGTGCAGATCGCTGCCGTCCGCGGCCCAGGCCGCCGGCTACCGGGCGTGGACCGACGCTCTGGCCCGCGGCATCGGCGACTCGCCGGTTGCCATCACCCTGCAGGCCGACGGCCCGTTCGCCTTGTGCGCGCCGGGTGGCTCGCAGGCCTACAGCAGTCTCATCCGCTACTCCGCCCAGGTGCTCGGGTCGCTCCCGAACGCCGCGGTGTACATCGACGCCGGCGCCGAGGACTGGCTCCGGGGTGACCCGGAGGAGGCGCTGCGGCTCCTGGTCCCCGCCGGGGTGGAGTACGTCCGCGGGTTCTCCATGAACAACACCCACTACAACTCGACCGAGCTCGAGGTCGCCTTCGGCGCGGAGGTCGTCGAGGCCCTCGCAGCGCGCGGCATCGAGGACAAGCACTTCGTCGTCAACACCTCGTCCAACGGCAGGCCGTTCCCCGGATCCACCTACGCCGGCAAGGGCCACTTCGACAACGCCGACCTGTGCCGTTCGCTCGACGACACGACCTGCGTCACCCTCGGCATCCCGCCGACCACCCACGTCGCGGATCCGGCCTGGGGCATGTCGGACGAGAACCGGCGAAAGGCGGCCATGTACGTAGACGCCTACATGTGGATCGGGCGCCCGTGGCTGTTCATGCAGGCCGATCCGTTCGACCTGCAGCGGGCACTGCAGCTGGTTCGCACGTGGCCCTACGAGGAGTACGCCGCCTACCCGTCCCGATGACCGCGGCGGCTTACTGGTGGATCAGCTTCCAGTGCCCCTCGGAGATGACCTCGACCTCGCCGTCGACGACGCTGAAGGCCGTCTGGTCGTCGACTGCGTACGCCGGACCGTCGATGGTGGCTGCCCAGGCCTCGGCCTCCGCCATGGTGTTGCCAGGCATGCCCTCGCCGTTCACGTGGGGACAGATCGAGAATTTCGACGAGCCCCAGCGTGCTGACGTCGCCGCCGGGCGGCCGCCACTGGATGAAGTCCTCTCCGACCTGGGGGGTCATCACCATGCTCCCCGAGCTCAGCCCGACCCAGACTGTCTCCGCGAGGGAAGGCAGGAGGTCCACCAGCCCGGACTCCCGCATCCAGTGGCACAGGTACAGCACGTCGCCGCCGCCCACCAGCAGCACGTCGGTCTCCCGGACCAGCGGGACCCACAGCTCCTCGTCGATGCTGGGCAGCGCGGTCAACTCCAGGACCCCCATGGACTTCCATCCGAGCTCGACCATGCGGTTCTCGGTGTTCCCGCTGATGAACCGCCACGGGCCAGCGCCCGGACCGACCGCGGGGTGCGCGTAACTCGCGGTGGGGATGCAGAGCGCGCTGGCCTCGGCGATCGGCTTGCCCAGGAGCTCGACCAGCGCGTCCTCGATGCTCTGGTTCTTGACGCCCGCGGACGTGAGCAACAGCTTCACGACTCCTCCTTGATCGTGGTCGGAGCGAGGCTACGGACAGCGGCGCGCGCGCTGCCCAGAAATGTGTCGGGCGCGCGTCGGCGACTCCGCGCGGGCAGGCCAATGGTCGGGTCATGAATGGTCACGGAGCACACGACCAGCCGGACGTCGGAAACTCATCGGCGGCGAGGTGACCGAGTGCCAGGAACCGCGATGAAGCCGTAAGCGACATACACCTGTTCACGACTACCTTGCCGCTCACCTCACAGCGCCTCCTTCGGTGGTCACGGCACGGCTACGGCTGCGCCTCGCCGTAACGATGGAGGGAGCACGCGACAGGTACAAGTGCCGGCTGCGTCTCACGCGATGAGTCATGGCCGACCCTGCCCACCGCCACGAAGGACGTGCATGACCCCGCATCCGGCCGATCTCTTGACCGTGATCATCCCGGCCTACAACGAGGCCACGTCCGTGTCCGACACGGTCCGAAGCGTGCTGCAGCAGACCACCCCACCGGCCCGGATCATCGTGGTGGACGACCAGTCGACCGACGCTACCGGAGACCTGGCTCGCATGGCCGGGGCCGAGGTGATCTGTCCGCTGGAGAACACCGGGTCGAAGGCCGGAGCACAGAACCTGGCACTGGCGCTGGTCGACACGCGGTACTGCATGGCGATCGACGCAGACACCACGCTCGCACCGGACGCCGTCGAACGTCTGCTCGCACCCCTGCAGGATGACCCGAACATCGCCGCGGCGTGCGGCTTCGTGGTCCCGCGACACGTGAGCACGATGTGGGAGCGCGGCCGCTACGTCGAGTACCTGCTCTCCTTCACGTTCTACAAGCCCACCCAGGACTACTACGGCAAGCCGCTGATCTCCTCGGGCTGCTTCTCGGCGTACCGCACCGACCGGTTGCTCGAAGCCGGTGGCTGGTCGGAGCGCACCCGTGCGGAGGACATGGACCTCACCTGGACCTTCTACCAGGCCGGCCACAAGGTGCGGTTCGTCCCGGACGCAGTCTGCTATCCCATCGAGCCCCACGACTTCGACTTCATGAGCACGCAGCTGAAGCGCTGGTCCCACGGCTTCGTGCAGAACGTCCGCCTGCACTGGAAGGGCATCCTGCCGCTGAGTTTCCTGAGCACCCTGGTCGGGGTCGCCCTCTTCGACGCCGTCGTCGCGTCCCTGATCTACCTGATCGTGCTCCCGCTACTGGTAGTAATCCTGGCCGCGCCGCTGCTCCTGGTCGTCTACGTCATCGACGTGCCCGCGGTCCTCGTGCCGGTGCTCGTGGTCGCATGGCGACGCGGCGAGGTCGGCAAGGCGCTGGCGTCGTTGCCCTCCTTCTTCGTGCTGCGCACCGTCAACGGCTTCTTCATGCTCGAGGCGCTCTGGACCGAGGTCGTCCTGCGCCGCCCCCTCCTCGTCTACGAAAAGGGCCATTAGGGCGTGACTCCCAATCCCTGGCGGCGCCGGACGCCGCCCAGATCACGCGCTGGCGGCGTTGCCGACCCTTCGAAGACGCCCAGTCTGCGCGCGGGCCGACGCCTGGCCAGCCCGCGCCTGGACGACGCCGGCATCCACCACGAATTGGGAGACACGCCCTGATGAACAACGCAGGACTTCCCGGCACGGGCCTCGGAGGCCTTTTCTACATCCTCCTGGCCATCTGGATGCCGGTAGCCGAGCTCCACCGGACCCTGCGAGGTCGCAGCAGCCTCGCCCGTTGGCGGCAGGTGGGGACGCAGTTCGCCCTCGCCTGCGGGATCGTCGCGTCCACGGTCGCGGTCGCGGCGGTCTACGTTCACCTGGCAGACGCGCCGAGCCCGCTCGGACTTCGTGGTCCCGCACTCGTGGTCGCGCCGGTCCTGCTCGCCGCTCTCCTCCTCACCTGCCTGCTCGTCGTGCTGAGGGTCTGGGCCATGATCCTGGGCCCGGTCGCCCCGAACGTCGAGGCGCCCATCTCGCGTGACCACACAGACCGCCGGGTCCGGATCCCGGTCTGACCTAGGGGCGCGTCCTGGACGGTCAGCGCCCGACCAGGACCCGCCGCTCGGCCAGCGGCGCGACGTACGTCGGCTGCTGCGACCGCAGGTGGATGTTCTGCAGCAGCCCCACCGCGAGCATGCCCGCGAACAGCGACGAGCCGCCGTAGGAGACGAACGGGAGAGGTACGCCGGTGACCGGCATGATGCCCAGGCACATGCCGACGTTCTGGAACGCCTGGAAGCCGAACCAGCAAGCGATTCCGGCTGCGGCGACGCGGCCGAAGACGTCCTCTGCGCGGCGGGCGATGACCAGCGCGCGCCAGATGACCACGGCCAGCAGGACGATCAGGAGTCCGGCGCCGAGCAGTCCGAGCTCCTCGCCGGCGACGGTGAACACGAAGTCCGTCTGCTGCTCGGGTACGAAGCCGGAGCGGGTCTGGGAGCCGTGGAACAGTCCCTGCCCGAAGAGGCCACCGTTGCCGATCGCGATGCGGGCCTGCTCGACGTTGTAGCCGGCGCCGCGCGGGTCGAGGTCGGGGTCAACGAAGGCGAGGAACCGGTCCACCTGGTAGGCCTTCAGCACTCCACCGGCCAGCGCCAGGGCGGCGACCCCTCCGGCCGAGCACAGCACCAGGACCAGCCACCGACGCCGGGCGCCGGACACGGCCAGGACGCCGAAGACCGTTGCGGCCAGGACCAGCATGGTGCCGAGGTCGGGCTGGGCCAGGATCAGGACGGCCGGTACGCCGGCGATGGCCAGCATCGCGAGGACCTCGATGGTGCCGACGCGGGACCGCCAGCGACCGTCGGCGCGCTCGGCAAGGACCAGTGCCATGCCGATCACCACCGCGAGCTTGGCGAGCTCGGAGGGCTGGATCGACAACCCGGCCAGCCGCAGCCACGACCGCGACCCGTTGACCGTCGAGCCGCTGGTCAGCACCAGCGCGAGCCCGGCCACCGAGGCGAGATAGACGAACGGCGCGACGATCCGCACCCACCGGTGGTCGGTCACGGTCACCGCAGCCATCAGCATCAGCCCGATGACGATGTTGACCACCTGCCTGCGCAGGTACGCCGTCGAGTCGCCGCCGGTGAGGTCCACCCGGTGCGAGGTCGCCGACCAGACAAGCAGCGCCGACAGCGTGACGAGCACCAGCACGGCCGCCATGAGCAGCCAGTCGAGGCGCTTCCAGGCAAGAGTCACGGTCAGTCCCCCTCCGAGTCGGCTGAGCGCGCTGGAGGCAGGATCGAGCCGTCGTTCATGAACGTCGGCAGTCGGGACGGCGGCGTCGTCCCCGGGATCGCGGCCAGCGCCGGGTTCACGTCCATCCCGGTGACGCCGTACAGCGCCTCCCAGATCGCGCGCACGGCCGGCCCGGAGGTGCCGGACCCGGTGCCGGCCTGGCTGACCATCATCACGACCACGTAGTTCTCGTCGTATGACGCCACCCACGAGGTCGACTGCTTGCCGTGGACCTCGGCCGAGCCGGTCTTGCCGCGGATGTGGACGGTGTCGAGGGGGAAGTCGGTGAACTTCCAGGCCAGGGTGCCGACCTTCGGAGTGCCGAGGAGCGCGGTGTCGACGTACTTCATCGAGGCGGCAGTCGCAGGCACGTGACCGGCCACCTTCGGCGGGATCCGCTTGAGGACGGTGCCGTCGGGGCTGACGATCGCCTTGGCCACCCGCGGCTCGTAGAGGGTGCCGCCGTTGGAGAGGGCGCCGTAGGCACGCGCGAGCTGGAGCGGGGTGATGATCGTGTCGCCCTGCCCGATCGAGAAGTTGACCGCGTCGCCGGCGCGGTAGTGGTTGCCCTCGAGGCAGAACTCGTGCGCGAACACGTGCAGGTAGTCGTTCTGCCCGTCGCGCTTCCTGTCGATCGCGCAGTAGTGGTCACGCATCGCCTTCCAGTAGGCGAGCTTCCACTTCCGGTCCGCGATCCGGCCGCTCGCCTCCCCCGGCAGGTCGATCCCGGTCTTGGACCCGAAGCCGAAGTTCTTGGCCCCTCGGACCAGGGGGTCCCTGGCGTGGACATCGGTCTCGTCGGAGCCGTACTGCTGCCAGTACTTAAGACCGACCCTGTAGAAGAAGGTGTCGCAGGAGAGCTGGAGCGCCTGGTCGAACCCGATGTAGCCATATGACGCTGACTCGTAGTTCTTGAACCAGCGGTTGCCGACCTGGAGCCCGGACGAGCAGGCCAGCTTGTCGGTGGTCCGGAAGCCGTTGTTCAGAGCCCCGACGGCCATGATCGGCTTCCACGTCGAGCCGGGCGCGAACTGGCCCTGGGTGGCCCGGCCGAGCAGAGGCAGCCCCGCCTGCTCGGAGTACAGGTCGGCGAGCTGCTTCTTGGAGATGCCGCCGACCCAGACCGAGGGGTCGTACGTCGGCTGGCTGGCCATCGCCACGATCCGGCCGGTCTTCGCCTCCATCACCACGACCGCGCCCGAGTCGGCGCGGTAGTTGCGGTGCGTGACCTTGTCGAAGGTCTGACGCGCGGTCTGGATGGTCGACGCGAGGTTCTGCTCGACCACCGACTGCACCCGCGCGTCGATCGAGGTGACCAGGGTGTCGCCGGGCTGGGCGGCCACATCGCCCTCGTCGCCGATCACCCGGCCCATCGAGTCGACGGCGACCTGGGTGTAGCCGGGCATGCCCCGCAGCCACGCGTCGTACTCCTTCTCGACGCCGGCCCGACCCACCACGGACGCGCCGTTGACCGACCTGTCGCCGTCCTCCTTGGCGCTGTCGAGCTCGTCGCCGGTGATCGGGCTGAGGTAGCCCAGCACGTGCGCGAGGTTGATGCCGAACGGCCGTGGGTAGGCGCGCAGGCTCTGCTGCTCCGCCGTCACGCCGGGAAAGTCCTCGGGCTGCTCGAGGACACGCAGCGCCATCGGCTGGGGTACGTCGACCGCGATCGGGACCGGCTGGAACGGCGAGCCGTTCCAGCAGTCGCCCACCACGCTCTTCTCGTCGCCGCAGGTGGTGAGCAGCCGGTGGATCCTGGCGACGGAGACATCGGTGACGCGCGCGACGCGTTGCAGCAGCGCGCCCTGCTCGTCCTCGGGCAGCTTGGCCAGGGTGCCGCGGTCGACGGAGACCACCCACGAGGTGCGGTTCGCGACCAGCGGGCGACCCATGTCGTCGACGATCAGGCCGCGCTGTGGCTGCACCACGATCTCGCGCAGGGACTGCGACGCTGCCTGGGCGGCGTACTGCTCGCCGCTGACGACCTGCAGGTAGTAGAGCCTGATCAGCAGGGTCGCGAACAGCGAGAACACGAGCGCCTGGATCACGACGAGGCGCAGCCGGCTGCGGCTCTCGCCGGAGATCACGCGATGACCCGGCCGGGCTCGACCCTCGCGAACAGCCCGAGGACCAGCGGTACGACGACCAGGGCCAGCCCCACGTCCCAGGCCAGCGCGACCACCTCGACCCGGAGCAGCTCGCCGACACCGACCGCCGGGTCGCGGAGCACCAGCCCGGTGAGCGCGAAGACCGAGGTGCCGACGAACGACGCGGCAGCGGCCACCGCCAGCCACTGGCCCCACGGCCGCCCGGACCGCAGCGGGCCGTGCGCCAACCGGCCGGCGACGTACCCGACCACCATCAGCGCGAGCGCCCAGCGGCCGGCCACGTGGTCCGCCGGCGGCGCCAGGTCGAGCAGCAGCCCCGCGCCGAAGCCGAGGACCACCCCGAGCTCGGAGCCGTGCGCGAGGGCCGCGGCGACCACCACCAGCAGCACCAGGTTGGGCACCACACCCTGGATCGCCAGGTGCGAGAACACCGAGAGCTGCAGGACCAGGGCGACCGACACCGCGACGAGGGCGGCCAGGGCGCGCGGCGCGGGCAGCAGCGGGCTCACCGGAGGCTCCCGTCCGCCTCGATGACGGCTCGGTCGCTCGAGGTCCCGGACGGGACGACGACACCGACCACGTCGAGCGCGGAGAAGTCCACGAACGGTTCGATGACCGCCCGTTGGGTGGTCTCACGGAGGCTGGAGTAGACCGAGTCGACCTGGCCGATCGGCACGCCCGAGACGTACGGCGCACCGTCCTGGCTGCCCCACGTCACCACGGTCTCGCCCTCGGCCGGCACGTAGGTTTGGTCGACCAGCTCGAGGTCGAGCCGCGCGGTCTGGCCGAGGTCGCCGCGGCCGTGCAGGAAGCCGACCTTCATGCTGCGCCCGACCCGGCCGCCCACGGTGGAGTCGGCGTCGACGGCGAGCAGCACGGTGGCGGTGGTCGAGGTGACCCGAAGCACCCGGCCGACCAGCCCGTCGCCGTTGACGACGGTCATGTCGGGGGCCAGCCCGGCCCGGGAGCCGGCGTCGATGCTGACCGTCCGCGAGAACGACTGGGCCGGACCGATGGCGATCACCCGGGCCGGCACCAGCGCGTAGCCGAGCGACTCGGCGGTGGCGGTCAGGTCGTCGTACTCCTGCAGTCGGTTGCGGTCGTAGTCGCTGGTGGCCAGCTCGGAGCGCAGCTGGTCGTTCTCCGACTCGAGCCGGTTGATGTCGGCGGCCAGGTCGTGGCGGCTGCGCAGCCAGTGCGGGACCGCGAGCAGGGGGTTCAGTACGCCGTCCACGCCGGCCTCCACCGGCCCGTAGACCTCGCCGACCAGCCGGCGCAGCGGGTCGACCGGCGAGCCGCCCTCGTCACCAGCCACGTGGTCGAGCGTCATCAGGGTCAGGCACGCCAGCACCAGGGCGGTCACCAACGAGCCGCGCGGCCGGCCAGGCTCCCGCGGCTCGAGGCTGCCGCGCCGGTTGATCCGGTGCTCGACGGCCGGCCGCGGCTTCCGCGACGAGCCGCGCGTTCGCGTCGAGGGGCGGGTGAGCAGGTCCGTCATGACCGCGCCCTCCGACGTCTGGCCGTAGCGAGCGGCGCATCCACGGGATGCTCCGCAAGGCGCCGGAGCGAAGGCGCTGTAGGTCCAACATCGAGCGACGGCAACGCCGCGGAGCGCCCGTGGGGCGCCGCGTAGCAGGCCATTACGTCGGAGGGCGCGGTCATTCAGGCCGTCCTGGCCATCCTGCGCCGCTCGGTCACCAGCACCTGCTGGAGTGCCTCGAACTCCTCGACGCAGCGTCCCGCGCCGTGCACGACCGACGTGAGCGGATCCTCGGCGATGTGAACCGGCATCCCGGTCTCGTGGCGCAGCCGCTCGTCGAGGCCGCGCAGCAGGGCGCCGCCACCGGTGAGCACGATGCCGCGGTCCATGATGTCGCCGGCCAGCTCGGGCGGGGTCTGGTCGAGGGTGACCCGGACCGCGTCGACGATGGCGTGCAGCGGCTCCTCGAGGGCGCTGCGGATCGCGGCGGAGGTCAGCGTGACGGTGCGCGGCAACCCGGAGACCAGGTCGCGGCCGCGGATCTCGGCCTCGCGGTCCAGCGGGCCGGGGAATGCCGAGCCGAGGGTCATCTTGACCTCCTCGGCCGTGGCCTCGCCGAGCAGGAGCGCGTGCTCCTTCTTCATCCAGGTGGTGATCGCGCGGTCGAGCTCGTCGCCGGCGGTCCGCACACTCAGCGAGGTGACGATGCCGCCGAGGGAGATGACCGCGACCTCCGTCGTACCGCCGCCGATGTCGACGATCATGTTGCCGGTCGCCTTGTGGACCGGCAGCCCGGCGCCGATGGCAGCGGCCATCGGCTCCTCGATGATGTAGACCCGTCGCGCGCCGGCCTGGTAGCCGGCCTCCTTGACCGCCCGCTGCTCGACGGCGGTGATCCCGCTCGGCACGCACACCACCATCCGCGGCTTGGCGAAGTAGCGGCGCCGGTGCACGCGCGCGATGAAGTGGCGCAGCATCTGCTCGGTCGCCTCGAAGTCGGCGATCACGCCGTCCTGCAGCGGCCGGATCGCGGTGATGTCCTCCGGCGTCCGCCCGATCATCTGCTTGGCGTCGTGCCCGACCGCGACCAGGTCACCGGTCTTCTCGTTGACCGCGACGACGCTGGGCTCGTCGACCAGAACGCCCCGGCCACGGACGTAGACGAGCGTGTTGGCGGTGCCCAAGTCCACGGCCATGTCCCGGCCGACGAAATTGTTCGCCATCCGTCTTGTCCTTCTGTGGGGAAGCGCGGGACTCTGCCCAATGAAGCGGGAGCCAGGCAGGACGGCCTGGCTCGGCACCCCGAGGCTAGGCAAGAACGCCGATCCCGCCGCGCAGGCACGCCGGGGCTGGTGTGACGGATGTGACGGGAGTTCTAGGCCAACGGGTCCGGCTGGTCCTCGTGGCGGTCCCGCCAGGAGTCCCGCTCGTCCTCCGGTACGTCGACGCACTCACCCTGCACGGTCAGCAGAAGGGCACCGTCGGAGCCGGACGGCAGCTGCCAGAAGGAGACGGACAGGTCGTCGCGGGCGGCGCGGAGCTTGTCGGGCTCGGCGTCCTCGGTCGGGCTGAGCCCGACCGCGGAGATCACCTCGTGCAGCGGCCCCAGCAGGTCGCCGCCGGAGGCATCGAGGCGGACCTGGGCGGCGTAGCGGTAGCTGGCATAGGTCTCGTTGAACGCCGACCGGCAGCCCTCCCAGCGGCTCGACGCGGTCCGGACCGAGCCGCCCACCGCGGAGGTCGCTGCGGCGGTGAGGTCCCGGGTGAGCGCACGGACCTCGGTGCGCTGCTGCTCGAGCCGCGCTGCAGACTCCTCCGAGGACACCTGGTCGCCTCCTACGCCGCAGCCGGCCGTCAGCGCCAGCACCAGCACCGGCAGACCGGCGGCCCGCCTCACGGCTCCCTCAACGTATCCGTCGTCGTCGGGTCACGGTCGAGCTCGGGATCCTGGACGCCGGCGTACCACGGGTCGTAGTTGTGTTCGGCCAGCGTCACGTCGGCGTAGTCGCCGTTCACGATCGAGGCGATGTTGTAGAGCGACTCGGTGTCGTGGTCGAAGTAGAGCGAGTGCTGGTCGAAGCTCGGGTAGCCGGGCCGGGAGACGTCCTCTGCCTCGAACCGGTTGGCGCCGAAGTCGTCCTCGGCGGGGTCGTCGCCGAGCCCGGCACCGCCGAGGGTCTCGAGGTTCACCCAGCCGTGGTTGGCCAGGTAGGTGATCGGGTCGCGGCTGTTGGCGCCGGCGTAGACGTGCTCCGGGTCGATCCCGAGGTCGGACGCATGGTCGGTGTCGCCGCCGAGCCCGGGGCTGCCGACGACGACGAGGTCGTCGACCGGTACGCCGTGGTCGTGGGCCGCGTGGCCGAGCGTGGTGGAGCCGTAGCTGTGGCCGATCGCGGTCAGGTGCGCCGGGTCGTCGGGCCGGGTGGCGCGCAGCCCGTCGAGCAGGTCCGCCAGCCGCTCGCCACCGGCCTCGGCCATGCCCTCGGTGAGCACCCCGGCGGCGTCGAACCCCTCGGTCGGCAGGTTGTCCGGTGCGTCGTACCCGATCCAGAACATCGTGGCGTTGGTGGCCGAGGTGTCCAGCGACCGGCTCGCCTCGTAGAGCCGGATCGCCCGGTCGGCCTGGTAGCCGGCGCTGGCGGCGTCGGTGCCGAAGCCCGGCACGACCACCGAGACGTTGTCCGCGCTGTCGAGGTCGCCCGCGGAGATCGCCACCGCGCCGTCGCCGTCGAAGGCGCCGGGGTCGTAGACGTAGACCTGGGCCTCGATCGGGTCACCGGTGACCGGGTCGACGCCGCCCTCGATCCGGTCGATCGCGTCCTGGGCGGCGCGCGCGTTGGCCAGCAGGTCGCGCTCGTGGTCGGTCATCGAGCCGCTGTCCTCGTAGGCGCCGAGCTGGGCGAGGTCGCGCCCGAGAGAGACCCGGTTCGCGGCGTCGCGGGCGCCTGCGGGGATCCCGTCGAGGTTGCCGATCGCGCCGGGTGCGGCGGCGATGATCGCCTGCCGCTGCTCCTCGGTCAGCCCCTGCCACCACGCGTAGACCTCCTCTGGCGAGGCGCCCGCCGGCGGCTTGGTGGCCAGCGCCGTGTCGGCCGGGTCGGCGACGCCGCCGTACGTCGCCTCCACCTGGTCAAGGGTGAGCACCCGGGTGAAGGCGAGGACCATGGCCTGTTCCTCGGCGTCGAGGTCGCTGGACCAGGTGGTGACGTCGGTGTCGAAGTTGTCGACCTCGCGGCGCAGGCCGTCTGCCTCGGACTGCAGGGAGGCGGCCTGGTCCTCGGTCGCCTCGCCGATCCGGGTGCGTAGGTGGGCGAGGTGGCGCACGATGTGCAGCCGCCAGTCCATGAAGCCGATCCGGCGGTCCTTCAACGAGGCCATCTCGTCGGCGTGCGCGTCCACGCGTCGGGCGACCCCGCGCAGCGCCAGGGACATCGCGTCCGCCCGACGGCCGGCCGGACGGAGCCCGTCGTGGTACGCCGTGGACGCGGCTCCGGTCCAGTCGCCGATCCGGGCGTCGCCGGCCGCGAAGGTGCCGAGGTCGTCGACCTGCGCGGAGGCCACCAGCAGGTCGGACCCGCAACGCCGGATCACCCCCGGGTCCACCGTCAGGACCGGCACCTCGACCGGCTCCGGCGGCAGCGTGATGGTCGTCATCGGCGTTCCTCGAGGTAGCCGCCGAGGGCCACCATGTCCTCGAACGCCACGTCGTCGGCAGCCAGGTAGTCGCGGATCGCCGTGCGCAGCGCCTCCGCCCGCGCCTCGCACTCGTCGCCGGTGTCCGCTGCGAACCGCTGCCACGCGGACGTGAACCGGGCCGCGGTCCCGGACACCGCCGCAGTGAAGCCGCCCGTGGGCGCGCCGCCGATTCCGTCCGCCGCCGACTGCAGGGCCAGGTGCTTGTCGTCCCAGCGGCGCGACGCCTCGCCCACGGTGGCCGGCACGACCTGCATCAGCGCACCAGCTCCCGGGCTCGCCCGACTCCGACCGGCAGCCCCGCGGAGCACAGCTCGAGCATCACGACGCCGGTCTCCTCCGCGTACGACGCCACGAGCCGGCCACCGTCGAGGCTCGCCGACAGCCGCTCCAGCGCACCGGCCGGCCGCTGGACCGCCCAGCCGCGCAGCTCGAGCTCGTGCCGGAGCCTGACCAGTACGGCATACCCGTCGCTGCGCCGGTCGACCACCCGCGCCACGGCCTGGACGTCGGACTCGCGGTCGCCGTACCGCAGCCGGGACTGTGGCTTGACCCTGGTCAGCGGTGCGATCGCCCGCCACAGCTCGTCGGCGAACCCGCCGACCAGGTCGGCCGCCCGGGCCACGGTCGCGTCGTCGACGGTCTCGACCGGCTCCTCGTCAGGCGCGTCCGGCGGCAGTACGACGAGGTCGACGTCCGGGTGCCGGCGGCGTACGGCCGCGAAGAACGGGTCGTCGATCGGTGCCCCCGAGGGCCGGATCTCCATCGTCAAGACTTGCCCGCGTCAGAGCGAGGTCAAACGACGCGCGCGATTCGTCTGCGGTCTCGCGTGGAATTCAGCGCTGGATCAGGGCAGACGAATCAGAGGTCCGGGAACCAGATGGCGATCTCGCGCTCGGCGGACTCGGGCGAGTCGGAGCCGTGCACGAGGTTCTCCCGGTTGGAGAGGGAGAGGTCGCCACGGATGGTGCCGGGCGCCGCCTTGCGCCCGTCGGTGGCGCCGTTGAGGGCGCGCACCACCTCGACGGCCTCGTCGCCGTCGAGGACCAACGACACCAGGGGGCCGCTGGTCACGAAGTCGCGCAGCGGCGGGTAGAAGTCCTTCTCGACGTGCTCGGCGTAGTGCCGGTCGGCGAGCGCCGTGTCGATGGTGCGGTGCTCCATCGCCAGGATGGCGAGGCCCTTGGCCTCGAAGCGGGACAGGATCTCCCCGACCAGGCCGCGGCGTACGGCGTCGGGCTTGAGCAGGACGAGGGTGCGCGGCATGGGCGGCACCCTACCGACGAAGGTCACGAGCCAAGGCTGGCGTCACGTATGGGGATGGGGTGCGCGCCCAGGGGCGGGCTCCGTCATTCGTATCCACGCAGCTGCTCGGCCCGACGGGCGACGTCGTCCGGCACCGGCGCGAAGGTGTCCGGCTCGCCCTCGACCTCGCCGGCGGTGATGCGCAGCGGCAGCACGCCCGCCCAGATGCCGGCGGAGACGTCCTCGGGTTCGTCCTTCACCCCGCCGGTGCGGATCTTGAGCGAGGCCTCGTGCAGCGGTACGGCGAGCACGGCGGTCGCGGAGAGCTCCTTGCGCGTGTGCGGGCGCAGGGTCGCGGACCGGCCCGGGACGACGTGGTCGACGACCAGGTCGAGCGCCCGGCCGCGCTCGTCGTCCGAGTCGACCCGGCGTGCGGTGCCGATCACCACGGCGCACCGGTAGTTCATCGAGTGGTGGAACCCGGAGCGCGCCAGCACCAGCCCGTCCACGGCGGTCACGGTGACGCAGACCGTGGTCCCGGGCGCCCGGCGCATCCAGCCGGCCGCGACCGAGCTGTGCACGTAGAGCGTGCCGCCCTCGTCGGGGCCGTCGGGGTCGACGCCGTAGGCCACCGGGAGGACGACCGGATGCCCGTCGGCTGTGACCGCAACGTGGCCCACGAGCCCGTCGCGCAGGAACTCGAGCAGCTCGGCCCGATCTTTGCGGCCGCGCTCCCCCAGCCTGGTGATCCGCGTGCGGTCGGTCGGCGACAGGTCGCTCACGGCTGGTCACCCGGGTCGAGCGCGGCGTACGCCGCCGCGCGCTCGCGCTCGATCTTCCGGCCCAGCAGGTAGGCGGTCGCCCACAGCAGCGCGAAGACGGCGCCGAGGAAGAACATCAGCCCGATCAGGAACCCGAGCCCGATCGCGGCGACCTGCAGCAGCCACCCCAGTGCATAGGCCCACTCGCTCCGCAGCATCCCGGCGGTGAGCAGGCAGAGCGCCGCAAGCCCGAGCCCGATGACGAGGGCGACGCCGACGTCGACGTTCGCCACTGCGATCAGCACCGGCGTGGTCAGGCCGAGCGTGATCGCCTCGAGGCTGAGCACCGCCGCGCACATCCCGCGGCGCGGCGACCGCTCCTGCTCGGCGGTCACGACGTACGCCGTCGCAGCATCGCGCGGGCCTCGCCGGCGGTGACGACCGAGCCGGTGACCAGCACCCCGCCGGTGCCGATCGAGGAGCGCGCCGCACCGGCCTCGGCGAGCGCGACCGCCTGGTCGATCGCGTCGGCCAGTCGTGGCTCGACGGTGACCCGGTCCTCGCCGTACACCTCACGTGCGGTGACGGCGAGCTCGGCGGCCGGCATCGCGCGGGCGGTCGAGTTCTGGGTGCAGACGACGTGCGCGAGGTGCGGTTCGAAGGCGGCCAGCAGTCCCTCAGCGTCCTTGTCGCCCATGACGCCGATGACGCCGATCAGCGGGTCCAGGGTGAACGAGTCCTCGAGCGCGGCAGCAGCTGCCTCCGCGCCGTGCGGGTTGTGCGCGGCGTCCAGCACGATCGACGGCCCCCGGCGCACGATCTCGAGTCGGGCCGGCGAGCTCACCTCGGCGAACGCGGCCCGGACCAGCTCGTCGGCAAGGGGCTCAGGCCCGCCCACGAACGCCTCGACCGCCGCCAGTGCGACGGCGGCGTTCTGCGCCTGGTGCGCGCCGTACAGCGGCAGGAACAGCTCGTCGTAGCGACCGCGCAGCCCCTGCAGCGACACCACCTGGCCGCCGACCGCCGGCGCGCGTGAGACCACGCCGAACTCCATCCCCTCGCGGACCACGCTGGCGCCGACCTCGGCGACCCGGCGCAGCATCACCTCGGCGACGTCCGGCTGCTGCTCGGCCAGCACGACCGTCGCGCCGGGCTTGATGATTCCGGCCTTCTCGATCGCGATCTCCGCCGGTGTCCCGCCGAGGTAGCGCGCGTGGTCGACCGCGACCGGTAGCACGACGGCCACGGCGCCGTCCGCGACGTTGGTGGCGTCCCACGACCCGCCCATGCCGACCTCGACCACTGCCACGTCGACCGGCGCCTCGGCGAACCTCGCGTAGGCCATCGCGACGATGGTCTCGAAGAACGACAGCGGGTGGTCCGACTCCTGGTCGAGGAGGTCGAGGTACGGCGCCACGTCGTTGAACGCCGCGACGAACTCCTCGTCGCTGAGCGGCTCGCCGTCGACCGAGATCCGCTCGGTCATCCGCTCGACGTGCGGGCTGGTGAACCGCCCGGTGCGCAGGTCGAGCGCGCGGAGCAGGGTGTCGATCATGCGTGACGTCGACGTCTTGCCGTTGGTGCCGGTCAGGTGGACGACCGGATAGCCGGTCTGCGGGTTGCCCAGCACGTCGACGAACGCGCGGATCCGGTCCAGGGACGGCTCGAGCTTGGTCTCGGGCCACCGGGACAGGAGCGCGTCCTCGGCCTCCGCGAAGGTCTCGGCGAGCCTCGCGTGGGGCTCGGTGTCGGGCAGGTCGGTCATGAGGGTGCCCAGCCTAGGGGCCCGCCTGTTGCGTCATACGGACGGAGCAAGCGGGTGCTCCGTCCGTATGACGCAAGCCGGCGCAGGCCATGACAGGACTTAGAACACGTTCTAGGTTGGCGCCTATGAAGACGAGAGCCGCCGTCGTCGAGGGCCAGGGGCAGCCGTTCACGATGTGCGAGGTCGAGCTCGACGAGCCGCGCGAGGACGAGGTGCTGGTGCGGATGGTCGCGACCGGCCTGTGCCACACCGACCTCACGATCAGCAGCTTCCTGCCGCCGGAGATGTTCCCCAACGTCTTCGGCCACGAGGGCGCCGGCGTCGTCGAGGAGGTCGGACCGGCAGTCCACGGCCTCGAGCCTGGCGACCACGTGGTGATGAGCTTCCGCTCCTGCCGTGACTGCGCCAAGTGCACGGCCGGCCTGGTCGGCTACTGCGACCAGACCCTGCTGCTCAACTACATGGGCATGCGGATGGACGGCTCCACGTCGCTGTCCCGGGACGGCGCCCCAGTCTTCGGCAGCTTCTTCGGCCAGTCCAGCCTGGCCGCGCACGCGCTGGCCTACGCCGACAACTGCGTCAAGGTGGACCGGGAGCTCGACCTGACCCTGCTGGCGCCGTACGGCTGCGGCTTCCAGACCGGTGCCGGCACCGTCCTCAACGTGCTGCAGCCGGGCACCGACGACAGCCTGGTCGTGTACGGCGCCGGCGCGGTCGGCCTGGCCGCGATCGCGGCCGCTGCGGCCGAGGGTGTCGAGTCGATCATCGCCGTCGACCCGCTGGCCAGCCGGCGCGAGGCGGCCGAGCGGTTCGGGGCGACGACGATGGACCCGACCGCGACCGGGGAGCAGTCCGTCGTCGACCGGGTCAAGGAGCTCACCGGCGGCGGGGCGTCGTACGGCATCGACACCACCGCGATCCCCGAGGTGGTCAAGCAGGCCCAGCAGTCGTTGGCAGTCCGCGGCACCCTGATCGCGCTCGGCCTGGGTGCCGAGGAGTACGTCATCGACGCGATCGACCTGCTCCAGAACGGCAAGACCGTGAAGGCGTCGGTCGAGGGCGACTCCGACCCCCAGGAGATGGTGCCGCGGCTGATCGAGATGCGCGCGGCAGGCACTTTCCCGATGGACGACCTGGTCACCACCTACCCGGCCGAAGAGATCAACCGTGCGGTCGACGAGGTCACCAGCGGCGCGGTCGTCAAGCCGGTACTGGTGTGGTGATCACCAGGTTGACCATGTCGACGACCGGCACGTAGCCGATCGCCGCGTAGATCTTGTTGGACGTCGGGTTCGCCTGGTCGGTGAACAGGCAGACCCGCGCACCCGAGTCGCGCAGCAGCCTCGACACGTGGGAGGTCAGCGCGCTGGCGAACCCCCGCCCGCGCCGTGGTCCCGGTGTGTAGACCGGACCGACCCGGGAGACACCGAAGCTCGGTGCGTTGAAGCCGACCAGGCTGACCGGCGTCCCAAGACCGTCCTCCCACAGCCAGATGCGGCCCTCGTCGATCCGGGAGGAGATGTCCGCGTGGTCGAACTGCTCCCCCTGCCCCTCGCTCGGCATGCGGCCCGCCTGGGCGGCTGCGTCGGCATGGAAGGCCCGGAACCACGCCAGGGCCAGCTCCGCGTCCCCGGGCAGCGCCACCCGCGGGCCGCCGTCGGGGGCTACCGGCGGCTCGACCAGCCGCTCCAGCACATGCAGCCGGGTGTGCTCGTGCACCCGCGCGCGGCGGCCGGTACGCCGGGCCAGCTCGGCGGCCAGCAGCCGGGCGGCCGGCAGCGCGCCGTTCAGCCCGGTCACGTCCTCGCCTCGATCGACCAGTGCGGCGGCCACCTGGCGCGCGGCGGCCTCCGGCATCGGCAGCACGTAGAGCGGATGCGGCACGAACGGCGCCGTCCGCATCACCACGCCGACCACCTCGTCGCTGGCGTCGTCGACCACGCTCAGCCACCAGCGCGGGTACGCCGGTGCCGGCTCGCCGGCCTCGACGGTCTGGACGGCGCGCGCGGTGACGCTGGCCACCACCGTGGTCAGCACCGGGTCGGCCTCGAGCAGGCCCGAAGCGCGGGCCAGGAACACGCGTGGGTCCTCGGTGAAGTCGAGCCGGAACGTCACCCGATGGAACTTAGTGGCACCCTCCACACGGCCCGACGGGACCCGAACGGCCCGGTCAGCTCGGCGCGGACGCCGGCGTGCTGCGGCGGGCCGAACCGGTAGGCGTAGGTCACGTCGGCGAACCGGCCCAGCATCGCCTCGACCGAGAGCACCCGGTGGCTGCGCGGCTCGAGCTCCCACGTCTCGTCGGCCGACTCCGCGGCCGAGCCGTCCTCGCGGAGCAGCCCGACGGTGAGTGTCACCCGCGCGGCTCGGGGCCGTCGTGGGCGACGTGCACGTCGAGGCCGTTGAGCCCCTCGTCGACGAACCACACGGCGGTCGGCTGGAGCGTGGGCGCGAGGGCGAGTGCCGCCGGCTTGGGCCGGCCCTCGTGGTCGAGCAGCCCCCAGCCCGCGCCGGGGACCACATCGCGCAGCCAGAGCACGATCCCGCCGCCGCACCCGGAGTCCGTGCGCCGCCACTCGCCGAAGACATCAGCCATCACCTCGCCGGTGACCCGTTGGCCGTCTGCCTCGGTGGCGCGCCGGCCGCTGGGTCGCCGTACCGCTGCCCCAGGTAGTGCTCGCGGACGTCGGCGAAGTCCCAGTCGGCACCCTGTCCTGCGGTACGCCGCCTGCGACAACCGGATCGGTGAGGTTGCTGAACGCCAGGCACTCGGCGGCGAACCCCACCCGGCTGTGCCGGACGTCGGGCAGGTCGCGCAGGTAGGCGCCGACCCCGAAGTACTGCGCGATCCCGGTGTCGACCCGGATCACCGGGTCGCCCCCGGACGGCGAGCCGTCCACCCAGATCGCGTCGAGCCCGGACGCCTCGACCAGCGGCCTCAGGAGCGCGGCGAGCTCGCCGGCGTACCCGGTCGACGGGCTGACCCCGAACATCGCCGCCTGCTGCTCGTGCTCGGCCGAGCCGCAGACGACTACCGTCGACGGGTGGCCGAGCAGCCGGCTGCACTGGTCCGCGACCTCGGCCGCGACGTTCGCGACGAACTCCGGGTCGGCGAGCGGGTAGTCGAAGGTCGCGAACATCAGGTCCTGCCAGACCAGCAGCCCCAGCTCGTCGCAGCGGGCGTGGAACTCGTCGGGACTCGTACGCCGCGATGCCCGGCACCCGGACCAGGTTCAGGCCCAGCCCGACCGCCTCGTCGAGCGCGGCCAGGTCACCCGGCGTCCACACCGCACCGCGACAGAACACCTGGACCCCGTTGACCCAGAGGTCGAGGGAGCCGTCGCCGGACCGGTTCTCGATGGTGCGCAACCCGACCCGACCGACCACCTCGCCGTCGACGACGACGTCGTGGAGCCGCGGCGTGCCGTGGGTGTGCGGCCACCACAGCTCGACGTCGGTGAACTCAATGCGGTGCTCGCGGCCGACCTCGACCACGCCGGTCGTGCCTTCGAGCCAGGCACCAGCTTCGGTTCACCCGCGGTCCGGTGACCAGCGTGACCGGCCGGTACGGCCCGACCACTGGCGGTCCCGGCGAGAACCCCGGTGCACGGCCGAGGAGCTGGGTGCGGACCCACCGCAGCTTCGCCTCCTCCACCAGCATGGTCCGCCAACGCTGCCGGGGCTTGGTAGGCAGCGTCTCGAGCAGCTCGGTCAGCGGGTGCACCACGATGCGGACCTCATGGTCTCCGGCCGCGATCGGCACCTCGTGCCGCTCGAACATGGACCGGCCGGACCGGACCACCTCGCCGTCCACCAGCAGGTCCCAGACCGTGGCGATGCCGCCGACCTGAGGACCCCTGGCGGTCGGCCGCCGACACGCGGGAACTCGTGCCCGACTGAGTCGGCGTCCGGGCCGGGCTCGGGCGTCAGCCGCTCGAACTCCAGGACCTGCCGCATGGAGGTCAGGAAACCATCTCCCACCCTGCACCCACGGCTGACCCGTCGTTACTCCGTCTGAGTAACGACGGGTCGAGGACCAGCGATATATCGGTCGAGGACGAGCCGTCGTTACTCCGCCTGAGTAGCGACGGGTCGGCGGGCGCTACCCAACCAGAGCGTCGAGCTCGGCGACTGCGGCGTCGTACGCCTCGGCCATCGGCCCCACGACACCGGCCACGTCGAACGCGCGCGGGCGGGCCAGGC
>CAVXYB010000006.1:0-173545 GCA_963765915.1 uncultured Actinomycetota bacterium | reverse complement strand
TCGCCGCTCCGGCTGCGTAGTCTCCGGACATGAGGGCGGACTCCACCGGCGGACGCACTCAGGTCGGGCTGGTTCGCCCCGCCGCTGCCATCAGCCGTTGGGTGTCGCTGGCGTGGGGAGGTGGTGTCACCGGTGGCTTGACCAGCCCGATCTCGACGGTGTGCTCGGTGCAGGTCAGCTCCACGACTCGGGTCATCCCGGGGATCCACTCGGGTGGGAACTCGATGGCGCGACCCACGCTCGCGGCCACGTCCCACGCATGCGCGGCCGCGTCGATGAGGGCGAAGTTGATGACGACGGCGCCGGGCAGTTCGCCGAACGGCGTGACGTGGTTCGCGGTCATCACGCCGTCGGTGCGCCACAGATCCGCCACCTGCGCGGTGGACTCGGCGGCGATCGGGGCCAGGTCGCCTTCGTAGGGCACGGCGGCCATCGCCTCGTCCTGTGGCATGAGGTCGCGACCGGTCACGAGGCCGGCCCAGAAGAGCTGGTTCTTGATCGCATGGCTGGCGAGGCGGCGTACGGTCCAGGGCGGGCAGTTGCTGACCACGTCCATCTCCGAGTCGACGAGCTCTCCGATGACCCGGCTCAGCTCGTGCTCCGCCTGCGTCAGCAGTGTCAGATCGTCCATCCCCGTGCCCCCCTCCGGGCCGGGCCAAGACTACTCACGCCGAACGGGTCAGACTGACGGCGTGATCGGGGAGGTACGCCGAGGCAACCTGCCCAGGACGATCGCGACCTTGATCGGGCGCGACCACGAGCTGACCGAGATCGCGACGCTTGCCCGTGCCCACCAGCTCGTGACGCTCAGTGGGGTGGGAGGGGTGGGCCAGGCGCGGGCTGGCCCTAGCCGTCGCAGCCAGCCTGGCCGACGAGTTCCCGGACGGCGTGTGGCTCGTCGAGCTGGCAACCCTCGACGATCCCGGCGCCGTACCCGACGCCATCGCCAACGCCCTCGGCATCACCCAGCAGGGCGACACCCCTGTCATCGACACAGTCGCCGAGGCGGTGGCCGGACGGCGCCTGCTCATCGTGATCGACAACTGCGAACACGTGTTGTCGGCTGCAACCGACGCCATCGCACAGATCATCGCCTGTTCCGATACGCCGCGGATCACCGCGACGTCGCGGGAGCGGCTGGTGGTGGCTGGCGAAGCGGTCGTGCCGGTCGCGCCGCTGGCACTCGACGGTGGCGTGACGTCCGATGCGGTGACGTTGTTCGTGGAGCGGGCCAGTACGGCGCGGCCCGGCTTCGGGATCTTCGACGAGCAGACCGCAGCCGCTGTGGTCGAGATCTGCCAGACCCTCGACGGCCTGCCCCTGGGCATCGAGCTGGCCGCGGCCCGGATGGCCGCGATGAGTGCGGCCGAGGTTCGGGACCGCCTCGGCGACCGGTTCCGGCTGCTGACCGGGCCGGATCACGGACCTGACCGCCAGTCGACCCTGCGCAGCACGGTGGCGTGGTCCGTCGACCTGCTGGACGACGCCGAGCGAACGGTGCTGAGGACGGCTTCGGTGTTCGCGGGCGGTTTCGACCTGCCCGCTCTGTGCGCGGTCGCCGAGGCGAGCGACGACGTGGAGATCCTGCGGCTCCTGGACTCGTTGGTGCGCAAGTCCCTGGTCGTGGCTCATCACGGTGCGGCGCGGACGCGGTACAGCATGTTCGAGACCATCCGGACGTTCGCCCACGAGAGCCTCTCGGAGGTGTCCGAGCAAGAGGCCGACCGCGATCGACATGCCGCACACTTCGCGAGCGAAGCGGCCCTGCGATGGGAGCTCTGGAACGGGCCCGCGTGGCATGACGAGGTCGACTGGGTGCGGGTCGAGCTGGCAAACCTTCGGTCCGCCTTCCGGTGGAGCGTCGAGCGCGGTCAGGTGGTCGTGGCGACAGATGTCGCCGCCCACGCAGCCCTGATGGGCTTCTCGGTCGAGCTGTTCGAGACGATCGGGTGGGCAGAGGCGTTGCTCGAAGACGCGGTGCGCGCCGACGTACGGCGGCTGCCCCGGCTGTACGCCGCAGCGGGCTATGCCTGCTTCGTCGGGCGGGCCGCGGCCGCGACCGCCAACGCTCATCGCGCCGTCGAGCTGGAGGCGCGACCGGGCTACGAGTCCTGCGAGCCCGGCTACGCCATGTTCATCGAGGCCCTCGGACAGGTCTACTGCGGGAACCTCTCCCGCTATGTCGAGCTGACCAGTGACGTCGCGGCGCTGCCCGGCACGAGCCGCGCGTACGGGATCGCCGCCTACATCGACGGGCTGCAGTCCGCCGGCCGGGTCGCCGAGGCGCTGGAGCTCACCGAGGCGGCGGTCGACGCCGCGCACGAGCTCGGAAACCCGTACTGGGTGGCCTACACGTCGTGGATCGTCGGGTTGGCCTGGTCGAAGGCAGATCCGCAGCGTGCGCTGGAGACCTGGGACGAAGCGGTGGCCTACATCGGCGAGCACGACGTGCGCTTCTTCGAGGGGTTCATGGCCCGGGACGCCGCGCTGCTGCACACCTCGGACGGTCAGCTCGACTCGGCGCTGACGCTGTTCGCGGCATCGATCGAGGCGTTCCTCCACACCGGTGCCGTGGCGCGCTGGTGATCACCCTCGCCAGCCTGCCGGCCCTGTTCGAACGCCTCGACCAACCGGCCGTCGCGGGCACTCTGCTCGGTGCCATGTCGCGGGAACCGGCCAGCTTTCACCACGTCCCGTCGCTCGCCGACCTCGGTCCCCGGCTGCGCGACTCATTGGGCGACGAGCGGCCGGAGCGCTGGGCCGCCACCGGTGCGGCCATGGAGCTGCAGGACACGGCGGCGTACGCACTCAACCGGATCGACGTGGCGCGGCAGGCACTCGCCGTCGCGGGTCAGCAGGGCGCCCTGGCCGGCCTCACCGCCCGAGAGATGGAGGTGCTGCGACTGGTCGCCGACGGCGCGACCACCCGGGCGATCTCCGAACGGCTGTTCATCTCGGCGAAGACGGCCGACAACCACATCCAGCACATCTACACGAAGCTCGGCGTGACCAATCGAGCGGCGGCCACCCGATGGGCGCTCGAACACAACGTCGCCAACCAGAATGGGGACTCGGAATGAGGAGGTCTCCTCATGTGCCGGGGGACTCATCGGCGGAGTGTTCCTCCTGATCCAGCCGACAAGGGCTGGCGAGTGAGGGAGAGAACGATGATCTTGGCAACCACGAAGGTGAAGGACCTGGACCACTTCCTGAAGGTGTACGGCACGGCCGGCGCGGACAAGCGCGGGTCGCACGGGTCGAAGGGCTCCACCGTCTACCGCGACCCGATCGAGGAGGACCGGGTCTGGGCCGTCTTCGACTGGGACGAGGTCGGCTGGACGGCGTTCGCCACGGACCCCGAGACCCCCGGGATCATGCAGGAGGCCGGCCACCTCGGTCGCCCCTCGCTGGGGCAGTTCCTCGCAGCCTTCCCGGCCTAGCACCCAAGGCCGATCAGAGAACCTGTCTGCCGCCCGCCCCGACCACGCCTCCGTGGTCGGGGCGGGCGGCTGCGTGGTCGAGCTCAGCGGCGCCCACCCCGGGCGGTGTGTCACGGCGTACGGCAACACGTCTGGAGACAGAGCCAGCAAGGGTCTGCAGCCAGACGCGACCGACCCCGTGTCGCAGCGACTGTTGAGGCATGAATACAACCCGCACACCACTCCGCGAGATCGTCGCCTACCTGGGCATCGCCTACGCGCTCGCCCTGACCGTTGCGCTGGCACTGCCGGACGCGAACATCAACAAGTTGCTGAGCGTCATGGTTCCGACCGTGACCGTCGGCATCCTGACCTTCACCCTCACCCCTCGAGGCACTCGCAAGAAGCTGTGGCGGGGGATCGGGCTCGGACGAGCCGGGCTCAAGACCTGGCCGGCCGCGATCGCGCTTCCGTTCGTGCTGTGCGCCGGGGCCTACGGCACCGCGGTTGCGCTGGGCGTTGGGCGACTGGACGTCGACCTCGCCAACGCGACGCCCACCTGGGCGATCGACCTGGTCCTGGCGGCAGTGATCGGCACCGTCTTCATCCTCGGGGAGGAGATCGGGTGGCGGGGATACCTGCTGCCGCGGATGCAGCAGCTCACCAGCAAGAGGCGCGCGGCTGTCCTGACCGGGTTCGTGCACGGCCTGTTCCACCTGCCGCTGATCCTGCTGGCGACGACGTACAACACCGAGGGTTCGCGCTGGGTTGCTGCACCGGTGGCCGTCGCCGTGATCACCGCGGGCGGCGTCTTCTACGCCTGGGTCTGGGACCGTTCCAAGTCCGTCTGGCCGGTGGCGATCGCGCACAACACCGTCAACACCGTCTTCGCGGCCGGCTCGACCGCAGTTGTCGCCACGGGAGGTACGACGGTCGCGTACGTCGCCGGCGAGACCGGGTTCGCCACGCTGGGCGTCTGTGTGATCGCGTCCGTCGTGCTGCTGCGCAAGGCCCGGGTGTGGCGCGAGGCGACGACGCAGGAGCCGTCGCTGGCAGCCACGCCTGAGCTCGCGGCTGCGTAGTCTCCGGACATGAGGGCGCAGCCGGGCTGGGCGGAGGCGTCACGGCACCTGTCGCCGTACCTCGACCCCGCCATCGGGATCGCGGCCGCGGCGCTGGCGCTGGCCTCGCTGCTCACCACCGACCCCGGCTCGATCGACTCGAGGCTCGAGGACCCGGACATCGTCTCGGCGGTCGCCACTGTGGCGGCCGCCGGGGCGTTGGCCTGGCGGAGGAGCCGGCCGGTGGCGTCGTACGCCGTCATGGTCGTCGGCAGCCTCGTGGTAAGCCTGACCGGGCACTACATCGGCCTACTTTCCGTGTTGATGCTGTTCAGCCTCTACTCGCTGGCCGCCCACGGCAGGCGTCGCGACGCATTGATCGGGTTCGGCGTCGGCGTCACCTGCTTCGTGGGCTTGGCGCTGCTGGACGTGCCCGACCTCGGTACGTCGGTCCTCCTGCAGTCGCTCGCCCTCCTCGTGGCCGCCTGGGCGCTGGGGGACGCGATCCGGTCGCGGCGGCAGGCCCAGCGCGAGCAGCTCGTCGCTGCCGTCACCGAGGAACGGCTGCGCATTGCCCGTGACCTGCACGACGTGGTGGCGCACAGCATGTCGCTGATCGCGGTGCAGGCCGGGGTGGGCGCGCACGTGATCCGCACCGACCAGGCCGCCGCCGAGCACAGCCTGGAGGTCATCGCCGACACCAGTCGCAAGGCGCTCGAGCAGACGCGGTCGATGCTGGGCATGCTGCGCGAAACCACCGAGGACGGGACCCGCCCGCCGACTCAGGGCCTCGACGACATCGCCGCCCTGGTCGACGACGTACGTCGGTCTGGTCTCGAGGTCGAGCTGGTCCGGTCCGGGACGGCCGACGACGCGGACCCCGCCGTGTCCCTGACGGCGTACCGCGTCGTCCAGGAGTCGCTGACCAACGTCATCAAGCACTCCGCGGCAACGAAAGCCCAGGTCGCCGTGGCAGCAACCGGGAGCAGCCTCGACATCGAGGTGACCGACTCCGGCCCGGCGCGACCGAGCCCGGCATCGAGTTCAGGGCACGGGCTGCTCGGTCTCGACGAGCGGGTTCGTCTGGTCGGTGGTGTCCTCGAATCGGGGTCAAACGGCGCCGGGTTCCGCGTCCACGCCGTACTGCCGTTGGGAGCGGCCCGGTGATCCGGGTCGCGGTCGTCGACGACCAGGACCTGGTGCGGGCCGGGTTCGTGCTGCTGCTTCGTTCAGCCGAGGGCGTTGAGGTGGTCGGCGAGGCGACCGACGGGCTGGAGGCGATCGCCCTGTGCCGGCGTACGGCGCCGGACGTGGTGCTCATGGACGTACGGATGCCGCACCTCGACGGCCTCTCGGCGACCCGCACGATCCTGGCCGACCCGGCCTGCGCGGCCACCCGGGTGGTGGTGCTGACGACCTTCGACGAGGACGAGCTCGTGCTCGAGGCGCTGCGGTCGGGTGCGAGCGGCTTCCTGCTCAAGGACACCCGCCCCGACCAGCTCCTCGAGGCGATCAATGTCGTGGCGGCGGGCGAGGCGCTGCTCCACCCGCGGGTGACCAGGCGCCTGATCGAGCGGTTCGCCAAGCTGCCCCAGCCCAGACGCACGCCGGACGGCGACGGCCTCACCGACCGCGAGCGCGACGTACTGCTGGCGGTCGCGCAGGGTCTGTCCAACCAGGAGATCGCGGCTTTGCTTCACCTCGGTTACGGCACCGTGAAGACCCACGTGAGCCACCTGCTGACCAAGCTCGACTGCCGCGACCGGGCTCAGCTGGTCATGCATGCCTACGAGTCGGGGCACGCGGTTGCGGGCGGGAAATAGCACCTGATGACTACGTTGCGGCGTTCTCCTGCGAGGCACAGCCGGGCCGCCGTACGGTCGGAGCAGACCGCTCAGGAGGACCCCATGGCACAGCTCGCACCGGCCGAAGTCGATGTGGTGATCGAGCGTGCGCTTGCTGAGCTGCCTTTCGACGACTGGAAGGTGATCGACACGCGCCGTGAGGTCAAGGGGCCACGCGCGGACTTCGTCGTCGTGGGCCCGCCAGGCGTCTTCGTCATTGCGTGCAGCCACGGTCACGAGAGGGAGCGGGCGCAGGCCAAGGAGCTGATGAGGTTGCTGGAGGTCGCGCACCAGGTGGCCGACGTCGCGGGCGTACGCAGCGACGAGGTGCACCCGGTGCTGTGCCTGACGGGCGACCAGCCCGGGGACTCATGGAGCCGCGGCGTGAGCGTCTGCGGGATCGTGAACCTGGCCGACACGCTGGCCTTCAAGCGGGAGCGGCTGGACCGCGACGAGGTCGAGGCGGCCGCGCTGGCCGTGAACCGAGCGATGCGGAGCGGCGGGAAGCACCGAGCGCACGCCTGAGCCGGTCCTGGCCGACGTATCTCGGCGCTCTCCACAGGCCTGTGGAGAGCCGCTCGCGAGTTCGAGCCGAGCGGGGAATGCTCGCGGCATGCCAAAGTCTCGGGCTCGCGGCGAGGGATGCACTCTGGCATCTCGACCAGACTCTCCAGGTCGAGGGCTGCCTGACGCCGCACAAACTGCGCGAGCTGGTGGTCCTGGGTGACGAGGCACCGGGATGGATGTACTCGCGGTGGTGCGTCGAGCAGTCGTACCGGTGGATGCTGCACAAGGCTGACCCGCGCACCGACGAGGCAGCAACCCAAACGATGATCGCGAGCCATCTGGACGAGCTCGAGAAGGTCATGGAGGACGACGTGCTCCGCGGGGAGCTCGGAACTCGCGTCGCGGCCGGCGACTGGCTGTGCGAGCAGCTCGCCGTCTTCGACTACTGCGGGCTCCTGGCCTTTCTGGACAGCCGGGCGGCCGACTCCCTCCTAGACAGGTGCGACCAGGTGCGCGAGTGGGCCGAAACCCGGATGAACGGCTACGTCATCGAAGAGGCCCGTGGTCCCGGACTGCGGATACGCGACCTCAGCATCGGCGCGCGCCTCGATGTGATGAACATCGGGACCCTCACCGACCGAGGGCCCGGTTGTCCTGTCATCGGCCGAGTGGTGCCCGTCGACGCCGCTCCAGGGCTGATGTTCGAGTCGCGTCCGGTCAGCGTGGACCTGCAGACAGCTCATGACGTCGCCGCCGCCAGCACGCACGAGGATTCGGCGTACTGGATCAGCGCCATCGGTGACGGGCGATACGCCGAACGCTTGGAAGGCGCCTTCTCGTGCCGTAACGGCACTCTGTTCTCCTCCGACATCGTGCCCATGGGGAGCTGGCCCGGCTGAGTGCTGCCTGAGTCATGCCTGTGGAGTGTCGCGCGCGACGGTCGGCGTGATGCTCTACAATCGAACACATGTTCGAAGCCGGAGTGGAAGCCAGGCGCCCGTCGGTGGACGAGGTCCACGCGATGGCCGCTGCGCTCTCCTGGATCGGTGACGGTCTCGACGACCCCGCTCGGATCGACATGCTCCGGGCGCTGGAGGTGTTGGCGTGCGCTGCGCGGGGTGCGCAGGCGACCGTGACAGCGGACTTCGACCGCTCCCAGCGCGCCGAGCAGGCGCGCGCCGGGGTGCCAGTCGAGCGGCAGGGTCAAGGGGTGGCCGCGCAGGTGGCGCTCGCGCGGCGGGAGTCGCCCAACCGCGGCCAGATCCACCTGGGGCTGGCCAAGGTGCTGGCCGGCGAGATGCCGCACACCCGCATCGCCCTGGCCACGGGGCGGATCACCGAGTGGAAGGCGACGGTGCTGGCCCGGGAGACCGCTTGCCTGTCTCGTGCCGACCGCGGCGAGGTGGACCGCCAGCTTGGCGGTGATCTCGACGCCCTGGAGGCGATGGGGGACCGGCAGCTCTATGGGCGAGCCCGCGCTCTCGCTGATGAGCTCGACCCAGTTGCTGCGGTCGAACGGCGCCGCCGGGCCGAGGCCGACCGGCGGGTCACGTTGCGCCCGCTGCCGGACACGATGACCCAGCTGTCCGCACCGCTCCCCGGCAAAGACGGCGTGGCGGTGTGGGCGGTGCTCTCGCGAGAAGCTGACCGACTGAGGTCGATGGGCGACCAGCGGTCCCGCGGCCAGATCATGGCCGACACGCTCGTCTCTCGGGTGCTTTATCCCGGGGAAAGCACGACGGGTCCGTCGAGCCCCGTGCCGCTGATGATCAACGTGGCGGTTTCCGACTCGGTGCTGCTCGGTGACGACGACGGGTCAGGGTGGGTGGAGCACTACGGCCCGGTCCCGGGCAACCTGCTGCGCGAGTGGATCGCCGCGAACGCCGAGGCGGGCGTCGACCAGTGGGTCCGCCGCCTCTACGTCACACCGGAGACTGGCGAGCTGGTCTCGATGGACTCCAAGGCACGACGGTTCGAGGGCAAGCTGGCCGAGTTCCTGCGGCTGCGAGACCAGTCGTGTTCGCGGCCCTACTGCGATGCCCCGATCCGCCACCTCGACCACGTCAAGGACCACGCCTCCGGAGGGCCGACCTCGGCCCACAACGGCCAAGGGTTGTGCGAGTCGTGCAACTACGCCAAGCAAGCCCCTGGCTGGTCGGCTCGACCGCGGCCCGGACCTGGCCACCCGGTCGAGACAACGACTCCGACCGGCCACTCCTACACCCGTACGGCGCCCGCTTGGTCGGTTGCCGAGCGCGGCCTGCGGATCTCGATGGACCGCTTCCTGCTCACGGCCTAGGCACAGGCCGATGCCTAGGGGAGCTTGTCGGGGAAGAGCACGGAGGCCGCGGCGGCGGGCACCCACTGCGGCCACTGTCCGCGCGAGTTCCAGCGCGGGCCGACCACGGCAGACTGGATGGGCCACACCAGCGGATTGACCGCGCCGAAGCTGATGGGAGACCCGCCTTCCTCCTCCCAACCTGCGTCGATGCAGAGCTCGTGGACAACGTCGTACAAAGCGCGATGGTCGACGCCACCGGCGAGGGCGAGCAGCGTGAACCAGCCGACGTCCTTCTTGAGGTCGCCGCGACCGGCGGGCAGCCGTCCGGCCACGTGCCGCCACAAGCCCATGGGGTCGTCACCGAGGCTGATGCCGGCAACGGTCGGCGTCAGCAGCCCGCGGGAGACGTGCAGCAGCCCGACGTGCTGGGCGCCCTTGCGGAACATGACCAATGGCCGGACGTTGCTCTCGCGGTTGGCTCGGCCCGCGAGGATCGGGTCGATCTCGAACGCCTGGCACAGCTCCTGGACGACAGGCGGACGGAGGTAACCGGAAGCAGTGAGCTCGACCCCACCGCCGATGATGGCCAGGAGTTGTCGATAGGGACCGGTGAGCTCGTCAACATCCGCGGGCTGAAGCGTCGTCAGAGCCGCGTGGGCCAACCACTCAGAGACCGTCGCCATCTTCATCGGAGACAGACGCAGGAGGGCGCCGAACGCCTCCGGCTTCAGCCGCTGCAGCAGCTCGCCGCTGGCGACCAGGGCCCGCAGCTGCAGGTCCACCTCCTCGACGTCGAAGTCGTCGGGGTCCCAGTCGAGTGGCAACCAGCCGAGGGCATCCTCGAGTGACTCGAACGGAGGCGGTACGCCGTCGGCGCGTCGGCCACCGCGGACCCAGGACGCGACCTCGGCGTACCCGCGCGTCCCGCCGACGTCCTCGGGTGGGCAGGCCAGGCGTCCGCCGGTGCACCGAGGTCGAGTGTTGTCGGCGACGGGAGAGATGTTCTCGAGGCGGATCTCGTGGTCCCAGCCGTCGCCGAAGTCATATTCGTAGCGAATCCGATCCCCAGGCTGTCGAAGAACCTGGTCGACCCGGGCCAGGTCCTCCCTCGTCCCCTCATCGCCATCCTCGAGATCGAACTCGGTGACGAAGTAGGGGTCTGCCGGCTGCGTACCCAGGAAGAACCGATGCAGATGACTGTCTGTCCACCCCATCGCGGTCTGCAGGACCTCGTGGACATGATCGAGGGTGGTGTCGCCCGGTATCTCGAGCCGCCGCCACACCGATGGCTTCGTACCCTTCAAGGTGACCTTGATTGTGAGCACCTGCGCCTGCTCCGGTGCTGGCGGCAGGTCGATGACGTTGCTTCTCATGGACTCGAGGAACGCGTCGATGCGCGAAGTCCCCAGCTGCTCCAGCCAGGCCCGCAGCTGCTCAGGATCGGACGGCACCGGAGTCAGGTGGCTCACCGTCCCAGCCAAGCACAGCGCTAGGGCTGATCCGGGACCAGCACGAGGAACGGGCTGTCGATCTCGCCCGTGGTGTTGATGTCGAAGTCCAAGGGAGTCCCGGACTCGGCCAGACGGCCGGCGTTCAGATCCGTGTCCGGCCACTCGAACCATTCGAGGTGAAGTGGGTGACGATGGGTCATCTCTTCGATACGCCTGCTCGCAAATGGCCGCGATCTCGTCCTCCGTGAGGCCGCGCTTCATCCTCGCGCAACCACCAGGAGAACGAGTAGAGGAGACAACGTCCCCTCCGCCTCGAGCGTCTCCTCGAGATTCATGAGCAGCTCGTCGATGACCTTCACAGCGTTGGGTTCCCTTCGAGCGGGATCTTGATGACGTCGCTGCCCTGCGAGACGACAGCGTAGGGCCCTTCCGTGATCGGGTCGGGTCGGCTGCCGGTGGGGTAGCCGTCCATGACTCCGATCTGGCGGCCCTTGTTGAACGGGCACTTGTAGACCAAGCCTTCGCCGGTCGTGGATCCGCGGACCTGCCAGTCCCGTCAGGATCTTGGCGACCTGTTCGGAGCTCAAACCGCGGAGGTCCTTGGGATCGAACAGCCTGAGATTGTGAACGACCTCGCGCAGCCGCGCGACCCGAGCCAACCGCTCGGCGTCGTACGCCGACGCGACAGTGCTGCGGGCGTTGCGGAAGACCGCCAGCTCGAGCCTTAGGTCGCGCAGGGCCGAGGCGGCCAGCCGCATCGGAGCCGCGCAGGTCGAGGCCAGCGAGCGGAGAAGAGCGATGATCCGCATGAAGCGAGGAGCCGCGGCCGCGATCTTGGCGGCATTGAGAGCCGTGGCGGCCGCGGCCGTGGTGCCGACGGTCACGGCGCCGAGGACGATGCCGATGCCCTGGATGATCACCGCGTCGCGGATGAGGTCGTGCACCAGGTCGAGGATGGCGGCGCGCTGCTCTTCGACGTGGTCCGCGTAGTCCGAGCAGGCCTTGGCGAGGACCGCACACTGGTCCGCGACGGACACGCACGAGCGGGCGAGGCGCTCGGTGACCTCGACGGCGATCGGGACCTCGGGGGAGCGCTGGGCGAGGAAGCCACGGACCGCCGAGTCGCAGTACGACGACAGGTCGGCGATCTGGAACGACGCACTGCGCCAGCACGCCGCCGCCTCGCGGAGCCGGTCGACGTCGGCATCCGGCCAGACGAACCCCTCGACCTGGTCGAGGATCCAGCTCGCCCAGCCGGGCAGCCCGGACAGGTCGCCGCCCAACGAAGACGGCGGAGCGCAGGGCAGGACGGCGACGTAGCCGGCCACGCAGGCGGAGCCGTCGAAGACAGTGCGGCCCGAGATCACCGAGCGCGCCTCGGCGCGGCCGTGGTTCGCCAGAGAAGCAAGTGTCAGCCGGCCGCACGTCGCGAACGCATCGACCAGGTCGGCCACCGCAGCGAGGCAGGAGCGGGCGGCATCGTCGTACGCCGCCGCGAACTCCTCGGCCAGCGAAGCATCACCGGCCATCGCGCCGAAACGGGCGAGCCGGTCGGCGAGGACGTGGTGAAACCGCGCGGCGTCCTGGTTGCCCCGCTCGAAGGACAGCGCTGTGTCGGACAGCGGGACAGAGTCGACGAGCACCCTCACCGAACCGCGCTCCACATCGACGTGTTGTCCTCCGCCGCGGTCGAGTAATTCAACGCCGCGGTCCGCACAGCCGAGCGCATGTCCGCGAGGGCCCGGCGCATCTCGACGTACGACGAGTGCCAAGAAGCGTGCGCCTCGATGTGCCCCACCGCGGCCAGCCCGCCCCACGTCTCGTGCAGCCGGGCGACCCGCCAGCGCAGGTCGGTCACCACCTCGTCGAGGTGGTCCTCGACCGATGTGAGCGAGGCAATCACATGGGCAGCGAGCTCGAGGTCGGCGTCGTAGGAGAAGCTCATGCCAGCCGCCCCGCGAGCCGTCCCAGCGAAGCGCCCGCCGCCTCGTCGCGCTGCACGACGTCGGTCTGGAAGCCGTCCAGCGACCCCGCCAGCGCAGCGAGTGCCGCCGAGACGTCCTGCGACGACGCCAGCCAGGTTTCCCACGCAGTGGCAAACGCAGCGGCCGCCTCGCCGTGCCAGCCGTCAAGAAGCAGGTCGACCTCGCCGGCCGCTCGGGAGCGCGCGGAGACGAGCTCGGCGGAGGCGCGGCGTACCTCGGCCACCGAGGCATGGAATTCGGGGAGCTCGATGCGGATCGTCATGACCCCCACGCTGCCCCGCGAAGAGCCCGTTCAGCGGCCCAGGACGCAATCTGTGGAGAAGGTCAGGTGCGCTCGCTGCGGAGGTTTCGAGACGGTCGCTGCGCGACCTCCTCGACCACCGAGGCTCAGTCGTCCCAAGGCGGCGTGTCGTCCATCTTCTTGTAGTACTTGGCCAGGTGGTTCTTGATGCGAGTCGTCTCGCGCGAGGTCACGCCGTCGATGCCGCCGCGGGCGCCCTGCATGATCCCGGCGGCAGCCATCACGCCCCGCGGTACGGCGACCAACCGGTCGTTGACGACGTCGGCGATGAGCAGCTTGTAGGCGGTGAAGTTGTCCTTCTCGTCCGCGTCGTACCAAAGATGGACCGAGCGATACTTCGCGTTCGGCCCGTCCTCGGCGCCGGTGAACCTCCGCACCCGCTTCTCGGCGGCGTCGCCGTCCCAGCGGCGGTTGCGGTCGGCGAGCGGGAGATCCTGGAAGCTCGGAACAGCCATATGAGACGGGTACCCGACCATCTCGGAACGATTCCGGGCGCAAGTTGGTCTGGACCGGCTGGCCACAAAGTGTTTGCGGAGCCCTCCGAGGGGTTAGGTGTTGTCTGTCGGCAACAAGGGGGGCCCGACGCATGCAACTTTCTTGGGATGACCCACGCTTGTCCGTGGCCAGCGACTCTCGACGTGCGGCGCGCTACCGGCTCTTGCAGTCCTGGTACCGCGAACAGGTGCTCCAGGCGCGGTACGGCGACTACATCGTCAGCAAGGGCACCAGACCGCTCGGCAGCCTGCTGCACATCGAGGACGTGGTCGCGCGACCGGGGCTCAACTTCTTGACCCAGAACGCGGCTGAGTACGCCCTCGAGCGCTCCAAGATCGTGAGTGCGTCCGGCGGCGATATCGACAAGGCGCGGCTCGCGCGCAACATGCTGTCGAGCCTGCCGATGTGCTTCTCGATCTTCGGTGAGCTCCGGGCCCGCCAGGACCGTGGCCTCGACGTCGTCCGCGCCTTCCTCGACCCGCACGCCGTCGCCGTCATGGTGATGGAGTGTGCATGGCGGCCCGCCGTCGACCTGCTCGGCGACCACGCCGGCTTCGATGCGGCCGTGATCACGCTGCGAGACGACGGCACCCGCCACCTCGTGGGCGTCGAGGTCAAATACACCGAGCACTTCAACCGAACCATCTACAACAGCGACACCTACCGGCAGGCACACGAGTACAGCGGCTGGTTCCACCCCGGTACGACGCGCCCGCTGCTCGGCCCGGCCACCAACCAGCTGTGGCGCACGAGCCTGCTGGCCGCGGCCTGCGTGCAGAGCAAGGTCATGGGCGTCAGCTCGGCCTCGGTCCTCGTCATGTGCCTGGGCGAGGACCCCGACGCCGCCCGAGCGCTCGGGGGACTCAGTGCGGCGCTGCGCGAGCCGCAGGAGCACTGCCGGATCGTCTCGCTCGAGTCGTTCGTGGCGGGGATGCGCGAGGGGCTCGGGACCGGGGAGGCCTGGGCCGAGGCGTTCGCGACCCGATACCTCGACCCGCCCACGCTGTACGCCGAGCTGCCCGACCTCTCGTCCGAGGACGCCGAGCCGCTCCTGTGAGGCCTCGCTGACGGGGCACTGAGCCCAAGGTCACGTTGGGTGCGCGCCGATCCGCTGGCACTGTGGACAGGTTATGTCTGAACGCGACGCCGAAAACCCACCACCCACACTCGACATCGACTGGCTGAAGACCGCAGCCGGCGCTCTCGCGGCGGTCTCCACCGCCGTCCTGCTGTCGACCCTTGGCGCCGTCGGCACCCTGATCGGCGCCGCCGTCGGCAGCGTCGCAGCCACGGTCGGCGGCGCGCTCTACACGCAGGGCCTGGCCAAGAGCAAGCACGCAGTGCTCAAGGCGCAGGAGACCGCGATGCTCAAGGTGGGGATCGCCCAGGCGGAGGTACGACGGGCCGGCCGGCGCACCGGCGAGCAGCAGGAGGCGCACCTCGATCTCGCCGACGAGCGTCTCGGCGAAGCCAAGGAGGAGCTCGACGAGGCGGCCCACGAGCCCGCTCAGCCAGGCTGGCGTGAGCGGTTCGTGGCGCTGCCCTGGCGGCGGGTCGGGCTGCTCGCCGCGGGCACGTTCGCGATCGCGGTGCTCTCGATCAGCGCCTTCGAGACGCTCTCCGGGCACAGCGTCTCGTCGTACACCGGCGGCAGCGGCAAGGACGAGGGCACCACCATCGGCGGCGTCACCGGCAACAGCGGCGGCTCGGACAAGCCCGACAAGCCGCAGCAGTCGGAGCAGCCCAGCAACTTCCAGTCCCCGAGCGAGACCCCGAGCGAGACGCCGACCGAGACCCCGACCGAGACACCGACCGAGACACCGATCGGGACGCCGACCGGGACGCCGACCGACACACCGACGACGCCGACGGACACGCCGACCCCGACCCCGACGGACACGCCGACCCCGACGACAACGCCGTGAGTCCCCGCCAAACGGCCCTCAGATATGTCCACGGCGTTGCCTAGGATGGGCCCATGACCTCCACCCCCCACCGTCTGATCGCCGGAGCGGCCGCCGCGGCCGTCGTACTCGTGACCGCCCTCGCCGGGACCACCCCGGCACAGGCCCTGCCACCGACCTCGCGCACTGTCAAGGACGCCGTCGAGCCGGGCAAGGCCTACGACATCATCAAGGTGACCCTCCGCTCGGCCCCCAACGCCACCCGGCCGGCCGTGGTGCTGGTCAAGCACGGACGCGCGGTGAAGCCCGGCGACGCGATCGACGTCTGGTTCGACTTCGACGGCGACAAGGTCCCCGACATCCACGTCAGCGGTGACGCGTTCTCGGAATACACCGTGCGCGAGTCGAAGTCGTTCACCAAGGACGGCAAGAACATCTCCAACCTGGACTGCGCCCGGCTGGCGATGGGCGGCTCGGCGTCCAAGGTGCGGCTGTTCCCGGCCTGCGTGGACTCTCCGATCAGCTTCGCGGTCGCGGTGAAGTCCTCCAGCGACGGCATGCCCGTCAGCGCCGACGACTGGGCGCCGGCGAAGAAGAAGTTCACCAGGAAGGTGCTCGCCGCCCCGCTGAGCTGAGTCTCAGCGGACTGACAATCGACTTCTCTCCGCCTAGCATCACGAGGAGTGTCAGGCGGTGGTGGGCGCCGCCATGGATGCAGGGACGCAGAGTCATGGTCAAGGTGTTCAACCCGCCGCCGAACTGGCCCCAGCCGCCGCGGCACTGGCTCCCGCCTCAAGACTGGCGCCCCGACCCGGCGTGGCCGGCCCCTCCGCCAGGGTGGCAACTCTGGATCGACACGGACTCACCCGCGGCTCCTGCCCAGTCCAATGCGCCTGTCGGGAAGCGGATCTTCATCTCCTACCGACGAGGAGACTGTCAGCCCCAGGCCAACGCCATCAGCGATGGCCTGCGGCACCGGCTCAGCACGGCCCGAATCTTCATGGACATCGACTCCATCCCTGCCGGCGTCAACTTCGAGGAGCACATTCGGCAAGAGATCGAGATCTGCGACGTCGTACTCGTCCTGATCGGCGACGACTGGCTCTCAATCCGTGGGCGTGACGGTGCGCGAAGGATCGATGACCCCAACGACTACGTACGCGTCGAGATCGAAGCCGCATTGAGCTCGCCGCGAGTGAGTCCGGTTCCGGTGCTGGTCGAGGGTGCGACGATGCCACTGGCCGCCGAGCTTCCCGATTCCCTGGCGGGACTTTGCAAGATCAACGCCATCGAGATGAGTGACGTGCGCTGGTCGACCGACATCGACCGGCTCGCCACCGCCATTCGCGATCTCGAGGCTCAACAGCAGGCCATCGCTCAGCGACGGTTGGCAGCGGAGGCACCGAGCCACCTGCTGGCGACGCCCCAGGTCTCCGGCACCATGCGCCCCGCCGATGAGCGACTCTCCTCGCCCGCCCTTGCGCCACCTGTCCAGTGGACACCGCCGGCTCGGGCACCGCGGGATGATGGCTGGGTGGGTTGGGTCATGGTCGCGGTTCCGATCGTCACCTGCGGGTTTCTCGCGTTCGTGCCTTCGATCTGGGTGGCCATCCAGAGGAAGGACGACGCCAAGCTGATGTGGCGCGCAATCGCGAGGGGTGGTGCCTTTCTAGCGGTGGTCGTGGCCTACCTCATCCTGGCCGGTACCGCGCCCAAGAACGCCCAAGGGAGCGCGTCGGGCCCCCAGTTCACGATCGGCATCGTGATGCTCGTCATCTCCGGCGTCACTGCCTCGGTCCTCGCCGCGTTTCAACGCAACCCTCGCGACGCAGTGGGCCACCAGCGCTGAGCCGCGGGAGAAGGACCCCGTAGGCTCGGGGGAGTGGCCGAGGACTACTGCGATCTCTGCGAGCTCCCGCTGAGCACGTGCATCCACGGGATGCCCAAGCCCCTGCCGCCGCCGCCCCCGGCGCCGCGCGCTCCCCGGACGCGTACGTCGACCCCGCGCGCCACCACCGTGCGTACGACGGCCGCCGCGCGCCCGCCCAGCAAGGTGTCCGAGCAGTCGGCGTTCCGCCCGCACATCGTCCGGATCCTCAAGCTCGAGGGCAGCCTGGAGACCGAGGACATGCTCCTCGAGCTCGAGATGGCGATGGACGAGGAGCTCCGCGAGCGGGACCGGCAGCCGACGCCCACCGGTGAGATCCGCTGGCACACCACCGCCCGGATGGAGCGGAAGGCAATGATCGACGCCGGCCTGATGGCCGGGGGCAAGCCCGGCGTCTGGGAGCTGACCGCGGCCGGTCGCGCCGTTGCCTACTGACCTGCCTCGGGCCCTCGCTCGCGCCCACGAGGCGTGCCATCCTGCGCAGATGGGTGCCACAGAGGACATGACGGCGTTGCTCGAGGACATCTACTGCTCGTTCGACACCTGCGATGTCGCTGCCTGGGCGCGAGACATGGCGCCGGATGCCGTCTGCATCGGCAGCGACGAACGGGAGTGGTGGGAGACCCGCGACGACATGCTTCCGGTGCTCACCACACAGCTGGTCGAGATGAAGGAGGCCGGCGTCAAGGTGAGCCACGGGAACCCGGTGATCAGGGAGCTCGGTGACGTGGTGTGGGCGGCCGACCGCCCGGTCGTGCAGCTGCCCGACGGCACCAGCACGACCTTCCGCCTCACCGTGGTTGCCGCCCGCCGGGACGACAGCAAGCTGTGCCTCCAGCAGATGCACCTCTCCGTGCCGGCGCCCAACGAAGAGGCCATGCAGGTGGCGCTCACGACCGAGTAGCGGCTACCAGAGCCGCCCGCGACCGGGCTGGTAGACCTCGATCTCCTCACCCAGGTTCAGACCGAGCTCGAGCTCGAGGTCGTCCCCCGACCAGAACTTGCCCGGGTCGTAGTAGTTCGACGGTCGCGAGCCGTCGAGCAGCCCCATCGCGGTGTAGGCCTCGGCTACCACCTCGGCGCAGTAGGCGAGCTCGGCCGGGGCACGCCGTCGCATCCGTCCGCGGGCGACCCGGCCGACCAGCCCGATGGTGGAGGGGAAGGGCAGGCCGTCCATCCGGGCGATCGTCTTGAGCAGGGCGTCCTCCATCGCCGGCGTCGGCGGTGCGGAGACCTGGCGCAGCCAGCAACGCTGCTCATAGCGGCCCATCCACTGCACGACCGCCTCGCGCAGGTCGTGCAGCTGGACGCCGCGCTGGTGCTCGCCGGTCCACACGTCCCGCAGTCCCTTGCCCAGCTCGGCGTGCCACATCAACGGCGGGAGGTCGTCGAGGACGACGGCCATGCCGACGTGGTTGACCGGCGCGTTGGTGAAGGTCCGGATCGCCTGGTCCGCGATCGAGCGGCCGCGGAACAGCCACAGGTCGCCGGTCCGAGTCAGCTCGACCGCCTCGTCCAGCGTGATCCGCGCCCTCCCCGATGTGTCAGCCCCCATGGCACGATCATCGCGTGAAGCGCCGGAGGCTGTGGAAGTGGCTCGGCCTGGCCGGTCTCGCCGGCGTGGCGGCGACGGGGGTCGTGATCGCACGTGACCAGCGACAGCGCAGCCAGCTGACGCCGGACGACGTACGCGCGCGGCTGCACGATCGGCTGGAGCGCGGCGGCTAGCCTGCCGCGCGTGGACCTCCGCGACGCCTACGCGATGGCCGAATACCTCCTCGAGGTGCACGGCCTCGACGAGTGGGAGGTCGTCTACGACGGCGCCAAGCGTCGCGCCGGGATCTGCCGGTTCGCGGAGCGGCAGCTCGGGCTGAGCGCGCCGCTCACCTCCGTCCACTCCGAGGCCGACGTGCGCGACACGATCCTGCACGAGATCGCGCACGCGCTGGTCGGGCCGCGACACGGCCACGACGAGCGGTGGCGCCGGGTCGCGAGGTCGATCGGCGGCTCGGGGGAGCGGTGCGCCTCGCCGGACGCGCCGACCGCGCCCGCCGCGTGGCTCGGGACCTGCCCCGGAGGGCACACCCTGGACCGCCACCGGCGTCCCGTGCGGGTGCTGACGTGCGGGCTCTGCTCCAGGTCGTTCGACCTCGACCACGTCTACACCTGGACCCACCACGGGCGGCCCGCGGTGCTGCACCCCAAATACGTGGCCGAGCTGACCCGGCTGGGTGGCCTGCGCGTGGGTTGACTCGGCGTGACTTCCGCATGCCTGCCTCGTTGACCTTGACGTACGACGGTTCGTTCCGCTGTGGCGCGCCCCGGCTAACGGGGAAGTCCGGTCCTTGCCCTCGACCCTTCCCGGGGAGGTCGAGTCAAACCCGGGCTCGGGGTTCGCCTTGCGGGACCACCGACGGTGTTTCCACTACCTTTCTCCCGTGAGCTCGCCGGATCAGGCCGCGGACAACAGCGACCGCAACGCCGCCATCAAGCTGGTGAAGGACGCGGTGAAGTCTGGGCGGATCATCCAGGCCGACCACGACATGCGGGTCGACCAGCTCGAACGTGCCCAAACCATGCAGGACATCGACCTCGTCGTCCGGGACCTGCGCGCGGCCGGTGCCGGAGCAGCGCCGACCATCGCGCCGGTCGCGGCGACTCAGGCCGGACAGCCCTGGCCGCTGGTCAACTACGGCCCGCAGGCCACCGAACTGACCGACATCGCGACCGCGGTCGGCAAGACGGGCGGTCGGGCGATCGGCGGGATCATCGCCGCCATCGTGCTGGTCTCGGTAGTGGTGCCGATCGCCGGCGCGATCATCGCCTTCGTCAGCGCTCGCGACTCGTTCCCGGACTTCGGGGACATCGGGCCGACCGACGAGACGACGTACCTCCCCGGACAGGCGCCCGGAGAGGGCGGCATCAACGTGCACACGGTCGACGGGTTCAACGAGCTCGTCGACGCACTCCGCGACGAGACCGACCAGACCTACGCCTACAGCGCGGTGATCTACCCGCGGTACGCCGTGCTGGAGGTCCCGACCGGCACCGGCGACCGTTACGAGGACTTCTACTGGGACGGCGAGCTCTCGCCCAACGGCATCAAGGGCACCACGACCAACGAGGAGTTCGACCTGAGCCTGGTCGACCCGGAGCAGATGATCGACATGCTCACTGAGGTGCGCGGGCGCCTCGACAACCCGAAGAGCTGGTACGTCATCGTGGGCGACTACGCCAGCACCGAGACGCAGATCACGGCGTACGCCAGCAACGACTTCAACGAGACGACCTACATCGTCCAGACCCTCGACGGGACTGTGGTCTACGACTCCGAGGCGGTCCAGTAGCTGCCCGCGGGTTCCTGATAGGGGTACCACCCGGACATGGCGACAGCGAACCATCCGATCGTCGTGATGGGTGTGTCCGGATCGGGCAAGTCCACCGTCGGCGAGGCTCTGGCAGGCAGGTTGCGGGTGCCCTTCGAGGACGCCGACGACCTGCACCCTCAGGCCAACATCGACAAGATGTCCCGCGGCGAGCCGCTGGACGACCACGACCGGTGGCCGTGGCTGGAGGAGATCGGCCACTGGCTGGCCGAGCATTCCGCTGGCGGTGTGATCGCTGCTTCTGCCCTCAGGCGCAAGTACCGCGACCAGCTGCGCCACCACGCTCCGGACGTCGAGTTCGTCCACCTCGAGGGCGGGCCGGACATCATCGAGAAGCGTCAGGCCAGCCGGCCGGGCCACTTCATGCCCAGCTCACTCCTGCAGTCGCAGTTCTCGACCCTCGAGCCGCTGGCCCCCGACGAGCGGGGCACCGCCATCAGCGTCGACCAGAGTCTGGACGAGATCGTCCAGGCGTACCTCGACCGGAGCGATCATTCATAGCTCGAAGACGTAGCGGCTGCTCGGCACCAGGTCGATGTCGTGGTCGAAGCCGATGCGGGCCACGCTGGCCATCAGCCGGGTGAGCCGGTCTCTCAGCTCGGCGTCGTCGCCACCGCTGCCGTAGAACGCGTGCATGTCGGTCATCCCGGCCGGCGGGAACAGCTCCTCGACCAGCGCGTCCACGACCCGCGGCGGGTCCGCGGTGACCGGCCGGGTCACGATGTTCTGGACGTAGCCGAACGTCGCCTGGGTCGCGATCGCGATCGGCGTGTGGTCGACCAGCCAGCGGTGCAGCCACTCGTCGCGCGCGAGCTCGTCGGGGCGGCGGAGCACTGCGACGTTGGCCAGCGCGTACGTCCGCTCGCCGTCGGGGCTGTCCGGCGGCGGGATCGGCAGCCGCTCGTCGACCTCCCAGCCGGCCAGCGTGGTCGTGGCGTCGGTGAGTGCGGTTGTCACGGCGCCATCGACGTCCGCCTCGCTCCAGGTGCTCACGATCGCGCCAATGTGCTGTGACCCGGCAGCGATGCGCATCGCCGGCGCGACGTCGGCGTCGTCCAGGTTGAGCTGGAGCCGTCGTACGCCGGCGTCGGCGAGCCGCTGGTGGAGCCGCTCGTCGCGGAGCCGGGTCGGCAGGTCGTCGCCCCAGGCGGCGTACATCAGCTTCACGAGGCCTCAAGGTAGTGCGTCGAGTCGGCCAGCTTGCCTCCACAGGCAGGCGTCCCGGACCGGCCATCCACAGGCACTGCCGTCGGGCTGGGCGGAGGTCCTGCGCGCGGGGCAGGGTGTGCGGTGTCCAGTCCGAAGCGGAGGTTGCCGTGCTCCACCCCGACGACCAGTCCAAAGTCGTGCAGGTCCGCCCACCCCTCGCCCCGAGCGAGGTCGAGCTGGTGGCCGGGCTGGCCGGCGTGGGTCCGACGCTGCGCCGGGTCTGGCCAGGCCAGCCGGGACGGCGCTCCCCGTGGCTGCCGTGCGCGCGTGGCTGCTGCCTGGTGGCGGAGGAGTGGCCGGGTGCCGACCCGGCAGCCTGGCTGCGGTTCCTGCTCCGCGAGGTGCTGGCGCCTCAGGCCCGGGAGCCGCGGGAGCGGGCCGAGCGGCTCGGGCTGCCGGGCGGTCATCGGGTGGAGGGGCGGATCCTGCTCGACGGAGGACGGCAGCCGCGGCTGCTGGTGGCGGTGGGCCGGCGGGTGCGGGTGATCGAGCTCGACGAGGACCTGTTCCCACTCGAGACGGCGCCTCGACGAGGCAGAGGGGAGGTGGTGGACCTGGTGCGGCAGAGCCGACGCGGTCAGAGCACCGATCGATAGACCTCGATCGTCCGCTCGGCGATCGACGCCCAGCTGAAGGCGTCGATCGCGCGCCGGCGGCCGGCCTTGCCCATCTCGGAGGCCCGGCCCGGGTCGGTGACGACCTCGACCAGGGCGGCCGCGAAGTCGGCCACATAGCGGTCCGGGTCGAGGGGGGTGCCGGTGCCGTCGCGGGCCTGGTCGATGGGGACCAGCCGACCGGTGGCGGGGCCGTCGCCGGTGCCGAGGCCCGAGTGTGGGTCGACGACGACCTCCGGGATGCCGCCGGTCGCGGTCGCGACGACCGCGGTCTCGCAGGCCATCGCCTCGAGGTTGACGATGCCCAGCGGTTCGTAGATCGAGGGACAGGCGAACACCGTGGCGGCGGTCAGCAGGGCGATGATGTCGGCGCGGGGGAGCATGTCACGGATCCAGACGACGCCGTCGCGCGACTCACGGAGGCGGTCCGCGAGCCCGATCACCTCGGCCTCGATCTCGGGGGTGTCCGGTGCCCCCGCGCACAGGACGAGCTGGACGTCTGGCGGGAGCTGTTCGGCGGCGCGCAAGAACAGCGGCAGCCCCTTCTGGCGGGTGATCCGCCCGACGAACACGACCGACGGGCGGTCCGGGTCCACCCCCAGCGCCCGCACCCGGTCGGGGTCGTAGACCGGTGACCAGAGCTCGGTGTCGATGCCGTTGTGCACCACGTGCACCCGGTCGGGGTCGACGGCGGGGTAGGCGCGCAGCACGTCGCTCCGCATCGCGGCCGAGACCGCGATCACCGCGGCGGCGGCCTCGTAGGCCGTGCGCTCGACCCACGAGGAGACGGCGTACCCGCCGCCGAGCTGTTCGGCCTTCCACGGCCGCATCGGCTCGAGCGAGTGCGCGGTCACGGCGTGCGGCACGCCGTGCAGCAGACCGGCGAGGTGGCCGGCGAGGTTGGTGTACCAGGTGTGCGAGTGCACGAGGTCGGCGCCGGCGCAGCTGTCGGCGATGGCCAGGTCGACGCCGAGCGTCCTGATGGCGGCGTTGGCGGAGGCGAGCTCGGCGAGATCGGCGTACGACGTGGTGCCCTCTTCGTTGCGCGCTCCGCCGAAGGCGTGCACCCGGGTGGTCAGGTCGTCACGGGAGCGCAGGGCCCGCACCAGCTCGGCCACGTGCACGCCGGCGCCGCCGTAGATCTCGGGCGGGTACTCCTTGGTCAGCACGTCGACGCGCACGTGCTGAAACCTACCCCTGCTCGGCCTGCCTGATATCGCGGGCTGACCTGCGGTGAGTCCGCGGCTAGGGTCGAAACATGACCGTTCAGCGACCGAAGGTGCTCGCGATCGTCCTCGCTGGTGGGGAGGGCAAGCGGTTGATGCCTCTGACGGCCGACCGGGCCAAGCCGGCGGTGCCGTTCGCCGGGATCTACCGGCTCATCGACTTCGCGCTGTCCAACGTCGTCAACTCCGGCTACCTGCAGATCGTCGTGCTGACGCAGTACAAGTCGCACAGCCTGGACCGGCACGTCACCCAGACCTGGCGGATGTCGACGATGCTCGGCAACTACGTCGCGCCGGTGCCGGCCCAGCAGCGGGTCGGCAAGCACTGGTACCTCGGCAGCGGGGACGCGATCTTCCAGTCGCTCAACCTGATCAAGGACGAGAAGCCCGACATCGTGGTCGTGGTCGGCGCCGACCACGTCTACCGGATGGACTTCTCGCAGATGGTCGACCAGCACATCGAGAGCGGCGCGGCCTGCACCGTGGCCGCGATCCGGCAGCCGATCTCACTGGCCGACCAGTTCGGCGTGATCGACGTCGAACCCGAGCAGCCGTCGCGGATCAGGGACTTCCTGGAGAAGCCGACCGACCCGCAGGGGCTTCCCGACAACCCGGACGAGGTGCTGGCGTCGATGGGCAACTACGTCTTCGACGCGGACGCGCTGGTCGAGGCGGTCACCCGCGACTCGACCACCGACGGCTCCAAGCACGACATGGGCGGCGACATCGTGCCCTCGTTCGTACGGCGTGCGCAGGCCGGCGTCTACGACTACAAGGACAACGTGGTGCCGGGCTCGACCGACCGGGACCGCGGCTACTGGCGCGACGTCGGCTCGCTGGGCTCCTACTTCGCGGCGCACATGGACGTCGTCTCCCCGCTGCCGGTGTTCAACCTCTACAACTTCCAGTGGCCGATCTACACCTCCTACGGCCCGCAGCCGCCGGCCAAGCTCGTGCAGGGCGCCGACGGCAGCCAGGCCCGCGTCGACGAGGCGGTCCTGTCACCCGGCGTCGTGGTCAGCGGCGGCACCGTTCTCAAGTCGGTCCTCTCGCCGTCGGTCTCGGTCGGCTCCGGAGCGCGCATCCAGAGCGCGGTGCTGATGCACGGCGTGCGCGTCGGCCAGGGCGCGGTGGTCCAGAACGCGATCCTCGACAAGAACGTCATCGTCCCCGCGGGCGCCGAGATCGGCGTCGACCCGGTGGCCGACGAGAAGCGGGGCTTCCTGGTCCAGGACGGGCTGACCGTGCTGGGCAAGGATCAGCAGTTCCCCGACGACGTCTAGTCGATGACGCCTGCGGCCCGCGCGGCCGCGGCGTACGCCGTCGCGAGCGACGAGACGGTCTCGTGGGCGTTGAGACCGCTGGGGTTGGGAACCACCCAGAGCTCGGCCGCGCCGAGGGTCTCGTCCTGGCGGCCGAGGGCGGCCCGGCGTCGGCCGAAGGCAGTCCGGTAGGCCGTGATGCCTGCTATGGCGACCACCCGCGGACGGACTCGCTCGACCAGGGCGACCAGCTGTTCCCCACCGGCGCGCAGCTCCTCGTCGTCCAGCTCGTCGGCGCGGGCGGTGGCCCGCTTCACGACGTTGGTGATTCCGATCCCGCGCGAGGTCAGGTACGCGCGGTCGTCGTCCGACATCCCGGCCGCGGGATCGATCGGTCTCTCGATGATCCCGCCCGCGAGGAGGGCGGGATAGAAGCGGTTGACCGGGTGCGCGAAGTGGGTCTGGGTGGCGGCGGTCCACAGTCCGGGGTTGATGCCGACGAACAGCAACCTCAACCCGGCACCTTCCGGTCCCGGGGAAGGCAACAGGTCGGGGACGACCGCATCACGGTAGGACTCGAGCTCGGCCCGGGTCAGCTTGCGACTTCGGGGGGCCGGCACCCGCGCAGCCTGCCGGAACCCGGCCTGGGGCGCTACCGTCCCATGGTCATGCGCCGCCTTCTCGGATCCGTCCTGCCCGCCGTCCTGCTCGCCGGCGTCCTCGCCGGCTGCGGCGACGACGAGACCGGGACCGTCACGGACGATCCCGCGCCCACGGTGAGCCCCACCCCCACGGAAAGCCCCGCCCCCACAGAAAGCCCCGCCCCCACCAAGGAGACGACGGGTGACGAGGTCGACTTCGACCTGGTCGAGATGATCACGGAGACTGCCGCCGGCGGCGCGGCCGCCGAGGCCGCGGTACCCCTCTCCGACGACCTGGCGGTGCAGGAGTTCACCTCACAGTTCGAGACCGACACCATGACGACCCGGATCCAGGACGCCGTCGACAGGACCGACGTCCGCGACGACATGCTGCTGTACGGCGCCGTCGTGGCGATCGGGTGCGACTCGCCCACCGACGTGCACGTGACCTCCGGCGACCAGGGACTGGTGATCACCGCACAGAAGGTGCCGTCGCCGCTGCCGGAGTGTTTCGCGCCGATGACCACCGTCGCGCTCGTGCTTGTCCCGGCGTCGGCGGTCAGCTGACTACTGGGCTCGCTACTGGGGCGGGGCCACCACTGTCGCGTCGTAGGTGACCTCGAGACCGTTGGCGACCGGCCGCGGATGGCCGTCCGAGGGCGAGTTGAGCACCGCGAGCGAGCCGTCCGCCTGCCGGGCGACGAGGATCGAGGACCCGCCGCCGTCGAGGTTGAGAGCGTCCTCGGCGCCGAGCCGCTCGAACAGCTGGGCGAGCTCCTTCATCGTCGATCCGCGGCTCAGCTCCTGACGCCCGTCGATGACCAGCATCAGGAGCTGGCCGGTGTCGCGGTCGATCCCGATCGCGGTCCGCGGGTGCAGGTCCACGTCGTCCTTCGCGAGCCGTACGCCGTCTCGGAGCAGGAACAGGCTGCCGGTGACCGCCACCGCGGCGTCCTGCGAGAGGGCCACGTCGGCAGTCAGCCGCTGCCCGGCTCGCAAGGGTGCCAGCCGACCCGCGCCGGCACCCCGGCCGACCAGCACCATGTCCTGCACGCGCAGCGACCCGGGGAACCGTGACCGGTTGGAGACCACCCGGCCGCGCCGGATCACCACCATCCGCACGCCGCGTCGCTGGCCGTCGACGACCCGGTATTTCCGCAGCGTGCCCCACTTCTCGGTGTAGAGCCCGATGCCTCCGCGCGGCACGGACGGCGAGTTCACGTTGGTGACGTCCAGCGTGGGGCGCTGCCGGAGCACCGCGTCGGCGTACAGGTCCCCGATGTGCGGTACGCCCGCGGAGTCGACCCAGAAGGCGCTGTTCCAGCCGCTCTCGACGCCGTTGAGGATGCCGCGCTGGCGGTCGCGGGCCACGCCGAGCGGTGCCTCGGTGTCGCGGATGTCGAAGAAGTCGCCGTTCACGCCGACGACGGCGTTGGGATCCATCATGTCGGCAACCACGTGCCGCGAGGCGACGTTGCGCCCCGAGACCAGGTCCAGCCCGACCCCGGGCGTCGCCGGGTCGACCCGGATGAGCTGGCCGCGGGTCACGCCGCGGACGCCGGTGAGCGTGAACTGCTCGAAGGTCACCCCGGGCGCGATCGCGTAGTACTGCAGCGTCGTCCAGGTGTCCTCGCCCCGGAACGCGTCCGGCAGCGCCGGTGCGCGCTCGCCACGGACGCCGTCCGAGGTCTGCGGCGGATCAGGCCGGGCGGGCCATGGCGCGCCGACGGCCGGCGCGACGACGAGCGTCGCGACCGCGGTGGCGGCGAGGAGTCGGAGCCGTCGCATGCCACGAGGGTAAGGAGGTCAGGGCGCCACCACGGGGAGCTTGACCACCGTGTCCGCAAGTGTGATCAGCCCGGGCGGTCGGCTACCCATGCCGGCGAAGGTGTCGCTGACCGGGGTCGCCAGCAGGAACAGCGACTTCCCGTCGGGCACCTCGACCGCGACCGACGGCAGCACGAACGTCATCGCCTGCGCGGTGACGGGGTTGATCAACCGCAAGGGCAGCACGTTGTTCTGCACCAGCTTGGCGTCGGCGGCGTTCGTACCGACGGCCAGCCCGTAGAAGATCCGGGTGTCGGTCCCGGTCGACGTCACGTTCGCGGTGACCGTCGGCGTTCCGGCGATGGAGATCGATCCGGAGGCGATCTTGGTGACGAGCGGGACGCCCGCCGTGGTCGGCGTGCTGACCTTTCCGATGGCGAAGGACTTGTTGGGGCGATCGCTCTTCACGGTCAGGCAGCGGCTGCCCTGGGTCGCGAGGTGGATGTGGCGGTAGCCACCGAGTCCGGTCCTGCGGTGCCGGAGCTGCTCGTCGAAGAACCGCAGCGTGAGCGCCTGGAAGTCGCCGCCCGCGAGCTGCTTGCTGCACGGGTCGGAGGCGACCTCGACACCCTGGGGGAACACGGAGGGCAGCGTGTGGCCGCCGTTGTAGCCGACGAAGATGCTCTTCTTGCGGGCCCGCTTGGTGATCGCCTGGTGCCAGTTCGCCAGCCCCTGCCCGGTGTTGAACAGGGTGTCGGTCAGGCCCTGCCCGAACAGCACCGGGATGTCGAGTCGGCGGCCGTGTGCGATGTGCCAGCGGGGGCCGTTCTTCTCGAAGAACGAGTAGAGGTTCTCGGTCCCGGGCGTCGAGCCGTCCGGGAACTGGCCGGTCGCCGAGCCCTCGACGAGCGCCTTGTAGGCCGACGGCGGCAGCGCCTGGCTGGCCAGTGCCGCCCCGCTGAGGGCCAGCGCCCACTCGGTGCGGACGACGCCGCTGGGCGCGAGGCTCTGCGCCAGGTCGTGCCAGGTGATCTCGGGCGCCAGCGCGTCGAAGATCGGACGGCCGTGGACGCGCAGCTCCTCGAAGGCGCCCAGGAACTGGTAGCCCCCGCCGTAGCTGCCACCGATCGCGCCCAGCCGCGGGTCGCCGGGCCGGTCCTTCTTGATCCACGGCAGCCTGGCGATGACGTCGACGAGCGCCCGGACGTCGTGCCCCTCGACATCGGGGTTCTCGACGTAGGCCAGTCCGCCGGACTCGCCGAAGCCGCGCTGGTCGAAGGAGATCACCGCGTAGCCGGCGTCGAGGAACCGCTTGAACGTCGCCGGGTCGGTGGTCCGCTGGCCGGCCCAGCCGTGGCTGTGCATGATCATCGGGATCTTGTGCCGGTTCTTGGCCCGCGCCGGCCGGAAGATCGTGTAGCAGATCTTGACCGGCGTCGTGGTGCCCGGGTCGGGCACGCTGAGCAGGCAGCGGTTGATGACCTTCGGCTTGTTGGCGTGCGGGGTCCGGGTCTTCTGAACCGCACGCTCCGGCTCGGTGGCCCAGCTCCCTGCGGTCGGTACGACGAGAGCGGCGGCCAGGGTCAGGGCGACGACGGCGGTGCGCGACTTCATGGGGTCCTTCGAGTCGGTCGTTGTTACCAACGGGTAAACGTCAGTGCGTTCGCGAAGTCACGCGCAGGGGAGCGCATGCAGCCGCTTGAGGCCCTCGCGGTCACCGGGCCCGAAGCCGTTCTGGCCGACGTACTCGGCGTTCATCAGCTCGCCGATGTCGTCGACGTGGTCGAGGCCCAGCACGTGGCCCAGCTCGTGAGCGAGGATCAGCCGTTCCGCGGTGGTCTCGCCGGTGACCTCCATCCGGTCGTAGGACTCGGCGTCGAGGACCACGATTCCGGTGACGAAGCGGACCCTGCTGCCGCTGCGCACCGGCGTGCTGCCGCCGATTCCGGCCGTCGACCCTTCGAGCTCAGGGACCTCCGTCGAGTCGGCCCAGGCGATGAGCACGGGCGGCGGGTCCTGGGGGTCAGTGAGCCGCTTCTCGAAGGACCGTTCGTCCGTGGTGCCGTCGAAGACGAACTCGAAACCGCTCGCGTCACTGATCTCCTCGACACCGGCGTCGACGGTGTTCTCCCAGTCGTCCGGCCCGCCCGAGGGGTTGACGACGTAGTGGATCGGCTCGCAGCGGTTCCAGCCGACCGGGTCGCCCTCCGATGTGGTCGCGACGAACGCGTAGGTGCCGCCGGCCGACCCGGTCAGGTGGTCCATCAGCTGCCGGAGCCGGTAGCCGGTCATCCCCGGGTCGTTCAGCATCACCGCGGCGGCGAGGATCCCGCTGATGAGCAGGCCGGGCAGTACCGGCCCCGTCGTACGTCGCCGGCGGCGGACCCCCTTCCGCGACGTCGGCGCGATGCCGCTCGTGCCCAGCGGCATCGCTCCGAGCCCCTGCTCGAAGTCCACGCGGTCGAGCTCCTCGAGCCGCCGGAGCATGTCCTTGCGCCAGCGTCGCTGCTCGCGACGTTCTCGCCGGCTCGGGCTCACGCGATGATTGTTCCCGGTCGCTCCCAATGCCGGGTACTGGCTAGTCGCAGGGGACGTCGTGGAGTCGCTTGAGGCCGGCGATGTCTCCGCGTCCCAGCTCCTTCTGACCGGTGATCCCCGGGTACATCAGCTGGTCCTCGTCGCGGACGTGGTCGAGGCCGAGCACGTGGCCGAGCTCGTGCTCGAGGACGAGCTTGGTTTGCTCGGGGTCCCTGACGTTGCTGTCGAGGCTGACCTGGCCGACGACGAAGCGTCTGGTGCCGTTGACCTCGATGGCGCCGCTGCCGCCCAGCCCGATCGTGCTGCCGTCGAGCATCTGGTCCTGGTAGCGGTCCGACCACATGATGAGGACCGGCTCCCACTCGTTGCCTTCGTATCGGCCGCCGATCAGGCTCCTCTTCACGGTCGTCCCGCGGTCGGCGAACACGAACCCGCTCGCTTCCTCGACGTCGTCGATCGCCGAGCGGACGATCTCCTCCCAGTTGGACGGCGCGCCCTTGGGGTTGACCTGGTAGCGGATCGCCTGGCAGTGGTTCCACGTGACCGGGTGGTCGCCCTGCGTGGCGATGAAGGCGTAGCTGTTTCCCCCAGCCGACCTCAACACGAGCACCTGCAGAAGCACGACCACGACTCCGGCCACCAACGCCCCGATCACCCAGCCCCGCGGCTGAGGGCGCGCCGTTGGCGGGCGCTCGGCAGGCAACGTCCCCGGGAGCACCATGTCTCGGAAGTATCCGGACTCTCCCTCTCCCTGTCCGCGGAACGGAGTCATCCACAGGTCGGTCCGTCCGCCTCGTCAGCCCGTGCCGACGGCGGTAGGTTCGGGTCACGGGTCTTCTACTCGGGGGTTGGGCCGGCATGTTCCGCACGCGTTGGGCGCTCGCTGCGCTGCTGGCTGGCTGCCTGCTCGGTGGCTGCAACGACGACGAGCCGAAGCCGGACATTGGCTCGGACCCCACGTCTTCTGCGCCGACGACGTCGGCGAGCGTGAGTACGTCACCGACGACGACGCCGACTCGACAGCCGACCCTCGCCAGGGGCAGTCGTCGCCTGGATTGGCCGCTGGACGACGCACTGCGAACGGCGGTCGACACGGACAGCCTCGCGCGATCTGGCAGCGCCGGACTGCAAGTGGTCTGCGACAACTTCGCTGGAGCCGATTCGAGAAGGTGTATTCGGCTGGAGGCACTACGAGGGATGGCGGAGTCGACGCTGGTGTCAACAGCCAGTCGTCGAGGCGAGCACCAACTCATCAGCTAAGCTGTACAGCGTCGACAGGTGCGCATCGCCGAAGGCACAACCGTCCCGGCCGCAGGCGCCGAGCCGGTTACGTACGAGCCTCAGAACCACCTGATGGTCCTTGAGCTGTTCATGAGGGCTGGGAATGGCTGGATTCTCCGTCGTTACCTTCGTGATCGTAGCGGTGTTGTCGTGCGGTCCTGACTGTGTCAAGTGCTCGTCGAACCTCGACCCGTGCCAGCTGGCTGTCATTGTGACCAGCAGACGTGCATTGTCAACGGCACGGTGTCAGGTCCAACAGCGGATCTTGTCATGCCCGCCGGGTATCGCATCGGTGTGTAACGCGAACTGCAGGCCTGCCTCCGACGGACTTCGGACCTGGACGGGGTCTGCGTGCAACACGGCCATCTCGACGGCGTCGACCCGTTCGCGTTCTGCGATCTTCCTACGGAGAACGCCGCCTGAACTTCGACGCCCGGTTTGGTTGCGGCAGCGCTTGCGCGCATTGCCCTCCCCGCCGTCGGATTCTGCGCGTTCAGCCAGCGAATGGACGCACCCTCGTCAACTTCGACACGAACTTCTACACCGAGGTCCAGCCGCTGGACCGCACGATCACCTTGCTCGGCCAGCAGGTCGATCTGCACATCGTGCCGACGCAGTTCGGCTGGCAGTTCGGTGACGGCGAGGCGATGACCACCGACCAGCCGGGGGCGCCGTACCCGGACCTCGAGGTGACCCACAGCTACCTGCGCAAGGGCGCGGTGGCCCCGCGCGTGGACACGACCTACACCGCGACGTACCGCGTGAACGGCGGCCCGTGGCAGGAGGTGCCGGGCTCCGTCACGATCGCCGGGGCGCCGGTCGACCTCCAGGTGCTCACGGCCACGCCGACGCTCGTGGGGTACGGACGCGGCTAGGGTCGCCGCGTGCGGCCGTGGAACACGTTCATCGAGGGTGACAACCTCGACGTGCTCCCGACGCTGGAGGGCGAGTTCGGGAAGGTCGACCTGGTCTACATCGACCCGCCCTACAACACCGGCAACGAGTTCGCCTATCGCGACGACATCCGTGGCCGGGCGGGGAGCAGCCGGCACGAGGAGTGGGTCGCGATGATGCGGCCCCGGCTGGTGGCAGCCAGGGAGCTGCTCGACGAGGCGGGCGCGATCTTCGTCAGCATCGACGACAACGAGGCGGCGTACCTGCGGCTGCTGATGGACGAGGTGTTCGGCGAGGCGAACTTCCTCGCCCAGGTCGTCGTCAACCTCAACCCGAAGGGCCGGCAGCTGGGGCGTGGGTTCGCGACGAGCCACGAGTACCTCCTCGTCTACGCCAAGGACGCCCGCGCCACCCGGCTCGACGCGAGCAGCACCGACACGGTGGTGGAGAGCGACTTCCCGCTCGTCGACCCGACGGGTCGGAGATACCGGCACCTGCCGCTGCGCAACACCAACAAGAAGTTCAACCCGGTCACTGCGCGCACCCTCCACTTCCCGGTGTACGGCGACCCGGAGAGCGGCCTGGTCAGGACGAGGCCGTTCGAGGGCAGTCATGAGATCGAGCCGGTCTTCGGGGACGGCAAGCCGGCGGTGTGGCGCTGGAGCAGGCCGCTGATCGACGAGCGCGGCGACGACCTGGTCTGTCGGCGGATCAAGGGCAAGCACGGGGAGCGGGTCGACGTCTTCCAGCGCGACTGGCTCCACTCCGACACTCCGGGAGGGCGCCGCAAGAAGCTGCGCACGATCTGGCTGGCCGAGGAGGTCGGCTCGACCGACACCGCGGTAGCCGAGCTCAAGAAGATCGTCGGCCACGTCTTCGAGTCGCCCAAGCCGACCGGCCTGGTGCGGCGGATCCTCGCGACGATGCCGGATGACGCGCTGGTCCTCGACTTCTTCGCAGGCAGCGGTACGACGGGTCATGCGGTGGCGCTCGCCAACGAGGAGGACGGCGGCACGCGTCGCTGCATCAGCGTCAACTCTTCCGAGCCGACCCGCGAGGGGTCGAACGCCCGGGGCGCAGGGCTCCTGACGGTCGCGGACATCACCCGGGCGCGGCTGCGCGCGGTCGCCGCGAGACACGGTGGCGGGCTCGACGAAAGACCGTGAGGATCAGCCCATGGGCAGCGAGGGCAAGGTCGCACTGGTCACCGGCGGGTCGAGCGGCATCGGCGAGAAGACCGCGCTACGGCTCAAGGAGGCCGGCTTCACGACGTACGCCGTCGCGCGCCGCGTCGACCGGATGGCCGACCTCGAGGCGGCGGGCGTGCACACGTTCGCCATGGACCTCACCGACGAGGCCTCGATGGCCTCCGGGATCGAGCGGATCATCGCCGAGCAGGGCCGGATCGACGTGTTGGTCAACAACGCCGGCTACGGGTCGTACGGCGCGGTCGAGGACGTCCCGATCGATGAGGCCCGGCGGCAGTTCGAGGTGAACCTGTTCGGTCTGGCCCGGCTGGTCCAGCTCGTGACGCCGCACATGCGCCAGCAGAAGAGCGGCCGGATCATCAACATCTCCTCGGTCGGCGCGGTGATCTACGAGCCGTTCGGGGCCTGGTACCACGCGACGAAGTTCGCGGTGGACGGCTTCAGCGACAGCCTGCGGGTCGAGCTGCGGCCGTTCGGGATCGACGTGGTGATCGTGCACCCCGCCGGGATCATCACCGAGTGGAACGAGATCGCGCGCACCTCGCTCGTCGAGCAGAGCAAGGACGGCGTCTACGCCGCGAGCGCGGTCAAGGCGGCCAAGGCGATGGAGAGCGTCGACAACCCGCGCATGTCCAGCGGCCCGGACGTGGTCGCCAAGACCATCACCAAGGCAGCCACCGCGCGGCGTCCGAAGTCGCGCTACGCCACCGGCAAAGGCGCGAGCACCGTGATGACGATGCGACGGGCGCTGCCGGACCGCGGGTTCGACGCGATCATGACCCGCATGTACATCGAGAAGTAGGCGTTCTAGACCCCCGCCGCCTTCTCGAGCGCCTTCACCTCGTCGTCGAGGTAGCCCAGCAGACGCTGCAGGTGCGGCACGGTCCGGCGGCAGCCGGTCAGGCCGAAGGCCATCTTGCCGTCGTACGACGTGCAGGTGATGTTGAGCGCCATCCCGTTGATCGGAATCGACAGTGGGTAGGTGCCGGTCAGCTTGGCGCCGTTCCAGTAGTGCGTCGTGCGCATCCCTGGGACGTTGCTGATGATCAGGTTGTACGGCGGCCGCACGATGCCCTGCATCCGCAGCATCGGCGTGAGGATCGCCGGCGCCTGCCCGATCGCGCTCATGGCGAGGATCTGCACCGGCGTCATCGAGGAGAGGGCTTCCTTGCCGTCCTTCATCGATGCGTGGATGGCCGAGAGCCGGTCGGCGGGATCGCTCTTGTCGGTCGCCAGCTGCACCATCACCGAGCCGACCGCGTTCCCGCCCTCGCCGGAGGCAACCTGCGACTGCTTGGCGTTGAGGCCGACCGGGACCATCGACACCAGCGGGGCCTCGGGGAGTGCGTCGAGCTCGAGCAGGTAGGCGCGGACCGCGCCGCTGCACATCGCCAGTACGACGTCGTTCAACGTCGTGCTGGTGGCCTTGCCGATCGCGCGCAACCGCTCGATGGGCCAGTCCTGGGCGGCGAAGCGGCGGGAGCCGGTGATGTTCTGGTTGAAGATCGTCCGCGGCGCGTAGAGGGAAAGCGCCGAGGTCTCGTTGCGCAGCCCCTTGGTGATCGTCTTGATCAGTGCGCTCGGCATCCCGGCCGCCTCGACGGTGATCCCCATGGCCGTGCGGAGCGCGGAGACGGGCACCTCGGACAGGTGGTGGTCGGGCTTCGGCTTGCTGGACCGGGAGTGCTGCATGCCCCAGGGCGCGGGCATCCCGCGCTTGTCGGGGTCGGTGCTGAGCACGCTCGCCAGCAGGCGCATCGCCGAGACGCCGTCCACCAGGGCGTGGTGGGTCTTGGTGTACATCGCTACCCGGCCGTCGCGCAGCCCCTCGATGACGTGCGCTTCCCACAGCGGCCGCTCCCAGGCCAGCCGGGTGCTGTGCAGCCGCGAGCACAGCTCGAGCAGCTCGCGGACCCGGCCGGGCTTGGGCAGGGCGCTGTGCCGGACGTGGTGCTCGATGTCGAACTGCTCGTCCTCCTTCCACACCAGCTGCGCACCCGTCCGCAGCGAGCGGTGGGGGTGCTTGAGGAACAGTGGCGCGATCTCGTCGACGTCCCGCATCTGCTCGAACATGTCGCGGATGTAGCTGCGCCCGGCGCCCTCCGGCTTCTCGAACAGCTGCAGACCGCCCACGTGCATCGGCATGTTGCGGTTCTCGGCGAGCAGGAACCCTGAGGCTGTCGGGTCGATCGGTGTGACCACCGGACTCCTTCGCTGTGCAGTAAATCGGTGGGGACGCGGGGCGTCCGATCCTGCCGCGCGGTGACGGGTGCCACAAGTCCGCCCTGACAACGGGCGGCCAAGTGGACGGCCTCGCGGGCCAACAACCGTCCACAGCGACCCTGCCTGCCACATCTCTCCACAGCGCTGCGGTGCGGCCCACCTTCCGTCCCTCACCACCCTTAGCGTCGTCGGCAGCCGGATCTTCGACACCCATCTCGGGAGGACACGTGCACCACATCCCGCGGTCACTCCGCGCGCTCGGCGTGCTCACTGCGGCGGTCGCCACCGCCGCCGCGCTCTGGCTGGCCGCGTCGCCACCGGCCACCTCGACGGTCGCGCCCGGCACCGCGGGGCAGAGCCGGACGGCGCACCCATGAGTGCGCCCGCGCGAGTCGGTGCTCCCGTCCGGCCGGTCTGGCACGATCGACCGACATGGGGTCCGGTGCGGCTGACGAAGCGCCGCTCGACCGGCTCTGGGCCAGGGGCGGGGTCTCCCTGCGCGCGCGGCTCTCCCGCCTGGGCGACAAGCGGTGGCAGATCGTGCAGTGCGCGGCCGCCGCCGGGGTCGCCTGGCTGATCGCGGCGGACCTGCTGGGCCACGAGACGCCGTTCTTCGCGCCGGTCGCCGCCGTGGTCAGCCTCGGGACGTCCTACGGCCAGCGGCTGCGTCGCGTCGCCGAGGTGACCCTCGGCGTCGCGCTCGGGGTCCTGCTTGCCGATCTGCTGGCGATAGCCATCGGGTCCGGGTGGTGGCAGCTGGCGCTGGTGGTCGCGCTGGCGATGTCCTCCGCCCTGCTGATCACCAGCGGGCAGATGTTCGTCACCCAGGCGGCGGTGCAGTCGATCATCATCTCCGCGCTGGTGCCGGCACCGTCCGACGCCCTGGTGCGGTGGAGCGACGCCGTGGTCGGTGGTTGCGTCGCGCTGGTGGCGGCCACCGTGGTGCCTGCCGCACCGTTGCGCCGTCCACGCGAGCAGGCGGCGAAGGTGGTGCGGAAGATCGCCGCACTGCTGCGCGCCGCGGGGGAGGTGATGGTAGATGGGGTCGCGGCGCGGGGGTTGGAGCTGCTGGCCGACGCCCGGGCGACCGACAGCCTGATCCGCGAGCTGCAGGACGCCGCCGACGAGGGCATGGCGGTGGTGACCTCCTCGCCGTTCCGGATCCGGCATCGTCCCGACATCCGGCGGATGGCCGACCTGGTCGAGCCGCTCGACCGCGCACTGCGCAGCACCCGCGTCCTGGTCCGCCAGACCGCGGTGGCCGCCTACTACCACCGGGCGGTCCCGAAGTCGTACTCACTCATCGCGTTCGACCTCGCGGACGCCGCCGACATGGTGGCCGACGAGCTGGCCAAGGACCGGATCGCGGTGGCTGCCCAGGAGCCGCTGCTGGCCGTCGGTGAAGCCACGGGGCTCGTGGATCGGGCGGACGAGCTGACCGCAGAGGTGGTCCTGGGGCAGCTCCGCTCGGTCGTGGTCGACCTGCTGCTGCTCACGGGCATGTCGCAGATCGAGTCGACCGAGGCGCTGCCACCGCCACCGCGGTGGCAGCCGGAGTCGAGCCCGGAGTCGAGCCCGGAGTCGAGCCCGGCGTCGAGCCCGGAGTCGAGCCCGGCCCACGGCGATGAGTGACGCCACCGCTGCGGGTCAGGACGGTGTGCACCCGATTGAGCACTGGGTCCTGCACGTGGACCTGGACCAGTTCATCGCAGCCGTCGAGGTGCTGCGCCGACCGGAGCTGGCCGGCCGGCCGGTGATCGTCGGCGGCGACGGTGATCCCACCAAGCGCGGGGTGGTGTCGACGGCGTCGTACGAGGCCAGGGAGTACGGCGTCGGCTCCGGGATGGCGCTGCGGCTGGCCGCCCGGAAGTGCCCGGACGCGGTGTTCCTGCCGGTCGACCGGGAGGCGTACGACAAGGCGTCGGCGGCCGTGATGGCCACGCTCCGCTCGCTCGAGTGGGGCGGCCGTCCGGTCGTCGTGGAAGTGCTCGGCTGGGACGAGGCGTTCCTGGCCGCCGGCCCGCGTCCCGGCGACCAACACGACGCGAGCGGCCAGGCGGGCCACATCGGCCGCGGTCGCCCCTGGGGTGGCGCTGCGGACGAGCCCGAGGCAGAGACGGTGGTGGAGGCGGGGCAGGGGAGCCTCCCACCCGAGGGGAAGGGGGCCCCGGGTGGGCCCTCTGCCGACCCGGTGCGGTTTGCGCGACACATTCGGGAGCGGGTGCTGGAGGCGACGCGCCTGCACTGCTCGGTCGGGATCGGCGACAACAAGCTGCGGGCCAAGATCGCCACCGACTTCGGGAAGCCGCGGGGGACGTGGCAGCTGACCGCGGAGAACTGGTTCGAGGTGATGGGCGACCGGCCGACCACGGCGCTGTGGGGGATCGGGTCGAAGACTGCCAAGAAGCTGGCCGCGCTGGGGATCGACACCGTCGACCAGCTGGCGGCATCGGACGCGAGCATGCTCGCCGCCGAGCTCGGACCGACGATGGGGCCGTGGTACCACCGCATCGGGCGCGGGGTCAGCGACAGCGCGGTGACCGCGGAGCCGTGGGTGCCGCGGGCCCACGGTCGGGAGACGACGTTCCAGACCGACCTCGACGACTGGGCGCAGATCGCCGACGAGGTGCGGGCGCTGACCCGGCAGGTGGTCACGGACATCGACAAGGAGGGCCGCCCAGCCGCCCGGGTGGGGCTCAAGCTGCGCTACCGGCCGTTCATCACGATCAGCCGCAGCCTTACCCTCCCTGAGCCGACCAACGACCCCGACCTGCTGGCCGACGCGGCGGTGTCGCTGCTCGACCGGGTCGAGCACGACCGCCCGGTGCGGTTGCTCGGGGTCCGGCTGGAGATGGTGCCGCCCGAGGGCGGCTACTAGCGCTCGCCTATCAGGACAGGTCGCTGACCCAGCGGACCTCGCCGTCCTCGACCACGTCCGTACGCCGCAGGCCGAGTCGCTCGCCGACGCGCGCGGAGGCCGTGTGGTCGGGGTGGATGTGGGCGACCAGCCGGGCGACGCCGGACGAGGCCAGCCAGTCCACCATCGCGGTCGCGGCCTCGCTGGCGAGGCCGCGGCCCTGGTCGGACGGCGATATCACCCAGGCGATCTCGGCCTCGTCGCCCACGACCGTGGCCTGGACATAGCCGACCGGCCGGGAGTCCTCGCGCAGCAGCACCACCCAGTTCAGCCATTGCTCGGAGCCGTCTGGGGAGTGGCCGACGCTCTGTCGGGAGTATCGCCGGGTGAGCTCCTCGAGCGTGGGCGGGGAGCCTCCGGTGAACTCGTACAGCGACGGGTGGGCCAGCACCGCCACCATGGCCGCGGCGTGGTCGACGGTGAGAGGTTCCAGCCGCAACCGCCCTGTCGCGAGCGGCTCGATGGTCACCCGAGCTCCGAGCGGAGCTCCTGCACCACCGAGTCCACGACCGCCACCAGGTCGCCGCCGGTTCGCTCGGCCACCGCCCGTTGCCGCTGGTACGACGCCCCGCGGGCCGGGATGTCCATCACCGAGGCCAGCTCGGCGGCGCAGCCGAGCCGCTCGGCCACCGGTGCGAGCCGCTCGACCAGGTCGGCGAGGTCGTCGGTGATCAACCGCTCGTTGGACTCGGCGTCAAGGATGATGATCGCGTCGAGCCCGTAGCGGGCGGAGCGCCACTTGTTCTCCTGCACGTGCCAGGGCGGCATCGTCGGCAGCGACTCCCCGGCGACCAGCCGGGTGTCGAGGTCCACCACCAGGCAGTGCGTGAGCGCGACCAACGCGGCGAGGTCGTCGAAGGTGGAGACGCCGTCACAGACCCGGTTTTCGAGGGTGCCCAGGTGCGGGGCCGGCCGCACGTCCCAGCGCACCTCCGTGAGCTCCTCGATGACCCCGGTGACGATCTGGTCGTTGACGAACGCCTCGAACTCCGCCCAGGTCGAGAACTGGAACGGCAGCCCCGCCGTCGGCAGCTGCTGGAACATCAGCGCCCGGTTGGAGGCGTACCCGGTGTCGACTCCCGCCCAGATCGGCGAGGACGCCGAGAGCGCCTGCAGGTGCGGGTAGTGGTTGAGCAGCGACGACAGCACCGGCATCACCCGAGACTTCTCCGCCATGCCGACGTGCACGTGCACGCCCCAGATCAGCATCTGCCGCCCCCACCACTGGGTCCGGTTGATCAGCTCCGCGTAGCGGTGTCCCTCGCTCAGCTGCTGCGCGGTCCAGGACGCGAAGGGGTGCGTCCCGGCGCCGTAGAGATCGATGCCGAGGTCGTCCCCGGCCGGTACGACGATCGCGAGGGTCCGGCGCAGGTCGGCCATCGCTTCCGGGACGCTCGAGCAGATGCCGGTGACGATCTCGACGGTGTTCTTGAGCAGCTCCTTGTGCAGTCGCGCCGGGTTCGGCAGCCGGGCCTTGGCGCGGGCGAACAGGTGCTCGGCGTCGTTGCGCAGGTCGCGGGTGCGCCGGTCGACGAGCGCGAGCTCCCACTCCACACCGAGAGTCGGCTCGTTGGAGCCGTGGAAGTCGATCCGCACCCGGTCAGCGTGACAGCAGCCGGGTGAGCACCGCGAGCCACGGCGCGGCGGAGCCGTCGAAGGGCGGGTGCTTCTCGCGCACCGCGATGAGGATCAGGTCCCGCGTGACCATGGCCAGGTCGACGATCTCGCGTGGGTAGTCGTAGAGGACGCGGTGCTCGTCGAACTCGTCCTGGTCGTCGACAGTGACAGTGCCGTCGAGGTGCTCGAGCACGTCGAGGTCGAGATCGACGGCCCGCACGGTGTCGCCGTCCCACTCCGGGACCGTGGTCATGTCGACGTAGGTCCACACGACGCCGCCGGGTCCGTGGAAGGTCGCCAGCCAGGCCTGGCCGACTGCGGTGCCCGGCGCCGGAACCAGCCCGACCTGGTCGTTGGTAGACGTGAACTCGAAGCCGGGGCGCGACATGTGCGAGCCGGTCGGGAAGCCCAGCCAGTCACCGGCGGCGTCCGACCCGAGGTAGAGCGCATCGAACTGCCAGTGCGGCCGGTCGCCCCACTTGGTCAGCTCGACGCGGACCGCATCACCCGGACGACGTGCCATCCCGTAGGTCTATCGCACCCGACCTACGCAACCAGGTCCGACATGACCATCCGGACCCCGCGGCCTCACGGTGACCGCGCGAGCGGGGCGGGGTGAAGTCGAACGCCGGCAGAGTCTCCCGGTAGACCGCGGCGAGCTCGCCGTGGCTCATGCGCCACATGCCGTGGATCAGGAAGCGGATCTCCTCGGGGGCGAACCGGTTGCCGGGGAAAAGCGAGCCGATCGCGTCCTTGTAGACGCCCATGCCGTCGAGTCGCAGCCGGACCGGATGTGGGAGGAAGGGGAACCGGATCACCCGGGGCTGTTTGTTGAGCCGGGCCACGAGCTGCATGAACTCGCGTCGCAGGTGGGATAGGCGCTGCGGCAGGCCTTGTTGGCCGCGCAGCCCGCGAAGACGGCCTCCAGCATCTGGGCCAGTCCTCGCTCGTAGTCGAGCTGCCCTTGAAGTAGAACCGGTAGTAGAACTGCGTGATCGCCGCGGCACTCGGGCCCCCCGGGAGGACCAGGATCGGCTCAGCGGCGGGCTGCGCGGACCTGGAGTGCACGACGGCTGCTGCCACCTTGATCATGCGTCCGTGCGGGCGGGACCGGTCCTCGGGCACACGGACGTAGCCGCAGTCGACGTCGAGCTTCCGGGGGACGGCCCAGGGCCAGCGCCATGAACGAACTGATGACGACCCGTCGCACGGAGGCCCTCTTCCAGCTGCGCCGGACGGACGCCCCCCAGCGCGCTCGCCGTCAGTGTGAACCCGCCGGCGAGGGGGAGCCAGCGGGGCTACAGGACCGTGGCCTTCGGCGGCACCACTCGCTTGGAGGTCCTGGCGACGACGTCCTGGTAGCGCGAGCCGAGCAGCTTGGCCATGTGGTGCACGGCGTGGGCGTCGATGCCGACCAGGACTCGGGCGCGGTTCTTGAGGATGCCGTTGACGATGATCGCGGCAGCCTTCTCCGGGGTCATCCGGGCCAGCTTCTCGTCGAACAGGGCGGCCGTCTCCTCCTTGCTCTCCTTTGCGGAGACCCGCGCGTTGCGGGCGATCGCGGTCTTGATGCCACCGGGGTGTACGGCGGTCACGCCGACCGGGTGGCCGGCGATGAGCATCTCCTCGCGGAGCGCCTCGGTCATGCCGCGGACGGCGTACTTGGTCGCGTTGTACATCGACTGGCCGGGCATCGAGACCAGCCCGAACAGGGACGACAGGTTCACGACGTGGCCGTCGCCGGAGGCGATCAGGTGCGGCAGGAACTCCTTGGTCCCGTGCACGACACCCCAGAAGTTCACGCCGACGAGCCAGTCGATGTCGACGTACTCGAGGTCGTTGAAGTCGCCGGCCAGCGCGACGCCGGCGTTGTTGATGACGACGTTGACCCGGCCGAAGTGCTGGACCACATCGAGGGCGTAGCGCCCGAACGCGTCGCGGTCGGCCACGTCGAGCCGGTCGCTGCGCACCTCGCGAGCACCGATCGTCCCGACCTGGGCGACGGTCTCGGCCAGGCCGGCGCTGTCCACGTCGGAGAGCGCGAGCCGCGAGCCACGGCGGGTCAGGTCGAGGGCCAGAGCGCGGCCGATGCCGGAGCCGGCGCCGGTGATCACGACCACCTTGTCATTCAGCGTCTTCATGCAGGGACCTCCCGGTACGCATCGGCGTCGAACGACGCCAGCCTGCGCCGGAAGTCGACCGTGGACCGCGGCCACAGCGTGGTGTTGCGGCCGTGCGAGTCGAGGTACCAGCTCTGGCAGCCGCCGGTGGTCCACACCGTGCGGCCCATCCGCTTCTGGAGGCTGCGGTTCCAGCGGTCGGTGACCTCCTGGGTCGGCTCCACGCTGGCCAGGCCCGCCTGACGCAGTCGGCGGACGGCGTCGCGCAGGTAGGCGACCTGGGACTCGATGATGAAGATCATGCTGGTGTGGCCCTGGCCGGTGTTGGGCCCGACCAGCATGAACAGGTTCGGGAACTCCGGGACCGTCGTGCCCTTGTACGCCGCCATCCCGGTGTCGCGCCATTGGTCGGCCAGCGTGCGGCCGGTCCGTCCGGTGACGTGCTCGGTGATGGGCAGCTCGGTCGTGTAGAAGCCGGTGGCCACGACGAGCACGTCGATCTCGCGCTCGGTGCCGTCCTCGGTGACGATCGCGTTGCCGGTGACCTTGGCGATCGGGTCGGTGACCAGGTCGGTGTTGTCGGCGTCGAGCGCCGGGTAGTAGTCGTTGGAGCGCAGCACCCGCTTGCAGCCGAACGCGAAGTTCGGCGTGACCTTCGCGCGCAGCTCGGGGTCCGTGATGCCGGTCTCGATGTTCTTGAGGGCGACCTTCCGGGCCGGGGCCGCGATCCTCGGCTCGATGGTGAACGCCGGCACGTAGGCCTCGTGGGCCCAGTAGAGGCCGGTGCGGTAGAGCCGCTGGAGGCCCGGGACCCGGCGCAGCGCGGCCCGCTCGAACCGGCCGTAGGGGCGGTCGTTGCGGGGGATGATCCACGGCGCGGTGCGTTGGTAGACGTCGAGGTGGCCGCCAGTGGCCTGCAGAGTCCTCTGGAGCTCGGGCACGATCTGGATCGCCGAGGCGCCGGTGCCGATGACCGCCACCCGCTTGCCGGTCAGGTCGACGTCGTGGTCCCACCGCGCGGAGTGGAAGACGTCGCCCTGGAAGGTGTCGATCCCGTCGATCTCGGGGAGCCTGGGCGCCGAGAGGCCGCCGGCGGCGACGACGAGGGTCCGCGAGACCCAGGTGCCACGGCTGGTCCGCACCGTCCAGCGCTGCGTCTCGTCGTCCCACGCGGCGTCCTCGACGGTGGTGTCGAAGACGAACCGGTCCAGCGTCCTCGACTCGTCCGCGACCTGCTTGACGTAGGCCTGGATGTCCGGCTGCGGCGAGTAGGAGTTCGGCCAGTCGTAGGGGGCGAAGGAGTAGGAGTAGAGCTGGCTGGGGACGTCGCAGGTGGCGCCGGGGTAGGTGTTGTCGCGCCAGGTGCCGCCGACGTCGGCGCCCTTCTCGAGCACCACGAAGTCGGACTCACCGTCCTCCTGCAGCTTGATCGCGGCGCAGAGGCCGGCGAAGCCAGCGCCGACGATCAGGTGGTCGACGTGCTGGTGCTCGACAGGTGCGGGGGTGCTCATGTCCCGACGGTATTGGCGTTATTGAACAAGTGTCAATAGAATGTGCACCGTGACCGCCACCACACGCTCCCGGCTCTCACCCGACGAGCGCCGCAGCCAGCTCCTCGACCTCGGCGTCCGGTTGCTGGCGACGCGTTCGCTCGACGAGCTGTCCATCGACCTGCTGGCCGAGGAGGCAGGGATCTCGCGTGGGCTGCTCTACCACTACTTCGGCAACAAGCACGCCTTCCACGAGGCCGTGGTCCGGCGGGCCGCCGACGACCTGATCGCCCAGACGGCGCCGCCCGCCGAGGGCGATCCGCTGGAGCGGCTGCTGGCCTCGGTCGCGGCGTACGTCGACTACGTGCTCGCCAACTACGAGGGCTACCTGTCCCTCATCAAGGGCGCGGCCGGCGGCAACGAGTCCCTGCGCCGGATCTACGAGGAGGCCCGCTCCACGCTCTCGGACCGGATCTTCACCGAGGACGCGCAGGGCGAGCTGATCGAGGACACCCCCCACAACCGGTTCGTGGTCCGGGGCTGGTCTGCCATGGCCGAGGACCTGGTCGTCACCTGGGGCCGCGACCCCGCCGGTGTCACCCGGCAGGAGCTCCTCGACATCATCGCGGGCTCGCTGCCGGCCCTGGTCGCGGTCGCAGGTCGAGGCCCGTCGGCCTAGTCAGCGCAGGTGCGGTGCGTCACCGGCCCAGGGATCCTCGCGCTTGCGGTCCCAGGCGCGGAGCGGATGGCGGTCCGGTGCCAGTGGGCCGAAGTCCCACGGCTCGAAGGCGTTGTCGATGTTGGCCAGGCCGGTGTCGGCCAGCCCGGGCAGGTGACGGAGCAGCACGTCCTTCATCCGGGTGGTGTCGATCCAGGCAAGACCCTCCGGCGTGTAGACCTCCGCCCGGTAGTCGATGGTGAAGAAGCGGTCGGCGAGCAGCCGCAGGGAGGCGTTCATGATGAAGATCTGGAAGAGCGTCTCGCCGAAGCCGAAACCGTCCGGCCGATGCCCCTCCGAGAGCGTGCCCACGAGCAGGTCCATGTCGTCGACCCGGTCGTGGCCTGCATCGTCGACGCCATACACCTCGCGGAGCGCGGCCACGCAGTCCTTGTCGTCGGTGAGGTCGTCGAAGTCCCCGATCGGGTTGAGTCCCAGCTCGCGGCGCAGCTGGTTGTAGTTCGGCACCCCGCGCTCGCGGTCGCGGTAGACGTCGAACGCACCGAGATCGGCCACCGGGTGGCCGGGCACCGAGATGTTGAGCAGCGTGTCCGGGTAGTTGTTGTTGACGAGCTGGCACGCCGACTGCTCGCCGAAGGTCCGCGCGAGGGCCTCGAACCCGTACGTCGCGAACAGGTTGGGCGACTGTGCGTGGCGGGTCAGGGCCAACGGCACCACGCCGGAGTCCCCGCCGTCCACGTCGACCATCCGGATCTCGTCGGGCAGGAGGGAGTGCAGTCGATAGATGCTGACGAACTCCTCGGCCAGCCCGTAGCGAGGGCACTCGCCCTGCACGTTCCCGACGATGCCGCCGAGCTCGCGACTGGTGATCGGGATGTCCTCGAGCACCTGCTTGCGCTCGCCACCGAGCAGCGAGGTGACCAGCCCGAACCAGTTGGCGCGCATGCCGTCGAGCAGGCTCTCGTTGGGCAGGATCGCCGGCGTCCACTCCAGGGTGTGGATCCGCGCCATGGTGCCGACGTTGATGAGGCGCGCGGTCTGGAAGAGCGCCTCGTCGTCCCAGTCGGGGTGCTTCTCGGACAGCATCGCCGCGATCGCGTTGTGCTCCTTGACGAACACGGTGCTCAACATGGCCAGGCCGACCCACCAGTTGCGCATGAAGCCGGTGCGCTCGGCGCCCGTCTCGGGGTCGACGGGCAACAGCCCGTCCTCGGTCACGAGCATCCGCCCGCCCAGGTGCTCGCGGAGGGAGTGCTGGGTCTCCCAGTCGCTGCCGTAGATCTGCGAGCCGTCCCACCAGTGGGTGACCTCGTTGAGGAACGTGTCCGGCAGTACGGCGTCCTCGGGGTGTCGGGAGGGGTCGGGCATGGAGGCGCGGATATCGAGATGGTCCACGCCGAGCTCGCGCAGCGGGTCGTCGTCCGCCAGCGGGATCCGGTCGACCCGTCGCAGGTCGATGCTGCCGTGGCTGATCCAGTCGTGGTTCTGGAACTGGATCCAGGCCGCGCCCCACAGGTTGAGGAAGGGGAACTCCAGGCGCGGTCCCTTCGCGGCGAGCAGCTTGCGGCTGACCTCACGCACGTTGACCGGGTTGGTGGCGGGGTCCTCGCGGCGGCGCACGCCCGCGATGCCCTGGTCGTCACCGAGGTTGCGGAAGAAGCGGGTGTACGCCGCACCCACCATCGGGTCGATCTTCCCGTCGGAGTCCGGACGCAGGTCGTTCCACGTGCCGTCGGCCGTCCGCCACCGACGCGCGAACTCGGGCACCTGGGTTCGGCCCTCGGCGTACCCGGTCTTGACGCCCCTGGGGTAGGTGCGCACCAGGTTGTTCTCGAAGAGCGACTCGCGCATGTGTGCGAGCTTGAGGATCTTGGCCCACTTCGACGCCGGCCCGGGGAGCCGCTTCCCGGCGGTGTACCAGTTGGTCCAGACCTCGTCGTTGGTGTGACGCCCGAGCGCACTGGTCACTGCGTGGAAGAACGCCGACCCGACCGCGCCCACGGCTCGGCCGACGCCCACCTTGACCGGGCGGAGCCGGTCGGCGGGCGGCTGCGGCCCGGGTGGCGGGGTGCCGAGGTCGGGTGGATCCTGCCAGGCACCATGGGCCTTGGTGCGGGCGTAGGCATCGGCGAACACGGCGTTCTGATGCTCCCCGCGGCCGATCCCGGTGGTGGCGTTGACCACCGACCGCCCGAGCCTCGCCGCCAGGCCCGGGGTGTCGGGGGCGGCTGCGGCGGCCGCGCGGTAGTGCTCGGCTGCGTCGTCGAAACGCTCCGCACCGAAGGCCTCGTCACCGCGCCGAAGCGTCTCGGAGAGATCGTCCGCAGCGGTGGAGACGTCCTCGCTGACCATCGCAGCAGGCTAGCCCGCGACCGCTACCCTCGGCACATGATCGAGGCCGCGCGGTTCTCGATGTACCGGGGCATCGTCACCAGGTTCCTGGTCCGGGGGTTCACGGACCATCCGGTCGAGCCCCTTGCCGCGCCGGTCGACGCCACCATCCAGCATGTCGCGCACGACGACCTCTTCCCCGGGCTGCCCCTGCCGGGAGTGTGGCTGGCCTCGTCCTTCCTGCCCTCGGACCACGCCGCGGAGCGCAACCGCCGGACCAGGTTCATCCTCGCCGTCCGAGCCGCACTGGTGCGGCTGGCGCCGAAGCACACCCCACCGGCGCCCGCCGACGAGGAGAGCTTCCTCCGCGAGGTCTATCCGGACCGGTTCCGCAGGGTCTGGGACCGGGCTCCCGTGCTGCCGCCCGAGCTGCGCGACACCGACGATCCGCTCGCCGTGCTGGCCGTGCGCGGGCCGTTCGCCTCCTTCTTGCGGGCCTCACGTCCAGACGAGGTGGCCGCGGGCGAGGCGAAGGAGGGCGACTACGTCGTCGACCTCACCGACCTGCTCGACCATCCGACGTACGACGGTCTGGTGCGGCCGGGCGGGAAGGCGGTGCTGAGCGTCGGCACCGACGGCAGCCTCGCCACCCGGATCGTGCACCGGCCCGACGGCCTCGACCAGCGGCTCGCGCGTCGGGCGATGATCGCGGGGATGAACGAGGACACCACCACGTTCCGCCACAACCTGTGCCTGCACAACGTGATCCTCACCGACGTGGCGATCGCGTCCATCAACGAGCTGGCTGCGCGCCACCCGGTGCGCCGCGTGCTGCAGCACACGTTCCACACGCTGCTGATCGGCAACCGGGAGAACAGCACCGTCCAGCTGGCCGGCCCGCTGAGCTTCGCGGTCACGCTGTTCTCCCACCCCGCGGAGCAGGTCTCCGCGATCGCCAAGAAGCGACTCGCTGACTTCGACTTCTTCGACTTCGACCCCGATGAGCAGTTCGCCCGCCGCGGGACGACCGAGACGCCGTTCGCCTACCCCTATCGCGACAACGTGCTCGAGCTGTGGCGGGCGACGCTCGACTACGTCCGCGAGTACGTCGCCCTCTACTACCCCGACGACGAAGGCGTGCGCGCCGACGAGGCGCTGCTCCGGTGGGCGGACGAGCTGGACCGGCTCCTTCCTCGCCCGCTCACCCGGCCCGAGGCAGGGTTGACTCGAGAGTGGGTGGCGCGGGTGTGCGCCACCGTCATCCACCTCTCGACCGTCGAGCACGACATCCTCAACAACGTCGTGTGGGACTACGGCACGTTCTCGTTCGTGGTGCCGACCGTCGTCCCGGCCTCGGGCGAGCAGCAGGACCAGCAGCGTGCCTTCGACATGCTCGCGGTGCTGTTCCTGACGTGGCGGCCGTTCAACATGCTGCTCGACTCGCACGTCGAGTCCATGGCCCTCGACGGAAGGGCCCGGCGCGTCATGCTCGCCTGGCTGGATCGGCTGCGGGAGATACAGGAGCAGATGGAGGCGCGGGGCGAGGACCGGTCGCTGGCCCATCCCGCGAACCTCAACGTCAGCATCACCAACTGAGGTGTGACCGGCCGGCCGCGACCTGTGCGGCTCGCTGCTCGGGGTCGAGTGCCTGCCACTGCGCCTGGACATCTCGCATCCCGGCGTCGGCGAGGTCGCTGAAGGCCGGGACAGCGGCGAGCTCGCGGAGGTCCATGCGGCCGTCGAGGACGGCCTGCAGGTCCCGGTGCACCTCGATGAAGTCGGGGTCGCCCCTCAGCTGGTCGCGCAGCGTCGAGAGGCTGTCGCGCAGCAGCGCGGCCGCACGCGGGTCGTCGTCGACGAACGCCGCCACGGAGTCCCGGTGCCGGGTCACGACGGGTCCAGGCTGGAACGGCCCAGGGTGTAGTCGTCCCAGGCGTCGAGGTAGGCCCGCGACTCCTTGCCGAGGAACCCGGCCAGTGTCGGGCCGTCGAGTGCACCGCTCGAGACCTGGCTGGCCAGCGCCTCCAGGAGCCCGGTGGAGATGACGTCGCGCATCAGCCGCGAGCCGCCGGCCAGGTGTCGCTCCACCACCGCGAAGGCGGCGACACCGTCCGCCGGCGCGAGGCCGGGCAGCACCCGCGCGAGGGCGCGGCCGACCGACCCGGCCCACAGGGTGGGGATCTCCGGGTCCGGCTCCGCATCGGGACCCATCGCCTGCCGCACCTCCGGTACGGCGGCGTACAGGTCGCGGGCGAACGACTCCAGCTCGGTCATGACCGCTCCTCAGTTGCCCGCGAGGGCATCTTGCAGGTCCTTGATGACATTCTCCGCGGCGGCTCGGTCGCCCGGCGTCGCGTCCTGGTGGTTGCGCAGCCACCTTTCCAGGGCTCGAATCATGTCCTCCGCCTTCTGGGTGTGCGACGCACCGCCCACCAGCTGTCCGGTGGCGATCTCGTGACGGACCGCGGCGGCCGTCGACCCGCTGCCCACCTGGGCATTGGGGCGGTACAGCTCGTCCATCAGGCGCGAGAGGTCGGGGTCCTTCGTGTGCGGCTTGCCCATCGCCTGGCGCAGCTCGGTCAGGAACTTCTCGTGCTTGGCGCGGTTGGCCGCCTCGCTGATGCGCTGGAACCGGCGCCGCAGCACCGGGATCTTGCCGGCGACCCGGGTCAGCTTGGCGACCGCGGCGGTGCGCACCACCGCCTTCATGGCCGTGAATGCGTGGATGACCTTGCGGGCCGCAGCGGCGAGCCGCCATCCGGCGACAGCGGCGCCGCCCACCGCGCCGCCTCCGAAGGTGAACAGCGAAGCGACCCCGGCCACCGCCGCGGTGATCCCGATCTCGATGGCGAGGTCGCGAAGGATCCCCTTGACGGTCTCGCGCACGGCCTCGACCTGGGTCGCGTAGTCCTCGCACGCCTGGGCCAGCTCGCCGCAGTGGAAGCCCAGCTGCTCGATCTCGAGCTTCAGGCCCTTGGTCACCTGGACGGCGATCGTCACCTCCGGTGAGCGCTGAGCCTCGAGGTGGGACACGGCCTCGTCGAGGTACGCCGACACGGAGGTATCGAGCATGGTGCCGAACTGCCGCCACGAGCCGGCCGCCTCCCGGAGCCGACCGGTATCCGCGCCCGGCCAGGTCCAGCCCTCGAGGTAGTCGGTGAGCATGTCCCAGTACTCAGGGGTGTCCGGGTTGTCGCCACCGACCGCGCTGGGGGGAGTGAAGGGCGACACCGAGACCGTGCCGTCGGGTGGCGGGTCGAACTGGCCGCCGGTGTAGACGGGCGGGTTGGCGCTGTAGATCGAGCTGGCGTTGGCGTTGCGGTGGTTGGCCCCGGTGGCCGAGGTGATCCGGGCCAGCGCGGCCAGCGCCCCGACCAGCTCGGCGGCGGCGGCCATCGTGTCGGCGGCCGCGTCGTCGTACTGCGCCGCGAACTCGTCGGACGTCTTGTCGTCGCCGGCCATCTGGCCGTAACCGGCGAGTGCCTCGGTCATGCCGGTGTAGAACTGCGCCGCGACGCCGTTCCCCATGGTGAACGCCTCCGAGGCGGTGTCGAAACCGGCCGCGTCGACGGCGACGGTCACCACTCGTCGCTCCTACGGGTGATGATCACGACAGGCCCTGCCACATCGACACGTTGGCCGACACGGCGTGTCCGTAGTTGGTGTGTGCCACCCGCGCGGCCCGGCGCATCCCCTCGAGGGCGGTCTGCATGGTGCGCATGCCGGCCTCCCACTCCTCATGCGCCTCGCGCTGCGCGGCGGCGGAGAGCCCCTCCCACGTCTCGTGCAGCCTCGCCACCTGGGCCTCGAGGTCGTCGGTCGTGGTCTGCAGCCGCTGCTGGCAGCGCTCGAGGTCGCCCACGACGTCGTCGAGCTCCTCGTGGTCGACGGCGTACTGGTCCGGGTTGCCGGCCATCAGGAGAGCCGCTCCACGATCCGCGCCGAGACCTGGTCAAGAGCGGCCTGGGACGCGTCGTCCTGGGCGACGAGGTCCCGGTGGACGGCGTCGAGGAGCTGTCCCATCGACTCGAGCCCCGTCTCGACCTGCTCCGCCCCGATGAGCCAGTCCGACCAGGCATCGGCGAAGGCGTCGGCGGCGGCCCCAGCCCAGCCGGCGCCCAGCAGGCTCGAGACGCGGCGGTCGGCGTCGGCGCGGGCCTCGATCAGCTCGCGGTGGGCACTCTGGACGTCGGCCACGGCTGTGCGCATGGCGGCGTTCTCGAAGCGCAGGACCATGGTGCGAGTGTGACCGTGCCGGACGCCGTTGAAACCACCGGTCTCCCGGCCCGGGGCTCAGGCCCGGCTCACCACACCGGCCAGCTGGTCGAGCCCCCAGTTGAGGTCCTCGGGGGAGATGACCAGCGGCGGCGCGAAGCGGATCGTGGAGCCGTGGGTGTCCTTGGCCAGGACGCCGCGGGCCATCAGCGCCTCGCAGACCATCCGTCCGGTGCCGATGCCCGGGTCGATGTCGATGCCGGCCCACAGGCCACGGGTGCGTACGCCGACCACGCCCTGGCCGACCAGGGCGTCGAGTCGGCCCCGGAGCAGGACACCGAGCTCGGTCGCGCGGGCCTGGAACTCGCCGCTCCGCAGCATCTCGACGACCGCGAGACCGACCGCGCAGGCCAGCGGGTTGCCGCCGAACGTGCTGCCGTGCTGGCCGGGGCGGAGCACGCCAAGGACGTCGCGGTTCGCGACGATTGCGGAGACCGGGACGATGCCGCCCCCGAGCGCCTTGCCGAGGATGTAGATGTCCGGGACGACGTCCTCGTGGTCGCAGGCGAAGGTCTTGCCGGTGCGGCCGAGGCCGGCCTGGATCTCGTCGGCGGCGAACAGGACGTTGTTGGCGGTGCAGAGCTCGCGGACGCCGCGCAGGTAGCCGTCCGGCGGGATCACGACGCCGCCCTCACCCTGGATCGGCTCGATGAGCACGGCCACGGTGGTGGCGTCGATCGCCGCCTCCATGGCGGCGAGGTCGCCGTAGGGGACCGTGACGAAGCCGGGGGTGAACGGGCCGAAGCCGTCGCGGGCCTCCGGGTCGTCGGAGAAGCCGACGATCGTGGTGGTGCGGCCGTGGAAGTTGCCGGACGCGACGATGATCGTGGCCTGGTCGGCGGGCACGCCCTTGACCTCGTAGCCCCACTTGCGAGACACCTTGATCGCGGTCTCGACGGCCTCGGCGCCGGTGTTCATCGGCAACACGAGCTCCTTGCCGCAGAGGTCGCCGAGCGCCGCGGTGAAGTCCGCGAACCGGTCGTGCACGAAGGCCCGGCTGGTCAGCGTCAGGTGGTCTAGCTGGGCGTGCGCGGCGGCCAGTAGCGCGGGGTGGCCGTGGCCGAAGTTCAGCGCGGAGTAGCCGGCCAGCAGGTCGAGGAAGCGACGGCCGTCGACGTCGGTCATCCAGGCGCCCTCGGCGTGCGCGACCACGACCGGCAGCGGGTGGTAGTTGTGCGCTGTCCGCTCCTCCGCCCGCTGGAACTCGGTCTGCCCCATCTGCTGGGCCGAGTGCGTCTGGTGCTGGATCGCCGTCATGGTGTCGCCTCCTCCGTGGGTGAAAGATTGTCAGACAATCTTGGGTACGGCGTCAGCGTAGCCGGACAGCGAAGGTGGTGCCACTCGGCGCGCTGGTGAGCGTGACGGTCCCGCCATGGGAGCGGACGATGGCCTCCACGAGGGAGAGGCCGAGCCCGGCCCCGCCGGCCCGCTGCCGGGCCTGGTCGACACGGGCGAACCGCTCGAAGGCGTGGTCCACGAAGTCGGCCGGGAAGCCCGGCCCGTCGTCGTGCACGTCGAACCCGTCCGGCCGCACCGAGACGGTCACGGTCGTGCCCGGCGGGGTGTGCTTGCGAGCGTTGGTGAGCAGGTTGGTGACCACCTGGTGCAGCCGCTGCTCGTCGCCCACCACCTCGAGCGGGGCATCGGGCAGCTCCAGCTGCCACCGGTGGTCCGGCCCGAGCACCCGGGCATCGGACACCGCCTCGACCAGCAGCCGGGTCAGGTCGACCGGCTCCTGCGCCAGAGCGCGGCCGGCGTCGAGCCGGGCCAGCAGCAGCATGTCCTCGACCAGCGACGTCATCCGGGCCGACTCCTCCTCGACCTTGTCGAGGGCGGTGCGGACGTTGCCGTCGTCGGGGCGGCGGCGGGCGAGCTCGGTGTATCCCGCGATGGTGGCCAGCGGGGTGCGCAGCTCGTGCGAGGCGTCTGCCACGAACTGGCGGAGCTGCTGCTCGCTTCGGTGCCGCGCCTCCAGGGAGGTCTCGACGTGGGCGAGCAGGGTGTTGAGCGCCGCCCCGACCTGGCCGACCTCGGTGCGCTCGTCGGTGAGGTGCTCGGGGACCCGTTCGGTGAGGTCGACCGAGCCCTCGGCAAGGGGCAGCTCGGCGACCGCATGGGCCGTGGCGGCGACCTCGGTGAGCGGCCGCAGCTGGCGGCGGACGAGCAGCAGCCCGCCGCCGGCAGCCAGCAGTGAACCGAGAGCGATCAGGATCGCTTCGTAGCCGATCAGCGAGTGGACTGCGTCGTCAACGTCGTCGGTGGGCAGGCCCACGACGAGCACACCACCGTTGAACCGGGTCGCTTTCACCCGGTAGTCACCGGCGCCGGCGACATCGAGATCGTGGGCCTCGCCGTCGACGGCGACGTCCGCGAGCTGGCCACCTGCATTGGAGGACAGGGTTGCCCACCCGTCGAGCTCGGTCTTGTAGGCGAACTCCGCATTCGCCGTGTCGCCTGTGAAGCCCGCGAGGATGGTGCCCGGCCGGGCGCCTCCCGGGCCGCCCCCGGGGCCGTCGTCTCGACCTTCCGGTCCCCGGGTGAGCAGGAATGGCGCCTGGTGGATGGTGTCCTCCAGCTGGGCGTCGAGCTGCCCGGTCAGCCGCTTCTGGATGGCCAGCGTCGCGACGGCGGCGATGAGCACCGAGACCACGACGACCAGCGCGACCGCGGTGAGCACCAGCCGGGTGGTGAGCAACCTCATGTCGCTGTTTTGAGTACGTAGCCCGCCCCGCGCATGGTGTGGATCATCGGCGCCCGGCCGGCGTCGATCTTCTTGCGCAGGTAGGAGATGTAGAGCTCGACCACGTTGGCCTGGCCGCCGAAGTCGTAGTTCCAGACCCGGTCCAGGATCTGGGCCTTGCTGAGCACCCGGCGCGGGTTGCGCATGAGGAAGCGGAGCAGCTCGAACTCGGTCGCGGTCAGCGCGATCTCCACCCCTGCGCGCGTCACCTCGTGGCTGTCCTCGTCGAGCTCGAGGTCGCCGACCACGAGCACCGAGCTGGACGCAGCCCGCTGGGCACCGGAGCGCCGCATCAGGCCGCGCAGCCGGGCCACCAGCTCCTCGAGCGAGAATGGCTTGGTCACGTAGTCGTCGCCGCCGCGGTCAGCCCCGCGACCCGGTCCTCGACCGCGTCGCGGGCGGTGAGGAAGACCACCGGCACCTCCGGCAGCGAGGACGCATCCGGCGCAGCACCTCGAGCCCGTCGATGTCGGGCAGCATCATGTCGAGCACCACGGCGTCCGGACCCATCTCCTTGGCGGCGTTGACCGCGGAGTGCCCGTTGTGGGCGGTCGAGACCTGCCACCCCTCGTAGCGCAGCGCCATCGAGATCAGCTCGGCGATGTTGACCTCGTCGTCCACGACGAGGACGCGCAGCGGTGAGCCGTCGGGACGGGTGAGGTCGGCTGGAGCGGTGCTCATGACGACAGCCTGTCCTCGGTGTCTGTGTGTTTCCTGTGAGGAACCTGCTCGGCTCCGATGGAGCACAAGGGCGAGGCACAGCCCAGTCACAGGTCGCTCCGGCACGGTCGGCACCATGAGCGACACCGAGCCCACCCCCGCCCAGCAACCCGGCCAAGAGCCTCCCTCACCGCCGCCGCCCCCGCCGACCCCGCCGGCCGCCCCCGCGTCGACTCGGCTCCGAGACCGGTTGTACGACGTCCGCGCCATCGTCGCGGTGGCCGTCGCCGGCGTGGTCCTCGGCGGCCTCGGCGGCTATGCGATCAACGCGGCCACCGACGACGACGGCCGCGACGGCCGGATGGGTCGCTTCCGGCCGGGACCCGGTGGACCGGACGGCCGCGGCGGCCCCGGTGGCTTCGACGGTCAGCTCCCGCCCGGTGGCCAGCTGCCGCAGCCGCCGCAGGGTCAGGTGCCCAGCCAGGTGCCCAGCCGGACGTCCTGAGATTCCTGCCGCTCCGTCCAACCGATCTGGGTTCCACCGCGTCAGAGGGGGTAGAACAGACGTCGGACACCGGAACGGAGCGGGCACTTGGGCGGCACTCGTGACGACGGCTTCACGGCGTACGTCGCCGGGCGCCGCTCTCACCTGTTCCGCACGGCCTACCTGCTGTGCGGGGACCCGCACCGTGCCGAGGACATCGTGCAGACCGCGCTGGCGAAGCTGTACGTCGCCTGGCCGCGCGCGTCGCGCGCCGACTCCGTGGACGCCTATGTCCGCCGGGTGATCATCAACAGCCACCTCGACGAGCGGCGCCGGCCGTGGCGCCGGGAGTCGCCGGTCGAGGCCGACCGGCTCGACCGCGCCGCGCCCACCGGGGTCACCCCTGAGGACTCCGACGCCCTGTGGACGGCGCTGCGCCAGCTCGGCCCCAGGCAGCGCCGGGTGGTGGTGCTCCGGCACTACTGGGGCCTGTCGGTGGAGGAGACCGCCGCCGACCTCGGCGTCAGCCCCGGCACCGTGAAGAGCCAGACCTCGGCCGCCCTCGACAAGTTGCGGACCGCCCTGGTCGACCCGACCCCCCGAGGAGGACGGCGATGACCGACCCCGCCGACCGGCACCTCGCTGACCGGTTGCACGCCCTGGCCCGCGGAGTCAGCGTGCCCGTCGTACCTGCCGACGAGGACGTCCGTCGTGGCCGCCGGCGACTGCTGCGGATGCGGCTGGCCATGGCCGGTGCCACGATCGGGACGCTGGCGGTCGTGCTCGGGATCACCGGCCTCACCGCTGGAGACCCGAGCGCCTCCGAGCCGCCGATCGCCCACACACCGAGCACCGCGCTGCCCACCGATGCGAACACTCCGCAGGCCGAGGAAGACGGGTCCGCCGGGCGCGAGAACGGTTCCGGCGCCAAGGTCGGGCAGGGCTCGGACTCGGGCGGGACGACCGGCGCGGTCGGCGGGGTCCCCGGCGGGTTGCCCAGGGAGAGCGACGAGGCGACCAACGAGGCGACCGACGCGGCGACCGACGCGGCGACCGACGCGGCGACCGGCGCGACGGGCGGGGCCGACCCGGACGACGGCGCCACGAGCAGCCCGGGACACGGCAACTCGACCCCCTCCGACCCGACCAGCGCACCAACGAGCACGACCCCGACGCCGACTCCGACGGCAACAGCCACCCCGACCGCGGACCCCACGATCCCGCCCACCGACAGCCCCAAGGTCCGGGTCCACAAGGTGCTCCGCTACTACAACGACGTGCTCGCCGAGCACCTCGACCCGGCGCGTGACCACCTCCAGCCCTACAGCCGCCTGACCGGCAACAAGGAGACGACGAAGGTCGGCGGGAAGCTGTTCGCGATCGGCTCGACCTATCGCTGGGAGGACGGCCGGGCGCTCGCCGGCCTGGAGGTCACCGTGGCCAGCGGCTGGGACCAGGTCGAGTGGGACTGCGGGGCGTCGTACTCCGACTGGGACTGCCACGTGCCGGCCCTGGTGGGCCCGGCCGAGGTGGCGACCCACGACGGCGTCCGACAGGTCGCGGTGGAGCACGCCGACGGCCAGGTTGTGGTGCTCACCGCCGACCCGACGTACGACGCCGGCGCCCGCGCCGCCTCCGGCGTCGACACCTCCGAGTCCGACCTGGTCGCGGCCGCGGCCGACGAGCGGCTCACGCTGCCGGGCGACGCGCCGGTGTCCCCGCCGCGGATCGACGACGAGACCTTCGCGGCCGCCGGCGTGACCGCGCTGGTGCGCAAGAGCGAGACCTTCACCCGGACCTCGATCGACCGGACCCCCGAGGTGCGCGGCACCTGGGCGGTCGCCGACGCGGCCCGCGGCACCCTGTCCTGGTCCGCGCAGCCGGTCTACAGCGGGGCTCGCTGGCAGTGCCTCACGACCTACCGCAGCTGCACCGAGGTCCCGGTCGGCCTCGGCCGCACCGTGCACGTGGCGGCGGTCAAGAAGAAGCTCGGCGGCGGGTGGGTGATCGGCTACGACGGCCCGTCGTACGCCGTCCGCGTCTACGCCTCCGACAAGGGCTTCCCGAAGAAGCGGGCCTTCGAGTTCGTCACCGACGACGCCTGGCAGCCGACTCGCTGATCGGTGGTTGAGGAAGGCGCTCAGCGCCTGTCTCGAAACCACCGCAACTATGGCTGGAACTCAGCCACGTCGGTTGGGTTCCAGCCCCGGCTTGCGTGGTTTCGAGACGGTTGCTGCGCAACCTCCTCAACCACCGAGACGCCTCGGCTTGCGTGGTTTCGAGACGGTTGCTGCGCAACCTCCTCAACCACCGAGACGCCGCGGCTTGCGTGGTTTCGAGACGGTTGCTGCGCAACCTCCTCAACCACCGAGACGCCTCGGCTTGCGTGGTTTCGAGACGGTTGCTGCGCAACCTCCTCAACCACCGAGACGCCTCGGCTTGCGTGGTTTCGAGACGGTTGCTGCGCAACCTCCTCAACCACCGAGACGGTCGCTTGCGTGGTTTCGAGACGGTTGCTGCGCATCCTCCTCAACCACCGAGACGCCTCGGCTTGCGTGGTTTCGAGACGGTTGCTGCGCAACCTCCTCAACCACCGAGTCGACGCGGCTTTCGTGGTTTCGACACGCTCGCTGCGCTCGCGGCTCAACCACGGAGACGCCCGGTGTTCATCATGTCCTCGATCGCCAGAGCGGCGAAGACCATCGCCGAGCCGAGTGGCGCGCCCGGGCCGGGGTAGACCGAGCCGAAGACGGAGGCGGCGGTGTTGCCGGCGGCGTAGAGGCCGGAGATGGGTGAGCCGTCCTCGCGCAGCACCCGGCCGGCGGCGTCGGTCACCAGTCCACCCTTGGTGCCGAGGTCGGAGAGGACGAAGCGGGCCGCGAAGTATGGCGGGGCGTCACACGGCGTGAGCGCCCCATTCAAATGTGCACTGCCGGGACCGGTGCCGCCCGCGAAGAACGTGTCGTACTCGTCCTCGCCGCGGCCGAACTCCTCGTCGACGCCCTTCTCGGCGTAGCCGTTGAAGCGCGCGACGGTCTCGACCAGTGCGTCGGCGGGCAGGCCGGCGGCGCTGGCGAGCTCGGCAACGGTCGGCGCGGTCACCCAGGTGCCGGCTTCGAGGTGCGCAGCGGGCTCGCCCTCGGGCATCGCGATCGCGGGGAGCCGACCGTCCTCGCGGGAGTCGAAGACGTACCAGGACGGGATGCGCTCGGGCGCTTTGGCCATCTCCCGGCCGAACCGGTCATAGGGCAGGCACTCGTTGGCGTAGCGATGCCCGGTCTGGTCGACCATCAGCCCGCTGCGGAAGCCGAGCGTGAACGACCCGCCACCGTCCGGCTGCTCGAGCCCGGGGCAGAACCAGCCGAGGGCGCTGAAGTCGGTCGCGGCGCCGAGCGCGACCGCGGCCCGGATCGGCTCGCCGGTGTTGGTGCCGCGTGGCGCCATCGTCCAGGCGGTGTCACCGGGCACGTCGTGCTCGCGGCGCATGTCCGGGTTGCCCTCGAAGCCGCCGGCCGCCAGGAGAACACCGCGTTGCGCGCCGATCTCGACCGGTCCCTCGGGCGACATGGCCGCGACGCCGACCACCCGGCCGGTGTCGTCGGTGACCAGCCCGGTGACCGGGAGGCTGGTCCGGATCGTGCCGCCCTCGCGGAGCAGGATCGCGGCCAGCCGGGCGATCAGGGACTGCCCGCCACTGAGGGTGTTTCGACCACCCTCGCCGGCGCGGTCGCGCTCGACCGGGGGCCGGACCAGGTCGGCCACCTCGGGCGGGAGGTCAGGGCGCTTGACGTTGGTGGGCTGGATCGAGCGGCCGAACGGGACCCGCCCCGGGGCGTCGTAGTACTCCGAGAAAGGCAGCCACTCGAAGTCGAGGTCCGGGTCGTCCTCGAGCTCGGCCACCAGCCGGGGAGCCGTGACCAGGAACGTCTCGACCTTCTCCGGGTCGACGCCCTCGAGGATCGCCGCGAGGTAGTCGCGAGCGCTCTGCGTCGAGTCCGGGATCCCGGCCCGCTGCTGGACCTCGCTGCCCGGCAGCCAGCAGGCGCCGCCGGAGTACGCCGACGTGCCCCCGATGAGTGCGGTCTTCTCGACCACGCACACCGACAGTCCGGCCTTGGCCGCCAGTGCGGCCCCGGTGAGCGCACCACCGCCCGACCCGACCACGACCACGTCGTACTGCTGCACCGCCACTGCGCGATGGTCGCAACTAGAACGTGTTCTAGGCAAGGGGCCCATCGGTGTCATGGCCCCTCCGGGGTCACGGCGCTACGGTCCAGGACATGAGCCAGCGTTTGTTGAAGGCTCTCGGGGGAGTGACGTCCATCGCCATCGCGACCACTCTTCTGCAGGTGGCGCCGGCTGCGGCCCGATCCGCACCAGTAGAACCGGAGCTGGACGCACCTCCCGCACTGATCGTGGTGACGGCGACGGCCAAGGGCCCGGGCCACTTCAACAGTTCCGTGTCGACGGACGTCCCGGTCGGCGGCACGTCCACGATCACCTCGCCCACGCTGCCGAAGGACATGACGACGGCCAAGGTCACAGTGACCACCAACCCGGACGAGGAAGGGCTCCTCCTCCTCGCGTACATGATGCTGCAGCTGCCCACGCCGGGCCGACGGGTGCTGGCGTGCCTGTCGATGGTCGGCGACCGGCTCAACACGGCGGACATGGCCGCCTCGATCAACCACAGCATGTCGCAGTACGACGGCGTCGAGCAGACCGAGCTGCTGGTGCGGCTCACCACCTGCATGTACGTCGCCTCCCTGGTGTCGCAGTTCGTCGCGAATGGCGGGGCGCGACAGGCGGCAACGGGCTGCGGCCAGGCGCCGGTGGGGATCCGGGAGCAGATCACCAACAGCGGCGGGCAGTACCACCTCACGTCGGCCGGCACGACGGTGAGGAAGAAGAACGCCAAGGTCAAGATCCGCTGCCGGGTGCTCAGCGACCACAAGGTCGAGATGACGGTCAAGCCGCGCAAGAAGGGGACCACGCTACGCAAGGCGCTGGGCACCACGAGCCTCTACGTCGGTCTCGCGAGCCCGAGCACCGCCGCTGGCGGCACCACGGTCAAGGTGGCGTTCAAGGCGCCCTGACCCCCGGCACAATAGGGCGGTCATGGCCGCCGACCCCCAGCACGAGATCTCGTACCCGCCCGAGCTGCCCGTCAGCCAGCGACGGGAAGACATCGCGGCGGCGATCCGCGACCACCAGGTCGTGGTGCTGGCCGGCGAGACCGGGTCCGGGAAGACCACCCAGCTGCCCAAGATCTTGCTAGAGCTCGGCCGCGGGCGCGGTGCTGGTCAGGGTGGCGGCATGATCGGGCACACCCAGCCGCGGCGGATCGCGGCCCGGTCGGTGGCCGAGCGGATCTCGGACGAGCTCGGGACCGAGCTGGGCGGACCGGGCAGCATCGTCGGCTACCAGGTGCGGTTCACCGACCGCACCTCGCGGAGCACCCGGGTCAAGCTGATGACCGACGGCATCCTGCTCGCGGAGCTGCAACGCGACCGGCAGCTGCGCCGCTACGACACGATCATCATCGACGAGGCGCACGAGCGGAGCCTCAACATCGACTTCCTGCTCGGCTACCTCAAGCGGCTGCTGCCCCGGCGGCCCGACCTCAAGGTGATCATCACCAGCGCGACGATCGACGTGGAGCGGTTCGCCGAGCACTTCGATGCGCCGGTGGTCGAGGTGTCCGGGCGCGCCTACCCCGTCGAGCTGCGCTACCGACCGCTGGTCGAGCTGCCCGAGGCGGACGCGGAAGGGGAGCCGATCGTGCGCGACCAGACCGAGGCGATTGTGGACGCGGTGCGCGAGCTCAGCGCCGAGGGGCCGGGCGACATCCTGGTGTTCCTGCCGGGTGAGCGGGAGATCCGCGACACCGCGGACGCGCTCGCCGACACCCCGCGGACCGAGATCGTGCCGCTCTACTCGCGGCTCTCGGCTGCCGAGCAGCACCGGGTGTTCGCGGCCCACACCGGTCGACGCGTCGTGCTCGCCACCAACGTCGCCGAGACCTCGCTGACCGTGCCCGGGATCCGGTACGTCGTCGACACCGGAGTCGCGCGGATCAGCCGCTACTCGGTCCGCACCAAGGTGCAGCGGCTGCCGGTCGAGCCGATCAGCCAGGCCTCGGCCAGCCAGCGGTCCGGCCGGTGCGGCCGGCTCGGGCCGGGCATCGCGATCCGGCTCTACTCGGAGGAGGACTTCCGGAGCAGACCGGAGTTCACCGACCCCGAGATCCTGCGGACCACCCTGGCCAGCGTCATCCTGCAGATGGCCAGTCTCGGGCTCGGTGACATGGCCAGGTTCCCCTTCGTCGAGCCGCCCGACCGGCGCAACGTCACCGCCGGCGTGCAGCTGCTCGAGGAGCTGGGCGCGCTGGACGGCGAGCGGCTGACCAAGGTCGGCCGTCGACTGGCCCGGCTGCCGATCGACCCGCGGCTGGCCCGGATGGTGCTCGAGGCCGAACGGCGCGGCTGCGTGCGCGAGGTGATCGTGATCGCGGCCGCGCTCTCCCTGCAGGATCCGCGCGAGCGACCCGCCGAGCTGCAGGCGCAGGCCGACCAGCAGCACGCCCGCTTCAAGGCGGAGGGCAGCGACTTCCTCACCTGGCTCAACCTGTGGCGCTACCTCAAGGAGCAGCAGAGGGAGCTGTCGTCGTCGGCGTTCCGCCGGATGTGCAAGCGCGAGTTCCTGAACTACCTGCGGGTCCGCGAGTGGCAGGACTTCGAGTCCCAGCTGCGCCAGGTCTGCAAGGAGATGGAGATCCGCGTCGGGCCTTCGAGGCTCGCTGCGCTCGCACCTCAGTCCGAGCGCCCCGCCGACGTACCGGATGCAGACGGCATCCACCAGGCGTTGCTGGCCGGGCTGCTGAGCCACATCGGCCTGCTCGAGGAACGCGACCGCAAGGACTCGGCCGGTCGCCGGGGTCCGCGCGAGTACCTCGGCGCCCGCGGCGCCCGGTTCGCGATCTTCCCGGGCAGCGTGCTGCACCGGAAGAACCCGCAGTTCCTGATGGCCGGCGAGCTGGTCGAGACCTCGCGGCTCTGGGCCCGCCAGAACGCCGCCGTCAAGCCGGAGTGGGCCGAGGAGATCGGCGCGCACCTGGTCAAGCGCAGCTACTCCGAGCCGCACTGGTCGAAGAAGCGCGCCGCGGTGATGGCCCACGAGCGGGTCATGCTCTACGGCGTCCCGCTGGTCAGCGACCGCCTGGTGTCCTTCGGCAAGGTCGACGTCGCGCTCTCCCGCGAGCTCTTCATCCGGCACGCCCTGGTGTACGGCGAGTGGTCGAGCAGGCACCGCTTCCTCGAGACCAACCGGCGACTGCTCGAGGAGGCCGAGGAGCTCGAGCACCGGGCCCGCCGGCGCGACATCGTGGTCGACGAGCACACCCTCTTCGACTTCTACGACGCCCGGGTCGGTGCGGACGTGGTCAGCGGTGCGCACTTCGACCAGTGGTGGAAGCAGCAGCGTCAGGCTCAACCGGAGCTGCTCACCTTCGACCCGGCGATGCTCACGCACGGCACGGCCGAGCAGATCAGCGAGGCCGACTTCCCCGAGCAGTGGGACAGCGGCGAGGCGGGCCTGACCTTCCCGATCAGCTACCACTTCGAGCCGGGCGCCGCCGACGACGGCCTCACCATCGAGGTCCCCGTGGCCACGCTGAACCGGGTCGAGACCGACGACTTCTCCTGGCACGTGCCCGGGCTGCGTGAGGAGCTTGTCACCAGCCTGATCCGGTCGCTCCCCAAGAACCTGCGGGTGAACTTCGTGCCGGCGCCCAACCGGGCCCGGGAGTTCCTTGCAGCGGTCCCGCCCGGCGAGGAGCCGATGCTCGACGCGCTGGAGCGGTGGCTGCGGTCGACCACCGGCGTGGTGGTGCCGCGGGAGGCGTGGGACTGGTCGAAGGTGCCCAACCACCTGCGGCCGACGTACCGCGTGGTCGACGACAGCGGCACCGAGCAGGCTCGCGGCAAGGACCTCGAGGCGCTGAAGGAGCCGCTGCGCCCGCAGTTCGCGGCAGCCATGGCCGAGGTGGCCGAGGACTTCGGTCTCGCGCGGACCGGCGAGACAAGCTGGATGTTCGGGACGATCGAGGAGTCGACGACGCTGACCCGGGCCGGGCACCGCGTGACCGTGTTCCCGGCGCTGGTCGACGAGGGCACGACCGTGGGGCTCGGCGTCTTCGGCACCACCGACGAGGCCGAGGCCCGACACCGGCTCGGGGTCCGCCGGCTGCTGCTGCTCGGTCTGGAGCTGCCGTCCGACCAGCAGCTGCTCGACGGGCTGGCCACCACGGATCGGCTCGCGCTGGCCGGGTCGCCGTACCCGAACGTCGCCGAGCTGCTGGCCGACTGCCACGCCGCGGTCGTGCAGGACCTCGTCGACGCACATCCGCCGGCGCGGTCGGAGCAGGAGTACGCCGATCTGTCGGCCGAGGCGCGCACCGGCGTCGGACCGGGGCTGACGGCGCTCCTGGCCGACCTCCTGCGGACCCTCGAGGGCTGGCGCACCGCGGACAAGGTGCTGAGCGGTCGCGCCGAGATGACGTTGCTGCCGGCGCTGGCCGACATGAAGGCCCAGCTGGAGCGGCTCGTGCACGTCGGGTTCCTAGGCGAGGCCGGCGCGGAGCAGCTGCGTCGCTACCCGACCTACCTCGCCGCGCTGGGACAGCGGCGGACCGCGCTCGACCAGGGCGGCGGCGCGGTCAACCGGGACCGGGCGCTGATGGATCGGGTCACCGACCTCCAGGAGGCCTTCCTGCACCAGGTGGCAGCGCTCCCCGCGGGTCGCCCGCCCGGTGAGCGGCTACGGCGGGCGCGGTGGATGCTCGAGGAACTGCGGGTCTCGCTGTGGGCGCAGCAGCTCGGGACGGCGTACCCGGTGAGCGACCAGCGGGTGCGGGCGGTGCTGGCCGGATGAGCGCGATCACCTGGGAGCAGGCCACCCGGCGTCGGCTGGCGCGGCACGGGCTGACCGCGCCGCTCGGCTCGTTGCCGGAGGCGGCCGCGGCGATGGCCGGCGCGCACGCGCAGGTGATGTCCGCGGCCGAGCTGTCGCTCGCGTTGCGTGTAGCTAGGACCACTTGTGCGGACGTCGCCGCCGCACTGTGGGACGAGCGGTCCCTCGTCAAGACGTTCGGGCCGCGCGGGACGGTGCACGTGCTGTCAGCGGCCGACCTCGCGTGGTGGCTGGCGGCACTCGGCTCGGTGCCCACGCAGGGCGGCCACCCGGACGGCGTCCGCCTCACGCCGGAAGAGACCGACGCCGTGGTCACCGCTCTCGATGCCGCGTTGCGCGAGGAGGACCGGACCACCGAGGAGCTCGACGCGTACGTCGCCGAGGCGTGCGGACCGTGGGCGGCCGAGGAGTCCATGGCGGCGTTCGGCGGCTTCTGGCCGCGGTGGCGACTGGCGCTGAGTCCGGCGGCGGTGCGGGGGGTGCTCTGCTTCGGGCCGAACCGCGGCCGCAAGGTGGCGTACGCGAGTCCGAGCCGCTGGCTGCCCCACCTGACGCTGCCGGACCCGGCCGACGCGCAGCTGCGGCTGCTGGCCGCCTATCTCACGGCGTACGGCCCGGCCACGCCGGCGCACCTGGCGCAGTGGCTGGCCACGTCGCCGACCTGGACCGCGGCCCTCTTCGAGCGCGCCGACCTCGAGGAGGTCGAGCTGGCCGGAGAGCCGGCCTGGGTGCTGCGCGGCGACAGGTCCTTCGAGGCGGCGCAGGCTCCCGCGGTGCGGCTGCTGCCGTACTTCGACGCCTTCGGCGTGGGCGGCCAGCCGCGCCGGCTGCTGTTCCCCGGCCGGGCCTCCGAGCGGGCGCTGGCTGGCAGCCAGGCCGGCAACTACCCGCTGCTCCTGCTCGACGGAGTGGTCGGCGGGGTCTGGCACCAGAAGCGATCCGGCAAGCGGCTCGTGGTCACCGTGGAGCCACTCGGCCAGCTGACCGGCAGTCAGCGCGCGGCCCTCGACACGGAGGTGGAACGGATCGGCGTGATCGTCGACGCGCGACCCGAGCTGACCGTTGGCACCGTCACCGTGGGGCCGCACGCCTAGGGTGGCCGCAATGTCCGATCGCATGCACCACCGTCCGATGAAGCCGGGCGCCGAGTTCTTCGCCGACATCCTCGGCGGTGAGGACCCGGCGCGGATCAGTGAGGCCGCCGACCGGGCCGCGAACCTGCTGGTCCGCGGTGCCCGCGACGCCGGGGACCCGGCGGTCGCCGAGCGGGTGCTGCACCTCGCGGAGACCGAGGGGATCGAGACGATCGCCGAGGTGTGGGCCGGTGCGCCCGCCGACTCGCTGGCCGGCTGCCTGTGGCGGCTGTTCGTGCTCCGCTCGTGGGTGTACGCCGACCCGGGCGCGGTCGCACGCGAGTACGACGCCGGCCGGCGCACCGCCCAGGTCGCGCAGGTGGTCGCCGGCGTCGCCGACCCGCCTGGCCCGGACGAGCTGCGAACCATGGTCGACGAGGTGCTCCGCGGGATCGCGGGCAGCGACTTCGCGGACGTGCTCTTCCGCGCCGCAGCCTTCGCGCGCGTGGTCGCCACCGGCCGGGCCGCGCTCGACGACGCCAGCGACGCAGAAGTGAAGCGGATGCTGGGCCTCGCAGAGCAGCTCGAGGCGGCGGGTCACGAGGAGCTTGCGCACGGTCTCGCCTGACGGTTGGGCGCCGGGCTCGTCAGCCCTTCGGGCTCCCTCGCCCGGCGCGGGCGGGTGGGTCTGGGGCTGTTCTCGTGGCTCCCCGGTCCGGCCCTGCGGGCCGGGGTGCCCCGCGCCGACAGGAGCGGCGCGTCGCGGGGACGGCTTGCGCCCCCATTGCGTAGCGTTGCCCCGCGCCGCGGCCAAGCTCTTTTAGCGTCGCGGGGCACCCCGTCCCGCAGGGCCGGAACGGACGCCCCTCGTTCCGCCATCACGGGTGGTGGGTGGGTTGGGTGGTCGGTGTCGTGGTCGGGCGAGGCAGCCGCGTAGCGGCTGACGAGCCCGACCCACCCCTACCCGTGAGAGCGGAGGAGGGTGCTGCGCCGCCAGGGCCGGCCCCACTGCGGCACGAGGCGGCAGCCAGACCCCACACACCCTCGCGCCAGCGGGAAGTGTGGAGCATGCCGGACCGGGAGCGCCTCACGGCGCGTGGCCGCTCGCAGCGGCTGATATTGGGACCCGGGGCTGCCGCGGCCCGGCATGCTCGCCACAGTGTAACGAGAACCCCGGTGGGTGGATTCCCCCTTTCCCCTAGATTCTCTGCGTGACCGAGTACGCGCCGGAGCTGGACGGCGAGCCGGATCCCGGGGAGGTCGTGTGGGGCTGGGTCCCCTACGACGAGGACCCGAGCCAGGGCAAGGACCGACCGGTGCTGCTCATCGGCCATACCGAGGTCGACGGTGAGGACTTCTGGGCCGGGCTGATGCTGACCAGTCAGGACCACGACCGGGACGCGGAGGACGAGGCGCGGCACGGCCGGCACTGGATGGACGTCGGCGCCGGCGACTGGGACGCCGAGCACCGGCCCAGCGAGGTGCGTCTGGACCGGCTGATCGTGCTGCGTGCCGACGCCATCCGGCGTGAGGGGGCCGTGATCAGCCGGGAGGTCTTCGACCGCGTCGTGGCGGAGGCCAAGCGGTACCACGCGGTGCACTGACGACCCCGCAGTCGGGCACGGCTTCGACGAGCCGGGTGTCGGAACCCATGGGTAGGGTGGCCGCTCCGGGAGGAGGACGGGTGCGTCGGAGGAGGCTGGTGGTGCTGCTCGTCCTCGCGACGGGCGCGGCGGTTGCCGGTTGCACCGACGGCGACGATCCCGGCCCGGTCCAGCCGACGCCCGGCGTCACGACCAAGATCAACCTGACCTTCGGGGTGTGGGGCACCGAGCCGGAGATCCAGGCCTACCAGGACGTGCTCGACACCTACAACGCCGAGACCGACGAGGCCGCGGTCCGGATCAAGGCCTTTCCCAGCCACGACGACCTGGCCGCGGCCCTCGACGGGGGCGAGGTGCCCGACGTCTTCCTGGTCAGCCGCGGCGACCTGGCCGAGCTGCGAGAGAAGCAGCTCAACCAGCCGATCGGCGATCTGCTCGACGAGCGCAACGTCGACTTCGGCGACGGTTACTCACGGCCGGCGCTCGAGGCGTTCGCCAGCGACCGCGACCTGCAGTGCATGCCCTACGGCATCTCGCCGATGGTTATCTACTACAACAAGGAGCTCGTCGACTTCACGGCGATGGCCGAGCGCGAGCTCGAGGTGCCCACCATCGACGATGAGGACCTCACCAAGAAGCCGACCTGGAGCATCGAGCAGTTCCAGATCGCGGCCGAATACGCCAGCCGGCCACGTCGGGAGATCGCGGGCTTCTACGTCGCGCCGTCGCTGCGGGGACTGGCGCCCTACATCTTCTCCGGCGGCGGCCACCTGTTCGATGACGAGGACGACCCCACGTCGCTGGCGTTCTCCTCCGACGACACCCGCTCGGCGCTGGACAAGGTGCTGCCGGTCCTGCGGGACCCCAAGCTGACGCTCACCGCCGAGCAGCTCGCCGAGAAGACCCCGCTCGATTGGTTCAAGGAGGGCAAGCTGGGGATGATCGCCGGCTTCCGCGACCTGGTGCCCGAGCTGCGGCCGACGGCGACGCTCGACTTCGACATCCTGCCGATGCCGGTGGTCGACGACCCGGCAACGGTGGGTGACCTGACCGGCATCTGCATCTCCCATGACACCCCGGACATCGCCGAGTCCGCCGACTTCCTCGTCAACTTCATCTCGACCGAGTCGGTGAGCTCCGTGGCCGCTGCCGGCTACCTGGCACCGGCCAACACCACGGTCGCCCTCTCCGAGGCGTTCCTGCAGCCCGGCTCCAAGCCGTTGCACTCCGGTGTCTCCAACAACAGCATCAAGAACATGCGGACCCCCCCGCTGATCGAAAACTTCGCCGAGCTCGAGGCCGCCGTGGCCGAGCCGCTGCGGGCCCTGCTCGAGGTGGAGGTCCCGGACCTCGACGCGCTGACCCAGCAGATCGACGACGCCTCGGTGCCGGTCCTGGCGCCACCGGAGGAGTCCGAGTCGCCGAGCGAGGAGAGCTCGGACTAGGCCGTGTCTGACGCGTCCATTCCGGGCTCGGGGTCGTCCTCGGCGGCTGACGCGGCCAGCGGAAGCGGCTTGTCGCCGTCCAGGATGGCGCTGGTGATCACCGGACCGGTCAGCTCGATCTGCCAGGGTCGGGCGCCGAGCTCGACGAGGGCGGCGGAGACCTCCGCGGCCAGTGCGTCGGGCTCGCGGGTGGCTGGTGGAGTCCAGAGCAGCCGGCGGAGGTAGTCGGGCGTCAACAGGTTCTCGACCGGCAGCTCGTGCTGCTCGGCGAGCTGACCGAGCGCCGCACGGGCAATGACGAGACGCCGGGCGGCCACCGGGTCGCGGTCGGCCCAGGCGCGGGGGAGCGGTGGGCCGTCGGAGCGCGGCGACCGGGTCGGCAGCTCGTGCTCCTCGAGGGCAGCGACCTCGTTCAGGGCGGACACCCAGCGGGCGGCGTACCGCTCCGCCCCGCGGCCATGGAACCCCCTGACGTTCAGCAGCTGGTCGCGGCTCTCGGGCATCGCCTGGGCGGCGACGACGATCGCGGAGTCGGGGATGATCCGGCCCGGGGTGACGTCGCGGCGCTCGGCGATCTCGTCGCGGGTCTCCCAGAGCGCCCGGACCGCACCCAGGCCACGGCGTCCGCGGACCCGGTGCATGCCGGAGGTACGCCGCCACGCGTCCACGCGGGGTGTTGCCTCGAAGGAGAGCAGGTTGGCGAACTCCTGACGGGCCCACTCGTCCTTGCCGGCCTCTACCAGCTGGGTGGACAGGGCCGCCCAGAGCTCGACGAGGACCTCGACGTCGAGGGCGGCGTAGTCCAGCCAGGGGGCGGGCAGGGGTCGTTTCGACCAGTCGACGGCCGAGTGCTCCTTCTTCATCCGCTCGCCGAGCACGGTCTCGACCAGCGTGGCCAGCCCGACGCGCGGATAGCCCAGCAGCCGACCGGCCAGCTCGGTGTCGAACAGCGACCCCGGGCGCAGGCCGATGTCAGCGAGGCAGGGCAGGTCCTGGGTGGCGGCGTGCAGGATCCAGTCGGTGCCCTCGAGCGCGGCGGCCAGCGGGGCCAGCGACTCGAAGGCGATCGGGTCGATCAGCCAGGTGCCGGACCCCTCGCGGCGCAGCTGGATCAGGTACGCGCGGTTGGAGTAGCGGTAGCCCGAGGCCCGCTCGGCGTCGATCGCGACCGGGCCGGTGCCTGCGGCGATGGCGGCGCAGGCCTCGGCGAACCTCTCCTCGGTCTCGGTGAGCGGCGGCAGCCCGTCGCGCAAGGCAAGAAGCGGTAGCTCCGGCTGCTTGGGCGCGTCGGCGCCGGGCTCCTCGAGATCCTCCGGGGTGTGGTCTTCTGTCATCACGTCCCCGAGCCGCGCTGTCCTCGGCGACTCGGGATGACGGCCACACCGTCCGGCACCGGTGGCAGCCCGACGGCAGTGCAGAGCAGCTCCCCCCAGGCCTCGACATGCGGTGCGATGTCGAGGCCCGTCCCGAGCGGTGCATCGACCGGCGGGATGGGCGTCCAGGACGCCCGGATCTCCAGCTGGGCGGCCGCGCTGTCCTCGGCCATCCCCCCGAAGTTCTCGGTCGCCACGCGCGTCACCGTGCCCGACGCCATGTGGTACGTCGCTCCGTGCGCCTCGAGCGCGTCAGTGAGCCAGCTCCAGCCGACCGCCGCGAGCAGCGGATCGGTGATCATCTCGACGTCGATCTCGGCGCGCGCGTAGGCCACGCAGCGGAACTCGCCGTCCCAGGCGTCGTTCCCCATCGGGTCGTGGAGCAGGATGATCCGGCCGGTGCCGATGTCATCGCCGTCCACCGTGACGTCGGCCGAGAGCGCGGCCGCGAACGGCGCGATCCGCTGCGGCGCGGGCATCTCCTCGCAGTGGATCTCGGGCCGCAACCGGGCGGTGCGCATGGTCGAGACCGCCGCGACGAACGCGGGCGGCTCGTCGGTCGCGCCCGCGCCCGGGCGCGTCTCCTGGCGCACGACCATGCCCACACAGTAGGTCGGGCCGCGGATTCTCGATGTGCGAACACGCCGACCCGGGTGTCAGGGTGTGTGGGTGACCGAGCCCGGCAGCACCCCCGTGACCAGCGCGTTCATGCGCGCCGTACGAAGCGAGCCGGTCTCGCACACACCCGTCTGGTACATGCGCCAGGCGGGCCGCTCGCTGCCCGAGTACCGCCGGCTGCGCGAGGGCGTCGGCATGCTCGAGTCCTGCATGGATCCCGACCTGGTCACCGAGATCACCCTCCAGCCGGTGCGGCGGTACGGCGTGGACGCGGCGATCCTCTTCTCCGACATCGTGCTCCCGCTCAAGGCGGTCGGCGTCGACCTCGACATCAAACCCGGGATCGGCCCGGTCGTGGCGAGCCCGGTGCGCACACTCGCCGACGTAGCGGCCATCCCCGACCTCGAGCCCGGGCACGTCCCTTTCATCACCCAGGCGGTGGGCCGGCTGGTGGCCGAGCTCGGCGGCACGCCGCTCATCGGGTTCGCCGGGGCGCCGTTCACCGTGGCGTCGTACCTCGTCGAGGGCGGGCCCTCGCGCGACCACGCGCTCACCAAGGCCATGATGTTCGGCGCTCCCGAGGTCTGGGACGCACTGATGAGCAAGATCGCCGGGATCTCCGCGGCCTACCTCGAGGTGCAGGTCGCAGCCGGCGCCTCGGCGGTGCAGCTCTTCGACTCCTGGGCCGGTGCCCTCGCCCCGGGCGACTACGCGACCCACGTGATGCCCTACTCGGCCGAGGTCCTGGCCCGCGCCGGCGGGCTCGGTGTGCCGCGTATCCACTTCGGGGTCGGTACGGCGAACCTGCTCGGCCTGATGGGCGACGCCGGCGCCGACGTGGTCGGCGTCGACTGGCGCACCCCGCTCGCCACCGCGATCGGACAGGTTGGTGAGCGCGCGGTGCAGGGCAACCTCGACCCGACCCTGGTCTTCGCGCCGACCGAGGTGATGACCGACCGCGCCGCCGAGATCATCGAGGCCGGCCGAGCTGCCCGCGGGCACGTGTTCAACCTCGGCCACGGGGTGCTGCCCTCGACCGACCCCGACCAACTCCAGCGGCTGACCGAGTTCGTGCAGTCCTACCCGCTCCGCTAGCCGCTCGTGGCGGAGCGGGACGACCGCTTCCGCGTCGTCACCTGGTGGGGTTTCGCAGCGGGTTCGGGGGTGGGCTCGACCTCGGCTGGAGGAGCTGGCTCCGGCGTCGGTTCGACCACCGCCGCGGTCTTCTTGGAGCTGCTCGTGCGCTTGCGGGTGCGGGTGCTGGCTGTCTTCTTGGTGGCGGCCTTCTTTGCCGTCGACTTCTTGGCGGTCGACTTCTTGGGGGGCTCGCTGGCGGCCAGCCGCACCAGGACCGGGCCGGACTCGGGTTGGTCGACATCGACGTAGTCCTGCGCCCGCACCAGGTCCACCAGCTTCCCGGAGCCGTAGTCGCGGACCGAGAAGGACGGCTCCACCCGGATCACGTGGTTGGCCACCGAGGACAGCGACGCCCAGCCGTCGTCGTGGGCGGTGCTGGTGATGGCCCGCTCCAGCAGCCGGCGCAGGTCCGGCACGCGGCGCGCCGAGGAGCTCTCGGCATCGGCAGGTTCATCGTGCTCGCCGGTGGTGGGGTCGTCGAGGTCCTCGAGGAAGATGAACCGGTCGACCGCGCGCCGCAGCGACTCGGGGGTCTTGCGCAGCCCGAGGCCGTAGACCGTCTTGCCGGAGGCCCGCAGCCGGGTGGCGAGTGAGGTGAAGTCGCTGTCGCTCGAGACGAGGGCGAAGGCGTCGACGTTGTCGGAGTAGAGCAGGTCCATGGCGTCGATGATCAACGCCGAGTCCGTGGAGTTCTTGCCCGAGGTGTGGGCCACCTGCAGCATCGGTTGGAGGGCGAGCCCGCGGACCTTCTTCATCCATCCGCTCAGGTGGGTGTCGGTCCAGTCGCCGTAGGCCCGACGGACCGTCGGGACGCCGTACTTGGCGACCTCCTCGAGCAGCGCCTCGGCGTGCTTGGGGGAGGTGTTGTCGGCGTCGATCAGGACGGCGAGCCGGATGTTCTCGGGGTTGGGCACCCCCTGATGCTAGGCGGCGGTCGCCTGACTGGTCGCCTGGCGGCGGCGCAACCGGCGGGCCAACGGCCACGCGGGGATCGCCAGCACCAGCGTGAGCACGAGCCAGGGGAGCAGGGCTCCGGCGACCGTGGAGGCGCCGACGAGGAAGGCGCGGAGCGCGTCCCAGCCGGCGGTGAGGCCGGCCACGAAGCCGGTGTCGTCGTCGGCCTTCGGCTTGTCGTCCTTCGACGTCCTCTCGACGGCGACCGTGATCGTCGACATCGAGGTCTGGTCGGCGAGGTAGCGCTGCTGCGCCTGGAGGGAGGCGAGGTCGGCCTGGCGGCGGGAGAGTTCGCCCTCGATGCTGACGACGTCCTTGATCGTCGTGGCGTTGTCGAAGAGGACCTGGATCCGGTCGATGCTGCGCTGCTGCGCCTCGACCCGGACGTCGATGTCGAGGACCTGGGTGGTCACGTCGGCGGTCTCGCTCTTCGAGGTCACCAGGGTCCCGACCTTCTTGAGCTCGGTCATCGCGTCGTCGAAGTCCTCGGTGGGGATCCGCAGCACCATCCGGGACCGCAGCGCGCCGCCGTCCTCGTCGGTCTCGGTGTCGTCCTCCGAGACCGTGCCCCCGAAGACGTCCACGACCTTGCGGACGTCGAAGATCGCCTGCCCGACGTCGGCCGACCTGAGCTGGACGTTTCCGATGGAGATGACCTTCTGCGCCTCGACCCCGGGGTTCGTCGTGTCACCGGCCTCCTGGGCGACTCCCGCGCCCGAGGCGTTCTCGGCTCGGTCGACCAGCCCGGCGTCGTCCCCGGCGACCTCGCGGTCCGCGGTGCTGGCCAGGCTGCCGCCGGAGGCGTCGTCGGAGGAGGAGCAGGCAGTGAGAAGGAGCAGGCCGGCCACTGCAGAAGCCGCGAGCGTCGTGCGCAAGAACCGTCGGGATCGTCGAGTCGCCGTCATGGCGACTCGGACGAGGTCGCGCGTGGACGGGTTCCGGGCGTTGCCGAATCGTGACCCGGAGGTGCTAAAGTATATTAATCCAGTCGAATTAAGTGACAGAAGCCAATTCCCGCGAAGCCCCGCGTCCAGAGAGGACGACGTGACCCGGCTCAACCATCACCCTTCGAGGACCGCCCAGTGACGACAGCTGTTGTGGTCGGGAACCCGAAGCCGGCCTCCCGCACGCTTGCCGCGAAGGCGTCACCTCACTGCCGCTGGTCTTCCACCGCAGCGGCTTCGGCCGGCTCTCCGAGTCGGCGTGAGACTCCTCGCACCGCCTCGACCAGCACCCGGTCGGGGCGGTGCGAGGTCTGCCGTCCGGCCGTCTGGGAGGCTGGCCGGGTGCGTGTCGTGGTCGTGGGGGGCGGGCTCGCGGGACTGACCGCGGGCCATCTGCTCGGGCGGCGCGGCGACGACGTCACGGTGCTCGAGGCGGCCCCCGAGTGCGGCGGGAAGCTCCGCCGGCTCGAGGTCGGCGGCGTCGTCGTCGACGTGGGCGCCGAGGCGATGCTCAACCGCCGACCGGAGGGGGTCGCGCTGGCTCGCGAGCTCGGGCTGGAGATCGAGCACCCCGCCACGACCTCGTCGCGGATCTGGACCCGCGGGGCGTTGCGACCGTTGCCGCGCTCGCTGATGGGGGTGCCCCTGGACCTGGACGAGCTCCGTGTGTCGGGGGTGCTCTCCGAGGCCGGGATGGCCCGCGTCGCCGACGAGCAACCCGGAAGCCCGGTGGGGGAGGACGTCTCGGTCGGCGACCTGGTCGCCAGCCGGCTCGGTGACGAGGTGGTCGACCGCCTCGTCGAGCCGCTGCTTGGCGGGGTGTACGCCGGCCATGCCCGGCACCTGTCCGCCCGGGCGACGGTGCCGCAGCTCGTGCACCTGGCCGAGCAGGGACCGTTGCTCGGCGCGGCGCTGCCCTCCTCCGGGGAGCCGGTCTTCGCCGGGCTGCCCGGCGGACTGGCCGCGCTCACCGAGGCGCTGGCTGCCCGCGTCGGCGTACGCACCGGAGCGACGGTCCGTGAGCTGGCGCGGACCGGGGACGGCTTCGCCCTCGTGGTCGGGCCGACGACGGTTGCGGAACGGATCGAGGCGGACGCGGTCGTGCTGGCCACCCCGGCTGCGCCGACCGCGCGGCTGCTCGCCGAACTCGCGCCGGTGGGCGCGGCCGAGCTGGCCGGTATCGAGTCGGCGTCGATGGCCGTGGTCACCTTCGCGTTTCGGGCCGGGGACGTCTCCGGGCTCGACGACTCCTCCGGCTTCCTGGTCCCGCCCGTCGACGGCCACTCGATCAAGGCGTCGACGTTCTCGTTCGCGAAGTGGGACTGGGTCCGGCGTGCGGGCGACGCTGCCGGGATGGTGCTCCTGCGCACCTCGCTGGGCCGGCACCGTGAGGAGGCCGTCCTCCAGCGCGCCGACGACGAGCTGGTCGCCCTGTCCCTGGCCGACCTCGCCGACGCGGTCGGCCTGACCGCCCGTCCGGTCGACACCCATGTGCAGCGGTGGGGCGGCGGCCTGCCTCAGTACGCCGTCGGCCACCTCGACCGGGTGGCCCGCATCCGGGCGGCCTTCGCCGCGGTGCCCGGGCTCGCGGTCTGCGGGGCGGCGTACGACGGGGTCGGGGTGCCGGCCGTCATCGCGTCCGCCCACCGGGCGGTCGCCGACCTCACCGCCACACGCTGACCCGGGAGTTTGTGTCGCCTGGATGCCGCTGACCGGGTCAGGGCGATGTGAGCGACACAAAGTCCCGGGTCTGCTACTCCTGACTCATGTGTGGGCGGCCGCGCGCGGAGCCGACCGACACCCGCCCGGTTTAGGTCATACGGATCGAGCAGACGGGTCCACAGTTCGTATGACCTAACCGACCCACGAACTCTGGGCGGTGAGCCTGGGCCGGTTCGACGCGCGGCAATGGGCCGTAGCTCACCGCCGCCTGGGGCCGGTCGGCTGGGTCGTGCCCGCGCATCGGCGGCGGCGCGGCTCGCTGTTGGGTCGTGTGCCTCACGACGGGCGATGGCGCGTTCTCAGGCACACGACCCGATCACGGTGCCCGCGCATCGGCGGCGGCGGGGCCTAGCCGATCGCCCACACATCGGTCAGGACTGCCCGGGTCGGCGTGAAGGGTGCTAGGAGGGGCGCAGCTCCACGCAGCACTCGCCGGCGCGTGGCACCAGGTCGGCGACCACCCGGTCACCGGCACCGAGTCCCTCGACCACACCAGCCAGATAGGCGTGGTTGAGCCCGCACACGAGGCCCGGCGCGCGTGCCGCCATCGGGTGGAACGGGCAGTTGCGCAGCCGCACCGCGCCACCGTCTCGGTAGGGCTCGAACCCCTGGCGGGCCAACAGGTCCTGGCCGGTGGCCAGGGCCCGCTCGGCGCCGATCCGTCCGCCGCGCACTCGCTCCCGCTCGGCGACACCGACCTCGCGGCCGCGCGCGCGGGCGACGCGCAGGGCGGCCTCCTCCGCGCGCTCGTCGGCCCGCTCGGTGGTCACCGCCTCGACGAGGACCTCGGCCAGGAGCTCGGGGGACCGCTCGGGCACGCGCACGGCGATGTCCTGCTCCGCCGGCTCGTAGAGCCGTGGGGCCCGACCTACTCGCCGTTGCGTCGCGTCCCCGAACCCGGAGCGCAGCAGCCCGAGCTCCACGAGCTTGTCGAGGTGGAAGGCGGCGAGCTTGCGGGAGATCCCGACCGCCTGCGCGGCACCCTCGCGGGTCACCGGTGCCCCTGAGCTGCGGAGGTGCTCGTAGAGCGCGCGCCGGACGTCGTCGTCCAGCGCCGCGATGGCGGCTACGGCAGCTCGGTCCACAACCCCTATTGAACCAATATCTGTTGGCAGATGAAAGTTTCCTCACAGGACTTGACGCGGAGCAAGAATAAAACCAGTCTGTATTGGTGATATCAGCCGAGAGAACTCCCGACTTGCCGATGGCCGCGACCCCGTTGCGGGTGGTGCCGCCGCCCGCGGCGATCGACCTCGCCGGAGCAGAGCGCGCCGCCGCTGACCTGCTCCACGCCCTGGGGATCAACACCGACAGCGAGAGCCTGCGCGGCACCCCCGGCCGGATGGTGCGCGCCTACGCCGAGCTGTTCAGCTCCGACGAGTTCGACCTGACGACGTTTCCCAACGACGAGGGCTACGACGAGCTCGTGCTGGCGCGGTCGATCCCGCTGCGCTCGGTCTGCGAGCACCACCTGCTGCCCTTCCTCGGCGTCGCGCACGTCGGCTACCTGCCCGGCGAGCGGATCCTCGGCCTGTCCAAGCTGGCTCGGGTGGTCGGACACTTCGCCTCCCGGCCGCAGGTGCAGGAGCGCCTCACCATCCAGGTGGCCGGCTGGCTCGAGGAGCACCTGGCGCCACGCGGCGTGGGAGTGGTGATCGAGGCCGAGCACACCTGCATGACGATGCGCGGCGTGCAGGCCTCGGGCGCCAGCACCGTGACCTCGACGCTCCTCGGCCTCCTGCGAGAGGATGGGCGCTGTCGCCAGGAGTTCTTCGCGCTCGCCCGGATCGGCTCGTAGGAGGACAGCCATGACACCCACACCGAACCCCAGCAGCGTCGTGATCGTCGGCGGCGGACTGGCCGGCGCCAAGACCGCCGAGGCGCTCCGCGACCAGGGCTACACCGGCCCGATCACGCTGGTCGCCCACGAGGACGAGCTGCCCTACGAGCGGCCGCCGCTGTCGAAGGCATACCTCGCCGGCAAGGCCGAGTTCGGCGACGCGGTCGTCCACTCCGAGGAGTGGTACGTCGAGAACAAGGTCGACCTGCGCCGCGGCACTGACGTGAGCGCGATTCACCCGGCCGACCACGAGGTCGAGCTGGCGGACGGCTCCCGGCTCGGGTACGGCGCGCTCGTGCTCGCCACGGGGGCCGAGCCGCGCACACTTCCGATCCCCGGGGCCGACACGGCGCTGACCCTGCGCACCAAGGCGGACTCCGACCAGATCCGGGCGACGTTCGGCGAGGGCAGACGGCTGGTCGTCATCGGCGCGGGGTGGATCGGGCTCGAGGTGGCCGCTGCGGCTCGGGACGCCGGCACCGAAGTCACGATCCTCGAGGCCGCCGAGCTGCCCCTGCTCGGTGTCCTCGGCCCGGAGATGGGCCAGGTCTTCGCCGACCTGCACCGCGACCACGGTGTCGACCTCCGGCTCGGCGCGTCGATCGCGGAGATCAGCCCGACCGGGGTCCGCCTCGAGGACGGCACCGAGGTCGCGGGCGACGCGGTCCTCCTCGGCGTCGGGGTGCGGCCGCGGACGGAGCTGGCGGAGGCGGCCGGCCTCGACGTCGACAACGGGGTCCTGGTCGACGCCTCGTTGCGGACCAGGGAGCCGGACGTGTACGCCGTCGGCGACATCGCCAACCAGGCCCACCCCACGCTGGGTCACCGCATCCGCGTCGAGCACTGGGCCACCGCGCTCAACCATCCGGCGACCGCGGCGGCCGCGATCCTGGGCAGCGATGCCGGCTACGACCGGCTGCCGTACTTCTTCAGCGACCAGTACGACCTGGGCATGGAGTACGTCGGCCACGCCGGTCGCGAGGACACCGTGCGGGTCGTGGTCCGCGGTGACCTGGGCGCCCGCGAGTTCGTGGCCTTCTGGCTCGACGACGCGGACCGGATCCTGGCGGCCATGAACGTCAACGTCTGGGACGTCGTCGACGTGGTTCGCCCGCTCATCGTCGACCGCGTCGTGGTCGACCCCGACAAGCTGGCGGACCCGGACACGGCGTACTCCGACGTGGGCCGATAGCGCCGGTCAGTCGCCGGAGCGCAGAGCCGCGAGAGCCCCCACGGCGTACGGCACCAGCACCGCGAGGGCGTACGAGCTCCCGACGAGGACGTCTTGCATGGTGGTCGGACCGCTGTCGTGGTCCGCGGCCTCGACGAGCGCGACGCCGACCAGCAGCGCGGGGACCAACGGCCACGCGACCGCCCGCGCGACGACCCGCCACACCAGGCTCACCGGCCCATCGTGGCACCGGACGGCTCCATGGTGATCCGGGCAGACCCTGATCCCGGGAACGGTGTGCGCTCCGATGCGCCCGACGTGCTCCTCGTCGACGCTCGTGGGATCACTTTCCTTTCTCGACAGGAGCACGCCATGCCCACCCAATCGACACCCGCCAGGATCGCCGCGCTGGCCGCGCTGGCTTCGCCTGCTGCTTGTTCTGGACCGTCGGCAGCATCAACGTGCCGCACGACGCCAGTGACGCCGCGCTGCTGGAGTGGTGGCAGCAGGACTCGAACGTCACGTCGGGCCTGGTCTCCATGGCGTTCGCGTTCGTGACCGCGGTGTCCTTCGCGGTGCTGAGCAACCACCTGCTGATCTCGGTGGGTGACCGGTCCCCGCGCCTGACCGCCGTTCGCCCGCGCGATGGCGACCGCGTTCACGGCCACCCTGCTGGTCTCGGCGGCGCTGCGCGGAGTCGTGGGTCATCTGGTGAAGGGGCAGGACGAGCCGCTTCCGAACGTCGACGTGCTCCGCTACTCCACGGCGCTGAACTACACCGTCCTCGGGGTTGCGGTGATGGGCACGTTCGCCCTGTTGGCGATCTCGATGGGCGTGCTGGTGCTGCGGACTGGCGTGGTCGCCCGCTGGGCGGCGTTCGTCAGTCTCGGGTGCGGCGTCGTAGTCCTCGGTGCCGTCGCCGTGTTGATGGGCGCGTTCAGCATCCCGGTCGCCCTCCTGTGGGCGCTGTGCATCTCGGCCGCCATCTGGCGCGCCCCCGTGCCGGCCGAGATCACGCAGCCCGACGGCGCCCGGGCCGAGGTGCTCACCTGAGCGACTCGGCACCGTCGGCGACCGGCACAATGGAGGCATGACCGACGATCCCGCCCCGACGCAGTCGAACGCCGCCCGCGTCCGGGAGATCAACGACAGCATCCGCTACACGATGTGGTCGGTCTTCCGTCTCGCCGACGTGCTCGGTGACGAGGCAGACCGAGCCGCAGAGGGTGGCGAGGTCGAGAAGCTGTTCGCAGAGCTCGCCGAGGGCGACGTCGTGGTCCGGGGCGTGTACGACGTCAGCGGCCTGCGCGCCGACGCCGACCTGATGGTGTGGTGGCACGCCGCCGACTCCGAGGAGCTGCAGGCGGCGTACCACCGCTTCCGGCGCACGGCGTTCGGCCGGCGGCTCGCGCCGGTGTGGTCGCAGCTGGCGCTGCACCGGCCCGCGGAGTTCAACCGCAGCCACGTGCCGGCGTTCCTCGCCGACGAGGAGCCGAAGACGCACCTGTGCGTCTACCCGTTCGTGCGGTCCTACGAGTGGTACCTCCTCGACGACGAGGAGCGCCGCGGGCTGCTCGCCGAGCACGGCAAGATGGCGCGCGACTACCCCGACGTCCGCGCCAACACCGTCGCCAGCTTCGCGCTCGGCGACTACGAGTGGATCCTCGCGTTCGAGGCCGACGACCTGCCCCGCATCGTCGACCTGATGCGGCACCTGCGCGGGTCCGAGACCCGGCGCCACGTCCGCGAGGAGGTCCCGTTCTTCACCGGCTCGCTGACCCCGGTTGCCGACCTCGTCGACCGGCTGCCTTGATCCCGCGGGAACCGACCCGGCGGCACTCGCGTCCCAGCCACGTGCGGACGCCCTCGTTGCTGCTTGCTGCCCTGACCGCCCTCGTCCTGGCCGGGACAGCCTGCAGCGACGGGGGCTCCGACGACGTCGCCCGTGACCCCGGCTCGACTCCCTCGGCCTCCGGGCCGCCCGTAGCGGCCGTGCCCGACGGCCCGGTGCGCACCCGCGACCTGGCCACCGTGATGGACACGGGCTCGCCCGAGCTCTGTCTCGGGCCGATCGCCGAGTCCTACCCGCCGCAGTGCGGCGGGCCGGCGCTGATCGACTGGGACTGGGCCGACCACGAGGGCACCTACGACCAGCAGGGCGACATCCGGTGGGGCACCTACGCCCTCACCGGCACGTGGGACGGCACCTCCTTCACCGCGACCGAGGCGATCTCCGGCGCGCTCTACGACCCGGCGATGCCCACGCCCACCCCGACACCCACCCCGGCGACGTCGTACGACGACGGCGAGCTCGAGCGGATCGCGGCCGAGCTGCAGGAGGCGCCCGGCGTGCTCGGCGCGTACGGCGGCGAGGGCAGCGACGGCCACGTGCTCGTCGACGTCTACTACGACGACGGATCGCTGCAGGCCTGGGCCGACGAGACGTACGGCGCCGGCGTAGTGCTCGTGTCTTCCGCCCTCGTCGACGCGGGCTAGGAGCTCTCGGCCGGCTCGAGCGTCAGGCTGATGGAGTTGATGCAGAAGCGGTCGCCGGTCGGCGTGCCGTAGCCGTCGGGGAAGACGTGCCCGAGGTGGGAGCCGCAGTTGGCGCAGCGGACCTCCACCCGCTTCATCCCCATCGTGGTGTCATCGATGTATTCCACGGTGTCGGTGATCGGCTGGTAGAACGACGGCCAGCCACACCCCGAGTGGAACTTGGTGTCCGACTCGAAGAGCTTGGCCTGGCAGGCCTTGCAGCGATAGACGCCGGTGGTCTCGGTGTCGGTGTATTCCCCCGTGAACGCGCGTTCGGTGCCGGCCTTGCGGAGCACGGCGTACTCCTCGGGGGACAGCTCCGCACGCCACTCGGCGTCCGACTTCTCCACGGTGTAGTCCATGCCGCACAGAGTAATGAATGCCACAAACGTGGGTACCGCTGTTGACGCATTGGGAGAACACTTGTTCACTGAAATTCACTGAACCCAAAGGACTCCACCGGGGGGAGATCAATGTCGGGGACGATCCCGTGGGAACGAGTCCGCCGGGCGGGCTCGAAGCTGACCACGCCGCTGCTGCCGGACGACTACCTGACCCTGCTCAACCCGCTGTGGAGCTCGCGCGAGCTGCGCGGCCGCGTCGAGAAGGTGGTGCCGGAGACCGAGGACGCCGCGACGCTGGTGATCCGCCCGGGCTGGGGCTGGCGCTACGACCATCGCCCCGGCCAGTACGTCGGGATCGGCGTCCAGGTGAACGGCAAGTTCCAGTGGCGCTCCTACTCGGTCAGCTCCGCACCCAAGCGCAGCGGCCGCACGATCGCGATCACGGTGCGGGCCATGCCGGAGGGGCTGCTCTCCTCGCACCTGGTCAAGGGGCTCGAGCCGGGGAGCATCGTGCGGCTCGCGATGCCCGAGGGCGACTTCGTGCTGCCCGACCCGCCGCCGGACAAGATGCTGTTCCTCGTCGGTGGCAGCGGCGTCACGCCGGTGATGGCAATGCTGCGCACGCTCGACCGTCGCGGCTCGATGCCGGATGTCGTCCTCCACTACTCCTCGCCGACCGAGGAGCGGATGATCTTCCGGCGCGAGATCGCGGACCTGGAGGAGAGGCACGACTCGCTCGAGGTGCACCGGCTCTACACCGACACCGACGGGATGCTGGAGCTCGCCGACCTCGACGACCTGTGTCCGGACTGGCGCGAGCGCGAGACCTACGCCTGCGGCCCCTCGCCGATGCTCGATGCGATCACCGAGCACTTCGAGGCGGCCGACCTGGAGGACCGGCTCCACCTCGAGCGGTTCACGCTCGAGCTGGGCGGCGAAGGCGGCGAGGGCGGCACCATCACGTTCCGCAACAGCGGCAAGACCGCCGAGTCCGACGGCGCCACCACGGTCCTCGAGGCCGGCGAGGAGGCCGGCATCGGGATGCCGTTCGGCTGCCGGATGGGCATCTGCCACACCTGCACCCTGACCCTCGTGTCCGGCAAGGTGCGCGACCTCCGCAACGGCGACGAGTTCGGGGAGCCGAACGAGCCGGTGCAGACCTGCGTGACCACCGCCGTCGGCGAGTGCACGTTCGACATCTGAAAGGGATATGACATGGCCATATCGGACGTCCAGGAGTACATGCACCTCACTGACGAGGAGATCGAGCAGCTCGGCCGCGAGCTCGACGAGCTCCGCAAGGAGATCGAGGAGTCGCGAGGGGATGCCGACGCGGCGTACATCAACCGGCTGATCAGGATCCAGCGTGGGCTCGCGGTGGCCGGCCGGCTCACCCTGCTGCTCGGCACCCAGTCGAAGACGACACGCCTGCCCGCCGCAGTCGGGGGCGCGACGTTCCTGGCCCTCCATAAGATCCTCGAGAACATGGAGATCGGCCACAACGTCATGCACGGCCAGTGGGACTGGATGAACGACCCCGAGATCCACTCCTCCAACTGGGAGTGGGACACCGCGCAGCCGGCGGAGCAGTGGAAGCACTCGCACAACTACATCCACCACCAGTTCACCAACGTGCTCGGCTACGACAACGACATCGGCTACGGCATCCTGCGCCTGGCCCGGGAGCAGAAGTGGCGGCCGATGAACATCGGGCAGCCGGTCTACAACGCGCTGCTCGCGACGCTCTTCCAGTGGGGTGTCGCCCTCCACGACCTCGACATCGAGCGGATCCGCAAGGGCGAGAAGGACCCGAAGGAGATGAAGCGGCAGCTGCGCCAGATCGCGCGCAAGGGCCGCAACCAGGTGCTCAAGGACTACGTCGTCTATCCGGCGCTGTCCGGCAGGCAGTGGAAGACCACCCTGGTCGCCAACGCCGCCGCGAACCTGACCCGGAACCTGTGGTCCTACGTGATCATCTTCTGCGGCCACTTCCCGGACGGGGCGCTGCACTTCACCGAGGAGGAGATCGAGGACGAGACCCGGGCCGAGTGGTACCTGCGCCAGATCCTCGGGGCCGCGAACTTCAAGGGCGGCCCGCTGCTGCACGTCATGTCCGGCAACCTCGGCTTCCAGATCGAGCACCACCTCTACCCGGACCTGCCCAGCAACCGCTACGCCGAGATCTCGGTGCGGGTGCGGGAGCTGTGCGACAAGTACGACATCCCCTACACCACCGGCCCGCTCTACAAGCAGTACGGCCAGGCGCTGCGCACGATCATCAAGCTCTCGGTGCCGAACAGCTGGACGACCAGCGACCAGCCCGACCCGCCGACTCCGGCGCGGTCCCGCCGGCGCAGGTCCGACGCCGAGCGACCGGCCCGGATCCAGGAGCTGGGCGTCTGGTCGCGCGGCAAGTCGACACAGCGGCAGGCGACATGATCCTGTCCGAGGCCTCGCGGGTCCACGACCGGCGCTGGGTGACGCAGTGCGCGCTGTCGCGGGTGTGTGGCGGCTGCGCGATGTCGCTTGGCCGGCCGATCGCGTTCCTCGGGACCGCCGACGAGGTGGCTCGCAACGCCTTCCACCTGCCGCCGATGCACGAGGCGTGCGCCGAGGAGCTACGCAGCGGCCCGGGGGCCGACCCGGCCTGGCAGCTGGTCACGACGTCCGGCTTCGAGTTCGTCCGGCCGACCCGCGAGGACCTCGACCAGACTCCGAGGTTCGAGCCCAACTCACTCCTCTGACCCCGCCGAGTCGGGGTTACTGCTCATCAGTAACCCCGACTCGGCGCCTGCCGATACATCGTTCGTCGGCGAGCCGTCGTTACTGCTCATCGGTAACGCCGACTCGGCGGGTACTCGTCAGCAGGAACGCCGACTCGGCTAGTACGTTGCCGGGGTGGACGGATCCGGAACCGCGGACGACCCCTGGCAGCTGACCACCGCGCCGGGCAGCTCGTCGTACACGATGCACAAGGACGAGGCAGCAGACCCGCCGCTGCTCGTCTGTCAGGTCGGCTCGACGAAGCTCACCTACTTGCTCAGTGCGATCGACCACCTCCACGTCTGGTTGCGAGACCAGGGGGACTGGGTGCCGCTGGGCGCTGCCGACGAGAAGAAGGACGCCGCCGAGGGCACGGTCGAGGCGTTCGGCCGCGCCGAGGACAACCCGGTCGGCGGCTGGTACGGCCAGCGGAAGGGCTACCGCGGCCGGTTCGGCATGTACCTCCCGCCGCTGCTCGAAGGCCTGGGCCTGGTCGAGCTGGAGCACAACCCCCGCAACAACCGCGTGCGTGCTCTGTAGGGTCGCGCCATGGATCTTGTCGTCAACGACAAGTACGTGGACGCGGCGCCCACCCCCGAGGCCGTGGTGGCGCTCTTCGAGAGCCAGTGGACGTCCGCCCTGCCGGGGCTGCCCTCGGGTGAGGTCCCACTCTTCAGCGACGAGCGCGTCCAGTGGGCCATCGACCTCGCCGGCGGGATGACCGGCAAGCGGGTGCTGGAGCTGGGGCCGCTGGAGGGCGGCCACACCTACATGCTCGAGCAGGCCGGGGCCGCCGAGATCCACGCCATCGAGGCCAACTCCCTGTGCTACCTCCGGTGCCTCCTCGTCCAGCAGCTCTTCGGCCTGGACCGCACCACGTTCCGGCTCGGCAACTTCGTCCCGTGGCTGCAGACCAACGAGACGAGGTACGACGTGGTTCTCGCGGCCGGGATCCTCTACCACCTGTCCGACCCGGTCGGGGTCCTGGACGCCATCTGCCGCACCGGCGACCAGGTCTATCTCTGGACCCACTACCTCGACTTCGAGGTGATGCCGCGGAACGACAAGCGCTACAAGAGGTGGTTCATCGGCGAGGAGGAGCACGAGTTCCGCGGGCGGCCGTACGCCCTGCACCGCCGCGCGTACAAGAAGAACCCCACCAACGAGGCGAAGTTCATCGGTGGCGTGCACACCACCACTGGGTGGATCGAGAGGCAGACCATCCTCGACGTCTTCGAGGCACACGGGTTCGAGGTCCAGGTGGCCCACGAGGTCACCGACAACCGCAACGGGCCGGCGGCATCGTTCTACGCGCAGAAGGCGTGACGCGGTGGCCAAAGCCGCAGCCGTCGAGGTCCAGGCCGGTGACCGCGCTGTCCGGGTCTCCAGCCCGGACCGGGTGATCTACGAGGCCACCGACCGGACCCCCGAGATCACCAAGCTGATGGTGGCGGAGTACTTCGCCTCGGTCGAGGACGGCCTGATGCGCGCGCTGCGCGACCGGCCGACCGCGCTGGAGCGGTGGACGTCCGGCGTCCGGCCCGGGATGAAGCTGGCGACCAGCCGGGAGGACCGCGACGCCGACGCGTTCTACCAGAAGCGGGTGCCCAAGGGCGCGCCCGACTACCTGGAGTCGGTCGAGATCACCTTCCCCTCCGGCCGGACCGCCGAGGAGATCTGCCCGACCGAGATCGCGGTGCCGGTGTGGTGCGCCCACATGGGCACGCTGACCTTCCACCCCTGGCCCGTGCGCAGCCGCGACGTGGACCGGCCCGACGAGCTGCGCCTCGACCTCGACCCGCAGCCCGGGACGTCGTTCACCGACGCGGTCCGCGTGGCGGGGGTCGCCCGCGAGCTGCTCGAGGAGCTCGGGCTCCGGGGCTACCCGAAGACCTCGGGCAACCGCGGAGTGCACGTCTTCGTCCGGATCGAGCCCAAGTGGGAGTTCGTCGACGTCCGGCACGCGGCCATCGGGTTCGGCCGCGAGCTGGCCCGGCGCGACTCCGGCGTCACGGTGAACTGGTGGAAGGAGGAGCGCGGGGAGCGGATCTTCGTCGACTACAACCAGAACTGCCGCGACCGGACCATCGCGTCGGCGTACTCGCTGCGACCGATCCTGGGGGCGCCGGTCTCGACCCCGATGACGTGGGAGGAGCTCGCCACGGTCACCGACCCGGGGGAGTACAACCTGTTGACGGTGCCCGAGCGGGTGCAGGACGGCGACCCCTGGGCGACGATCGACGACACGGCGTACTCGATAGAGCCGCTGCTGAAGCTGTACGACGAGCTCCCGGGCGGCGAGATGCCGTTCCCGCCGGACTACCCGAAGATGCCCGGCGAGCCCCCGCGCGTGCAGCCGAGCAAGAAGGTCGAGGAGCACTGGGACTCCGACGGCAACTGGATCGGCCCGGCGTGAGCTCGCCGACCGAGCAGCGGCGGGCGCCATCGGCATCGAAGAAGCTCGCCGCCAGCATGGTGATTTTCGTCGCCATCGCCTTCCTGCTCTTCGGGATGGTGGGGCTGCTGCGCTCCGACACGGTGGGCGGTCTGGTGGTCGCGGGCGTCGTCTTCGTCGGCGGCGGACTCGTGCTGGCCCGGTTCGCCTGGCGGCTCTACCGCGGCACGCCGGGCGCCTGGCGGATGGGCGAGGGTCGCACGCCCGACGAGGTGCGCGCGATGTCCCGCGAGCTGGCCCGGCAACAGTGGCTCACTGCCGCGCGATTCCTGGTCGTGCTGACCGGGCTGTACTTGCTCATCGCCCTCCTGCTCTCCAGCCGCGACGCCGCGCTCGGAGCGGCCTCACTCTCCGCGATCACCGCCGGCGGGCTCGGGCTGCTGTCCTGGTGGCAGGGCACCCGTGACGGTGGTTGAGGAGGTTGCGCAGCAACCGTCTCGAAAACCACGTAAGGCTTGGCTGGGACGGGCCACGGTGGTTGCGTTCCAGCCCGGGTGCGGTGGTTTCGAGACAGGCGCAGAACGCCTTCCTCAACCGCCGACTGACAGGCGCAGAACGCCTTCCTCAACCGCCGACTGACAGGCGCAGAACGCCTTCCTCAACCACCGACTGACCCGAAATGCGAAAGGGCCCACCCGGTGCATCCCCATGAGCACCTGGGCGGGAACCCTTTGCGAAGGGGCCCTGTGGCTCGTCCCCCGACGAGCCCCCTGAGTGATGTCCCCCGACACCCGCACAGGGAGGTCCTTTCGGGCTGGGATCGTGTCTCCTCGCGCTCCCCCCAGAGTGCACGTTGATACATTCCCCCAGATCGGCAACCCGAGGGCCACCGACAATTGAACGGTAGGCCGATCGGCCTACGTGTCGGTCACGGCGCAACCACAATATGTTCAGCGTTCGGTAACAGAACACCAACAAGAAAAGTTGCCTAGCCCTCCCGCTCCCATGGGGCGGCCACAGGGAAGTACGCGGACATGAACTCGGCGAGAGTCCGGTCGAGCCGCTCGGCGTTCAGGGCGTGGTCGTGGTGGTCGGCGAGGCAGAGGAAGTCCTGCTGCCGCTCGAGGGCCTTCTTCAGCTGCCACTCGAGGTCGCTGTTGCTGATGTTGATGTAGGCACGCTCGGACTGGTCAGGATGCTCGGCGACGTAGGAGGTCCCGGTGAGCAGCCCGTAGTGCTGGGCGAAGGAGCTCAGCATCGACAGGTCCGTGTCGGAGCGGAACGGTGATCGCGCGGTGCGAGCGACCTCCTGGGGGAAACGTCGTTCGATCTCCTCGAGCACCGAGCGGCGCTGCGGGTAGGGCGCGTGCGCGAGGTTGTCGGTGACCACGGCGCCGAACGTCTCCTGCAGCAGGCGCCGGTTGTTCCACGCGGCCTTGAGGTACGGCGGCGCGTTGGGCGTCTCGTCGAGCCCGATCGTGTTCGGGGAGAGCCACACCGCGGCCAGGCCGGCCGGGCTGAAGAACGTCTCCGGGCCCAGCGGCCGGCCGAGGAAGAAGTCGTCGTTGAGGTAGACGAAGTGCTCGGTGAGGTCGGGCACCTTGTGCAGCGCCGACTCGATCGCATGAGAGTTGAACGTCGGCAGCGCGTCCGCCGGCAGGATCGCAGCGTGATCGACGACGGTCACCTGGGGGTGCGAGGCGTCGAGCCACTCGGGCACCTGGCCGGCGGTGACCAGGTGGATCCGGCGTACCCACGGTGCGAAGAGGTGGATGCTCCGCAGGGAGTAGCGCAGCTCGTCGCGTGACACGAACCGCGCCTGCCCGCTCGACTCGCGGGTGGTGGCGGTCCCGGACAACCCGGCCAGCCGGTCGCGGCGGGCGTGGTTCCAGGCCGGGTCCCGGCCGTCCACCCAGGTGAGGACCACGTCGACCGGGAAGGTGCACTCGTGCACCGTCGGCGCGGCCATGAGCGGCAGCGTCGGCACGCGGACCCCGTCGACCTCGGTGGTGACGGTGGCGACGCTGCGGGGGAGTCGCTGGGTGTACCGGTTGCGCCGGGGCGCGACCAGCTGCCCGTCCACGCCCTCCTCCCAGAACTCCACCTCCACGGTGCATCCCTGGCTCAGCACGGAGGCGTGATCTCCCGCCTGCGGCCACGGCTCGAGCGCGACTGCGGAGGTGCGCCCACGGAGCAGGTCGACAGCGAGCTCGGCGATCGGGCCGCGGCGCTCGTGCCAGCCGTTGGCGGCCGGGTCGCGCAGCGAGAGGTACGACGGCGCCGCGGCAGTCGCGAGCTCCTGGAGGAACCGCTGCCGTGCCGCCATCGGCAGCACCACCGCAGGGACCTCCGAGCCGTGCGGTGGGACGACCACGTAGTCGGCGCCGGTGGCCGCCGCGCAGGTCGTCGCGAGCGACAGAGCCTCGTGCCGGGCGGTGGCCGGGGTGACCCCGGTGGCGTCGTACGACGGCGCGGCCGGCGGCTCCGGCAGTGGTGCGGCCGACAGGGTGGCGAACCGGGGCCGGCCCGCACGCCGCGCGATCGCGGCCTCGAAGATCTCCAGCCAGCGCTGGGCGATCAGGTCGGCGTCGTACTGCTTCGCGGAGTCGAGCGCACCCGCGCCGAGCCGGTGCCTGAGGTCGTCGTCGCTGGCCAGTCGGAGGAGCGCCGCGGACATTCCGGCGATGGACTCGGGTGCGACCAGGAGGCCATTGACCTCGTGCTGGATGATCTCGCGCGGTCCGGACGCGCAGTCGAAGCTGACGCCCGGGACCCCGGCCGCCATCGCCTCCTGCAGCCCGAGTGGGAACCCCTCGGCGCGCGAGGTCAGCGCGCAGATGCTCGCCCTGGCCCACTCACTCGCCATGTCACTGGTGCTGCCGGGCAGCTCGACCCGGTCCCAGAGGCCGCGCTTGCGGGTCTCGCGGACCAGGTGCGGTCGCTGGTGGCCCTGACCGAGGATCCGCAGCCGCCAGCCGGGCAGCTGGCCGGCGACGTCGCCGAAGGCCTCCACCAGCTTGGTGAACTGCTTCTCCATCACCAGCCGGCCGGCCGCCACGATCGTCCTGGAGTCGAGCAGCGAGCGCGGCGCGAACCCCTGCGGGAGCGGGTTCGGCATGGCGACAAGCTCGGGCGCGACCGGCCCGAGCTGGCGACGCAGCCAGTCCGCGATCGTCGGCGTCAGCAGCGCCACCACGTCGGCGCGCGGTGCGTTGATGAGCAGCGGCTCCATGCCCGAGGTGCGCTGCGAGGACGACCGGTGCTCCTGGTGGACGACCACCACCTGGTCCGGCACGAACTGCACCGCGCACGCGAGCAACGCCGGGGTCACGGTGACCAGCACGTCGGTGTCGAGGCGGGTGAGCCCGTGCTCGAGCCCGATGTCGGTGAGCGCCGAGAACTGCCTGTCCCACCGCGGCGGGACCAGCGCCGACTCGCGGGCGTGCAGCGCCTCGTCGTACGACCCGGTCAGGTCCACGAGGTGCTCCACCACGACCCGGTCGTCGATCGCGAAGGCCGGCTGCTCGGCCACTTTGACCACGCTGAGGATCCGGACGTCGTGGCCGGCCGCGGCCAGCGCGTTGGCCTGGGTGACCGCGGAGCGCTCGGTGCCGCCCAGCTTGTGCGCGGACTGGGTGAGGAACGTGATCCTCACAGCGGCTCGTCCGGGTCGATGGAGCGGACCGCGAGCAGCCCGTCCGGGTTCCAGCGGAACCGGGCGCGCGGCCGGTCGGGCACCGGCTCGCCGTCGGGGTCGACGGCGTACAGCTCGGGGAGGAGCACCGCACGGTTGGGGTCCGTGAGGTCGTTGGCCCGGCGGCGGACCCGGACCCAGGAAGCGTCGGTCCCGACGGCCAGCCGGAGCACCCCGAAGTAGCCCGCCGGCAGGTCGTCGACGCCGACCAGCGCCTCCACCTGCCCGTCGTGCGCGGTGACGGGCAGGGTCTCGAGCACCTGGTCGTCGGTGTCCAGCAGGAGCAGGTGGCAGCCCAGCTCGACGCCGTCGGCCGGCCGGATCCGCAGGTGCACCCGGTCCCCGCGCACGTCGATCCCGTCGAGCTCCGCGGTCGCCGGCACCGTGCCGCGGTCCAGCCGAAGCCGCCCGTCGCCGAGCCGGACGACCTCCCACTGCGTCACGCCGTCGGGGGCCACCGGCGTGCGGGTCAGGGGCCGCTCGAGCTCGCTGGCGAGCTCGACCTGCGCCTTGCCGGCGAGCACGTCGTACGTCGAGCCCGTGAGCCCGGTCAGGTCGTAGGGCTGGTCACCCAGCTCGGTGACGGCCCTGGCCTCGGTGTCCCGGAGCGAGACCGGTCCGGCTGCGGCATCGACGTCGAGCCAGAGGTGGGCGCCGTCGAGCACCGCGGCGTACGTCGAAACGACCGCAGCACCGTCCCGACGTCCGAAAGCTCTGCTGAATACATTTGGCATCTCAGATGAGCGACGCGCCCTCGCCGCCGCCGGCCTGCTCGTTGAAGTTCTCGTGCTCGAGCAGGTGCAGCACCGGAACGCCGATCTTGCGGCGGGCCTGCGAGGTCCAGTCGACGTGGAAGAACTCGGCCACCACGTGCGTACGGGTCAGGATGATCGCCTCGCGGCCGTCGACCTCGGCGACCTTGGCGGCCAGGGCGCGGATCGGGTGGTCGGAGACCACCTGTCCGCGAGCGCTCGCGCCGGCGGCCCGCAACGCGGTGAGCGTGGCCTCGAGCGCCTGGTTGGCCTGGTCCTTGGTCTCCTTGGCGATCTCGGCGAGGTCGGGGGCCGGTACGGCGATGGACGGGCCGGGCACGAGGTCGTGGCCGGTGACGCTGCCCATCGCCGCCTCGATCCGCGCCGCGGCGTCCTCGACGGGGAGCAGGACGTGGTAGGTGACCGGCTCGTCGAGCCCCTCGTGCAGGGAGCGGACCTGTGCCGCGTCGACGTGGGTCAGGGGCTGCTCGACGAGCAGCACCACGTCGTAGTCGGGGGTCTCAGGAGGGTTCTCGGCCACGCCGCGACTCTAGTGCCCCGCGTCGGAAGTCTTCATGCGCTTCGCGCACACATCGCACGCACCTCGCGGCGTTGCCGTCACTCGGTGATGGACCTACAGCGCCTTCGCTCCGGCGCCTTGCGATGCGCGCACGCTGAGCACGCCAACCGAACGAACACTTCCGACGCGGGGCACTAGTCGCTCACTTTCCGCTGAGGACCTCGCCGAGCTCGTAGGAGACGACCTCCTCGAGCTGCTCGTAGCCGCACGACTCCGGGTCGCGGTCGGGCCGCCACCGCTTGAACTGCGCGGTGTGCCGGAACCGACGCCCCTCCATGTGCTCGTAGCCGACCTCGACCACCCGTTCGGGCCGCAGCGGCGTGAAGGAGAGGTCCTTGCCCGCGCTCCAGCGGCTCTGCGTGCCGGGCACCCGGTCCGGGTTGGCGATCGCCCATTCCTGCCACTCACCCCACGGGTGCTCGCTGATGTCGCAGACGAGCGGCTGCAGCTCGTCGTACAGCTCGGCCCGCCGTGCCTCGGTGAAGCTGGCGCTGACGCCGATGTGCTGCAGCTTGCCGTCTGCGTACAGCCCGAGCAGGAGACTGCCGAGCAGCGGCCGCTCCGGGGTGCTGTTCTTGTGCTCGCGGTAGCCGGCGACGACCACGTCGGCGGTGCGCGCGTGCTTGATCTTGAACATGGTGCGGCCGTTCTGGGTGTACGGCGCGTCCAGCGGCTTGGCGACCACGCCGTCGAGGCCGGCGCCCTCGAAGTGCTCGAACCAGCGCTCCGCCTCGGCGGCGTCGGTGGTGGTCCGGGTCAGGTAGCAGGGCCCGGCCAGCCCGGCCAGCGACTCCTCCATCGCGGCCCGGCGCTCGCGGAGCGGCCGGTCGACGTACGACTCGTCGCCGAGCGCCAGCAGGTCGAAGGCCACGAACCCGGCCGGCGTCTTCTCGGCCAGCATGTCGACCCGGGACTTGGCCGGGTGGATCCGCTCCTGGAGCGTCTCGAACTCCAGCCGGTTGCCGATCGCCACGAAGACCTCGCCGTCGAGCACGCAGCGCTCGGGCAGCTGCTCCCTCACCGCCTCGACCAGCTCCGGGAAGTAGCGGGTCAGCGGCTTGGTGTTGCGGCTGGTCAGCTCCACCTCGTCGCCGTCGCGGAACACGATGCACCGGAACCCGTCCCACTTCGGCTCGAAGCTGAGCCCGCCGTACTTGCCGGGATCGGGGATGCCCTTGACCGACTTGGCGAGCATCGGCTGCACGGGCGGCATGACAGGCAGGTCCACGCGGTGAGGGTACGTCCCAGCCGGGTTGCGTTGGGTTGCGTCATACGGACGGAGCACCCGCTTGCTCCGTCCGTATGACGTCCCATGGCTCGCCGCGGCTGTCCACAGATGAGGAATCCCGCCGTTGAGGCCCAGGCTGCGTGGGAACGCTCGTCAGCATGGCCAGGATCCCGGTGGACGACGAGCGCTTCCGGGCTGCTCGCGAGCTGGGCGGCGTCCAGGGGTGGGTGCTGTCTCGCAAGCAGCTCTACGCCCTCGGCATCACCCGCTGGGAAATTCGCGGACAGGTGCGCATGAAGCGCTGGCAACTGATCGGGGACCAGTCCGTGTGTCTGCACAACGGACCCGTCGAGGACTGGGGCCACCACTGGGCCGCGGTGTTCCAGGGCGGGCCACGGGCCATGCTGGACGGCGCGTCGGCGCTCAAGGCAGGCGGCCTCGAGCACTTCGTCGTCGATCGGATCAGGGTGTCGGTGCCGAGGGGAGCGAAGATACGACGCAACCGCCGCTACAACATCCGTCAGACCAGGCGGTGGGTGGCAGAAGACACCATGCCGTTCGGCATCCCGCGCACTCGTCCCGAGGTGGCGGCGGTGCGTGGTTTCCTGTGGGCCGGGTCTGAAAGGGAGGCGTCGTTCCTGATGACGGCGACTGTCCAGCAAGGCCTGGCACGGGCCGAGTCGATCGGACACGAGGCGCTGCGGATTCTGAGAGACAAGCGGCGCGGGCTGTTGTACGCCGTTGTCGCCGACCTGTTGGGCGGAGCTCGGTCGCTGGGTGAATTGGACGTGGTGCGGGAGCTCAGACGGCGCGGGCTGCCACCCCCGCAACAGCAGGCTTTGCGACGCGACAAGCGCGGCCGCTATTACCTGGACCTCTACTGGCCGGAGTGGCACCTCGTGGTCGAAGTCGAGGGCATCCACCACTCCTGGGCGAGCAAGGTCGTCGGAGACGCGCTCCGTCAGAACTCTCTCGCCATCGCAGGCGACACCGTCCTGCGTGTGCCACTCCTCGGACTGCGCCTCGAGCCCGATGCCTTCTACGGGCAGATCGAGGAGGCATTGCGCAGCAACGGCTGGTCGGCCGCCGCGTGAGCATCGCGACGTCGATCGCACCGTCGGGACGTCATACGGAGGGAGCACCCGCTTGCCCCGTCCGTATGACGCAACCCAACGCAACCCAGGGGGCGGGCCTAAGGTTTGAGGCCAATCCCCGGTTGGTCTGCCGGCAGGGCCCGCCTGACTTTGAATCAGGACTAGCGACGTAGGTTCGACTCCTACCCGGGGAGCGTGAGTGGTGAGCTGACAGTCATCGTCCTGGCCGCCGGAGGCGGCACCCGGATGAAGTCGAAGACCATGAAGGTCCTGCATCCGGTGGCGGGGCGCAGCATGGTCGGCCATGTGCTGGCGGCCGTGCAGGCGGTGCAGCCGCGCCGGATCGTGGTGGTGGTCGGCCACCAGCGCGAGGAGGTAGGTCCGCACATCCAGGCGCTGGTCCCCGACGCGCTGCTCGCGGTCCAGGAGGAACAGCAGGGCACCGGGCACGCCGTCCGGGTCGCCATGGAGGCGGTCGCGCTGGCCGGCGAGCAGCCCTCCGGCACGGTGCTGGTGGCGTACGGCGACACGCCGCTGCTCGAGGCGGAGAGCCTGCGCACGTTCGCCGAGGAGCACGAGGCCGCACAGCGCGCGGTGAGCATCCTGTCCGGGGTGCTCGGGGACCCGGCCGGCTACGGCCGGGTGGTCCGCAACGACGACGGCGACGTCGAGTCGATCGTCGAGGAGAAGGACGCCTCCGAGGAGCAGCGGGGGATCCAGGAGATCAACTCGGGGATCCTGGCCTTCGACGCGGCCTTCCTCGTCGACGCGCTCCCGCGGCTGTCCAATGACAACGCCAAGGGCGAGTACTACCTCACCGACACCGTCAAGCTCGCCCACGAGTCCGGGCTGCACGTCGGTGCGCACGCGATCGACGACGTGGGTCAGACCGAGGGCGTCAACGACCGCGTCCAGCTGGCGCGGATGGGCCAGAGGATGAACGAGCGGATCGTGACGCGCTGGATGCGCGAGGGCGTCACCGTGATGGACCCGGCGACCACCTGGATCGACGCCGACGTGGTGCTGGCCGCGGACGTCACGATCCTCCCCGGCGTTCAGCTGCTCGGAGCCACCGTGGTGGCCGAGGACGCCGTCATCGGCCCGGACACCACCCTCAAGGACTGCGAGATCGGCGCCGGTGCCCGCGTGGTCCGCAGCCACGGCGAGCTCGCCGTGGTCGGGGACCGGGCCAGCGTGGGTCCGTTCTCGTTCATGCGGCCCGGCACCTCGCTGGGCGTCGGGGGCAAGATCGGCACGTTCGTGGAGACCAAGAACGCGCAGATCGGCGACGGCGCCAAAGTGCCGCACCTCTCCTACGTCGGGGACGCGGAGGTCGGCGAAGGGTCGAACATCGGCGCGGGGACGATCTTCGCCAACTACGACGGCGTCGAGAAGCACCGCACGGTGGTCGGCCGGCACGCGCGCACCGGCGCCAACAACACGTTCGTGGCCCCGGTCGACATCGGCGACGGTGCCAGCACGGCGGGCGGCACCGTCGTACGCCGCAGCGTCCCGCCGGGCGCGCTCGCGGTGAGCGGCGGCCCACAGCGGAACGTGGGGCGGTGGGCGCTGTTCAAGCGCGCCGGCACTCCGCAGGCGGACGCGGCGGCGCGCGCCCTCGAAGGCGTGGAAGAATCGGAGTGACCTGACCGCGAGCCGGGAGCACGCATTGACGGGAATGAAGCGCACCACCGAGAAGAACCTCATGGTCTTCAGCGGTCGGGCGCACCCCGAGCTGTCCAATGAGGTTGCCGACCTGCTCGGCACCCAGCTGGTGCCGCAGCAGGCCTACGAGTTCGCCAACTCCGAGATCTACGTCCGCTACGAGGAGTCGGTGCGGGGTTGCGACGCCTTCGTGCTCCAGAGCCACACCGCGCCGATCAACGAGTGGATCATGGAGCACCTGATCATGGTCGATGCCCTCAAGCGGGCGTCGGCCAAGCGGATCACAGTGGTGATGCCGTTCTACGGCTACGCCCGACAGGACAAGAAGCACCGCGGCCGCGAGCCGATCTCGGCGCGGCTGATGGCCGACCTGTTCAAGACCGCAGGCGCGGACCGGCTGATCACCGTCGACCTGCACGCCGACCAGATCCAGGGCTTCTTCGACGGCCCGGTCGACCACCTGATGGCGCTGCCGATCCTCGCCGACCACGTCGCGAAGAAGTATGGCGACCAGGAGCTCGCCGTGGTCTCCCCGGACGCCGGCCGGATCAAGGTCGCGGAGCGGTGGTCGGCCCGGCTCGGCGGCGTACCGCTGGCCTTCATCCACAAGACCCGCAACATCGACCAGCCCAACGAGAGCGTCGCCAACCGGGTGGTCGGCCACGTGCGCGGCCGCACCTGCGTGCTGGTCGACGACATGATCGACACCGGCGGCACCATTACCAAGGCCGCCGAGGCGCTGATGGCCGACGGCGCGGCCGGGGTCGTCATTGCGGCGACCCACGCGATCCTGTCCGAGCCGGCGGTGGACCGGCTCAAGAACTGCCCGGCCCAGGAGGTCGTGGTCACCAACACGCTGCCGCTGACCAGCGACCGCGAGTTCGACAAGCTCACCTGCCTCTCGATCGCGCCGCTGGTGTCGCGGGCGATTCGCGAGGTCTTCGAGGACGGCTCGGTCACCTCGATGTTCGAGGGGCACGCCTAGGCACCGGCTTGTGATGGCCGACCCGCCCGACGACCCGGTGCGCTCGTACGACCGCACCCCGGACGAGGTGCCCGAGCAGGAGCGGCCCGAGGACGAGTTCCTCCGGCTGGCCTGCCTGACCTACGGCGAGGACGACCCGCAACGTCGGGCCCGGGCGGCCGCCATGCTCGCCGACGAACTGACGCTCGGTGCAGACGACGTCTGGGTGGCGGCGGCCCGCTGCGACGTCGATGGGCTGCGCAGGCTGCTGGAGGACGACCCGGGGCTCGCCACCCGCGAGGGTGGCCCCTTCGACTGGTCACCGCTGACCTACCTCGCCTACGCCCGCCACGAGCCTGAGATCACCGAGGCCGCGACGCTCGAGTCGGCGCGGCTGCTGCTCGAGCACGGCGCGGACGCCGACGCCGGCTACCTGTGGCACGGGCTGCCGTCGCCGTTCACCGCGCTCACCGGTTGCTTCGGCGAGGGCGAGGGTGGGCCGGGCAACCAGCCGGCGCACCCGCACGGGCTCGCACTGGCCCGGGTGCTGCTGGAGGCGGGTGCCGACGCGAACGACGCGCAGGCGCTCTACAACCGGATGTTCCGGCCCGACGACAGCCACCTCCGGCTGCTCTTCGAGTACGGGCTCGGGACCGGCGACGGTGGTCCGTGGAAGCGCCGGCTGGGGCACGCCGCGATGGGACCCGCCGAGATGCTGGCCGGCCAGCTGGCCTGGGCGGTGCTGCACGGCATGGACGCGCGGGTCGAGCTGCTGGCCGCGCACGGCGTCGACCTCGACACGACACTCGACGAGTTTGGCTTCGCCGGGCAGACGCCGTACGAAGCGGCGGTCGTCAGCGGGCATGCGCGGACCGCCGAGCTGCTGCTCGGGCTGGGCGCTTCGCGGAGCACTCTCGGGGACGAGCAGCGCCTGGTCGCCGCGGTCCTGGCCGCCGACCGGGCCGAGGTGGAGCGCCTCAGCGCCGCCGACTCCGGACTGCTCGCCCGGGCCCGGGAGGAGCGCCGCGGGCTGGTGGCGTGGGCGGCCGCCCACGCCGGCCTCGACGCGGTGCGGCTCGCCGTCGAGCTCGGCTGGGACGTGAATCGGCGCGCCCGCACCGACGTACCGCTCGACCAGGAGTGGGAGACCGGGCTGCACGACGCTGCGGCAAACGGCCACGTGGAGATGGTCCGGCTACTGCTCGAGCTCGGGGCGGACCCGACCCTGAAGGACTGCCGCTTCGACGGGACGCCGCTCGACTGGGCGGAGCACTTCGACAAGCCAGAGACTGCCGCTCTGCTCCGCTGAGGCCGTCAGCCAGTCATGGGGCCAGTCATGGGGCCGGACCGTCCCGGACGAAGCGGAGCACGGCGAGCACCCGGCGGTGGACGAGGGGCTCGGTGACCAGCCCGAACTTGGCGAAGATCGCGCTGACGTGCTTCTCGATCGCCGACTCCGACATGTGCAGGGCCTCCGCGATCCCCGCGTTGGAGCTGCCCTGGGCCATCGCGCGCACGACGTCGAGCTCGCGCGCCGTCAGCGCTCCGATGCCCGACTCGGCGACCCGGGCCCGGCGTCCGACCAGTGCCTCGACGACGCGAGGGTCGATCACCGAGCGACCAGCCGCCACCTCGCACAGGGCGCGCACCAGCTCGTCGAGCTCGCCGATCCGGTCCTTGAGCAGGTACGCCCGTCCCTGGGCGCCGTGCTCGAGGAGCGCGAACGCGTAGGCCTCGTCGGCGTACTGCGAGAGCACCGCCACCCCGAGGTCCGGGTGGCTGACCCGCAGGCGGTGCGCCGCCTCGATCCCCTCCATGTGGTGGCTCGGTGGCATCTGGATGTCGGTGAGTACGGCGTCGGGCCGCAGCCGCTCGACGGCGTCGAGGAGCTCGACTGCGGTGCCGACGGCGGCCACGGTCTCCACCGCGCCGGACTCGTCGAGCAGACGTCTGGTCCCCTCCCGCACCAGGTAGTGGTCCTCCGCGATCACGACCCGCAGCCGGGCTGGCTGATCAGACATGGAGGCTCTCCCCGGACGCGTGCAGCTGACCTCGGAGTCGGGTGCCGCCGCCGGGGCGCGACTCCACGACGAGCGAACCGTGCAATGCCTCCAGCCGGTCGGACAGACCCGCGATCCCGGAGCCGGTCACGTCGCCGACCACGAAGCCGACCCCGTCGTCGCACACCTCGAGCTCGAGGAAGTCCTCGCGGCAGCGGAGCCGCACGACGACATGGTCGGCTTGGGAGTGCTTGACGGCGTTCACGAGCGACTCGCAGACGACGAAGTAGACGGCACTCTCGACGACCGCGGGGAAGCGCTGGCCGCGCAGGTTGTCGGCGTGGATCGTGACGCCGATCGGCAGCCGCGCTGCCCGGGCCTCGATGGCCTCGACTATCCCCCGGTCTCCCAGGACCGACGGATGGATGCCACTGGCGAGGTCCCGCAGCTCGGCCAGGGCCCGCGCCGCCTCCGAGCGCAGCTCGCGCAACGCCTCGGGGACCACGTCGGGGACCCGGCCGCACTGGGCCTCGGCAAGTCCGAGGTGGGCGATCAGCGCCACGAGATCCTGCTGGATCCCGTCGTGGATGTCGCGCTGGATGCGGCGGCGGCCCGCCTCCTCGGCCTCGATGATCCGCGCCCTGGACGCAGCGAGCTCCGCGGCCTGCCGGGCCAGCTCGCCGGCGAGACGGGCATTGTGAGCGGCGAGCCCGGCCTGGCGGCCCAGCAGCAGGAGTCGCTCGCGATCCTCGGGCCGAAGCGTCCCTCTGGTCCGGGGGCCGCACTCGATCCGCCCGAGGACCTCGCCCTCGTGGGTGACCTCGGTCGCGACGGCGACGGTGGCATCCGGTCCGGCCTGGCCGGCCGTGGCCACCGGCTGTCCGTCGAGCACGACGCGCACCCAGTCGACCCCGAGGCCGTCTCGGATCGTCCCGGCCAGCGATCCGGCCAGGGCCGTCGGGTCCAAGGTGTGCTCGAGGGCCTGCCCCACCCGCCGCAGCAGCTCGTCCCCGTCGAGGCGCCTGCCGAACAGGCGCCGGCCGGCCCAGCCCAGACCGCGCTGCCACACCGGCTGGAACGCGATCATCGCCGCCACCGTCACCGGGACGGCCACCGCGCCGCCGTTGGAGGAGGCCGCGGCCGCACCGACCGCGCCGGCCACGCCGACGTACGCCAACGACAGCAACACCCACAGTGCCGCGAACAGCGCGGAACGCCGGAGCGCCTCGTCCACGTCGAGGATGTCGGGCCGGACCATCCCGACCGCGGCGAGCGCCGGAAAGACTCCGATCAGCGTGATCGACACGAACTCCGGGATGACGTTCATGGACGGCACTCCGGAGAACACACCGTCGATCGCGACGAGCACGCCGGCGAGGGCGAGCCACCGGATCCGGAGCCGGTCGCCGACATCGGCGCCTCGGTAGCGCAGCACCAGGGCAACCGCACCAGCCAGCACGATCAACGCCAGGGCGGTCTGGTGCACCCCTAGGGCTGCGGCGCGGATGGCGGCGACCTCTGGCAGTGAGGAGGGCCCGGGGACGGCAGTCAGCTCCTCGTTCCAGACCAGGACGTACGCCGGCACCTGGCGGGCGCCGCTCAGCAGGCTGGCCGCCGGGACGGCGATCACCAGCACCCACCCGGTCCGGATCATCAACCGCACTGCCGCAGACGCGGCCCCGCCGTTCGGGTACGTCGCCAGCATCGCCATGACTGAGACGGGTAGCGCGATGTCCAACCCAAGTACGAATGCGTTGAGCAGCCACAACGAGCCACCCGACCCGTGGGCGTCGTACCAGATCAGCTCCGCCATCCCGACCGCGAACCAGGCGGTCGCCACGACGCCGGTGAGCAGCAGGCGACGCGCGGCTTGCAGGTCGGGTCTCCGGCGTACGGCCCAGGCGCCGAAGACGTAGAACGCGCCGATGGCGATGACCCAGGGGGTGGCCAGCGGATAGTCCGGCGCGACGGCCAGCCCGAGCACCAAACCTGCCGTGGCGCAGCAGAACCCCAGCACGAGAAGGGGTCGCACGTCACGAGAGGACATCGCGACGATCGTCGCGCAGAAGGGGGGCCGCGTCGATGAGGCCAGCCTTCGTGAGGTTTGAGGGCAACCCCCGGACGCTGAGTGGCTCGCACCGTTCCTGACGACAGGCCGCGTTCCTAGCTTGGGATCACTCACCGATCCACCGGAAGGAAACCTCATGACCACGACCACTGCCCACGCTCCCGACACCGGCACCAGAGGCACGACGGACTCCAGCCTCCGGACCAGGTTGCTCGGAGCCGGCATGATCGCCGGCCCCGTGCTGCTACTCCTCGACACCCTGCAACGCGACGACTCCCTGACCGGGCTGTTCCAGATCTACGCGATGATGGGCCTGTTCCTGGCCCTGATCGGTGTCACGCAGCTGACCGAAGGACGCGCGCCGCGACTCGCGGCCGTCACCACCGTCATCGGATCCGCGGGCATCGCCGGTGGCGTCGCCTTCGGGCTCAGCGGCCTCTACGTCGGCGCGGGCGCCGAGGACCTCAACGAAGGCAGCGGCGTCGCCGCCTCCCTCGGGCTGCACCTGCCCGGGCCGATCCTGCCGCTGGCGGTCATCCTCATGGGTGTGCTGCTGCTGCGCACCCGGATCGCTCCCCGCTGGTGTGGCATCGCGCTGATCGCGGGTGGGGTGCTCTTCCCGATCACCCGGATCGGGGACCTGCCGACGATCGCCCCCATCGCGGACGTGCTGTGGATCGTCGGGCTGGCGCCGCTCGGCCTGGCAGTGATCCGGGGGCGGGTCAGCGGCCGTTCAGGCTGAAGTGCTGGTAGTCCTTGAGCGAGCTCCACGTGCCGCCCCAGGTCCACCCGATCGACTCGAACGCCCGCACCACGACGCCGTCCGGCGTGATCATCCCGGCCCGGACGTCGTCGCGGTCGAGGTACGACGACGCCAGCTCGGGCAGAACCAGATCCCCTTTCACGTAAGGGTTCTGGAACGAGTTGAGATCGATCGCCAGCCCGTAGGCGTGCTGGGAGAACTGTCCGTTCGAGTTGACGGTCGCCCGGCACGCGAACACGCCCGTGTTGTTGCCGTCCCCGGTCGGTGGCGCGTCCAGCTCGTCGAGCCGGGTGATCCGCATCTCCTCGATCGGGAAGCGCGCGTCGTACAGCTGCCGGAACACCGAGGCCAGGTCCTCGGCGACGGCGGCGTTGACCAGCAGCTCACCGGTGTGGCGCGTGTCATCGAAGCCCCAGAAGGTAAGCCTGACCCAGGCCAGCTCGTCGGCTGACACCGGACAGTCCGGTTGCCAGGTCGAGCGAGCCAGGACGTCGGGAGGCACCGGCTCGACCCTGGTCTCGAACCCGGTGCCGGGCAGTGGCGCGAGTGTGTCGGGCAGTGTGAAGCGGCGGTGGCGCAGCTCCGGCGGTGTCGGCCGCACCTCGCCGAAGCCGTCGGGACGCAGGGGCAGCACCCGGGTGCCGAGCCAGTCGGGCGGAACCGTGCCGGGCTCGGCTGTCTGCGTCTCCGCCGGGCTCGGCGTCGGGGTCGGCTCCGGAGTCGGCGCAGGGCTGGCGCTGGCTACGGCCGACGGGCTCGGTGGCGGGCGCGGCGCCGGTTCGGCCACCTGCGCGTCGGGCTCGGAGCAGCCGGCCAGGGCGAGCATCGCGGCGACAGCAGGGAGGGCGCGCCGCACCTCAGCCCACCCGTGGTGAGCCGAACGCGCCCACGATCTCGCCACCGTCGTCACGCGTGGACCGGCCCGCCGGATGGCGGTAGTGCGAGCGCGGCGTCAGGCTCCTTCCGTCGGCCTGGCCGGGCTCGGTGGTGGCGACGTCCCGGCACGGCGAGCGCGGTCGCAGCCAGTAGGCGAGCCGAGTGCGGTCCTCGAAGCGAGGCTTGGTGGTGATGCAGTTGCCGGCGTCGGACGCCGGGGCGCCGGCGGTCAGGGTGGCGAAGTCGACGACCACGTTGTTGCGGACCTCGACCGCGCCGGTGACGTCCCCACCGAGCAGCACCGCGGTCCCGCCGCCCGTGCTGTCATCCACCAGCGTGTTGCCGACGACGTAGAGGCGGGAGCCCGCAATCACGTCGCCCTCCTCGCCGAACGCGATCAGGCTCGAGTTCTCGGTCTCCGGGCCCTGGGTGACGGAGTTGCCGACCAGGATCCCGAGGCCGCCGTTGGGTAGGTCGACCTCGTAGCTGTTGTCGCCGCCGTCACTGCTGAACCGGTTGTAGTAGAGGAGGGTCGTCGCAGCCCGCGACTTCACCAGGTGGCCGACGTGGGCCCGACTCGACCAGCTCCAGGACATCGTCAGGCTCCTGACGTGGTTGACATAGATGTTGTGCGAGTAGCCGTCGCCGAAGCCGTTGTCGGAGAACCGGCTGCGCACGATCTTGATGTCGCTGTCCGCGTTGTCGCCGGCCAGCAGCCCCATCTCGTTGTGGTGGAACCAGACCCGCCGCAGGGTCAGGTCCGTGCCCTCCTGGCGGATGGCGGCGCCGTTGCGGTCGGGAACGCGGGCGCCGGACAGCTCGACGTTGACGACCTTCGTGGCGTCACCGGCGACCACCCAGATCGCCTTGCCTTGCGCGTGCTGGCCGGCGGCGCGGATGTGCGGGCGGCCGTTGACACCCTTGATGAGGAGGCGGTCGGCGGTGATGGTGCAGACGTCGCCGCGGTAGTCCTTGTTGCCGGCCGCGTCGATGGTCACCCGGTCGCCGTCCCGGGCGACCGCGAACGCCGCGCACGGCGTCGCGAACGCCTCGTCGGGTCCGACCCGGAGCACACGGGCGGCGTCGGCAGGGGCCGGCACCGCGAGGAGGGTGGCGGCCAGCGACGCCAAGACCGATGCGGTCAGGGTTGAAGGCACTCCCGCAGGCTACGGCGGACCTGTGGGTTGGGGTGCTCGGTCGTCACGGCCCGTAAGACCTAGACCCGGTCATCGAGCGCGTCCTCCCACTCCCGGCGCAGCACGGTCGGCACCTCGCCGGCCAGCGCATCCCGCAGCAGCTGGAGCTGGGCGTCGTCGAGGTGGAACCGCGGGAACGCGCTGCCGACCACCTGCGAGAACGCCGGGCCGCGGGCGGCGAGCCGCGGGGCGGCCTCGAGGTAGGCCGGGAGGTACGGCGCGCCGAGGTCGGCGTGCTCGGGCGACCAGAGCCCGGCCGCGATCGCGGCGAACCGGCGGTTGGAGATGTCGTCGTCCCCGGTCAGCGCTGCCCACGCCGCCGCCTTCGCCTCCGGGGTGGGCCGGGCGGCCAGCGCCGTGACCGCGCCCAGATCTCCGTCGGTGGTGCCGTCGCGGCGCCGTTCGTCCTCGATCTCGGCGGCGTCGAGGGCGCCGAGCTCGGCCAGCCGGTGCACCACCCGCCAGCGCAGCGTCGGGTCGAGCGTGACCCCGCGGTCGGTGCGATCGTCGTCCAGCCACCGCCGGAAGAGAGCAACGTCGCGACCGGTCGCGGCCAGACCACGGGTGAGGGCGACGACCTCCTCCTGGTCGTGGCGGTCGGCCAGCCCGGCCCGGCACGCGGCCGCCAGCACGTCGTACGCCGCGGCCGCATCGGCCGCGGGGACGCGGGTCGGGACCACGACCCGGAGGGTGGTGTCGACGACCGCCTCCATCAGCGTGACGTGCCGCTCGCGAGGCAGGTGACGCTCGACCAGGGACAGGAAGGACGCCACGGGCAGGTCGCGGGTCGCTACCGCGTCGAACGCCGTCGCCCAGAGCACCGACCGGGCCACGTCGTCCTCGAGCGCACTCAGCCCGGCCGCGACCGCGGCCCACGACGGCTCGTCGAGCACCACCCGGGCGAACGTCTCGCCGTGGGTGTTCGGCACCACGACCAGGCCCTCCCATTCCGGCAGTGGCACCGGCTCCGCGCCGAGCTCGACGAACCGGCTGTCCACCTCCGCCAGCCCTTCGTCGTACGCCGTCACCAGCAGCCGGTGCGGTCGCACGCCCTCGCGGACCAGGGTCGGGACGTCACCGTCGCGGACCACCCGGATCGTGTCGTGGCCGGACCGGCGCAGCCACAGCTCGGCCCAGCCGAGCACGTCCCGCGACGACGCGTCGTCGAGGGCGCCCACCAGGTCGGCAAGGGTCGCGTTGCCGAACCGGTGCCTGGTCAGGTGGGCGTTCACGCCGGCGAGGAAGTCCTCGTCGCCCATCCAGGTCACGAGCTGTCGGAGCGCCGCGGCGCCCTTGACGTAGGAGATCGCGTCGAAGTTGGTGGACGCGGTGTCGACGTCCGGGACGTCCTCGGCCAGCGGGGCCACCGGGTGGGTGGAGCGGCGCCGGTCAGCGGCGAGCGCCTGCGGCTTGGTGGCCTCGAATCCGACCATGGTCCCGGTGAAGCCGGCCGCGTCCTCGCTGACCCGGAAGCCCATGTATTCAGCAAACGACTCGTTGAGCCAGATGTCCTCCCACCAGACCTGGGTCACCAGGTCGCCGAACCACATGTGCGACATCTCGTGAGCGATGATCATCGCCCGCGTCCGTCGCTCGACCTCGGTGATCCGGCCGCGGGGGAGGAGCTCGTCGCGGAAGGTGACGCAGCCGGGGCTCTCCATCGCGCCCCAGTTGAGACCGGGCACGAAGATTTGGTCGTAGGACCGGAACGGGAACGGCTCGTCGAACAGGTCCGCGTAGTGGTCGAAACACTGCTCGGTGATCCGGCGCAGCTCCTCGAGGTCGCGATCGAGCTCCGCGGCCAGGGACCGGCGGGCGTGCCAGCCCATGGGGATGCCACGGTGCGCCCAGGTCACCGAGTGCCACGGCCCGGCACAGAGCACGAACAGGTCGACGGGAATCGGCGGCGTGGTCGCGAACTCCCAGGCATCCTCCTGGCAGAAGACGGGCTCGGCGTTGGCCAGGACGGTCCACGCCGGGTCGGCCACGACGCGGAGCGTGATCGGGGCCTTGAGGTCGACCTGGTCGAAGCACGCGAAGACGCGCTGGGTGATGTCGATCCCGACGTAGGCGCTGACGTAGCGCTCGCCGTCCGCAGGGTCGGTGAAGGCGTGCATGCCGTCGCCGTCGGTGACGTAGGGCAGCCGGGCCTCCACGACCACCTCGTTGCGGTCCGCCAGCCCGGTCAGCGCGATGCGGCGGCCGTCGTACGACGGCGTGACGGCCGCGCCGTTGACCTGCACCGACACCTCCTCGCCCCGGTGCAGCTCGAGGAACGTCTCGGGGCCGGTGGAGGAGAACCGCACCGTCACCCGGCTCCCGAACGACGCCTTGCTGGTTGAGAGGTCGGGGCCGGTGAGGTCGATCGCCACGTCGTACGACACGTCGGAGAGCTGGGCGGCCCGGGCGCGGGCCTCGGCGAGGGTCAACGACACGGGTCCACCCAACCACCGTCGTCCAACCGATTTCGCCCGCGGTGCGGGCCGTCGCTAGACTGCTGCGGTTGCCTCGGCGAGGGAGACCATGCGGTCTCCGTGATCGACAGGGCGGGCAGGCCCCGGTGTGCCTCCGCTGTCGTCGCGTCGAGGCCCGAGACCACATCTGTTCGCACCCTGCTTGCCTGAGGAGAGTCACCCGCATGGCCACCGAGAAGATCGCCGCTGAGACGCGCACCGAGTTCGGCAAGGGCGCCGCCCGCCGGATCCGTCGCGCCGACAAGATCCCCGCCGTCCTCTACGGCCACGGCAACGACCCGGTGCACATCACGCTGCCCGGCCACTCCACGATGATGGCGCTCAAGCACGGCGGGTCCAACGCGCTCCTCGAGCTGGAGATCGAGGGCACCAGCCAGCTCGCGCTGACCAAGCAGGTCCAGGTCGACCCGATCCGGCGCACCCTCGAGCACATCGACTTCGTGGCCGTCCGCCTCGGCGAGAAGGTCACCGTCGACGTCCGCATCCAGCTCGTCGGTGACGCTGCGTCCGAGACGGTGGTCGTCACCGAGAACAGCACGGTCTCCATCGAGGCCGAGGCGACGCACATCCCCGAGAACATCGAGGTCTCGATCGAGGGGCTGCCCGCCGGCACCCAGATCCTCGCCGGCCAGCTCGACCTGCCGGAGGGCTCCACTCTCCTGGTCGACCCGGAGACGCTAATCGTCAACATCATCGAGCAGCAGAGCGAGGAAGCCCTCGAGGCCGAGCTCGAGGAGGCCGAGGCCGAGGCCGGCATCGAGCGCGAGGAGCACACCGAGACCGACGAGGAGCTGGCTGCCGGTGGTGGCGAGCCGTCGGCCGAGGACGAGGGCGCTGCCGAGGGCGGCACCGCCTCGGAGGAGTGAGCGAGCGCTCGGTGACCGGAGGAGCCGACCCGGAGCTCTGGCTGGTCGTCGGACTGGGCAACCCCGGGCCGACGTACGCCGGGCACCGGCACAACATCGGCTATCTGGTGGCCGACGAGCTCGTACGACGGCAGGGCTCGGCGTTCCGCGCCCACAAGGCCGGCCGGGCCGCGGTGGTCGAGGGCCGGCTGGGCATCCCCGGTCAGACCGGGCAGCGGCTGGTCGTGGTCCGGCCGCGCTGCTACATGAACGAGGTCGGTGGCCCGACCAAGGCGCTGCTGTCGTTCTACAAGCTCCCGCCCGAGCGGCTGGTGGCGGTGCACGACGAGCTCGACCTCCCGTTCGACTCGATGCGGGTCAAGCTCGGTGGCGGCGACAACGGGCACAACGGGCTGCGCTCGATCCGCTCCTCGCTCGGCAGCGGTGAGTTCTACCGGGTCCGGGTCGGGGTCGGCCGCCCGCCGGGGCGTCAGGACCCGGCCGACTTCCTGCTGTCGAACTACACGACGGCCGAGCGCAAGGAGCTGCCGTTCCAGGTGGACCGGGCCGCCGACGCCGTCGAGTCGCTGCTGCGGGACGGGCTCCCCGACACCCAGCAGCGGTTCAATAGCTAGTTCCAGCCGGGGCTGGACTAGACGACCGGCGGTCGCCAGCCGATCTCGTGGGCCATGCCCACGGCAGCCAGCTGTGAGGAGACCTCCAGCTTGGCCAGGATCGACTTCACCTGGGTGCGGACGGTGGCCTCGGAGACCACGCCGAGCCCGGCGATCTCGCGCACCGCGCGGCCCTTCATCAGGTGGCCGAGCACCTCGCTCTCCCGGACGGTGAGCTGGTCGAGCCGCTCGCGGCGGCCCTGGAACTCGACGTGCCGTCGGCTCCACTCGGTGAGCAGCTCCTCCCGCTCCTCGCGATCCATCACCGGCAGGCCGGCGGTGATCCGACGCACCGTGGCGAGGATGTCGCGTAGCGGCTGGGACTTCGCGAGCACCTTGTGAGCACCGGCCCGCACCGCCTCTCCCCACCGCGCCCGGTCGGTCGAGCCGGTCACCACGACGACGTTGGCACCCGAGCGGGCGATCGGGTCGATCAGGCGCAGCCCGTCGCCGAACCGGCCCAGGTCGAGGTCGAGCAGCACCACCCGCGGCCGCTGCTTGATGATGGTGGTCACCAGGGCGCCCGGCGAGGCCCGGGCGGTCGGTACGTCGACGCGGCGCACGTCGTACCCCTCGACGCTCAGCGCGATGTCGATGGCCTCCGCGAACAGCTGGTGGTCCTCGACGATGAGGACCCGCTGCTCAGCTCGCCCGGGCGACGGCACCACCGGCGATCACCTCCCGCGGGGCCGCGGGCAGGTGCAGCGCGAAGCTGGCACCGCGGGTGTCCGGCACCAGCTCGAGCCGGCCGTCCAGCTCCTTGGCCACGTCGGCGGCGACGTGCAGCCCGATGCCCTGGCCCGGCGACCCGGGGCGGCGCACGCCCCAGTCGAACAGCTGGCCGCGGAGCTCGGGCGCGACACCGGGGCCGTGGTCGGTGACCGTGACCGTGATGTCCGGCGCCTCGATGTTCTCGGCCACCGAGACCACGACCGGGCCGGGCCCGCCGTGCACCGCGGCGTTCTCGAGCAGCACGTTGACCACCTCGGCGATGTCGTCGGCGCGGCCGAGGGCACGGAGTCCGCAGGGCTCCCAGGCGACCACCCGGCCGCGGGACCGATGGGCGAGCACGATCTGGCCGACCACGTCGTCGAGGTCGACGCTGCGCCGGCGGGTCGGTGCCCGGTCGGCCAAGAGTCGCTGCAGCCGCTCCACCTCGCCGCGCATCATCGCGGCCAGCGCGTCGGAGCGATCGGCGGTGAGCCCGTCGTTCATCAGCCGCTGGGCCGAGGCGATGCCGGCCACGGTCGCGTCGATCTCGTGCAGCCGTGCCCGGTCCTCACGCACGCCGATCTCGACGGCGTGGAGCCGCTCGGACAGGTCGACGACCTGCTGCTTCTCGGCCTCGATGGCCAGGTGGAGGACGGCGGCCGCAGTCGCGGCCAGGAGCACGGCGCCGACCAGGCCGGTGACCAGCGCGACCTCACCACCCACCGCCGAGCCGAGCCCGAGCATGAGGAGGGCGACAGCCACGCGTGCCCGGGCCCAGGACGGCAGCTCGGTGATCCGGGTCACCGTGGTGGCCAGGATCACGGTGAGCACCGCCACCGTGGCCACCGTGAGCAGCTCGGACGCAGGCGGTGGCGGAAGCGCCGGGGCCTCGACGAGCACGACCTGCCGGGCCGTTGCGACGCCGAGGCCGACCAGCAGACCGACCGCCAGCGGATCGCCATGCACCCGGGCGTGACGGGCGAGCCACACCGTCACGATCAGGCCGATCACGATGGCCACCCGGAAGGCGAACAGCCACGTGGTCTGCCGGACCACCACGTCGGGATGGGTCAGCGAGAACGCCCCGAGCGCCAGCCCCGGGACGGCGGCGAAGGTCAGCATCAGCGCGAGCCACCCGCTGGTGTCGCTCGCGCTGATCCGCCAGTGCAGATAGAGGAAGACGCCTGCGGCCAGGATCGCCGTACCGACCAGCAGGTTGCGGGCGTTCGACGCCGTCGACAGGACATCGCCGTCCGGGGCCAGCGTGAGCGTGGCGAGCAGGGGTGCCAGGAGCAGCGCGACGACGAGGGCCGTGCCTCTCCAGTCCCACACACCCAATGGGATGCGCAGTGCTTTCATCGGATCCCCCCACAGGCTCCCGTGACGTCACTGACGTGCTTCGGGCTGCGGCGGAGACCCCGAATCCTTCGACGCGACCCCGGGCCACCGTAGTACCTCATTTGGGGGATGGGAACTAGTCACCTCCCGGCCGGTGGGCCAGCCCGACCGGACCATGTCGGAGTAGCCGATCGGAGGATGCCTAGGCTTGGCCGGTGAGCTTCGACCCCGGACCGCCCCCTGCCGACGCCGATGACCACGTGCTCGCGGCGTGGCTTGCCGAGACCGCCGGCCACCGCCTGCTCGAGGTCCGCGCGGAGGGGTTGGCCGGCCGGGAGCTCAAGGACGCCGGCGACGCGGCCGCGCACGAGCTGCTGATGACGCTGCTGGCCGAGCACCGCCCCGGCGACGCGGTGCTCTCCGAGGAGGGCATGGACGACAAGGTCCGGCTCTCCCGCAACCGGGTCTGGATCGTCGACCCGCTCGACGGCACCCGCGAGTTCTCCGAGCCGCCCCGTGACGACTGGGCCGTGCACGTCGCGCTGTGGCAGGACGGCGACCTCGTGGCCGGCGCGGTGGCCCAGCCCGCGCTCGGGCAGACGTTCACGACCGACCCCCCGGCCGTCGTACCTCCGGGCACCGCGGAGCGGCCCCGCGTCGCGGTCTCGCGCAGCCGGCCGCCGGCGTTCGTGGACGGCCTGGTCGCGGCGATCGGCGGCGAGGTCGTGGCGATGGGGTCGGCCGGCGCCAAGGTGATCTCCGTGGTCCGCGACGTCACCGACGCCTACGTGCACGCCGGCGGCCAGTACGAGTGGGACTCAGCGGCCCCGGTCGCGGTCGCCCGGGCCGCCGGGCTGTTCACCTCGCGCGTCGACGGCTCGCCGCTGCGCTACAACCAGGACGACGTCTACCTGCCCGACCTCGTGGTCTGCCGGCCCGAGCTATCGGAGCCGATCCTGTCCTACCTCGCCGCAAACCCGGTGGACTGAGCGGCGGCTGCGCGGTGGGATGAGGCGTGGCCTCCTTCATCTCGCACACGACCATCGACTGCCGCAACGCCTACGAGCTCTCGGAGTGGTGGAAACCGGTCCTCGGCTACGCCGACATCGAGGGTGACCCCAACGAGCCCGGTCACGAGGAGTGCATGATCCGCGACCCCGAGACCGGACACCAGGTGCTGTTCATCGAGGTGCCCGACCCGACGCCGGGCAAGCCGAGGATCCACTTCGACCTGCGGCCGCGTGAGCGCGACCGGGACGGCGAGGTCGCCTGGCTGCGGGAGTACGGCGCGACCGAGGTCGCCGACCACCGCGGGATCTACGGCCCCGGCAGCGGATGGGTGACCTTCGCCGACCCGGAGGGCAACCTGTTCTGCATCCTGCGGTCCGAGGCCGAGCTGGCGGCCCAGGACGCGTGAGCGACTTCGCCGCCCGGCTGTACGCCGCCCTCGCCGCAGAGCCGGGCAACCTGGCGGTGTCGCCCCACTCGGTCGCGGTGGCGCTCGGCCTCGCGGCGTACGGCGCCCGCGGGCGGACCCGCGACGAGATCCGAGCCGTGGTCGGCGACGCGGGCCGGCCGGTCGAGGGTGGCAGCGAGGTCGAGCTCTCGTCCGCGAACCGGCTGTTCGGGCAGCAGGGACTGGCGTGGCAGACCGACCTCGCCGCCCTGCTCACCGAGGTCGACTACGCCGACCTCGAGGCGGCCCGCGCGGTCATCAACACCTGGACGTCGGAGCGGACCCATGACCGGATCCCCGAGATCGTCCCCGAGGGCGTGCTCGACGGGGAGACCCTGCTGGTCCTGGTCAACGCGCTCTACCTCAAGGCGGCGTGGCTCGATCCGTTCGAGCCCGGGAACACCTCCGATCACGAGTTCCACCTCGACCGCGGCGGGGCGGTGCGCGTCCCCACCATGTCGAACGTGCTGGGCGCCATGACCGGGTCCGGCGACGGCTGGCGCTCCGCGCGGCTGCTGTACGTCGGCGGCACGCTGGCGATGACCGTCGTGCTGCCGGACCCCGGCCGGCTGGCGGACGTCGAGGCGGCCGTGGCCGCGCAGGGCTGGGGGCACGTGCTGGAGGCGCCGTCGTACGAGCGGCTGGAGCTGCGGCTGCCGCGGTTCACGGTGCGGGCGGCCGCTCAGCTCCGGGAGGTGTTGGCGGCGCTGGGGATGCCGACGGCGTTCACCGACCACGCCGACTTCTCCGGCCTCACCACCGACGAGCAGCTCAAGATCAGCGAGGTGCTGCACCAGGTCTTCGTCGCGGTGGACGAAGCCGGGACCGAGGCCGCCGCGGCGACCGCGGTGGTCATGCAGCGCGCCGGCGGGATCCCCGCGCCTCCCGTGCCGTTCGTGGTCGACCGGCCGTTCCTGTTCGTCATCCACGAAATCGCGCTCGGGACCCCGCTGTTCGTCGGGCGGGTGGCCGACCCGCGCGTTGTCGGTGGTTGAGGAAGGCGTTCTGCGCCTGTCTCGAAACCACGCATGCAGCCAGTCCGAGCGGCGTGGGACGAGCGCCCATCTCGGGGCTGGGGCGCACGCCTCGACCGGCGTTGGTCTGGTCCCATCCGTCCCTGCGGTTGGTTTCGAGACGGTTGCTGCGCAACCTCCTCAACCACCGGACTGTCGGTGCTGCCTCGTAGAGTGGCGTCAGCACCCCCACCCGTTTGCGGGTTGGGGGCTCTCGTGCTGTGCCCTCTCCCATTCATGCCTCATCCAAAGGAGCCCGTGTGAGCCTCTCCGGCCTCGCCGATGCCGTTCTCGCCGACCCCACCCTCGACGAGGCGATCGCTGATGCGCGCGGCGGCGCGGTGCGCGCGCTCGACCTCACCGGTCCGGCCGCGGTGCGGCCGTTCGTGGTCGACGGGTTGGTGCGGGCCGGTCGCCGGGTGCTTGCCGTCACCGCCACCGCGCGGGAGGCCGAAGACCTGGTCGAGGAGCTGGGCTCGCTGCTCGACCCCGACACGGTGGCGCTCTACCCGAGCTGGGAAACGCTGCCCCACGAGCGGCTCAGCCCGCGCAGCGACACCGTCGGCCGCCGGCTCGCAGTGCTCCGCCGGCTGACGCACCCGGGTGCCGACGACTCGGGGCACGGGCCGCTCCAGGTCGTGGTCGCACCCGTGCGCTCGGTGCTCCAGCCCCAGGTCAAGGGGCTCGGCGACCTCGAGCCGGTCGAGCTGGTGCCGGGCCAGACCGCGCCCCTGGAGGACGTGGTGCAGCGGCTCGCCGATGCGGCGTACTCCCGCGTCGACCTGGTCGAGCGGCGCGGCGAGTTCGCGGTCCGCGGCGGGATCGTCGACGTGTTCCCGCCGACCGAGGAGCACCCGCTGCGGGTGGAGTTCTGGGGCGACGACGTCGAGGAGATCCGCAGCTTCTCGGTCGCCGACCAGCGCACCCACGAGACGGTCGACCGACTGTGGGCGCCGCCCTGCCGTGAGCTGCTGCTCACCGACGACGTACGCGCGCCGCGCGTGGGAGCTCGGCGAGCAGCACCCGCAGCTGGTCGAGCTCACGGACAAGATCGCCGCCGGCATCGCCACCGACGGCATGGAGGCGCTGACGCCCGCGCTGGTCGACGAGATGGAGCTGCTCATCGACCTGCTGCCCGACAACACCCACGTCCTGGTCCTCGACCCCGAACGGGTCCGCCGACGCGCCCACGACCTCGTGGCGACCAGCGACGAGTTCCTCGAGGCCAGCTGGGCGGCCGCGGCCAGCGGCGGTACTGCGCCGATCGACCTCGGCGCCGCGTCATACCGCGCCCTCGGCGACGTCCGCGGCCACGCGCTCGCGGCCGGGCAGAGCTGGTGGACGGTGAGCCCCTTCGGCCTGGCCGACGACACCGACGGCCTGGTCGGGCCTGAGGACGACACCGCGGCTGTGCCCACGCGGAGCCTCGCGATGCAGGCCGCCGACGCCTACCGCGGCGACGTCGACCGGGCCTTCGCCGACCTGGCCCGGTGGCACGCCGCCGGGTTCCGGACCGTCGTCGTCCACCCCGGCCACGGTCCGGCCCAGCGCACGGTCGAGGCGCTCGGTGAGCGCGACCTCGCCGCCCGACTGGTCGACGACCTCGACCGCGCGCCGGCATCCGACGTCGTCACGGTGGCCTGTGGCTCACTCACGCACGGCTTCGTCGACGAGCCCAACAAGCTGGTGCTGCTCACCGGCGAGGACATCTCCGGCCAGCGCGCCTCGACCCGCGACATGCGCCGGATGCCGGCGCGCCGCAAGCGCCAGATCGACCCGCTCGAGCTCTCCGCGGGCGACTACGTCGTCCACGAGCAGCACGGCGTGGGGCGGTTCGTCGAGATGAGGCAGCGCGAGGTCGCCGGCGCCACCCGCGAGTACCTCGTCCTCGAGTACGGCGCCTCCAAGCGTGGCGGCCCGCCGGACCGGCTCTTCGTCCCGGCCGACTCGCTCGACCAGGTCACCCGCTACGTCGGCGGCGAGCAGCCCAGCCTCGACCGGCTCGGCGGCGCCGACTGGAACAAGCGCAAGGGCCGGGCCCGCAAGGCGGTCCGCCAGATCGCGGCCGAGCTGATCAAGCTGTACGCCGCCCGGCAGGCCACCCGCGGCTTCGCGTTCGGTCCGGACACCCCGTGGCAGCGCGAGCTCGAGGACGCCTTCCCGTTCAACGAGACCCCCGACCAGCTGACCACGGTCGACGAGGTCAAGGCCGACATGATGAAGACGGTCCCGATGGACCGGCTGGTGTGCGGCGACGTCGGCTACGGCAAGACCGAGATCGCCGTACGCGCGGCGTTCAAGGCGGTGCAGGAGGGCAAGCAGGTCGCCATCCTGGTGCCGACCACGCTGCTGGTCACCCAGCACCTCTCGACGTTCACCGAGCGGATGAGCGGGTTCCCGGTGCGGATCGAGGCGCTCAGCCGGTTCCAGACGGACAAGGAGGCCCGGGCGGTCGTCGAGGGGCTGGGCGACGGCACGGTCGACGTCGTGGTCGGCACCCACCGGCTGCTCAACCCGGACATCCGGGTCAAGAACCTCGGCCTGATCATCGTCGACGAGGAGCAGCGGTTCGGCGTCGAGCACAAGGAGCAGATGAAGCGGCTCCGCACCTCGGTCGACGTCCTGTCCATGTCCGCCACCCCGATCCCGCGGACCCTGGAGATGGCGATCACCGGCATCCGCGAGATGTCCACGATCACCACGCCGCCCGAGGAGCGGCACCCGGTGCTCACCTACGTGGGCGGCTACGAGGACCGGCAGGTCACCGCCGCCGTACGCCGCGAGCTGCTGCGCGAGGGCCAGGTCTTCTACATCCACAACCGGGTGCAGTCGATCGAGAAGGCCGCCGCCAAGCTCCGCGAGCTGGTCCCCGAGGCGCGGGTCGCGGTCGCGCACGGCCAGATGGGGGAGCACCTGCTCGAGCAGGTGATGCTCGACTTCTGGGAGAAGACCTTCGACGTGCTCGTCTGCACGACGATCGTCGAGTCCGGCCTCGACGTCTCCAACGCCAACACGATGATCATCGAGCGCGCCGACACCCTCGGCCTGAGCCAGCTGCACCAGCTGCGCGGCCGGGTCGGCCGCAGCCGGGAGCGCGCGTACGCCTACTTCCTCTACCCCTCCGAGAAGCCGCTCACCGAGACCGCGCACGAGCGGCTGGCCACGCTGGCGCAGCACTCCGACCTCGGCGGCGGCATGGCGATCGCGATGAAGGACCTCGAGATCCGGGGCGCCGGCAACCTGCTGGGCGGCGAGCAGTCCGGCCACATCGCCGACGTCGGCTTCGACCTCTACGTCCGCCTGGTCGGCGAGGCGGTGCACGAGTTCCGCGGCGACGCAGAGCCCGAGCTCAACGAGGTCCGCATCGAGCTGCCGGTGGACGCCCACCTGCCGCACGACTACATCCCGAGCGAGCGGCTGCGGCTGGAGATGTACAAGCGGCTGGCCGAGGTCCGCAGTGACGAGGACGTCGACCTGCTGCTCGAGGAGCTGAACGACCGGTACGGCGAGCCGCCGGTCGAAGTCACCTCGCTGCTGCTGGTCGCGCGGTTCCGGGCCCGGGCCCGGCAGGCCGGGGTCGGTGAGGTCACGATCGCGGGCAAGAACGTCCGGTTCGCCCCGGTCACGCTGCCCGACTCGCGCGTCGTCCGCCTCCAGAGGCTCTACCCCAAGTCGATCGTCAAGGCCCCGGTCGAGACGATCCTGGTCCCGCGGCCGCACGTGGGCGGCGTACTGGGCAAGCCGCTGGACGGCATCGCGCTGCTCCAGTGGGCGCACGGTGTCATCGACGGTGTCATCGACCCGGTCGAGGCGACTGCGGCGTCCTGAGGGTTGTGCCCGCGCGGGCACTACCCAGCCGCTCGGCCCCAGGCGGCGGTGAGGTAGGGCCCATTTCGATGCGCTGAACGGGCCCAGGCTCACCGCCCACCAGTGCTGGCGGCAGGCGGCGGTGAGCTACGGCCCATTTCGCGGGGCCTGAACGGGCCCAGGCTCACCGCCGACCGCTGCCCCGCCCCCACAGATTGGTCAGGAGAGCCGGTGTCCGTGACTTCAGGAGGCAGACCGGCGTGATGAGGGCCTAATCGACGGCGCAATCCAGACCGGACCCGACTCCAGAGGTATCTGCCGAAGACCCGGCGACTCCTGACAGGCGTTCGCTCCCTCCCTGACACCACCGAAGAGGCCCGTCATGATCCCGCCGCCCACTCCGATCAAGCCCCGCCGCCGCAACGGCAAGCTGCCGACCCCGCTCGGCTGGTCCGACCACCGGACCCGCACCGTCGCCCTCAACGGCTGGCTGGCCCGCGAGGACGCCGTCGCCGCCGGCACCGCCGCGGCCACGGACCCGGTCCTGCTCGGACTGCCGGACCGCGAGACCCTGCTCCGCGCGCTGTTCCAGCGGTTCAGCACCACCCTCGAGGGCGTGCTCGACGTCGAGCTCGAGCTGGGCGAGGACACGCCGTACGACGCGATTCGGACCGCCTACCGCAAGGCCGCCGCCTACCGCCCCGGCGACTGGCGGGCCCTCCAGCGTGAGATCGACGACCCGGTCGTAGACGAACTGACCCAGCGCCAGCAGGCCAGGATGGCCCGCCGGGCGGGCGTCAGCCCGTCCGAGGTCGCCGCCGTCCTGGCCGCCGTCGTCGACAGCAACGTGGTGGGGCTTGCGCCACGAGCCCGCCGGCGCCGGGTGCTCCCCCGGGTGCTGGCGCGTCGCGCCGGCTGACTGCCCGGCTCGGCCCGCCGCCGCGGTCCGGTGTTCAATGGCACCGTGCGGTTCCAGCGTTGTCTCCCGGTCCTCGCGGCGTCCGTCGTCCTGCTCACCGGCTGTGGGGTGGCCGGCACCGACTTCCATCCCGGGGTCGCCGCCCAGGTGGGTGACGACACCATCACCACCAACCACGTCGACCAGGTGACCGACGACTACTGTGCGGCGGTCGAGGCGGTGACCGAGGGCAGTCCCGATGCCGGCGAGCAGCAGCAGCCGCTGCGTTACCTCTCCCGCGAGTTCGCCAACGACCTGATCATCCGCTCGGCCACCGAGCAGCTCGCCGAGGAGTACGGCGTCGAGGCCGGTGCCGCCTACAAGAGCGACCTCGCCCAGCTGAGGCCCCAGCTCGTGGACCTCAGCGACGACCAGCGCGACGCCGTGCTCGAGGTCATCGGGGCGCGGGCCTACTACCAGGACGTGCTCATCACCATCGGCGGCATCGAGCTGGACAAGGCGGAGAACACCGAGGCCACCGACGAGGACAAGTACGCCGCGGGCCAGGAGCTGCTCAAGACGTGGGTCGCGGACCACGACGTCGAGATCAACCCCAAGTACGGCCTCGAGTTCGGCACCCCCGAGCAGGTCGACACCGACCTCTCCTACGCGCTCGGGCAGAACGCCAAGGACGGGCTGCTGCCGCAGGCCGACCCCGACTACGCGGCCTCCCTGCCCGACCACCTCGTCTGCCTCGACTGACGCGCGGGATGACGCCACCGGCCTCCGGCGAGCCGCTGCTGGAGTTCCTGGCCGTGATGCGCCGGCTGCGTGCCGAGTGCCCGTGGAAGCGCGAGCAGACCCATCGGTCGCTGGCCCGCTACCTGCTCGAGGAGACCCACGAGACCCTCGAGGCGATCGACACCGGCGACGCGACCGGTGACTGGGACCACCTGCGCGAGGAGCTCGGTGACCTGCTGCTGCAGGTCTACTTCCACGCGGTGATCGCCGAGGAGTCGGGCGCGTTCACCATCGACGACGTGGCCCGCGGGATCACCGAGAAGATGCATCGCCGCAACCCGCACGTCTTCGGCGACCCACCCGCCGACCGGCCGCCAGCCGCAGGACGCCGCCGCGGTCAACGAGGTCTGGCAGGCGATCAAGGAGCGCGACAAGCCGCGTGCCCACCGCACCGACGGCCTGCCCGAGACCCTCCCGGCCCTGCTGTACGCCGCCAAGGTGCTCGAGCGCGGCGGCGCCGCTCCCGCCGAGCCGGCCGACCTCGGCGACCGGCTGCTCGCCCTGGTCGCGGAGGCGGTAGCGGAGGGCATCGACCCCGAGCAGGCGCTGCGGGACGCGGTCCGCCGCCTCGACTGACCGCCAGGTGGGCCTCCGAGGATCGGACCCGCCGCCCTACTACGCTGACGGGCGCACTCTTCCCCGAACCAGGAGCACCCACCCGTGGCATCCATCGAAGCTGTCGGCGCGCGCGAGATCCTCGACTCGCGCGGCAACCCCACCGTCGAGGTCGAGGTCCTCCTCGACGACGGAACCTTCGCCCGCGCGGCGGTGCCGAGCGGCGCCTCGACCGGCGCCTTCGAGGCGGTGGAGCTCCGCGACGGAGGCGACCGCTACCTCGGCAAGGGCGTACAGAAGGCCGTGGACGCGGTGATCCAGGCCATCGGGCCGACCGTCGAGGGGCTCGACGCCGATGACCAGCGGCTGGTCGACCAGACGATGCTCGACGCCGACGGCACCCCCAACAAGGCCCAGTACGGCGCCAACGCGATCCTCGGCGTCTCGCTGGCCGTGGCCAGGGCCGCGGCCGACTCGGCCGGCCTCCCGCTCTACCGCTACGTCGGCGGGCCCAACGCGCACCTGCTGCCGGTGCCGATGATGAACATCCTCAACGGTGGCGCGCACGCCGACTCCAACGTCGACGTCCAGGAGTTCATGATCGCGCCGATCGGCGCGCCGACGTTCAAGGAGGCGCTGCGCTCGGGCGCCGAGGTCTACCACGCGCTCAAGTCCGTGCTGAAGAAGAAGGGACTCTCGACCGGGCTCGGCGACGAGGGTGGCTTCGCGCCCAACCTCGACTCCAACCGGGCCGCGCTCGACCTGATCGCCGAGGCGGTCGAGGCGTCGGGCCAGAAGCTCGGCACCGACATCGGGCTGGCGATGGACGTCGCCGCCAGCGAGTTCTTCGACGACGATGTCTACACCTTCGAGGGCGCTCCGAAGTCGAGCGACGAGATGATCGCCTACTACGCCGAGCTCGTCGCGGCGTACCCGATCGTCTCGATCGAGGACCCGCTGAACGAGGACGACTGGGACGGCTGGAAGGCCCTCACCGACCAGCTCGGCGACAAGATCCAGATCGTCGGCGACGACCTGTTCGTCACCAACGTCGAGCGGCTCCAGAGGGGCATCGACGGCGGCCAGGCCAACGCCATGCTGGTGAAGGTCAACCAGATCGGCTCCCTGACCGAGACCCTCGACGCGGTCGAGCTGGCGCACCGCGCCGGGTTCCGGAACATGATGAGCCACCGCTCCGGCGAGACCGAGGACACCACGATCGCCGACCTAGCCGTGGCCGTGAACTGCGGCCAGATCAAGACCGGCGCCCCGGCCCGCTCCGACCGGGTCGCCAAGTTCAACCAGCTGCTCCGGATCGAGGACGAGCTCGGCGATGCGGCGCGGTACGCCGGCGCAGGAGCATTCCCGAGGTTCACTGTCTCCTGATGGCCAAGCCACGCAGCCGCGGACCCCGCGGGCGCACGGGACCGGGCCGGGGCCCGGGAGCGCCCCGGCCGGCCCGTCCTGCGGCGGCGCGCCCGCAGCCGATCGCGGCGGGTGCCGCGCGGCCCCGGTCGCGGCTGACCGGCCGGGCCGCCGTCCTGGTGCTGGTGCTGGCGGTGCTCACCGTCTCCTACGCCTCGTCGCTGCGCGCCTACCTGCAGCAGCGCTCGCACATCAACGAGCTCAAGACCCAGATCGCCCAGCGCGAGGCGAGCATCGACTCGCTCGAGAGCGAGAAGGAGCGCTGGGAGGACCCGGCGTACGTCGGGCAGCAGGCCCGCGAGCGGCTGGGCTACGTGATGCCGGGCGAGAAGACCTACCTGGTGCTCGGCGAGGACGGTCAGCCCCTGGAGCCTCAGGCCGAGCTCCAGGACCCGACCACCGTGCTGGACACGACGCCGACGGCCTGGTGGGACGACGCGTGGGAGTCCGTCGTGCTGGCCGGTGACCCGCCCAAGGCCGAGCCGCCCGCCGGCCACCCAGATCGACGGGACCAAGAAGGGCACCGGCGGCGAGGGCAGTGCCGGGGAGACCCCCGAGGCGCCGTGACCGACCCGACCGACCTGGCGGCGGTCGGCCGCCAGCTCGGCCGCCCGGCTCGTGCCGTGCAGGACGTCGCACACCGCTGCCCCTGCGGACTTCCCGACGTCGTGGCCACCGAGCCGCGGCTGCCCGACGGAACGCCGTTCCCCACGACCTTCTACCTGACCTGCCCGCGCGCGTCCTCCCGGATCGGGAGCCTCGAGGGCTCGGGACTGATGCGGGAGATGGAGGCCCGGCTGGGGGCGGACGCCGAGCTGGCGGCTGCCTATCGCCGCAGGCGCACGAGCGCTACCTCGAGGCGCGCGCAGCGCTGGGCGACGTACCGGAGATCGACGGCATCTCCGCCGGCGGGATGCCGGACCGGGTGAAGTGCCTGCACGTGCTCGCCGCCCAGTCGCTGGCCCAGGGCCGCGGCGTCAACCCGCTCGGCGACGAGGTCCTCGACGAGCTGGGGGACTGGTGGACGCCGGGGCCGTGCGTGGAGCTCGACGGTGGTTGAGGAGGTCGCGCAGCGACCGTCTCGAGACCCGGTCGCCGCGATCGACTGCGGCACCAACACCATCAAGCTGCTGATCGGCGACCTGCCCGACGTCGTTGTCCGCGAGACCCGGATCGTCCGGCTCGGACAGGGCGTCGACGCGACCGGCCGGCTGGCCGATGAGGCCCTCGAGCGGGCCTTCGCCGCTCTCGACGAGTACGCCGCGCTGGTGCGCGAGCACGGGGTGACCAGGCTCCGGTTCTGCGCCACGTCCGCCACCCGCGACGCCCAGAACGCCGAGGTGTTCGTAGAGGGCGTCCGGGCCCGGCTCGGAGTCACACCCGAGGTGCTGTCCGGCGCGGAGGAGGCCGCCCTCGCCTTCGACGGCGCAGTGCGGCACCTGCGCGAGGACCCCGCTCTGCCGGTGCTCGTGGTCGACATCGGCGGCGGCTCGACCGAGCTGATCCTGGGTGCGTCGCTCACTGCTCCACCCTCGGCAGCGCACTCGATGGACATCGGCTCGGTGCGGCTGCACGAGCGGCACCTCCGCTCCGACCCGCCGACCATGGCCGAGGTCACTGCCTGCGTCGGCGACATCGAGCGGCACCTCGACGCGTGCCCGGTCTCGCTGGCCCGGGCCGCCACCGTCGTGGGAGTGGCCGGCACCGTCACCTCGGTGGCGGCCGGGGTGCTGGACCTGCCGGCGTACGACCGGGACGCCGTCGACCAGGCGGTGCTCCCGGTCGACGACGTGCACGCGATGGTGGACCGGCTGGTCGGGATGACCGTGGCCGAGCGGCTGGCGCTGCCCTGGCTGCACCCGGGCCGGGCCGATGTCATCGACGCCGGAGCGCTGATCCTGTCGCGGGTGCTGCGACGTACGCCGGTCGACGCGCTGGTCGTCTCCGAGGCCGACATCCTCGACGGGATCGCCTGGTCGCTCGCAGTTTGACCCTGAGGGTGGCTGGGCACCGGCCGGACATGACCACCCACCAGTCGGACGAACCGCTCGGCGCCGTCGTCCACCGTCTCTCGGAGCAGCTCCCCGAGCTGGTCCGATCCGAGCTGCGGCTGGCCCAGGCCGAGCTGGCGCAGAAGGGCAAGACGCGGGCGTGGGCATCGGGCTGTTAGCGGACCGCCGGGATCGTTCGCGCTCTACGGGCTCGCCGGCCTGCTCACGACCGTCGTCATCGCTGCTCGACCTCGCGCTGCCGCTGTGGCTGGCCGCCCTCATCGTCACCGTGGTGCTGTTCGCGGGTGCCGGAGTGGCGGCGCTGCTCGGCAAGAGGGAGGTCGCCGAGGCCACGCCGCCTGCGCCCTGAGCGGGCGATCGCGGGCGTCAAGGAGGACGTCGCCACCGTGAAGGGACACCACTGATGAGCCAGCACAAGACGACTCCCGAGGAGATCGAGGCGGACATCGCCAGGCAGCGCGACGAATCTCGCGGCGCCGTAGCCGAGCTGCAGTACCGGCTCGACGTCAAGTCCCGCACCGCCGAGAAGGTCGCCGAGCTCAAGAGCCGCCCGCCGGTGGTCGCCGGCGTGGCGCTCGCCCTCGTCGCCGTCGTCGGCCTCGTCGTTTGGCGCGCCCGAAGCAAGCACTGACCACCGTCACTGGCCACACCGAGACCCACACCAGGAGAAACCCATGAAGAAGCTGCCCATTCTCGCCGCCGCCGCGGTCGGTTACGTGCTCGGCTCGAAGGCCGGCCGGGAGCGCTACGAGCAGATCCGTACCGGCGCGAAAAAGGTGGCCGGGAACCCGCGGGTCCAGGCCGCCACCTCGAAGGCCCAAGAAGCCGCCAAGGACGCCGTCACCACAGCCGCCTCGACCGCCGCCGACAAGGTGCGCCGCGAGACCTCGACCGCAGCCGACAAGGTGCGCCACGAGACCTCGATCCAGCCGGCGCCGTAGCCCGGGGCGGGTCCGCTCACCTGACCGAGCTGCCGCACCCGACCACCGGACAGCCGTTCCCGTCGCCGGTCCCACCCGGCACCGGCTGGCCCGGCGACTCGGCCACGCCCGAGACGCCCGTGGCCCGCACGGTCGCGCAGGTACGCCGGCTCGCGGCCGCCGCCCCGCTCGAGGACCTCACCGCGGAGATCTCGGTCTGCCGTGCCTGCCCGCGACTGGTGGCTGGCGCGAGGACGTGGCGCGGACCAAGCGCGCGGCGTACACCGGTGAGCCCTACTGGGGCCGGCCGATCCCCGGCTGGGGCTCGCCACGCCGGCCGTCCTGGTCGTCGGCCTGGCGCCCGCCGCCCACGGCGGCAACCGGACCGGCCGGATCTTCACCGGCGACCGGTCGGGCGACTGGCTGTTCGCCTCGCTGCACCGGGTCGGGCTGGCCACGCAGGCGACCAGCGTCCACGCGGCCGACGGTCTCGAGCTGGTCGACACCCGGATGGTCGCCACGGTCCGCTGCGCGCCGCCGCAGAACAAGCCGACCACGGCCGAGCGCGACACCTGTGCGCCCTGGATCGAGGCCGAGCTGAGACTGCTCGTCGACCACGTGCGGGTCGTGGTGGCGCTGGGCTCCATCGGCTGGGACGCCACGCTTCGCTCGTTCCGCGCGATCGGCTGGCAGGTGCCGCTGCCCAAGCCAAGGTTCGGGCACGGCGCCGAGGCCGTGCTCTCCGGTGGCGACCCACGAGTCCTGCTGCTCGGCTGCTACCACCCCAGCCAGCAGAACACGTTCACCGGCAAGCTCACCGAGCCGATGCTGGACGACGTGCTGGGCCGCGCCGCCGCCTTACGCTGAGCCTGACACGCCCCGTATCCCAACCGGTAGAGGAAGTCGCCTTAAAAGCGATTCGAGTGTGGGTTCGAGCCCCACCGGGGGCACCCACCGCAACCTCCGACCCTGGCGCGGTCGCCACGGCCGCTGCCGGAAGAATGGGCCTCACCATCACTTCTGACCAAGACGGGAAGACAATGCGTCGATTTCTGGCGGCACTTGGCGTTGTGGCCTGCACGGTCCTTGCAGGAGCATGCGGCGGCGACGACTCGGGCGATGACGCCGGCGCAAGCCTGACCCAATCGGGGACTCCAACGTCCGAGACGGCGCGACGACGAGTCCAGAGCTCGGCAGGCCAGCATGCACACCGGCTCCCCGCACAGCAAGTCAACGGGCCCAGCGACTTCACGCCAAGGGACAAGTCATCGACGTCACGTTCAACGGGCGACTCGGTCACATCTAGCGGCGACCGAGTGGAGCTGTTCGCGGCCGGTGAGCCCATCGAATCCGCCGTGGCACTAGCCGACGACGCACTCCAAGTGGACTCGTCCACTGTGGTACGAGCGGACAATGCGCCGGCGAGATTCACGTGCACTCCAGTGCCTGACAAGAGGACGGAGTATGAGGCCGGCGACGTCAGCCTCACGCTGACCATCGACCAGCCGGGCAGGTACGAGGCCGGAAGTCGCACTGGCTCTGAGACGACAGCAATCCGGTCATCGTCCAACTGCGAAGTGGCGACAGGCCCTGCGAAGCGATCATCGACCAACTCGCCTCGTGTGAGGCCGAGACTCCGCAGGTCGGCGTCACCGGTCGACCCGATCGGCTCGCACTACGGTCACCGCAGCGCTCCGACGGCGTTAAGCGTGGACCGACTGACTATCACTCTCTGAGGCACGTTCGCAGTGCGACACGTTGACGGAGTGGGTTCGGGACGGATGTCTTGGCCCGCTCCCGTCAGCAGCTGGGTCACACGAGGTTCGGCATGACGTCCGCGGGGGGGAACCTTGGACGAGTCGCACATGTTCACCCAGGAGTTCTGGGACGAGAAGTACGCCGAGCACGACCACATCTGGTCGGGCCGGCCCAACCCACGCCTGGTCGAGCACGTCGCCGAGCTGCCCCCGGGCGTGGCGGTCGACGTCGGGTGCGGCGAGGGCGCCGACGTCGTCTGGCTGGCCGAGCGGGGCTGGCGGGTCACCGGCGTCGACGTGTCGGTGGTGGCGCTAGAGCGGGCCAAGGGGCACGCGGGCGAGGCCGGCGTGGCCGACCGCACGTCGTGGCTGCACGCCGACCTGGTGGCCGGCGACCAGCTGCCCGGCGGTGCCGACCTGGTCTCGGCCCAGTACCTGCATGTGCCGAACACCGCGTTCGCACCGGTGTACGCCGCCATCAGCTCGGCGGTCCGACCCGGCGGGACGCTGCTGGTGGTCGGCCACCACCCGGCGGACCGGGACACCGGGCTGCGCAACCCGCGGCTGAGCCACCTGCTGTTCCCACCCGAGCGGATCACCGAGCTGCTGGCCGCCGGCTGGCAGATCGACGTCGCCGACGCCCGCACCCGTGAGGTGGCCGGCGAGGACGGGGAGCCGATCGTGGTGACCGACACGGTGGTGCTGGCCAGGCGCGACGCAGCATGATGCCCCGGTGAAACACGTTCTCGTTTGCGTCCTGTGGGCCACGCTCCTGGCTCCGCTGCCGACGTCGGCTGCGGAGATCTCGACAAGCTCGATCGGCGATACTCACCTGACTTCAACCACCGAGGTGGACCGGCGGGACCCGCCGCAGCTGCGCCGCGACGGCCGCTGGCTGGTCGACCCGCAGGGCCGGGTCGTGATCGTGCATGGGCTCAACCTGGTCTGGAAGCGGCCGCCCTACGTCCCGCCGAACAACCCCACCGGGTTCACCAGGAAGGACGCGGCCTGGCTGGCCCGGCACGGGTTCAACATGGCACGGGTCGGCACGCTGTGGGCCGGGCTCACCCCGGATGCACCCGGCCAGGCCGACCCGGCGTACCTCACCCAGTGGCAGCGCGTAATGGACCTCCTGGCCCGCAAGCACATCTGGATCCAGCTCGACATGCACCAGGACCAGTGGCACGAGCAGTACGGCGGCGAGGGAGTGCCCGACTGGGCGGCGGTCCGGCAGCCGCCGTACAACCTGATGCCGCCGATCGTCGCGCCCTTCCCGACCGGCTACTGGACCGCCGAGGTCTCCTCGATGTTCGACGACTTCTGGGCGAACCGGCGCGGGCTCCTCGACGGCTGGCTGGCCGCCTGGCGGGTGGCGGCGACCAGGTGGGAGCGGCAGCCCTACCTGATGGGCTACGACCTGCTCAACGAGCCGTGGATGGGCCTGGAGTGGCCGACCTGCCTGAGCTCGGGCTGCCCCGAGCGCTACTCGGCCGAGCTCCAGCCGGCGATGGAGGCCGGCCTGCGCGCCATCCGGGCCATCGACCGGGACAACATCGTGTGGTGGGAGCCGCAGCAGTTCGCCGGCGGCCAGGCGCTCGACACCTTCTTCACCTCCGTGCGCGGGGAGCGTCAGCTCGGGCTGTCCTGGCACAACTACTGCCCCGACGTCTTCCTGGAGAGCCAGGGCGTCCCGGGCGGGAATGTCGAGAACTGCCGCGCCTTCACAGACGGTCGCCAGCGGCACGCGCTGGCGCAGGCGTCGACCATGAACGCGGTGCCGATGATGAGTGAGTGGGGTGCGACCGACAACCTGCGGGCGATCCGCATCGACGCGCGGGGCGCGGACAAGCACCTGATGGGCTGGACGCACTGGGCCTACAAGTTCTGGAACGACCCGACCACCGCCGACCGCAAGCAAGGGCTGTTCGCCGAGGACACCGACCTCTCGTCGGTGAAGAAGGCCAAGGTGCGGCTCCTGGTGCGCACCTACGCGCAGGCGGTCGCGGGGACGCCGCTGGTGATGCGGTTCAAGCCGGGCAGCGGCCGGTTCTGGTTCCGGTTCCGCCCGGACCGGACCATCACCGCGCCGACCCGGATCTTCGTCAGCCCGCTGCACTACCCGCACGGCTACCGGGTCTCCGTCGAGCACGGCACCTACCGCCGGGCCGGGCACTTCGTGCTGGTGAAGCCCAACTCCCGCCGGGTGGTTTCGGTGCAGATCACTCAGCAAACTCACAGGTAGGACGCGCCCTAAATGGGAACGTCCACGCCCACCGTGGCGTTGAACTGACCGAGGGTCCGTAGACTGGGCCTCTCTCGGTGAGCGCTCACCTCGACGTCACCAGGCCTCCAAGGAGGAGACCATGCAAAGCAACAACCCGGTGTTCCGTCGCTCGGAGGAGTTCCAGCGCGGTGGCGCCAACCCCTACGGCAACCAGACGTACGCCGGCCAGCCGGTGACCGACCCCAGCCAGTGGTCCGTCGGCACCCCGGGTGGCACCGGCTACGCGCCGACCCAGTCCGCCCCGATGACCATCGACTCGGTGGTCCAGAAGACAGCGATCTCCCTCGCCCTGGTGATCGTCTCTGCCGCCGTGACGTGGATGGTCACCGGCGACATCACCGCGACCGAGGTCCCCAGCTCACTCGTGCTGGCTCTCACCGTCGGCTCGCTCGGCGCGTTCGCGCTGTCGATGGTGAACTCGTTCAAGCGGGTGGTCAGCCCGCCGCTGGTGATGGCCTTCGCCATCGTCGAGGGTGTGGCAATCGGTGCGTTCAGCAAGTTCATCGACGCCGTGTTCGTCGGCGAAGGCACCGGCAACCTCGTCGTCCAGGCGGTGATCGGCACCTTCGCGGCGTTCGCCGGCACGCTGGCGGCGTACAAGTTCTTCAACATCCAGGTCGGCACCAAGTTCCGGAAGTTCGTCATCGGTGCCGTGTTCGGCATGATCGGCCTGAGCCTGATGGAGCTCGTGCTCAGCATGTTCGGGTCGTCCTTCGGCCTGTTCGGCTTCGGCGGGCTCGGCATCCTGACCGCCGTCGCCGGCCTCGTGCTCGGTGTGTTCATGCTGATCCTCGACTTCGACTTCGTCGAGCAGGGCGTCGCCAACCAGATCCCCGAGGTGGAGTCCTGGCGCGCGGCGTTCGCGATGACGGTGAGCCTGGTCTGGATCTACACCAACCTGCTGCGGCTGCTCGCGATCTTCAGCGACAACTGAGCCCACAGCTCCGGCAGCCCTCGGTCCTCGGGACCGGGGGCTGTCGTCATTTCGGTCAGCGGCCGGTGACGCCGTCGATGAGCTCGCGCAGGATGTCGGCGTGGCCCGCGTGCCGGGCGATCTCGCTGGACTTGTGGGCCACGACCCAGCGGACCGGGAGCTGCTGGCCGTCGACGAGCACCGCCAGCGGGTCGTCGAGGTCGGCACCGGCCATGATCGCCTCGCTTGCGGCCACGGCCTCGTGGAAGGCGTCCAGCACCTGCGCCGGCGTGACGTCGTCGGTGACCTCCATGCTGAAGTCCACCTCGGACCAGGTCGGGTCGCCCGCGACGTGGTATCCGAACCACCAGCGCTCGCCGTCGGTGACGTGCTGGACCAACCCCAGCAAGGACGTGCCGGACGGGACCATGACCCGGCGCAGCTGCTCCTCGTCGAGGCCCTCGGTCTTCTTGACCAGGCAGTGCCGGGCGAACCGCAGGAAGGCCAGCGCGGTGTCCTTCTCGCTGCCGTCGAGGCGGGGAACGGGCTCGCGCTGGGTCTCGGTCACGACACCTCTGTCTCCTGGTCAATGGCCTGGTCGCCGGTCCCGCCGACCTCGCCGCTGGCCTCGTCTCTGGCCTGGGGGGCCTCGCCCTCCGCTTGCGGATGCCGGCGGCGGTGTCGCAGCTCGACCCAGAGGCCGCGGACGCCGAGCCGGCGGCCGGCGACCTCGGTGCCGTCGAGCTCGGTGCCGGGCGTCTTCACCGCCTGCAGGGCCGCGGCGGTGATCGGGAGGACTCCCTCACCGCGGAGGGCCTCGGGCTCGGCCTCCTCCTCGGGGATCAGGTCGAGCGCGGCCAGGGTCGAGGGGATCAGCAGGGCAGAGAGAGACCGGTAGCCGGCCGCCGAGGGGTGGAACTGGTCGGGTCCGAACAGCAGCGCCGGCGCGGCCAGGAACTCCGGCCCCAGGACCGAGCCGAGGGAGACCGTCCGGCCGCCGCCCTCGAGCACCGCGATCGTCTGGGCTGCAGCCACCCGCCGGGACCAGGTGCGGGCAACCTGCTTGAGCGGCGGCGGGATCGGCTTGATGGTGCCGAGGTCCGGGCAGGTGCCGACGAGCACCGCCACCCCGGCGTCCTTGAGCCGCCGCACCGCCTCGGCCAGGTGGCCCACGGCCATCGCTGGCCGGACCCGGTGGGTGACGTCGTTGACACCGATCAGGATCACCGCGACGTCGGGCTCGATCGGCAGCGCCCGGTCGAGCTGGCCGGCGAGGTCGGAGGAGCGGGCGCCGACCGCCGCGAACTCACGCAAATAGACCCGCCGGTCCGCTCGCTCCGCGACACCGCTGGCCAGGAGGGCGCCGGGGGTGTCCTCGACCCGCTCGACGCCGTAGCCGGCCGCGCTCGAGTCGCCGAGCAGCGCGATCTTGACCGCCGGGCCCGGGCGGCCGCGGCCGTACCAGCCGGTTGCGTCGGGCGGCCGCTCTTTGCTCGCCTCGCCGATGGTGCGTCTGGCGAGCTTCGCCTCGGCGGTCAGCACGCCGTAGAGCCCCGCGCCCAGCACCGAGAGCCCGCCGCCGCCGTACGCCGCGGCGGACGCAAGCTTGCGCGCTGCCCCGGCCTTGCCCACGAGTCCATGCTACGGACCGGTAGGTGCATAGATTGTCCGGGTGCAATACGCCAACTCACTCCTCGACCTGATCGGCAACACCCCGCTGGTCCGGCTCAACCAGACCCTCGACCTGCCCACCGGGGACGGACCCCTCGTGCTGGCCAAGGTCGAGTACCTCAACCCCGGCGGCTCGGTGAAGGACCGGATCGCCACCCGGATGATCGACGCCGCCGAGGCGTCCGGCGAGCTCCAGCCCGGCGGCACCATCGTCGAGCCGACGTCCGGCAACACCGGCGTCGGGCTGGCCATGGTCGCCCAGGCCCGCGGATACAAGTGCGTCTTCGTCTGCCCGGACAAGGTGAGCCAGGACAAGCGCGACGTGCTCAAGGCGTACGGCGCCGAGGTGGTCGTCTGCCCCACCGCGGTCGCGCCGGAGCACCCGGACTCCTACTACAACGTCTCTGACAAGCTCGCCTCGCAGCCGGGCGCGTGGAAGCCGGACCAGTACTCCAACCCCCAGAACCCGATCTCTCACTACGAAACCACCGGTCCCGAGATCTGGGCGCAGACCGACGGCAAGATCACCCACTTCGTGACCGGCATGGGCACCGGCGGCACCATCAGCGGCGTCGGTCGCTACCTCAAGGAGCAGAACCCGGACATCCAGGTCGTCGGCGCCGATCCGGCCGGCTCGGTCTACTCCGGCGGCACCGGGCGGCCCTACCTCGTCGAGGGCGTGGGCGAGGACTTCTGGCCCGAGACCTACGACCGCACCATCGCCGACCGGGTCATCGAGGTGTCCGACGGCGACTCCTTCGCCTTCACCCGGCGGCTGGCCCGCGAGGAGGCGATGCTCGTCGGCGGCTCGTCCGGCATGGCGGCGTACGCCGCGCGCCAGCTGGCCCACGAGCTGGCCGGCACCCCGGAGGGCGCCTCCGCGGTGATCGTGGTGCTGCTGCCCGACAGCGGCCGCGGCTACCTCACCAAGGTCTTCAACGACGACTGGCTGGCGCAGTACGGCTTCCCGACCGAGGCCACCCGCGACCAGTCCCAGACCGTCGGTGAGGTGCTGCGCGGCAAGGACGGCCGGCTTCCCGACCTGGTGCACACCCACCCGGGCGAGACCATCGCCGAGGCCGTCGCGATCCTCCAGGAGTACGCCGTCTCGCAGATGCCCGTGGTCCGCGCCGAGCCTCCGATCGTCGCGGCCGAGGTGGCCGGCTCGGTCTCCGACCGAGCACTCCTCGACGCGCTCTACGCCGGCACCGCGCGGCTCACCGACCGGGTCGAGGACCACATGTCCCCGCCGCTGCCCACGATCGGCTCGACCGAGGACGCCCGCGACGCGGTGGCGCTGCTCGCGAGCGCCGACGCGGTGCTGGTGCAGGAGGACGGCAAGCCGGTGGGCGTGCTCACCCGTCAGGACCTGCTGGCGTTCCTGGCAGTGAGTTCCCACTAACCCCAGCGGTCACAAGATTCACCGCGACCCGGCTCCTGACGCATGTGTGGGTCGGTCGGCTGCCCGGCGCGGCCAGTGGGCGGTGAGCCTGGGCCCGTTTGGTGCGCGGCAATGGGCCCTAGCTCACCGCCGCCGGGGCTGGGCCGGGCGGCGGCGTGGTGCCGCGCTTGCGCGAGTCGGCGCCGGCTACTGCTCCTGGTCGGTGGGCCGTCGCGGATCTGTCCGGCGAGGGCCTCCAGCCGATCCGTCCTGCGGGCCACCAGCGCCACCTTCGCGCCGAGCCCGGCCAGCGTCGCGGCCGTCGCCTCACCGATCCCGCTCGAAGCGCCGGTGACCAGCGCGACCGACCCGTCCAGCCCTGTCGGTGCCATGCCGGTCAGCCTAGGCACCCGGTGGGTTCGAGACGGTCGCTGCGCGACCTCCTCCACCACCGACGCCTCGCTCAACCACCGGCGGTAGAGTGAGAACACGTTCTAGTTTTCAAACGCGTGAGGTGGCGATGAGCGCAAGGCCAGCGGTCGAGGGGTGGTTCGCCACCGGCGACGACCCGACCCTGCTCGGGTCACGCTGCACGACGTGCGCGACCGTCTACTTCCCGCCGATCCCTACCGACCGGGCCGGCTTCTGCCGCAACCCGACCTGTGACGGCGAGGAGTTCGAGACCGCCGAGCTGTCCCGGCGCGGCCGGGTGTGGAGCTACACCGACGCGCAGTACCAGCCACCGGCGCCGTACGTCGCCCGCACCGACCCGTATGAGCCGTTCGCGCTGGCCGCGGTCGAGCTGCCCGAGGGGATCACGGTGCTCGGCCAGGTCGCGGACGGCTACGGCGTCGTCGACCTGAAGGTGGGCGCCGAGGTCGAGCTCGTGGTCGAACCGCTCGACGACGAGCTGCTGGTCTGGCGCTGGAAGCCGGTGGTCGAGCTGGGTCAGGAGGCCGACCAGTGACCACTGACGTCGCCGTCCTCGGGGTGGGCATGCACCCGTGGGGCAAGTGGGGCCGGCCGTTCACCGAGTACGGCGTGCACGCGGCCCGGGCCGCGCTCGACGACGCGGGGGTCGACTGGGGCGAGGTTGACCTCGTGGTCGGCGGCGAGACCGTGCGCAACGGCTACGCCGGCTACGTCGCCGGTGCCACCTTCGCGCAGGCACTGGGCTGGAACGGCGCCCGCGTGGCCACGTCGTACGCCGCCTGTGCCACCGGCGCCCAGGCCCTCGACACCGCCCGGGCGCGGATCCTGGCCGGGCTGTCGGAGGTCGCCCTGGTCGTCGGCGCGGACACGACCCCCAAGGGCTTCCTTGCTCCCAACGCGGGGGAGCGGTGGGACGACCCGGACTGGCTACGGTTCCGGCTGCTCGGCATGACCAACCCCGCCTACTTCGCCCTCTACGCGCGCCGCCGGATGGATCTCTACGGCGCCACGGCTGAGGACTTCGCGGCGGTCAAGGTGAAGAACGCGCGGCACGGGCTGGAGAACCCGAACGCCCGCTACCGCAAGGAAGTGAGCGTCGAGGACGTCCTGGGCAGCGCGATGGTCTCCGACCCGCTGCACCTGCTCGACATCTGCGCCACCAGCGACGGCGCGGCCGCGGTCATCGTCAGCTCCGTCGAGTACGCGAAGAAGGTCGGCCTGGACCGGCCGGTCCGGGTGAGTGCCGTCTCCACGGTCACGCCGACGTTCCCGAACACGATCCTGGACATGCCCAACATCTCGACCGACTCCCAGGTCGACGGCGTGCCGGAGCGGACCTTCAAGGAGTCGATCGCGCACGCGGCGTACGAGGAGGCCGGGATCTCGCCCGAGGACGTCAGCCTCGCGGAGGTCTACGACCTCTCGACCGCGCTCGAGCTGGACTGGATGGAGGACCTCGGCCTCTGCAAGCGCGGCGAGGCCGAGACCCTGCTCCGCGCCGGCGACACCACCGTCGGCGGCCGGATCCCGGTCAACCCGTCGGGCGGGCTGGCCTGCTTCGGCGAGGCGGTGCCCGCCCAGGCGCTGGCCCAGGTCTGCGAGGTCACCTGGCAGCTGCGCGGCCGGGCAACTGGCCGCCAGGTCGAGGCCGCGACCGTCGGCATCACCGCCAACCAGGGACTGTTCGGCCACGGCTCGGCCGTGCTGCTGAGCGTGTGAGGCCATGAGCTTCGTCCTCGTCGACCGGCCGGTCCCCGAAGTCGCCGTCGTCACCCTCAACCGCCCCGAGCGGATGAACGCGATGGCCTTCGACGTGATGGTCCCGCTCCGGGCCGCCCTCCAGGAGCTCGGTGCGGACAACGCGGTCCGCGCGATCGTCCTGACGGGTGCCGGCAAGGGGTTCTGCTCCGGTGCCGACCAGGAGTCCGCCGGTACGCCGCCCGGAGTCGCCGGCGTGACCCGGCCGACGTACGCCCTGCGCGCGATGGAAGAGCTCGAGGACATCGTGCTCACGCTGCGCCGGCTGCACCAGCCGGTGATCGCGGCGATCAACGGTGCAGCCATCGGCGGCGGGCTCTGCCTGGCGCTGGCCTGCGACCTGCGGATCGCCGCGCCGGCGGCGTACTTCCGCGCCGCGGGGATCAACAACGGGCTCACCGCCAGCGAGCTCGGCCTCAGCTTCCTGCTGCCGCGAGCCGTCGGCTCCACTTGGGCCGCCGACCTGATGCTCACCGGCCGCGACCTCCCCGCGGAGGAGGCCGAGCGGATCGGACTGGTCTCCTTGGTCCACGACGACGTGGTCGCCGCCGCGGTGGAGATGGGGCAGCGGATCGCGACGTTCTCGCAGCCCGGGGTCGAGCTCACCAAGAAGTCGCTGCACGCCGGCATCGCGGCCACGTCGCTGGAGACCTACCTGCACAGCGAGGGTCTCGGCCAGCTCTACCTGCGGCTGCTCACCGACAACTTCGAGGAAGCCACGAGGGCCCGCCAGGAAGGTCGGCCACCGGACTTCCGCGACGACCGCTGAGTTGCGAGCCTGAGGGTGGTCAGATGGAAACCATTCCACTCAGCGAGGAGACGACATGGCCATCCTGAATCCCTACCTGACGTTCCAGGGCAACGCGCGCGAGGCGATCGAGTTCTACCGGGACGTCTTCGGTGGCGAGCTCAACATCATGACGTTCGGCGACATGGGCGCCGGCGAGCACGAAGGCAGCCCGATCCCGCCTGACGGAGTCATGCACGCGCAGCTCACCACCGACCAGGGCTTCACGCTGATGGCCTCCGACCCGCCGCCGGGTGACTCGGAGACCACCCCCAACGGCCACATCAGCCTGAGCGGGGACGGCGACGACGCCGACGTGCTCCGCGGCCACTTCGACAAGCTCGCAACGGGCGGCCACATCGACGTGCCGCTCGAGAAGGCGCCGTGGGGCGACGAGTTCGGACAGGTCAAGGACAGGTTCGGGGTCAACTGGCTGGTCAACATCGCCGGCGCGAACGCGGGCGGCTAGGTTGCGTTGGTTTGCGTCATACGCACAGAGCACCCGTTTGCTCCATCCGTATGACGCAAACCTGGTTGCCGGCGCTGAGTAGCGTGGATGCGTGACCTCAGCTCCCTCCATCAGCACCGTCGGCGAGCTCCGCGCGTCCGGCCACGTCCAGAAGACGCTGCGCACCGAGCTGCGCGACAACCTGCTCGCAGCCCTGCGCGCGGGCCGGGACCCCTGGCCCGGGCTGCACGGCTTCGACGACACCGTCATCCCCCAGCTCGAGCGGGCGCTGATCGCCGGCCACGACGTGGTGCTTCTCGGCGAGAGAGGTCAGGGCAAGACCCGGCTGCTCCGCACCCTGGTCGGGCTCCTCGACGAATGGACCCCGGTGATCGGCGGCTCCGAGCTCGGCGAGCACCCCTACGAGCCGATCATCCACGAGTCGAGGCGCCGCGCCGCCGGGCTCGGCGACGAGCTGCCGGTCGAGTGGCGACACCGCGACGAGCGGTACGCCGAGAAGCTGGCCACGCCGGACACCAGCGTGGCCGACCTGATCGGCGACGTGGACCCGATGAAGGTCGCCGAGGGTCGTTCGCTGGGCGATCCGGAGACCATCCACTTCGGGCTGATCCCGCGCAGCCACCGCGGCATCGTCGCGATCAACGAGCTGCCCGACCTGGCCGAGCGGATCCAGGTCGCGATGCTCAACGTGATGGAGGAGCGCGACATCCAGATCCGCGGCTACGTGCTGCGGCTGCCGCTCGACGTGCTGGTCGTGGCCAGCGCCAACCCCGAGGACTACACCAACCGCGGCCGGATCATCACCCCGCTCAAGGACCGGTTCGGCGCCGAGATCCGCACCCACTACCCGACCGAGCTCGAGGACGAGATCGCGGTGATCCGGCAGGAGGCGGTGCTGCCCGGCGACATCGCGGAAGTACCGGACCACCTCGTCGAGATCCTGGCGCGGTTCACGCGCAACCTGCGGGAGTCGTCCTCGGTCGACCAGCGCTCGGGCGTGAGCGCGCGGTTCGCGATCGCCGGCGCGGAGACGGTCGCCGCGGCAGCCATCCACCGCGCCACCTCGCAGGGCGAGGACGAGGCGGTGGCGCGGGTCGTGGACCTCGAGACCGCGGTCGAGGTGCTCGGGGGCAAGATCGAGTTCGAGACCGGCGAGGAGGGCCGCGAGCAGGAGATCCTCCACCACCTCCTCCGCACCGCGACTGCCGAGACGGTGCGGCATGCCTTCCGCGGCCTCGACTTCGCGCTGCTCGTCGACGCGCTCGAGAGCGGGATGATGGTGACGACCGGCGAGCAGGTCTCGGCCCGCGACTTCCTGACCGGGCTGCCGGTGCTGGGCGAGTCGGAGCTGTACGACGACATCTGCGACCGCCTGTACGCCTCCCACGGTGGCGCCACCAACGACGGCCAGCGCGCCGGTGCCATCGAGCTGGCGCTCGAGGGGCTCTACCTCGCTCGCAAGATCAGCAAGGAGACCGGAGGCGGCGAGACCGTCTATGGCTAACCTGCACACCTCTCGCCGCGGCTCCCGCTACGGCCCGTACGCCGGCGGCGACCCGCTCGCGCCGCCGGTCGACATCGCCGAGGCGCTGGACGCGATCGGCGCGGACGTGATGGCCGGGTACTCGCCGGAGCGCGCGATGCGGGAGTTCCTGCGCCGCGGCGGCCGTGACCAGCGCGGCCTCGACGAGCTGGCCCGCCGGGTCGCCGAGCGTCGTCGCGAGCTGCTGCAGCGGCACAACCTGGACGGGACTCTCCAGGAGATCAAGGAGCTGCTGGACCACGCGGTGCTGGAGGAGCGCAAGCAGCTGGCCCGCGACGTCGACCTCGACGACTCCGATCGCGCGATGCGCGAGATGCAGCTGGAGAACCTGCCGCCCAACACGGCGGCCGCGGTGAGCGAGCTGGCGTCGTACGACTGGCAGAGCCGTGAGGCCCGCGAGGACTACGAGAAGATCAAGGACCTCCTGGGCCGGGAGCTGCTCGAGCAACGGTTCGCCGGCATGAAGCAGGCCCTGGAGAACGCCACCGACGAGGACCGCGCCGCGATCAACGAGATGCTCGGCGACCTCAACGAGCTGCTCGAGAAGCGGAACCGGGGTGAGGACACCCAGGAGGACTTCGACGAGTTCATGGCCAAGCACGGGGACTTCTTCCCCGAGAACCCGCAGAACCTCGACGAGCTCCTCGACGCGATGGCCGCCCGGGCGGCGGCGGCCCAGCGGATGCTCAACTCGATGAGCCCCGAGCAACGGGCCGAGCTGATGGCGCTCTCCCAGCAGGCCTTCGGCTCGCCGGCGCTGATGGAGGCGCTGTCACGGCTCGACGCCAACCTGCAGACCCTGCGCCCCGGCGAGGACTGGTCGGGGTCGGAGCGGATGGAGGGCTCCGAGGGGCTCGGTCTCGGCGACGGCACCGGCGTCTTCCAGGACCTCGCCGACCTCGACGAGCTGGCCGAGGAGCTGTCGCAGTCCTACGGCGGCGCGCGGATGGACGACCTCGACCTCGACAAGCTCGCTCGCCAGCTCGGCGACGAGGCGGCCGTTGATGCGAAGACGCTGCAGGAGCTCGAGAGGGCGCTGCGCAACGGCGGCACCCTGCGCCGCGGGTCGGACGGCAACCTCCAGCTCACCCCGAAGGCGATGCGCCAGCTCGGCAAGGCGCTGCTGCGGGACGTGGCCGAGAAGATGTCGGGCCGGCAGGGCCAGCGCGACCTGCGCCGCGCCGGCGCCGCCGGCGAGATGTCCGGCGCGACCCGCGAGTGGGCTTTCGGCGACACCGAGCCGTGGGACGTGCCGCGCACCATCGCCAACGCCGTGATCCGGACCGCCGCCGACGGTGGACTGCCGGTCGTGGAGGAGGGCGTGCTGTCTCGACGCCCCGGCGTACGTCTCTCGATCGAGGACGTCGAGGTCCAGGAGACCGAGGCCCGCACGCAGGCCTGCGTGGCGCTGCTGGTCGACACGTCGTTCTCGATGGCGATGGACGGCCGCTGGGTGCCGATGAAGCGGACCGCGCTCGCGCTGCACACGCTGATCCGGTCCCGGTTCCGCGGCGACGCGCTCGAGCTGATCAGCTTCGGGCGGCACGCCGAGGTCATGGACATCGAGGAGCTCACCGCGCTCGACGCGATGTGGGACAAGGGCACCAACCTCCACCACGCCCTGCTGCTCGCGAACCGCCACTTCCGCAAGCACCCGAATGCCCAGCCGGTCCTCCTCGTCGTCACCGACGGCGAGCCGACGTCCCATCTCGAGCCGGACGGAGAGGTCTTCTTCTCCTACCCGCCGCACCCGTTGACGGTGGCGTACGCCGTCCGCGAGCTCGACAACGCGCGCCGGTTCGGCGCCCAGACCACGTTCTTTCGCCTCGGCGAAGACCCCGGCCTGGCCAGGTTCATCGACTCGATGGCCCAGCGTGTCAACGGCCGGGTCGTCGCACCCGAGCTCGACGATCTCGGCGCCGCCGTCGTCGGCTCCTACCTGGGCTCCCGCAGCCCCGGCGCCGGCGGCTCGATGCCCTACCGCGGTGGCTACGGCGACTGGTTCGGCGGCCGGGGGTTCTGGGTCGGCGACTGACTGGACGCTCGGCCTCGGGCGCTCAGATCAAGTCCATGTGGGGCCACGCTGTCTTCGCCGGGCCTCCACACCATCCATGATCAACGCAGCAGCCACGCAGGTAGTCGGTAGCCATTTCTTCGGAGTATCCGGGCGCCTCGCAGCCGGTCTCGATCGGACCGGTAGCCAAAGTCGAGCGCGTGCGCGATGCGGTTGATGACGTTGAAGACGTACGCCACGTAGAAGGCGTCGATCAGAGCCGCATCGTCGACGCCGGCGCTTCGCACGGCCATCAGCTGGCTGCCAGGGATGGAATCCGGGTCGCGGGTGAGTACCTCGAGCAGGCTCGCCGTGGCTGTCGCCTTCTCGCCGTAGCGGCCGTCCTTCCAACTGCCGTCGGTCACGGCTCCCTTCGTCAGGCGAGCGATCTCTGCGTGCGTCCCGACACAGAACCCGCACTGGTTCGCATCGGACACAACCGCCGCGAAGAACTCGCGCTCGCCGACGGACCACACCGACTCCCCGCGGAGTACCTCGTTGACCAGCGCGAGGAATGGTCGTCCAAAGAACGCCGGCCGGCGCATCGCCACCTTGATCACATCGTCGAGTTCCGCGCCAGCGCGGCGACTGAGCCACAACGCGACACGCTGCAGCCTCGATCGACCTTGGGAGTACTCAGACAGTCGCATCACGAGTCGCCATTCGTGTCCAACAACTCCACACTTGCCTCCAGCCGTCGCTGTGCCGCACCCAGGGCCGCCGAGACCGTGAGGTCGAAGATGCCATCCTCGGAGATCCCGATCTTCCGCAGTGCCGACAGCCGATCCTCGGTGACGCGGTAAGGCTGGTGCGCAACGAGCGCGACGTAATCGGCAAGAGCAGAGTCCGTGAGCGAACCGTCGAAGGCGGCACGACGTACCTCCGCCGGGGTGGTCGCCGATGAGTGCAGCACTGCCTGCTTCAGCGCCATGGCAGCAGTCGACAGCCGCTCGAGGCGCGGGTCCACCGTCATGCGACCACTAGACCACCGTCAGCACGAGTACGCCGCAACCGGAAGTCCTGCCATGGCCCGAAGGGTCTATTGCCGCGGGCACCAGCGCCCGTGAGGGTGGCCCGCATGCGTGGACTCCCTGGCTCCGGAACCATCAAGCTCCTGGTCGCGACCCTCTTCGGCGGCGTACTGCTCCTCGGCCCGTTCTCCACGCCGGCCTCGGCCGGAACCATCACGACGGAATGCACCCTGCAGGCGAAGAGCACGCCGAGCACGTTGGGGCAGCCCGCCACGTTCAGGTTCTTCGCCGCCGCCAGGTTGCCGGCGGAGGTACCCCCGTCCCCCGCCGGGCTGGTGACCTTCTTCGACGGTCATCCGGCCGGGGGTGACATCCTCGGGACCGAGCTGTTGGTGCTCGACCCGTTCAAGGACAACGCCGACGTGGAGTTCACGACGAGCGACCTCTCCCTCGGCGACCACACGATCTACGCCGTGCTCTTCCCGAGCACCACCGGCCCGTGTCCGGTCATTCCGAGCGCGAGCCACCGGGTCAACCCGCCGCCGGCGCAGCCGAGCAACACCGGTGTCGCCTCCTCGGCGAACCCCTCGCGTTCCGGACAGAACGTGACGTTCACCGCGACCGTGACGAGGACCGGCGGTGGCGCCGTCTCCGGGACGGTGCAGTTCCAGGCCGACGGGGTCGACCTGGGCGGGGCGCAGTCCGTCGACGGCAGCGGTCAGGCCTCGGTGAGCACCTCGACGCTCGCGGTGGGCAACCGCGCCATCACGGCGGCGTTCACGAGCAGCAACCCCAACACCCTGAACAGCAGCGGCTCGCTCACCCAGACAGTGCAGCGGGCGGACACCCAGACGGCCGTGACCTCCTCGAACAACCCCTCCGAGGTCGGGCAGTCGGTGACGTTCACGGCGCAGGTGAGCGCGGTGTCCCCGGGTGCGGGCACGCCGGCCGGCACGGTCCAGTTCAGCGACAACGGCTCCGACTTCGGCTCGCCGGTGAGCCTCGACGGCTCCGGCCAGGCGTCCATCAGCACCGCGGCGCTCACCGTCGGCATCCACGCCATCGCGGCGACGTTCACACCGTCGGGCACCAGCTTCAACGGGAGCTCTGGCTCGGTGAGCCAGACCGTGGAGCGGGCCCGGACGACCATGACCTACGACGGGGCCGTGTCCGGCGACTTCCACGACCCGGCCGTGCTCGCAGCGACGCTCACGCGCACGTACGACGCATCGCCGGTCGCCGGCAAGTCCGTGCACTTCACCATGGCGTCGCAGAGCTGCGACGGGATCACGAACGCGGTCGGCCGGGCGTCGTGCACGATCACGCCGCAGGAGCCGGCGGGCGGCTACACCGTCGTGGCGTCCTTCGTGGGCGACGCGGGCAGCCAACCCAGCTCGGACAGCAAGGCCTTCACGGTCACGCGGGAGCAGACGTCGCTCGACTACACGGGCGGCACCGTGATCCGCCACGGCGGCACCCTGCAGGCTTCGGCGCTGCTCAAGGAGGACGACGGTGCACCGGCGATCTCCGGGCGGAGCGTCACGTTCACCCTTGGCAGCGGGGCAACCGCGCAGAGCTGCACCGCCCTCACCGACTCGGCCGGACGCGCGGCGTGCGACATCGCAGGGGTCTCCCAGCCGCTCGGGCCAGGCAGCGTGCAGGCGGTGTTCGCCCAGGACGCGTACTACCTCGCCTCGTCGGACAGTGAGTCGACCATCGTGTACGCCTTCCCGAGCCGCGGCGGCTTCGCGGTAGGTGACCGCAGCGCAGCGCCGGGAGCGGCGGTCACATTCTTCGGCGCGCAGTGGGGCTCGGCCAACCCGCTCAGTGGCGGAGCCGCGCCGAGCGCCTTCAAGGGCTTCGCGACGTCACCCGGCAGCCCGCCGAGCTGCGGTGGCAGCTTCACCGCGGACCCGGGCAACAGTGGTGCCCCGCCCGCATCCGTGCCGAGCTACATGGGAACGCTCGTGACGAGCAAGGTCACGAAGTCGGGGTCGAACATCGTGGGCACCGTTACCCGGATCGTGGTCGTCAAGACGTCGTCGTACGGACCGTCGCCGGGTGCCGGTGGGAAGGGGACCATCGTCGCCGTCGTCTGCTAGACGAGTCACTCACGCTCGAGGCTGTCCTGGATCTCCTCGGGGCTCATCGTCGTCTCGGTGTGCAGCAGCCACTGGACTCCGAACGGGTCTCGCACCCGGCCCCAACGTCCCCCGAACGGCTGCTCGGACATCTCGAAGATGACCGCACCACCGGCCTCGAGAATGGCCTGCGCCACCGCATCGGGGTCCTCGAGGACGACCTCGAGGATCGGGCCTGGCCCGGTCGGCGCCGGGTCGGCGTCGTCGGCATCCTTCAGGGTGATGCGGGTGCCGAAGAGCTCCAGCTCGGCGAAGACCACCGACCCCCCGACGTCGTATCGAGCGATCTGCGTGGCCTCGAGCACCCGCGCGTAGAAGTCCAGCGCTGAGTCGGCGTCCGTCAGCACGAGCTTGGGTCGAACCTGGTTCCTCGTCATGTTCCCCAACGTGACACGGCGGGCCTGGCGTCGTCTTGGACGTATGGGCACTGCTGTGCGACGTCCCATCGGACCTGTTGTGGCGCGATGATCGTCGGGTGGACGTCACCGTCATCCTGATCAACGTCATCGGCTGGCTCGGCATGGCACTGCTCATCGGCGCCTATGCGCTCGTCTCGACGGGGCGAATCCTCGGGCCCAGCCTGACCTTCCAGCTGATGAACCTCGTCGGCGGAGGTTCGCTGATGGTCAACTCTGCCTACTACGGCGCCTGGCCGTCCGCCGCACTCAACGTCGTGTGGGTGGTGATCGGGGTCGTCGGCCTGGCCCGGGCGCGGATTCGGGGTCGTGTGCCTGAGCCCGCTCCCTAGCCCGTCGTGAGGCACACGACCCGTTCACGACGGGTGCAGCAGCCGCGCCAGCTCCTCGAGTCCGTCGACCAGCCGCGGCCTGGTCCGGGCGCGATGCGGGTCGTGTGCCTGAGCCCGCGCCCTAGCCCGTCGTGAGGCACACGACCCGTTCACGACGGGTGCAGCAGCCGCGCCAGCTCCTCGATGCCGTCCACAGCCGCGGCCTGGCCCGGGCGCGGATGCGGGTCGTGTGCCTGAGCCCGCGCCCTAGCCCGTCGTGAGGCACACGACCCGTTCACGACGGGTGCAGCAGCCGCGCCAGCTCCTCGATCCCGTCCACCAGCCGCGGACCGGGGCGGGCCCACATGCCGTCGGCGTCGACCGCGTGCACGCTGACACCGTCCGGCAGCAGCCCGTCCGCGACCAGGCGGTCCGCCTGCAGTTGCGCGCCGGCGCGGTCGTAGCCGCAGGGAGCCACGACCACGACGTCCGGGCGCGCCGCCGCGACGTCGTCCCACGTGACGCGCACCGACTTCTCGCCGGCCCGGCCGAGCACGCACTCGCCGCCGGCGTGGTCGACCATCTCCGGGATCCAGTGACCCGGGGCGTACGGCGGGTCGATCCACTCGAGCACCGCGACTCGGGGTCGCGGGCGGCCCGCCACCGCGTTGAAGACTGCGTCGAGCCGGAGCAGCAGCGAGGCGACCAGCTCGTCAGCTGCCGCCTCCCGGCCCGTGGCCGTCCCGAGCAGCAGCACCGAGTCGAGCACGTCGCCGAGGTTGTGTGGGTCGACCGTCAGCACCTCGGCCTGGCACCCGAGGTGGACCAGCGCTTCGTCCACGGTGGCGACATCCACCGCGCAGACCGCGCACAGGTCCTGGGTCACCACCAGCTCGGGGTCGAGGTCACGCAGCGCGTCCGCAGACAGGCGGTACAGGTCGTCGCCGCGGGCGACCGCGGCCACGACGTACGCGTCGATCTCCGCTGGCGAGAGACCCTCCGGCAGCGCCGAGGTCGACACGACCGTGCGAGTGCGCGCCTCGGCCGGCGTGTCGCACTCGAAGGTCACGCCCACGACGTCCTCGCCGGCGCCGAGGTCGAAGAGGATCTCGGTGGTCGAGGGGAGCAGCGACACGATCCGCACGGGCTCGACCCTAGGGTGAGCCGGTGGACGACCCGACGCTCACCGTGCTGGTGCTGCTGGGTCTGGCGGCGCTGGGCGCCGGCTTCGTCGACGCGGTGGTTGGCGGTGGCGGGCTGATCCAGCTGCCCGCCCTGCTGCTCGGGCTGCCGAACGCGACGCCGATGCAGATCCTCGCGACCAACAAGATCGCGTCCATCTGCGGCACCACCGTCAGCTCGGCGACGTACTACCGACGCATCAAGCCCGACCCGCGCACCTTCCTGCCGATGATGGTGCTGGCCTTCGCCGGCGCGTTCACCGGCGCCGCGGTGGCCAGCCAGATCCCACGCTCGGCGTTCGAGCCGATCGTCCTCGTAGCGCTCGTGGTGGTCGGTGGCTATGTGCTGCTCAAGCCGACGCTCGGGGACGCCACCGCGTTGCGGTACGCCGGCCACAAACACCTCGCGGCCGCTCTTGCGGTCGGCTTCGTCATCGGGTTCTACGACGGCGCGCTCGGGCCCGGCACCGGCAGCTTCCTGGTCATCTCGCTGGTCGGCCTGCTCGGCTACTCCTTCCTCGAGGCCTCCGCCAAGGCCCGGCTGGCCAACTGGGCGACCAACCTCGGCGCACTGGCCCTTTTCGTCCCGCAGGGCGCGGTGCTCTGGAAGGTCGGGCTGGCCATGGGCGCCTGCAACCTGGTCGGCGGGTACGTCGGCGCCCGAGTCGCGGTGTCGCGTGGTGCTGGGTTCGTGCGGGTGTTCTTCATCGTCGTGGTGAGCGCGTTCATCGTGCGGATCGGCGGGGACGTCCTCGACCTGTGGTGACTAACCTCGGCCCATGAGCATCCCGGTCGATGTCGCCGACCTTGCCAAGGCGCTGGAGGACTACGGCGCGGGCTACCTGCTCACCACGACCGGCGGGGCCGTCAAGGTGGTCACCGTCGAGCCGAGGGTCACCGACGGCGTCGTACTGGTCGAGGGGCCGGGCAAGGGCACCGTCGCCAACCTGGCCGACAACGCCGTGGTGACGCTCGTGTTCCCGCCGCAGGAGCCGAAGGGCTACACGCTGCTGGTGGATGGCACCGGCGAGTTGGCCGGGGACGACGTCCGGGTGAGACCGACCGGTGCGGTCCTGCACCGCCCGGCCAGCCACGCCGACGGGCCGGCGGCGCCGGACGGCTGCGGCCACGACTGCGCACCGGTGGCATGATCCCGCGCTGGGTCGTCGCGTTCCTCGACTTCCCCGAGGCCGACTATGAGGCCGGCGCGGACTTCTGGTCGGCCGTGACCGGCCAGCGGCGCTCGCCACAGCGCGGTGACCAGGGCCAGTTCGCGACGCTGGTGCCGCCCGGCGGCACGGACTACCTGCGTCTCCAGCGCCTCGATACCGACCGGCCGCGGATCCACATGGACCTCTCCGTCAGCGACCTCGCGAGGGCCACCGGTGAGGCCTCCGACCTGGGTGCCTCGGTCGTGGCCCAGGCCTACGAAGACGTCACGATCATGCGCTCGCCCGGCGGCTTCGTCTTCTGCCTCGTGCCCGGGAGCGGCGGCGAGCGCCCCGCGCCGGCCACCTGGCCCGACGGCCGCACGTCGTACGTCGACCAGGTCTGTCTCGACATCCCACCCAGCCGGTACGACGCCGAGCTGGACTTCTGGCACGCGCTGACCGGTTGGCGACGCTCGGATCCCAAGCCCGGCTCGGAGTTCGGCCGGCTCACGCCCGGCCCCGAGCAGCCGCTCCAGCTGCTGCTCCAGCGGCTGGACGACGAGCAGGACGCCGTGACCGCGCACCTCGACTGGTCCGCGTCCGACCACGAGGCCGAGCTGGCCGCGCACGAGGCCGCCGGCGCCGAGGTGCAGGGACGCTTCGAGTGGTGGACGGTGCTCCGCGACCCCGCCGGCCTGACCTACTGCGTCACCCGTCGCCGACCGGGAGATCGGCCCGAGTGAACGACGAGATCGCGAACTTGACCCGGTTCCTCGAGGAGCACCGCGCGATCCTCCGCCGCAAGGCCGGCGGTCTCAGCCGCGACCAGCTCCAGCAGACGCTGTCGCCGTCCGATCTCACCCTCGGCGGGATGGTCAAGCACCTCACCTTCGTGGAGGACTGGTGGTTCGGCCGCCACCTCAGCGACGCCCAGTCCGAGCCATGGGTGTCGGTGGACTGGAAGGCCGATCCTGACTGGGACTGGCACTCGGCTGCCGACGACAGACCTGAGGAGCTGTGGGCGGGGTGGGAGGACGCGGTGGCCCGGTCCCGGGCCGCGGTGGCCGTCGACCCGCGGCCCGAGCGGGTCGCGCTGCGACAGCACCCACACCGCCCCGAGCCGATCACGCTGCGGTGGATCCTCGGGCACATGATCGAGGAGTACGCGCGCCACAACGGCCACGCCGACCTGATCCGCCAGTCCATCGACGGCCAGGTGGGCGACCGATGACCATCCGCTCGATGACCGAGGCGGACTGGCCGCAGGTCTGGCCGTTCTTCGAGGAGATCGTGCAGGCGGGCGAGACCTACGCCTACCCGACCGACCTCACCTCCGAGCAGGCCCGCGCGCTGTGGACCATGACGCCGCCCGGCCAGACGGTCGTCCTGGACCAGGGCGGCGCGATCCTCGGCAGCGCCACGATGGGTCCGAACCGGCCCGGTCGCGGCAGCCACGTCGGCACCGCGTCGTTCATGGTCTCCGGCACCGCCCGCGGGCGCGGCGTGGGCCGGCAGCTGGGCCAGTACGTCGTCCAGTGGCACCGCGACCACGGCTACCGAGCGATCCAGTTCAACGCGGTCGTCGAGACCAACGCTGCCGCCGTGCGCCTGTGGAAGGCGCTGGGCTTCCGGATCGTCGGCACGGTGCCCGAGGCGTTCGACTCACGCGCGCACGGGCTGGTCGGCCTGCACGTCATGTACCTGTCGCTGGACTGACCTCACGGGCCGACGTCGGGCGAGGCGAAGCCCGGCAGGTACTCGGTGAGGATCGCGTTGAACGGCGCCTCGGCCTCGAGCTGGCTGAGCACGCCGATGCCGCCGAGCCAGGTGCGGTGGATGAGCAAGTACGACGGCGGCAGGTTGAGCTTCATCGCGATCGTGTAGGTGGGCTCGCGGGGGTTGTTGATGCGCTGGAACTGGGTGCGCATCCACTCCCGGGTGAAGCGGAACCGCTCCACCTTGGTGGGCTCCACGAACGGTGAGAGGTAGTCGAGCAGCAGGTCCGGGTCGAGCTGGATCCGGTCCTTGATGAACCCTTCGTCGCGCAGGCCGGTCAGCAGCGCCTCACGGTCCTCGAGCGCGGCGATCCGGATCAACGAGCCCATCGCAACCGGCAGCGCGCGTGACGGAAGCCGGGCCACCGCGCCGAAGTCCAGGATCCCGAGCCGGCCGGGGGACCCGTCGTCGTTCGGCAGGATCCGGAAGTTCCCTGGGTGCGGGTCGGCGTGCAGCATGCCGGTGCGCGCCGGGCCGTCGAAGAGGAACCGCACGAACAGCTCCCCGTAGTGGTCTCGCTCCTCCTGGGTGCCCTGCCGGATGATCGTCGCGAGCGAGAAGGGGCTCTCCAGCCACTCGGTGACCAGGACCACGTCGCCCTGGGCCACGACGTCGGGCACCACGATCTGGGGATCGTCCCGGAACGCCTCCGCGAAGGTGTGCTGCGCCTCCGCCTCGAGCACGTAGTCGAGCTCGTCGACCGCGCGGGCCAGCATCTCCTCGATCAGCGGCTTGATGTCGACGCCCGGGACGAGCGGCGCCACCGTGCGGCCGAGCCGCGCAAGCTGGCGCAGGTCGGACATCAGCGCCTCGCCGGCGCCTGGGTACTGGACCTTGACGGCGACGTCGCGGCCGTCGTGCCAGCGGCCCTTGTGCACCTGCCCGATCGACGCCGCCGCAGTCGGGCCGCCGTCCAGCCAGACGAGCTGCTCCTTCCACTGCGGGCCGAGGCTAGCGGCGAGCTGGTCACGCACCGTCTGGGTCGGCATCGGCGGCGCGGCGTCCTGCAGCCTGGTCAGCTGCTCCCGGTAGGGACCCGCCACAGCCTCGGGCAGCGCCGCCTCGAGGACACTGAGCGCCTGCCCGAACTTCATGGCCCCGCCCTTGAGCTCGCCCAGGGTCCGGAACAGCTGCTCGGCGGTCCGCTGCTGGATCTCGGTCAGCACCGTCTCCGCGGGCGCTCCGCCCAGCCGCCTCCCGAGTCCGATCGCGCTCCGACCGGCGTACCCCAGCGGCAGGGCCGCCAGCCGCGCCGTCCTGGCGGCGGCCTTGCGAGGTAGGTCCCGGTCGGGCATGTGGCCATTGTCCCGCATGGCTTCCCGTGGGGCTGCGACGTCGTGTGGTCGCAGGGTCAGTCGATGACCAGCCGGACGTCCAGGGTGTGCGGCTCCATCCCGTCGAGGTGCTCGCGCAGCTCGGCCACACTGTCGACGAACGCCGACGACGATCGCCACTCGGCGACCTCCTCCGGCGAGTCCCACGGGCCGAAGCTCACGAACAGTGACGGGTCGTCCCGGTCGCGCAGGAGCACCGCGCTGGCGTGTGGGAAGGCCGCCTTGGTGCGGTCGGCCAACCCTTGCCAGGCCGCGACGAAGTCGTCCTCGTGGCCCGGCTTGGTCCGCCAGGTCGCCAGCGTGTAGACGCTCATCGCCCCTCCGATCGCTAGCCGAGATTACGCCCTGGTCGGCTCTGACTCTGCGCCGCGGCGTCAGGTCCTACTTTGCGCGTTCCTTGGACAACTCCACTCCCACACAACACACTGGTCTACGACCACGCAATACGGTGCCGAAACACCGCCGGAGGTCGCCGGGGGCCCGGACCCAGCCACCTATCGTGTGACGGGGCAGGGGCGACACCCTTGGGAGGACCGATGAGCACGAACGACGAGCTGACGGCTGGCGATGTCGACGCGGCTGAGCCGGCCGAGTCTGGCCCAGCTACCGAGCCGACCGAGCCCGGCCCAGCGAGCGAGCCGACCGAGTCGACCGAGTCGACCGAGCCCGCCGCCGCCGTGGACGGCATGGCCCGTCTTCTGGAGGTCGCCGCGCGCAACGCTGACGAGCTCGTGGCCGAGGCCCGGGCCGAGGCCGAGCAGCTGACCTCGGCCGCGCAGGCGGAGGCCGAGCAGCTGACCTCGGCCGCGCAGGCCGAGGCCGAGCAGCTGACCTCGGCCGCGCAGGCCGAGGCCGACCGGCTGCTGGGCGAGGCTCGCAGCGAGGCGGAGCGGGTCAACGCGGAGCTCGACGAGACGCGTAACCAGGCGAACCAGGAGATCGAGCAGCTGCGGCAGACCGAGAAGGACTACCGCGAGCAGCTGCAGTCCCACCTCCGCGAGGTGCTGGCCAAGGTCGAGTCCGACTCCGTCACCTGACGGCGCGGCCCCAAGTCGGGGTTTGCGTCATACGGACAGAGCAACCGGGTGCTCCGTCCGTATGACCTCCTGCCGGCCGAGGAGAGGTCAGGCGGACCCAAGTGGGCCATTGCCCCCTGAACGGCGGCCCCGACACACTTGGGCTGCGTCTTGCGTGGGCGGCAGAGACGCGGGAGGAGTCCTTGGTCACGTCCGTGTTTGTCAGCTACCGGCGCGACGACGCTAAGCACGCCGCCGGCAGGCTCGGCGAGCGCCTCGATGAACGGTTCCGGCTGTTCATGGACATCGACAACATCCCGGCCGGCGCGGACTTCACGGCCGTCGTCCGCGACGCGGTCGACCGCGCCGACGTGCTGGTGGCCGTCATCGGGAACGGCTGGCTGTCTGCGGTCGACTCGTCCGGAGCACGACGGATCGACAAGCCGGAGGACTGGGTCGCCCTCGAGGTAGGTACCGCACTACAGCGCGGGATCCCCGTCGTCCCCGTTCTCGTCGACGGCGCCCGGATGCCCCGACCCGCCGAGCTGCCGTCGTCGCTCATCGACCTGTCGACTCGACAGGCGATCCGGATCGCCCACGAGACGTTCGCCGCGGACAGTGCGCGACTGATGGACACGATCGAGCGCATCGTGGGAGGGAGCGAGACCTCCGAGACCGACCTGTGGACCGACCCGGACTATCCGGCGGCCCGCAGCGCCTCGCTGCTGCACCAGTGGGCGACCGCTGCCGAGCTGTTGGAGCGTGTACGGCGCCGGCACCCGAAGAACCAGCAGGTGCTTGGCCTGCTCGAGAATGCCGGTCGAGAGCTGCGGCTCGTCGAGCTCGGCGAGAGAGCCAGCGCTGCGACAGCGGATGCTCGGTGGGGCGCGGCGGTCGACGCGCTCGAGGAGCTGAACCGGCTGGACCCCTCCGACGAGATCGAGCAGCGGCTGGTCGAGGCTCGGGAGCGGTTCCACGTCCAGACCCTCCAGGCGGAGATGCACAACTTCGCCGCAGGTCACGACTGGGAGGCCGTTCTCGCTCTCGACGCGACGTTGTCCGAGCTGGAACCCTCAGCCGCCGATTTCGACGATCTGGCGACGTACGCCCGCGCGGCGATTCTCCAGAACCATCTGGCCGCGCAGTACGTGGAGGGGCTCAAACAGCTCGAGGCCGAAGACTGGGAGGGTGGCGAGGCGACGTTCGCCGCGCTGGTGGCGGAGCAGCCTGACTACGGCGAGGCGCAACGTCTGCTCGGGGTTGCCCGCCACCGTGGCCGGCCGGACCAGGATGTTGTGCCCTCTGGTGCCACCCAGCTCGAGCAGTCCGAGCCGGATCCGGAGCCCGTCGGTCCCCCGTCTGGCCGGAGCGACCGGCGTGACACGCCCGGCGTGCCGATGGCGGAAGCCGAGACCGAGCAACGCAGCAATGGTCGCGGGCGAGTACTCGTACCGATCCTCAGCGCACTCGCGCTCATCGTCGTGGTGCTGATCGCCATCGCTGTGCAAGGAGACCCCGACAGCGACAGCGACAATGACTCCGGTCCGGCTGGCCAGACCTCCGCCGAACCCCCCGAGACGAGCGAACCGTCCCCGACAAACGCCAGATTGCAGCGCGCGCAGGAGCTTCTCACGGCGGCCTTTCCGGACATGGCGTCCGGTGCGCTGGTCTGCGGGAAGATGGACAGGGACGGTGCGCAGCTCTACACGTTTTGTGACGTCCCCGGCTTCATCACCGCGTTCATTACCCTGCAGGTCTATCTATCGCGAGCGCCGGAAGAACCCGACGGGGGCTGGGGACCAGGGTGCTGCACGGGTACTTGGGGAACTACCGGGAGCGTCCGTATTGACAAAGGGAGAGTCGCGACCGACTTCCTCTACCAAGGGGGATTGTTCGAGCTCACCATCTTTGCCGACAACTACGACGAAGTACGTGCAATCTTCGAGACCCTGCACCTGTTGCCGCCCGGCTCGCTGCCCGCGGTGACCTGGGAGTGATGGGATCAGGCCGTGGCCGGGAACTTGACCCCGGTGTTGGCGTGGCACCGGTAGCCGAACGGGTTCTTGGCGAGGTACTGCTGGTGCTGGTCCTCGGCGTAGTAGTACGGCGCTCCGCCGTCGAGGGGGCTGGCCGGGCGGATCTCGGTGGTGATCTCGCCGAGTCGCCGGCGCTCGAGCTCCTTGCCGTAGACCGCGGTCAGCTCGCGGGCGGTCTGCTCCTGCTCGGGGGTCGTGAAGTAGATCGCCGAGCGGTACTGGGTGCCGACGTCGTTGCCCTGGCGGAAGCCCTGGGTGGGGTCGTGCACCTCGAAGAACGTCTTGACCAGGTCGCCGAACGAGACGACCTTCGGGTCGAAGACGATCCGGACCGCCTCGGTGTGGTTGGTGCGGCCGCTGCAGACCTCGTCGTACGTCGGGTGCGGGGTGGTGCCGCCGGCGTAGCCGACCGACGTCGACCAGACTCCCGGCGTCTTCCAGTAGATCTCCTCGGCACCCCAGAAGCAGCCGAGGCCGAAGATCGCGACCTCGTGGCCCTCGGGGACCTCGTCGGTCATCACCGGCGCGTCCAGCACCCGGTGGCGGGCGGGCATCGGGAAGGCCCGCTCGGAGCGGCCGGCCAACAGCTGGTCGGGCTCGACGAGGGCGGACTTGTGGCGGGAGAAGATGGACACGGACTCTCCTTCGGTTCTGCAGGCCCTGATCGGGTCCTTGCACAGTCTCCAACAACCCGGGCAAACGTTACGTTCCCGCCCGAATCGGTAGTCGAGGAAGGCGCTCTGCGCCTGTCTCGAGACCTCGCAAGTCGAGGCTGGGACGCGGCCACGGTGGTTGCGTTCCAGCCTTCCTCGCGGGGGTTTCGAGACGGTTGCTAGCGCAACCTCCTCAACCACCGGCGGTCGCCGCGAGCCCGGTGGATACCCTCGCACGGTGACCCAGGAGCATCGAACCAAGTCGGGGTTCGAGACGCGTGCGATCCACGCCGGATACGAGCCCGACCCCACGACCGGAGCGGTGATCCCGCCTATCTTCGCGACCTCCACCTACAAGCAGGACGGTGTGGGCGGATTGCGCGGCGGATACGAGTACAGCCGGTCCGCCAACCCCACCCGCACCGCGCTCGAGGGCAACATCGCGGCGCTGGAGGAGGGCGAGAGGGGCTACGCGTTCGCCTCCGGGCTCGCCGCGGAGGACACCCTGGTCCGGGCGCTGCTCGACCCGGGCGACCACGTGGTGCTCCCCAACGACGCGTACGGCGGCACCCATCGCCTCTTCGACAAGGTGATCCAGCGCTGGGGGGTCGCGCACACCCCGGTCGCGCTCTCCGAGGTCGATGCGGTCCGCCGCGCCATGACGCCCGCGACGAAGCTGGTCTGGGTCGAGACGCCCACCAACCCCCTGCTCGGCATCGCCGACATCGAGGCGCTGGCCGCGGTCGCCCACGAGGGCGGTGCCCTGCTGGTCGTCGACAACACCTTCGCGACGCCGTACCTCCAACGGCCGCTCACCCTCGGCGCCGACGTCGTGGTGCACTCCACGACCAAGTACGCCGGCGGCCACTCCGACGTCATTGGGGGAGCGATCGTCGTGCGCGACCTCGACCTCGCCGAGAAGGTCGGCTACCACCAGAACGCCATGGGCGCGGTTGCCGGGCCGTTCGACGCCTGGCTGGTGCTGCGCGGCCTCAAGACGCTCGCGGTGCGGATGGAGCGGCACTGCGACAACGCCGAGAAGGTCGTCGAGTTCCTGAGCCGGCACCCGCAGGTCCGCCACGTCTACTACCCCGGGCTGCCCGAGCACCCGGGCCACGACGTTGCCGCCCGGCAGATGGCGCGGTTCGGCGGGATGGTGTCCTTCCGCGTCACCGGTGGCGAGGAGCAGGCGCTCTCGGTCTGCGACCGGACCGAGGTGTTCACGCTCGCCGAGTCGCTGGGCGGCATCGAGTCACTCATCGAGCACCCGGGCCGGATGACCCACGCCAGCGTCTCCGGCACCGAGCTCGAAGTACCCGCCGACCTGGTCCGACTCAGCGTCGGCATCGAGACCGTCGACGACCTGATTGCCGACCTGGACCGCGCGCTCGCCGGTGGCTGATCCCGGCGTCGCGGTCTGCGTCGACTTCGGTTCCACGTTCACCAAGGCTCTCCTCGTCGACCTCGCCGAGGGCAGGGTGCTGGCCGCCGCTGAGCACCGCACCACCCTCGAGACCGACGTCCTCGACGGGTACGACGCCTGCCTGGCCGTCCTGTCCGACGCCGACCCACGGGCCACCACCGCGCAGGTGCTCGCCTGCTCCAGCGCCGGCGGCGGTCTGCGGATCGCGGTCGTGGGCAACGAGGAGCTCGTCACCGCCGAGGCCGGCCGGCGGGTGGCGCTGTCCAGCGGCGGCAAGGTGGTCGACGTCATCGCCGAGGCCGAGGTGGAGGGTCGTGTGCCTGACGACGCGCGATACGGCGTTCTCAGGCACACGACCCGTCCCGACGTGGTCCTGCTGACCGGCGGCACCGACGGCGGCAACAGCGAGGTGATCGTCCGGGCGGCCCGCGGCCTGGTCGAGGCGGGCTGGCGCGGCCCGGTCGTGGTGGCCGGCAACGTCGACGCCCGCGACGAGGTGGCCGCCGTCCTGGCCGACGTCCCGCACGTGCTCGCCGACAACGTGGTCCCGCAGATCGGGGTGCTGGCTCCCGGATCTGCGCGGGCCGCGATCCGTGCGGTCTTCCTCTCCCATGTGATCGGCGGCAAGCACCTGTCGCGACGTGCGGACTTCACGGCCATGGTCCGCGGCGCCACCCCCGATGTCGTCCTGACCGGCGTCGAGCTCCTGGCCCAGGCGGTCGGGGAGGTCGTGGTCGTCGACGTGGGCGGTGCCACCACCGACGTGCACTCCGTCGTCGAGGTCGATCCCGAACAGGCAGAGCTGGCCCGCGACGTGGTCGCCCCGACCCCAGTCAACCGGACCGTGGAGGGCGACCTCGGGATGCGCTGGTCTGCGGTCTCCACGGTCGAGGAGGCCGGGCTGCTCGACCTCGCGGAGGCTGCCCGGCGTCGGCACGAGGACCCCGGGTTCCTCCCCACCACCGCGGCAGAGCAGGACGACGACGAGGCGATCGCCCGGGCCGCCGTCTCCCTCGCGCTGCGTCGCCACGCCGGCCGATCCCGGGTCGTGGTCAGCCCCGAGGGCCGGGTCGTCGAGCGCACCGGCGTCGACCTGCGCGAGGTCGACCTCGTGGTCGGGTCTGGAGGGGTGCTGCGCCACGGCCGTCCCGGAGTGGCCGAACGCGTTCTCGGGTCCAGTGTGGGAGTGGACGGCGACTGGCAGCTGCCGGCGCACGCGCGGGTCGTCGTCGACACCCACTACGTCCTGGCCGCGGCCGGGTTGCTCGCGGTCGAGCACCCCGACGCGGCGTACCGGCTGGTCACCGGGCTCGTGGATACCCTGACCACGTGAGCGACCAGGACGGTGCCCAGGACGGCGCCCCGGAGGGTCGCCACGGGACCCATCGCGAAGGTGTCGCCTCCCGGCTCGCCCATCAGCTGGCCGCGATGCGCCACCACGAACCCGAGCCGACGCCCATCGAGATCCGGGCCGGGGCCTCGAACTTCAGTCGCGCCGAGGTGCCGTACGGCGTCGACCTGGCGGCCGCCTGGTCGTGGCGGCTGCTGGTCATCGCCGGTGCCGCGGTGGGCGTCGGCTACCTGATCTCGTTCTTCGCGGTGATGGTCATCCCGGTCGTGGTGGCGCTGCTCATCTCCGCGCTGGTGGTGCCGGTCGTCGACTGGCTCGTCCGGCAAGGCGTAGGCCGCAGCCTGGCCGCGGTCATGGTCGTCCTCTTCACGATCGCCTCGGTGGGAGCGCTCCTCACCTTCGCCGGGCAGCAGGTCGCCAACGGGGCCAGCGACCTCGCCGACCAGACCGTGGCGGGCCTCCAGGAGATCAAGGACTGGCTGCGCGACGGTCCGCTGAACGCCAGCGACTCACAGATCGACAAGTACATCAAGAGCATCCAGGACGCGATCACCGAGCAGTCCGGCGAGGGCGGCCTCGTCAAGAGCGTCACCGAGGTCGGCACCGCGGTCGGCCACGTGCTGGCCGGCTTCTTCATCGTGCTCTTCTCCACCTACTTCTTCCTGGCCGACGGCAACCGGATCTGGGCCTGGCTGGTCCGGCTATCGCCCAGGGCTGCTCGCGAGCGCGTGGACAGCTCGGGCCGGGTCGCCTGGATCTCGCTGACCCAGTTCGTGCGGGCCACCGTCATCGTGGCCGCGACCGACGGCATCCTGATCGGCGCCGGAGCGGCGGTCATCGGGGTGCCGTTCTCGCTGGCCATCGGCGTCCTGGTGTTCCTCGGCGCCTTCGTGCCGATCGTCGGCGCGACCGTGGCCGGCACGGTCGCCATCCTGGTGGCGCTGGTCGACCAAGGGCCGGTCAAGGCGCTGATCATGCTGGCCATCGTGATCGGCGTGCAGCAGCTCGAGGGCCACGTGCTGCAGCCGTTCCTGATGGGCCGCTGGGTCTCGGTGCATCCCCTGGGGGTCATCCTGGCCATCGCCGCCGGTGTGCTCACCGCCGGCGTGGCCGGTGCCCTGGTCGCGGTCCCCCTCGCCGCCGCCGTCAACGCCGTCGTGCAGCACCTGGCCAGCTACACCGAACCAGGGGACGATCCCGTCGAAGAGCTGGCCGAGGACTACGCCGAGACCGGGGAGACCTCTGCCGTGGAGGGGAACCCGCCCGGGCCGCCGAAGGACTCGGACGACCCGGGGGACGACGACGGAGCGGTCGGTGGCTGACGCCCCGGTCGAGGTGGCGCTGGCGGACGTCGAGGCGGCCCGCGAGCTGATCCGCGACGTCGCGATCATGACTCCGATGGAGCAATCGCGCTGGCTCTCCGCGTTGGTCGGCGGCCCGGTCTGGCTCAAGTGCGAGAACCTCCAGCGCACCGGGTCGTTCAAGATCCGGGGCGCCTACACGCGGATCTCCCGGCTCACCGCCGAAGAACGCGCTCGCGGCGTCGTCGCCGCCTCCGCTGGCAACCACGCCCAGGGCGTCGCGCTGGCCGCGCAGCTCCTGGGCATCCGGTCGACGGTGTACATGCCCGAGGGCGCGCCGATCCCCAAGGAGAAGGCGACTCGGGGGTACGGCGCCGACGTGGTCTTCGAGGGTGCCGTGCTCGAGGAGGCGCTGGTCGGCGCGCGGCGGTTCGCCGACGAGACCGGCGCGGTGCTGATCCACCCGTTCGACCACGCCGACATCGTCGCCGGGGCGGGCACGCTCGGCCTGGAGGTGCTCGAGCAGACACCCGACGTGCAGACCGTGCTGGTGCCGACCGGCGGCGGCGGGCTGCTGGCCGGGGTGGCGATCGCGGTCAAGGCGGCGCGACCCGACGTCCGGGTGATCGGCGTCCAGGCGGCCGGCGCGGCGGCGTACCCCGCCTCGCTGGAGGAGGGCCACCCGGTCCCGCTGGCGTCGATGAAGACGATGGCGGACGGCATCGCGGTCGGCCTGCCGGGGGAGATCACCTTCGCCGCGGTTCGCGACCACGTCGACGAGGTGCGGACGGTCTCCGAGGACTCCCTGTCCCGCGCATTGCTGGCGATCGTGGAGCGCGCCAAGCAGGTGGTCGAGCCCGCCGGTGCGGCTGCGGTCGCGGCGCTGCTCGACAGCCCACACGACTTCCCGACGCCGGTCGTCGCGGTGCTCTCCGGTGGCAACATCGATCCGCTGCTGCTCGGCAAGGTGATCCGGCACGGCATGGCCGCGGGCGGTCGCTACCTCAACCTGCACGTCACCATCCCCGACGTGCCAGGCGGGCTCGCCCAGCTGCTCACCGAGGTCGGCGCGTCCGGCGCGAACGTGCTGGAGGTCATGCACGAGCGGATCTCCCCGCAGCTGCACCTCGACGAGGTCGAGGTGCACCTCCAGCTCGAGACCCGCGGCGAGCAGCATGCCGAGCGGGTGCTGATCCGGCTGCGCGAGCGCGGTTACCGGGTCATCGAATAGCGGGTTGGGCCTGAACCACCGGGGTTTCGAGACGGTCGCCGAGCGACCTCCTCAACCACCGAGCGCCGGTGGTTGAGGAGCTTGCGCAGCAAGCGTCTCGAAACCTGGCAAGCCGGGGCTGGAAGGCAACCACCGGGGGCTAGTTCCAGCCTTCCTTTCGGTGGTTTCGAGACGGTCGCAGAGCGACCTCCTCAACCAGCGGGGTCGCCGAGCGACCTCCTCAACCACCGAGCGTCGGTGGTTGAGGAGCTTGCGCAGCAAGCGTCTCGAAACCTGGCAAGCCGGGGCTGGAACGCCACCACCGGGGGCTCGTTCCAGCGTTCCTTTCGGTGGTTTCGAGACGGTCGCAGAGCGACCTCCTCACACCAGCGGGGTCGCCGAGCGACCTCCTCAACCACCGAGCGTCGGTGGTTGAGGAGCTTGCGCAGCAAGCGTCTCGAAACCGCAAGCCGGGGGCTGGAACGCCACCACCGTGGGCTCGTTCCAGCGTTCCTTTCGGTGGTTTCGAGACGGTCGCAGAGCGACCTCCTCGAACCACCGCGGGGTCGCAGAGCGACCTCCTCAACCAGCGGGGTCGCAGAGCGACCTCCTCAAGCAGCAGCGGGGTCGCAGAACGACCTCCTCAACCACTGGTGCGGCGTCAGTCCTGGTACGGCGTGGCCGACACGACCTCGACCTTGTTGGTGCGGCCGTTGGGGCCGGTGAACTCGACCACGGCACCGGTCTCCGCGCCGAGCAGCGCGGCGCCCAGGGGCGCCTGGGGGGAGTAGACGGTGACCCCGTTGACGTACTCCTCGTTCTCCCGGGCGCCGAGCAGGAAGGTCTCCGCCTCGTCGTCGCTGTCGCCCTCGAACTTGTAGGTCACGACCTTGCCCGCGGACACCCGGCCGTCGTCGGCCGGCACCGTGGTGTCGGCGTGCTCGAGGACGTACTCGAGCTGGAGGATCTGCCCGTTGAGCTTGCCCTGCTCCTCGCGCGCGGCGTGGTAGCCGCCGTTCTCGCTGAGGTCGCCCTCGTCGCGGGCGGCGCTGATCCGGTCGACGATGTGTTGGCGCTGGGGACCCTTCATGTCCTCCAGCTCGGCGCTCAGCCGCTCGAAGGCCTTCTGGGTCAGCCAGATCGGGCCCTGATCGGTCTGCTGAGTCATGGGTGTACTCCTGCGGTGTCTCGTCGATGGATCGGTGAGCGTTTGGTACCCGGTAGGGAAGGGTCACGCCACGTGCGGGCGGTCGGTCCTGACGGCCGGTGGAACGGCGACGCGGGACGACCAGACAGACCACTCTAACGGGAGGACGGCTCAGCGCTAAGTCGAACGCGTCAGCGCGCTCGGTCCTGGCCCGGCGCCGTACACCCCAGGGACTCGACCGAGGTGGCCCGGCGGTCGGTGCGGATCGTCTGCACCTGGCGGCTGCCCAGGCTCGCGTCCGGGGTGAAGGTGAGCTCGCCCACGGTGGCGTGGTCCTCGGCGTAGGCGCGCAGCGTGCACGACGCCCTCACGTCGGCGCCGTCCAGCGCGACGACCAGGACGGCGGTCACGGAGTGGTCGTCCTCGACCGAGAAGCTCTCGAGCTCGGAGGTCACGCTGGGGGTCGAGTGGTCGTAGACAGTCCAGACCAGCCACACGGTGAAGGCCAGCGCCAGGACGGCGGTGCCGCCGACGAGGGCTCGACGACGCCAGGGCGAGGCCACGCCGTACCGCTCGGCCATGGTGTCCTGCGCGCTCACCCAGCCAGCCTGACACCTAGGGTGTGGCTCTCAATACCTGGCGGCTGCCGGACGCCGTCCAGATCACGCGCTGGCGGCGTTGCCGACGCTTCGAAGACGCCCAGTCTGCGCGCGCGCCGGGCGCCTTGCCAGCCCGCGCCTGGACGACGCCGGCATCCACCACGCAATGAGAGCCACGCCCCTAGAGTTGGAGCGTGCCCGCACCCCCCCAGCCAGGACCTCGCTCGGGGTTCCGCCTCATGCACGTGCACGCCCACCCCGACGACGAGTCGAGCAAGGGGGCCGCGTCGACCGCGATGTACGTCGCCGAGGGTGTCGACGTGCACGTCGCCACCTGCACCGGCGGCGAGCGGGGCTCGATCCTGAACCCCAAGATGGAGCGCCCCGACGTCCTCGAGAACATCACCGAGATCCGGCGCCAGGAGATGGAGCGCGCCCGCGACATCCTCGGCGTACGGCAGGACTGGCTCGGCTTCATCGACTCCGGCTGGCCGGAGGGGGACCCCAAGCCGCCGCTGCCGGAGGGATGCTTCGCGCTGGCGCCGCTCGAGGAGGCGGCCGCGCCACTGGTCCGGGTGATCCGCGAGTTCCGGCCGCACGTGATGACGACCTACGACGAGCGCGGCGGCTACCCGCACCCCGACCACGTCAAGACCCACGAGATCTCGATGGAGGCGTTCGCCGCGGCCGCCGACCCCGAGCGCTACCCGGAGCTCGGCGAGCCGTGGCAGGTGCTGAAGCTCTACTACCACCACTCGTTCAACCGCCCCCGGATGCAGGCTATCCACGACGCGATGCTCGCCCACGGTCTCGAGTCGCCGTGGGCGGAGCGGCTCAAGGAGTGGAAGGAGGAACCGGAGTGGGACGCCCGGATCACCACCCGGGTGCCGTGCGCCGACTACTTCGGGGTGCGCGACCAGGCCCTGCTCGCCCATGCGACCCAGATCGACCCGGACGGCTTCTGGTTCGCGATCCCGCGCGAGCTCCAGGTCGAGGTCTGGCCGACCGAGGACTACGAGCTCGTGACCAGCCATGTGGACAGCCCGCTGCCCGAGGACGACCTCTTCGCTGGCATCCACGACCCCGCCTGAGAGAATGGTGCCCATGGTGGTGTCCGAGGCTGTGCTCATCGTCCTCCGGCTGGCCGACGAGGCGCCGCAGCCCGAGGACGTGAAGGCCGGCTGGACGGCGTTGGTGGTGTTCCTGCTGCTGGCCCTGGCCGTCGTGCTGCTGGGGTTCAGCCTGACCAAGCAGCTGCGCAAGGCCCAGGCCGCCAAGGACTCCGGCGTCTACGGCGACGAGCCCACACCGGACACTGACGCCGACACCGACGTGGAGCCCGAGAAGCACTCCACGCCGTAATGGAGGCCTCACCCAGGCTGGTCGCGGTCCGCGAACCTGCGCGTGCGGAGGGCGTCGTACTCGTCCTGCACGGCGGAGCGTCCCGTGGCGACCGGGTCATGGTCAGCCCGACCCAGCTCTCCGTGCTCCGCATGATCCCGACCGCTCGGGCGATCGCCCGCGCCGGCCGCGGTCGCCTGGCCGTCTACCGACTGCTCAACTCCTATCGCGGCTGGGACTCCGAGCACACGCCGGTCGTCGACACCGACTGGGCGATCGAGCAGGTGCGGGAGACGTACGCCGACGTTCCGATCGGGCTGGTCGGCCACTCCCTCGGTGGCCGTGCGGCCCTCGTCGCCGGCGACAACCCCGCGGTCCGCTCGGTGGTCGCGCTGAACCCGTGGCTCTACCCGACCGAGGACGTCGACCTCCCCGGCCGTCGGGTCCTGTTCGTGCACGGCCGGCGTGACCGCATCGCCTCGCCGCAGCGCGCCGAGGCGGTCGCGCGCCGGCTGTCCCGGCGTACCGACGTCGGCTTCATCTGGATCCCCGACGGGAAGCACGCCATGGTCCGCCACGGCCGCGACTTCGACCAGTTCGCCGCCCAGTTCACCGCCGCCGTCCTGCTGGACGATCCCGCGCTCGCGTCCGGACCGGTCAGCCGCGTCCTCGCAGGCGAGGCCTGGGTCACTGTCTGAGTCCCACCGGGACCCGGTGGTTGAGGAGGTCGTTCTGCGACCGTCTCGAACCACCTAAACGCGGGACCCGGTGGTTGAGGAGGTCGTTCTGCGACCGTCTCGAAACCACCGAAACGCGGGACCCGGTGGTTGAGGAGGTCGTTCTGCGACCGTCTCGAAACCACCGAAACGCGGGACCCGGTGGTTGAGGAGGTCGTTCTGCGACCGTCTCGAAACCCCCGCAACGAGGGCCGGAACTCAACCCGCTGGTCGAGCCTGTCGAGACCATCCGCAGCGAAAGCTGACATCTCGACAGACTCGATGCGCGGTGCTTGCGTCCCAGCCTCGGCGTAGGCGGTTTCGCGACAGGCGCAGAACGCCTTCCTCAACCACCGAAACCGCTCAGCCGGCCGATTCACCAATCTGGGCGGCCGCGTCGGCGTATCGCCCGAGCAGGTTGCCCCAGTTGCCGTACTTGGCGCGGGCCGCGACGTTGTCCTCGTTCCACCCGCCGTGCTCGAAGTCGACCCGGGCGCCGGTCCCCTCGGTGGTGAAGTCCGCCTCGATGGTCGACGGGTGCGCGGGGTCCATCGCCAGCCAGAACGTCTGCGCATAGCGCACCCCCGGCTCCCACACCGTCACGTTCCCGAAGGGGTACGACGTGGTGCCGTGCACCATCGCCACCGGCGACCCGACCTCCGGCCCGAGCGCGATCCCGTCGAATGAGTCGGCGTCCGGTGTGTATGCCCGGTCCCACCACGACCCCATCCCGAGGGTGAACACCTCGAAGGCCACCTCGGGCGACGCAGCGACCGTGATCGAGTGCCGGATCGGGTCCATGTGCCACATTCGACCATGCCACCCCACCCGCACCCGCCCACCTGACACGCTGACTGCATGGCCAACCGCCTGACCGACGCGACCTCGCCGTACCTCCTCCAGCACGCGGACAACCCGGTGGACTGGTGGGAGTGGGAGCCGGCTGCGTTCGAGGAGGCGCGGGGGCGCAACGTGCCCGTGCTGCTGAGCGTCGGGTACGCCGCTTGCCACTGGTGCCACGTGATGGCGCACGAGTCGTTCGAGGACACCGACACTGCGGCGTACCTGAACGAGCACTTCGTGAGCATCAAGGTCGACCGCGAGGAGCGTCCGGACGTGGACGCGGTCTACATGGATGCGACCACCTCCATGACCGGCCACGGCGGATGGCCGATGACCTGCGTGCTTGACCACGACGGCAACCCGTTCTTCGCGGGCACCTACTTCCCCGACCAGCCACGGCACGGGTCGCCGTCGTTCCGCCAGGTGCTCGAGGCGCTCGTCGATGCGTGGGACAACAGGGGCGACGACGTGCGACGGGTGGCCGGCAAGCTCCGCGAGCACCTGGCCCGGCAGACCGCCATGGCCGCGGGCGTGATCACCGAGGAGACGCTGAGCCGGGCGGTCGAGCTGCTCCAGCGCGAGTACGACGGGGCTAACGGCGGGTTCGGGACCGCGCCGAAGTTCCCGCCCTCGATGGTCCTGGAGTTCCTGCGCCGGCGGGGCGCCCGGGGGATGCTGCTGGACACCCTCGAGGCGATGGCGCGTGGCGGCATCTACGACCAGCTCGGCGGTGGCTTCGCGCGCTACTCGGTCGACGCGTCGTGGGTGGTGCCGCACTTCGAGAAGATGCTCTACGACAACGCCCAGCTGCTCGGGCTCTACGCGCGGGTCGGGGGTCCGCTCTGCGAGCGGGTCGCCCGCGAGACCGCCGACTTCATGCTCCGCGAGCTGCGCACCACCGAGGGCGGGTTCGCCTCCGCGCTGGACGCGGACAGCGAGGGGGTCGAGGGCAAGTTCTACGCGTGGTCGCCCCAGGAGCTGGTCGAGGTGCTCGGGCCCGACGACGGGGCCTGGGCGGCCGGGGTGCTCGCGGTGACGGATGCCGGAACCTTCGAGCACGGCAGCTCCACCCTGCAGAGACTCGTCGAGCCCGGGACCCTCGAGGACCTCGCCCGGCTCGACGACGTCCGCCGGCGACTGTTCGACGCGCGGACGCAACGGGTCCGCCCGGCCCGCGACGACAAGGTGGTCGCCGCCTGGAACGGGCTCGCCATCGCCGGCCTCTGCGACGCCGGCCTGCGCCTCGGCGAGCCGGCGTACGTCGACGCCGCCGTCGCCGCCGGCACCCTTCTGGTCGACCTCCACCTCACCGGGTCGGGGCTGCTCCGCGTCTCGCGCGACGGTGTCGCGGGCCGGCATGCCGGCGTCCTGGAGGACCACGGCTGCGTGGCGTCGGGCTTCCTGGCGCTGGCCCAGGCCACCGGCGACGCCGCCTGGCTGGAGCGGGCGACCCGGGTGATCGACGATGCGCTCGACCGGTTCCGCGCCGACGACGGCGGATTCTTCGACACCGCCTCCGACGCGGAGGCACTGGTCGCGCGGCCGCGGGACCCGTCCGACAACGCCAGCCCGTCCGGGCTGTCCTCGATGGTGCACGCGCTGGCCGACGCGCACGCGCTGACCGGCGAGGGGCGCTACCGCAGCGCCGCCGAGGAGGCGCTGGCCACCGTCGCGACGCTGGCCGAGAAGGCGCCGCGCTTCGCGGGCTGGTCGCTCGCGGCGGCGCAGACGATGAGCGAGGGCGGTCCGCTCGAGGTTGCCGTGGTCGGCCCCACCGGCGCCGACCGCGACGCGCTCGCCCAGGTCGGGCGGCGGCACCCGGGGGCGGTGGTGGTCGTCGCCGACGGGCCCCGCGACGACATCCCGCTGCTCGCCGGCCGCGTGCCGGTCGAGGGCCGCGCTGCGGCGTACGTCTGCCGCGGCCAGGTCTGCGAGCGGCCCGTCACCACCGTCGAAGCGCTCGAGGCAGCCCTCACCTCGGGGCGGCGGTGAGCTGGGGCCCATTTCTGGTGTCCGAACCGGCCCATACTCACCGCCGACCCGCGGGAGTAGGTTCGCCGCATGGCGCAGCAGTCCTATGACTACGTGATCGTCGGCGCCGGCAGCGCCGGTGCGGTGCTGGCGGCGCGGCTGACCGAGGACCCGACGGTCACCGTCTGCCTGCTCGAGGCCGGTGGTGAGGCCGACGCGGACGAGGTGATGGTCCCGGCGGCGTTCGCGAGCCTGTTCAAGACGCGGTGGGACTGGAACTACTCGACCACCGAGCAGAAACAGCTGCACGGGCGGCGTGCCTACTGGCCGCGGATGAAGGCGCTCGGCGGCTGCTCGTCGATGAACGCGATGATCTACATCCGCGGCAACCATACGGACTACGACACGTGGCGCGACCAGTACGGCGCCGCCGGGTGGGGCTTCGACGACGTGCTGCCGTACTTCGTGAAGTCCGAGGGGAACACCAGGCTGGGCGGCCCGCTGCACGGCCAGGACGGGCCGCTGCACGTCGAGGACCGGGTCTACACCCACGAGCTCAGCCACGCCTTCGTCGACAGTGCGGTGAGCGCCGGCCACAAGCCGACCGACGACTTCAACGGCGTCGCGCAGGAGGGCGCGGGGCTCTACCAGGTGACCTGCCGCAAGGGGCGGCGCTGGTCGACCAACGACGCCTACCTCAAGCCGGCTCGCACCCGCACCAACCTCACCGTGACCACTGGCGCCCTCGTGGCCCGGGTCGAGCTGGAGGGCGACCGCGCCGCTGGCGTCACGTTCCGCCAGGCCGGGCGCGACCACACCGTGACCGCCCGCCGCGAGGTGCTGCTCTGCGGCGGCGCGATCAACAGCCCGCAGCTGCTGCTCCTCTCCGGCATCGGGCCGGCCAGCCACCTCGCCGAGGTCGGTATCGAGGCCCGGGTCGACCTGGCCGGCGTCGGCGCCAACCTCCAGGACCACCCCGTCGTCCCGCTGCTCTGGCACACCCGCGGCGTCAGCGATCTCGCCCAGCTCAACAACGTGCGCAACTTCGCCCGCTGGAAGGCCCGCGGCACCGGCCCGCTCGCCTCCAACATCGGCGAGGCCGGCGCGTTCTTCGCCAGCCGCGACGGGCTCCCCGCCCCCGACCTGCAGATCCACATGGCGCCCGCCGGGTTCTACGACAACGGCCTGCACGAGCCGACCAGCCCCATGGTCACCGCCGCACCGACGCTGGTGTCGGTCGCCAGCCGCGGCCACCTGCGGCTGCGTTCGGCAGACCCGTCCTGGCACCCGGAGATCGAGGCGGCGTACTTCGACGACCAGGCGGACCTCGACGCGATGCTGGTCGGGCTGCGCAGGACCTGGGAGATCTGCACCCAGGGTGCGCTGGCGGCGTATGTCGACAAGCCGTGGCAGCTCCCGGAGCACCCGTCCGACGAGGACCTCGTCGAGCACGCCCGCACCTGGGCCCAGACGCTCTACCACCCGACCTCGACCTGCGCGATGGGCAACGGCGAGGAGGCCGTGGTCGACCCGGAGCTCCGAGTCCGCGGCGTGGACGGCCTGCGCGTGGTCGACGCCTCGGTGATGCCCGCGGTGGTCCGCGGCAACACCAACGCCCCCACGATCATGATCGCCGAGAAGGCCGCCGACCTCATCAAGGAGCACCTGTGACCACGACCGAAGACGCCGTGACGACAGCCGGGACGACAGCGGGGACGTCGACCTTCGAGTCCCTCAACCCGCGCACCGGCGACGTCGTCGGCACCCACCCCGTCCACACCCCGGAGGAAGTGCAGGCTGCGGTGGCCCGGGCCCGGGACGAGGCGGCGTGGTGGGCCGGGCTCTCCTTCGACGAGCGGGAGAAGCACCTCCAGACGTGGAAGGGAGCGATGACCCGGCGGATCGCGCAGCTCGCCGAGGTCATGCACCAGGAGACCGGCAAGCCGCACGGCGACGCGATGCTGGAGGCCGCGCTGGCCATCGACCACCTGGCTTGGGCCGCCGGTCACGCCGAGAAGGTGCTCAAGCGACGCAAGGTGTCCAGCGGGCTGGTGATGGCCAACCAGGCGGCGTACGTCGAGTACCACCCGCTCGGCGTCGTCGGCGTGATCGGGCCCTGGAACTACCCGGTCTTCACGCCGATGGGGTCGATCGGCTACGCGCTCGCGGCCGGCAACGCGGTGGTGTTCAAGCCCAGCGAATACACCCCGGGCGTCGCCGAGTGGCTGGCCCGGACCTTCCTCGAGTCGGTCGGCCGGCCGGTGCTCCAGGTGGTCACCGGGTACGGCGAGACGGGCGCCGCGCTGTGCTCCGCCGGAGTGCAGAAGGTGGCCTTCACCGGCTCCACGGCGACCGGCAAGAAGGTGATGGCCGCCTGCGCCGAGACGCTCACCCCGGTCGTCATCGAGGCCGGCGGCAAGGACGCGCTGATCGTGGACGAGGACGCCGACCTCGACGCCGCGGCCGACGCTGCGGTGTGGGGCGCGATGTCCAACGCCGGTCAGACCTGCACCGGCGTGGAGCGCGTCTACGTGCACGAGCGCGTCTATGACCAGTTCCTCACCAGGCTGACCACCAAGGCCGGCGAGGTCACCGCCCACGAGGGCGCTGACTCGCAGATCGGGCCGATCACGATGCCCAGCCAGCTCGGCGTGATCCGCCACCACATCGCGGATGCGCTGTCCCGCGGCGGCCGCGCGCTGGTCGGCGGCGCCGACGCCGTCGGGGAGCGGTTCGTGCAGCCGACCGTCCTGGTCGACGTACCGGAGGACTCCGAGGCGGTCCAGGAGGAGACGTTCGGACCGACGGTCACGGTGACCAAGGTGCGCGACATGGACGAGGCGATCGAGCGCACCAACGCGACCCGCTACGGGCTCGGCTCGACGGTGTTCTCCAAGGCCCGCGGCATGGAGCTCGCCTCGCGGATCCGCTCCGGCATGACCGCGGTCAACGGCGTGATCACGTTCGCGGCCATCCCGTCACTGCCCTTCGGCGGCGTCGGCGACTCCGGCTTCGGCCGGATCCACGGCCCCGACGGCCTCAAGGAGTTCACCTACGCCAAGGCCATCGCCCGGCAGCGGTTCAAGCCGCTGCTCGCGCTGACCACTTTCGCGCGCACGGAGAAGGCCGACCAGCAGCTGGCTGCGATGATCACCATGCTGCACGGGCGCGGGACCACGATCCCCAAGCCGTAAGACGCGGGGCTGAGGAGGCGTTCTGCGCCCGTCTCGACGTCGGTGGTTGAGGAGGGCGTTCTGCGCCCCTCTCGACGTCGGTGGTTGAGGAGGGCGTTCTGCGCCCCTCTCGACGTCGGTGGTTGAGGAGGGCGTTCTGCGCCCCTCTCGACGTCGGTGGTTGAGGAGGGCGTTCTGCGCCCCTCTCGAGGTCGGTGGTTGAGGAGGGCGTTCTGCGCCCCTCTCGACGTCGGTGGTTGAGGAGGGCGTTTTGCGCCCGTCTCGAAACCCCCGCAGCGCGGGCTGGAACTGGCCCACGGTGATTACGTTCCAGCGCACGTGTCGGCGGTTTCGAGACGGTTGCTAGCGCAACCTCCTCAACCACCGACGGAGCGGCTCAGCGCAGTGCGTACGTCGCCATCGAGATCCCCACGTAGTGGGAGACGAAGGCGAGCACCGTGAACGAGTGGAAGACCTCGTGGAAGCCGAACCAGCGCGGCCAGGGGTTGGGTCGCCGGAAGCCGTAGACGACTCCGCCCACGGTGTAGAGCGCGCCGCCGACCCCGATCAGCACGAAGACGGCGACCCCGATGCCCAGCCCCAGCGCGGTGGCACCGTGGAAGAACGCCGGGATGAAGAAGATCGCGGACCAGCCCAGTGCCATGTAGATCGGCACGAAGAGCCAGCGCGGCGCGTCGGTCCAGAAGACCCGGAACAGCACGCCGAGGATCGCTCCGGTCCACACCGTGGCCAGGAGCGCCACCTGCGAGCTGCCGTGCAGGAGCAGCAGGCTGAACGGCGTGTAGGTGCCGGCGATGAGCAGGAAGATGTTGGCGTGGTCGAACCGGCGCAGGAACGCCCACGTCCGTGGTGACCAGGTGCCGGTGTGGTAGATCGCCGAGACCGTGAACAGCACCAGCGCCGAGACGATGAAGATCACCGAGCCGATGCGGGTGGTCGCATCGGGGGAGAGGCTGATCAGCACGATTCCGGCGGCCAGCGTGAGCGGCGCCGTGGCGAGGTGCAGCCAGCCGCGGAGCTTCGGCTTGAGGTCGTCCAGCTTCTCGGCCACCTCCGCAACCGAGTCGTGGAACCTCTCCACACCCGCGTGCATGGCGTCGGAGACCGGGTGGTTCATGTCAGCGACGGTACCGACCGCACATGACGTCGCGACGACAACGCGGCCAAGATCACCCGTTCGGCTAGTTACCATCAGAACGTGGCGGACTGGAAGCGCGGCCTGAGGCAGGTGATCTATCCGCTCTACGAGGCTCGGGTGCTCCGCCGGCTGCCGGCCAACCTGCCCAAGCACGTCGGGGTGATGCTCGACGGCAACCGGCGCTGGGCGCGCGCCGTCGGACGGGACAGCGAGCACGGCCACCGGGCCGGGGCCGCGAACATCGAACCGCTCCTGGGCTGGTGCGACGAGGTGGGCATCGAGGTGGTCACCCTGTGGCTGCTGTCGACCGACAACCTCAACCGCCCGCCGGCCGAGCTCGCCCAGCTGCTGGAGATCATCGAGGGCGCCGTCGAGTCGCTCGCCGATCAGCGGCGGTGGCGGCTGCACCCGGTCGGTGCGCTCGACCTCCTGCCGTCCGCCACCGCGGAGAAGCTCAAGGCCGCCGAGGAGGCCACCCGCGACGTCGACGGGATGCTGGTCAACATCGCGGTCGGGTACGGCGGCCGCCGCGAGATCACGGACGCCGTACGGTCCCTGCTCAGCGAGCACGCGAGCCGGGGCACCTCGCTCGAGGAGCTCGCCCAGATCCTGGACGTCGAGCACATCGCCGAGCACCTCTACACCAAGGGCCAGCCCGACCCCGACCTGGTGATCCGCACCTCGGGGGAGCAGCGGCTCGGCGGGTTCCTGCTCTGGCAGAGCGCGAAGTCGGAATTCTACTTCTGCGAGGCCTACTGGCCCGACTTCCGGCGCGTGGACTTCCTGCGCGCGATCCGCGCCTACGCCCTGCGTGAGCGACGCTTCGGGACGTAGTTGTTGTGTCCCAGCCTTCCCTGCGGAGGTTTCGACACGGCCGGTTCCGACCTCGTTCCTCGGTCGGACGGCCTGCTCAACCACCAACGAACGGCCCAAGAACGGGATGGCCTCGTTCCTCGGCCATGCCGTTCCCGGGCCGTTCACCTCGTAGTCGGGCGTGTCGCACCAGACCGCCGCCCTCGGCGGCGTACTTTCACGGACAACGGCGGGTGGGGAAGCTCGCCGCATCGGGAGGCCCGGGCGTGACTCACGACTGCAGGACGACCAGCAGCCAGCTGGTGGTCGTCCGCGGGGGCCGGCACTCCGGCCTCCGGGCATCCTCCCGGTCCGCGCAGGTGGATTGAGGGACCGGGGCGAGGAGTGCGCGTGCCGGTCTGCGAGGGGTGACCCGTGCCGACGGAGACCAGCTCGTCCGACGCAGCTCCCAAGACGTCCGTCCGGACCTACGTGCTCGACACCAGCGTGCTGCTGGCCGACCCCGGGGCGCTCCGGCGCTTCGAGGAGCACGAGGTGGTGCTGCCCGTCGTGGTGATCACCGAGCTGGAGGGCAAGCGCCACCACCCCGAGCTGGGCTATTTCGCCCGTTCGGCGCTGCGGATGCTGGACGAGCTCCGGATCACCCACGGCCGGCTCGACGAGCCGATACCGGTCGGCGAGGACGGCGGCACGATCCGAGTTGAGCTCAACCACACCGACTCCGAGTCGCTGCCCTCCGGCTTCCGACTCGGCGACAACGACACCCGGATCCTGGCCGTCGCCCGCAACCTCGCCAACGAGGGCGCCGCGGTCACGCTGGTCAGCAAGGACCTGCCGCTGCGGATCAAGGCCTCGGCGGTCGGCCTGGACGCCCAGGAGTACCGCGGCGAGACCATCGCCGACTCCGACCCCGGCTACTCCGGCATGGCCGAGCTCGAGGTCGAGGCGGCCGACCTCGACGAGCTCTACGACGACGGCACCCTGGACCTCGAGGCGGCGCGCGACCTGCCCTGCCACTCCGGCCTCGTGCTGCTCTCCGAGCGCGGTACGGCGCTGGGCCGGGTCGGCCCGGACAAGCTGGTGCGCCTGGTCCGAGGCGACCGGGAGGCCTTCGGGCTGCACGGCCGCTCGGCGGAGCAGCGGATCGCACTCGAGATGCTGCTCGACCCCGAGGTCGGGATCGTCTCGCTCGGCGGCCGGGCCGGGACGGGCAAGTCCGCGCTCGCCCTGTGCGCCGGGCTCGAGGCGGTGCTCGAGCGACGTCAGCACCAGCGCGTGGTGGTGTTCCGCCCGCTGTTCGCCGTGGGCGGTCAGGAGCTCGGCTACCTGCCCGGTTCGGAGTCGGAGAAGATGGCGCCCTGGGCTCAGGCGGTCTTCGACACCCTCGGTGCGCTGACCTCTCGCGACGTGATCGACGAGGTGCTCGATCGCGGAATGCTCGAGGTGCTGCCGCTGACCCACATCCGCGGCCGGTCGCTGCACGACGCGTTCGTCATCGTCGATGAGGCGCAGTCCCTGGAGCGCAACGTGCTGCTGACCGTGCTGTCCCGGATCGGCGCCGGGTCGAAGGTGGTGCTGACCCACGACATCGCCCAGCGCGACAACCTCCGGGTCGGCCGGCACGACGGTGTGGTCGCGGTGGTGGAGAAGCTCAAGGGGCACCCGCTGTTCGCCCACGTAACCCTGACCCGGTCCGAGCGTTCACCTATTGCAGCGCTAGTCACCGAGATGTTGGAGAGCGTCGCGCTCTGACGCCGTCCTGTGGCCCCTGTGATTGTTGTGGCTCCTGAGTCATCCGAACGTGCAGCCTTGCGTCGTTCGATTTGCAACCACCCTCCGCCTCGGGCATGGTGTCGGAGATTCCGAGCGCTACCTCGTCACCCGGAAGTAAGGGTTTCCCAGTCTTGTCGTCGTACGTCCCGCAGGCGCCGAAGCACCGCGCGTCCAAGGCCCGTCTCGCGCCGAGGGCAGCCCTCAAGACGTCGCTGACGCTGTCGTCGATGGCCGTGGTGGCGACCGGGTTCGCGGTCGGCAGTGGCTCCCTCTCGCTGAGCCCGGATCCTGGGGCAAACGCCTCTGCGGCGAGCGCCGCTGACACCGCCGCTGACGCCGCCGCCGCGGCTGCCGTCGCGAAGGCTGCCGGTGACCAGGCCACAGCCGCCGAGCTGGGCCGCTCGCCGGTGGTGACCCGCTCCGACAGCCGGGCCGACGCCGACCCGCTCAAGACCGACACCCTCTCGCTGGGCTCGAGCAACACGATGGCCCGCACCGAGGACCTCTCCGACGAGGACCCGCGCATCATCGCCCAGGCCCTGCTGTCGGAGTTCGGCTGGAGCCAGGACCAGTTCGGCTGCCTCGACTCCCTGTGGGAGCGCGAGTCGCACTGGAACGTGTACGCCGACAACCCGAGCTCCTCGGCCTACGGCATCCCGCAGGCGCTGCCCGGCTCCAAGATGTCCTCCGCCGGCGCCGATTGGGCCACCAACCCGATCACCCAGATCCGCTGGGGACTCGGCTACATCGAGGACCGCTACGGCTCACCGTGCGGCGCCTGGGGCCACAGCCAGAGCCACGGCTGGTACTGACCCCCGTCCACGCTGACCCGGGACTTTCTGTCGCGGAAATCGCGCTGACCCGGGCACTCCTGACTCACGTGTGGGCGGCCGCGCGCGGAGCCGACCGACACCCGCCCGGTTTAGGTCATACGGATCGAGCAGACGGGTCCACAGTTCGTATGACCTCACCGACCCACGAACTCTGGGCGGTGAGCCTGGGCCGGTTCGACGCGCGGCAATGGGCCCTAGTTCACCGCCGCCTGGGGCGGTGGCTGGGTCGTGCCCGCGCATCGGCAGCGGCGCGGCTCGCTGTGGTCGTGTGCCTCACGACGGGCGATGGGCGTTCGGCACACGACCCGATCACGCTGCCGCGCCATCGGCGGCGGCGCGCCTCGCTGTTGGGTCGTGTGCCTCACGACGAGCGATGACGCGTTCTCAGGCACACGACCCGATCACACTGCCCGCGCATCGGCGGCGGCGCGCGTAGTCGATCGCCCACACATCGGTCAGGACTGCGCGGTCAGCGTGTTCTGGGCGACACAAACGCCCGGGTCAGCGTGGTCAGGGGTGGGTCATGCTCTCCACGTCGAGCGCTTCGTCGAGCTGTTCCTCGGTGAGCTCGCCGCGCTCGACGTAGCCGAGCTTGAGGACGGTCTCGCGGATCGTGGCGCCGTCGGCGAGCGCCTGCTTGGCGATCTTCGCGGCGGCCTCGTAGCCGACGTACTTGTTGAGCGGGGTGACGACCGAGGGGGAGGACTCGGCGTACTGGCGCATCCGTTCGGCGTCCGCGGTGATGCCGTCGACGCAGCGCTCGGCGAGGAGCCGCGAGCACGCCGAGAGCATCCGCACCGACTCGAGCAGGTTGCGGGCGATGACCGGCATCGCGACGTTCAGCTCGAAGCTGCCGCTCGCGCCGGCCACCGTGACCGTGGTGTCGTTGCCGATGACCTGGGCGCAGACCATGAGGGTGGCCTCGGGCAGCACCGGGTTCACCTTGCCGGGCATGATGCTCGACCCGGGCTGGAGGTCGGGCAGGTGGATCTCGGCGAGACCGGTGGTGGGGCCGGAGGACATCCAGCGCAGGTCGTTGCAGATCTTGGTCAGGCCGACGGCGTACGTGCGGAGTACGCCGCTCAGCTCGACCAGCGAGTCCCGCGTGCCCTGCGCCTCGAAGTGGTTGCGGGCCTCCGTGAAGGGCTGGCCGGTCGCCTCCGACAGCGTGGCGATGACCTGCTCGGGGAAGCCCGCGGGCGTGTTGATGCCGGTGCCGACGGCGGTGCCGCCGAGCGGCAGCTCGCGCACCCGGGGCAGGACTGAGTCCAGCCGCTCCACGGCATAGCGCACGGTTGCCGCGTAGCCGCCGAACTCCTGGCCGAGCATCACCGGTGTCGCGTCCATGAGGTGGGTGCGGCCCGACTTGACCAGGCCGGCGAACTCGGAGGCCTTCGCCTCGAGCGAGGTCGCCAGGACGTCGAGCGCGGGCACCAGGTCCTTCGCCACCGCGAGCGCGGCAGCCACGTGGATCGCGGTGGGGAAGGTGTCATTGCTCGACTGGCTGGCGTTGACGTGGTCGTTGGGGTGTACGTCGACACCGGCGCGGCCCGCGAGCGACGCGATCACCTCGTTGGCGTTCATGTTGGAGCTGGTGCCCGAGCCGGTCTGGAAGACGTCGATCGGGAAGGCGTCGTCGTGCTCACCGGCGGCAACCGAGCGAGCGGCCGCCTCGATCGCCGAGGCCTGGTCGGCCTCGAGGACGCCGAGCTCGCCGTTCACCTTCGCCGCGGCCGCCTTCACCTGGCCGATCGCGTGGATCAGCGCCGGCTCGATCGGCGTGCCGCTGATCGGGAAGTTCTCGACGGCGCGCTGCGTCTGGGCCCGCCACAGGGCTTCGCGCGGCACCTGGATGTCGCCCATGCTGTCGTGCTCGGTGCGGAACTCACTCACGCGTCGGACGGTACCCGGGCCACGTAGAGCCAGTAGTGCTCGTCCCGCTCCTGGAGCCGCACCTCCTGGGGCAGGACGTCGACCGCGCCGAAGACGCTGTGCAGCGACTCCTCGAGCTCGGCCGAGGTGTCCGCCGACCAGACGACCAGGGCCCCGCCCGGCCGCAGCACCCGCCGGGCATCGGTCAGGGCCGGCGCCTCGTAGAGCGTGGCGTTGGCGGCGTGGACGAGGTGCCCCGGACCGTTGTCGACGTCCAGCAATAGCAGGTCGTACGACGCCGGCCTCGCCTCGGCCAGGGCGACCGCCACATCGGCCTCCACGACCGCCACCCGCTCATCCGCCATCAGGGCCGGCCCGTGGGGCACCAGTCCGGCGCGCATCCACTCCACCAGCGCTGGTTCGATCTCGACGACCGCGCAGCGCTCGACGCGGGAGTCGGCGAGCACCTCGTGCATGGTGTAGCCGAGGCCGAGTCCGGCCACCACCACCGCCCGCGGTGCGTCGACCAGGGCGAGCGCCGCGCGGGCCATCGCCCGCTCGGCGCTGACCTCGACGGTGTCCATCACGAACACGCCGTTGGCCCGTAGCTCCAGCGAGGTCGGCCCTCCGGCCACCGGTCGCCGCTCGCGCAGCACCAGCTCGCCGCGCTCGCTCTCGGCGCGCGCGACCTCGACGTACTCCACGTCGGACGTCACGCACCCACCCTGTCAGCAGGCTGGAGCCGTCCACGAGCGGCGTTCAGTTCCAGCCCCATCTCACCTGGTTTCGACACGCGCGGTCGCGCCCGAGCAAGCTCGGTCGGGCGCGCTACTCAACCACCAACGATCGGACTGGCCCTCGTTCCTCGGGCCGCTCCGATCAATCGAAGATCTCGCTGAGCCAGCTCTCCTTGCGCTTCTTCTTGTACGGCTGGTGCTGGGAGTAGCCGCGTTGCTGCTCGTAACCGTGTTGCTCGTACGCCGGAGCCGGTGCGGCTGCCGGAGCGGCAGCCGGTGGCACCTGGGTCAGCGAGCGTTCGATGATCTTGTCGAGCTCGCCACGGTCCAGCCACACGCCGCGACAGGTGGGGCAGTAGTCGATCTCGATTCCGCCGCGCTCGCTCATCGTGAGCGTCGTTCCGTCGGTCGGGCACTGCATGAGGTCCTCCAGGGGTCCGGTTATCTCGTCAACGGGCCGGGTCGAGGCGCGGGTTCCCGGTTGCCGGGACCCTCAGCAACCTTTCAGGACCGCCCCGTCACGATACGACGGTCACCGAGAGGGAGGAGTTGGTGCAGCCGGCAGCGACGTCCTGCAGCGCGGACTTCTCGGCCGAGTCCTGGCTCAGCCCCCAGCGGATCTTCGCGATCACCCAGTCCTTGATGTAGCGGCAGTGGTTGATCGGCGGCAGCCACTCCGCCACGTCCTGGTCGCCCTTGCTGCGGTTGAGCGAGGCGGTCACGCCGACCAGCGGGCGGCTGTCCCCGAGGTCGTTCGCAAATGCCTCGCGCCGGGACGCCGTCCAGGACCGGGCGCCGGAGTCCCAAGCCTCGGCCAGCGCCACCATGTGGTCGATGTCGAGCGCAGACGCCGAGGTCTGGGAGGCACCCTCGTAGTAGGAGTACCAGCGGCCACCCGACAGCGAGCAGCCCGAGCCGATGGTCGGTGCCTCCTCCGCCTCGGCTATCAGCACCTCCTCGCGGGTGTCGCAGCCGTCGCCGTCGGCGTCGATCCAGTGGCGGAACAGGTCTCGGCTGTAGCCGGTGCGGACCTCAGTCGCCACCGGGATGTGGTCGACCGCCTGCGTGAGCGAGCCGCTCCACTGAGTGTCCGCATGAGCGGTACCACCAGTGGTGAGGAGCATGGACAGGATCGCTGCCAGGGCCAGTAAGGCCCTCCCGAGAGTGCGCATGGCCGCCACGCTCCGCCGGGGCGCCCGGGACCACCACCCGCAACATCCCGCAACTTCTTGCAGTGCAGGGACCTGCGGCACGGCGTACGGTCCGTGGGATGAAGCGTCTCGCCGTCGGTCTGACCCTGGCCCTGGTCGTCCGGCCAAGGAGCCGGTCGGCATCACCGTCGACATGCGGGGTGAAGATGCCAGGCAAGCCCTGGTCGAGGTGGGAGACCTGGATCACCGACGACCAGCGGCTGCTCGACTGCACCGAGGAGCTGCCCTAGCGCTACTCCGCGGACCGCACCCGGATCCCCGTGATCGGTACGGTCACCGCGCCCGAGGGATCGGTGAAGAAGTCGTTGCCCTTGTCGTCGACGACGATGAACGCCGGGAAGTCCTGGACCTCGATCTTCCAGACCGCCTCCATCCCGAGCTCCTCGTACTCCAGCACCGACACGGACTTGATGCAGTCCTGTGCGAGTCGCGCGGCGGGGCCGCCGATCGAGCCGAGGTAGAAGCCTCCGTGGCTGGCGCAGGCCTCGGTCACCTTCTTGGACCGGTTGCCCTTGGCGAGCATCACCATGGACCCGCCGGCGGCCTGGAACTGCTCGACGTAGGAGTCCATGCGGCCCGCGGTCGTGGGGCCGAACGAACCCGAGGCGTATCCGGCCGGGGTCTTGGCCGGGCCGGCGTAGTA
>CAVXYB010000005.1:0-72864 GCA_963765915.1 uncultured Actinomycetota bacterium | reverse complement strand
ACGTCGTGCAGCTCCACGCCGTCCCGACCGACGACCCGGATCGTGCGCAAGAAGTCGGTCGCGGAGAACCCGGTTCCCCAGATCAGGACGTCGGCGTCGTGCAGCGTGCCGTCCACCGTGCGCACTCCGGTCGGCTCGATCGCCGAGATCGCGTCGTTGACCACGTCGACGTGGTCGCGGGCGATCGCGGGGTACCAGTCGTTGCTGAACAGGATCCGCTTGCAGCCGATCTGGTAGTTCGGCTGCAGCGTCTTCCGCAGCTCTGGGTCGCGCACCTGCCGGCGCAGCTGCGCCTTCCACGAGAGCCGCAGTGTGTTCAGCACCGGCGTGGCGATCGCGCTGTCCCCACCGAGCGCGCGGTTGAGCAGCTCGCTGAAGTGGAAGGTCGCCCCACGCTCCCCGCGCATCACTGCGGGGAACCGCTCGAACAGGCGGTGGTGCCGCCGGCGGTACTCGGTGTCCGGCTTCGGCACGACGTACGGCGCCGAGCGCTGGAAGACGGTCATGGCGCCGACCTCATCAACGATCGCCGGCACGAACTGGATCGCGCTGGCGCCGGTGCCGATGACCGCGACCCGGGTGCCCTGGAGCGGCACGTCGTGGCGCCACTGCGCCGAGTGGAAGGCCGGACCGGCGAACGTCTCGGCACCGGGCAGCTGCGGGGTCACCGGGTCGGAGAGCTGCCCGACGGCCGAGATGACCAGGTCGGCGTCGTACGTCGTGCCGTCGGTGGTGGTGACCCGCCACTCCGCGCGCTCGGCGTCGAACCGCGCCTCGGCGACCTGCTGCCGGGTCCGGACCAGGTCCAGCAGCCCGGCCTCTGCCGCAGTTCGCTCGAGGTAGGCCAGGATCTCGGACTGGCCCGAGTAACGGTGGCTCCAGCCCGGGTTGAGCGACCACGACCAGGAGTACAGCGGTGACGGCACATCGCACGCCGCGCCCGGGTAGGTGTTGTCCCGCCAGACGCCGCCGATCGCGTCGGCGCGCTCCAGGATCGTGATGTCCTCGATGCCCTGCTGGCGCAGTGCGCGCGCCGCACCGAGGCCACCGAAGCCGGCTCCGATGATCACGACGCGAGTTGCACCCACGACGACGAACAGTATGGCTTCGACGTGCCCCAGCGCTGCGATGTCCGGTGCCGGTGCCCCTCGCCGGGCCGGCCACATGCGTGACGTCGCCGACCCGGCGGCAGGCCTCACTCTAATCTAAAGAAAGCCACTACAAAAACAAGAGAATCTTACGCGATCGTCATGCCGCCGTCCACCGCGAGGGTCTGGCCGGTGATGTAGCCCGCGGCGTCCGAGGCGAAGAACACGACGGCCGCGGCCAGCTCGGCGGGGTCGCCCTTGCGACCCGTGGGGATTCGGAGGAGCTGCCCGTCGAGGTAGCCGGGCGGGTACTGCTCGGTCATCTCGGACTCGAAGAACCCGGGGGCGATCGCGTTCACGCGGATGCCCTTGCGGCCCGTCCACTGCTGGGCCAGGTCTCGGGTGAGACCGATCAGCCCCGCCTTGGACGACGAGTACGCCGCCTGGGGGAGGCCGCCGGTGGTGAGGCCGAGCACCGAGCTGATGTTGATGATGCTGGAGCCGGGCTGCATCACCCGTCCGCAGGCCTGCGCCATCCAGTAGCAGCCGTTGAGGTTCACATCGATGACCTGGCGGAACTGCTCGGGCGTCTCGTGGGTCGCCGGCACCGCCGTACCGATGCCGGCGTTGTTCACCAGCACGTCGACGTGGCCGTACTCCTCCATGGCCAGCGCGACCAGGTCCGTGCACGACTGCGGATCGGAGACGTCGGTGCCGTGGGTGAGTGCGCGGCGGCCGGTCTCCTCGACCAGCGCGGCGGTCTCGGCGAGTCGGTCCACCCGCCGCGCGCCCAGCGCCACGTCGGCGCCGGCCTCGGCCAGCGCGCGGGCGAAGGCAACGCCCAGCCCGCTGGAGGCGCCAGTGACGACGGCGACCTTGCCGTCGAGTCGGAATCGGTCGAGGACGGGTCGGTCAGCCATGTGAGCGATCGTAGGGGGGCTACGACACCGTCGTCGCTGGCGCTCCTCCGGGCTCAACCACCGACATATGTCCCCTGTCCTCGACAATGGTCAGATGAGCCCCGAGCCCGGCCAGGTCGTCACCGTCTTCCGCTCCCGGCTGAGGCCGGACGCCGATGCCTACCCCGACCACGCGGACCGGATGAGCGCACTCGCCCGGACCATGCCGGGCTACGTCGAGCACAAGGTGTTCGTGGCCGACGACGGCGAGCGGGTCACGCTGGTCACCTTCGCCGACCGGCCCTCGCACGACGCGTGGGGCCGGCACCCCGAGCACCGCGAGGCGCAAGCGGCCGGGGTCCGCGAGTACTACGAGGAGTACTCCATCAGCGTCGGGGTGGTCGACCGCGCCAGCGCCTGGCAGCGGGACGTCGTTCGGGACAAGAGGGAGGGGTGACGCCAGGGGTGACGTCGGGGGTGGCGCTTCCCTCCCCCTTGCCGCTCGTGTGGGGGAGTTCCACCGTCCCTCTGTGGTTGGACAACTGTCAAGTATTCCTTTGACAACTGTCCACAATTCTCTGGACGCATGTCACGATAACGCGGTGATCCCTTCCGCCCGCGCCCGCCGGTCGACGGTCGACAAGTTCGACGAGCGGCGCAACGAGCTCGCGGAATCGGCCCTGCTCACGCTCGGTCAGCTCGGCTATGCCCGCACCAGCCTGCGCGACATCGCGAGCAACTCACCCTTCAGCCACGGGGTCCTGCACTACTACTTCGAGGACAAGCTCGAGCTGGTCTCCTACAGCGTGCGCTACCACAAGGCACGCTGCGTCACCCGCTACGACCAGGTGGTCGCCGAGGCGACCACCGAGCAGGGCCTGGTCGACGGCTTCGCGGCCAAGCTGGTCGAGACGGTCCTCGACGACGCCCCGATGCACCAGCTCTGGTACGACCTGCGGGTCCAGAGCATGTTCGACGAGCGGCTCCGCGAGACGGTCCTCGCCATCGACCAGCAGCTCGAGGACATGGTGTGGCGGATCGTCTCCCGCTACTCCGAGCTCGCCGGCCGACCGCCTGCGATGGACCCGCCGTCGGCGTACGCCGTCCTGGACGGGCTGTTCCAGGCCGCGCTGCTGGCGAACGCCGTCGGCAACGAGGAGGGGTTGCCGAGCCTGGTCCGCCAGGTCCACGCCCTGATGCCGTTGACGTTGGCGCCCGAGACGCCGACCGTGCCGCCGAGCCGCAATCGGGTGGACGCGGTCCGGTAGTCTGGCCTCGTGCACCAGGACCTGCTCCTTACCTAGCCGCGTCGACGCAGCACCCGTCCGACGCGGCCGCCCCTCGCTCAGAGGGGCTTTTTTGTGCTCAGTTGTGCCCGTAGACATGACCCAGCAAGGAAGACCGATGGAGCAGACCCAGGACCAGGAGCCGGCGTCGTACGACGTCCACGCCGTGGAGCAGAAGTGGCGACAGGTGTGGGACGAGCTCGACCCGTTCCGGGCCGACGACGACTCGCCGCGCGGGAAGCGCTACGCGCTGACGATGTTCCCCTACCCGAGCGGGGACCTGCACATGGGTCACGCCGAGGTGTTCGCGCTGCACGACGTGGTGGCGCGCTACTGGTGGCTGCGCGGCTACGAGGTCCTGAACCCGATGGGCTTCGACTCGTTCGGCCTGAACGCCGAGAACGCCGCGATCCGCGACAACGAGCACCCGGCCACGTTCACCTACGCCAACATCGCTATCTCCACCGAGTCGTGCAAGAAGTTCGGCACCAGCTTCGACTGGAGCCGGACGCTGAACACGTCCGACCCGGAGTACTACCGCTGGACGCAGTGGCTGTTCCTGAAGTTCCGCGAGCGCGGCCTGGCCTACCGCAAGGAGAGCCCGGTCAACTGGTGCCCGGTCGACCTGACCGTGCTGGCCAACGAGCAGGTCATCGACGGTCACTGCGAGCGCTGCGGCGCCGAGGTCACCAAGCGCGAGCTGACCCAGTGGTACTTCAAGATCACCGAGTACGCCCAGGAGCTGCTTGACAACCTGGACGTCCTGGAGCCGACGTGGCCCGACCGCGTCATCAACGCCCAACGCAACTGGATCGGTCGCTCCGAGGGCGCGCACGTCATCTTCGAGGTAGACGGCGGCGAGCCGCTGACGGTCTACACGACGCGGCCGGACACGCTGTTCGGTGCGACCTTCATGGTGGTCGCCGCCGACGCCAAGCTGGCCGGTGACCTGGTCACCGACGAGCACCGGCCGGCGTACGAGGCCTACCTGGAGGAGGTTCGCAAGGCCTCCGACATCGAGCGGCTGTCGACCGACAGGGAGAAGTCCGGTGTCTTCCTGGGGCGGTACGCCGTCAACCCGGTCAACGGCCAGCAGATCCCGATCTGGGCGTCCGACTACGTCCTGGCTGACTACGGCACCGGGGTGATCATGGCCGTGCCGGGGCAGGACCAGCGCGACTGGGATTTCGCCGAGAAGTTCCGCCTGCCGATCGTCCGCACCGTCCAGCCCCCCGGGGGTTTTGAGGCGGACGGCGGCAAGGCCTACACGGGTGCCGGCGCCGCCATCAACTCCGCCAACGACGAGATCTCGTTGGATGGGTTGGCGATCGCGGAGGCCAAGACCGCGATCATCGACTGGCTGGAGGGACACGGCGCCGGCAAGGGCGCGGTGAACTTCCGGCTGCGTGACTGGCTGTTGTCGCGGCAGCGCTACTGGGGCGCGCCGATCCCGATCGTTCACTGCCCGGACTGCGGCGAGGTGCCCGTGCCCGAGGACCAGCTCCCGGTCCTGCTACCCGAGCTGCGCGGCGCGGACCTGACGCCGCGGGGAGTCTCCCCCCTGGCTGCGGCCGAGGCATGGGTCAACGTCGACTGCCCGTCCTGCGGTGGCCCGGCCAAGCGCGACAGCGACACGATGGACACGTTCGTGGACTCGTCGTGGTACTTCCTGCGCTACTGCTCGCCCCACGAGACTGATCGGGCTTTCGACAGCGACCTGGTCAATGCGTGGGGTCCGTGCGACGTCTACATCGGCGGCGTGGAGCACGCGGTGCTGCACCTGCTGTACGCCCGGTTCTTCACGATGGTGCTGAACGACATGGGCCTGGTCGGCTTCCGTGAGCCGTTCTCGGCGCAGCTGAACCAAGGCACCGTGATCAACGAGGGCGCCAAGATGTCGAAGTCCAAGGGCAACGGCGTGCGATTGGGGGAACAACTATCGGCTTTCGGAGTGGATGCGGTCCGGCTGACGCTGGTGTTCGCCGGCCCACCGGAGGACGACATCGACTGGGCCGACATGTCGCCCGCGGGGTCGGTGCGGTTCCTGCAGCGCGCCTGGCGGCTGAGCGGCGACGTCGGCTCGCCTCCTGGCACCGGGCCAGGGGCCGGGGACGTCTCGCTGCGCAGGGCCACCGCGCTGGCTGTCCACGACGCGGCTGAGCTGATCGACAACTTCCGGTTCAACGTGATGGTGGCGCGGATCATGGAGCTGGTGAACGCGACGCGCAAGGCGATCGACTCCGGCTGCGGACCCTCCGATCCGGCGGTCCGCGAGGCCGCCGAAGCGGTCGCGGTCATGCTGTCGCTGGTGGCGCCGTACACCGCCGAGGAGATGTGGGCCCGGCTGGGCCACGAGCCGACGGTTGCTCGCGCCGGTTGGCCGAACGTCGACCCGGCCCTGCTGGTGCAGGAGTCGGTGACCGCTGTGGTGCAGGTCCAGGGCAAGGTGCGGGCCCGGCTGGAGGTCAGTCCCGACATCGCCGCCGCCGAGCTGGAGCAGCTGGCGCTGGCCGACCCGGCGGTGGTCCGCGCCGTCGAGGGCCGAGAAGTACGCCGGGTGATCGTCCGCGAGCCGTCGCTGGTCAACGTCGTCGTCTGAGCCCATCGGTGGTTGAGGAGGGGCGTTCTGCGCCCGTCTCGAAACCCCGATGAGTCCGGCCGGGGGTGGGAGTCTGAGCGGCATGACTTCCACCACTGACGCGCAGACCCTCACCGTCGGCGAGGGCGACGACCTCATCACCTACGACGTCCGCGGCGACCTCGCCTCGGCAACCGACGACAAGCCGGCGCTGTTCATGTTCGCGTCGCCGATGGACGCGAGCGGGTTCGGGACCCTGGCTGGCTACTTCACCGACCGCCCGGTCGTGACCTACGACCCGCGCGGCGCCGGGCGCAACCCGACCGACACCATCGACGTATCGCCCGAGCAGCATGGCGAGGACCTGCACCGAGTGATCGAGGCGCTCGACGTCGGCGCCGTCGACTGCTTCGGCTCGAGTGGCGGTGCGGTCAACCTGCTGGCGCTGGCGGCGGCGCACCCTGAGGACGTACGCACCGCGGTCGCGCACGAACCGCCGGTCTTCGTCGGGCTGCCGGACGAAGACACGTTGATGGCGGCGATCCACGACATGAAGGCGACCTACGCCTCGGCCGGAGATGGCCCGGCGATGGCCAAGTTCATCGCGCTCGTCATGGGCCAGGGCGAGCTGCCCGCGGACTACCTGGACCAGCCGGCTCCCGACCCGGCACAGTTCGGGCAGTCGAGCGAGGACGACGGCAGCCGCGACAATCCGCTGATGCGCAACATGCCGGCGTGCAACGAGTACCGCGTCGACGCCGCGGGGCTGCAGGCGTTCGGTGACCGGCTGATGGTCGCGGTCGGCGTGGAGTCCGGCGGGGGTCCGGCGGCGCGCGGTGGCCGCGCGGTCGCCGCGGCGCTCGGCCGTCCGGTGGTGGATCTCCCGGGCGACCACGGCAGCTTCTTCGACAGCTCCTACGGCGAGCCGACCGGGACCGACGCCGTCGCCGCTCGGCTGCGAGAGCTTCTCGGGCACTAGGCCCCCGGGCTCATGCCGATGGCTGTCGCGACGCGTTAGCCTCGCGTCCATGCCGGTCGTCGTGGTCACCGACTCCACGGCCAGCCTCCCGCCCGAAGTCGCGGACAAGCGCGGCCTCGTGGTGGTGCCCCTGCAGGTCGTGATCGGCGCCGACGTGTACGACGAAGGCTCCGACGGGGCCACCCCCGAGCTGGTGGCGGCGGCCCTTAAGGAGTTTCGGCCGGTGAGCACGTCGCGGCCGACCCCGGCGGCACTGCTCGAGGTCTACGAGGAGTGCGTGCGGCAGGGCGCCACCGAGATCGTCTCGGTGCACCTGTCGTCCGACATGAGCGGGACCTTCGAGTCGGCCCAGCTGGCCGCGCGGGACGCCTCCGTGCCCGTCGTACCAGTGGACAGCCGGCAGGTCGGTGTCGCAACCGGGTACGCCGCACTGTCGGCGGCCGACGTGGTCGACGCCGGTGGGTCGGCGAAGGAGGCTGCCGAGGCCGCACTGGCCCGGGCCGAGCGGTGCCGGTCGCTGTTCTACGTGGACACCCTCGAGTACCTGCGGCGAGGCGGACGGATCGGCGCCGCCGCCGCCCTGGTCGGCGGAGCCCTGGCGGTGAAGCCGCTGCTGGAGATCTCAGACGGGCGGGTCGCGACCCTGGAGCGAGTGCGGACCTCGGCCCGCGCGCTGGCTCGGCTGGAGGAGCTGGCGGTGCAGGCGGCCGGCTCCGACCCGGTCGACGTCACCGTTGCCCACCTGGCCAGCCGGGAGCGCGCCGCTCAGCTGCAGGAGAAGCTGGAGTCGCGGCTGGCGGACAACCTCGCCGGGCGCGAGGTGTGGTGCGGCGAGCTCGGCGCCGTACTCGGAGCACACGTCGGGCCCGGCATGCTCGCCGTCTGCGTCGCGCCGCTGCTCTAGCGCGATCACCTCGTCACAACCTTCCCTCTGGTTCCGGTGTCAGAGGAGGGGAAGGAGGTGTCAGCCATGGACACCGTGACCATCGGCCGGGGCGCGCCACCGCAGGACCCGAACCGGACCCGTCGATCGTGGCCGCCCGCCCTGGCCGCCGTGGCGGCCGCGCTGTTGGCCGCCGTCGTACTCGCGCTGAACCTCCCCGGAGACGAGCCGGCCTCCGCACCGCCCGCACCCGAGCAGGCCGGAATCGTCGAAACCACTCCGACCACAGCGCCGGCCATCCCGTACGTGCTGGACGAGCGCCTGTATGTCGACGGAGTGCAGGTGCCCGGCGACTGGGCGACGGTCGAGTCCGGCCCCGACGGCTGGCTGGCGTGGCAGCAGCACCGGGCGCTGCTGAGCTGGTGGTGGGGCCGGGTCCGGAGCCGAACCTGATCGAGTCGCTGGCTGACGCCTCACCTGCGATCTCGCCGAACGGCAGGTACGTCGGCACCATCCTCGACACCGGTGACCTCAGCGGTTTCGACACGGATCCGGCCGGCGAGGGCTTCGGCACGGTGCCGGTCGACGTCGGCGGCTCTCACGACATCAGGCCGGCCGTGAGGGTGCGCGCCGTGACCGACGACGGGCGGGTGGTCGCGCAGGGCAGGGACACCGCCGTCCTGTGGCTGCCCTTGGTCGACGGCAGCACGGTGGACCTGACCAGGACCGCGCCCGGGCAGGTGGTGCAGGACAACACTCCGGCTGGTCTCGTCGTGACCGACGGGGAAGACGGTGCGCCCTACCTGGCAACCATCTCGGATGCGGGTGAGCTCAGCCGGCTCACGTGGTTGCCCGAGCACCATCAGCTGCGGGTGAACCCGGGTGGCAGCTGGCTGGCGTACACCCCGCTCGGCACCGAGGGCGGCGAGGTCGAGGCGGTCGGGTCCCTCGAGGTGGCGGCTGTAGGCGCTGGCGAGGGGTTCTCCCTCTCCGCGCCCGACGGCTGGGACTTCCGGCTCCGGAGCTGGGCGTGGGAGGACGACGACCACCTCGTCTCGGCCGTGGTCGGTGGACAGGCTGACCGGATGGCGCGCTGCAGCGTCCCCCTCAGGCGCTGCGTGCTGATTGAGGCGCCCTGACGCCACGAGTCGTCCACAGGCCGGCGGTGTGGCGAGGTTGTCCACAGGCGCGGACCTCGGCACCGACGGAGGTCGCCGCATCTTCCTAGGTTCGTCGCATGCGCACCCGACGAGCCAGCTCCGAGCACCAGGCAGCCATCTCCCGCCGGCTCGCTCTGCTCGGTGACGAGCTCGCCGGGGTGCGCCCGGCCCGCCCGGAGCCACCACCGCCCGCGGAGCCGACCACCTCACCCTGGTGGGAGGACCACACGCGGCCGGCGGCGCCGAGACGACCGCCGGCGCCGCGACCCGAGTCGCGACCGCTTCCACAGTTCCCTGCCCGCACGCCGGCTGCGGTGCCGATCCCGGGCCGGCACGCGGCGCGACGGCCCGGGCGCCGGGGCATGCCGGGCGTGGACCGAGTCATGCTCGGGCCCGCGCAGCTCGCCGCGGTGGCGATGGTGGTCGCGGTCGGGCTGGCCGCCACCTGCTGGTGGCTGGTCCGCGGCTCGTCCGATCCGGTCTCCGAGCTGGCGGCTGCCCCCGCCCGCAGCTTGGTGTCGTCGTCGCCGGCAGTCGGACCCGTCACCGGCCCCACAACCCCCGCGGCGGGGTCGGCGCCGACGACGGTGACCGTCGACGTGGCCGGCAAGGTGCGCCACCCGGGCATCGCCGTCCTCGACGGTGGCGCGCGCGTGGTCGACGCCCTCGAGGCGGCTGGCGGGGCGCGGCCGGGTGTCGACCTGACCGCGCTCAACCTGGCCCGGGTCCTCGTCGACGGCGAACAGGTCGTCGTGGGCGAGCCGGCGCCGTCGGGGGCCGCCGCGGCCGCCTCGCCGGCGCCCGGCTCGTCGACGGGTCCCCCGGCCGCGCTGGTCAACCTCAACACCGCCACCGAGGCCGAGCTGGACACCCTGCCCGAGGTCGGCCCGGTCACCGCGGCCTCGATCCTGGCCTGGCGCGACGAGCACGGCGGTTTCACGTCGGTCGACGAGCTGCTCGAGGTCGATGGCATCGGCGAGGTCACCCTCGACCGGGTCGCGCCCCTCGTCACGGTGTGAGCGACGATGTCCAACGGACCGACCTCCGGATGCCTCTGCTCGGAGGCGCGGCCTGGCTGGGGTCGCTCGCGGCGGTGCTGGCCCCTGGCCGCGGGCTCGTGGCGGCGGTCGTCGGCGCGATCGTCGTGGCGACCGCCGTGGTGTGGCATGCCCGTGGTCGCGGCCAGGCGGCAGTCGCGGCCACGGCGGCGGGCCTCCTGCTGGTCGCGATGGCGGCGGGAGCGGTGGCCGCGCTGCGGGCCGAACGGGTCGGGCACAACCCGGTCGCCGACCTGGCCGATGAAGGCGCCGCAGTCACCGTGGTCGGGACGGTCGCCTCCGACCCGCGCACGGTCACCGGCGGCTTCGCCGACCAGACGGTCTGGCGGCTCGACGTCCAGGGCGTGACCGGCCGGGGCCACACCGTCACGCTGGCGGCTCCCGTGCTGGTGCTCGGCGATGCCGACGCTTTGCGGGTCCCGCTCGGGGCGACGGTCCGGCTGAGCGGCCGGCTGCTGCCGGCCGACAGCGGCGACCTCGCGGCACTGCTGCGATCCGGCGGAGATGCCGAGGTGGTCGCGGCCCCGAGCATCTGGTGGCGCGGGGCCGCCGCGGTCCGGCAGGCGCTCCGCGACTCAGTGGCGCACCGGCCGGCCGACCAGCGCGCGCTGGTCCCGGCGCTGGTCGACGGCGACGACGCGGGTGTCGACGAGGGACTCCAGGAAGACTTCCGGGCGACCGGGCTGACCCATCTGCTCGCCGTGTCGGGCACCAACCTGACCCTGGTCGTCGGGTTCCTGCTCGCCCTGGCCCGCTGGTGCGGGGTGCGGGGGCGATGGCTGCTGGTGGTGGCCGGGCTCGGGATCGTGGGGTTCGTCCTGATCGCCCGCACCGAGCCGAGCGTGCTGCGTGCCGCGGTGATGGGGACGATCGGCCTGGTGGCCCTCGGCGCCGACGGCCGGCATCGGGCCCTGCGCGGGCTGGGCACGGCGGTCCTGGTGCTCGTCCTGGTCGACCCCGGACTGACGGTGTCGGCCGGGTTCGCGCTCTCGGTGCTGGCCACCGGCGGGATCCTGCTGCTCGCGCCGGCCTGGCGTGACGCGCTGGCCCGGTGGCTGCCGCGCTGGCTGGCGGAGGCGATCGCTGTGCCGGCGGCGGCCCAGCTCGCCTGCACGCCGCTGGTGGCGGCCATCTCCGGACAGGTGAGCCTGGTCGCGGTGGTGGCCAACCTGGTGGTGGCGCCGGTGGTCGGGCCGGCCACGGTCTTCGGCCTGGCCGGCGGCCTGCTCACGCTGGTCTGGGCGCCGCTCGGCCGGCTGTGCGGCACCGCCGCGTCGTGGTGCGTGGCGTGGCTGGTGGCCGTCGCCGAGCACGGCGCGACACTGCCGACGGCGTCGGTGCCGTGGGGGACCGGCCCGGCCGCGCTGGTGGCGCTGACGGCCGTCACCGCGCTGGTGGCGCTCGCCGGACCGCGGCTGCTGGGGCGCCCGGTCACCGCTGTGTGCGGCGCGGTCGTGCTGGTGGCGGCGGTGCTGGTCCGCCCGCCGGTCTTCGGGTGGCCTCCCGAGGGCTGGGTGCTGGTCGCCTGCGACGTCGGTCAGGGTGACGCGCTGGTGCTGCAGGCCGGCCAGGGGACGGCAGTCGTGGTCGACGCCGGTCCCGAGCCGCGCGCAGTCGACCGCTGCCTGGACCGGCTTGGGGTCCGGGAAATACCGCTGCTGGTGCTCACCCACTTCCACGCCGACCACGTGGATGGCATCGCCGGTGTGTTCTCGGGTCGAGCGGTTCACGCCGTGCTGACCACCCGGCTGCTCGATCCTCCCGGCGGGGTGGCCGAGGTCGACGAGACCGCCCGGGCAGCCGGGCTCGTGCCCACAGCGTCGACGTACGGCGAGACGACTGCGGTCGGCGCGGTCACGGTCCAGGTGCTTTGGCCGCGACCGGACTCACCGATCCGAGGACCCGGCGACGGATCGACCGCCAACGACGCAAGCGTCGTGCTGCTGGTCGAGGTCGGCGGAGTCCTGCTGTTGCTCACCGGTGACGTCGAACCCGAGGGTCAAGAGGCGCTGGCCCGGCTCTTCCCGGGCCTGCAGGTCGACGTGCTCAAGATGCCGCACCACGGCAGTGCCCACCAGGACGAGCCGTGGCTGGTCTCGCTCGGCGCCTCGGCGGTGCTGGTCTCGGTGGGTGCCGACAACGACTACGGACACCCGGCCGACTCGGTGCTCCAGGAGCTCACCGATGCCGGCGCGGACGTCTACCGGACCGACCAGGACGGCGACCTCGCGGTCGTGGCAGGCGGTGGCCGGCCGCAGGTGGTCACCAGCGGTTGAGGGGCGGGGCACCTGTCCGTGGGGTGTGACAGGGTTTGCCACATGGAGGTCCTCGGCCGGGTCACGCTGGTCACCGGCAAGGAGGAGTTCCTCGGCGAGCGCACCGTGACCGCAGTCCGCGACGCGGTCCGCACTGCCGACGCGGAGGCCGAGTTCTCCGAGACGCAGGGGTCCGGACTGACCCTCGCCACCCTCGGTGAGCTGGCCGCACCGTCGCTGTTCAGCTCGGTGCGCTGCATCGTGGTTCGCCAGCTCGAGGAGCTGCCCGACGAGTCGGTGGACGGGCTGCTCGACTACGCCGGGTCGCCGGCCGACGACGTCGCGCTGGTCCTGGTGCACTCGGGCGGTGCCAAGGGCAGCGGGGTGCTCACGAAGCTCCGGAAGCTCCCGGCGGTGACCGAGGCCAAGTCGGCGGAGCTCCGGCCCAGCGAATACCCGGGGTTCGTGGCGGGCGAGGTCAGGCGCGTCGGTGGGCGGATCGACGGCGATGCGGCGGCCACCCTGGTGCAGGCGGTCGGGCAGGACCTGCGCTCCCTGGCGGCTGCCGCGCACCAACTGGTCCACGACTTCCCGGGCGAGGCGATCGAGATCGCCACGGTGAAGAAGTACTTCGGCGGCCGCGCCGAGACGAAGTCCTTCGCGGTGGCCGACGCCGCATTCTCGGGGCGACGGCAGCTCGCCATGGAGGAGCTGCGATGGGCGCTTGACGGGGGGACGCCGCCGGTGTTGGTCACCTCGGCGTTCGCCGGGGGTGTGCGTGGGCTGGCCCGCTACCACGGTGCACCACCGCGGATGAAGGAGGCGGACCTGGCGCGCGAGGTCGGCGTTCCGCCGTGGAAGCTGCGCACCTTGCGTGAGCAGTCCCGGGGCTGGTCCGAGGCCGGGCTGGCGCGGGCGATCCGGGCGGTGGCCCAGGCCGACGCCGACATCAAGGGCGCGGCCAGCGACGCTCACTACACGCTCGAGCGGCTGGTCCTCACGATCACTGGGCTGCGCGAGCCCCGCTGACCCAGCCCCAACAAAGCAGAACGACCCGCCCGGTCCGGGCGGGTCGTGCGGGAAGGACCTCAGAGAGAGGCGGCCTTCTTGGCGATCGAGGACTTGCGGTTCGCGGCCTGGTTTTTGTGGATGACGCCCTTGGAGGCGGCCTTGTCCAGCTTGCGGGCGGCGTCCGCGGCCAGCTTCTTCGCGGTCTCGGCGTCGCCGGCGTCGGCGGCCTCGCGGAACCTGCGCACGGCGCTCTTCAGGCCGGTCTTGACGGCCTTGTTGCGCTCGTGCGCCTTCTCGTTCTGCTTGTTCCGCTTGATCTGGGACTTGATGTTGGCCACAGGTGAACTCTCGGCTCGATCCGTTGGGTATCTACGTCGGGTTGTCGGCGCGCGGCGAATGGGCGCCAGCGCGACGGACAACGGTAACAGCGGGCCGCGCGCCCCCTCAAATCCGTGGATCAGCTCCAGCCACGTCGCTCGCACAGCCACTCCCAGCAGACTTCTCCCTGCCAGCGCTGGAAGTCGCGCAGGTGCGGGGAGGTGGGGGGCACCGGCTCGTCGCTCTGCCGCAGGAAGTAGCCCACCAGCAGGGCGACCACCGTGTCCACGCTGTCGGCGGGGACGTCCTGAGTGAGCCGTCGCCGGGCCAGGACCGCGTCCACGTCGAGTCCGTCGCCCCGTGGCCCGACCATGAGGAAGACAGTGTCGAGCCAGTCGGCGCCCACGCACGGGAAGTTCCAGTCGCACATCAGGGTGCTGCCGTCGGGCCGAACCAGGATGTTGTCGTCGCGCACATCTGTGTGCACGAGGGACGATCCGGCGCAGACCCGCTCGAAGCCGGCGGCGAGCGCGGCCGCCTCCTCGAGGCGCTCGTCGAGGTAGGGGAGGCCCGGCCCGGTCGTGCGCACGTGGTCCCAGTAGCCGGGGAAGTCGGCGAAGTCCTCGGCGAACGACGGGAGCGCCAGCTGCACGGGCGGCGGTGTGAGCAGCTTGACCACGGTCTCGAGCATGTCCAGGGCGGCGTCCAGCTCGGGCTGTCGCCACGGCCGTCGAGGGGGTCGGGCATCGACGTACTGGGTCTCCAGCACCACCCAGTCGTCGGCGTCATGGAGCCAGCGCAGGGCCGGGGCCGGGGCCTCGGCCGGTAACCAGGCCAGCTTGCGGGCCTCCTCGCGGTAGGCGTCCGCGAACATCCGCTGCGCCTTCGTCGACGCCCCCTTCACGAAGTGCCGGCTGCCGTCCTCGCACTGCAGCACCGACGCGAACCCGGGCGTGAACCCGCTGTTCTGTGAGGTTGCCGAGACCACCGGCGATCCGCACCGCTCGGCGATGGTGGCCCGGATCGTGGGCGGCAGGTGTGCCCACTCGAGGCGGCGGGCGGTACGACCGTAGGGGACGGGGGAGGGCGGCACCCCGCCATCTTCGCGGCAGGTCAGGCGGCCCAGGGGTACGGGTCCGGCGCCGGGCCGCCATCCCACAGACGACGCATCAGCCGTGCGAGCTTCGAGGGCGTACGGATGTGGGTCACGTTGGCGTCCACCTCGGCGAGGAACCGCTCACCGATCGCGACGCTGACCGCGGCCGGGTCGTCGAAGGTCGTCAGTCCGGCGGCGACCGCCACCGCGGCGAACAGCGAGCGGCGTGCTGTCCTCAGAGCCGGGTCGGCGGACTCGGTGTCCAGCACCCGCCGGACCCCCGGCTGGTCGCGCACAGCGGAGCGCCAGGCCATGGCGACGCTCTCCTGTGGGCTGTCCGCGCCGAGCTCCAGCGCGACGTCGATCCGGGAGAGCAGCTGTCGGGACCAGTGGTCGTGCAGCGCCACCAGCAGGGTCTCCCGGTCGCCGAACGCCTCGGCCAGCTCGGTGTCCCAGCCCAGGCCGCCGCCGGCCTCGAGGCCGCGGATCACGCGGCGGAGGGTGGAGCTGCGGTGGTGGAGCAGTGCGGTCGTGGTCATGACACCGACGCTAGGGAGATCCGGGCCGCCGATCTGCCACCGAGGGACGGGTCTTCCCCGCCCACCCACGGGCGGAGGCGCGGCCATCGCCTCCGACCGGAGACGGATGTGCCCGCCCGCGCGCGGGCCTACCCTCGTGGCGTGAACCTGCCGGCGTTCGTGCTGCGCATGAAGCGGCGCTGGGTCGCGAGCGGACTGCCCGACTACCCGCTCTGGATCGCGGCGCTCATCGACTCCGCGGCCCTCCTGACGGCGGTCGTCGCCGCCCTCCAGCGCGACCGTGCCGACCTGCTGCCGACCGTGGCCTTGCTGCTGGTCGCGCTGGTGCCGTGGGGCGCCGAGCTCTGGGTCCAGGCGGCGACCTGGCCGGCGTTCGTGGTGCTCACCGGTGGCTCGATGGTCACGCTGATGACGGTCTACCCGGTGGAGTACGACTTCGCGCCGTTCCTGCTCATCCTCATGTCCGGGCACGTCACGGCGGTGGCCGGGCTGTGGCGCGGTTCCGCGGTGATGCTGGCCGGCGAGGCGGTGATGGTGATCGTCTGGCTGGGCGGCCACGTGGCCGGACCGGAGGTCGCCATCTGGGCGGCCGGCATCGCGGTCGGCGTCGACATGGGTTTCGTGCTGCGCTCCCAGCAGCTGCGGATCGACGCCCAGGGACGCGAGCACGTGATCCGGGAGCGCCAGGCGGTTCTCGAGGAGCGGCACCGGATCGGCCGAGAGGTGCACGACTTGGTCGCGCACTCCTTGAGCGTGACGATGCTGCACCTCACCGCCGCCCGTCGCGAGGTCGAGGACGCCGCGGAGCGGGGCGACGCCGCTCACCTCGACGACGCGGTGGCGGCCCTCCGCGACGCCGAACGGGTCGGCCGCCGCGCGATGACCGACATCCGCAGCACGGTGGGGCTGCTCGGCCAGGAGGAAGACACGGCGGCCACCGCGCCGACGCCGGGCCTCGAGGAGGTCCCGGCTCTGGTCGCGGACTTCCGTGGCGCCGGGCTCGACGTCGAGTACGACGCCCACGGCGACCTCGATCACGTGCCGGCCACCACGGCGCTGGGCCTCTACCGCATGGTGCAGGAGTCGCTCGCCAACGTCGCCAAGCACGCGCCGGGCTCCCACGTGATGGTGCGCCTCGACGTGGCCCGCGACCCGGGTGAGCTGGTCGTCACCAGCGACCTTCCCCGCGGCGCCCGCAGCAACGCCGGCGGCTCCGGCCTCTCCGGAATGGCCGAGCGCGCGGCGCAGCTGGGCGCCAGGTTCAGCGCCGGTCCGACCGACAAGTCGTGGGTCGTCCGCGTGGAGCTTCCCCGCGGCGACCTGGCCACCGACGGCCACATCTGCCCGCTGCCGCGGCTGACCGCGCCGTTCCGCCGGACCGTCCCAGGCGCCACGTGAGCGGGTCTGGCGACGAGCTGGTGCGCGTCCTGCTCGTCGACGACCAGGAGCTGGTCCGCTCCGGCCTGCGGCGGATCCTGCGCCGCCGCGACGGCCTGGTCGTGGTCGGGGAGTGCGAGGACGGCGACCAGGTGCCGGCCGCCGTGGCCGAGCACCACCCGGACGTCGTCGTGATGGACCTGCGGATGCGGCGTACCAACGGCATCGAGGCCACCCGCAGCCTCCGCCGTGACCGGGACGCGCCACCGGTCCTGGTGCTGACCACCTTCGACGACGACGAGCTGCTGTCCGGGGCACTGCGGGCCGGCGCCTCCGGGTTCCTGCTCAAGGACAGCCCGGCCGAGGACGTCGTCCGCGCGGTCCACACCGTGGCGGCCGGCCAGGCCCTGCTCGACCCGGCGGTGACCGCGCGGGTGCTCGACCGGTTCCGCGACGCGCCGGAGCCGTCTCGCACCGGGCCGGCGCCCGGGGCCGCGGCGGTGCTGACCGCCCGCGAGCGCGAAGTGCTGGAGCTGATGGGTGGCGGGCTCAGCAATGGTGAGATCGCGGAGACGCTGGTGATCTCGGAGGTGACGGTGAAGAGCCACATCGGCCGGATCTTCACCAAGCTCGACCTGCGCGACCGCGCTGCGGCGATCGTCTACGCGTTCGACCGCGGCCTCGTCTCGCCGGCCGCCGGGGAGCAGCGCACCACGTAGGGATGACGAATCGGCCGCGACGCGGCCGCATGGGAGAATGGCAGACCCTCCACCAGCCGTCCTTCAGCCCTCATCCAGCCACTCGAGAGCGAGCCGTTGTCTCCCAAGTTCGCGCCGCCGCCGGGTCACACCGACCCGGCGACCATCCGCAACTTCTGCATCATCGCCCACATCGACCACGGCAAGTCGACCCTCGCGGACCGGATGCTGCAGCTGACCGGCGTGGTCGACGAACGGGCTGCTCGCGCTCAGTACCTCGACCGAATGGACATCGAGCGTGAGCGCGGGATCACCATCAAGAGCCAGGCGGTCCGGATGCCATGGACGGTGCCCGCCGACAACGAGCAGGGCGCTGAGCCCGGCACCTACGTGCTCAACATGATCGACACCCCTGGCCACGTGGACTTCACCTACGAGGTCTCCCGTTCGCTCGAGGCCTGCGAGGCAGCCGTCCTGCTGGTCGACGCGGCCCAGGGAATCGAGGCCCAGACGCTGGCCAACCTCTACCTCGCGCTCGGTGCCGACCTGCACGTCATCCCTGTACTGAACAAGATCGACCTGCCCAACGCGCAGCCCGAGAAGTACGCTGAGGAGCTGGCCGGGATCATCGGGTGCGACCTGTCCGACGTGCTCCAGACCTCCGCGAAGACCGGGCTGGGGGTCGAGGCGCTCCTCAACGAGATCGTCAAGCAGACACCGGCGCCGGTCGGCAATGCCGACGCGCCCCCACGAGCGCTGATCTTCGACTCGGTCTACGACACCTACCGCGGTGTGGTCACCTACGTGCGGGTCGTGGACGGCAGGCTCAGCCACCGCGACCGGATCAAGATGATGTCCAACGGGGTCGTGCACGAGATGCTCGAGGTGGGCGTGATCAGCCCCGAGCCGATGAAGGCCAACGACCTCGGCGTCGGTGAGGTCGGTTACCTGATCACCGGCGTGAAGGACGTGCGGCAGTCCCGCGTCGGCGACACGGTCACCAGCCAGCACAACGGCGCCGCCGAACCGCTCGGGGGCTACAAGCACCCGAATCCGATGGTCTACTCCGGCCTCTACCCGATCGACGGCGACGACTACCCGAACCTCCGCGACGCGCTCGAGCGGCTCCAGCTCAACGACGCCGCGCTGGCCTACGAGCCCGAGACCTCAGGGGCACTGGGCTTCGGGTTCCGGTGCGGCTTCCTCGGCCTCCTGCACATGGAGATCGTCCGCGAACGGCTCGAGCGCGAGTTCGACCTCGACCTGATCTCGACCGCCCCCAACGTGGTCTACGAGGTGATCATGGAGGACGGCACGCAGGCCGAGGTGACCAACCCGAGCGAGTACCCCGAGGGCAAGATCGCCGAGGTGCGCGAGCCGGTGGTGCGCGCGACCATCCTGAGCCCGTCGGACTACATCGGCACGATCATGGAGCTCTGCCAGACCAAGCGCGGCAGCCTGCTCGGGATGGACTACCTCTCCGCGGACCGGGTCGAGATGCGCTACACGCTGCCGATGGGCGAGATCGTCTTCGACTTCTTCGACCAGCTGAAATCGCGGACCAAGGGCTATGCCTCGCTCGACTACGAGCGCTCCGGCGACCAGGCCGCCGACCTGGTCAAGGTCGACATCCTCCTCCAGGGCGAGCCCGTCGACGCGTTCAGTGCCATCGTCCACCGCGATGCCGCCTACTCCTACGGCGTAATGCTGGCCGGCAAGCTCAAGGAGCTGATCCCGCGCCAGCAGTTCGAGGTGCCGATCCAGGCGGCCATCGGGGCCCGGGTCATCGCCCGGGAGAACATCCGCGCCATTCGCAAGGACGTCCTGGCCAAGTGCTACGGCGGCGACATCACCCGCAAGCGGAAACTCCTTGAGAAACAGAAGGAGGGCAAGAAGCGGATGAAGATGGTCGGCCGGGTGGAGGTACCCCAGGAGGCTTTCATCGCCGCCCTCTCCACGTCCGAGCGCTCGGCGAAATAGACCCGCCGCGAAGCCGCATATGCAAGAGGAGGGGATATCCTGACCCCGAGTGCCCTCGATCTTGCTCCGATCAGGCATCGTGGGGGCGTCTCGGGTGACGTCGACTTGTGGGGAGTCGGCGTAGTAGGAGCACAGGGGGAACGGCATGGAGCCGAACGACGCTGCAAGCACGAGCGCGCGCGCCCATGAGCTGCGCGCGAGCCTCGGTGCGCGTCGGGAGATCGAGGCCCTCCTGTCCGAAGCCAGCGCGACGCGGGAAGCTGCCGTCGCCGACGCAGACGCGATCGTCGAAGAAGCCCAGCACGTCTCCGACCAGCTCCTGCGCGAGAGCCGCACCGAGGGCGACCGGCTGGCCAGTGAGGCCCGCGAGCGCGCCGAGGGCATCGTCGGCCGGGCGCGCACCGAGGCCGAGGACATCACCCGCCAGGCGCGGTCCGCGGCGGACGCCGTCCGGGCCCGCGCGGAGGCCCAGGTCGAGGAGCACCGGCGCCGGGTCCGGGCCGAGCTGACCGAGCAGGTCACCCGCGAGGTGGGCGAGCAGAGCCGGCGCGAGCTGGCCCGCGTCCACGAGCGACAACAGGCGATGATCGGTGACCTCGAGGCGTCGGTCCGAATCCTCGGCGTCTCGCTCGAGGCAGCGGTCACCAACATCAGCGAGATGCTCGGCGCGCTCGACTCGCTGCGCATCCACACCGCCGAGTCACTGGGCGAGGCCGGCGTCCCGATGACCACCGAGCCTCGGCACGCCGAGAGCGCCGATGTCGACACCGACGAGCCCTCGGACGCGGGTGCGGAAGGGAAGGACGAGCCCGGCGAGGCGGGTGGGTCGATGTTCGACAATCCCGGTCCTGCCACGTCGGTCCCAGCGGTCCGCTCGGCGTTCGACGCGGCCGACGAGCTGTCAGTCGACGACCTCGTCGACGGCGACGAGCCGGAATACCTCGACGAGATCGACGAGGACAGCGAACCACCGCTGACCGCCACCGAGGCATACCTGCGCTCGGCTCACATCGACCACGACGACCCGCCGCTGCCATCTGTCGACGACTCCGACGTCGGAGCCCGCTACGCACGCGATGCGATGCGCGCCAGCGCCCGGGCCCGGTCCCGTCGCGACGAGGAGACTCTCGACGTCGTCCCCGAGCGCAACAGCACCCTGGGTGACCGCAACGGGCACGACGAGCGGTACCAGCGGGAACGCGAGGACGCCGAGCGCGATCAGCGCGACGAGGCCGACGAGGCCGACGAGGCCGAGAGGGCCAGCAAGCCGCTGGGCTGGCTGTTCCGCTCCTCCTAGCCTGACGCGATGGCCGTTCCGGGCGACCACGCGACCACGACGCTGGCCGCCAGCTCTCCAGAGCACTCCCTCGTTCCGGCGACGCGTCCTCGCGGGCGGGTCGCGTTCGTGCTGCCGCTGATCGCGGCAGCGAGCGCAGGTCTGGCCATCGGGGCGTCGCCACACACCGCTCTGGTGGTCTGCGCCGCGGTGGTGGCGGCGCTGGTTCTCGCGGTCCGGCTCGAGTGGGCGGCGCTCGCGGTGATCGGCAGCGCGGTCTTCGAGGACTACCTCGACCTGCTCTTGCGGTGCGCCACCGAGTGGCTGGCCCTGCTCCTGGTGGTCGCCTGGGCGATCCGCCGGGCCCGGGGCCCGCTGCACGAGCACCGACTGCTGACCACGAGTGTCCCGGCGGGCGTCTTCGCGGCCGCTCTCCTGATCGCGGCCACTGCGCACCCGAACGGCGCCGCCGGCCTCGAGGTCTGCGCCAAGTACGCCCAGCTCGTGGTCGTCCTGCTGGTCCTGGCCGATTGCCTGTCCGGCCCGCTCGAGCCGCGCCGGGCGGTCCGGATCTACGTGTGGTCGTGCGTGCTGGCCGCGCTCTGCGGGATCCTCACCGCCCTGGTCGACGAGCCGCACATCGTCGCCGGTCCGTTGGCCGGCCCCGACGACCTGGCGTTCTTCCTGATCGCCGCCGTGCCCATGCTGGGGACCGTGCGCAGCCGGTCCGGCCAACCGGTGTGGTGGGTGTGGGCGGCGTTCGCGACGGTCCTGGTCGCCCTGGTCGGCACCCAGTCCAAGCCCGCGATCATCGCGCTCGCGGTCATGTTGGTCGTCGCCGTGGCCTCCGGCATGATCGCGCTCCGCTATGCCGGCGTGTTGCTCGTGCTGGTCGCGACGGGTCTCGCGTTCGTCTTTGCGGTCCTGCCGCACCCCGCGGGTGAGGCGATCAGCGACCCGCAGCAGTACGCCGAGACCAGGTTCGCCGAGCGCAACGAGTTCCGGGAGACAGCGCTCAGGATGACGAGCGATCACCCGGTCCTCGGACTTGGCCCGGGGTCGTTCGCGCTGTTCCACCAGGACTACCGCGACGAGGACGCGGACGCGACCCACCTCGACCATGATGCGTCCAGCACCCCGCTGGAGGCGTCGGCGGAGCTGGGAGTGCTCGGTGCTGTCGCGATGGCCGCGGTCTTCGTGGTCCCGGCCGCCGCCGCCTGCCGGCGCTGGCGCCGGGATCGTTCGGCCATCACCGCCGCCATGCTGCTGGCCCTGGGCGGAGTGCTCACAGTCTCGCTGGTCCAGACCGCGCAGTTCCTCTTGCCGCTGTGGTTCATGGCTGCCGTGGCGGCCGCACTGGGTCGGCCGGCGGGTCAGCAATTCCCTCTGCTTGGCCACAACTCGTCTGGACAGGTGGGGCCCGGATAGTGAATTTTGCGTTTGGCGAGGCCAATTGTCGGAAACCATGGCCTCGGCGGCGGTGCGTCCTATGCGCAGCGTGGGGGGCGTCGCCGCATTTGGGGACGTGACGTCGGTAGGGGATGCTGGCGGCACACGACGACCGGTTGCTCAGGGGGGTCTGAGCGGGGGTCGTCTGAGCAAGACGTGGGGACGTTATGGACGTGCGCGACGTGGGGGTGGCGCTCTGGCGCCAGCGACCGCTCGTCGCGCTGATCCTGGTGATCACCGGCGTGGCCGTGGCAACGGGGATCCTGCTCGCTCCGAAGTCGTACGCCGCCACGGCGACGATCAGCGCAGCGGAACGTCCGGGAGCCGCGGACTCCGAGGACCCGGACGCCTTGCGCGCCACTCTGGCCGAGCTCTCCAACACCGGCGCGGTGGTCGACGAGGTCCGCAGCCGGATCCGGGCGGACCGCGACGTCGACGAGCTGCGAACCTCGATCCAGGGACACTGGGTCCGCGGCACGATCCTGATCCACGTCACCGTCGAGGACCGCGACCCTGACACCGCCGCCGCCATCGCCAACACGGTGGCGGCGGTGCTCGTCGAGGGCGAGGTCACCGACGAGATCGCCGGTGACACGCTCAACCAGCTGGTGCTCACCACCAGCGACCCAGCGCAGTCACCCGACACCTTCTCGCGCCCAGACCTGCGGCTGGCCCTCGGTGCGGGGTTGCTGCTGGCGCTCGGGCTGGCAACGGCCGGAGCAGTGCTACGGGACCGGCGCACCAACACCATCGACGACGCCGAAGGGATCGAAGAGGCGGCCACCGCGCCACTCCTGGCCCACCTGGCGTCCCCGCGCGACCTGACCGCGATGCCTGCGCTGAGCCCTGGCACCGCGGAGGCCGACCTGTTCCGGCACCTGCGGGTCGCGCTGGAGTCGTCGGTCCAGGCGGGTGGCACGCCTGGGGTGGTGGTCGCGAGTGTCACCAGCAACGACGTCAGTGTCTGGATCGGTGCCAACATCGCGATCGCCCTGGCCGGTACGGGTCGGCGAGTCCTGCTCGTGGACGGGCGGATGGGGGAGCGGTTCGGCAGCCGGGTCGAACAGGCGCCTGACACCCCGGGGCTCTACGACGTGCTGCTCGGGGCCGACCTCGACACCGCGATGAGCCCAGGCCCGGTGGATCTGCTGCGAGTGCTCCCCGCCGGCACCTGGGGTAACGAACCGATCCCGGAGCTGATCGCGCAGCGGTTCCCGGCCGTGATGGAGCTGGCAGCGGCCGAGTTCGACCACGTCGTCGTGCTCGGGCCGCCGCTGGAGGTCTGCGACGACTCCCGGGTGATGGCCGTGGACAGCTCGATGGTGCTCGCGGTCGTCGAGTCCTCCGTTTCCCCGAATGCGCTGCGCGCCCACGCCGACCGGGTCCGCGCCGTGGGCGCCCGGCTGCTGGGAGTCGTCCTGGTCGGACGGCAGTCCCGCCGAGCGGCGGCCTGACCCGCATGCCCGCCAAGGACCCGACGATCCAGACCAGCCGTCGCCTGCACGTGCTGCACGTGTCGGTCCCGACCACCGGAGGGGTGGCCACCGTGGCCACCAGCTACGTGCGCGACCAGGTGGAGCGCGGCTGGAACGTCACGGTGGCCTGCCCGTCCGACGGGCACCTCGGGTACGCCGCGCGCGAGGCTGGCGCGACCGTGCGCTGGTGGCGGGCCTCCGGCCAGGGCGGCAGCCTGGCTGGCGAGGTGGTGCGGCTGAGCCGGATCGTGGCCGAGACCGGTCCCGACGTCATCCACCTGCACAGTGGCAAGGCGGGGCTGGCCGGCCGACTGGTGGTGCGCGACCGGATCCCGACCGTCTTCCAGCCGCACGCGTGGTCGTTCCTGGACGCGCTCAGCGGCGTCCAGCGCGCCTCGCTCCGTTGGGAGCGGTACGCCGCCCGCTGGACCACCGAGCTCGTCTGCGTGAGCACCACCGAGCGACAGCTCGGGGAGAGCCTGGGCGTGCATGCGCCGACGACGGTCCTGCCCAACGGCATCGATCTCACGGTCTTCCGACCGGCCGGCTCCCGCGACCGGGTCGCGGCCCGCAAGCTGCTCGGGCTGCAGGACCTCCCGACCGTGCTCTGCGTCGGTGCTCTGACCGTCCAGAAGGGGCAGCAGGACCTGCTCGCGGACTGGCCGGAGGTCCAGGCGCAGGTGCCGGATGCGCAGCTGGTTCTGGTTGGGGACGGCCCGGACCGTCGCGCACTCGAGCGGCTCGCCGAGGGGCTGTCCGCTGTGACCTTCGCGGGCGCCCGCACCGACGTACCGACCTGGCTGGCCGCCGCCGACGTCGTGGTGGTCCCGTCCCGCTGGGATGGAATGGCGTTGGTGCCGCTGGAGGCCATGGCCTGCGCGCGCAGCGTGGTCGCCACCGACGTGAACGGCGTGCTCGACAGCGTCCCGGCCGGCGCCGGCGCGATCATCGAGCTGGACGACGGCCCCGGCCTGGTCGACGCGCTGGTCCACCGGCTCGCCGATCCGACACTGGCAGAGCACGAGGGGTGGCACGGCCGCTCGCACGTCGAGACCCACCACGACATGACGAACTCAGCCCGCGAGCTGGCCCGCGTCTATCTTCGTCTGGTCGGCGCGCGGCGCGGCCGCTGAACCCAGCGGATCGGGCGTGGCGGTCCGCGGATGGGTGATCCGGCGGGTCAGCACCTGGACCAGCTCGGGCAGCCTGTCGAGCCGGCTGCGGCGCAGCAGGCGCCCCATCGGGCCGACGCGCCCGGAGATGGCCACCGACCACGTCGTGCCGGGGCGGGCCAGCGCTCGGGCCCGCCGGGTGCGAAACCTCGGCACGGTCGTCGTACGGCCCCGCTCGTCAATCTGCGGCTGCGCGACGAGGACGCCGCCCGTCTCGATCCGGACCAGCACCGCAACCACCAGCGCGAAGGGCAGGACTGCCGCCAAGGTCAACGCGGCGACCAGGGCCTCGGTCAGTCGCTTTCCGACCCGAATCGGGGCCCAGGCTCCCCTCCGATAGATGTGCACCAGGCCGACGTCGCCGACCTGCTCGCGGGGATGGCGTGCGTGTGACTCGGCCGGCGGGAAGTGCGTGGGGACGGCGTAGACGTCGGTGGAGACGGCCAGGCACCCCTCGACTGCAGCGACTTCGGCCTCTCCGGCGGGATACGGGAGCGCGAAAACCACAGCGTCGACCTCTGCCTCGGTGATGATCCGGGGCAACGCGGGCAGCATCCCGAGCAGGGGCAGTGGCAGGCCGCGCGCCTGTCCCAGGGTGTCGCTGTCGCCAGTGCCGACGAGCCCGACCGGGGCCATGCCGTAGTCCGGCCGAGCGAGCAGGGTTGTCGCGAGTCGCCGCGCAGCGGCGCCGGTCCCGACGATGAGGACCCGGCTCCGGAGCCGGCCGCTGCGCCGCAGCAGGTGCGTCACGCCGTAGACGAGGGTGTGCGCGAGGACCAGCATGGCCAGGGCGAGGACGGCGAACGGGGCCGACGCCCGGTCGTTGACCAGCAGGACGAGGGTCGCTGCGGCCGCGGCGACGAGCAACCCGGGCAGGTCCTCGAGGATCGAGAGCACGAGTCGCGACCGGTGCAGGTCCGCCGCGCGGGCCACGAGTCCGGCCACCAGCGCGGCGGCGAGGACCGGCCACGGCGACAGGCTGGTCCCGAGCGCGCCTGCGGCCAAGCCGGCCAGCAGCACGGCGGCGACATCGGCGATCGTCACCACCGGCCCAATGGTGGCGAACCACGGGACCCGTCGGCGCACGCCAACACTCACAGATTTCCCCCCAGACATCTGTGTCCGGCGCAACCCCCAGCGAACGCGCCGTTCGGTGCAGTCAACCGCGGCGGGTCCCACTTGTCCATGCCGCTTGACAATGCCGCTTGACCAGTCGGCGACCATCGCGGAGTGCCCACCCTCAAGGTCGTGCTCCCGCCCGGCGTGCTCGCCTTCGCCGAACGCGGGCCGGAGTGGGCGGCGTTCGTCGACCGGTTGCCCCGGCTGCTCACCGAGGTGGCCGAGGTGTGGGACCTGGTGGTCGACGGGCCACCGCGGCACGGCTACTGCTCGCTGGTCGTGCCGGTTCGCCGCGGTGCCGAGCCGGCGATGCTCAAGCTCGCCTTCCCCGACGACGAGAGTGAGCACGAGGCCCTCGGGCTGCAACGGTGGGGCGGCCAGGGCGCCGTACGCCTGCTCAGCGCGGACCCGCACCGAAGCGCGCTGCTGCTGGAGCGACTGCACCCGACCGACCTCAACGGCACCGACGTGCTGCAGGCCTGCGAGGTGGTGGCCGGCCTGTACGCGCGGCTGCATGTCCGGGCACTGCCGCAGCTGCGCCCGCTGACGTCGTACGTCGCGCGCTGGACCGACGGCCTCGCCGGTTTGCCGAGGGACGCGCCCATCCCGCACCGGCTCGTCCAGCAAGCCGTGTCGCTCGGCCGCGACCTGGTCAGCGACGAGGCGAGCGACGGGGTGCTGATCCACAGCGACCTGCACTACGACAACGTGCTCGCCGGCGACCGCGAGCCGTGGCTGGCCATCGACCCCAAGCCGGTGAGCGGCGACCCGCACTACGAGGTCGCGCCGATGCTGTGGAACCGCTGGGACGAGGTCGTCGCCTCCGGGGACGTCCGCACCGCGGTCCGCCGTCGGTTCCACACGCTGGTCGATGCTGGACTGCTCCAGGAGGAGCGCGCCCGCGACTGGGTCGTGGTCCGGATGCTGCACAACGCGCTGTGGGAGCTGGAGGACACGCTGCTGTCCGAGCGGGGGAACGCGCCCGACCACGAGTACCTGACCACGTGCATCGCGATCGCCAAGGCGGTCCAGGACTGAACTGAGTCGCGCCTCACCCGATCTTGGAGGCGGTTCCTACCGTCCGGTCACCTTGTGAACTAGGTTACTGGCAAACGTCGCCCAGACCGGTCTCGGATGGCCAGCAGGAGAAGCAATGCCGCGCAATGTCGACCAAAGTTTCGTCGACCACCTCACCCCCAACTTCGCCCAGCTCTTCGTCGACCGGGTGGCCAAGTCCTCGGCCCTGGAGGCGTACCGCTACCCGGTGGGTGACACCTGGGAGTCCGTCACCTGGCAGCAGGCCGGCGACCGGGTCAGTCACCTCGCTGCGGGGCTGCTGTCGCTCGGCCTCGAGTCCGAGCAGCGGGTCGGGATCGCGTCATCGACCCGCTACGAGTGGGTCCTTGCCGACCTCGCGATCATGTGTGCCGGCGGTGCGACGACGACGGTCTACCCCTCGACCAACACCGAGGACACGGCGTACATCGTCAGCGACTCCGAGTGCCGGGTGGTCTTCGCCGAGAACGACGAGCAGATCGCGAAGCTGAAGGAGCGGCGCAGCGAGATTCCGTCGGTCACCAAGGTCGTGACCTTCGACGGCACCGCCGACGGCGACTGGATCATCACCCTCGATGCGCTTGCCGACCTCGGCGAGAAGTACCTCGTCGAGAACCCCGACGCGATCAAGACGACGGTCGCGGCGATCAAGCCCGAGCAGCTAGCCACCCTGATCTACACCTCCGGCACCACCGGGCGCCCCAAGGGTGTGCGGCTCACCCACAGGGCATGGGTCTACCAGGGCGCGGCCATCGCAGTGCAGGACATTCTCGACGAGAAGGACCTGCAGTTCCTGTGGCTGCCGATGGCGCACTCGTTCGGCAAGGTGCTGCTCTCCGCGCAGCTCGCCTGCGGATTCGCCACCGCGATCGACGGCCGGGTGGACAAGATCGTCGACAACCTCGGCGTCGTGAAGCCGACGTTCATGGGCGCCGCGCCACGCATCTTCGAGAAGGCACACGGCCGGATCGTCACCATGCAGCAGGCCGAGGGCGGCGCCAAGGAGAAGATCTTCAACCAGGCGTTCAAGGTCGGACTGGCAGTCGAGAGGCTGAAGCGCGAGGGCAAGCCGGTGCCGCTCGGGCTCAAGCTTCAGCACGGTCTGTTCGACAAGCTCGTCTTCAGCAAGATCCGCGAACGGTTCGGTGGCCGGGTCCGGTTCTTCATCTCCGGTGCGGCGGCGCTCAACCAGGAGATCGCGGAGTGGTTCAACGCCGCGGGGATCTTGATCCTCGAGGGCTACGGCATGACCGAGAACGCCGCGGGCGCCACGGTCAACCATCCCGAGGACTACAAGATGGGCACCGTCGGACCCGCCATCCCCGGCAGCGAGATCAAGCTGGGCGACGGCGACGAGGTCATGATCAAGGGCCCGCACGTCATGGACGGCTACCACAACAACCCCGAGGAGACGGCCAAGACGCTCACCTCGGACGGCTGGCTGCGCACCGGTGACAAGGGCTCGATCGACTCCGACGGGTTCCTCACCATCACCGGCCGGATCAAGGACCTCTTCAAGACCTCGGGCGGCAAGTACATCGCCCCGTCGGCGATCGAGTCGAAGTTCAAGGCGCTGTGTCCCTACGCCAGTCAGTTCGTGGTCTTCGGCGACGAGAAGAACTTCGTCGTCGCGCTGATCACCCTCGACCCGGACGCCATGACGGGGTGGGCCGCCGAGAACGACATGGGCGGCAAGTCGTACTCCGAGATCGTCGCCTCCGAGCAGGTCCAGACCATGGTCGGCGGCTACGTCGACCAGCTCAACGAGAAGCTGAACCGCTGGGAGACCATCAAGAAGTGGGAGGTGCTCGACCACGACCTGTCGGTCGAGTCGGGCGAGCTCACCCCCTCGATGAAGGTCAAGCGGAACGTCGTCCAGGAGAACAACAAGGCGCGGATCGAGGCGTTCTACACGGGCTGATCCCACGCGTGGCGGGAGGTCCCTATGGGTGGGGCGGCCGCGCGCCGCGGAGTCTGGGCGGTGAGCCTGGGCCCGTTCCGGGCATCGACATGGGCCCTAGCTCACCGCCGCCTGGGGCCGGGCGATCGGGTACGCGCGCGAGCACCAGACCAGCCAGGCTGTCGCCCACTCCGACCGCACGCACGCCCCGCTCAAAGCAAGCACACAGATATCCCGCCGAGACTGGTGGCATGAGCGAGCACACCCACGCCCACGACGAGCTCGAGGACCACGACCTCGGCCTGTCCCACGACCTGCCCCAGATCGTCGAGCAGGAACGCCGCGCCTGGGGGCGCCGAGGCCTGTTCGGGCTCATGGGCGGGATCGGGGCGGCGGCGCTGGTGGCCTGCGGCACCGACGACGAGACCACATTGGGCTCCGGCGCCTCGGAGTCGAATTCGGAGTCGACCTCGGCGCCGGGCGGGCCGGGCCAGTCCCAGGGCGAGGGTGGCACGGGCGGCGAGTCCGGCGTGGACGTCGCCGACGGTGAGATTCCCGAGGAGACCGCCGGCCCCTATCCGGGTGACGGCTCCAACGGGGTCAATGTGCTCAGCGAGAGCGGGATCGTCCGGAGTGACCTCACCACGTCGTTCGGCTCGGCCTCAGGGGTGGCCGAGGGCGTGCCGGTGACCGTCAACCTCAAGGTCTACGACCTCAACGGCACCGACGTGACCGCGTTCAGTGGCGCGGCGATCTACCTGTGGCACTGCAGCCGCGAGGGTGAGTACTCGCTCTACTCGGAGAACGTCGCCGACGAGAACTTCCTGCGCGGCGTCCAGGAGTCCGACGCCGACGGCGCCGTGCAGTTCACCACCGTCTTCCCGGCCTGCTACGACGGCCGCTGGCCGCACATGCACTTCGAGGTCTACCAGTCGCTGGACTCGGCGACGAGCTACACCAACAAGCTGCGCACCTCCCAGCTCGCGATCCCCGAGGACACCTGCCGGCAGGTGTACGGCGTCGCCGACGGGTACGACGCCAGCGTCAGCAGCCTCGACGCGGTCAGCCTCGACAGCGACATGGTGTTCAGCGACGGCTACTCGCTGCAGCTGGCGACGGTCACCGGCTCGGTCGACGAGGGGTACACGTTCAGTCTCAACGTCCCGGTCTGAACCACCGCTCATCGGGCTTGTCGAGATAGACCGCAGGGTCGGCTCCCAGCCCTCGCTTGCGCGGTTTCGAGACGGTCGCAGCACGACCTCCTCAACCACCGGCGCCGCCGCGGTCTGATACTGGGGTGGTGCCGTCCGCCCTGCCCGAAGGAGAGCCGGCCCCGGCCGACGGCAGCCTTCCGGAGCCCGCGCTCGAGGGCCTGGGAGAGCGGCCGTTCGGTGTCTACGTGCACGTGCCGTTCTGCACGGTGCGGTGCGGCTACTGCGACTTCAACACCTACACGGTGGCCGACCTCGGCACCGCGACGGGCGTGCCGGGCGCGTCCCGGACGACGTACGCCGCGGCGGCGGTCGAGGAGGTGCGGCTGGCCCGGCGGGTGCTCGGCGACCGCGAGGTGTCGGTGGAAACCGTCTTCCTCGGCGGCGGGACGCCGACCTTGCTCAGCCCGGCCGACCTCGGGTCGCTGCTAACCGCGGTCGACGCCGAGCTGGGGCTGGCGGCGGGCGCCGAGGTCACGACCGAGGCCAACCCGGACAGCGTCACGAAGGCCGACCTGGTGGCGCTGCGGGAGGCCGGCTTCACCCGGATCTCCTTCGGCATGCAGTCCGCGGTCGACCACGTGCTCAGGGTCCTCGACCGCACCCACGACCCCGCCCGGGTCCCCGACGTCGTGGCCTGGGCCAGGGCGGCCGGGTTCGAGCAGGTCAGCCTGGACCTGATCTATGGGACCCCGGGGGAGACCCTCGCCGACTGGGAGGCCTCGCTCGGCGCGGCACTGGCCTGTGCGCCCGACCACGTGTCGGCGTACTCGCTCATCGTGGAGGACGGGACCGCCCTGGCCCGTCGCGTCCGGCGCGGCGAGCTGCCGATGCCCGACGAGGACGACCTGGCCGACAAGTACGCCGTGGCCGACGAGCGGCTCGGCGGAGCGGGGCTGAGCTGGTACGAGGTCTCCAACTGGGCGCGCACCGAGGCTGGCCAGTGCCGGCACAACCTCGGGTACTGGACCGGGGCCGACTGGTGGGGTGTCGGACCGGGTGCGCACTCGCACGTGGGCGGCGTGCGGTGGTGGAACGTCCGGCACCCGGCGGCGTACGCCGAGCGGATCTCCGCCGGCCTCAGTCCGGCGCACGGCCGCGAGCTGCTCGATGCCGAGACCCGCCGGGTCGAACGAGTGCTGCTCGAGCTGCGGCTGCGCGACGGGCTGCCGCTCGCCGTCCTCGACGAGACCGGACGCGCGGCCGTCGACGAGCAGGTCGAGGGCGGGCTGGCTGTGGTCGAGGGAGACCGGATGGTGCTCACCCAGCGCGGCCGGTTGCTGGCCGACGGGGTGGTGCGCGAACTGGTCTAGTTTCGAGACGCCTCGCCGTTCGGGGCCCGAGCAAGCTCGGTCCCCGGCTCGGACCTGATGCGACCCTGAACCCTCCCTGAGGTCGGTCTTCGAGGGCCTCGGGACGACCTAGAGTGTGGGCCATGACCACAGGTCCCGAGAACCCGGATCCGACGCAGCCCTACGGCGCGCAGGACCCCGGCGCCGTCCCACCGCCCCCACCGCCCCCGGTGCAGCCCGGCCCCGGCTTCGCCGGCTACCAGCAGCCCGGCCTCCCGCTCGGCGCGTACGGAGTGAGTTCCCAGGCGCCCTACGGCATCCACCCGGTGACGGGCATCCCGTTCTCGGACAAGTCGAAGATCGTGGCCGGTCTTCTGCAGATCTTCCTGCCGTTCGGGATCGGTCGGTTCTACATCGGCGACAACAAGATCGGTGTGATCCAGCTCGTCGTCACCGTGCTCACCTGCGGCATCGGCGCCATCTGGGGGATCATCGACGGCATCATCATGCTGGCCACCGACAGCAAGGACGCCAACGGCTACATGCTGCGCAGTTAGCCAGCTAGCCAGTCACGAAGTCGATGAGCTCCTCGACCCGCCCCAGCAGGGCGGGCTCGAGGTCGTCGTAGGAGTGCACCCGGGCAAGGATGTGCTGCCACGCGCGGGCGATGTCGGCCTGGGTCTCGTGTGGCCAGCCGAGGTGGGCGCAGACGCCCTTCTTCCACTCGACCGAGCGGGGGATCTCCGGCCAGGTGGCGAGCCCGATCCGGTCGGGCTTGACCGCCTGCCAGACGTCCACGAACGGGTGCCCGACCACGAGCACGTGGGCGCCCAGCGGTGACCTGCTGACCTCGTCGGCGATCCGGCTCTCCTTGGAGCCGGCGACGAGGTGGTCGACCAGGACGCCGACCCGGCGGTCGGGCCCGGGCCGGAGCGCGCGGAGGTGGCCGCCGAGGTCGTCGACGCCGCCGAGGTATTCGACGACGACACCTTCGATGCGCAGGTCGTCGCCCCAGACCCGCTCGACCAGCTCCGCGTCGTGGCGGCCCTCGACGTAGATCCGGCTGGCCCGTGCGACGCGGGGCTGCGCGTCATGGACGGCGACGGAGCCGGACGCCGTCCGGGTGGCCCTGGCCGGCGCACCGGCGCGCACCGGTGCGCTGAGGATCACCGGCCGGCCGTCGAGGAGGAAGCCCGGCCCGAGCGGGAAGGACCGACGTCGGCCGCGGCGATCCTCGAGGGTGAGGGTGTCGAGGTCGCGGTCGACCGCGACGATCTCGCCGCAAAAATCACTCAGGACCTCCTCGACCACGGTCCCGAGCTCGGCGGTGGCCTCGACCGCGCGGCCGCGCCTGGGCGCGCTCCAGTCGGTGGCCAGGACGTCGGTCCCGTAGCGGTCAGCCATGCCGATCACGCTAGGTGTGGTTACCGACACCCGGCCGCAGCACACGCCGAGGTGTCAGTCCTCGCCCTCCTCCTCGTCGGTGGAGTCGTCGTCCTGGCCAGAGTCGTCGTCCTTGCCGTCGGGAGTCTTGCCCTCGTCGAGCAGCTCGCCGGGCGACAGGTCCCCGGCGGTCTCCGCGTCGTCGAGCCCCTCGGCCAGCGGGTTGTCCTCGCCGGGGCGCAAGTCATCGGGCAGCTGCTCGTCGTCGATGCCGTGACCCTCGTGCTCGTCGCTGGAGTTCGTCATGCCCGGAGGTACCCACCGCCACGGCTCACACCAGGGGAAGACGCTTCTGGCTGCGGGGCAGGTGCTCGTAGCCGCGGCGTACGGCGTGCGCGAGCTCCTCGCGCGGGTAGGGCCACTCGGCGGCGGCTAGCGCCTCGTCGACCGGTACGCCGCGGGTGGCCAGGTCGCGGATCGTCTCGGCGACCACGCCGATCGCGTTGCGCTGGTCCTCGACGAACTCCCTGCCGACGGGCGCGCCGTGCCCGGGAACGATCACGGTCGTGGCAGCGGAGAGGCCCAGGACCACATCGAGGGTGAGCGGCCACTCCATCGGGTAGCAGTCGGCGCCGAACCCGGGCACCCCGTTGCGCAGCATCGACTCCTCGACCAGGTCGCCGGCCAGCACCACGTCGGCGTCGGGCACCCGGACCACGAGGTCACCGCCGGTGTGGCCGCGCCCCGGGTGCACCAGCTCGACCTGTCGGTCGCCGAGCTCGAGCGCCACGGCCGAGGAGAAGACCGTCTCCGCGGCGACGATCTCGGTGGCCTGCACCTCGTCACGGTGTGGGTCGTTGAGGTTGTCGGGCTCGTCGTACACCGCCTTGATCCGTTCGCCGGCGGCCACGGTCCGCTCGGCTGCCTCCTCGTGGGCGTGCACCGGGATCCCGCCGTACGCCGCCCTGAAGACGCCGTTGCCGAAGGTGTGGTCGAAGTGCTCATGGGTGTTGACGACCGCGACCACCTCGCCGGCGCCCAGCGCCCGGACGTCCTCGATCACCTCGCGCGCCGCCACCGCGGACGCGTGGGTGTCGACCACGAGCAGTCCCTCGGAGCCACGGACGACCGAGACGTTGACGTCGAACCACTCGTACCGCGCCACCCAGATGTCATGGGCGACCTCGGTGAACGGCACCCGCCCAGTATGGACAGCCGCCCTCGAGCCCGGTCAGCAGATGCCGGCGTGCAGCTCGTGCCGAAGCAGCAGCCCGAGCTCCTCGACGGTCCGGGCCGGCCGGGAGAACCACATGCTGGTCCGGTGGCCGCCGTCCACACCGATCCAGGAGAGCCAGGCTGACCGAGAGCCTGTTGGTAAGGCAGGCCTAACCTATCTTGCGCCTCCGGTTGCGGAGCGCGATCTCCGAGTAGTCTTGGCACTCCGGAACCACGAGTGCCAGACCAGCGCGAGACCAGAACGAGGGGGTCGCATGCAGGAGGAACGGCGGCTCGCCGTGCTGCGCGCCATCGTCGAGGACTACGTCGCCACCGAGGAGCCGGTCGGCTCCAAGGCGCTGGTCGAGCGCCACGGCCTGGGAGTCTCGCCGGCCACGGTGCGCAACGACATGGCTGCCCTCGAGGACGAGGGTTACATCACCCAACCGCACACCAGCGCCGGCCGGGTGCCGACCGACAAGGGCTACCGGCTCTTCGTCGACCGGCTGACCACGGTCAAGCCGATGAGCACCGCCGAGAAGCGGGCGATCTCGAGCTTCCTCGACGGCGCCGTCGACCTCGACGACGTGGTGACCCGCTCGGTGCGGGTGCTCTCCCAGCTGACCCATCAGGTCGCGATGGTGCAGTACCCGACCCTCTCGCGGTCGACGGTGCGCCACATCGAGCTGGTGGCTCTGGCTCCGAACCGGGTCCTCGTGGTGCTCATCCTCAGCACCGGCCGGGTCGAGCAGCGGGTGGTCGAGCTCGGCGCGGAGCTGACAGACCTGAGCATGTCCGAGCTGCGCCACCGGCTCAACAACGCGGCCGCCGGTGAGGTGATCTCCGACGCGGTGACCGCGCTCCGCGGCTGTGTGCCTGCAGTGGACGGCGGGCTGATCAACGCCGTGGTCGAGGCCCTGGTCGACGCCATGGTCGACCACCGCTCCGACGAGCGGATCGCCGTGGGTGGCGCGGCGAACCTGGCCCGGTACGGCGACAGCTTCGACTCCGCCGTACGCCCGCTCCTCGAGGCGCTCGAGGAGCACGTGGTGCTGTTGAAGCTGCTCGGTGAGGCGACCACCGGTGGCGCGGTGATGGTGCGGATCGGCGCCGAGGGCCCCTACGAGCAGCTCTCGTCCACCAGCGTCGTCACGACCGGCTACGGCCCGCACGACGAGGCGGTCGCCACACTGGGCATCGTCGGCCCTACGCGCATGGACTACCCCGGGACGATGGCCGCGGTGCGGGCCGTCGCGCGCTACGTCTCCCGGATCCTCGACGAGGCCTGACCGGCCACCTCCCGAACTGACCCCCGAGCTGACTAGGAATCATGAGCCAGGACCTGTACGGCCTTCTCGGCGTGAGCCGCGACGCGGACGCCGAGACCATCAAGAAGGCCTACCGCCGCCTTGCCCGCCAACTGCACCCGGACGTCAACCCCGACCCCGAGACGCAGGAGCGGTTCAAGGAGGTCTCGCGCGCCTACGAGGTCCTGTCGGACCCGCAGAAGCGCGCGGCCTACGACCGCGGCGGCGACCCGTTCGTCGGCATGGGCGGTGGCTTCGGGCAGGGTGCCGGGTTCTCGTTCACCGACATCATGGACGCCTTCTTCGGCGGCCAGGCCGGGGGACAGACCCGGGGTCCGCGGCCGCGCGTACGCCGAGGCCAGGACGCGCTGATCCGGCTCGAGATCGAGCTCGCCGAGGCGGCGTTCGGCGTGACCCGCGAGATCAAGGTCGACACCGCCGTCGTCTGCTCCGCCTGCCAGGGCGAAGGGGCCACCCCGGGCACCCGTTCGCAGACGTGCGAGACCTGCCGCGGCGCCGGCGAGGTCGCGCACGTGCAACGGTCCTTCCTCGGCGAGATCCGCACCCTGCGGCCCTGCGCGGCCTGCCGCGGCTTCGGCACGATCATCCCGGACCCGTGCCGGGAGTGCTCCGGCGACGGCCGGGTGCGCTCGCGGCGGACCCTGACGGTGAAGATCCCGCCCGGCGTCGACACCGGCACCCGGGTGCAGCTCGCCGACGAGGGCGAGATCGGACCCGGCGGTGGCCCGGCCGGCGACCTCTACGTCGAGATCCACGTGGCCCGACACGAGACGTTCACCCGGCACGGCAACGACCTGCACTGCACGGTCACCATCCCGATGACGGCGGCGGCGCTCGGCACCGTCCTCGACCTCCCCACCCTCGAGGCCGACGTGGTTCCACCGGAGGGCGCCTCGACCGAGCTCGAGACCAGCTTCGAGCTCGACGTACGCCCCGGCACCCAGTCCGGCGCCGAGCACGTGATGCGCGGCCGCGGCGTGCCCGGGTTGCGGGGTGGCCGTGGCGACCTGATCGTCGCCATCGCTGTCGAGACGCCGACCAGGCTCGACCCGCGGCAGGAAGAGCTGCTGCGCGAGCTGGCCGCCATCCGTGGCGAGGAGCAGCCCGACGCCCGGTTGCGTCCTGGTCGCAAGGGCGCGTTCGGGCGGCTCCGCGACGCATTCAACCCGCACTGATGTCCCTCCACGTCCACCTGGTGCCGTCCCTGGCCGGGGTGGACGTGGGTGCAGCGGTGACCGTCGAAGGTGCCGAGGCGCACCACGCGGTCGCCGTACGTCGGCTCGCGGTCGGCGAACCGGTCCTGCTCACCGACGGGCTGGGCACCACGGCCACCTGCGAGGTGACCGCCACGGGGAAGCGACGGCTCGACGTGGTGGTCAGGTCGATGTCGTCCGTACCTCGGCCGGAGCCCGAGCTGGTCGTCGTGCAGGCGCTGCCCAAGGGCGACCGCGGCGAGCTCGCGGTCGAGCTGCTGACGGAGATCGGGGTGGCCCGCATCGTGCCCTGGGCTGCCGCGCGCTCGGTCGCGGTCTGGCGCGGGGACCGAGCCGCGAAGTCGCTGGCACGGTGGCGCGGCACCGCTCGCGAGGCCGCCAAGCAGGCCCGGCGGGCGTGGTTCCCCGAGGTCTGCGCGCTGGCCTCGACCGTCGAGGTCGTCGACCTGCTGGCCGGTGCGTCGCTCGCGCTGGTGCTGCACGAGGAGGCGGCCGAGCCGCTGGCCGCGGTCGACGTCCCGTCGGGGGTCACGGTCGTAGTGGTCGGACCCGAAGGCGGGCTGGCTCTCGACGAGCTCGCCGCCTTCGCCGAGGCCGGTGCCCACACGGTCCGGCTCGGCGCCGAGGTGCTGCGGACTTCGACCGCCGGCGTGGCGGCGGCGTCCGCGCTGCTGGCGCGCACCGAGCGCTGGCGCAGCTGGGCCCCATAGGCTGTAGCAGGCCGTCAAGGGGGGAGCGTCATGGGTTCCGACTACGTCGCCCTGCTGCTGGAGGGACTACCGGACCCCGCTGATCAACCCGATCCCGACGATCCAGCCGACCCCAAGGACATCTTCTACAACCGGATGACCCGGGGCATGTGGGATCACGTGAGGCCCATCGCGGAGACCGTCGAGCTTCCTCCCGACCGGCCCACCGACGCCCAGGTCCGGCTGTACCTGTCGGCGCTGGCACGGATCGCCGTGCACTGGTGGAACCCGTACAAGTACGGGCTTGTCGGCGACTACCAAGGCATCCCGGACATCCGTCCGAAGCAGACCTACCTGGGACACAACATCGCGGCCCTGGCCGTCGACGACCTGGGTCGGGTCATCGACTTCGAGATGAACCACAACGACCTGTTCCGCTCGTCGGCCGAGCACGCGGAGTCGCGGCTGGTGCGCCGCCTCTACCAGCTCGCCAGCGTCTATCAGACCTGGGACGAGGCCTCCGACGACAAGTTCGACGTCATCCGGATCAAGCTGGACAAGGTCACCATCTACACCACCCTGCAGCCGTGTGCGCAGTGCGCGGGCATCATGACGCTGGCGAGGGTGAAACAAGCGGTCTTCCTCCAGGCCGACCCAGGCATGTACTTCGCCGACGTCGTGATGAGAGCGCTGAGTCCTAACGCCCTCCGGGCGCCGACCACCATGCCCGCCAGCGCGTTCGGCATCGGTTCCTATCGCGCGCTCAATGAGGCGTACGTCGACTACTGGACCTCCAGTCGGGCGATCCACTCGACTCCAGACGGAGTGCTCCAGGGCGAGCAAGACATGACCGCCTTCCTGTGCACGACCGAGTCCTACGGGATCTTCCGGAGCCTGGCTGCGGAGTTCGACGCGGCCGCTCCCGCCGGGGTGCGCGACGCCCGGATGGACGACGCCAAGCTACTGGCCGAGCTGAAGGAGTTCGTGCGGTATGCGTGCAGCCCGGCGGCCCTGCGTGGAGCACCGCATCGGGTCTAGCTGGCGAGCAGCTCCTCGACCCGCACGATCTCGTCGTCGAGCTCGGACTGTTCCTTCTTGGTCATCTTCCGGAGGGTCGAGAGGATCTCGACCCGACCGTCGGTGACCCGCCACAGCCCGACCATCATGCCGTCGGCGAACAATGTGTTGGCCGCCCCGCCATTCACGCCCATCCATGCCTTGCGCTGGTCGGGATCGGTGACTCGGTCGCGCTTTGCATGGGACAGCCAGACGTTGTCGTACTGGCCGAGCAGCCGCACCGGCGCGGGTGCCTCCTCGTCGGCCAGCTCGCCATCGGCGACGTCATGGAGCGGCTTGCCCTGCTCGTCCTCGTGGACCACCAGGTCGTCCATCGCCTTCACCACCGGCGCGAGCCGGGTGACCCCCGACCAGGCGGTCACGTCAGCGGCGGTGGCCGGTCCGAACGCCGCGAGGTAGCGGCGCACGATCGCCTCGACGTCGGGGTCGACGAGCGGCCGGCCGAGCCAGCGGTCGACGTACTGGTAGACAACGCCACCGCTGCCCTTCCAGGTGCCGCGCGGCGGGCACTGCACCAGGGGCGCGGTCGAGCGAGCCAGCTGACCCAGCTGAGTCGCCGGCACGCCTGGGAACCGCTCGGCCAGTGCGGTGCCGAGCGCCTTCTGGGGCTGCGGTCCGTCCGCCAGCAGCTCTGAGAGGGCAGCGAGGAACGCCTCCCGGTCGACATCACGCGCGTCGCCGATGCTCTGGCTGATCGGTGATCTCCCGCGCGTGCACCGGCGCGGTCCACTGCCGCAGCATCAGCGCGTCGTCGGCGACGAGCAGGTGGACGGTGCCGCGCATGGTCAGGAACCGCACCATCGAGCGGTCCTCCAGCGCGGTCGTGATGGTTTTTGGGTCGAAGGTGGTGAGCCGAGCGGCCAGGGAGAGGTACGGCGGCAGGTTTTCCTGAGCCTGCAGCCCGACGAGGTGCCGGACCAGCTCGTGCGGTGTGGCGTCCGTCCGTTCGAGCAGGTGTTGCCGGTGCAGGAGGGTGCGGTTGAGCCGACGAGCCGAGAGCCTCACGGCACCATCATGGAGGGCGACCGGGACAAGCTAACCAACGGTGATGGTCTTGGTGTCCGCGGTCGGCCCGGCGCCCTCGCCGTCCGACGGGTCGTCGGTGCGCGCGACGAAGGTGTAGGTGCCCGGCGCCAGGCCACTCACGTCCACCTCCGACGCCCACGGGTAGAGGTGGTCACCCCAACCCTCGGCGGTCGCGAAGCCGTGGAGGACCTTCTTGCCGCTCTCGTCGAGGACCTCCCACGGCACCGTCGCCTCGAAGGAGTTCGCGACACCGCTGGCGGTGAAGACGCCGCTCACGGACTTTCCCTCCGCAGGCTCGGTCACGTTGACGAACGCGAGCACGTTGTTCTGCGCCGCCGCGTCGAGCCCGCCATCCGTGGCAACACCGAACAGCGGTACCGGCTGGCTGCCCTTCTGCACGATGACTGGCAGCCGCTCCCCGAGCACGCCCTGGGCGGTGTAGACGAGCTGCTGGACCGCCAGCTTGGCTTCCTGCTTGCTCATGCCATCCGCCGGCGTGTTCCAGCCGTCGTCCTTGACCTCGACCACAATCGCGCCGGCTCCGTCACTGAAGGTCACGCTCGCAAAGCTTCCGTCCGGGTAGAGCGTCCCGTAGTCCGGGTCCAATGCGTCGCCCGCGGTCATCAGCGCGACTGCCTCGGCCAGCGGGTTGTCGGCCTCGACGTTGCGGAACTCGCGGAACAGCCTCGGCCCCTGCGGCGTGTCCCCGACGAAGTACACCGGCACGGCCACCGTCTCCGGGCTGCCGCTGTCGCTCGCCGACGGGCTGGCGGACGAGGGCGACGGCTCCGCCGGCGGGCTCGAGCTGGGGGCCGGGTCGTTGGGGTCCTGCGCCGACGGCTCGTCCTCGCCGCATCCGGCCAGCACCACCACCGACGTGGCGAACAGGGCGGCCAGGCGGGTCCGGGTGCGAGCGGTCATGGGGCCCATCCTCTGCTGGGACGCGTGTGACTGGTGGGATTAGCGAATGGTGATGGACCGCGTGTCGACCGTTGGGCCCGCGCCCTCCGCCCCACCGGACGGGTCGGCGGTCATGGCGACGAAGGTGTACTGGCCCGGCGGCAGGTCGGACACGTCGATGGGGCCGGTCTGCCACGGGGTGAGGTGGTCCTCCATCGTCCCTTGGCCGAACCCTTCGAGCACCACATCGTCGTCGTCGTTGCGAAGCTCCCAAGGCACCGTGCCCTCGAAGGAGGCGGCCACGCCGTCGGCAGAGAAGGTGCCCTCTACGGTGCGACCCTCCGCGGGGTTGCTGATGCTGACCAGCGCCAGCACGTCGAGCTGAGGCGCGTTGGCGAGCGGCTCGCTCGTCGGGACGCCGAGGACCTGGTCGATCGGGTTGCCGTTGAGACGGAACTGCACTGGCAGTCGCTCGCCGGCAACTGCCTGCACCGTGTAGATCACCTGCTCGACCGCGAGCCCCGCCTCGGCCTCGGACATCCCTCCGGGTCGATCGTGCAGGGACCCGTCCGCGAGGGTCACCTCGATCACGCGTGACTCCCCGACACCGACGACCTTGGCGGTCTCGAACGCGCCGGTCGGCCAGGGGGTCCGGTAGTCCGGGTCGTCGGGCGCCCGGCTGAGCAGCTGGATGGCTACCTCGGTCCACATGAACCCCGGTGCCTGCTGGAACTCTCGGAACAGGCGCGTGCCGGTGGGCGTCTCGCCCAGGTAGTAGACCGGGTAGGCGCTCTCGCTTGCGGTCGCCGACGTGTCCGGGCTCGGGTTGGTGGCCGGTCCGTCGTCGTCCGCCGTCAGCGCGCCCTGGTTGCCGAGCACGGCGATCGCGGCGACCGCGGCCGCGGTCGCCAAGCTGACACCGCCGACTGCGTACCACCGGGTCCGCGAGGGACGCCGGGTCCGCGCGCGCAGCTCGCCCAGCCGGTCGGTGGGCTCGACGTGCTCGACCGCCTCGTGCAGCAGGGTGGTGAGGTCGTCCATCACAGGTTCCCCTCGGAGAGGTGGTCGGCGAGCAGCTCGCGCAGCGTGGCCGAGCCGCGGGAGGCGTGCGCCTTGACCGAGCCGCGGCTGATCCCCAGCGTGTCGGCGATCTCGGCCTCGGACAGCTCGAGGTAGTGGCGCAGGGCGAGCACCTCGCGCTGGCGGGTGGGCAGCGCCCGGAGCGCATCGAGGACGGCGGTACGCCGGTCGCCGGCGAGCGCGGGCGTGTCGGCCGGATCGGCCAGCGCAGTGGCAGGGGACTGCCGGGCGACGTACCGCTCGACCACGCCGCGGTGCCGCAGCGCCGAGCGGGACCGGTTCACCACGGTCTGCCGCAGGTAGGCCAGCGCCTTGTCCGGGTCGCGCAGCGACCGCCAGCGGGCATGCATCGCGACGAACGCGTCCTGGACGACCTCCTCGGCTGCGCCCTGGTCGCGGAGCAGGAGCACCGCCAGCCGCACCAGCCGGCGCCAGTGCGCGGCGTACAGCTGCTCGAGGGCGGTGTCCGCGTCCAGGGTCACCTCCACGGCAGCGAGCGATGCGGTCACGTCAGTCTGACGCGCGAACAGTGCCACTGGTTGACCTATGCGACCATGAACCTCGGAGGGAGTGTGGTCGTGGAAGGCTGTCTGTTCTGCGGCATCGTCGCTGGTGACGTGGACGCCGACATCGTGCACGTGACCGAGCGCACCGTCGCCTTCCGTGACGTCAACGCGCAGGCTCCGACGCACGTGCTCGTCGTGCCGCGCGACCACTACGCCAACGCCGCGGAGCTTGCCGCCGGCGACCCCGCCGCCACCGCCGAGCTCGTCAGCACCGCGGCCGCAGTCGCGACCGCGGAGGGACACGAGGACTACCGGCTGGTCTTCAACACCGGCGCCGAAGCCGGGCAGAGCGTCTTCCACACCCACCTGCACCTGCTGGCCGGGCGCTCGATGACCTGGCCGCCAGGATGAACCGCAATCTCACTCGGGTTCTCGCGCTGGCGGCGGCTGCCGCGCTCGTCATCCCGTTTGCCGCGGGCTGCATGGACTCCGACGACGACGACGCTCGTCGCGCCGGTGACCCCGGCTCGTTGCTCGAGGGGCCGCAGCCTCCCGAGGTCGAGGCCGAGCAGCTCGCCGGGACGCCGCCGGGCAAGCAGCTCCCGCTTCGCAAGGGCGAGGACCGGCTGACGGTCACCATGGCGTCGACGTACACGCCCTCAGCGCCCAGCGGCGTCGGCACCGACGACTATCGCTGCTTCCTGCTCGACCCTCAGCTCGACGAGGACGTCTGGCTGACCGGCAGCAACGTGCTCCCCGGCAACCCGCAAGTCGTGCACCACGTGATCCTGTTCCAGGTCTCGCCGGACGCCGTCGCCGAGGCCGAGGCGAAGGACGCCGCGACAACCGACGAGGGCTGGACGTGCTTCGGCGGGACCGGGCTCTCCGGGGAGTTCCGGAGCCTCGACGACGCCAACTGGCTGGCCGCCTGGGCGCCCGGCGGCGACGAGACCAAGGTCCAGAACGGCTACGGCAAGAAGCTCGAGGCGGGCTCGCGGATCGTGATGCAGGTCCACTACAACCTGCTCAAGGGCGCGGTGCCCGACCAGTCCTCGACGCAGCTCCGCTGGATGCCGGGGACGACCGACCTGACGCCCCTGCACACCTTCCTGCTGCCCGCCCCGGTCGAGCTGCCGTGCCGACCCGAGCACAGCGACGGCGAGCTCTGCGACCGCGACGCCGCAGCGGTGGACGTGAAGATGAGGTTCGGCGAAGCGGGCAACACCAGCACGCTGCTGCACATCCTGTGCGGGACCGACATCGTGCCGTCCGAGAACACCTCCTGCATCCAGCACGTCAGCCGCGGGATGACGGTGCTGGCCGCGGCCGGCCACATGCACCTGCTCGGCCGCAAGATCTCGATCCAGATCAACCCCGACACGGCGGACGAGAAGACGCTGCTGCGGATCCCGGTCTGGGACTTCGACGACCAGGGTGCCAAGCCGGTCGACCCGGTCCATCTCGACCCCGGCGACACGGTCCGGGTGACCTGCCAGCACCAGCAGTGGCCGCGCGACCGGCTCCCGGCGTTCGAGACCCAGCGCGAGGACCGCTACGTCATGTGGGCCGAGGGCAGCACCGACGAGATGTGCCTCGGCATGCTCCAGGTCGCCTTCGACGACCCCGGTGGTTGAGCCGCGAGTGTCGCTCTGCGACCGAGCGTGTCGAAACCGCCGCAAGGACGGCTGGGACTGAGCCCAGGCCAGTCCCAGCGCGGCTTGCGGTGGTTTCGACACCGTCGTCGCTGGCGCTCCTCCGGGCTCAACCACCGACCCCGGTGGTTGAGCCGCGAGTGTCGCTCTGCGACCGAGCGTGTCGAAACCGCCGCAAGGACGGCTGGGACTGAGCCCAGGCCAGTCCCAGCGCGGCTTGCGGTGGTTTCGACACCGTCGTCGCTGGCGCTCCTCCGGGCTCAACCACCGAATGCGGCGTCGACCAGGCGAATCACGTAGAAGACCACGGGCAGCCCGAAGATCACCAGCAGCGCCCACGCGGTGAACCGGTGCAGCGGCTTGGCCGCGTCGAGCTTGCCGGCGAAGTCGAGCAGGGCGCCGTCCGGGACGTGGTGGGTCAGTCCCATCCGGCGGGCGTCTGCGGGCAGGTGGCCGCCCGGGAACCACGAGGGCGGCGTGTCCTCGTCGCCGTAGTCCTCGGTGTAGTCGATGTCATCGACCGGGGGCATGGGACGACCCTACGGCCCAGCACCGCAACTCGCTGGGACCGCGCCGTCGCAACACGTAGCATGGGAGGGCTCCAGCGTCTCCAGAAAGGTACGCCCGACCCGGGCCCAGATGACTGACTCGAATCCCGATGTAGTGACGACCGCGCCCACGGCCAAGCACACCGTCGTGGTGCCCAACAGCATCAACATGGTCAGCCTGCTCGGGCCTGGAGACGAGCACCTCGCGCTCATCGAGCAGGCCTTCGACGCCGACGTGCATGTCCGCGGCAACCGGATCACGATCTCCGGCGAACCCCCCGAGATCGCCCTCGCCGAGCGGCTTCTCGACGAGCTGGTCACGATCATCCGCACCGGCCAGGGCGTGACCGGCGAGACCGTTGAGCGGGTCCTCGCGATGCTGCGTGCCGAGACCACCGAGCGCCCCGCCGACGTGCTCAGCCTCAACATCCTGAGCAACCGCGGTCGCTCGATCCGACCCAAGACACTCAACCAGAAGCGGTACGTCGACTCCATCGACCGGCACACGGTCACCTTCGCCATCGGTCCCGCCGGCACTGGCAAGACCTACCTGGCGATGGCCAAGGCGGTCCAGGCACTGCAGGCCAAGGCCGTGAACCGGATCATCCTCAGCCGACCAGCGGTGGAGGCCGGCGAACGGCTCGGATTCCTGCCCGGCACGCTGACCGAGAAGATCGACCCCTACCTGCGACCGCTGTACGACGCGCTGCACGACATGGTCGACCCGGAGTCGATCCCCAAGCTGCTTGCGGCGGGGACGATCGAGGTGGCGCCACTGGCCTTCCTGCGCGGCCGTTCGCTCAACGACTCCTTCATCGTGCTCGACGAGGCCCAGAACACCACGCCGGAGCAGATGAAGATGTTCCTGACCCGCCTTGGCTTCGGCTCCAAGATCGTGGTCACCGGCGATGTCACGCAGGTCGACCTGCCCAGCGGCACGCGCTCCGGGCTGCGCGTGGTGGAGGGCATCCTCGACGACGTCGAGGACATCAGCTTCTGCCGGCTCACCGCGCACGACGTGGTCCGGCACCGTCTGGTGGGCAAGATCGTCGCCGCCTACGAGGAGTTCGACGCCCGCGGCGACCAGCAAGGCCCGCGAACGAGCCGTCCGTGAGCATTGAAGTACTCAACGAGTCGGGCCACGCGATGGAGGTCCAGCACCTCGTCGCGTTGAGTCGCTTCGTGCTGGACCGGATGCGGGTGCACCCGCTCGCCGAGCTCTGCATCAAGGCGGTCGACGAGGACACCATGGCCGAGCTCAACCAGAAGTGGATGGAGGGCGACGGGCCGACCGACGTGCTCGCCTTCCCCATGGACGAGCTGCGCCCCGGCCTGGTCAACGAGGAGCCCGAGGAGGGCATCCTCGGCGACCTGATGCTCTGCCCCGCCGTCGCGGAGCGCCAGGCGACCACGGCCGGCCACTCCACCGACGCCGAGCTCGAGCTGCTCACCGTGCACGGCATCCTGCACCTGCTCGGCTACGACCACGCCGAGCCGGAGGAGCACGAGGAGATGTTCGGTCTACAGGACCGGCTGCTGGCCCAGTGGAGGGACCAGCGTCAGGCCTCCGTCGCGGCCCAATGAGCGGACTGACCTCCGTCGTCGCCGCCGGAGCGCTGGTGGCGCTGGCCGGTGCCTTCTCCGCCTCGGACGCGGCGCTGACGTCGTTCTCCCGGGCCCGTGCCGAAGAGCTCCAGGCCGAAGGGCGGCCGGGCGCGACCCGGCTGGTCACGATGCTGGCCGATCCGGCTCCCTACGTGAACACCGCGATCATGCTCCGGCTGCTCTGCGAGATCTCTGCGATCGTGATCGTCGCCCGCGAGATCACCTTGGCCTTCGACGGCGCCGCGTGGTCGAGTGCGCTCACCACCATCGGCGTGATGCTGGTCGTCTCGTTCGTCGCCATCGGGGTCGCGCCGCGCACCCTGGGCCGGCAGCACAACGAGCGGGTGGCGCTCTGGTCGGCGGCGCCGCTGGGCTTCGTCACCTCGGTGCTCGGGCCGCTGCCACGGCTGATGATCCTGCTCGGCAACGCGCTGACACCGGGCAAGGGCTTCCGCAAGGGACCGTTCTCGACCGAGACCGAGCTGCGCGAGCTCGTCGACATCGCCGAGGCGTCCGCGCTGATCGAGGCCGGCGAGCGGAAGATGATCCACTCCGTCTTCGAGCTCGGTGACACCACGGCGCGCGAGGTGATGGTGCCGCGCAACGACGTCGTCTTCGTGGAGCGGCACAAGAACCTCCGCCAGACCCTCTCGCTGTTCCTTCGCTCGGGGTTCTCGCGACTGCCGGTGATCGACGACAACCTCGACCACGTCGTCGGCTTCGCCTACCTCAAGGACATCGTGCGCCGCGACTTCGAGGCTCCTGACGTGGAGTTCACCCAGCGCATCGAGTCAGTGATGCGCAAGGCGTACTGGGTCCCGGAGTCCAAGCCGATCGACGCCCTGCTCACCGAGATGCAGGCCCGGCGCCAGCACATCGCGATCGTGGTCGACGAGTACGGCGGCACTGCGGGTCTGGTGACGATCGAGGACCTGCTCGAGGAGATCGTCGGCGAGATCACCGATGAGTACGACGAGGACGAGATCGAGACCGAGACCCTCGACGACGGCTCGATCCGGGTCTCGTCCCGCTACCCGATCGACGACCTCGACGAGCTGTTCGGGTTCGACGTCGACGAGGAGGACGTGGACTCCGTGGGCGGCCTGATGGCCAAGCACCTCGGCCTGGTGCCGATCCCCGGCTCCCAGGTCGTGGCCCACGGGCTGCGGTTCACCGCCGAGAACACCGCAGGACGCCGCAACAAGATCGGCACCGTCCGGATCACCCGGGTCGACGCCGAGCAGGAGCGCGTCCGTGACGACGTACCCGCCAAGGAGACCGTGCGTGACTGAGATGTCCCCCGAGGACCAGAAGCTCGTCACGCTGGCCCGGACCACCCGCTCGCGCACGGGCGGGCCGGAAGGAGCCGCCATCCGTGACGTCGACGGCCGGACGTACGCCGCCGCCACGGTCCGGCTGCCGTCGCTCCAGATCTCCGCGCTCGGCGTATGCGTCGCCATGGCGGTCTCGTCCGGCTCCCGCGGCCTCGAGGCGGCGGTGGTCCTCGGCGACACCGGTCAGGTCTCGCCGCTCGATCTCGAGGTGCTCCGCGACTTCGGCGGCGAGGGTGTCCCGGTGCACGTCGGCGATCCGAGCGGAACGATCTCCAGCTCGACCACGACCTGACCAGCTCTCCGGTGGTTGAGGAAGGCGTTCTGCTGCCTGCCGGTGGTTGAGGAAGGCGTTCTGCCGCCTGCCGGTGGTTGAGGAAGGCGTTCTGCCGCCTGCCGGTGGTTGAGGAAGGCGTTCTGCGCCTGTCTCGAAACCACGTAACTCGGGGCTGGGACGCAAGCTCCGCTCATCGAGGTGTCGAGATGCCCGGCAGGCGGCTCGCAGCATCGTTGCGGATGATCTCGACAGGCTCGATCAGCGTTCGTCGGCTTCCAGCCTTCCTTGCGGTGGTTTCGAGACGGTTGCTGCGCAACCTCCTCAACCATCGGATCTACACCTGACATGCCGAGGAAATCACTCGGTAGTAACGTGCGTCCGGTGAGTCAGGGGAGCGCCTGGGCGCGCCACGAGGCTGCGGTGGAGCGACTCAGGGCGTCCTATGACGCGATCCCCGCAGGCGCACCGGTGCGGTTGGCCAAGAAGACGTCCAACCTGTTCCGGCCGAGGACCGCGACGCGGGCTGCCGGGCTCGACGTGAGTGGGCTGGACCAGGTCATCGGGGTGGACGTCGCCCAGCGGACCGCCGAGGTGCAGGGCATGTGCACCTACGAGGAGCTCGTCGCGGCGACGCTGCCGCACGGGCTGATCCCCTACGTGGTGCCCCAGCTCAAGACCATCACCCTGGGTGGGGCGGTCACCGGACTCGGGATCGAGTCGACCAGCTTCCGCCGCGGCCTCCCGCACGAGTCGGTGCTAGAGATGGACATCTTCACCGGCTCCGGCGAGGTGGTGACCACGCGGCCCGGCCCCGAGGGTGAGCACAGCGACCTGTTCGACACCTTCCCCAACTCTTACGGCTCGCTCGGCTACGCCACCCGGCTCCGGATCCGGCTCGAGGAGGTGCCCGAGCGCGTCGAGCTGCGCCACGTTCGCTTCGACGATGCCGGGCTGCTGGCAAAGACCGTCGCGGAGATCGTCGACACCAGGCAGTACGACGGGCTCCAGGTCGACGGCCTCGACGGCGTCGCCTTCCAGCCGGGGGAGTACTACCTCACCCTGGCCCGCTGGCTGTCGACCGGGTCGACCAATGAGGGGGCAGTGCGCGGGGAGCGACCGCGGCACCCGAGCCAGACCAGCGACTACACCGGCATGCAGGTCTACTACCGCTCGATCCAGCAGCGCGAGACCGACCTGCTGTCCATGCACGACTACCTCTGGCGGTGGGACACGGACTGGTTCTGGTGCTCGGGCGCCTTCGGTGTCCAGAACCCGCGGATCCGCCGCCTGTGGCCGAAGCGGTACCGGCGCTCGGACGTCTACCACCGGCTGATCGGGCTCAACGCGCGCACCGGCTTCATGGACTGGGTGGACCGCCGCAAGGGTCGCCCCCAGCGCGAGAACGTGATCCAGGACGTCGAGATACCCGTCGAGCGGCTCGAGGAGTTCCTGACCTGGTTCGACGTCGAGATCGGGATGCGCCCGGTCTGGCTGTGCCCGCTGGTCTCCCCGGGTACCTCGACCGGCGTCCAGTGGCCGACGTACCCCTTGCACCCCGGGACGACGTACGTCAACGTCGGCTTCTGGGGCACCGTCCATGTCGGTCCGGACGCAGCCGAGGCTCCGCGCAACCGCGCCATCGAGACCAAGGTCCAAGAGCTCGGCGGCCACAAGTCGCTCTACTCCGAGGCCTTCTACGACCGGGAGACCTTCGACCGGCTCTACGACGGCGACCATCTCGCCGAGGTGAAACGACGCTACGACCCCGACGACCGGCTGCTCAGCCTTTACGACAAGGTGGTTCGCAGGCAATGACAACCATGACGACGGCGAAGCTGACCATCGCCGGGGCGCTCGACACCCTGCTCAAGGAGCCGCTCCCCCTTCGGTTCTCCGCGTACGACGGCAGCGCCTCCGGCCCCGAGGACTCGTCCTACGAGATCCACCTGGCCACCGAGCGAGGCCTCCGCTACATCCTCACCGCGCCGGGCGACCTCGGTTTCGGCCGCGCGTACGTCGCCGGCGACCTCGAGCTGCGCGGCGTGCACCCCGGCGACCCCTACGACGCGTTCCGCCTGATCCAGAGCAAGCTGTCGTTCCGCCGGCCGACGCCGACTGAGGCACTGGCACTGCTGCGCTCGTTCGGTGTCTCACCCTTGCGCCCGACCGCTCCGCCACCCCAGGAGGCGCCGTCCCGGCGGCGGCGGACCCTCGAGGGGCTCCGGCACTCGCTGGGCCGCGACGCCGAGGCGATCCACCATCACTACGACGTCTCCAACACCTTCTACGAGTACGTCCTCGGGCCCTCGATGACCTACACGTGCGCGGTCTTCCCCCGCGAGGACGCGACCCTGGAGGAGGCGCAGTTCGAGAAGTACGACCTGGTGGCCCGCAAGCTCGACCTCCAGCCCGGCCAGCGGCTGCTCGACGTCGGCTGTGGCTGGGGCGGGATGGTCCGGCACGCGGCGCGCGAGTACGGCGTACACACGCTCGGCGTCACCCTCTCCCGCGAGCAGGCCTCGTGGGCTCAGCAGAGGATCAAGGAGGAAGGGCTCGACCACCTTGCCGAGGTCCGGTTCATGGACTACCGGCACGTGGCGGAGCGGGAGTTCGACGCCATCTCCTCGATCGGGCTCACCGAGCACATCGGCGTGAAGAACTACCCGTCGTACTTCGGCTTCATCCGCGACCGGCTGCGCCCGCAGGGGCGGCTGCTCAACCACTGCATCACCCGGCACGACAACCGGTTCACCGAGACCGGCGAGTTCCTCGACCGCTACGTCTTCCCCGACGGAGAGCTGATCGGGTCGGGCCGGATCATCACCGAGGCGCAGAACGCCGGCCTCGAGGTGCAGCACGAGGAGAACCTCCGGGTGCACTACGCCAAGACCCTCGCCGGTTGGTGCCACAACCTCGAGCAGAACTGGGACGCCTGCGTCGCCGAGGTCGGCGAGGGCACCGCGCGAGTGTGGGGCCTCTACATGGCCGGCTCGCGGATCGCCTTCGAGCGCAACGACATCCAGCTCCACCACGTGCTCGCGACCAAGACCGAGAACGGCGAGAGCGGCTACCCGCTGCGACACGGCTGGGCCACCATCGGTGGTTGAGGAAGGCGCGCTAGCGCCTGTCTCGAAACCACCCAAGGCTTCGCTGGGACTCAACCCGGAGGTTGCGTTCCAGCGTCAGCGTGGATGGTTTCGAGACGGTTGCTGCGCAACCTCCTCAACCACCGCGGGCTAGCCTCTCGTCAGTGAGCACCCGGGCCCGGCAGTACGACGCGCGCGTCGAGCGGCGCGACCAGCTGTCGCCGCACCTCGTTCGGCTCACGCTTTCCGTGAATCCGGCGTTCGAGTCCACCGGCGTGCCCGACGAATGGGTCGGGCTCGTCGTGCCCGGACAGTTCCAGAGCCGCTACTACACGGTCCGTTCGTACGCGGCAGGCGTGCTGGTCCTCGACGTCGTCGTGCATGACGTCGGGCTGGTCACCGAGTGGGTGGTCCGCGACGGCTGCGTGGGCTCGACCGTGACGGTCACCGAGCCCAAGGGCTCGTTCGCGATGCCGGTGGACGCGGCCTGGCTGTTGCTGGTCGGCGACCTGACCGCGATGCCGGCGATGGCCCGGATCGCGGAGTCCGCCCAGGTCCCGACCCGCATCTGGGCCGAGGTGCCCGACGATCTCCCGGGCTACCTCCCGGACGGCGTCGACGTGACCTGGCTGGAGCCACCGGGCGGCGAGGGCAGCAGGCTCGCCGAAGTCGCCGAGGGCATCGACTGGCCGGTCGGCCGGGGCTACTTCTGGATGGCCGGCGAGTCCGCTCAGATGCGCGCGATCCGCAGGCACCTGATGCGCGAGCGGAGGCTGCCGAGCACGGCGTACGACGTGATGGGCTACTGGCGCGCCTCGTCCGGTCGACAGCCGCGCGCCGTCGACCCGGGGCCGATCTATCGGGCCGGCAAGGCAGCGGGGATGACCGACGAGGAGATCTGGCAGAAATACGACGAGGCGCGGTCGTGACCGATGCGCCGGCGTTCCGCTCCGGCTTCGCGTCGTTCGTCGGCCGCCCCAATGCGGGCAAGTCGACGCTGACCAACGCCCTGGTCGGCAGCAAGATCGTGATCACCTCCGACAAGCCGCAGACCACCCGGACCGTCGTACGCGGGATCGTGCACCGCCCAGACGCCCAGCTGATCCTGGTCGACACCCCGGGGCTGCATCGCCCGCGCACCCTGCTCGGCGAGCGGCTCAACGACCTGGTGCGGACGACCTGGAACGAGGTGGACGTGGTCGCGGTCTGCTTCCCCAGCGACGAGAAGATCGGGCCTGGAGACCGGTTCATCGTGACCGAGATGTCCAAGGTGCGGCGCACCATCAAGGTCGCGGTCGCCACCAAGACCGACCTGGCCACGCCGCAGCGGATCGGCGAGCACCTGCTCGACATCCAGCGGCTGGGCGAGGAGGCCGGGATCGTCTGGCAGGAGATCGTGCCCGTGTCTGCGGTGGCCGCCCAAGAGAAGGACTCGCAGGTGCAGCTGCTCGCGGACCTCCTCGTCGCACTGCTGCCCGAGGGTCCGCAGCTCTACCCCGACGGCGACCTCACCGACGCGCCGGAAGAGATCCTGGTCGCCGACCTGATCCGCGAGGCCGCTCTGGACGGCGTCCGCGACGAGCTGCCGCACTCCATCGCGGTCGTGGTCGAGGAGATGGGGCTGCGCCCCGACCGGCCGGCGGACCGCCCGCTGCTCGACGTGCACGCCAACCTGTACGTCGAGCGCGACTCCCAGAAGGGGATCGTGATCGGCCACAAGGGCGCGCGGCTGCGCGACGTCGGCACCCGCGCCCGGCACCAGATCGAGGCGCTGCTGGGCACCCCGGTCTACCTCGACCTGCACGTGAAGATCGCCAAGGACTGGCAGCGTGACCCGCGCCAGCTCAGGAAACTGGGTTTCTGATGCCTGCACCTACGCCCGCACCCGTCGCCGCCTGGCACACCATTGTCGAAGCCCGCGACCCGGCCGGCCTCGCCGACCTGCTCGCCGACGACGTCGTCTTCCGCTCGCCGGCGGTGCACACGCCCCAGGAGGGCAAGGAGGTGACCACGGCCTACCTCTCCGCAGCCGTGGTCGTGCTCGGCCCAACCCTGACCTACGGCCGACAGTGGTACGCCGACGGCTCTGCGGTCCTCGAGTTCGAGGCCGAGCTCGACGGCCTGTCGGTGCACGGCATCGACATGCTCGCCTGGGGTGAGGACGGTCGGTTGACTGAGTTCACGGTGATGGTGCGGCCCCACAAGGGACTGAACAAGCTCATCGAGCTGATGGCGGCCGAGCTGTTCAGGCGTTGAGAGCGCCGGGGGGCGGTGAGTATGGGCCCCTTTGCAGTGGCGGAACGGGCCCATACTCACCGCCGCCCTGCCCGCCTGCCCGACGGGACGCTGACTAGAAGTCGAAGGAGACGCCGGTCTCGGTGAGGCTCTTGTCCCAGAGCTTGGCGGCGAGGGCGTCGTCGCTCGCCCACCTGCTCAGGCGCGCGGGGCCGACCGGGCCGCGCCACTCGCCCGGCCCAGTGGAGCCGGTGTAGGAGCCGGGCTCGGCGACCGTGGCGGCGTACATGACCGGCCGTGCGCCGGCGAGCGCGGACTGGAAGATGACCTTGGTCCAGATCGGCGCGGTCCAGCGGATCGGCGCAATCGCGCCGAGCCCGTCACGGTTGCTGATCAGCCCGGTGGCGGCGACGCCCGGGTGGGCGGCGCTGGCGGTGAGCTTCGAGCCGGCGCCCGCGGCGCGGCGCTGGAGCTCGCGGGCGAAGAGGAGGTTGGCAAGCTTGGTGTTGCCATAGGCCGTCCTCGGGTTGTACGTCGGCTCCGGGTTGCCCTCGAGGACGGAGTCGTTGCCGGCGTGGTGGGCAACCGAGGCCACCGCGACCACGCGTGGCGCCGGCGCCTCGAGCAGGCGGGGCAGCAGCCGCGCGGTCAGCGCGACGTGACCCAGGTGGTTGGTGCCGTACTGGAGCTCGAAGCCGTCGGTGGTCTCGCGGTACCTCGGCGGCGTCATCACGCCGGCGTTGTCGACCAGGATGTCCACGGGTCCGTCGACGGCTTCGGCGAACCGCCGCACCGACTCCAGCGACGCCAGGTCGAGCTCGGCCACCCGGGTGCTGCCGTCGATCTTCGCGGCGGCCTCGCGCCCGGCGTCGGTGTTGCGACACGCCAGCACGACGTTGGCGCCATGGCGGGCGAGGTGCTTGGCGCTGTGGAACCCGATCCCTGAGTTGGCGCCGGTCACGATGGCGGTCTTGCCGGTCAGGTCGGGCAGGTCCTTCTCGGTCCAGCTCACCCGTTCAGCCTAGAGAGGTGTGCGTCAGGCAGGGTCCGGTGCCCAACAGCGGCCAAAGGTCTGGCCGGCCTGCCACTGGTCCTTGGTGGGCCACTCGTAGCCCCACTCGTAGTCGAGTGCGTCCGCGGCGATGGCTCGGGCGGCGTCGGCGCAGACCTCCTGGCCGGCGTCCCTGACCACGTTCTCGCCCGGATAACCGCCCGCCTTGGCCGCCTCGGCGAGGTCGAGGACCGAGATCGCCTTCCAGCTGTGGTCCTCGCGGCACAGCACGCGGTTGAACGCCGGCGTGCCGGGCTGGGCGGTGCCGCACATGGCGTACTCGGCGCGGCCGGCCGGCTTGGCCAGCGCCCGGCTAATGTTGCTGTCGATCTTGGCGACCTTCGAGTCGCCGGCCACTGCGATCACGTCGCAGCGGTACCAGCCGGCGCCCAAGTCGGACTGCTCGATCGTGGGGGTGAACCAGACCGGGCGCAGCAGCGAGAGCCGCAGCTGCGGCACGGTCGCGCCGACATACGCCGCCAGCTTGCCCGGACACCGGTTCGCGACCTGCTTGCGCACCGTGTCGGAGTCGACGGCGAGCAGGTGGCCGTTGACCACGAGATCGATCTGGCCCACCGCGAACGTCTGGCTCGTGTGCCCCTTGTCGCAGGAGACCGGGCTGTCCGCGTTGGTGGGCGCGACCGCCTCGTCGTAGCTGAGCCGGTAACAGGCACCGACCGCGGGCGGAGCGGGCGGCGGGGTCGGCTCGGCAGTGGCAGTGGCAGTGGGCGACGGGCTGGGCGAGTCGTCCGCCTTCGGTTCGTCTTCACCCTCGGACGTGCAGCCGGCCAGCAGCAGGGCAGCCGTCAGCGCGAGGGGCACCAGCCGGGTCACGCGGTCGTCGCCGCCCAGCACACCGACCGGCGGTTGCCCGCCTTCCACTCGCCCTCGTGGAACCACGTGTAGCCGAAGTCGTACTCGGGCGGGTAGCCGAGCCAGGCGCCGACCGAGCGCGAGCAGTAGTCGCGAGTGGTCACCTCGACCAGCCGATCGCCGGGGTAGGGGTCCTCCGGCTTGCCGACCTTGATGGTGGTCACCGCGCGCCAGTTGTGCGTCTCCGTGCAGGAGATCTTGGGTGCCGCCTGCACGGACGCGCCGTTGACACAGACCATCCAGGCGTCGTTGGTTGGCTGCTCCGCGAGCAGCCCGGCCGCGGTGACCGGCAGCTCGGCGTACTCCTTGCTCTGGTCGCCGCCACCGACGATGTCGCAGCGGTACCAGCGCGCGCCCTTGTCCCAGGCCTTCTCCGAGGGCCGGAACCAGGCCCAGCTCACGATGGTGCGCATCACCGTGCTCTCGTCGGCGCCGAGGAACGTCTGGAACTTCGCCGAGCAGGTCTGGTAGGCGAACGCCCCGAGCTCCTCCGCGTCGTAGTCGGCGTCCTGGAGCTCCTGGGGCACGTCGCCGACCGCGAACGTCTCCGCGGTGTGCTTGTTCTCGCAGTCGACGACCTTGGTCGCATTGCTGGGCTTCGCGACGTCTGGCGGGGTCAGCATCCGGCACGCGCCGAGCTGCGGCGTCTCCACCGCGTCGACCTGCTTCGGATCGGTGTTGCCGTCCTGCTTGTCGTCCCCACACGCCGCCACCGCGAGAGCCAGTGCCACCGCCGTGGCGAAGGAGGCGAAACGGACGGCGTGAGCCACCACCGAACCTCCCTCTTGCGGCGCCCGACTGGGCTCGACGAGCCTACCGGCGGCCCGGTGGGCGGCTCACTGCGAGAGCAGCGCGGCCAGCGTGCCGCCCAGCTCGTACGCCGAGGCGGTGTGCTCCTCGGTGACGTCCCCCAGGACCTCGAGGGTCTCCGCCGCCTGGGTCCACGGCAGGGCCTGGACGATCGACAGGACCGAACGGACCGCGCCCGTGGTGTCGTACCTGCCGTGCACCCACAGCCCGAACGGCTTCTTGCCACCAGCACCCGCCGCCGCCGACCCGTCGTCGCTCAGCGCCCCGCCGGCCTCGAGGAAGATCGTGTCGAAGAAGTGCTTCAGCGCTCCGCTCATGTAGCCGAAGTTCGCGGTCGTCCCGAGCAGGTAGCCGTCCGCAGCCAGCACGTCGTCGGCGTTGGCCTCCAGTGCCGGCTTCACGACGACGTCGACGCCCTGGATCTCGTCGTCGTGTGCGCCGGCCACGACGGCATCGGTCAGGGACTGGACGGTCTCGGTCGGGGAGTGGTGCACGACGAGCAGGTGGGTCACGCGGGTGAGCCTGCCCTACCGTCGGTGCCGTGACCACCGACCTGCTCGAGCTCCTGGGCAGCGACCTCCCGGTCGTGGCGGCGCCGATGTCGGGCGGGCCGACGACACCTGCCTTGGTCCTGGCGGCGGCCGACGCCGGCTCGGGCGGCTCCCTGGCAGGCGGCTACCAGACCGCGGCGGCGCTGGCGGAGCAGGTCGCCGAGGTGCGGGCCACCACCGACCGGTACGGCGTCAACGTGTTCTCGCCCAACCCGGAGCCCGTGGACCCGGTGGCGTACGCCGCCTACCGCGAGCTGCTGCTCCCCCTGGCCGAGTCGTACGGCGTCGACCTGCCGGCGGCGCCGGTCGAGAACGACGACGGCTGGCAGGACAAGGTCGACGTCTTGGCGGGAGTGCCGCTGGTGTCGTTCACGTTCGGGCTTCCGGACCCGGCCACCATCAGGTTCCTCGGAAGGGCGGGCTGCACGCTCGTCCAGACCGTCACCTCAGCCGACGAGGCGCTCCAGGCCGTCGAGGCCGGGATGGACGCGCTGATCGTGCAGTCCGCTGACGCGGGTGGTCACTGGGGGACGTTCACCCCGGCGCGGCCGCCCGAGCGGCTCCGGCTCCCCGACCTGGTCCGCGCAGTCCGGGCAGTCACCGATCTCCCGATTATGGCTGTGGGTGGGATCGGCACCAGAAGCGACGTCGCTGCCGCGCTTGACGCCGGCGCGCAGGCGGTCGCGGTCGGCACCCTCCTCCTGCTCGCACCCGAAGCCGGCACCAACCCCGCCCACCGGGCCGGCTTCGGTGAGGACCGCGGCGATCCGGTCACGACCCGCGCGTTCTCCGGCCGCCCTGCCGGCGGGCTGCCCAACGCCTTCCTGGCGGCGTACGACGGCCGCGGCCCGATGGGCTACCCGGCCGTGCACCACCTCACCAGCCCGATCCGCAGGGCCGCAGCGGCGCAGGCGAACCCGGAGCACGTCAACCTGTGGGCCGGCACCGGCCACCGCCACGTCACCGAGCGCCCCGCAGGGGAGATCCTGCGTTCGCTGGTCCCTTAGGTCGCGACTAGGTGGCCATCATCAGGATCATGTCGCGGTCATAGGTCCGACCGTCGTGCTGCTCCTTCAGGTGCGTGTTGGTGAGCTCGACGAGCTCGTCCTCGTCCTTGCCGATGATGGTCTCGCCGCACGGGCACTGGATCCGGGTCTTCACGTGAACACGATCCCATCCCGGCGGCGCCGTGCGGTAGCGTGACCGCGTCATGATGCGTCGCCTCCTCCTTGGCTGCCGCAGCGAGGTCTGAGCCAGAGCCGGACCCCCTCGCTGCGGAGTGAGCGCGCGCGACCGGCCCCTGAGACCAGGCCCATGACAGGGCCACACCCAGCGAGGATCACATGACCATTCCCCTGAAGCCGATGGGGCCGCAGCAGCCCAGCCGGATGCCCTACCAGCGGTACCGCGCATTCCAGCCGATCGACCTGCCCGACCGCACCTGGCCGAACGCCACGATCACGGCGGCCCCGCGCTGGCTCTCCACCGATCTCCGCGACGGCAACCAGGCGCTGATCGACCCGATGAGCCCGGCCCGCAAGATGACGATGTTCGACCTCTTGGTCCGGATGGGTTACAAGGAGATCGAGGTCGGCTTCCCGAGCGCCAGCGAGACCGACTTCGCCTTCGTCCGCCAGCTCATCGAGAGCGACCGGATCCCCGACGACGTGACGATCTCGGTGCTGACCCAGGCCCGCGAGGACCTCATCGAGCGCAGCGTCCAGTCGCTGGTCGGCGTACCCAGGGCCAACATCCACCTCTACAACGCGCTGGCACCGCTGTTCCGCCGCGTGGTGTTCCGGGCCAGCAAGGACGAGATCAAGGACATTGCCGTCCGCGGCACCCAGATCGTGATGAAGAACGTCGAGAACTATCTCGACGCCACCGTGATCGGCTACGAGTACAGCCCCGAGATCTTCACCGGCACCGAGCTGCCGTTCTCGGTCGAGGTGTGCGAGGCGGTCAGCGACGTCTGGCAGCCGGACGACGGCCGCGAGATCATCCTCAATCTGCCGGCCACCGTCGAGATGGCCACGCCCAACGTCTACGCCGACCAGATCGAGTGGTTCTCCCGCCAGCTGACCCGCCGCCACAACACGGTGATCAGCCTGCACCCCCACAACGACCGGGGTACGGCGGTCGCAGCGACCGAGCTCGCGGTGATGGCCGGCGCCGACCGGGTGGAGGGCTGCCTGTTCGGCCACGGCGAGCGCACCGGCAACGTCGACCTGGTCACCCTCGCGATGAACCTGTTCAGCCAGGGCATCGACCCGATGGTCAACATCTCCGACATCGACGAGATCCGCCGCACCGTCGAGTACTGCACCCAGCTGCCGGTACACCCGCGGCACCCCTACGCGGGCGACCTGGTCTACACGGCGTTCTCGGGCTCACATCAGGACGCGATCAAGAAGGGACTCGAGGACCTCGACCGCGAGGCCGCCGAGCAGGGCGTCCCGGTCCAGTCGCTCCCGTGGGAGGCGCCGTACCTCCCGATCGACCCGCACGACGTCGGCCGCACCTACGAGGCCGTGATCCGGGTGAACAGCCAGTCCGGCAAGGGCGGGGTGGCCTACATCCTCAAGGCCGAGCACAAGCTCGACCTGCCCCGCCGGGCCCAGATCGAGTTCAGCCGGGTCATTCAGGAGCACACCGACACCGAGGGTGGCGAGATGACACCCGAGGAGATCTGGCAGGTGTTCCGTGCCGAGTACCTCGACCGCGAGACCCCGCTCCGGCTCAACTCGGTGCACACCTCCTCGGCGGCCGGCGAGAAGGACGCGCTCGACGTCAATGTCTACGTCGACGGCGAGATCCGCACGCTGCACGGCGAAGGCAACGGCCCGATCGCGGCGTTCGTGACGGCGATCAACGGGCTCGAGCACGACTTCGACGTCCGCGTCCTCGACTACGCCGAGCACGCGCTGTCCTCCGGCGGCGACGCCATGGCCGCGGCGTACGTCGAGTGCCTCGTCCGCGACACGATCTACTGGGGCGTGGGCATCGACGCGAACATCGTCACCGCCTCGCTCAAGGCCGTGACCAGCGCGGTCAACCGCGCCGGCACCCCGCAACCCCTAGGCGCCAAATGACGCCTTCGGGCCATGGCACCGCGGGGCTGGGTGCGAAAGAATCGACCGAGGGATCTAGCAGTCTCGGCGGGCACAGTGGAGGGCCACTTCGTCTGTTAATCGGGTTAGCAGGGGGACGGAGTCCATGTCGGTCTTGAGACGACTCGCGGCAGCGTGCAGCACCGTGCTGGTGACGTCCGGACTGGTGGTAGCGCCGCTTCTTACCGGTCCAGCTGCTGCGGCAGAGCTTGTCCAGGACGGCGGTTTCGAGGCGGCGACCGGCAGTCCGCCCAACAGCCCCAGCTGGACAGAGAGTGACAACCGGTGGGGCGGCTCACCGCTGTGCAACACCGTTGCCTGCGGGGATGTCGGGGGGACGTCCGTGCCGCGCAGCGGGAACGCCTGGGCGCGGTTCGGCGGCGGGGGCTCGCCGGCCAGCCACACCGCCAGCATCTCGCAGGTGGTGGTCATCCCGGCGGGGACCGCCTCGCTGACGTACTGGTACCGCAACAGCCAGGTGAGCTCGCCGTTCACCGCGAGGCTGCAGGTCAGGGTCGACGGAAACACCGTGCAGACGCGCACCGAGGCGTCCAGCCCACAGAGCTTCTACAGCCAGCAATTCGTAGACCTCTCGGCGTGGGCGAACGGCGCCAGCCACACCATCTCGTTCGACTTCGCCAACGTCGATGCGGGCACCAACCGGATGATCATCGACGACGTCAGCCTGAACCACACCCCGCCCACGACCGCTCGGCCGACCGTCACCTCCACGGTGCCGGCCTCGCCGGCCAACACGACCACGCCGCAGGTGATCGGCAGCTCCGAGAGCGGCTCGACGGTCACGCTCCACTCCGACAGCGGCTGCACGAGCGTGGCGCTGGGCACGGGTACGGCGGCCGACTTCGCTAATGCCGGGATCACCGCGACGGTGCCGGCGAACGCGACGACCACGATCTTCGCGAAGGCGTCCAAGAGCGGACAGACGGACTCGCCCTGCTCGACGACCTGGGTCTCCTACACCCACGACTCGACCGCGCCGGCGCTGGTGACACTCACGAGCGTGACACCGGCCTCGCCGAGCCAGAGCACCACGCCGATGGTGCGGGGCGACGCCGAGCCGGGGTCGACCGTGTCGCTGTACACGACGGCGGACTGCACGGGTGCGCCGGCGGCGACGGGTACGGCGGCGGCATTCGAGTCGCCGGGGCTGTCGGTCACCGTCGCGGCGGACAGCACCACGACGTTCCGGGCGACTTCGACGGATGACGTGGGGAACACCTCGGACTGCTCAACCAGCTCGTTGACCTACGTCAGTGACTCGACGGCACCCGGTCTGCCCGCGCTGACCAACGTCACGCCGGACTCGCCGAGCTCCAGCACCACTCCCGCGGTCCAGGGCACCGCTGAGCCGGGGTCGACGGTGAGGCTGTACGCGACCTCGGACTGCACGGGTGCGCCGGCGGCGACAGGTACGGCGGCGGAGTTCGCGTCTCCGGGGCTGTCGGTCACGGTGGCGGCGGACAGCATCACGACGCTCCGGGCGACGGCGACGGATGCGGCGGCGAACACCTCGGCGTGCTCGACCAGCTCACTGACCTACACAAATGACTCGACCGCGCCGGCGCTGGTGACACTCACGAGCATCACGCCGGCCTCGCCGAACCCCAGCACCACCCCTTCGGTGAAGGGCACGGCTGAGGCGGGGTCGACGGTGAAGCTGTACACCACAGCGGCCTGCACGGGTGTGCCAGCTGCGACAGGGACGGCGGCCGCGTTCGCGTCAACGGGCCTGACGGCAACCGTGGTGGTGGGCGTTACGACCAGGTTCAGGGCGACGGCCACGGATATCGCGGGCAACACCTCCGCCTGCTCGACCAGCTCGCGGACCTACAGGAGTGACCTGTTCGACGGCGGGTTCGAGGCCGGGACCGGCAACCCCGTCGACAGCCCCTTCTGGGTTGAGACCGACTCCCTGGCCGTGTCCCCGTTGTGCACGGTTGCGGTCTGCACGACCGGGGGCGGAATCACTGCTCCGCGCACCGGCGACGTGTGGGCCTGGTTCGGTGGTTTCGACAACGCGGGCCACACCGGCAGCCTGTCCCAGGTGCTGACGATCCCGGCCGGGACCGTTTCCCTGACCTACTGGCTCCGGAACGGCACCGTCAGCGCGCCGTTCGACGCGCAGCTGCTCGTGCAGGTCGACGGGACGACCCTGAAGACCCACACCGAGGCATCCCAGGCGGAGACCGCGTACAGCAAGCACATCGTCGACCTGTCGACGTACGCGGACGGCGCGAGTCACACCCTGTCGTTCAGCTACGCCAACGGGACGACGGGCATCAACAACATGGTCCTTGACGACGTGGGCCTGAGCGCTGTCGGTGCCCCTGCCACCGCCACGCCCACCGTCACCTCGACAGACCCGGTCTCACCATCGAGCTCGACGACGCCGAGGGTGAGTGGCACCGCCGAGACCGGGTCGACGGTGCGGCTCTACTCCAACAGCACGTGCACGGGCGGAGTGCTGGGAGCCGGGACGGCGGCCGACTTCGGGGGTGCCGGGATCACCGCGACGGTGCCGGCGAACGCGACCACCACGATCTTCGCCAAGGCAATCAAGGCGACCCAGAACGACTCCGCGTGCTCTTCGACGTTCGTGAGCTACACCCACCAGAGCCAGCGCTCCGTGCCCGACACCACGCTGACCAAGACGCCCAAGAGGAAGGTCTTCACGCAGAAGCGGAAGGCGAGGGTTGCCTTCGCGTTCTCCTCGGCAACCGCCGGCGCGACCTTCGAGTGCAGTGTCGACGGCAAGGCTTTCAGATCGTGCACCTCGGGCCAGAAGTTCAGGCTCAAGGTCGGAAAGCACACCTTCGCGGTGCGCGCGCTGGCCTCGGGTCTCACCGACCCCACCCCAGCGACGTACCGCTTCAAGATCAAGCGCAGACACTAGTGCCCCGCGCGGGAAGTCTCGGTGCGCTTCGCGCACTGATCGCCCGCACCTCGCGGCGTTGCCGTCGCTCGATGATGGACCTACAGCGACTTCGCTCCGGCGCCTTGCGATGCACGCACGCTGAGCACGTGAAACGAACGACACTTCCCGCCCGGGGCACTAGCGCAGGTTACTGATCCGTAACCCCAGCGCGTGGGGGCTCGTTGGGGCGCACATGCGACGTTCGCCTGTTCGATGTCTGTGCGGTCTGGTCGGAATCGTCGCGACGGGGGCCCTCGTCGCGACCCTCGCGCCATCGGCGGTGGCCGAGGGTTCGGGGGATCCGGGCTCCAGCGCAGGACCGGCCAGGGCGGGGGAGCAGTACGGCAACCTGTGGAACATCCTTCCGCCTGGGTCGAACGGCAACGTCACCGCGCTCGACGTCGCGGCCCTCGGCGGCACCACGGCCACCGCGATCTCGCCGGCGCACTTCGCCGACCAGCTGGAGATGTACGACGCTCTGATCAAGCGTGACCCGGCCTCCCTGACGCGCGCCGACATCGAGCAGCTCTACAAGCGCGAGGACTTCACGCCGGCCACCGTGGTGAGCACCATGTCACCGCGACCCGGGCTGACCATTCAGCGCGACGCGTTCGGCGTTCCCTTCATCAACGGCGCCACGTTCGAGGACGTCGAGTTCGGTGCCGGCTACGCCGCGGTCCAGGACCGGATGTTCCTGATGGACATCCTGCGGCACACCGGGGCGGCGCGGATGGCCGAGTTCGTCGGCAACACCCCCGGCAACGTCGCCATGGACCAGGAGCAACTGCGGTTGGCGTACTACACCCCGGCCGAGGCGAACGCGCAGATCCAGAATGCGGCCACCCGGGCGGGCGCCGCCGGGGCGCGGCTTCTCGGTGGGGTCGACGCGTTCGTCGCCGGCATCAATCAGGCCCAGGACGACCTCTGCCCGACCATCGCCGCCCCGACCTGCCCGGCGGAGTACGTCGCGCTCCAGAAGACGCCGACCGACTGGAGCCGCGCCGACATCGTCTACATCGCCTCGCTGGTGGGCGGCATCTTCGGCAAGGGGGGCGGCGCGGAGATCGCCAACGCGAAGTGGCTGCAGGCGCTGCGCGCCAAGTTCGGTCGCGCTGAGGCGAACCGGATCTACGACGACCTGCGGACGAAGAACGACCCCGAGGCGCCGACCACCTCGAGCAAGAGTGCGCCGTACGAAGGCGGGGGGATCCAGCCGGGTCGGCCGGGAGTTGCGCTGCCGGACCGTGGAGGACCGACCGCGACCGGTACCGGTGCGCCGCTGCGGGGGACCGCAGGCCCCGCTCCGGGGTCAGCGGCGCCGAGCCTCGACCTGCCCGGCGGGGTGAAGATCGACCTGTCCGAGCTGGGTGGCCACGGGATGAGCAATGCGGTGCTGGTCACCGCGAAGGAGTCGGTGACGGGGAAGCCGCTGGCGGTGATGGGCCCGCAGACCGGCTACTTCGCGCCGCAGCTGCTGGTCGAGCAGGTGCTCAACGGGCCGGGCATCCAGGCTCGCGGGGTCGCCTTCGCCGGCACCAACCTGTTCGTGCAGCTCGGCCGCGGGATCGACTACGCGTGGTCGGCGACCAGCGCCGGCAGCGACAACATCGACACCGTCGTGGAGAAGCTCTGCAACACCAACGGCACCAAGGCGACGGTCAACTCGACGGGATACCTGGTGGGCAAGAAGTGCGTCCCGATGGACGTCCAGGTGCACACCGAGACCACGACGCCCAACCCCACCGCCCCGGCCGCAGCGACGACGTACAGGTTCCAGGTGATGCGCACCCGGCACGGGATCGTGCAGCAGCGGACCACGGTCGACGGCAAGCCGGTGGCCCTGGTGATGCAGCGGTCGACGTACGGCCACGAGGTCGACTCGGTGCTCGGCTTCAGCCAGCTCAACGACCCGGGTTACGTGCACGACGCGAAGTCGTTCCAGAAGGCCGCGAGCCACATCGACTACACGTTCAACTGGTTCTACGCCGACGACCGGGACATCTCCTACTACTCCTCCGGGCTGCTGCCGAAGCGCTCGGCGAAGGTGGAGCCGGACCTGCCGCACTGGGCCGGCAAGAAGTACGACTGGAAGGGCTGGCTGTCGTTCAAGAAGCACCCGCGAGAGACCAACCCCAAGCGCGGCTACCTCGTCAGCTGGAACAACAAGCAGGCGCCGGACTTCTCGGCCGCCGACGACAACTGGAGCTATGGCGCGGTCTACCGCTCGCTGGCGCTCGAGAAGCGGCTGGTGGCGAAGATCAAGGGCAAGAGGAAGATCGACCTGCCTGCCATGGTCGGCGTGATGTCCGGCGGTGCGACCGCGGACTCTCGTGCGGCGTACACGCTCAAGTGGTTGCTCAAGGTCATCGGCAAGGACCGCAAGACGAAGGCTGCCCGGGCCGAGCTGACGTCCTGGCTCAAGAGCGGCGCCGCACGCGTCGACCGTGACCGCGACGGCGCCTACGAGCACCAGGCTGCGATCGCCCTCTTCGACTCGTGGTGGGAGGACGGCTCGCAGTCAGTGGCGTACGACGCCCTGTCCGGTCGGCTCGGCTCGCTCGTCCGCGCGCTGCCGCAGAAGCTGGACGACCACCCCCGGCTAGGTGGCGGGTCGTCGTTCAACGGCATCGCCTGGTACGGCTACCTCTCCAAGGACCTCCGCTCGATCCTCCGGCAAACGCGTCGACGGGCCCTACTCGGTCGGCTACTGCGGCAAGGGCAAGCTCTCGGCCTGCCGGAGCACGCTGCGCGCCTCCCTGGCCGCCGCCGTCGCCCGGGTGCTCAAGGAGCAGGGCAAGGCCTCGGTCAGCCAGCTGACCTACAACAAGCACGAGGACGACATCCGTTCGGTCACGGCTGGCGTCGTCGGCGTCCGCGCGATCGACTGGCAGAATCGCCCGACCTTCCAGCAGGTGATCGAGTTCTTGAGCCACCGCCCACGGTGATCGATCGCCCACTCAAGGCCATTGACGTGACGCGCTGATCCGCACGGGTCTGCCGATGAGCGGAACCGTGCGCGAGACACTCAGGACGTGCATCAAGACAAGGGCGTTCCGGACAGCACGCCGCGCCTAACGTTGCGGCGCATGGCGATCGCCGACGTGCAGGCTTTGTGGCCCATGCTGTCCGATGCCCGAATGTGGACCCACCATCCCGAAGGCATGCACGATGTCATCGCGCAGACCCAGGGCTACGTCGAACGTGCGGCAGATCGTTGGTCCCGTGACGGTCTGAGCTACTGGACGGTCGAGCTCACCGACGGCGGCGAAGTCATCGGAGCGGGTGGTGTCCAAGTGCATCCGCGAGGGCACTGGAACCTGAACTACCGGATTGCGGTTTCTCACCAAGGCCAGGGCTACGCAAGCGAGTTGGCCGCCGCAGCGTTGACCGCTGCCCATGCCGTAGGACCTGAGCGTCCCTGCATTGCTTGGATCGACGAGGGAAACACAGCATCACGAGTTGTGGCGACCAGGATCGGGCTTACCGATATGGGGCTCCGGGAAGGATCCGCTGACGACGTTCCGCGCCTTGCCTACTCCGATCGTCTGCTGCACGCACAGCTCTATCCGATCATCCAGTAGCGCAACCACTCCTTGGTCGTGGGTGCATGTCGCCCGGATCAGCCGATGAGCGGGCGCCGGAGCCTGGCGCGCCGATGCACCGGGAGGCTGGCGGTCGGGGACGCATTGCGTCACCCTGAGGCATGAGCATCAGGCACAGGCTGAGTGCCTGGCGCGAGCGTTTCCGCAGATACCGCATCCGCGAGCGCGAGGCGAACGCCGCCGCCCGTGAGCGAGTCAAGCAGGCCGACACAGCCGTCAACCTCGCTGGTCTCAAGCGGCCCAAGGGAGACGCCGGTTTCTGACAGCCCTCCTCTGCGCCGGCGTGCTGGCAAGAAGCCCGAGCACTGAGCGGCGCATCCGCTCATCAGCGGATCGCGCACGGATCGCGATGGGTTGGTTCAATGCTCGGGGTCGGGCTCGTTCTCCCACACGAAGCACAGATCAGTGTCCCCGTCCTCTGCGAGTTGGGGTTCGCAAGACGGCGTCGGGGCAGGAGTCGGCTCGGTACCTCCCTCTTCTGGGGTTCCAAAGGCAGCAACACCGAGCAGTATCGAGAGGGCGACCCCGACTGCAGCGAGGCCGATTGATCGCCACCTCATGTCGAGGACCCTCTTCAAGACCGCTCGCATGCGTCAGATACTGCCTCACGAACCGCCCGGATCAGCCGCGATCAGTGCGGCATTCCGCACGGACTGGCCCAGCCCATACGCACTCGATGTCTGGCGTCGTCACGTCGGCGGATGTCGTGTCAGGGGTCGACCGTTCGTGAACCGATGAGAAGCGGCCGGTCACGAGGTCAGACAAGCCTCAGTCGGCGGACGAACAGGGAGCGCGATGAGCGAGATCAGGGTGTTGGTGACGGGAGCGAGCATCGCGGGTCCCGCGCTGGCCCACTGGCTGTGCCGACGGGGTGCCGAGGTGACCGTGGTGGAGCAGGCACCCGGGCTGCGTCCGGGTGGTCAGGCCGTGGATGCGCGCGGGGTGGCCAAGGAGGTCATCCGGCGGATGGGCCTCGATGCCGAGGTGCGCGCGGCCTGCACCGACGCCGCGGGTGCGTACACGGTGGACGCGGACGGGAACGTGGTGGAGACCTTTCGCGCGGAGGACGACGGCGGCGACGGCTACATCTCCGAGCTCGAGATCCTGCGCGGAGACTTCTCCCAGGTGCTGTACGACAACACCCGCGACGGTGTCGAGTACGTCTTCGGCGACCGGATCGCCGGGCTCACGCAGGACCCGCAGGGCGTCGACGTCACTTTCGCGAGCGGCGACCGACGGCGCTTCGACCTGGTGATCGGCGCCGAAGGGCTGCACTCGGCGCTGCGGGCGATGGTCTTCGGGCCGCGCGAACGGTTCGTCCGTCACCTCGGCCTGGTGCTCGCCTTCTACACCGTGCCCAACGAGTTCGGGCTGGACCGCTGGCTGATCGACTACCAGGAGGCGGGCCGGTCGGCAGGGCTGCGGCCCGTCCGCGACGCCAGCCGGGCGATCGCCATGTTGTCCTTCCCCGCACCCGACTTCGACATCGACTACCGCGACGTCGAGGCCCAGAAACGGCTGCTGCGCGAGCAGATGGCCGGTTTCGGCTGGGAGACCCCGCGCATCCTCGCGCACCTGGACGACACCCCGGACTTCTACCTCGACCAGGTCGCCCAGGTGGTGATGGACCGCTGGTCCAGTGGACGGGTCGGGCTCCTCGGGGACGCGGCGTTCAGCGCGTCGCCGATGTCCGGGGCGGGCACCGGGCTGGCCCTGGTCGGCGCCTACATGCTGGCCGGCGAGCTCGCCGCCGCCGACTGGGACCCGGAGGCCGGGTTCGCCGGCTACGAGGAACGGATGCGCTCCTACGTCGAGGCCAACCAGGAGATCGGCCGGATGCACGTGCAGATGCTCACCGCCCCCGACCCGGGCGCCGAAACGAGCCCGGAGCCCGACATGGAGGCCCTCACCGCCCTGATCGAGCGCGCGGTCGGCGGCCCCGAGCTGCCTGACTACGAAGGCGTGCCCGACTCCGGATGACCGCCGGTCCGCCAACCACCGCTCGACCGGCGGTGGTTCAGTCCCAGCCTTCCTTGCGGTGGTTTCGAGACGGTCGCAGAACGACCTCCTCAACCACCGGCAGTCGGCCGCGCGACCTCCTCAACCACCGCGAGACGGCCGCAGAACGACCTCCTCAACCACCGGTAGTCGGCCGCGCGACCTCCTCAACCACCGGTAGTCGGCCGCGCGACCTCCTCAACCACCGGTAGTCGGCCGCGCGACCTCCTCGACCACCGGTGGCCTCGAGATGCGCGTTTCCGCAATCGGCTTCGGGCGTGTCGGGTGTCTGTCAGTCTGAGGCAAGCAACTGGTCGGGGGACTAATGCGGACGTGGGTTTTCGCTGCTATCGCGACGCTCTTGAGCGTCGCGTTCGTGAGCATGCTCCAAGTCGGAGCGCTGAGCGATTTCGCGGTGACGGTCTTCAGCAACGGTGGCCAGCTCCTTGCCGCGGTGCTCGGATCGGCAGGCTGTGCGATCGCGGCGAGTCGCAGTGAGGGCCAACGGCGTCGGGCCTGGTGGTTGCTGTCGGCAGGGACCGGCTGTTGGGCCGCCGGCCAGGCCGTGTGGAGCTACTACGAGGTCGTGGCTGGCCGGGAGGTGCCGTTCCCGTCGCCCGCTGACCTCGGGTTTCTCGCCTTCCCACTGGTAGGGGGCGTGGGGCTGCTGGTCTGGTCTGGCGCTCAAGGCGGCCAGGCGCTGGCCCGCGGCCGCGACGTGATGGACGGTGCGATCATCGCCGTCTCGCTGCTTGTCCTGTCCTGGGTCACGGTCATGGCTCCCATCGTCGAGACCAGCGGTGGCTTCGGGCTCTCCCTGGTGCTGTCCCTGGCCTACCCGCTCGGGGACGTGGTGCTGGGCACGCTGGTCCTGATCACCTTGTTCCGTTCGCGCTCAGAGCGGATGACGCTGGGCCTGCTCGCACTCGGCCTCGGTGGGTTCGCTCTGGCCGACAGCCTGTTCCTCTACATGACCACCCGTGGCACCTACTCGTCCGCAGACCTGGTGAGCAGCAGCGGCTGGGTGTTCGGGTTCCTCTTCGTGGGTGCGTCCGGGATGAGTGTGGCCTTGGGGGCCCGCACCTCCGCGGCGAGCGATGAGCGAGCGACTGGCCGCTCCTCTTGGCTCTGGCTTGCGCTGCCCTACCTTCCCCTCGCGGGGGCGGGACTGGCTCTGTTCGTGGACCTGCTGAGCTCGCGCTCGTCCGTCCTGGTCGACCTGGTGCTCAGCGTCGCCCTCGTCCTCCTGGTCTTGACTCGGCAGTTCCTGGCGATGGTCGACAACCAACGGCTGCTGACGGCCTTGGCCGAAGCCGGGGGCCAGCTCGAGCACCAAGCCATGCACGACGCGCTGACCGGTCTGCCCAACAGGATGCTGTTCGCGAAGCGGCTCGACCGTGCCCTGCTGACACCTTCTTCGAGCGTCAATGTGCTCTTCTGCGACCTCGACAACTTCAAGAACGTCAATGACGAGCTCGGCCACGAAGCGGGCGACCTCCTGCTCAAGATCGTCGCAGAACGCCTCATGGACTGTGTGCGGTCACGAGACACGGTTGCCAGGCTGGGCGGGGACGAGTTCGCCATTGTGCTCGAGGACTGCCCCGATGCACGGGAAGTGGCTGACCGGATCGTCGCCTCCATGGACACCATGACGGAGATCCAGGGCCGGCAGGTGCGCACGTCGATCAGTGTCGGAGTCTCACACCACGAAGGCACACCGCGGTCGGCCACGGCCGCGACACACAGGTTCGACGCCCACCCCCAAGCCGAGGGACGCACCGCCAGCGATGAGGTCGCGGAACGTCAGGAGACGGCCGCACTGCTGATCCGTCTGGCCGACACCGCGATGTACGCCGCCAAGAGTGCCGGCAAGGGTCGCGCCGCGGTCCTCGAAGCCGACCCGGTGCTGATGCACCGGTAGTCAGCCGGCGTGGGTCAGCCGCTCGCTCCTGGCCAGCGGCAGCCTGACGATGAACGTGGAGCCCTGCAGGTGACCGGAGCGGACCGCGATGGTGCCAGCGTGGCCGGCGACGATGGCCGAGACGATCGAGAGGCCGAGACCGGTGCCCTGGATCTGGCGCACCTGCGCGGTCGAGGAGCGGAAGAAGCGCTGGAACAGGTCGCCCTGCTCGTCGGTCGGGATGCCGATGCCGGTGTCGGAGACCGTGATCACAGCCTGGTCGTCCTCGATGGCGACGCCGAAGCCGACGGTGCCGCCGTCCTCGGTGAACTTCACCGCGTTGCTGAGCAGGTTGATCATCACCCGCTCGAGCTGGGCGCGGTCGCCGAGCACGGGTACGGGAACACCCGGCCGGTCGATCTCGAAGTCGAGGTGGCGTCCGTTCAGCAGCGGCCGGATGGCCTCCTCGATCGGACCGACGCTGATGGCCAGGTCGACCGGGTCGTGGCGCCACTGGACGGTCTCGGAGTCGAGACCGCTGAGCATCAGCAGGTCGTTGATCATCGAGATCAGCCGCTGGCCGTTGCGGTTGATGGTCTCGAGCAGCGGGATCTGGTCGGGCAGCGGTTCGACCACCGAGCCGTCGGTCATCATCTCGGTGTAGCCGACGATGCTGGTGACCGGCGTCCGCAGCTCGTGGGAGACGGTCGAGACGAACTCGTTCTTGGCCTGGTCGAGGGCGCGGAGCCGCTCGACCGCGGTGCGCTCCTTGTCGAGAGCCGCGATCAGCATCTCCTGGCTGTGCCGCTGCTCGGTGACGTCGCGGGCGACGCAGAGGTAGCCGGTCTGCGCGGCGAACGCGTCCTGGGCGACGGACAGCGTCATCGACACCAGCTGCTCGCCGCCCGCCTTGGTCAGCCAGGTCCAGTCCCGGGCACGGGTCTCACCGTCGCGGCCCAGCCCGCGCACCAGGATGTTGAACGCCTCATCGAGGGTGTCCGAACCGGTGCGTTCCAGCAGCTCGGAGGACTTGAGCAGCCGGTGGAACGGCTCGCCGACCAGCTCGTCCCGCTCGTAGCCGAGCAGGTGCTGGATACCGGAGTTCGCGACGCTGACCCGGCCGGCGGTGTCGATGCCGACGATCGCCGTGGTGAGCGAGGCCTCCATCAGGTGGTTGACGAGCCCGGCCGTCGTCCGCTCGGCGGTGACGTCGATGCCGGTCATCACCGCGTACATCGCGTTGCCGTTCTCGTCGCGGACGATGTTGGTGTTCCAGACGATCCGCAGCTTGTCGCCCGACTTGGTGAGGCCGTCGCACTCGCGGACGATCGGTACGCCGGACCGGTTGGGCCACATGAACACGGCCTCGACGTCGTCGGCGTCGGACGGCGTGATGCCGGTTTCCCACACCTTGTGGCCGAGCAACTCGTCCTCGCGGTAGCCGGTGATCACCGACGTGGCCGCGTTGACACGCACCACGATGCCTTCGACGTCGGTGACCATGATGATGCAGTTGGTGGTGTCGAGAGTGGCGTTGGTCAGGGTCTGGGCGGCCTCGAGGCCGTGCCGCGCGTCGTACTCCGCAGTGACGTCGAGCAGCTGAGCGGCGAAGAACGGCTCGTCGCCGGACTCGCCGAGCGAGGAGATCTGCAACGTCACCCGCCCGGTGCGGCCTGACGCGAGTGGCCCTTCGACCCGCCAGCCGTCGAGGGTGCCGGCGATCATCTGCGGCAGGACCTCCTCGTAGTCCGGGCCGGTGTCCATCAGCTCGGTGAGCTTGAGCCCCAACATGTCGTCCTCAGAGCCACCGAGGATCGCGAGCGCAGTCTCGTTGAGGTCCACGATCACCAGGTCGTGACCGGTCTCGTCGGGCTCCAGGAAGGCCATGCCCACCAGGGACTCGGTGAAGTTGCGGCGGAACAGCCTGCCGTCGGCAGTGATCCGGTCCAGCAGCATCGTGTTGCGCTGTACGGCGATGCCGAGGGGGAGCACCAGCAGTGCCGCACAGGCCAGGTAGCCCTGCGTCAGGGCGCCGCCGCCCAACGCGCCGACGCGGTCCCCACCGAACGCGTCGCCGAACGGGCCGCCGCCGTGCAGCGTCTGCGCGGTCACGAAGATGCCGAACAGGGCCAGCTCGGCGCACGCCACCCGCAGGTCGAAGCGGAGCGCCGCCCAGGCCAGGAAGAGCACCGGCACGAACGTGAGCGCCGAGCTCTCGCTCGGCACGAACGTGAGCACGCTGCTGATGAGCAGCAACGAGACCTGCACGAGGAGCTCGAGGCGGCTGCCCGCCCACCGGTTCTCGGTGACCAGCGCCAGCGGGACCAGTAGCAGGACCGCGGCCAGGTGCGCGGTGAAGGCGGTGGCGAGCGAGGCCACCAGCGGGTCCAGGGAGATTGACCTCGATGCAAGAGGTGCGCCGGCCACCACGAGGCCGCCGCTCAGGACCGCGGCGCCGAGGAGACGGACGAACTGCTCCTGGTCGTGCAGGTCCGGGCGCCGCGTCGCGAAGTGGGTCACGACCAGCGCGGCGGCGTACGCCGCAAGCGTCTCGACCAGGGCGTGGGCGACGCTGAGTCGCAACCCCCGGCCACCGAGCTGGTCGGCGAGGAAGAAGGCGACGAGCAGGATCCCCATCATTGGCGGCCACTGATGACGCGGAGACAGCCCGAGCGCGATGATCGCGAGACCGGCCGCCGGCCAGAAGGTCGCGACAGTCGCCCCCTCGGGCGCGAGGCGCACGGCCGTGGCGCCGGCCACCGCGACCCCGGCGAGCAGGGCGACGGACGGCGCCCAGCCGAGGGGTCGGTCGGCCTGCGGAGTCACCCCTCCAGTCTCGGGTACCTCCCCTGTCCCGCGCGGGAACTTCGCGCATTCCGTGTGACCGTCTCCGCCGGCACGCCATAGGCTGGGTCGCATGTTGGTCTCCGAGCGGATCGGCCAGTTCTTCGTCGACGCCGGTTCCGGACGGGACCGGCTCGAGTACACCGAGTTCGGCGGCGGCGACCAGTGGGTGGTCCTCCTCCACGGCCAGCTGATGCCGCGCCGGATGCACCAGCCGCTGGCCCGATCGCTTGCGGCCGAGGGGCTGCACGTGGTCACCCTCGACCTGCTCGGCCACGGGCGCTCGGACCGCCCGTCGGACCCGCTGGTCTACTCGATGACCGCCTTCGCCGAGCAGGTGGTCGCCCTGCTCGACCACCTCGGTGCCGCTGAGGCAGTGATCGGGGGTACGTCGCTGGGCGCCAACGTCTCGCTCGAGGTGGCCGACATCGCTCCGGACCGGGTGCGCGGGCTGCTCGTCGAGATGCCCGTCCTCGACAACGCGGTGGAGGCCGGGATCCTGGCGTTCGCGCCCCTGATGTTCGCGGCGCGGTTCCTGCCGTGGACGGTCGACGGCCTGCGCGCCCTCACCCGGCCGATCCCGCGCGGGATCGTGCCCTTCTGGGCGGGCATCGTCCTCGACACCCTCGACCAGCGCTCCGACTCGGTCGCCGCGATCGTGCACGGCCTGTTCTTCGGCCGGATCGCGCCGTCGTCCAAGCGCCGCCGGGGCATCACCGCCCCCGCGCTGGTTGTTGGACACCCGGCGGACCCGATCCACCCGGCGGCCGACGCCGCGATGCTGGCAGACGAGATGCCCAACGCGACGTTCCTGCGCGCCCGGAGCATCCTGGAGTGGCGGTTCTGGCCGGAGCGGCTCAACCACGCAGCGGCCGAGTTCGCC
>CAVXYB010000004.1:0-132719 GCA_963765915.1 uncultured Actinomycetota bacterium | reverse complement strand
CATGCTTGTCTGACCCGTTCGAGGCAGGCGCGTTCCAGACCACCCCAGAATTGTGCGGAATCGCCTGCCAAGACCGAGGCACTGGGCGACGATGAGCGCGTAGTCGCCGATGGACAGGGGCCGGGGGGCCCTCCGACTGTCCGGAGGCACAGACCCGGGGGAGAGGCCAGAATGGCCGCACGGACGCGCCGCGCCAAGTGGCGCATCGCCACGTCGGCTGGGTCAGCCGCGCCCCCCGCCAGACAGAGCGGAGCGTCCTACGTGGTGATGGCACCGCTGCTGGTCCTGCTGGCGGGATACGGGGTCTATCCGACCGGCCAGGTCCACGACTACGGCTACCCATTGATAGGCACCCTGTGCATCGGGCTTGCCTTCTGGGGTCTGCTCCGCAATGGCCCGCCTAGGCCGACCGGGTGGCTGCTGGTGCTCGGCGGCTTCCTGGGCTGGGTCGTGGGCGACTGGTGGTGGATGGTCGAACAGACGGTGTTCGGGGTCACCGCCTACCCGGCCCCCTCGGACGGGGTCTACATCGCGTCGTACGGCGTCATGGCGGCCGGGCTGGTCATCATCGTCCGTCGCCGGGGCTCTCGGGGTGACCTCCCCGCACTGCTCGATGCGGCCATCCTGGCCGCCGGGACCGCGGTCGTCGTCGGTGTCTTCGTGATCGCACCCATCGCCCACGACTCCACCCTCACCCTCGCGGGGAAGCTGACCGGCTCGGCGTACCCCGTCGGGGACATCCTGCTGCTCGGCATCCTGGCCCGGCTCTGGACGACGCCCGGCGCGCGCACGACTGCCTTCAAGCTGCTGGCTGCCTGCATGGCGGTGACCCTGTTCGCCGACGGTTTCTACAATTACGCCTCCCTGCACAGCTCCACCGGTGAGTCCCTGCCGATCAACGACGTCCTCTGGCTGGCGAGCTACGTGCTGCTCGTGGGAGCCGCCTGGTCCCCCTCGGTCCACGACCTCGCCGATCCCCTGCCGGGGCGCGAGGACCTCGTCGACCCGAGGAAACGGATGGTCGTCCTCACCCTCGGACTGGTGCTGCCCGCGCTCACCCTGCTCTTCGACGACCTCGGCGGCGGAGGTGTCTCCGGGGTGCTGATCGCCGTCGGGTCGGTCGTGCTGTCGATCCTGGTCCTGAGCCGGATGGCGGGACTGATCTCCATCGTGAGCGCGCAGGCCGTCCAGCTGGCCGCCCTGGCCCGGTCGGACTCCCTCACCGGGGTGCCCAACCGACGCACCCTCGACTACGAGCTGTCCCGGGCCTGTCAGGCGGCCCGCGCCAACGGCGCGCCGCTGACCGTGGCGATCATGGACCTCGACCGCTTCAAGGTCTACAACGACACCTACGGTCACCCGGCCGGGGACCTCCTGCTCCGCGAGGCAACCGCGGCCTGGGTGGACCTCCTGGACGACGACGAGGTCCTGGCCAGGTACGGCGGCGAGGAGTTCGTGGTCCTCTTTCCCGGTCAGTCCGCTGCTCAGGCCCGCCGGCGGGTCCTCGCCCTGCTGGCGGTCACGCCCAGCGGACAGACGTTCTCGGCGGGGATCGCCACCTGGAACCCGGAGACCGATCCCAGCGAAGTGCTGTCCGGTGCCGACATCGCCATGTACACCGCGAAGAGCCAGGGCCGCAACCGGGTATGCCTGGCCATCGAGGACGACCTCGAGGTCAGCCAGGTCCACCAGGTCCAGCCGGACATCGTCCTGCAGCCGATCGTCGAGCTCGACACCCGGACTCCGATCGCCGTCGAAGCACTGAGCCGGTTCCCGTCCGAGGAAGCCGCCATCATGTTCGCGGCCGCCCGCCTGGACGGGACCTGGGTCGAGCTGGAGGCGGCGGCCATCGCCGCTGCCCTGGACGTCGATCGTCTCGGGCTGATGCTCGCGGTCAACGTGAGCCTGGACGGGCTCACCATGGACCCCGTGCGCGAGGCCCTGAGCGGAGACCTGACCGACGTGATCCTGGAGATCACCGAGGGCAGCAACATCGAACCCACGCCGACACTGAACGACGAGATCCAGAGCCTCCGGGCCCGGGGCGCGATCATCGCGATCGACGACTGGGGCAAGGGTTTCTCGAACCTGGACCGGGTTCTTCTCCTGCGCCCCGAGATCGTGAAGATCGACCTGTCCCTCGTGCACAACCTCGACCTCGACTACCACCGCGCGGCCATCGAGATGGTGTGTGCGTGGGCGAACCAAGTCGGTGCCCTGATCTGTGCCGAGGGGGTCGAGACCGAGCTACAGAGTCGTCAGCTCCAGGCCCTCGGAGTCCATCTCGGCCAAGGCTGGCTGTACGGCGCACCCGACGCACCCCTCGGTGTGGCGCACGGAAGCGCTCGCATCGCCGGCGCTGTCGTCTGAAACCCGCAGGCGTCCCGGACCGGGCCGTCGTTACGATCGACCGCATGCCCGACCTCAAGATCGCCCTCGTCCACGCCGGTGAGCGTGAGGAGCGCGAGGTCACGACGGGCACCAAGGCCTGGGAGCTGTTCCGGGACGACGACAGCGTGATCGCGGCCCGGGTCGGCGGCCAGCTGAAGGACCTCTCCTACGAGGTCGGGGACGGTGACGAGGTCGAGGGCGTGGCCATCGACAGCGCCGACGGCCACGACATCCTGCGTCACTCGACCGCGCACGTGATGGCCCAGGCGGTGCAGGACCTCTACCCGGACGCGAAGCTCGGGATCGGACCGCCGATCCGCGACGGGTTCTACTACGACTTCGACGTCGAGACCCCCTTCCACCCGGAGGACCTCGAGAAGATCGAGACCCGGATGCGCAAGATCATCAAGGAGGGCCAGCGGTTCTCCCGGCGGGTCACCACCGACGCCGACGCGCTCAACGAGCTCAAGGACGAGCCCTACAAGATCGAGCTGATCGGTCTGCAGGCCTCGGGGGGTCTCGACAAGCTCGACCAGCGGGGCGACGCTCCAGACGGAGCCTCGGCAGAGGTCGGCGCCGGCGAGCTCACCATCTACGACAACGTACGCCGCGACGGCGAGGTCGCCTGGAGCGACCTGTGCCGCGGCCCGCACCTGCCCACCACCAAGCGGATTCCGGCGTTCAAGCTGATGCGCTCGGCGGCGGCGTACTGGCGCGGCGACGAGAAGAACAAGCAGCTCCAGCGCCTGTACGGCACCGCCTGGGAGTCGAAGGAGGCGCTCGAGGAGCACCTGCACCGCCTCGAGGAGGCCGAGCGCCGCGACCACCGCAAGCTAGGCCGCGACCTCGACCTCTACTCCTTCCCCGACGAGCTCGGCTCCGGGCTGGCCGTCTTCCACCCCAAGGGCGGGGTGATCAAGCGGGAGATGGAGGACTACGTACGCCGGCGCCACATCGAGGAAGGATTCGACTTCGTCGGCACCCCGCACATCTCCAAGGAGGGGCTGTTCCACACCTCCGGGCACCTGCCGTACTACGCCGACGGGATGTTCCCGCCCATGGAGATGGAGGGCGCGAACTACTACCTCAAGGCCATGAACTGCCCGATGCACAACCTCATCTACCGCTCGCGGGGCAGGTCCTACCGCGAGCTGCCGCTGCGGCTGTTCGAGCTCGGCGCGGTGTATCGGTTCGAGAAGTCCGGGGTCGTGCACGGCCTGACCCGGGTCCGCGGCCTGACCATGGACGACTCCCACTCCTACGTCACGCCCGAGCAGGCGCCGGCCGAGATCAAGCACCTTCTGGAGTTCTGCCTCGGCCTGTTCCGCGACTTCGGTCTCGACGACTTCTACCTCGAGCTCTCCACCCGCGACGAGGCCAACCTGGACAAGTTCGTGGGCGACCAGGAGGAGTGGGAAGCGGCGACCAAGGTTCTCGCCGACGTGGCCGCCGAGTCCGGGCTCGAGCTGGTGCCCGACCCGGGCGGCGCGGCGTACTACGGCCCCAAGATCTCGGTGCAGGCCCGGGATGCGATCGGGCGGACCTGGCAGATGTCGACGATTCAGTACGACTTCAACCAGCCCCGCGGCTTCGAGCTCGAATACCAGGCCGCCGACGGCACGCGGCAACGGCCGGTGATGATCCACTCCGCCAAGTTCGGCTCGATCGAACGGTTCCTCGGCGTCCTCGTCGAGCACTACGCCGGCGCGTTCCCGCCGTGGCTGGCCCCGGTCCAGGTCCAGGGGATCCCGATCGCCGCGCGGCACAACGACTATCTGTACGACGTCGCGCAGCGGCTCACCAAGGCGGGGATCCGCGTCGAGGTCGACGACTCCGACGACCGGATGCAGAAGAAGATCCGCAACGCCCAGGTCCAGAAGGTGCCGTTCATGATGATCGCGGGAGACGACGACATGGCCGCCGGTGCGGTCTCGTTCCGCTACCGCGACGGCCACCAGGACAACGGTGTCTCGGTCGACGAGGCCATCGCCCGGGTGGTCGCGGCGGTGGAGTCGCGCGAGCAGGTCTGAGCCACCGGTGGACTTCTTCGGTGAGCCGGTCGCGGCGACGTACGACGACGACACCGACGTCCGGTTCTCCGAGGAACATCTGGTGCTCGAGAGCGGCTTCCTCGCCGAGCTCGCGGGTGCCGGCGGGCGGGCTCTGGAGCTCGCCATCGGAACTGGCCGGGTCGCGCTGCCGCTCGCCGCGCGGGGTGTCGAGGTGCACGGCATCGACCTGTCCGTGGCGATGGTGGCGCGGTTGCGTGCCAAGCCCGGTGGCCCGGCCGTGCCGGTCACCATCGGCGACTACACGACCACCAAGGCCGACGGCGTCTTCGACCTCGTCTACCTGGTCTTCAACACGCTGGGCAACGTGACCACCCAGGACGCGCAGGTCGCGACCTTCGAGAACGCCGCCCGCCACCTGCGTCCGGGCGGGTGCTTCGTGGTCGAGACCGGGGTGCCGGGGCTGCTCGCCGCCCAGCACGACCACCGCTACCGGGTCTTCCACCACGGCGAGGACCACCACGGGATCGACGAGTACGACCCGGTGACCCAGCAGATGTGGTCCCACCACTACTCCCGAAACGACGACGGCTCGTACCGCCGCAGCTCGGTGCCGTTCCGCTACGCCTGGCCGGCCGAGCTCGACCTGATGGCCCGCCTGGCCGGCATGCGGCTGCGCGAGCGGTGGGCCTGGTGGGACCGGACGCCGTTCACCGCCGACAGCGGCTCGCACGTGTCGGTGTGGGAGAAGCTCCTCGGCTGAGCACCGGCCTTGCTGCGACGTGCTGGACTAGACGCATGGTCCGCAGCCGAGCCTCGTCCCGGCTGGCCCTGTGCGCCGCGGTGACGCTGCTCGCACTCGCCGGCTGTGGTGGGAAGGACGACCCCGGCGCCGGACCGTCCTACGAAGGCGACGTCGAAACGACGGGGTCGGTGCCGACCGGCCCCAGTGCCACGGCCAGCGCCACCGGCGAGCTGGACTCCGACCTGGCCTCGGCGGCCGCCGAGCTGGCCTCCTCGGCCCAGGCCGAGGCGTCGAAGCTGCCCAGCGGCGCCGCCATCGAACCGCGGTCGGGCGTGGTGGTCGGCGCGGACATCAGCTGGCCGCAGTGCCCCGCGGGAATGGGCATCCCGCACAAGATCTCGACGGGGCAGCCGATGCCCACCGACGAGGCCGAGTACGTCGTCATCGGGCTCACCAACGGCCCCGGCTTCCACGCCAACCCGTGCCTCGCCGACCAGGTCGCCTATGCCAAGACGGCTGGCCTGCTGACCGCGGCGTACGCCGTCGCGAGCTTTCCCGACGTGAACACCCTCAAGTCGTACGGCCGGCAGGGGCCCTTCGACGCCGCGACGCCTGACGGCGCGCTGAAGAACGTCGGGTACCAGCAGGCCGTCTTCAACGTCGCCTCGATGCGCAACGCCGGGCTGGCCTCGCCGATCGTCTGGATCGACGTGGAGCCGGTGCCGTTCTACGAGTGGAGCACCAGCGTCTCCGACAACGCGGCGGTCGTGGTCGGGGCGGCGCAGGGCTACCTCGACGCCGGGCTGCGGATCGGCGTCTACTCCACGCCGTACCTCTGGACGACGGTGGTCGGCGAGCTGGCGCTCGGCGTACCGGAGTGGCGAGCGGCGGGGAAGACCTCGCAGGCCGAGGCTCTGGACCGCTGTGGGCTGGACTGGTCGATCCAGGGCGGCCGCCCGGTGCTGGGGCAGTGGGTCGAGGACAACCGCGACAAGAACGTCACCTGCCCGGACATCGCGGCGGACCTGGGGCAGTGGTTCGCGCCAGTGCTCGGTGGTTGAGGAGGTTGCGCAGCAACCGTCTCGAAACCACGGAAGGTGTCGCTGGGACTGGCCAGGGTGGTTGCGTTCCAGAGCCGGCTTTGGTGGTTTCGAGACAGGCGCTAGAGCGCCTTCCTCAACCACCGAAGGCACCGGTGGTTGAGGAGGTTGCGCAGCAACCGTCTTGAAACCACGGAGTCGCTGGGACTGGCCAGGGTGGGGTCAAGTTCCAGAGCCGGCTTTGGTGGTTTCGAGACAGGCGCTAGAGCGCCTTCCTCAACCACCGAAGGCGCTAGCGCGCCTTTCTCAACCATCGAGGTGCGCCGCCGATGGTTGAGGAGGTTGCGCAGCAACCGTCTCGAAACCACGGAAAATTTCGCTGGGACGCAAGCTCGACCGGCGGGTGGCCAGGTTCCAGCGCGGGCTTGGGTGGTTTCGAGACAGGCGCTAGCGCGCCTTCCTCAACCATCGAGGTACGCCGATGTACGCCGCGAGGCCGTGGTTACGCTGCCCCCATGGCCGGCAAGACCGACGGGCGACAGCTGCGGTGACCGACTCGGTGACGGACGAGGACCACGAGACGGTCGTCCAGTCAGGCGTCGGCAAGCCCGACGAGCTCGACCGGCTCTGGACGCCGCACCGGATGGCCTACATCCGCGGCGAGAACAAGCCAGCGGACGCCACGACGGGGGAGTGCCCGTTCTGCCGGGTGCCGTCGCTGGGCGACGAGGAGGGCCTGATCGTGCACCGGGGCGAGCTGACCTTTGCCGTCCTGAACCTGTACCCCTACGCGCCCGGGCACCTGATGGTCTGCCCCTACCGGCACCTCGCGGACTACACCGAGACCACGGACGCGGAGGCCGCGGAGATCGCGGCGATGACCAAGCGCGCGATGACGGTGATCCGGGCGGTCTCGGCCGCCGGCGGTTTCAACATCGGCATGAACCAGGGTCACATCGCAGGGGCCGGCATCGCCGCGCACCTGCACCAGCACGTGGTGCCGCGCTGGCCGGGGGACCAGAACTTCATGCCGATCATCGGGCGCACCAAGACACTGCCGGAGCTGCTCGCCGACACCCGGGACCTGCTCGCGCAGGCCTGGAGCTAGTTCGGCTCAGCGCTTCTTGTGGGTCAGGTTCTCCATCGGGCTGGCGCCGTTCTTGGAGGCCGCTTCACGCTTCTCGGCGCGCTTCTCCTTGATCGACTTCCCTGACTTGGCGGACTTGCTCTGCCGGGGCGACTTGTCGCTCATGCGGGGTCTCTCGTTATCGGTTGCCTGAATGGCTCCGTACCCGAGACGGTACGCCTGCCTGCCTCCCCGCATGTCTCATGGGGCCCGGCGGGCGGCTAGCCTGCGGCCACCATGCTCGACCGATTCAAGGCCTTCTGGCAGGGCGTTGTCCTGGCGCCGTTCGTCAACCTCTTCGTGAAGCTCGGGATCAGCCCCGATGTCGTCACCCTGGTCGGCACCCTCGGGGTCTCGGCCGGCGCGCTCGTCTTCTTCCCGCAGGGCTGGTTGTGGCAGGGCGTGCTGGTGGTGACCGCGTTCGTCTTCAGCGACCTGATCGACGGCGCGATGGCCCGCAAGATCGGGCGCACCAGCACGTTTGGCGCCTTCCTCGACTCCACGCTCGACCGGGTCGCGGACGCCGCGTTGTTCGGCGGGATGGCGCTGTTCTTCGCGTGGCAGACCGAGGACCGGCTCTACCTCGTGCTCAGCCTGGTCTGCCTCGCGATGGGCTCGGTGACGTCGTACGCCCGGGCCAAGGGCGAGCACCTCGGCTTCAACGCCAAGACCGGGCTCGCCGAGCGGCCCGACCGGCTGGTCGGGCTGCTGGTCCCCACGTTCTTCGGCGACCTCTTTGACGTCCCGATCCTCTACGAGGTCGCGCTCTGGCTGATCGCCGTGCTCAGCACGATCACCGTGGTCCAGCGCATCCTGCTCGTACGTCGCCAGGCCCTGGCCGCCCCTGATACCGAATCGGCTGGAGCGCCCCCTCAGCCGTAGGCTGGGGGCATGGCTGAGCAGCACCCCGAAGACACGCACGACACACCGGTCAAGGGCACCACCCGCGTGAAGCGCGGCATGGCCGAGATGCTCAAGGGCGGCGTGATCATGGACGTCGTCACCCCCGAGCAGGCCAAGATCGCCGAGGACGCCGGCGCGGTCGCCGTGATGGCGCTCGAGCGCGTCCCCGCCGACATCCGCGCGCAGGGTGGCGTGTCGCGGATGAGCGACCCCGACATGGTCGACGGGATCATCGCGGCCGTCTCGATCCCGGTGATGGCCAAGGCCCGGATCGGGCACTTCGCCGAGGCGCAGGTGCTGCAGAGCCTCGGCGTCGACTACGTCGACGAGTCCGAGGTGCTGACTCCGGCCGACTACGAGAACCACATCGACAAGTGGGCGTTCACAGTCCCGTTCGTGTGCGGCGCCACCAACCTCGGCGAGGCGCTGCGCCGGATCACCGAGGGCGCGGCGATGATCCGCTCCAAGGGCGAGGCCGGCACCGGCGACGTGTCCAACGCGGTCACCCACATGCGGACCATCCGCAAGGAGATCCGCCGGCTCGGGACGCTCGAGGACGACGAGCTGTACGTCGCGGCGAAGGAGCTGCAGGCCCCCTACGACCTGGTCGCCGAGGTGGCCCGCCGCGGCAAGCTGCCCGTCGTCCTGTTCACCGCGGGCGGCATCGCCACCCCGGCCGACGCGGCGATGATGATGCAGCTCGGCGCCGAGGGCGTCTTCGTCGGCTCGGGCATCTTCAAGGCCGGCAACCCGGCCGAGCGCGCCGAGGCGATCGTCAAGGCGACCACCTTCCACGACGACCCGGACGTGGTGGCGAAGGTCTCCCGTGGTCTCGGCGAGGCCATGGTCGGCATCAACGTCGAGGAGCTGGCGCAGCCGCACCGCCTCTCCGAGCGCGGCTGGTGACTATCCCCCTGCGTCCGTTCGCTGGGGCAAATCGTCCGACCTGATCAGGCGAACTGGGGGCCCCACTAGTCATTCCGGGCCATCTGCGGGCCGTTCGGTCATAACCTCCTTGACCTATGCCATTGCCCCATGCGGGAGCGCTGAGCAGGCAAGACTCGGGGAAACGACGTAGAAGCGTGGTCAATCCGACTCACGTGGGGGCCGTCGCCAACAACGTGGAAGCAGTCCTGCTTTCACAACGGGAGTCGACATGCGCACCACTCGTAAGTACAGGACCAAGACCAAGATCGCAGTGCTGGCCACCGCGCTCGTCGCCATCACCGGCACCGCGGCGTTCGCCTACTGGACCAACAGCGGCTCCGGTTCCGGGGACGTCGAGACCGGCACCAACGCGGCCGTCACCGTGAACCAGACCTCGGTCATGACCGACATGTACCCGGGCCAGACAGCACAGGCCCTGTCCGGTGACTTCGACAACCCCAACCCGGGTAACACGTACGTCACCGCAGTGACCGCCACCGGGTACACCATCGACGCCACGCACGTCACTGCAGGATGCACCGTCGCCGGCGGTCACTACACGCTGGGCGGCACCTCCAACACTCCCGGGGACGTTCCCTCGGGCAACGGCCAGGGCGCTTGGTCGGGCCTGACCATCCAGATGAACAACCTGGGCACCAACCAGGACTTCTGCAAGGGCGCGACAGTCACCATCACGTACGCCAGCAGCTGATCGAGCTCACCAGCAACTGACCAGCTGAACCCAGATGGCGGTCCGGCCCGAGTGCCGGGCCGCCATCTTCAGGCGTGAGAGGGGTGCGAAATGGCAGAGTCCGCGACGCGCCGCCGCGCCGTACTGATCGGCCTGCTCGTCGGCCTCCCGGCGATCCTGCTCAGCGGGCTCCCGGCGGCTGGCTGGCGGCTGGCCGACCAGCACCTGCCCCTGGGCGGCCGTGCCTGGTCGAGCACCCAGGTCGACGCTGCGCAAGTCGCATCGGCACCGTCGGTCAGGATCAGCGGGACCACCCACAGGCTGCTCCGGCCCGGTGCCCGTGCGCGGATCAATCTCAGGTTCGCGAACCCGAGCCGGCATTCCGTCAAGCTTCGTCACGTCAGGGTCACCATCAGCAGCATCACCGCCCCGGAGGCCGACGCCGGCCACCCGTGCACCCGGGCGGACTTCCGGGTCCGGCCGATGCGGTCACAGACGTTCGTGCTGCCCCGTTTCTGGTCCACCAATCTCGTCCGCCTGGGCATTCCGGCGTGGCAGTGGCCACACCTCAAGATGCGCAACCGGCCGGTGAACCAGGACGGCTGCAAGGACGCCACGCTCACACTCACCTACACCGGCTACCGGGCGTGGTGACGATGAGGGTCGCATCGAGGCGCGCCGCCCGCGGAGTCATCCCGGTCGTTCTGATGGCCGCGCTCGTCCTCGTGGCGGCCGGCTCGGCGACGGCGTACTGGGTCGCGACGGGCGGAGGATCGGGCTCGGCGGAGACCGACACCGCTCAGGCAGTGACGCTGAGCCCGGCCACCCCTACGGCGGCACTCTTTCCCGGGGGACAGACGTCGGTGGAGCTGACAGTCACCAACCCGAACGCCTTCAGCGTCAAGGTCGGTTCCCTCGCGCTCGACACCGGACAGGGCACCGGCGGGTTCGATGTCGACGGCGGCCACTCGGGATGCGCCCTGGCCACCCTGTCGTTCACCACCCAGACCAACGCGGGCGCTGGCTGGACCGTGTCGGCCAGCGGGAACCTCGCGGTCACGCTCACCAACGCGCTCTCGATGACGGCCGGGGCGGCCAACGCGTGCCAGGGCGCCTCCTTCACCGTCTACCTGGCGGCCGGCCCGTGAAGCGACCCGCGAAGCGAAGTCTGGCGACGGTCGCCGCCGTGGTGGCCCTGACCATCGTGGCCGCCACGGCCTGGGCCTACTGGAGCGCCGGCTCGGTTCCCGGCGGGAACGGCGCTGGTGCGGCATCGAGCCTCAACCAGGGCGCGACCCCGACGGCCAATGCATCGGGGTCGGCGGTCACGGTCAGCTGGACCGCCACCACCCTGGCCAGCGGCCAGGCGGTCGACGGCTACGTCGTCAAGCGCTACGACTCCAGCACCTTCCTGGTGCAGACCATCCTCTCCGCGTGCACCGGCACCATCACCGCCCTGACGTGCGTCGAGAGCAGCGTGCCGGCGGGGTCGTGGAAGTACACGGTCACCCCGAAGATCGGCACGAACTGGCTTGGTGCGGAAAGCTCGATGAGCGGCACCGTCACGGTGACCCCGCCCGACACGACAGCGCCGGCCAACGCCATCACCCTCTCCAGCGTCACCGGCGGTGCCTACAAGTCCGGCACCAACGTCTACTACCGCGGCGCAGCGATCGGCTCGTTCACGCTGACCAACGCGGTGACCGATGCCGGTTCCGGACCCGCGTCGAGCCAGACCGCAACTCTCGGCAACACCCCCACCAACTGGACCCACACGGGGTCGACGGTGTCGACGCCTGCGGGCGGCCCCTACGTGTCCAACACATTCAGCTGGACCGCGGGCGCGACCAGTTCACCCACCGAGGCCGTGACCGGGCGCGACGTCGCCGGCAACACCGCCGTCACGAACCTGTCGTACCTCAACGACTCGACTGCCCCGAGCGCGGGCACGATCAGCTATACCAACGGCTTCCAGCCCGGCCACTCCGTCCCGGTCACTTTCACCACCGGAACCGATGGCGGTTCGGGCATCGCCACGAAGCAGCTCCAGCGGAACTCCGCACCGCTGACCGGCGGCACCTGCGGCACCTATGTCGGCTGGAGCGACCGTGGCCCGGACAGCCCCACCTCGGTCTACACCGACAGCGCGGTGGCGGCCGGCAACTGCTACATGTACCGCTACCTCGTCACCGACCGGGTGGGCAACCAGCACATCGCCACCAGCGTGAACGTGTCCAAGATCGACTACGCGGCGCCGTGGATGCCACCACGGGCATCCTCAGCCACTGGCGCCTCGGCGAGAACGCCACCGCGATCGCGACCGACACGTTCACCGGGTCCAACGGCACGCTGATGACATCACGCAACTCTGACATCGGGTCACTCCTGGACCTACTACTACGGCACTGACAACGAGCAGATCAACACCAACCGGGTCAGCTCCACCGACGCCGGCCGCGCGGTCTACGGACTGTCCGTGGGCCCGTCGAGCCCCGACTACGCGGTCGAGGCAGACATCTTCTACAAGGGCGGCTTGCGGGCGACAAGACCGGCGTCATCGGTCGGATGACCCCCGGGATCTCGTCGACCATCACGTACTACCAAGCTCGCTACGAGCAGGCCGACCAGACCTGGAACCTGATTGAGAACGACAGGCACGACGCCGACCAACCTCGCCAAGTCGTCGACCCAGGCGCTCACGGTCGGGCAGACCTACAACGTGCGCCTCGAGATGACTGGCACCACCAGAACATCGCTCGACTCTTCGTCAACGATGTCCTCCTATTGTCCACCACCGACACGACTGCTCCATTCACCGTGGTGGGGATCGCGGGGATCGCAGAAGGGGAGGGTGGCAGCGCGACGATCAAGAGCACCGCCGCGGGTCTGCACCTCGACAACTTCAAGGTCACCAACCTGCGGGCCGCCGACACCAAGGTCACCAACCACGCTGCGTACGTCAACGACCCGACCCGCAGCGTCGCGGGCGCGCTCACCGGTGACGCCAACAATGCCGCCCTGTTCGACGGCTTCAACGACTACGTCCAGGCCCAGGTCACCACGGGCATCCCGGTCGGATCCGCCAGCCGCTCGATCGAGGCGTGGTTCAAGACGTCGTCGAATGCGACGCGGCAGGTGATCTTCCACTACGGCAGCATGGCGGACACCCAGCAGTTCGGCCTGTGGATGGCCAACTCCGGCACGACGATGACGGCGTGGGGCTTCGGCGGCACCAACGACAAGGCGTTCACGATGCCGTACGCAGTCAACGACGGCGCCTGGCACCACGTGGTCCAGACCTACAACGGCACCTCGCTCACGCTCTACATCGACGGCGTCGCGCTCGCGACCCAGGCTGCGACCCGGGGCACGGTCATGGACACGTACGGCTTCGGCATCGGCGCGGTCATCGAACCTGGAAACGCCAACTCCGGGCGGGTTCTTCAACGGCACGATCGACGAGGTCTCCTTCTACACGACCGTCCTGAGCCAGACGGACGTCACCAACCACTACCAGCTCGGAACGGTGGTCGTCCCGGAGCCGATCGTCACCACGACCGTCGGCGACCTCGCGTACCTCGAGAACGGCACGACGGCCGTCGACGCCACCCTGACCTTGTCCGACGCCGACAGCGCCAACCTCACCGCGGCCACGGTCACGATGACGGCCAACTACCTCAACGGCCAGGACACGCTCGCCTTCACCGACCAGAACGGCATCAGCGGCACCTGGACCGCGGGCACCGGCGTCATGGCGCTGACCGGGACGGCGACCGTCGCCCAGTACCAGACCGCGCTTCGCTCGATCACCTACAACAACAACAGCAACTACCCGACCACCTCGACCCGCACTGTCACCTTCGAGGTCAGCGACGGCACCAACACCAGCAACACCGCCAGCCGCAACATCACCATCACTGCGGTGAACGACGCGCCGTCCGGCTCTCCCGCGACGCTGACCCTCAGCGAGGACGCGACGTACAGCTTCGGGACCGCGGACTTCGGCATGTACGACACGGCGGACAACGGGGCGCACTCGCTAACTGCCGTGAAGATCACGACGCTCCCGGCCCTCGGGACGATCAAGCTGAGCGGCGTCAACGTCACGGCCGGCCAGACCGTGTCTGCCGCAAACATCACCTCCGCGCTCCTCACCTACGCGCCGGTGGGCAACGCCAACGGAACCGGCTACGCATCATTCACCTTTCAGGTCCAGGACAACGGAGGAATCGCCAACGGCGGCATCGACCTCGATGCTTCGCCCAACACGATCACGTTCAACGTCACGGCGGTCAACGACGCACCGATCAACTCCGTGCCGGCGACCCAGTCGACTTTGCCGAACACGGCGAAGGTGTTCTCGACCGGCAACGGCAACTTGATCTCGATCAGCGACGTGGACGTAGCGGCCGGCTCGATGCAGGTCCAGCTGGTCAGCACCAACGGTGCGACCACCCTGTCCGGCACGACCGGGCTGTCGTTCTCGGTCGGCGACGGCACCGCGGATGCCACGATGACGTTCACCGGGACGGTCGCCAACGTCAACACCGCCCTGTCCGGTCTCAGCTTCAACCCGGCCACCAGCTTCAGCGGTGCGGCCAGTCTCCAGATCGTCACAAGCGACCAGGGCGCCACGGGCACGGGCGGCACCCTGACCGACAGCGACACCATCACGATCAATGTCAGCGGTCGACCCGTCGTCGGCACGACCGTTGCCAACCTTGCCTTCACCGAGAACGGCTCAGCGGTCGTCCTCGACGCCGGGATCACGGTCACCGACTCGGACAGCAACATCACCGGCGCCACCGTCTCGATGACGACCAACTACGTCAGCGGCCAGGACACGCTCAACTTCAGCACCCAGAACGGCATCAACGGCAACTTTGTCGCGGGCACCGGTGTGCTCACCCTCACCGGCACGACCACCCCCGCCAACTATCAGACGGCGATGCGCACGATCACCTACAGCAATACCGCCAACAACGTGACGAGCAACAGCCGCAACGTGAACTTCGTGGCCAGCGACGCAATCGGAGCCAGCAACACGGCGAACCGCCAGGTGGCCGTGACGGGCGTCAACGACGCCCCGGTCAACACCGTGCCCGGCACTCAGTCGACGGCCGTGAACACGGCCGAGGTGTTCACGGGCGGCAGCCTGATCTCGATCGCCGACGCGGACGCCGCGTCCGCGGACATGCGGGTCCAGCTGGTCAGCACCAACGGTGCGAGCACCCTGTCGACCCTGACCGGGCTCTCGTTCTCGGCCGGTGACGGCACCGCGGACGCCACGATGACGTTCGACGGGACGGTCGCCGAGGTCAACGCCGCCCTGGCCGGACTGAGCTTTGCACCGCGAGCCGACTGGGTCGGCACGGCCAACCTCCAGATCGTCACCAGCGACCAGGGCAACACCGGCTCCGGCGGCACCCTGACCGACACCGACTCGGTCGACATCACCGTCACCTCGAGCTATGGCATCTTCGCCGCCACCTCGGGGGTCGGTGCGACTGGCGGCTCGGCAAACTTCGCAGCCCCCACCTACACCGTGGTCGGCGAAGGAACCAGCATCGGTACCACCACCGACCAGTTCCAGTACCTGTACACGACTCTGACCGGCGACGGGACGCTCACCGCCCAGGTGGCCACCATCACCAACCCCTGCCCGACCACCGGCATCGCGGGTGTCATGATGCGCGACTCCCTCGCCACGAACAGCATGTTCGCCATGGCCGACCAGAGGGAGAGCGGCGACAACTCTGCGGACCAGTGGTCCCGGCTCACAAACGGCGCGACTGCGGTGAACGCCAGCACTGCTTCCACCGTGCCCGAGTGGGTCCGCGTCACCCGGAGCGGCAACTCGTTCACCACCTTCCGCTCGACGAACGGCTCCTCGTGGACCGCCATCGGAACCGCGAAGACCATCGTGATGGGCTCGACGATCTACGTCGGCCTGGCGGCGTCATCCGACACTGATGCCTGCTTCAACACCTCGACCTTCAACAACGTCTCGCTCACCAGCCCCAGCATCATCGCGCCCGTCCTGGCAGCCAGCGGCGGCACGACAGCCCACACTGAGAACGTGCCGCTCGCGGTCGACACCGGCATCACGGTCACCGACACCGACAGCGCGAACATGGCGTCGGGCACGGTCACCGTGGGCAGCGGCTACACGGCCGGCCAGGACGTGCTCGCCTTCGTCGACCAGAACGGCATCAGCGGTTCCTGGAGTGCGCCCACCATGACGCTGACCGGCAGCGCCACCAAGGCGAACTGGCAGACCGCGCTGCGCTCGATCACCTACAACAACACCAGCAATACGCCGGACACCGGCAACCGCACGATCAACTTCGTGGTCAACGACGGCACCAACAACAGCAACACCGCCGCCAAGACCGTCTCGGTCGCTGCGGCCAACGACGCCCCGGCGAACTCCGTGCCCGGCGCCCAGACGACGTCCATGAATACGGCCAAGGTGTTCTCGACCGGTAACAGCAACCTGATCTCCATCACCGATGTAGACGCCGCGGGCGGAACGATGCAGGTCCAGCTGGTCAGCACCAACGGAGCGACCACGCTGTCGACCTTGACCGGGCTCACCTTCTCGGTCGGTGACGGAACCGCGGACGCCACGATGACGTTCACCGGGTCGTTCGCCGCGGTCAACACCGCGCTGTCCGGCCTCAGCTTCAACCCGACCACCAGCTTCACCGGCGCAGCCAGCCTGCAGATCGTCACCGCGGACCAGGGCAACACGGGAACGGGCGGCACCCTGACCGACAACGACACGGTCGCCATCACCGTGTCAGGCCCGTCCTGCGCCACCGAGATGGTGACCAACGGAGGGTTCGAGGGCGGCACCGGCTGGACCCAGAGCCCGTCGGGCGTCGTCACAACCGGCGGTGCAGTAGCTGCCCGCACTGGGACCTGGAAGGCGGCTCTAGGCGGTCAGGGAACCGACGCCACCGAAAGCGTGACGCAGAGCATCACGATCCCGGCCGGCTGCACCGCGAGCCTGTCGTACTACCTGCGAGTCACTTCGTCCGAAACCGGCGGGCCGTACGACTTCTTCAGGGTCCAGGTCAACACCACGACCTTGCAGGAGTACAACGATCTCAACGTGGGCGGCTCGTACGTGCTGCGCACCCTTGATCTGTCCGCGTACGCCGGCCAGACGGTCAGCCTGAGGTTCCTGTCCGACGAGGACGGCAGCGTCATCACCACCTTCTGGCTCGACGACGTCTCGCTCACGGGCGCTCCGACTGTCGCCCCGGTCCTGGCGGCCAGCGGCGGCACCACCGCGCACACTGAGAACGTGCCGCTGGCCGTGGACACGGGCATCACGGTCACCGACACCGACAGCGCGAACATGGCGTCGGGCACGGTCACCGTGGGCAGCGGCTACACGGCCGGCCAGGACGTGCTCGCCTTCGTCGACCAGAACGGCATCAGCGGATTCTGGAGTGCGCCGACGCTGACGCTGACCGGCAGTGCCACCAAGGCGAACTGGCAGACCGCGCTCCGGTCGATCACCTACAACAACACCAGCAACACGCCGAACACCGGCAACCGCACGATCAACTTCGTGGTCAACGACGGCAGCGCCAACAGCAACACCGCCGCCAAGACGGTCTCGGTCGCTGCGGCCAACGACGCGCCGGTCAACACGGTCCCCGGCGCCCAGACGACTGCCGTGGACACGGCGAAGGTGTTCTCGACCGGCAACGGGAACCTGATCTCGATCACCGACGCGGACGCGGCGTCCGCGGACGTGCGGGTGCAGCTGGTCAGCACCAACGGCGCGACCACCCTGTCGACCCTGGCCGGGCTCTCGTTCACGGTCGGTGACGGCACCGCAGACGCCACGATGACGTTCGACGGGACGGTCGCCGAGGTCAATGCCGCTCTGTCCGGGCTGAGCTTCAACCCGACCACGAGCTTCACCGGTGCGGCAAGCCTGCAGATCGTCACCAATGACCAGGGCAACACCGGCTCGGGCGGCAGCCTGAGCGACAACGACACCGTCGCCATCACGGTCGGGACCTCGACCAGCTACTTCGACGCGGTGTTTGCCGAGGCCAGCTTGCTCAACTACTTCCGGATGGACGACTCCTCGGGCACCACGATCGACGATATCGACACCGCGAACAACAACGGCACCTCCAGCGGGACGCCGACGCTTTCACAGGCCGGGGCGATCGCCGGCAACAACTCCATCCTGTTCGACGGCAGCAACGACTACGTATCGATTGCCCGGCAGATCTCCACCAACTTCACGATCGAGTTCTGGTTCAAGTCCACACAGGGCATCGGGACGACCGGCGAGTGGCCGCAGTACGCCGGGATGGTCGACGCGAACACGTCCGGCTCGAACGCCGACTTCGGTATCTCACTCAGCTCGACCGGAGTGGTCAAGGCCGGCGTCGGCACCCCCGACGTGACGATCTCGTCGGGCACCGGGTACAACGACGGCAACTGGCACCACGTCGCCATGACCCGTTCCACGTCGGGCACGTTCATCCTCTACGTCGACGGTGTTGCTCAGTCCTCTGCCTCGGGTAACACCGCCGCACTCACCGCCACGACGAACATCAACTTCGGGCGAATCCAGTCCGGCACCAACTACTTCCAGGGCAACCTGGACGAGATCGCCATCTACAACGCGGTCCTCAGCGCGGCAACGATCACCGCGCACTACGACGCGCGGTAGGGCTAGCCGCGGTCTAGTCCGGCCGACAGGCTGGCCTGACAGCCGCACCGGCTCTCCGAGCAATTCGCCGGTCCGATCAGTCGGACGGCTTGGCCCCCTGTAGTCCTTCTGAGCCATGGGCCGGGTCGTTCGGGCACTTCGGTCGTCAACCTTGCCGAATGCTCAGTTGCCCGAGCGCTCTGCGCTTCAAACTTTCCCGAAACGACGTAGAAGCGTGGTCATTCCGACCCTCGTAGGTGCCGTCGTCCACAACGGGAGTGAGTACTCATCATGCGTAGGATCAAGACCAAGAGGACCAAGATCGCCGTTCTGACCACCGCACTCGTGGTCATCGGCGGTGGCGCCGCGTTCGCCTACTGGACCAACAGTGGTTCGGGCACGGGCACGGCCGCGACCGGCACCAACAACGCCGTCACCGTCGTCCAGACATCGACCACCGACTTGTACCCGGGCCGGACCCAGACCCTGTCCGGCAACTTCAACAACCCCAACCCGGGCGCCACCTACGTGACGGAGGTGACCGCCACCGGTTACACCATCGACGCCGCGCACGTGACCGCAGGCTGCACCGTCGCCCAGGGCAACTACACGCTGGGCGGGTCCGCACCGGTTGGCGCCGACGTTGCCTCCGGCAACGCGCAGGGTTCCTGGACGGGCCTGACGATCACCATGAACAACCTCGCCACCAACCAGGACGCCTGCAAGGGCGCGACGGTGACGATCACCTACGCCAGCAGCTGACCAAGTTCACCAGCTACTGCTGACCAGCTGAACACAGGTGGCGGTCCGGGCCGAGTGCCGGGCCGCCACCTTTCAGGTACGGGGGAGGTGGACCGAGATGACAGAGCCCACAAGGGGACGCCGCGCGGTGCTGGTCGGCCTTCTCGTCGGCCTCCCGGCGCTCCTGCTCGGCGGGTTCCCGGCCGCAGCCTGGCTCGCCGACCGGCACCTGTCCACCAGCGACTCTGCCTGGTCGAGCGCGCACATCAAGGGTGCGCGGGTCGCAGCTGCACCCCCGGTCAAGATCAGCGGGACCACCCACCGGCTGCTCCGGCCCGGCGTCTCGGCGCGGATCAACCTCAGGTTCGTGAACCCGCGCCCGAGGGCCATCACCCTCCGTCACGTCAGGGTCACCATACGCAGCATCACCGCCCCGGAGGCCGACGCCGGCCACCCGTGCACCCGGGCGGACTTCCGGGTCCGGCCGATGCGGTCACGGACGTTCGTGCTGCCCGGGTTTGGATCCACCAACCTCGTTCGCCTGGGGATTCCGGCCTGGCAGTGGCCCCACCTCAAGATGCGCAACCGGTCTGTGAACCAGGACGGCTGCAAGGGGGCCAGTCTCACGCTCAGCTACCGCGGCTACCGGGCGTGGTGACGATGAGTGTCGTGTCGGGGCGCGCCGTGCGCGGTGTGATCCCGCTTGTCGTGACGGTCTCGGTCGTCCTCCTGGCGGCCGGTTCGGCGACGGCGTACTGGGCCGCGTCGGGGGACGGATCTGGCTCCGGGGACACCGACACCACGTCGGCAGTGACGCTGAGCCCGGCCACCCCTACGGCGGCACTCTTTCCCGGCGGGCAGGCATCGGTGGTCCTGACGATCACCAACCCGAACGTCTCCAGCATCCGAGTCGGTTCCCTCGCCCGGGACACCGGTCAGGGCACCAGCGGCTTCGCGGTGGACGGCGGGCACTCGGGATGCGACGTGGCTGCGCTCTCGTTCACGACCCAGACCAACGGCGGTGCGGGCTGGACCGTGGCTGGTAGCGGGAACCTGTCGGTCACTCTGACCAACGCGCTCTCGATGTCGACCAGCGCGGCCAACGCGTGCCAAGGCGCGTCCTTCACGGTCTATCTGGCGGCGGGCCCGTGAAACACCCCCTGAGCACACTCGCCATGGCGGTGGCCCTGACCATCGTGGCCGCGACCGCCTGGGCCTACTGGAGTGCCGGTTCGGTTCCCGGCGGGAACGGCGCGTCGGCTGCCACGACCGTCAACCAGGGCGCCACCCCGTCGGGGAGCGCGGTCGCGCAGTCAGTCACGGTCAGCTGGGCGGCCACCACCCTGGCCGGTGGACAGGCCGTCGGCGGCTACCTCGTCAAGCGCTACGACTCGTCCACGCTCGCCCCACAGACGGTTCTCGGTGCCTGCACCGGGACCATCACCTCCACCTCGTGCGTGGAGAACAACGTGCCCGCCGGTGTGTGGCGCTACACCGTCACTCCGGTGATCGGCACCCACTGGCAGGGTGCCGAGAGCGCCATGAGCTCGCCGGTGACCGTCCTCGCCCCCGACCTCACCGCACCGACCAACAGTCTCACGCTGTCGTCGGTGACCGGCGGCGCATACCTCGACGGCGGCACCACCGTCTACTACCGCGGCACCGCCGCGGGCAGCTTCCGGCTGACCAACGCGGTCGCCGACGCGGGCTCCGGACCGGCCAGCAGCCAGACGGCCGCCCTGACCGGGACGACGACCGGCTGGACGCACACTCCCTCCACGGTCTCCACCCCGGCCGGCGGGCCATACGTCTCGAATACGTTCAGCTGGACGGCGGGCACCACGAGCGGGCCGGGCGAGGCGGTCACCGGCCGCGACGTGGCCGACAACAGCGCGGTGACGAACCTGACCTTCACGAACGACTCGACGGTGCCGACCGGGTCGGTCAGCTACCCCGACGGCGTCACCACGGGCCGCTCGGTGTCCGTCACCTTCTCCGCCAGCGACGGCGGCTCCGGCCTCAGCACCCGCCAGCTGCAGCGCGCGTCGGCAACGCTGACCAACGGGACGTGCGGCAGCTACGGCTCCTTCACCAACCTCGGCCCCGCGGGGCCCACCTCGCCGTACACCGACACCAATCTGGCGGGTTCGACCTGCTACAAGTACCAGTACGTCGTCACCGACCGGGTCGGCAACACGCACACCGCGACCAGCGCAACTGAGGCGAAGATCGACTACGCCGGCGCGGTCAACGCGACCGCCGGGCTGCTCAGCCACTGGCGGCTCGGCGAGACCAGCCTCGGTAGCGACAGCATGACTGGCACGACCGGCACTGCGCTCGCCGCGCACACCGCCGACTCCGGCCATACCTGGACCCACCTCAACGGCACGTCCAACGCAGTCCTCACGGGCAACAAGTCTCGCCGCGTCGGCAGCGACTACTCGCGTGAGTACATCTCGTCGGTCCCAGCCACCGCGGACTACGCAGTCGAGGCCGACTACACCAAGGGGACGGCTGCTCTCACCGCCGACAACGTGGGCGTGATGGCCCGCCTCAACACGAGCACCAGCACGTTCTACGCCGGGGAGATCTACGACAACGGCAACGGCACCGTTCTCTACTGCATCTCGCAGTACACGAACGGCGCGTTTGCGGGCAACATCGGCACCTGCGTGACGGAGGCGCTGGCGAACAACGCCACCGTCCGGCTGCGGTTCGAGGTCAGCGGCTCGGCAACGACGTCTCTCAAGCTCTACGTCAACAACGTCATCAAGGTGACGACGACCGACAGCACCTCGCCGATCACCGCCGCCGGCCGGGTCGGGCTCATGGACGGCGAGCCGGCCATCACGACAGCGAACAAGACTGCCACCGTGGGTCTGAAGGCCGACAACTTCCTGGTCACTCCCCGCGCGGTGGACAGCAAGGGCTCCAACACCGCCGACTACAAGAACAGCACCACCCTGGGCGCCGCCGGTGCGCTGACCGGAGACTCGAACACTGCTGCCCAGTTCGACGGGGTCGATGACTACGTGCAGGCGACCAACACGACCGGGATCCCGGTGGGAGCCAGCACGCGCTCCGTGGAGGCGTGGTTCAAGACGACCAGCTCGACACGACAGGTGATCTTCGGTTACGGGACTCGCGCCGACACCCAGGAGTTCGCGCTGTGGCTGAACACCACCGGCAGCTCGATGACGGCATGGGGGTTCGGCGGCGGGAACGACAAGACCTTCAACCTGTCGTCGGCTGTGAACGACGGCAATTGGCATCAGGTCGTGCTGACCTACAACGGCACCAGTCTCACGCTCTACATCGACGGTGTCGCGCTGGCTGGGCAGGCCGCCACCCGCAACACCGTGATCGACCAGCATGGCTTCGGCATCGGCGCGGTCATCGTCCCCGGCGACGGGAACTCGGGCGGGTACTTCAACGGGTTCATCGACGAGGTCTCCCTCTACACGACCGTCCTGAGCGCAGCCACGATCACTGACCACTACCAGCTCGGTACGGCGGCGGTCGACACCACCGGGCCGACCGGCGGCTCGGTCGACGCCAGCGGCCTGGTCGGCACCGGGTCGCGCTACTCGACCTCGACCTCATTGAGTCTGGCCCTGGCCAAGGGCACGGACCCGAGCGGGGTGGCCGCCACGGGTGCCGAGCTGCACCGCGCCACGGCCACGCTCAACTCGGGTGACGGGACCTGCGGGAGCTTCGGCAGCACCACCCTCGTCGCCACCGACCCAACGTCGCCGGTGGCCGAGTCAGTGGCCGACCAGGCGTGCTACCGCTACGACTACGTCGTCCCGGACACCCTCGGCAACACCACGACGTACCAAAGCCCGAGCATCAAGGTCGACATCACCGCGCCCGCGGCTCCCAGCCTGGCCTTCTCAGCGTTCACGAACACCTGGTGGACCGGCTCCGGGGCGACGGTCTACTACCGCTCGGGGGCGTCCTCCGGCTCGTTCACCACGACCGCGTCCGCGAGCGACTCCGCGTCGGGCGTCGCGAGCTACACCTTCCCGGGGCTCGGCACCAACTGGACCTCGACGCCGGGTGCCCTCGGTGTGAACACCTATTCCTGGTCGGGGGCCCCGGCCGCACCGGGCACCAAGAACGCCACCGCGACCAACAACGCCACCCTGACCTCGGCCAACGCACCGTTCACGCTCACAGCTGACGACACCGCCCCCACCGCGGGCACGGTGACCTACGCCGACACCACCCAGTCGAGTCCGACCATCAGTGTCGACTTCACGACCGGCACCGATGGAGGGTCGGAAATCGGGACCCGGCTCCTGCAGCGAGCCTCCGCCACCCTCACCGGCGTCACCTGCGGCACGTACGGGGCATTCGCCACCATCGCCGGCGGAATCGACCCGGGCAGTTCACCCGTGGTCGACACCGTGCCGGACAGCGGCTGCTACAAGTACCAGTACGTCGTCTCAGACAACGTCGGCAACACGCACACCGCCACCAGCGCCAACGTCGTGAAGGTGAGCCTGCCCTGCGGGGCCCAACTCTTGGGCAACCCCGGGTTCGAGAGTGGCAACGTGACCTGGACGGCAAGCTCGGGCGTCATCACCAACGGCGGCAGCGTCGCGGCTCGTACCGGCACCTGGAAGGGGCTGCTCGGTGGCAACGGCACGGACACCACAGAAACCTTGTCGCAGGTCGTCACCATCCCGGCGGACTGCACGGTGACCCTCACCTACTGGCTGCGGATCACCACGACCGAGACAACTCATCCGTTCGACTTCTTCAACGTTCAGGTCATCAACGGCGGCACCACGACCGTGCAGACCTTCAGCGACAGCAACGCCGGGGCGTCGTACGTGCTGCGCACCGTGGACCTCTCGGCGTACGCCGGTGACACGATCACCCTGAGGTTCCAGTCCGACGAGGACGGCAGCCTCCAGACCAGCTTCTGGCTCGACGATGTCGCGCTCACGACAAGCGACACGACCGGACCGAGCGGTGGGTCCGTGGATGCGAGCGGGCTGGTCGGCACCGGCTCCCGCTACGCGACCTCGACGACCTTGAGCCTGCTCCTGGACAAGGGCTTCGACCCGAGCGGTGTGGCCGCGACCGGCAACACGCTGTCCCGGGCGACCGCGACCCTCACCGGCGGCAACTGCGGCACCTTCGGCAGCTACACCCTCATCACGGGTGGCAACGACCCGGTGTCGCCCAAGAGCGACACCGTCTCCGACCAGGCCTGCTACAGCTACCGGTACGTCGTGAAGGACACTCTCGGCAACTCCACGACCTACACCAGCCCCGACATCAAGGTCGACCTGACCGCACCGGCCGCACCGTCGCTGGCGTTCTCGGTGTTCACCAACACCTGGTGGCCTGGCTCCGGCACCACGGTCTACTACCGATCCGCGGCTGCCTCCGGCTCCGTCAGGGTCACCGGAACCGCGACGGATGCGGCGTCTGGGATCGCGAGCTATGCGTTCCCGGGTCTCGGCACCAACTGGACCTCCACGCCGGGCGCGCTCGGTGTGAACACCTACAGCTGGTCCGGCGCGCCGGCTGCGCCCGGCACCACGAACGTGACGGCCACAAACAACGCCGGCGGGACCTCGTCGAACTCACCGTTCACGATGACGGCGGACGACACGGCACCCTCGGCCGGCACCGTCACCTACACCGACACCACCCAGTCGAGCACCTCGATCAGCGTCGCGTTCACGACCGGCACCGACGGCGGCTCAGGTCTGGGGACCCGGCTGCTGCAGCGCCAGTCCGCGACCCTGACCGGCACCACCTGTGGCAGCTACGGGACGTTCGCCACCATCTCCGGCGGCACCAACCCGGGCAGCTCGCCCGTGGTGGACACAGTGACCAGCGGCAACTGCTACATGTACCAGTACGCCGTCTCCGACAACGTCGGCAACACGCACACCGCCAGCAGCGCCAACGTCGTCAAGGTGTCGGTGAACTACTTCGACACGATCTTCAACACGATCGGCCTGCTGAACTATTACCGGCTGGGCGAGGACGCGATCTCCATCGACGCGATGTCAGGCACCGCCGGTGCGACGCTGCAGAGCCGGAGCGGTGCGATCGGTGCGAGCTGGACCAAGCACCCCGTCTCCAGCGCGGACGCCGTCATCACCGCGGCCGGCCGGGTCCGCAAGGCCGGAACCAGCATGGGTGCGCTCTACTACGCCTCGGGCGTGCCGGCGAGCGCGAACTACAACGTCGAGGCTGACGTGTTCGTCGCGTCCGTGGTGACCGACGACATGGCGGGCGTCGTGGGACGCCTGGACACGGCCAACACCAACGGCACGTACTACTACTTCCGCTACGAGCGGACCAACCTCGTCTGGGTCCTCTACAAGGTCGTCAACGGCACGTGGACCTGGCTCGGCCAGTCCGGGACCCAGACCCTCACGGCCGGGGCGACCTACCGCGCGGCCCTGGACATGACCGGGACGTCGATCCGGGGTCTGGTCGACGGCGTGCAGGTTATCTCGGTGACGGACGCGACCATCAGCGCCGCTGGGCGTGGGGGCATCGCTCTGGGCTTCCACGGGGCGAACAGCACCACCCTGAGCGACTCGACCGGCTTCCACGTCGACGACTTCCGGATCAGCCCGCCGATGGCGGACAGCAAGGGCACCAACCACGGTGACTACTTCGGTGGCGTGGCGACCGGCCAGACCGGAGCCATCAGCGGTGATGCGGACACCGCAGCCCTGTACGACGGCGTGAACGACTACTCGAGCGCGGCCCGCCAGATCTCCGGCAACATGTCGATCGAGTTCTGGTTCAAGTCCACCCAGGGCCTCGGCACGACCGGCCAGTGGCCGCAGTACGCCGGGCTCGTGGATGCCAACGTCACCGGCACCAACAACGACTTCGGGATCTCGCTGAGTGCGGACGGCCACCTCAAGGCAGGCGTCGGCAACCCGGACACGACGATCACCTCGGCCGCCGGCGGATACGACGACAATGCTTGGCACCACGTCGTCTTCACCCGGTCGACCTCCGGCGCGTTCAACCTGTACGTCGATGGCGGCACGGCGGTCTCCGGCACCGGCACCACCGCGGCCCTCACCGCCAACGCCCACATCAACTTCGGGCGGATCGCGGCCGGTACCAACTACTTCCAGGGGTACCTCGACGAGATCGCGATCTACAACACCGTGCTCTCCGGGGCCACCGTCACCGCGCACTACAACGCCGCACCGTAGGTATAACCCGAGGCCCAAGCGGGTGGTGTCCCCTCCGGCAGGGCAGACCCCCGCCGCCGATCGGCGGATTCGACCCCCAAACAGGGAACCGCCCGGGCCCCAATCCCGTTTCATTGGCATCAGCCGCCTCGGGGGGCGTCTGGGAAGGGACGGGGATGACCTACACCAAGCGGGGGGTAGCAGCCTGGCTGCTCGCCGTCGCGGGCCTTGCGTCCGCGGCGGCGTACCTCATTCGCGACACGTCCGGCGCGCATCTCGAGCTGGCGCCCGTCTTCGTCGGCGCGGCCGTGGCCGTGACCACGGTCTGGACGTTCCGGTCTCGGCAGGGGCGACGCGAGTCCTGACTCCCTGGGCGCGTCTTCCGACTCTCGGCCGTCGCGAGCGTCGCATCCACGGGATGCTCCGCAAGGCGCAGCCGCGAAGGCATACCGGGGTTGTCTACCGAGCGGTTGCAACGCCGCGGAGCGCCCGTGGGGCGGCGCGTAGCAGGCCATGGAGTCGGGAGACGCGCCCATAGGATCGCCGGGTGGCTTCACAGTTCCCGCCGATCGGCGTCCTGGCTCTCCAGGGCGACGTCCGCGAGCACCTGCGGCTGCTGACGGGGCTGGGCGTCCCGGCGGTCGCCGTACGCCGGCCCAGCGAGCTGGACTCCGTCGCCGCGCTGGTGCTGCCTGGCGGCGAGTCGACCACGATGATCCGGCTGGCCCGAACCTTCGAGATGGTCGAGCCGCTGCGGGCCCGCCTCGCCGACGGGATGCCGGCCTTCGGCACCTGTGCGGGGATGATCCTGCTGGCCGACCGGGTGCTCGACGGCGTCGTGGGACAGGAGACGCTCGGCGGTCTCGACATCACGGTCCGGCGCAACGCCTTCGGCCGGCAGGTCGACTCCTTCGAGGAGGACATCCACCTGGCCGGGCTCGACGAGCCGGTGCACGCCGTCTTCATCAGGGCGCCGTGGGTCGAGTCGATGGGCGAGGGGGTCGAGGTCCTCGCCAAGGTCGAGGCCGGGCCGGCCGCGGGTAGGATCGTCGCGGTCCGTCAGGGCCCGCTGATGGCGACGTCGTTCCACCCCGAGGTGGGTGGCGGCTCCCGGATCCACCGGTTGTTCGTCGACCTGGTCGCCCAGCACTCGAACGCGTAGCACTCCATACCTATTGAGGGGCAAGAGCCATGTCCGGCCACTCCAAGTGGGCGACCACCAAGCACAAGAAGGCGGTCATCGACGCCCGGCGCGGGAAGATGTTCGCCAAGCTGATCAAGAACATCGAGGTCGCCGCCCGGATGGGCGGGGGAGACCCGGCCGGCAACCCGACGCTGTACGACGCGATCCAGAAGGCCAAGAAGTCGTCGGTCCCCAACGACAACATCGACCGGGCGGTCAAGCGCGGCTCCGGCGCGGAGACGGGCGGCGCGGACTACCAGACGATCATGTACGAGGGCTACGGCCCCTCCGGTGTCGCGATGCTCATCGAGTGCCTCACCGACAACAAGAACCGGGCCGCGATGGAGGTCCGCACCGCGATGACCCGCAACGGCGGCTCGCTGGCCGACCCGGGCTCGGTGTCATTCCTGTTCAACCGCAAGGGCGTGGTCCTCGTCCCGGTCTCCCAGGAGGCCAGGACGATCACCGAGGACGACATCCTCGAGGCGACCCTCGACGCCGGCGCGGACGACGTGAACGACCTCGGCGACAGCTTCGAGGTGGTCTCCGAACCCACCGACCTGGTCGCGGTCCGCACTGCGCTCCAGGCCGCCGGCATCGACTACGACTCGGCCGAGGCGTCGTTCGTGCCGGACCTGCAGGTCGCCCTCGACCGGGACGCCGCCGGGAAGATGTTCCGCCTCGTCGACGCGCTCGAGGACCTCGACGACGTACAGAACATCTACGCCAACTACGACGTGCCGGACGAGGTCATGGAGGCTCTCGACGTCTGACCGTGTCCTGCCGGTCCGGGCGGCGGTGAGCTAGGGCCGCTTTCGGTCCCGCAAATGGGCGCAGACTCACCGCCCACCGACGCGGCCCCAGGGCGGCGGTGAGCTAGGGCCGCATTCGGTCCCGCAAATGGGCCCGTACTCACCGCCCACCGGTGCCGAGCGTGTCGTGCGCCGAACTGGGGGCCGGCGCGGATAGCGTTTCGTGCGAACACCTGTTCGGACAGCGACGTCGCGGGAGGCTCCATGCGTGTGCTCGGCATCGACCCCGGGCTGACCAGGTGCGGGGTCGGCGTGGTCGAGGGTGAGACCGGACGGCCGCTGCGCCTGATCGACGTGGGCGTGATCCGGACCTCGGCCGACCAGCCGGTGGCCCAGCGGCTGGTGAGCATCGAGCGCGCCCTCGAGGCGTGGCTCGACGAGCACCGGCCCGACGCGGTCGCGGTGGAACGGGTGTTCGCGCGGTCCGACGTCAGCACCGTGATGGGCACGGCGCAGGCCAGCGGGATCGCGCTTCTCTGCGCAGCCCGGCGCGGGCTGCCGGTGGCGCTGCACACCCCCAGCGAGGTCAAGGCCGCGGTGTCCGGCAACGGCCGCGCCGACAAGGCCCAGGTCGGTGCCATGGTCACCCGCATCCTGCGGCTCGACGCACCACCCAGGCCGGCCGATGCCGCCGACGCTCTGGCGCTCGCCATCACCCACATCTGGCGGGGCGGAGCGCAGGCCCGCATCGACGCCGCCCTCGCGGCCGCCGCAGGGACGACCTCGTGATCGCCTTCGTGCGCGGCCCGGTCGCCGCGGTCACCCTGTCCAGTGCCGTGCTCGAGGTCGGCGGTGTCGGCCTCGAGATCATCTGTACGCCGGGGACGCTGGCCACCTTGCGCACCGGCCAGGTTGCGACGCTGCCGACCAGCATGGTGGTGCGCGAGGAGTCGCTGACCCTCTTCGGCTTCCTCGACGAGGACGAGAAGGCGGTCTTCGAGCTGGTGCAGACCGCGTCGGGGGTCGGTCCCAAGCTGGCCCAGGCGATGCTCGCCGTGCTCAGCCCCGACGACCTGCGCCGCGCGGTCGCGGGGGAGGACGTCAGGACGTTGACCCGGGTCCCCGGGATCGGACAGAAGGTGGCCCAGCGGATCATCCTCGAGCTCGGCGACCGGCTCGGCGGCCCGGTCGGCGCGAGCCACCACAACGGGTCCGTCCGGCACGTCGACGCGTGGCGCGACCAGGTGCATCACGGGCTCACCGGCCTGGGCTGGCCGGCCCGCGAGGCCGACCGCGCCGTCGACTCCGTCGCCGACCAGGCCGGCGAGAGCCCCGACGTCGGCACGCTGCTGCGCGCCGCCCTCCAGACGTTGAGCCGCGCATGACCACCGACAACTCCATCACCACCGCCGAGGCGGAGGCCGACGAGCGGACGATCGAGGCGGCGCTGCGGCCGCGCACCCTCGACGAGGTCATCGGCCAGCACCGCGTGCGCGCCCAGCTGGGACTGGTCCTCGAGGCGGCCCGGATGCGCGGCCGGGCGCCCGACCACGTCCTGCTCTCCGGCCCGCCGGGCCTCGGCAAGACCACGCTGGCCATGATCATCGCGACCGAGATGGGCGCCCCCCTGCGGATCACCAGCGGCCCGGCGCTCACCCACGCCGGCGACTTGGCCGCGATCCTGTCCGGGATGAACGACGGCGACGTCCTCTTCGTGGACGAGATCCACCGGATGTCACGGGCCGCCGAGGAGATGCTCTACCTCGCGATGGAGGACTTCCGGGTCGACGTCGTGATCGGCAAGGGGCCGGGAGCCACCGCGATCCCGCTCGAGATCCCGCCGTTCACGCTGGTCGGCGCCACGACCCGCGCCGGGCTGCTCCCGGGGCCGCTGCGCGACCGGTTCGGCTTCACCGGCCACCTCGAGTTCTACGACGCCGCCGAGCTCGACCTGATCGTGCACCGTTCAGCGGGGCTGCTGGGTGTCCCGACCGTGCCCGACGGTGCCGCCGAGATCGCCTCCCGGTCGCGAGGCACGCCGCGGATCGCCAACCGGCTGCTGCGCCGGGTCCGCGACTACGCCCAGGTCCGCGCCGACGGCACCGTCACCCTCGAGCTCGCCCGCGCCGCCCTCGAGCTCTACGAGGTCGACGAGCTCGGCCTCGACCGGCTCGACCGGGGCGTGCTCGACGCGCTCTGCCGCAGGTTCGGCGGTGGCCCGGTCGGGCTCTCGACGCTCGCCGTCGCGGTGGGCGAGGAGCGGGAGACCGTCGAGGAGGTCGCCGAGCCGTTCCTGGTCCGGCAGGGGTTCCTGGCGCGCACCCCGCGCGGCCGGGTCGCCACCGCAGCGGCCTGGCACCACCTCGGACTCACCGCCCCGACCCGCCAGGAGCCCACGCTCTTCGAGGAGTGAGAGACGCGGGTCACCCGCCGATGCGGCCCCCGTCGTACCCCGCGCCGTAGACTTCCCCCTCGTGCAAGACGCCCTCCCTCTGTTGACCCTGGTCGGTTTCGCCCTCCTGCTCTGGCTGATCCTCGTGCGGCCGCAAGCGCGCCGGCAACGGGAACTCGCACGCATGCAGTCCTCGTTGGAGGTGGGGAACGAGGTTGTCCTCACCTCTGGCGTCTACGGCACCGTGCGCGGCCTCGACGAAGGGATCGCGAAGGTCGAGATCGCTGATGGTGTGACCATCAGAGTCGCCCGCGGCGCGGTCGGCCAGGTGGTCCGGAGCGACGAGCCGGAGCAAGGCGACACCGACGACAGCCCGGAAGTCTCGGAGGAGAACTGAGATGGCACGCACGGCCCGACCCGGACGCACCCTCGGGGTGTTCTTCCTCGGGTTGGCGATCGCCTTCGGGCTGGTCGCGCTTGCCGGCGTCTGGAAGCCCGAGCTCGGTCTGGACCTCCAAGGCGGCACCAGCATCCGGCTGACGCCGAAGGGCAACCCGAGCACCGCGTCGCTCAACGAGGCCCGCAAGATCATCGACCAGCGCGTCAACGGCTCCGGTGTCGCCGAGGCCGAGGTCACCGTGCAGGGCAACAAGTACATCGTGGTGGAGATCCCCGGCGAGAGCCGTCGCGACCTCGTCGACACCGTGAAGCGCCAGGCCCAGCTGCGGTTCCGGATCGTGGCCTGCTCCGACTTCAACCCCGCGGCGTGCGCGGGGGGCACCACCACCCCGCAGGACCCGACCGCGCCGGACGACCCGGGCACCGGCGTCGAGGCTCCCTCCGCGACCCCCACACCCACCGAAGCGCCGTCCGACACCGCGAGCCCCTCGGGCACCGCCAACCGGGCGCCGGCGCACTACTCCGACGCGACCGACTCCCCGGCGCCGACCGACAGCGCCTCGGCCGACTCGTCGGCCAACCCCGGCGATGGCGAGTCGACGGCCCCCAGCGAGGGCGCCACCCCCACCGGCGTACCCGTCACCCCCGCCCCCGAGGGCGGACCCGACGTCGCCGACCCGCTGAAGTGGAGCGACGCGCCCAACCCCGAGGCGATTGCGGCCTACAACAAGTTCACCTGCCCGCAGGACGGCACCCCGGCCAACGTCGAGGACGACCCGAAGAAGCCGCTGGTCACCTGCGAGTGGGACTCCGAGAACGAGGTGGCGACCAAGTACCTGCTCTCGGCATCGATGATCGAGGGCACCGACCTCGACAACGCCTCGGCCGCCATTCCGCAGAACGACATCAACTACGTCGTCCAGCTCGACTTCAACAGCGAGGGGACCAAGGCGTTCACGGCTATCTCCGAGGCGCTGGTCGGCACGGAGAAGCAGTTCGGCATCGTCCTCGATGGCCAGGTGCTCTCGGCCCCGACCATGGAGGCCCTGATCACCGACGGTCGGCCCCAGATCTCGGGCAACTTCACCCAGGCCTCGGCCAAGAGCCTCGCGACCAGCCTCAAGTTCGGCGCCCTGCCGGTCTCGTTCTCCGACTTCAGCGTGGAGACGGTGGGCCCGTCATTAGCGGGTGACCAGCTGACCGCGGGCATCACCGCAGGCCTCTTCGGCCTGCTCCTGGTGATGATCTACTGCCTCGTCTACTACCGCGGACTGGGCATCGTGGTGGTCTCCTCGCTGGGCGTCGCCGCCGCGTTGACGTACGCGATGGTCCTGTTGCTCTCGAAGACCGCCAACTTCACGCTCACCCTGCCCGGCATCGCCGGCCTGATCGTGGCGGTCGGCATCACCGCCGACTCCTTCATCGTCTACTTCGAACGCGTCCGCGACGAGATGCGCGACGGCAGGTCGATGCGGGTCGCGGTGGAGGCCGGCTGGGTGCGGGCGCGAGCCACCTGCCTGGCGGCCGACGCGGTCTCTCTGCTCGCAGCGGTGGTGCTCTACATCTTCGCGGCCGGCGTGGTCCGCGGCTTCGCGTTCGCGTTGGGACTCTCGACGCTGATCGACCTCGTGGTGTTCTTCTTCTTCACCAAGCCGCTGGTCTCCTGGCTGGCGAGGTTCAGGTTCTACAACGGCGGCGGCAGGCTCTCCGGGCTGAGCGCGGAGACGCTGGGCGTGGACAAGATCTCGCCGGACCGGCCGCGGGTCGCCAGCGCGACGCGCGCGGCCGCTGAAGGGGGCAAGGCCTGATGGGCAAGGTCAGCAGGCTCGGCAACGACCTCTACACCGGCAAGGCCTCGATCGACTTCGTCGGCCGCAAGTGGCTCTGGTACGCCGTCTCGGGCCTGATCGTGGTCCTGTGCGTGCTCGGCCTCTACCTCAAGGGGCTCAACTACGGCATCGAGTTCACCGGCGGCACCCAGTACAAGGTGAGCGACCTGCCGAACTCGGAGGTGACCCAGGACAACGCCGACGCGCTCCGGGACGCCGTCGGCGGCCTCGGCATCAAGAACGCCTCGCAGCCGGTCGTCACCACGTCCGGCGAGAGCTCGATCCTCGTCCAGACCGAGGAGCTCACCAACGACGAGAGCAACCAGGTCACCCAGACGATCATCGACACCCTGGGCGTCACGCCGGGCCAGCTCTCCCAGGACCAGATCGGTGCCAGCTGGGGCAACGAGGTCAGGGACCGGGCCCTGCTCGGCCTGGTGGTGTTCCTCGTGCTCGTGGTGCTCTTCATCTGGGCGTACTTCCGAGAATGGAAGATGTCGGCCGCGGCGATCGTGGCGCTCGCGCACGACGTGATCATCACCGTCGGCATCTACGCGATGTCCGGCTTCGAGGTCAGCCCGGCAACGGTCACCGGCCTGCTGACCATCCTGGGCTTCTCGCTCTACGACACCGTCGTGGTCTTCGACAAGGTCCGCGAGAACACCAAAGACCTGCGCGCCTCCCGCACGACGTACGCGAACGCCGCGAACCTCGCGGTCAACCAGACCCTGGTCCGCTCGATCAACACCTCGGTCGTGGCGCTGATCCCGGTGGGCGCGATCCTCTACGTGAGCGCGGTGCAGCTCGGTTCCAGCTCGTTGAAGGACCTCGCGCTCGCGCTGTTCGTCGGCATGGCGGCCGGTGCCTACTCCTCGCTCTTCATCGCCACGCCGCTACTGGTGCACCTGAAGTCGTCCGAGAGCGAGGTCGTGCTCGCCGAGCGCCGGTCCAAAGCCCGTGAGCGGCGCAACGTCGACCGCTACGCGTCGGTGCCGGTCTTCAAGGACGACCTGCCGATCGTGGACCCCGACGCCGCCGAGACCCCGGGCGGCGTGCTGGTCGACGACGACTTCGACGATGACGACGACGATGCCGACGACGCGCCGCGCAGTGGCGCGACCGAGGCGATGGGTCGCGGTCGGGTGGTCCCGACGACCCCGCGTCCGGTCGCGCCCAGCCGGGCGTCCGGGCGTCAGCAGCCGACCAGGCAGCCCCGCTCCAAGCGCGGCAAGTGACACCCAGCGCATGACGGAGGCCGGGCGGGAGGCGCTGCAGCGCCTCGTCGTCGACGTCCCCGACTTCCCCGAGCCGGGGATCGTCTTCAAGGACATCACGCCGCTGCTTGCTGACCACGCCGGCTTCACGGCGGTCGTCGACGGGCTGGCCGCGGCCGGTCGCGACGAGTCCGGCGCGCCGGTCGTCGACAAGGTGGTCGGCATGGAGGCGCGCGGTTTCATCCTGGCGGCGCCGGTGGCTCTCGCCCTCGGGATCGGCTTCGTCCCGGTGCGCAAGCTCGGCCGGCTGCCGCGCGAGACCTACGCGGTCTCCTACGCGCTGGAGTACGGCGAGGCCACGCTGGAGGTGCACCGCGACGGCGTACGGCCGGGGGAGCGGGTGCTGCTCGTCGACGACGTGCTGGCCACCGGCGGCACCGTCGCCGCGACCCGCGAGCTGGTCGAGTCCTGCGGCGGCACGGTCACCGGGGTCGCCGTACTGATGGAGCTGAGCTTCCTGCCCGGCCGGGAGACCATCGGCGACCTGCCGCTGCACTCGCTGCTCACGGTCTGACCGGGCGGCGGCGCGCGTACGCTGGACCGGTGACGGAGGAGCGCACCGACGAGAAGTCGGCGCCGGCCCCCGAGCGGGCCCGGACGCGACGCAACCCGGCGCGCGCGGAGGAGCGCGGTGAGGGCACCACTCCGGCCTCGACCCGGTCGATGCGCGCCCGGTTGGCGCGGGTCGCCACCCGCAGCCAGCCCGGCAACCCGGTGCTCGACCCGCTGTTCCGGGCGGTGCGCGCCAACCACCCCAAGGCAGACCTGGCCCTGCTGGAGCGGGCCTACGAAACCGCGGCGGAGATGCACGGCACCCAGATGCGCAAGAGCGGTGACCCCTACATCACCCACCCGCTCGCCGTGACCACGATCCTGGCCGACATCGGCATGACCGAACCCACGCTGGTGGCCGCGCTCCTGCACGACACCGTCGAAGACACGCCGTACACCCTGGAGCAGGTGCGCGCCGACTTCGGCGACGAGGTGGCCCAGCTCGTCGACGGCGTCACCAAGCTCGACAAGGTCAAGTACGGCGACTCGGCGCAGGCCGAGACCATCCGCAAGATGATCGTCGCGATGTCGCGCGACATCCGGGTGCTGGTCATCAAGCTCGCCGACCGGCTGCACAACGTGCGGACCCTGCGCTACGTCCGGCAGGAGACCCAGGAGCGGGTGGCCCGGGAGACCCTCGACATCTACGCCCCGCTGGCCCATCGGCTGGGCATGAACACGATCAAGTGGGAGCTCGAGGACCTCGCGTTCGCGACGCTGCACCCCAAGATCTACGACGAGATCGTGCGGATGGTGGCCGAGCGGGCGCCCTCGCGCGACCAGTTCCTGGCCGAGGTGATCAGCGAGGTCGAGAAGGACCTGCGCGAAGCCAAGGTCAAGGCCACCGTCACCGGCCGGCCCAAGCACTACTACTCGATCTACCAGAAGATGATCGTGGGCGGGCGCGAGTTCTCCGACATCTACGACCTGGTCGGCATCCGCATCCTGGTGACCGACGATCGCGACTGCTACTCGGTCCTCGGCGTGCTGCACTCGCGGTGGAACCCGGTCCTGAACCGGTTCAAGGACTACGTCGCGATGCCGAAGTTCAACATGTACCAGTCGCTGCACACGACGGTGATCGGCCCGCAGGGCAAGCCGGTCGAGATGCAGATCCGGACCTTCTCGATGCACCGGCGTGCTGAATACGGCGTCGCGGCGCACTGGAAGTACAAGGAGGACGGCCGGACCGGCGTCGACACCGAGAAGCTCGGGGACTTCGACGACATGTCCTGGGTCCGCCAGCTCCTCGACTGGCAGAGCGAGGTCGAGGACCCGGGGGAGTTCCTCGAGTCGCTGCGGTTCGAGATGAACCGTTCCGAGACCTACGTGTTCACCCCGCGCGGAGACGTCATCGCGCTGCCGTCCGGCGCGACCCCGGTCGACTTCGCGTACGCCGTACACACCGAGGTGGGGCACCACACCATCGGCGCCCGGGTCAACGGCCGGCTGGTGCCGCTGGAGTCGACCCTGGACAACGGCGACGTGGTGGAGGTCTTCACGTCGAAAGCGCCCAACGCGGGCCCGTCGCGCGACTGGCTCGGCTTCGTCAAGTCACCGCGGGCGCGCTCCAAGATCCGCCAGTGGTTCACCAAGGAGCGGCGTGAAGAGGCGATCGAGCAGGGCAAGGACCAGATCGCCAAGCTGATGCGCAAGGAGGGGCTGCCGTTCAAGCGGCTGCTCTCCCACGAGTCGCTGACCCAGGTGGCCGAGCACTTCAACCACGCCGACGTGACGGCGCTCTACGCCGCGGTGGGCGAGGGCAACCTGTCGGCACACGCCGTCGTACGCCGGGTCATCGAGCTGCACGGCGGCGCCGAGGGAGCGTCCGAGGACCTGGCCGAGGCGGTCACCATCACCGGCCGCCGGGGTCGCTCGAAGGCGCCCAGCGGCGGCGACGCCGGCGTGATCGTCAAGGGCGTGCCGGACGTGTGGGTCAAGCTGGCCAAGTGCTGCACCCCGGTGCCGCCCGACGAGATCCTCGGCTTCGTCACCAAGGGGGGCGGGGTCTCGGTCCACCGCACCGACTGCACCAACGCCGGCGAGCTGCGCACCCAGCCCGAGAAACTGCTCGACGTCGAGTGGGCTCCGACCGGCCAGTCGACGTTCCTCGTGAACATCCAGGTCGAGGCGCTCGACCGCGCCCGCCTGCTCGCGGACATCACGATGGTCCTCTCCGACGCCCACGTGAACATCCTCAGCGCGAACCTCTCCACCACCCGCAACCGCGTCGCCAAGAGCCGCTTCACCTTCGAGATGGCCGAGGCCAAGCACCTCGACAACGTCCTTAAAGCCGTCCGCTCCGTCCCCGGCGTCTTCGACGCCTACCGCGTCACCCAATAGCGCCGACGCCGAGTCGGGGTTACTGATGCGCAGTAACCCCGACTCGGCGCGAGTCACAGATATACGCGGGTACGGCGGGCACGCTCGGCACCGAGAAGCAGTAGCTTCTCGACGTCGCGGTTGTGGCCGTAGACGTTCGCCCTGGTGAACTCGTCGACGACGTACCCGCACTCAGCGACCGCCTCGAGGCGCATCCGATCGTGCTCCACCTGGGAGGGAGTGGTGTGCCACTCCTCGCCGTTGTACTCGGCGCCGTACCCCAGGTCTCGGTTCCCCAGATCGAGACGAGCAACGAGGATGCCGTCACGCCAGATCTCGAGCTGGGGCTCGGGAGTGGGCAGCCCGACGTCGATCCAGTACAGACGCAGGACCGACTCCGGCGGGGACTCCGCGCGGCCGTCGGCCAGTGGCGCGACCACTCGCAGCGTGGTGACCCACCGCATGCCGCGGAACCGCTCGATCCCGCCGAGGAAGGCCTCCAGCGGGAAGCCGGAGAGGCGGAGCATCTGGTCGAGGGCGCTGATGGCGTCCTCCCGTCGACGCACGCGTCCGAGGTCCCACGCAGTGCGGAGCATGGTGGTGACGGGTAGCCCGAGAACCTCGGTGATGTCCTCGGGCACCAAGTTCCGCTCACCACTGAGCGCGATCCCGTTCTCCAGCCGGCCGTTTCCGGAAGGCCGGAACATGGAGATCGGCATGACATTGAGGTGCTCGTTGGGTGCGAGCACCATCTCGGCACCGTGCAGCCAGCCCGCGTGCCGATCGCACACCACACAGTCCTCAGGGATGACCAAGACCAGACACTCGACGCGGAGCAACGTCGAGTCGGGCAGCGACGAAGATACGTAGACCCGATGGATCGGCTGGCGAAGTAGCCCCTGTTGGCACCACCGAGTCAGGAGGTAGCGCGGGACCCCCTCGGCTCGCGCCACGGCCGCGGTGAACGGGACGTCCAGAGGAAGGTTGCATGAGGAATCGAGCGCCGTCGCGCCGTCGAAAGTGCGCAGATCCATGCGGGGGATGGTTCAACGCTGCGGGCGATGTTTCGGGGGCCGGAATCCCCGCTGGGGAGAACCCGGCCCCGCAGTGTGAATGTGGACGACTCCTGGCCTCGACCCACTGTCGTCGTTCGCCGAGTCGGGGTTACTGACGCGCAGTAACCCCGACTCGGCGCTAGAACGTCGGCGAGTCGGGGTTACCGATACGCAGTAACCCCGACTCGGCGTAGCGGTCAGGAGTATTCGGAGCTGACGCGGCGGGCCATGTCGAGGAAGGACTGGCGGGAGGCGAGGTTCTCCTCCAGTTCCTTGATCTGCTTGTCGTTGCCGGCGGCGCGGGCCTTGGTGAGGTCGGACTCGACCTGGGCGATGGCGGCCTCGAGCTTGGAGACCATGTCGTCGGCGCGGGCGGACTTCTCGGGGTCCGAGCGGCGCCACTTCTCCTCCTCGAGCGAGCGGACCGACTGCTCCACCGCGCGGATCCGGGCCTCGAGCTCCTTCATCCGCTCCCGCGGGACCTTGCCGGCGGCGTCCCAGCGCTCCGCGATGTCGCGGAGCGCGCGCTTGGCCGCGTCGAGGTCGGTGACGGGCAGCAGAGCCTCGGCCTCGACGAGGAGCTGCTCCTTGACCTCGGCGTTGGCGGCGTACTCGGCGTCCAGCGCGGCGTTCGTCGCGTCCCGGGCGCCGAAGAAGGTGTCCTGAGCGGTCCGGAACCGGCGCCACAGCGCCTCGTCGACGTCCTTGGGCGCGGGGCCGGCGGCCTTCCACTGCTTCATCAGCTCGCGGTACTGGCCGGCGGTCGCACCCCAGTCGGTGGAGTCGGCCAGCGCCTCAGCCTCCTTGACCAGCCGCTCCTTGACGCTGCGCGCGGCCTCGCGCTTCTCCTGCTGCTCGGCGAAGTGCGCCTTGCGGCGCCGGGTGTACGACGTCCGCGCGCTCGAGAACCGGCGCCACAGGCTGTCGTCGGAGGAGCGGTCGATGCGGGGGAGTGCCTTCCACTCGTCGAGCAGCGTGCGCAGCCGGTTCGCGCCGGCCCGCCAGTCGCTGCCCTCGGCGATCTGCTCCGCCTCGGCGACCAGCTTCTCCTTGGCCACCTTGGCCTCGGCGGTCCGCTGCACCCGCTCGGCCCGCCGGGCCTCGCGCTGCCCCTCGATCACCGGCCGCAGTGCCTCGAGCCGCGCGGTCAGGGAGGCCAGGTCGCCCACGGCGTTGGCCTCGGTCACCTGGCTCGAGACGGTCTTCACCGACTCGATCGCCTCCTCGGGCGTCATCACGCTCGAGCGGATCCGCTGCTCGAGGAGGTCCACCTCGAAGGCGAGCGCCTCGAACCGGTCGGTGAAGAACGCCAGGGCCTCCGCCGGGGTGCCGGCGGGATACTGGCCCACTGAGCGCTCGCCGTCGGCGGTGCGGACGAAGACCGTTCCGTCCTCGTCGACGCGACCCCATTCGTGCACCGACCCCTGGCTCATCACTGCGGCATGGTAGTCGGCCCGGGTGAGGGCCCCGAAGGGCAGCCGCAAACCGATGCGACCCCGTGACCTGACTGGCTCCCCGATACGGTAGGCCGGTGCTGATCGCCGCTTTCCCCGCCGGCCCGTGGGGTACCAACTGCTACGTCGTGGCGACGGCTCCCGGCTCCGAGTGCGTGGTCGTCGACCCGGGCATGGACGCCACCGAGGGCGTGGCCCGCGTCGTCGAGGAGCACCGCCTCAAACCGGTCAGCGTGCTCGTCACCCACGGCCACGTCGACCACATGTGGTGCGTCGCGCCGGTCGCCGGCGGGTACGACGCGACCGCCTGGATCCACCCCGACGATCGGCACCTGCTCAGCGACCCGATGGCCGGCATGTCGCGGGAGAGCGCCCAGATGCTGCTGGGCGGCGACTACTCCTGGGAGGAGCCGGACGACGTCCGCGAGCTCGGCGACCTCCAGGAGCTCGAGCTGGCCGGCGTCCGGTTCGTCGTCGACCACACGCCCGGCCACACCGAGGGCTCGGTGACCTTCCGTACGCCGTACCCGAACCTCGCCGACGTCTCAGAGGTGCTGTTCGCCGGTGACCTTCTCTTCGCCGGCTCGATCGGCCGCACCGACCTGCCCGGTGGCGACCACCAGAAGATGCTGCACAGCCTCGCGACCAAGGTGCTGCCGCTGGCCGACGACATCGTCGTGCTGCCCGGCCACGGCGAGCAGACCACCATCGGCCGCGAACGCGCGACCAACCCGTTCCTTCAAGATCTCCCCGCCCACAGCTGATCGAGACATGACCGACAAGCCCAGCCCGCTGAGCGGGTTCCCCGAGCTGCTGCCCGAGCACCGCGCCGTCGAGCGCGACGTGATCGCCAGCCTGTCGCGCAGCTTCGAGCTGCACGGCTTCGCCAGCATCGAGACCCGCGCCGTCGAGCCGCTCGACCGGCTCTCGAAGGGCGGAGAGGTCGACAAGGAGATCTACGCCCTCCGCCGCCTCCAGGCCGAGGACGGCGCCGGCGACTCCGGGCTCGGTCTCCACTTCGACCTCACCGTCCCCTTTGCCCGCTACGTGCTCGAGCACAGCGGCAAGCTCGAGTTCCCCTTCCGGCGCTACCAGATCCAGCCGGCCTGGCGGGGCGAGCGGCCGCAGGAGGGCCGTTACCGCCAGTTCACGCAGGCCGACATCGACGTCGTCGGCCGTGACCACCTGCCGTTCCACCACGACGTCGAGGTGGTCCGGGTGATGGTCGAGGCGCTCGGCGCGCTGCCGCTGCCGGACCTGTCGTTCCAGGTCAACAACCGCAAGCTGATCCAGGGGTTCTACCGCGGCCTCGGGATCCCCGACGTCACTGCGGCGATCCGGGCCATCGACAAGCTCGACAAGCAGCCAGCCGACGCCGTGGCGGAGATGCTGGTCGAGGACGCCGGAGCGACCCCCGAGCAGGCTCAGCGGTGCCTCGAGCTGGCCACCATCCGCGTCGCCGACACCTCGTTCGTGGAGCGCGTGCACGCGCTCGGCGTCGAGGACGAGCTCCTCGAGACCGGGCTGGCCGAGCTGGCCGCGGTCGTCGAGGGCTGCGCGTCCGCGGTCAGCGACCACGTCACCGTCGAGGCCAACCTCCGGATCGCCCGCGGCCTCGACTACTACACCGGCACCGTGCTCGAGATCTACATGGCCGGCTACGAGCGGCTCAAGTCGGTGGGCGGCGGCGGCCGGTACGACGCCCTCGCCAGCGACGGCCGCACGACGTACCCGGGTGTCGGCGTGAGCTTCGGCCTCTCCCGCACGCTGATCCCGCTGTTCGCCGACGGCGTCCTGGCCCCCGGGCCGAAGGTGCCGAGCGTCGTCCTCGTCGCCCTGGTCGACGAGCAGTCGCGAGACACCAGTCAGGCGGTGGCCGCGGCGCTCCGGGCGCGCGGCATCCCGACCGAGGTCGCGGCCGCGGCCCAGAAGTTCGGAAAACAGATTCGGTACGCCGAGCGTCGCGACATACCTTTCGTCTGGTTCCCCGGCACCGACGGCGGTCACGAGGTCAAGGACATCCGGACCGGCGAGCAGGTGCCCGCCGACCCGGCGAGCTGGACCGCACCGACATCCGAGGAGAGATAGAGAAGTGATCCGCACCCACGACGCCGGCTCGTTGCGAGCCGAGCACGCCGGCCAGACAGTCACCCTGGCCGGCTGGGTGGCGCGCCGCCGCGACCACGGCGGGGTCACCTTCATCGACCTGCGTGAGGCCAGCGGCGTCGTCCAGGTCGTCGTCCGCGACGAGGCCGTCGCGCACCAGCTGCGCAACGAGTTCTGCGTCAAGGTCACCGGCGAGGTCGGACTGCGACCCGAGGGCAACGCCAACCCGGACCTGCCCACCGGCGAGGTAGAGGTGGTGGTGTCCGAGCTCGAGGTGCTCAGCGTCGCCGCGGCGCTGCCGTTCCCCATCGACGACCATGTCGATGTCGGCGAGGAGGTCCGCCTCAAGTACCGCTACCTCGACCTGCGCCGCACCGCACCCAACGCCGCGATCCGGCTGCGCAGCAAGGCCAACAAGGCCGCCCGCGGCGTCCTCGACTCGCACGGCTTCGTGGAGATCGAGACCCCCACGCTCACCCGCTCCACCCCCGAGGGCGCCCGCGACTTCGTGGTCCCGGCCCGGCTCCGGCCGGGCAGCTGGTACGCCCTGCCGCAGAGCCCTCAGCTGTTCAAGCAGCTGCTGATGGTGGCCGGGTTCGAGCGCTACTACCAGATCGCGCGCTGCTACCGCGACGAGGACTTCCGCGCCGACCGACAGCCGGAGTTCACCCAGCTCGACATCGAGATGAGCTTCGCGGAGCAGGACGACGTGATCGAGATCGCCGAGGACGTGCTGGCCGAGGTCTGGTCGCTCGTCGGCCACGAGCTGTCCCGACCGCTGACGCGGATGACGTACGCCGAGGCGATGGCCCGCTTCGGCACCGACAAGCCGGACCTGCGGATGGGCCTGGAGCTCGTCGAGTGCACCGACTACTTCGCGGACACGCCGTTCCGCGTGTTTCAGTCGCCGTACGTCGGCGCGGTGGTGATGCCCGGCGGCGCCAGCCAGCCCCGCAAGCAGCTCGACGCCTGGCAGGAGTGGGCCAAGCAGCGCGGCGCCCGCGGCCTGGCCTACGTGCTGGTCCAGGAGGACGGCGAGCTCGGCGGCCCGGTGGCCAAGAACCTCTCCGAGAAGGAGCGGGCCGGGCTGGCCGATCACGTGGGCGCCCAGCCGGGTGACTGTGTGTTCTTCGCGGCCGGGCTGCCCAAGCCCAGCCGGGCGCTGCTCGGCGCGGCACGTCTCGAGATCGGCCGCCGTGGCGACCTGATCGACGAGGACGCGTGGAGCTTCCTGTGGGTGGTCGACGCACCGCTGTTCGAGCCGGCCGACGAGGCGACCGCGGCCGGCGACGTCGCGGTTGGCGGCGGCGCCTGGACAGCGGTCCACCACGCCTTCACCTCCCCGCAGGACCTCGACTCCTTCGACCGCGACCCGGGCTCGGCCCTGGCCTGGGCCTACGACGTGGTCTGCAACGGCAACGAGATCGGCGGTGGCTCGATCCGTATCCATCGCGAGGACGTGCAGAAGCGGGTCTTCGCGGTGATGGGCATCGACGAGACGGAGGCACAGGAGAAGTTCGGCTTCCTCCTCGACGCGTTCACCTATGGCGCCCCGCCACACGGCGGCATCGCCTTCGGCTGGGACCGGATCGCCGCCCTCCTGGCGGACACCGAGTCGATCCGTGAGGTGATCGCCTTCCCCAAGTCCGGGGGAGGGGTCGACCCGCTGACCAACGCCCCTGCGCCGATCACGCCGCAGCAGCGCCAGGAAGCCGGTGTCGACGCCATTCCGAGCGAAGATCTCCCGCCGGAAGCCTGATCCGCAGGACGCCTGCGCGGCTCTGCCCGAGACCAGATCGTTACCGGCTCGCGATCAACTGCATGGTCTGGGTCACATAGAGTGCCGGTTGCCGGTGGGGCCCACGCCCCACGAGATCGGGCTGCGAAAGGAAGACCAGGTGACGCTGACAGCCTCAAACCTGGAGTCGCACAGCGATGACAATTTCATCGAACCGGAGGCCGACGAAGGGTCTGGCAAGGTCGATGTCCAGGGTCGCTCACCCCTCAAGCTCGCGATGGCGCGGTTCCGCAAGGACAAGCTGTCCATGGCGGCGCTCATCGTCACGCTCCTCTTCATCGTGATGGCGGTCTCGTCGCCGATCCTGATGAAGCTCGGGGTGCTGGACCCCTACAAGAACAACCCGGACCTGATCGACTACACGACCGGTGGCCTGCCCGTGGGCACGGGCGGCGGCATCAGCCTGTCGCACCCACTCGGCGTGGAGCCCGGCATCGGCCGCGACGTCCTCTCCCGGCTGATGCTCGGCGCGACGCTGTCGCTGACCATCGCCCTGACGGCTGCGTTGATCACCGTGGTCATCGGCACCGTGCTCGGCATCATCGCCGGCTTCACCGGCGGCGTCGTCGACAGTGTGGTCGGACGGATCATCGACCTGACGCTGTCCTTCCCCAGCACGCTGATGCTGCTCGCACTCTCCGGGGTTCTGGTGGACCGGATGAGGGACATCGGCGTACCCAGCGGGCCCAACGGCGCCTTCGTCAACGGCTCCTACATCGTGATCGTGCTGGCCATCTTCGCCTGGCCGCCCATCGCGCGACTGATCCGCGGCCAGGTGCTGTCGATCCGGGAGCGGGAGTTCGTGGACGCCGCGATCCTGATGGGCGCCTCGCGGTTCCGGATCTACTTCAAGGAGATCCTGCCCAACCTCTGGGCCCCGCTCCTCGTCTACTTCACGCTGCTGATGCCGGCCTTCGTGTCCGCCGAGGCGGCCCTCAGCTATCTCGGTGTCGGGATCAAGAACCCCACGCCGACGCTCGGCAACGTGCTCAACAGCGCGCTCGAGTACGCCTACTCCGACTTCGTGTTCTTCTTCGTCCCCGCGGCGATCATCGCGACGATCGTCATCTCGTTCAACCTTCTCGGTGACGGGGCGCGCGACGCCCTGGATCCGAGATCCGGCCGCTAGGGCCGCACACGCTTTCCACAGGAAAGAAGCGCCGTTCACGGCGAGACACATCCCTCCGAAGGAGAAAATTGATGGGAACCAACCGGAAGCGGCTGGTATCAATAGCCGCATCCATGGTCATCGCCGTCAGCCTGGCCGGCTGCGGTGGAGATGGTGGAGACGACGACGGGGCGAGGTCGAGCAAGGCGCCCAGCCGGATCGCACGGACGCGACCAAGGGTGGGACGATCTACTCACTCGAGACGTCCGTCACCGAGCACCTCGACCCGCAGCGCATGTACGTTGGCCGCGACCTGGCCAACACGAGCAGGCTGGTCTACCGCAGCTGGGCTGAACTTCCCGCTCGGTGACACCGACGCGGTCACGGGCCAGACCCCGATCCCCGACCTGGCCACCGACGCCGGCCAGTCCAACGAGGACGCCACCGAGTGGTCGTTCACGCTCAAGGACCCGGCGCCGGTCTGGCAGGACGGCCAGCCGATCACCTGCGAGGACTTCAAGTACGGCGTGTCCCGCACCTTCGCGACCGACGTGATCACCGGTGGGCCGCCTTACATCCTCGGCTTCCTGGACGTCCCCGAGGCCGCCGACGGCAGTCCCGCCTACAAGGGTCCCTACACCGGCGAGGGCCAGGCCGAGTTCGACAAGGCCGTGACCTGCGACGGCAACACGATCACCTACCGGTTCAAGAAGCCGTGGCCGGACTTCCCGTATGCGGTCGCCTCGCTGCGTTCCTTCGACCCGTACCGCGCGGACAAGGACCAGGGCGACAAGTCGGACCTGCAGGTCTTCTCCAACGGTCCCGTACATGCTCGACGGTGAGTGGAACGAGGACACCGGCGGCACCTACGTCCGCAACCCCGAGTGGGATCGCTGAGGAGGACAAGAACCGCGAGGCGAACCCCGACTCGTTCGTCTTCCAGGTGGGGATCGAGCCCGAGGTGATCATCGACCGGCTGATCGCCAACGAGGGTGACGACGCCAACGCGATCTCGACGCGCAACATCACGCCGGCGCAGTACCCGCAGATCACCGGGGACGTCGCCGAGCGGGCGGTCAACATCGAGTCGCCGTTCGTCGACTACCTGCTGCCCAACTTCAACCGGGTCACCAACCTGAAGGTCCGCCAGGCGCTTGCCCTGGCGACCAACCGGGCGGCGTACACCGGTGCGCTGGGTGGCGAGCGGGCGTCGATTCCGGCTGTCTCGATCGTCAACCCGGCGGTTCCGGGCTACACACCCAGCGAGAGCTTCGGTAGTCCGGAGGGTGGGGACATCGAGGCCGCGAAGGCGTTGCTCGAGGAGTCCGGTGAGCAGCTCCCGTACCCGATCAAGTACACCTACCCGATCGGGTCGGACGCCGGTGAGAAGGCCATGGCGGCGCTGAAGGCGTCCTTCGACGCTGCTGGGTTCGAGGTCACCCTCGACGGGCTCGACCCCTCCGGTCCTTACTACGAGACGGTCCAGAAGCCCGGCTCCGACAGCGACCTGATCTGGGGTGGCTGGGGTTCTGACTGGCCGTCGATCTCCACGGTGATCCCGCCGCTGTTCGACAGCCGGATCAACCTGACCAAGAACTCCAACGGTCAGGACTACGGCAACTACAAGAGCGACGAGGTCAACGCGGCGATGGACGCGGCTGCGGCCGAGCCCGACTTCGACACGGCCAACCAGATGTGGGCCGAGGTCGACAACATGCTCGCTGCGGACGTCGCCTACATCCCGCTGGACGTCACGAAGTTCTACTTCCTGCGTGGCTCGAACATCGAGAACTACGTGAACTCCTCGGGCACCAACGGTTACCCCGACCTGGGCGTCATCTCCGTCGTGGACGGCAGCTGACACCCACGGGACAATCGTCCTGCAATAACTGCAATAATCAACTGAATCACCGCGTCTCTAGACGCAACCGGGCCCGTGCGGCCCCGCCACCCGGCGGGGTCGCACGGAGCCGGGATCCCACCGGTTATCTGACGTCTCGAGGTGTCCGTGTTCGCCTACACCATCCGCCGGCTGATCAGCGGCGTACTGCTCCTGGTGGTCATGAGCGTGGTCACCTTCTACCTGTTCTACGCGAGCTCGTCGACGCCCGAGCGGTACGCGTGCGGGCCCAAGTGCACCGCGTCCCAGCTGGAGCTGACCAAGAAGGCCCTCGGCTACGACGAGCCGACCATCGTCCAGTGGGGCAAGTTCGCCAAGGGGTTCGTCGCCGGCCGCGAGTTCCCCGACGACGAGAAGCTGCGCAAGGCCGAACCCACCCAGATCGTGGACTGCGGCCCGGGCTGCCTCGGCTACTCCACCGGCTACGGCAAGCCCGTCAACGACCTGATCAAGGACAAGCTCCCCATCTCGGTCTCCCTGGCCCTGGCGGCGTTCGCGCTCTGGATGGCCGGCGGCGTGCTGCTCGGAGTGACGGCTGCCCTGTTCAAGGGGAGGATCGTCGACAAGGCCATCGTGGGGTTCTCCCTCCTGGCCTTCGCGTTCCCGACCTTCTTCATCGGGTTGCTGCTGCTGAAGTTCGTCGCGATCCGCTGGGGCATTGTCGACCTGCCCAGATACACCCCGCTCACCGAGAACCCCTGGTTGTGGGCCACCGGCATGATCTTGCCGGCGATCACGCTGGCTCTGGTCTACATGGCCGGCTACATACGGATGACGCGCGCGTTCGTGCTCGAGACCATGAGCGAGGACTACATCCGCACCGCGCGGGCCAAGGGGCTCACCCAGCGCGTGGTCATCGGCAAGCACACCCTCCGGGCGGTGCTGACACCGCTGGTGACTCTCTCCGGTCTCGACCTGGCCGGCCTGCTCGGCGGCGCGATCATCACTGAGCGGGTCTTCAACTTCAACGGCGTCGGCAAGCTGTCGATCACCGCCATTCAGCGCTTCGACCTGCCACTCATCGTCGGTATCGTGCTGCTGGTGGCGTCGTTCGTCATCACCGCCAACATCGTGGTGGACCTGCTCTATGCGGTCATCGACCCGCGCGTGCGACTGGGTTAGGTTGATACGTGTCCTCTTCAGCAGCGCAGGTCCACGAGTCGCTGTCGCCGAAGCCTGCCACGGCCGGTGAACCCCTCCTCGTCGTCAAGGACCTCAAGGTCCACTTCCCGACCGCCGACGGGATCGTCAAGGCCGTCGACGGGCTCAGCTACACGATCGACCGCGGCCAGACGCTGGGCATCGTCGGCGAGTCCGGGTCGGGCAAGTCCGTGTCGAGCTCGGCGATCATGGGCCTCTTCCACGGCAGCAACGCCCAGCTGTCCGGCCAGATCATCCTCGACGGCACCGACGTCCTGACGCTGTCCGAGAAGGAGATGCGCCAGCTCCGGGGCCGCGACGTCGCGATGATCTTCCAGGACCCGCTCTCGGCCCTGCACCCCTACTACACGGTGGGCGCCCAGATCATCGAGGCCTACCGGGTTCACGCGAACGTGTCCAAGAAGGTGGGCCGCCGGCGCGCCATCGAGCTGCTCGACCGCGTCGGGATCCCGCAGCCGGACCGGCGTGTGGACGACTATCCCCACCAGTTCTCCGGCGGCATGAGGCAACGCGCCATGATCGCGATGGGGCTGGTCAACGACCCGTCGATGCTGATCGCCGACGAGCCGACCACCGCCCTCGACGTGACCGTCCAGGCACAGATCCTGGACCTCCTCCAGGACCTCCAGCGCGAGTTCAACTCCGCGGTCATCATCATCACCCACGACCTGGGCGTGGTGGCCGAGATGACCGACGACACCCTGGTCATGTACGGCGGTCGCGCGGTCGAGTACGGCAAGACCTCGGAGATCCTGACCCACCCGGAGATGCCCTACACGTGGGGTCTGCTCTCCAGCGTCCCCGACGTCACCGGCGACACCAGCGCGAAGCTGATCCCGATCCCGGGCGCCCCGCCGAGCCTGCTCAACCCACCGTCGGGCTGCCACTTCCACCCGCGGTGCGCCCACCGCGACAAGGTCGCCGGCGACCTGTGCCGCACCACCACGCCAGAGCTGCTGCCCAGCGCCCGCGTCCAGGGCCACCTGAAGCGCTGCCATCTGCCCGACCCGGAGAGCATCTACCAGACCGAGATCCTGCCCGAGATCGCCCCCGAGCTCGCCGCCGAGCTGGCCGAGCTGGGCGAGGAGGCCAAGGCGGGGCCGGGCGAGTCTCCTGGCGCCCATGTCGGCCGCGAGTCAGGAGGCCCAGTCTGATGTCCACCGCCGAGCAACACGCGAAGCCGGAGCCGGGGCAGGAGCCCGAGGCCGGTGGAGAGGACCGCGACGCGACCTTCGTGACCGACGCGGACATCGACCCGTTCGCGGGCCACGCGGCGACCGAGGCGCCCAAGGACGCCAAGCCCATCCTCACCGTCGACAACCTGCGGATGTACTTCCCGGTGAAGTCGACGGGGCTCATCCACCGCACCGTCGGCAATGTGCAGGCCGTCGACGGAGTCTCTTTCGAGGTCGTGGAGGGCGGCTCGCTCGGCCTGGTGGGCGAGTCCGGCTGCGGCAAGTCGACAACTGGTCGGCTGATCACCAGGCTGCTGACGCCCACCGGCGGCGACATCATCTTCGACGGCAAGAACATCGCGCAGATCCCCCAGCGCGAGCTCAAGCCGCTGCGCCGGGAGATCCAGATGATCTTCCAGGACCCCTACACCTCGCTGAACCCGCGGCACACGGTCGGCTCGATCGTCGGCGCGCCACTGCGCATCCACAAGATCGTGCCCAACAACCAGGTCCTCGACCGGGTCAGAGAGCTGCTCGAGATCGTCGGGCTCAACCCCGAGCACTACAACCGGTTCCCCAACGAGTTCTCCGGCGGCCAGCGGCAGCGCATCGGCATCGCCCGGGCGCTGACCCTCAACCCGAAGCTGCTGGTCGCCGACGAGCCGGTCTCCGCGCTCGACGTGTCGATCCAGGCCCAGGTGATCAACCTGCTCCAGGGGATCCAGCGAGAGTTCGGGGTCGCTTTCCTCTTCATTGCCCACGACCTCGCCATCGTGCGGCACTTCTGCCCCGAGGTGGCGGTGATGTACCTCGGCAAGATCGTCGAGATCGGTGACCGCGAAAGCATCTATCTGAACGCCCACCACCCCTACACCCAGGCGCTGCTCTCCGCCGTACCCGACGTCAAGCAGGCCTCCGTGGGTGGTCGCCGCGAACGGATCCGGCTCACCGGGGACGTGCCGAGCCCGATCAACCCGCCGTCCGGCTGCCGGTTCCGCACCCGTTGCCCGATCGCCCAGGAGATCTGCGCCAAGGCCGAGCCGCCGCTGCTCCAGATCGGGCCGAAGCACAAGGTGGCCTGCCACTTCCCGGGCGAGATCGGGGCACACCCGAAGGAGCCGGTGACCGCGCCGCTGCTGGGGCTGGACCGGGAGGGGAACGCCGACTCGGCCGGGACCGTCACCGACCAGGACCAGCTGAGCCACCCCGGGTACGGCGACGAGTGGTACGACCTGAGCACGAAGTCGTTTGGGCGAGTCTGAGGAGCTCTTCGAGTCCGGCCCGCTGCGGGCGACCGCCGCGCCGGGCGGCGGCTCCGGCTCCGGCTCGCTGAGCTCCCCGCCCCACGCGTCCGCGCCCCTCGCCGTCCGGATGCGGCCCCGCACGCTCGACGAGCTGGTCGGCCAGGAACAGCTGCGAGCGCCCGGGTCGCCGTTGCGCCAACTGGTCGAGGGCGACCAGTCGATGTCGCTGCTGCTCTGGGGGCCGCCGGGGACCGGGAAGACCACGATCGCGGCGATCCTCAGCCACCAGACCGACCGCCGCTTCGTCGAGGTCTCCGCGGTCTCGGCCGGGGTGAAGGAGGTGCGCGCCGCCATCGACGCGGCCCGCGCCGAGCTGGTCGCCACCGGCCACGAGACCGTGCTGTTCGTCGACGAGGTGCACCGGTTCAACAAGGCGCAGCAGGACGCGCTGCTCCCGGGGGTCGAGAACCGCTGGGTGACCCTGGTCGGGGCGACCACCGAGAACCCGTTCTTCTCGGTGATCTCGCCGCTGCTCTCGCGCAGCCTGCTGCTGCGCCTGGAGTCACTCACCGACGACGACATCCGGGCCGTCCTCGACCACGCTCTGACAGACGAGCGCGGCCTGGCCGGGGCCTACACCGTCGACGACGACGCGGTCGACCACCTGGTCCGGCTGTCCGGGGGAGACGCGCGTCGCTCGCTCACCTACCTGGAGGCGGCCGCCGGCGCGGCTGCGGCGCGGGGCAGCACGGCGGTCGACCTGGAGACGGCCGAGACCGCCGTCGACCAGGCAGCGGTGCGTTACGACCGCCAGGGCGACCAGCACTACGACGTGACGAGCGCGTTCATCAAGTCCATTCGCGGGTCCGACGTGGACGCCGCGCTGCACTACCTGGCCCGGATGATCGAGGCAGGGGAGGACCCGCGGTTCATCGCGCGCCGCCTGGTCATCCTGGCCAGCGAGGACATCGGCCTGGCCGACCCGACCGCGCTGCCGACCGCGGTGGCCGCGGCCCAGGCGGTCCAGCTGATCGGCATGCCGGAGGCCCGGCTCAACCTCGCCCAGGCCACGATCGCGCTGGCCGTCGCCCCCAAGTCCAACGCGGTGATCGTCGCGATCGAGGCCGCCTCGGCCGACGTGAAGGCCGGCAAGATCGGTCCGGTGCCCGCGCACCTGCGCGACGCCCACTACGGCGGCGCGGAGAAGCTCGGCCACGGGACGTCGTACACCTACAGCCACAACGAGCCCTACGGGATCGCCGAGCAGCAGTACGCCCCCGACGTCGTGCTGGACGCCGAGTACTACCAGCCCACCGAGCTCGGCGCCGAGGCGACGATCAAGGAGCGCTGGGCCCGGGTGCGGCGGATCATCCGGGGTACCTGACCTGGGTGATGGCGGGCAGCCGCCCAGGTTTGCTCCTACGGATGGAGCAGGCGGGTCCACAATTCGTTTGACCCAACGCTCGCTGCTGGGTCGTGTGCCTCACGACGAGCCATGGCGCGTTCTCAGGCACACGACCCGATCACGGTGCTCGCGCGTTGGCGGCGGCGCGGCTCGCTGTTGGGTCGTGTGCCTCACGACGGGCGATAGGGCGTTCTTAGGCACACGACCCGATCACGGTGCCCGCGCATTGGCGGCGGCGCGGCTCGCTGTTGGGTCGTGTGCCTCACGACGGGCGATAGGGCGTTCTCGGGCACACGACCCGATCACGGTGCTCGCGCATTGGCGGCGGCGCGGCTCGCTGTTGGGTCGTGTGCCTCACGACGGGCGATAGGGCGTTCTCGAGGCACACGACCCGACCCTGGTCCCGCGCCAGCGCCCGCGCAGCAGGGCAAACGCTCACCCGCGCGATCTGCTGCTACCTGACGGCACTGATGCCCGCGATAGGGTCATTTGCCATGGCATGGCTGCTGCTGATCGGGACCGGCGTCCTCGCGCTGATGGTCCTCGTGCTCGCCGTGCTGACGGTGCGGCTGCGCGGCCGGATCGACGTACTCGAGCACCGGATCGCCGAGCTGCAGGCGCCGCCGCCGGTGGCACCTGCAGCCCCGGCAACCCCGCCCGTGGAACTGGAGTACGTCATCACCCACGTCGGCGAGCCGGAGCCGGAGCCGGAACCGGAGCCGGTGGCGACCGTCCCCGGGCCGGTGTTCGCGGACCTGCTGCTCAAGGAGACGGTTGTGCAGACCGCGTCGCTGTTCCAGGGGCTGCGCCGGGCACTGGCGCCGGAGACACGCAACCGGATCCGCTTCCACATGCGCCAGGAGGTCAAGCGCTCGCGCAAGCAGCGCCGCATCGAGCTCCGTGAGGTGCGCCGCGAATGGGCGGCCCGACAGCGAGCCGCGATGGGCGCGGACCAGCCCGCCGAGACCCGGGCAGAGTCCGCCGCATGAACCGCGGGCTCTGGTTCGTCGCCGGGGCCGGGGCCGGGATCTACATCGTGATCCGCGGTCGCCGTGCTGCCGAGGCGCTGACCATCGACGGGATGCAGGACCGGCTCAACGGGTTGGCCGTCGGGGTGCGGATGTTCCGCGAGGAGGTGGCCCAGGGCAAGGCCGAGGCCGAAACCGAGTTGCGCGAACGGTTCGCCTTGGCCCCTCATGGACGACCAGAGCTCACAACGAGACATGAAGAGGAGGGCTGAGGCTGATGGACACCGCCGACATCCGACGAAACTTCGTCGCGCACTTCGAGAACGACACGCGCTGGGGTGCCCACACCGCCGTGCCGTCCGCCTCGCTGCTGCTCGACGACCCGACCCTGCTCTTCGTCAACGCCGGGATGGTCCCGTTCAAGCCGTACTTCCTGGGTGACGAGACGCCGCCGTACGCGCGAGCGGTGAGCGTGCAGAAGTGCGTGCGCACGCCCGACATCGAGGACGTCGGCAAGACCACCCGGCACGGCACGTTCTTCGAGATGTGCGGCAACTTCTCCTTCGGGGACTACTTCAAGGAAGGCGCCATCGAGCTGGCCTGGGACCTGGTCACCAAGTCCCGGGCCGACGGCGGCTGGGGACTGGAGGAGAGCAAGCTCTACCCGAGCGTCTATGCGGACGACGCGGAGGCCCTCGAGCTCTGGCGCAAGGTCACCGGGCTCCCCGTGGAGCGCATCCTGCGGCTGGGCAAGAAGGAGAACTACTGGTCCATGGGGGTGCCGGGGCCTGGCGGCCCGTGCTCGGAGATCCTCTACGACCGCGGTTCCCAGCACGGCCCGGACTTCGTGCCCGAGCAGCTCGGCCCGGACATGCCGGCCAAGCTGGAGGACCGGCTCCTCGAGATCTGGAACCTGGTCTTCATGCAGGAGGAGCTCAGCGCGGTCCGCGCCAAGGACGACTTCGACATCGTCGGGCCGCTGCCCAAGCAGAACATCGACACCGGCATGGGGTTGGAGCGGGTCGCGTTCCTGCTCCAGGGCGTCGACAACATGTACGAGATCGACGTCATGTACCCGGTGATCGAGCGGGCCGCGGCCCTGACCGGCCGGACCTACGGCGCGAACCATGAGGACGACGTGCGGTTCCGCGTCGTGTCCGACCACATCCGCAGCTCGCTGATGCTCATCGGTGACGGCGTCACCCCCGGCAACGAGGGGCGCGGCTACGTGCTGCGCCGGCTGATGCGTCGCGCGATCCGCTCGATGCGGCTGCTCGGCTACGACGACCCGGCGCTCCCCGAGCTGCTGCCGGTCAGCCGCGACAAGATGGGCGAGACCTATGCCGAGCTGCACCGCGACTGGGAGCGGATCTCGACCATCGCGTACGCCGAGGAGGACGCGTTCCGGCAGACGTTGCGTGCGGGCACCGCGATCTTCGACACCGCCGTGGCCGAGGTGAAGCGGGCCGGTGGCACCGAGCTGTCCGGGGACCGGGCCTTCGCGCTGCACGACACCTACGGATTCCCCGTCGACCTGACCCTCGAGATGGCCTCCGAGCAGGGGCTGGAAGTCGACGAGGTCGGGTTCCGGCGGCTGATGCAGGAGCAGCGCGAGCGGGCGAAGGCGGACGCGCGCGCCAAGAAGGGCGCGCACCGGGACGCGTCGGCGTACCGCGCGGTGGCGGACGCGCTGGGCGCGCCGGTCGAGTTCACCGGCTACGCCGAGGTGGTCAGCGAGGGCGCGGTGCGCGGCCTGGTCACCGCCGACGGCGTGGTCGCCAGCGCGCGCGAGGGCGAGGACGTCGAGGTGGTCCTTGACCGGACGCCGTTCTATGCCGAGGGCGGCGGCCAGCTCGCCGACCACGGCATCATCGACCTGGAGAACGGCGCCCGGCTCGAGGTCCGCGACGTCCAGTCGCCGATCACCGGCCTGATCGTCCACCAGGCGACCGTGCTGTCCGGTGAGGTCACCCCGGGGTTGGCGGCGCAGTCGCTGGTGGACCTGGAGCGGCGGCTGTCCATCTCGCGCGCTCACACCGCGACGCACATGGTGCACAAGGCGTTCCGCGAGGCGCTGGGGGAGACCGCGACCCAGGCCGGCTCGGAGAACGCCCCCGGCCGGTTCCGGTTCGACTTCTCCGCGGCCGGGGCGGTCCCGGACTCGGTGATGGTCGACGTCGAGGCACGCGTCAACGACGTGATCCTCGAGGACCTCGCCGTGCACGCCGAGGTGATGACCCAGGCCGAGGCGGTCAGGTCCGGCGCGATGGCGCTGTTCGGCGAGAAGTACGGCGACGAGGTCCGCGTGGTCTCGGTCGGCGACTGGGCCCGTGAGCTCTGCGGCGGCACCCACGCCGGAAGCTCCGGCAAGCTCGGCGTGATCAAGCTGCTGGGCGAGTCGTCCATCGGATCCGGCGTACGCCGGGTCGAGGCGCTGGTCGGCAGCGATGCCTATCGGTTCCTGGCTCGCGAGCACGTGCTGGTCGCCCAGCTGTCGGAGGCGCTCAAGGCGCGCCCCGAGGAGCTGCCCGAGCGGGTCAACGACATCGTCGAGAGGCTCCGCGCCGCGGAGAAGGAGCTCGAGAAGGTGCGGGTGGCCGGGCTGCTCGCGCGGGCCGGCGACCTCGCCGCGCAGGCCGAGCAGCTGGACGGCGTCGCCCTGGTGGCGACCCGCGCACCCGGCGCGGGCGGCGCCGACGTGCGCACCCTCGCGCTCGACGTGCGCGGCCGGCTCCACGTGGGCCAGCCGGGCGTGGTGGTCGTCATCGGCGACGCAGACGGCAAGGTCTCGGTCGTGGCAGCGGTGAACGACGAGGCCCGCGCGCGCGGGCTGAGCGCCAACGAGCTGGTCCGCGCGGTCGGGCCGCTGGTCGGCGGCAAGGGCGGCGGCAAGGACGACGTAGCCCAGGGCGGCGGCGCCGACTCGTCCCGCATCGACGAGGCGCTCGCTCTCGTCCGCACCGAGGTCGGCAAGGTGGCGACGTCCTGATCAGGCGTTCATCCATGCCGAGTCGGGGTTACTGCGCATCAGTAACCCCGACTCGGCGTGTAGCGATATGTCGTTGGCTGCCGAGTCGGGGTTACTGCGCATCAGTAACCCCGACTCGGCGGGCGGAGGCGGCGTGATGAGGCCGGGCGTACGGATCGGCCTCGACCCCGGCGATGCCCGGATCGGGGTGTCCCGCAGCGACCCGGCCGGGTTCCTGGCCACCCCGGTCGAGACGGTCGCCAGCGGCAGGGGCGACCTGGCCCGCATCGCCGAGCTGCTCGCCGAGGAGCAGGACGGCGACCCGGACCGGGTGCTCGAGATCGTCGTCGGCCTGCCCCGGTCGCTCTCCGGGGGCGAGGGGCCGGCGGCGACCAAGGTGCGCGAGTGGGCCCGCCGGCTGGCCCGGCGGGTGGCGCCGGTTCCGGTGCGGCTGGCCGACGAGAGACTGACCACCGTGAGCGCTGAGGCTATGCTGCGCGACCGAGGCCGTTCGGGGGCCAAGCGCCGGGCGGTCGTGGACCAGGCTGCCGCCGTGGTGATCCTCCAGCACGTGCTGGACACCGAGAGAGCCAGCGGCACCGCGCCGGGAGAGATCATCGAGGAGACTCAATGAGCGACATCGGCCTTCTGGACGAGGGCGAGACCCAGACCCCCGCGGGCGGCCGGCGGGCTCAGAAGAACCGGCGCCGGGGACCGGGGTGCCTCCTCGCGCTGGCCATCCTGGCCGTGCTGGCGGCGGGGCTCTACTACGGCGTCTCCGTCGGCATGGACAAGGTCAGGGATCAGTTCGCGTCGCCCGAGGACTACCCGGGCCCGGGCACCGGGGAGGTCACCTACGAGGTGAAGTCCGGGGACACCGCGGCCGACATCGGCCGCGGCCTCAAGGATGCCGGTGTGGTCGCCTCGGTCGACGCGTTCATCGACGTGGCCCAGGGCAACCCCCAGTCCTCGAACATCCAGGCCGGCTTCTACGCGCTGCGCAAGGAGATGAAGGCCGAGGACGCCCTCGCGATCCTGATCGACCCGAGCAACATCGTCACCACCGCGGTGACCGTGCCCGAGGGGCTGCGGGTCAAGGACATCGTCGCCCTCCTGGTCGAGCAGACCGGTTTCGAGAAGGCCGAGTTCGACAAGGCCCTCGCCGACCCGAAGGCGCTCGGGCTGCCGGCGTACGCCGACGGCAACCCGGAGGGGTACCTGTTCCCGGCGACGTACTCCTTCGGGCCGAAGGAGCAGCCCGCCGACATGCTCCGCGACATGGTGGTGCGCTGGCAGCAGGCCGCCCAGGACAACGACCTCGAGGCCGCTGCGCAGTCGCTGGGCTACAGCCCGCACGAGATCATGACGATCGCGAGCCTGATCGAGGCCGAGGGTCGGGGCAAGTACCGCGTCAAGATCTCGCGGGTGATCTACAACCGGCTCGAGATCGACCCCAACCCCGCCGCGGGATACCTCCAGATCGACGCCACCGTGAACTACGCGCTGGACCGGTCGCTGGTCGCCGTGCCGACCTCGGAGGACCTCGAGGTGGACTCGCCGTACAACACCTACAGGAACAAGGGACTGCCGCCCGGCCCGATCGAGGCGCCCGGCGACGACGCCATCCAGGCCGCGCTGAACCCGGCGGACGGGCCGTGGTTCTTCTACGTCACGGTCAACCTCGAGACCGGCGAGACCAAGTTCACCGACGACTACGACACGTTCCTCCAGTACAAGCAGGAGCTCCAGGAGTACTGCGAGACCCAGTCCGACCGGTGCTGAGTCCATGAGGTGCGCCGTCCTTGGCGACCCGATCGACCACTCCCTCTCGCCGGTCATCCACCGCGCGGCGTACGACGCGCTGGGCCTGACGGGCTGGCAGTACGACGCTGTGCTGGTCGCCGCGGGCGGCCTCGGCCGGTTCCTTGACGGGCTCGACCCGGCGCGATGGCGGGGGCTGTCGCTGACCATGCCGCTCAAGCGCGAGGCGGTCCCGTTGCTCGGCTCGTACGACGAGTGGGTGGCCGGGACCGGGGCGTGCAACACGATCCTCGTGGAGCCCGACGGCTCCCGGCACGGCCTCAACACCGACGTGACCGGGGCGCTGATGGTCCTCGGCGAGCACGACGAGGCTCCCCTCAAGGACGTCGTCGTGCTCGGTGGGGGAGCCACGGCCACCTCGGTGCTGCTGGCGCTGGCCGAGCGCGGCATGGCGCAGGCCACGCTCGTGGTCCGCGAGCCCGGCCGCGCGGCCGAGACCGTGCACGCGGTGGCCGCGCACCGGAGCGCGCCGTCGGTCGAGGTACGCACCGTGGACGAGGTCGCCGACGCGTCGCAGGCGGCTGACGTCCTGGTCTCGACCGTCCCGGCCTCCGCGCAGACGCCCGACCTGCTGGCCGCGGTCGCCGAGATCCCCCTGGTGTTCGAGGTGGTCTACGAACCCTGGCCGACGCCGCTGGCCGCAGCCGCCGCGCGGTCCGGCCGGACCGTGATCAGCGGGCTCGACCTGCTGGTCGCCCAGGCGGTCAACCAGGTGACGGCGATGACGGGGCGCTTCGACGTCCCGGTGGGCGCCATGCGCCGGGCCGCCGAGGACGCGCTCGAGGCGAGGGCGTGAGCGACCTCTACCCCGTCACCGCCGCGGTGACCGGCGTGGTCGGGCTGGCGAGCGGCCTGCTGGTGCCGAGACTGATCGCGCGGATCCCCGAGCCCGAGCCCGAGGAGCCCGAGCCCACCGACGAGCCCGAGCCCAGCGGCGAGGCCGACCCGGTGCCCGAGGAGCCGAAGGAGCCGTACGCCGCCGTGGCCGCCCGGCCGGGACTCGCGTGGAAGGCCGCGGTCGCCGCCGGCGTGAGCGCGGCGTTCGTCGGGCTGGCCACGGGCTGGGACTGGCCCCTGCTCGTGCTGTTGCCGCTGGTCCCGATCTCGGTGGCACTCGCGGTCGTCGACTGGCGGACCCGGTTGTTACCGACGTGGGTGATCGGGCCGACGTACGTCCTGACCGTCGTGACCGTGCTGCTGAGCTGGCTGCTCGACGGCGACCTCGGCGAGCCCGCCCCGCTGCTGCGTGCGCTGGTCGGGTGGCTCGTCGCCGGTGGCCTCTACCTGCTGCTGTGGGTCGTCTACCCACGCGGGATGGGGTACGGCGACGTCCGGCTGTCCGGCATCCTCGGGCTCGCGCTGGGCTTCCTCGGCTGGCCGGAGCTCGTGGTCGGGATCTACGGCGGCTTCCTGCTGGGCGGCGTGCTCGGCGGGCTGTTGGCCCTGCTGCGGCGGGTGGACCGGAAGGGCTACCCGTTTGGCCCGTTCATGCTTCTGGGAGCGCTCGTGGGCGTCGTCCTCGGACAGCCGGTCATCTCCGCGCTCGTGGCCTGAAAGACTAAGGATCATGTTGCGTTGGTTGACGGCGGGTGAGTCGCACGGCCCGTCGCTCGTCGCGATCCTCGAGGGGATGCCCGCCCACGTGCGGGTGACCTCCGACGACATCCGCGACGCCCTGGCGCGTCGGCGGCTCGGCTACGGCCGTGGTGCGCGCATGAAGTTCGAGCAGGACGAGGTCACCCTGGTCGGTGGCGTCCGGCACGGCGAGACCCAGGGCGGCCCGGTCGCGATCCAGGTCGGCAACACCGAGTGGCCCAAGTGGGACAAGGTGATGTCCGCCGACCCGGTCGACGCTGAGACACGAGCCGAGCTGGAGGGGTCGGCCCGCAACGCGCCGCTGACCCGGCCGCGGCCCGGCCACGCCGACCTCGCCGGGATGCAGAAGTACGACTTCGACGAGGCCCGCCCGGTGCTGGAGCGCGCCTCCGCCCGCGAGACCGCCGCGCGCGTCGCGCTGGGCCGGGTGGCCTCCAACTTCCTGGAGCAGTCCCTGGGGGCCGGGATCGTGTCCCACGTGATCGAGCTCGGTGGCGTCCGCGCCCCGGACGGGCTGTGGCCCGAGCCGACGGACGTGGCCCAGCTGGACGACGACCCCGTGCGCTGCTTCGACGCGGACACGAGCAAGGCGATGGTCGAGCGGATCGACCAGGCTCACGAGGACGGCGACACCCTCGGCGGAGTGGTCGAGGTGGTCGTGCACGGGCTGCCGCCGGGGCTCGGTTCGCACGTGCACTGGGACCGGCGGCTCGACTCGCGGCTCGCCGGAGCGCTGATGGGCATCCAGGCGATCAAGGGCGTCGAGGTGGGCGACGGGTTCGCCCTCGCCGCGACCCCGGGCTCGCTGGCGCACGACGAGATGGTCGCGACGCCGGAGGGGATCCGCCGGGTGAGCGGGCGGTCCGGTGGCACCGAGGGCGGGATGACGACCGGCGAGGTGCTGCGGGTCCGGGCTGCGATGAAGCCGATCGCCACGGTGCCGCGCGCACTGCGGACTGTCGACGTGGCCACCGGCGAGGAGGCCGTCGCGCACCACCAGCGCTCCGACGTGTGCGCCGTGCCGGCCGCCGGCATCGTCGCCGAGGCCATGGTCGCGCTGGTGCTGGCCGACGCGGTGCTGGAGAAGTTCGGCGGGGACTCGGTGGGGGAGACCAAGCGCAACGCGGAGTCCTACCTGGCCACTCTGAGGTTCAGGTGAGCCCGGTGCTGGTCCTGGTCGGACCGATGGGTGCCGGCAAGTCCACCGTCGCGGCCCTGCTGGCCGACGCGTGGGGGGTCGCGGCGCGGGACACCGACGCCGACATCGAGGCTCTGGAGGGGCGGACCATCTCCGACATCTTCGTGGAGTCCGGCGAGGCCCACTTCCGCGATCTCGAGCGCAAGGCGGTGGCCGAGGCGCTGGCCACCCACGACGGTGTCCTGGCCCTGGGCGGTGGTGCGGTGCTCGACCCCGACACCCGCGAGCTGCTGGCCGGGCACCCTGTCATCTTCCTGCGGGTCGGCCTCTCCGACGCGGTGAAGCGGGTCGGCCTCGGGAGCTCCCGGCCCCTGCTGCTGGGCAACGTGCGCGGCCGGATCAAGGCGCTCCTTGACGAGCGCACGCCGGTCTACGAGGCAGTCGCCACCCATGTGGTCGACACCGACGGCCGTACGCCCGAGGAAGTCGCCATCACGATCCGTGAGGCACTGGCGTGACGAGGATCCGGGTCGCCGGCGCCTCGCCGTACGACGTCGTGGTCGGCCACGGCGTGCAGGACGAGCTGCCGGTCATGCTGGGCGAGGGGGTCCGCCGCGTCGCTCTGGTGCACGCGCCGGGGCTGGTCGTGGATGTGCCGGGCTACGAGGTGCTCGACCTGGAGGTGCCCGAAGGTGAGGCGGCGAAGACCGCGGACGTCGTGGCCGGGTGCTGGGCGCGGCTCGGGAAGGCCGGCTTCACCCGCTCGGACGCCGTGGTCACCGTCGGCGGCGGCGCGACCACCGACGTGGGTGGCTTCGTGGCCGCAACCTGGCTGCGCGGCGTGCGCGTGGTGCACGTGCCGACCTCGCTGCTGGGGATGGTGGACGCCGCGATCGGGGGCAAGACGGGCATCGACACCGCGGCGGGGAAGAACCTGGTCGGGGCGTTCCACGAACCCGCCGGGGTGCTGTGCGACCTCGACCTGCTGGTCTCGCTGCCGCGCGCCGAGCTGGTCAGCGGGCTGGGCGAGGTGATCAAGTGCGGCTTCATCGCCGACCCCGACATCCTCACCCTGGTGGAGAAGGACCCAGCGGCCGCCCTGGACCCGCGTTCCGACGTGCTGGCCGAGCTGGTCGAGCGGTCGGTGCGGCTCAAGGCGGAGGTCGTCGCCGCCGACCTCCGCGAGACCGGCGGCACCGACGGGGGCCCGGGTCGCGAGGTTCTCAACTACGGACACACCCTGGCCCACGCCATCGAGAAGGTCAGCGGCTACACCGTCCGCCACGGAGAGGCGGTCTCACTCGGCATGGTCTACGTCGCCGCGCTGGCGCGGCGGGCCGGGCGGCTCGACAAGGAAACCGCCGCCCGACACACCGCCGTGCTCGGCTCGGTGGGCCTGCCGACGACCTGGTCCGCAGCGCCGTTCGACGAGCTGTACGCCGTGATGCGGATGGACAAGAAGACGCGGGGTTCCACGCTGCGGTTCGTCGTCCTCGACGGGCTGGCGCGGCCCGCCGTGCTGACCGGACCGTCGGAGCAGCTGCTGCGGGCGGCGTACGACGACATCAGGGAGCCGGGATGAGCCTCGTGCTGGTCCTCAACGGTCCCAACCTCGGCCGGCTCGGGCGCCGGCAGCCGGAGATCTACGGCACCACCACGCACCAGGAGCTGGCCTCGCTCTGCGAGGAGTGGGGGCGCGCGCTCGGCCTCGAGGTGCGGGTGCGCCAGACCAACCACGAGGGCGAGCTCCTCGACTGGCTCAACGAGGCGGCCGACAAGGCCGTGCCCGTCGTCCTCAACGCAGCGGCCTGGACGCACTACTCCTACGCACTGCTCGACGCCTGCGCCCAGCTCACCGCGCCGCTGGTCGAGGTCCACATCAGCGACCCGGCGTCGCGGCCCGAGGAGTTCCGACACCACTCCGTGGTGACGCCCCACGCCGTCGCGGTCTTCGCCGGCCACGGCATCGGCGGCTACCGGTTGGCGCTCGAGCGGATCGCCGGAACCCCCACTGCCTGACGCACGTCCGATCGACACGATCGGACGGCGGAGGTAGGGATGGACAAGAACGTGACGCTCAGCGTCCGCACTTTGCTGGTGGCGGGGCTGGTGGCCCTGGCCATCGTGGCGGCGTACCTGTTCGGCGACGCGGGCAGCAGCCCGGCGAGCGCCACCGACGAGACCTCGGCGGACACTCGCACCGTCACTGTGCAGGGGGTTGGACACGTCTCGGTGGTTCCGGACCAGCTCGCCTTCGACGTGGGCGTCAGCATCACCCGAGACGACCTCAACACCGCGCTCGCGGACAGCAACACCGCGATGCAGCAGGTCATCGACACCCTGGTCGCCGCGGGAGTGGACGAGAACGACGTGCAGACGACCGACCTGTCGATGAACCCGATCTACAGCCACCGCCGCGGCGAGCCGACGGTGTTCAAGGGCTACCGGGTCGACCAGACGGTCAGCGTCGTGGTCAAGGACCTCGCCAAGGCCAGCGACATCGTCAGCGCCGCCGTGGGCGCCGGCGGCACGGGCGTCCGCCTCAACGGACTGCGGCTCCAGGTCGGCGACCCCGAGGCGGCGCTCAGCCCGGCCCGGTCCGACGCCTTCGACCAGGCCCGCGCCAAGGCCGAGGAGTACGCCGCCGAGACCGGCCACGAGCTCGGCGAGGTGGTCAAGGTCAGCGAGGTCGCCGACCAGCCGTACGACTATGACCGGAGCTACGCGCTCAGCGCGGCGGACTCCTCCGGGGTCCCGATCCAGCCCGGCCAGGCCGACCTGACCGCGCAGGTCGTGGTGGTCTTCGAGCTCACGTAACGGATGCGGGCGGCACCGGCCGCAGCGCCATGGCCACCGCCGCCAGGACGCCGAGCTCGGCACCGCGCTGGACGAGCTCGTCCCAGTCGCTGCCCAGCCGGGCCCGGCCGGCGGAGACGGACGGGTCGAGGGCCGCCTCCTGGAAGGCCATCCGGGGAACGCCGGTGTCGCTGCGCTCGGCCAGGGCGGCACCGACCAGCAGGGCGCCGTCGCGCTCGCGGCCCATGTCGAAGAGGACGCAGGCGAAGTCCTCGGTGCTCGTGAGCACGACGTCGGGGACGTCGTCCGCGAGGATCGTGGGCAACAGCCCGGCGAACTCGGCGTAGGCCTCTTCGTGCCGGCCGAGGTGGCGCAGCGTGCAGGCCAGGTTGTTGCGCGTCGCCATCGCGGCCAGGGCGTCGCCCAGCCGCTCGGCCATCGCGATGGCGGCCCGCTCGAACTCTTGCGCCGCATCGTGGCGGCCCTCGCTGGACTCGATCAGTGCGTAGTTGACCAGCGACCACAGGTGCGGTGTCGAGTCGCCGCCGTGCGCCCAGGCGTGGGACAGCAGCGGCGCGGCCTCGGCGTAGCGCCCCTCCCAGTAGGCCAGCGCGCCGAGGCAGAACAGCGCGTGGCAGCTCACCGGGGCCAGCGCGTCGACGACCTCCGGCGAGAGGTCGTTGACGCCGAGCAGGTCGGCCGCCTCGTGGACCAGCTCCGCAACTCGGCCGTAGCGGCCGGTCACCCGGCAGAGCTCGGACAGGTGCAGCATCAGGTCCGCCCGCCGCACCGGCGAGGCCGAGGCGCCGAGAGCCAGCACCCGCTCACCCCAGGCCCGGGCGTCGTCGTACTCGCCGCCCAGCGTGCCGAGCTGGTGGACGACGGCCGTGGTCAGCGCCACCTGGTCGTCGACCCACGCCGGTGACCGGCCCGACCAGCTTGGCAGGCCGACGAGCTGGCTCATCACGGCCTCGACCTCGACGTAGCGCGACTCGAGGGCGTGGCGGTAGCCGGCCCGCTCCGCGGCGGTGCCCTGCCTCCGCGGGTCGAGCACCAGGGCCTGCACCCGTTCCAGGTCCATGTGGCCAGTCAAGCCGGTGTTGTCAAGGAGTCCAAGTTTTCGACTGCTCGGGAAAGCGGAGTTCCCCCTCGCTCTGGCTAGACTCGACCGCTGCTCGACCCGACCACCCTCGACCACCCTCGACGACCCCTCGATCACCCCTCGATCACCCAGAAGGCTGAACCGCGCGCATGGCAACCACGAACGACCTCAAGAACGGCATGGTGCTCAACCTCGACGGCCAGCTCTGGCAGGTCATCTGGTTCCAGCACCACAAGCCCGGCAAGGGCGGCGCGGTCGTGCGCTCCAAGCTGAAGAACGTCGAGTCCGGCAAGACCGTCGACAAGACCTTCAACGCCGACGTGCGGGTCGAGGTCGCCAACGTCGACAAGCGGACGATGCAGTACCTCTACAACGACGGCACGTCGTACGTCTTCATGGACACCGGCACCTACGACCAGCTCGAGGTGCCGCCGGAGATCGTGGGCGACGCATCGAACTTCCTCCTGGAGAGCCAGGAGGCCATCGTCGCCACCAACGACGGCCGGGTGCTCTACATCGAGCTGCCTGCCTCGGTCGAGCTCGAGGTCACCTACACCGAGCCCGGTCTGCAGGGCGACCGCTCGACCGGCGGCACCAAGCCGGCCACCGTCGAGACCGGCGCCACCGTGATGGTCCCGCTGTTCATCGTCAACGGCGAGAAGATCAAGGTCGACACCCGCGACAGCTCCTACCTGGGCCGGGTCTCCTCTTGAGGGCGTGTCTCCCAACTCCGCCCTGCTACGCGCCGCACCAAGGGCGCTCCGCGGCGTTGCCGTCGCTCGGTAGACAACCCCGGTATGCCTTCGCTCCGGCGCCTTGCGGAGCATCCCTTGGATGCGACGCTTGCTACGGCCGAGAGTTGGGAGACACGCCCTAGTGTCAGCCCGCTCCAAGGCTCGCAAGCGGGCCCTCGACGTGCTCTACGCCTCGGAGCTGCGCCGCGAGTCGGCGGTCGACGCCCTCGAGCGCGCGATCAGCGAGGGCGACGGGCCGGCGAACCCCTACACCGCCGACCTGGTGCGTGGCGTGGTCGAGCACCAGTCGCGCATCGACGAGATCCTCGCGTCGTACTCCGAGGGCTGGACCCTCGACCGGATGCCCGCGGTGGACCGCAACGTGCTCCGGCTGGGCGTCTTCGAGCTGCTGTACGTCGACGACGTCCCCGACGCGGTCGCGGTGAGCGAGGCGATGGCGCTGGTCCGGGACCTGTCCACCGACGAGTCGCCGCAGTTCGTCAACGGCGTCCTCGGCGCGGTGGTGCGCAACAAGCCGACGCTGGTCTGACCTGGACGATTCGTCTGCGGTCCCACGTGTCGTTCACGCAGGCGGAGCACAGACGAATCGTCGTGGGGCAGGGTGGCGCCATGGCAGACACACAGCAGACGGACCTGGTAGTGGTCGGGCTCGGACCGGGCGGCGAGGCGCTGGCCACCGCAGCCGCGAAGGCCGGGCTGGCCGTGGTGGCGGTGGACAAGCATTTGGTCGGCGGCGAGTGTCCCTACTACGGATGCGTCCCGACCAAGATGATGGTCCGCGCGGCCGACACGCTGGCGGAAGCGAGCCGGGCCGCCGAGCTGGCGGGCGACGTGACGGTCACGTCGAGGTGGGCGCCGGTGGCGGAGCGGGTCTCGGGGCAGGCCACCGACAACTGGGACGACCGGGTCGCGGTCGAGCGGCTCGAGGCCGCCGGCGCCACGGTGCGGCACGGCGTGGCAAGACTGGACGGCGTACGCCGCGTGGTCGTCACGCCGGCCGACGGGTCGGGGCCGGTCACCTACCAGGCCAGCAAGGGCGTGGTGCTCAACCCCGGCACCCGGCCGGCCGCGCCGCCGGTGGAGGGGCTGGCGGACACGCCGTACTGGACCAACCGCGACGCGGTCCAGGTCACCGAGCTGCCCGGCTCGATTGTGGTCCTCGGCGGCGGGCCGATCGGGTGCGAGCTGGCGCAGGTCTTCGCGCGGTTCGGCGTGCGGGTGACCGTCATCCAGCACGGCGACCGGCTGCTCGCCGGCGACGAGCCCGAGGCGTCGGTGCTGATCGCCGACGTGTTCGCCCACGAGGGGCTGCGGGTCGTCACCGGCGCCGAGCTCACCCACGCGTCGTACGCCGACGGCAGCTTCCGGCTTGCCCTCGACACCGGCGAGGAGCTGGTCGCGGACAAGCTGCTGGTGGCCGCCGGCCGCACACCCAACCTCGACGACCTCGGGCTGGAGACCGTCGGTCTCGACCCGGCGGCGCGGACGATCGAGGTGGACGAGCGGATGCGCGCGGGCGACGGGCTCTGGGTGATCGGCGACGTCACCGGCAAGGGCGCGTTCACGCACGTGTCGATGTACCAGTCCGCGATCGCCCGTCGTGACCTGCTCGGCGAGGACGGCCCGCCCGCGGCGTACCACGCGGTCCCGCACACCACGTTCACCGATCCGGAGGTCGGCGGCGTCGGGCTCACCGAGGCCGGGGCGCGCGAGCGCGGGCTGACCGTGCGCACCGGCAGCACCAACCTCGAGGAGTCCTCGCGAGGGTTCACCCACGGTCCGGGCGCCCGCGGGCTGGTCAAGGTGGTCGAGGACGCCGACCGGGGCGTGCTGGTCGGCGCCACGGTGGTCGGCCCGGCCGGCGGCGAGATCCTCGGCTTCCTCGCGGTCGCGGTGCACGCGGAGGTGCCGGTGGCCACGCTGCGGTCGATGATCTACGCCTATCCGACCTTCCACCGGGCGATCGAGAGCGCGCTGGCCGACCTCGAGGACTGACGACTACCCCAGGGGCGGATCGGGTAGCGGTTGTGGTGGGAGAGGGGACCGACCATGACCAGCATCACCGACCGCGCCGAGAGCGCGGGCCAACAAGCCAGCAACAGCGAGTGGATGGACCGCGCCGCCCGCATCGGACTTGTCGCGTACGGCGTCGTGCACCTGCTGATCGCCTGGCTGGCGATCCAGCTGGCCCTCGGCGACAAGGAGGAGTCCGCGGATGCCAAAGGCGCTGTCCAGCAGCTCGCGGAGCAGCCGTTCGGTGAGGCCCTGGTGTGGGGCCTTGCGATCGGCATGTTCCTGCTCGCCATCTGGCAGGGGCTCGAGTCGATGGTGGGTCACCGTGTCGAGGAGGGGTTCACCAAGGTCCGCAAGCGAGTCACCTCGGCGGGCAAGGCCGTCATCTACGTGGTGATCGGGATCACTGCCCTACGCACGGCCACGGGCTCCGGCTCGTCTTCCAAGAAGGACGGCACCGACTCCACGACGGCCAAGCTGATGGACCTGCCGGGCGGGCAGGTGATCGTGGGCGCCGTCGCCCTGGTCATCATCGGGATCGGCGGCTACCTGATCTACCGCGCCTGGACCGAGAAGTTCGCCAAGCACATCAACGCCGAGGGCAAGAGCGGCGACACCGGGACGGCGTACCTCTGGTTCGGCAAGGTCGGCTACACCGCCAAGGGCGTGGCCTTCGGGATCGTCGGCTCGCTGTTCCTCTACGCGGCTCTCACGCACGAACCGAAGAAGTCCGGGGGACTCGACCAGGCCCTGCACAAGGTGCTGCAGCAACCGTTCGGGCCGTTCTTGCTGGTGCTCATGGGCCTCGGGCTCGCCTGCTACGGGCTGTTCTGCTTCGCGCGCGCCCGCCACTTCAACGACTGATCGCGTCGGAGGCGCGGCCGGCCAGCTGACAATCCTGGCTGGTGTGGTGCTACGCCGCCCCACGCAAGCGCGGGCACCACGGGTCGGGTCGTGTGCCTGAGAACGCGTCATGGCCCGTCGTGAGGCACACGACCCAACAGCGATCCGCTTCGCGGGCACCACGGGTCGGGTCGTGTGCCTGAGAACGCGTCATGGCCCGTCGTGAGGCACACGACCCAACAGCGAGCCGCTTCGCGCGCCCGCTGCGGCGCCTTCGGCGCCCTTGACTGCGAGCCTCTCGCGATCGGCTAGGCGGCGCTAAAGGCGGCGGGCTTCGCCACGCCGCCCGGCGCAAACGCGGGCACCACGGTCGGGTCGTGTGCCTGAGAACGCGTCATGGCCCGTCGTGAGGCACACGACCCAACAGCGAGTCGGTCGGCTGCGCGCGGCCGCCCCCCAGACAGATCAGGAGAGTCGGCTATCCGGGGACCAATCCCCGTGGCTCAGCGCGGCGGGCCGTCGGGAGCGGGGACCACCTCGAGCAGCTCGACCTCGTCGCCGACGCGGAGGGTCGCGCCGGGCGTCTCCGGCACGAGGTTCATCCCGAACCACGTCCCGCCGTCCCAGCGCCGGTGCCGGGCCAGGGTGTACGTCGGCTCCTTGTTGCGCACGGCCGTCACCTCGTCCGTGGTCGGGATCGCGCACCGGTCGCAACCCTTGACCGCCCGGAAGACGGCCTCGCCCACGCGCAGCCGCCGCCAGCCGTCCTCCCTCCACGCCGGCTCGCCGGCCAGCACCAGGTTCGGCCGGAACCGCACCATCGGCACCGGACCCTCGTCGGCGCGACGGCCCTGCGCGATCAGGTCGTTGAGGGCCGCCAGCGACTCCTCGCTGGTCACGAGCATCGGGTAGCCGTCCTCGAACGCCATTGGTACGCCAGGCCCGGCGTAGTCGGGGTTGGCCGGCCGGCGGCTCGGGTCGTCGGCGTACACGAGGCGGACGGGCTCGCCGAGCAGCGTGCTGAACCACGCGTGCGCATCGCCGGCCGCCGGCGCGGCCGGAAACGGTGTGCCCTTGAAGACGGTCACGTCCACGTGCTCGTCACCATTCGGCCGTGCGACCGAGAGCTCTGTCTGCTCCGGCGCGCTGACGTCGAGCCCGCCGTCCTCGCGGATCCGCGGGTGGATCAACAGCATCCGCCGCTGCTCGCGCGCGGTCACCGCCTCGCCGTCCTCGTCGACCAGCATCCAGCGCCGGTCGCCGGCCAGGCCCCACGGCTCGACAACCGCGGTCTGGAGCGACTCGCCGCGGCACGACTTCACCGGGAACCGGCGCAGCTCGGTCAGTCGGAGGCCCACACCTGGATTATCGGGTCAGACCAGCGTGGCCACCGCATCGAGAACGACGTCCACCTGCTCGGGCGAGGTCGCGATGCTGGGCCCCAGCCGCAGGTAGGAAACCTGGTACGGCGTCGCGCTGGCCACGATGCCCTGCTCGCGCAGCGCCAGCACGGCTTCCGAGGGCTGCGTCCTCGGCACGTCCACGCAGACGATGCCGGCCGAGACCGCGGGGTCGAGCGGCGTGACCAGGCGCAGGCCCGGGATCGCGGCCAGCCCCTCCTTGAGCAGGGTGGCCTGCTCGACATTGCGCGCCACGACCCGGTCGCGCCCGATGTCCTGCATGAATCCGAACGCGTCGTCGAGCGCCCACTTGTGCTCGAAGGCGTGGTAGCCGCCGGCGGTCATCCGGCTCGCGCCGTCCCGGTCGCCCGAGAACGACGGGATCAGCGCGGTGAGCGGTCCCCAGTCCCGGCCCCAGAGGATCCCGGTGCCGCGCGGTCCGAACAGCCACTTGTGGGTGCCGGTGGCCAGGAAGTCGCAGCCCAGGTCGGGCAGGTCGACGTCGACCGCGTTGAACCCGTGCACGCCGTCGACGCACAGCACGTACTGGTTGCGCGGGACCTTCGCGAGCCCCTCGAGCGCGGCCGCGATCTCCTGGACGGGGACCCGGACGCCGGTGCTCGAGTGCACCCAGGTGAGGGCCACCACCTTCGTGCGGGGCGTGATCCCGGCGGCCAGGCGGCCGACCATCTCGTCGACCGACGCCTGGGCGGGGTCGTCGTAGAGCGCGACGCGTCTGACCTTGGCGCCGGAGCGCTCGGCCAGCAGCCGCAGTGCCTCCTCCGTCGAGTAGAAGTCGTGGGTGGTGGTGAGCACCTCGTCGCCGGGGGAGAGGCTCAGCCCGCCGTACATGGTGGCGATGCCCATGGTCGTGCTGTCGGTGATGGCGTACTGGGTGGGGGTGCCGCCGGCGTACTCCGCGGCCGCGTAGCGGACCTTGTTCTCGAGGTCGAAGCCGGCCAGGAGGGCGTGCTCGGTGTCGGTGTTGAGCTGGTCGCGGTAGCCCGCGATGGCGGCGTCGAGCACCTTGGTGTGCGGGGAGAGGACGAACGCCGCGAACTGGGCCAGCTCGGGGTCGAGGTTGACCTGGGCGCGCACCGAGTCCCAGTCCTGCGGGTCGAACTCCTCGCCGGCCTTCGAGGGCGAAGTCCCCGATGCCGGTGCCGGGTCCTTGCCGTCGGACTCGCACGCCGCCAGCACGGCGGCCGCGCCGCCGGCCAGTCCGGCGCCCAGCACGGCGCGTCGGGAGTGCACGCTCACCGCCACATCATCGGACGGGTGGTTGGGTTGCGCCATGACGCGCGTCGACTCGACACAGGACTGTGACGTCGTGGTGCTGGGCCTCGGCCCGGGCGGTGAGCACGCCGCCCGCAAGCTCGCCGAGGCCGGGCTGCAGGTCGTCGGCGTGGACGAGGCCCTGGTCGGCGGCGAGTGCCCGTTCTGGGGTTGCACGCCGTCCAAGCTGATGGTCCGACCGGCCGACCTGATCGCCGAGGTGCACCGCGCGGAACGGCTGGCCGGTGACGCCACGGTGCGGCCGGACTGGTCGCTGGTCGCCGCCCGCATCCGTGAGGCCAACCACGACTGGACCGACCAGCAGCACGTGGAGCCGCTGGAGCGGGTCGGCGTCCGGATCGTGCGTGGCCACGGCCGACTGGCCGGGCCGGGCGTGGTCCGGGTCGAGCGGGAGGGGGTGACCACCGAGCTGCGCGGCGCCCGCGGGGTGCTGCTCAACACCGGCACCGAGCCGCTCCGGCTGGACATCGACGGGCTGGCCGAGACGCCGTACTGGACCAACCGCGAGGCGATGAAGGTGACCGAGGTGCCCCGGCGCCTGGTCGTGGTGGGCGGCGGCCCGAACGGCCTGGAGCTGGCCCAGGTCTTCGCTCGGTACGGCGCCGAGGTGACCCTGCTCGAGGCCGCGGATCGCATCGCGGCCCAGGAGGAGCCCGAGGCGAGCCAGGCTTTGTCGGCTGTCCTGCGGGACGAGGGGATCGACGTCCGGGCCGGGGTGGAGGTGGAGCGAGTCGACCACGACGGAGAGTTCCACCTGCGGCTGGGCGGCGAGGAGCTCAGCAGCGACCAGCTGCTGGTTGCCGCGGGCCGCAACCCCAACCTCGCCGACATCGGTCTCGAGACCGTCGGGCTCGACCCCGGCTCCGACACCGTCGAGATCGACGACCGGATGCGCGCCGGCGAGCGGCTCTGGGCGGTCGGTGACATCACCGGCAAGGGCGCGTTCACCCACATCTCGCGCTACCAGGCGGCCGGCGCGGTGACCGACATCCTCGGCGACGACGGCCCGCCGGCCGACTACCGCGCGGTCTCGCGGGTCACCTTCACCGACCCGGAGCTCGCCTCGGTTGGGCTCACCGAGGAGCAGGCCCGCGAGCAGGGGCTCAGGGTCCGGGTCGGGCTGGCAGACCTCACCAAGTCCGCGCGGGGCTGGCTGCACGGTCCGGGCACCACGGGCGTGGTCAAGGTGGTCGAGGACGCCGACCGCGGGGTGCTGGTCGGCGCGACCGTCGTGGCGCCGTACGGCGGCGAGGTGATCGGGCTGCTGGTCACGGCCGTGCACGCCGAGGTGCCGGTGGCCCGGCTGCGGACGATGCACTACGCCTACCCGACCTTCCACCGGGCGATCGAGGCGGCGCTGAAGCGGCTGGGCTGACTGCGGTTCGGCTGGCGGCGACCTCGCTGGGAGTGACGAGAAAATGCCCGCACCGTAGGCTGCCGGAGCAGACCAGTGCCCCTCCCGCGTGTGACATCTCGGGGATTGGGGGAAGGGGTGGGCGACGCTCGGAACCCACCCGGCCGCGAGGAGGACCCCATGTCGCAGTCACCGCACCACCCGCCGGACGACACCAGCGACCGCCTCTACACACCTGAAGAGCTGGACGCCTTCGCCGCCGCGGAGGCCGAGAAGTCCCACGACTGGTCCCGGCCGGCGCCGCAGCCCGGGCCGCCCACCGCGGCGACGTACCGACCCGACCCGCTGACCGACCCGCTCCCCACGGGGGTCGAGCACACCGTCATCCGGCCACGACCCGTCCTGCCCGCGTCGCCGGCCCCGAGCAGCCCGCCGCCGCCGCCTCCGCGCCAGGTGACGCCGGCCTCGGGCCCGCCGTCCGGACCCCCGCCGCAGCAGCCTGTCCACCCCGCCGGTGGTCCGCCGTCCGGTCCGCCGGGCGGCCCCCCGTCCGGTCCGCCCAACGGTCCACCGTCGGGGCCACCCGTGTCACCCGTGCCACCTGTGCCAAATGTTCCAGCTGTGTCTGCGCCGACCGAGCCGATCGAGCCGACCGAGCCGACCGAGCCGCGCCGGTTCATGACAGCCACCGACTTCCTCGAGCGCCGTGCGGACGCCCAGGAGCCCGGCCCCGCCCACTGGGGCTGGCGCGGCCTGATCCGCCGCTGGAGCGGCGGGGTGATCAAGCCGAAGATGGGTCCGGCCGAGCGTGCCTACGAACAGGACCGCGCGCTGATCCAGAAGGACTTCGACGGCCCGGTCACCATCGCGTTCATCAACCCCAAGGGCGGTGCCGCCAAGACCACGGGCGCGCTGGCCGCCGGCTACACGTTCGGCACCGTCCGGGGCGGCGGTGTGGTCGCCTGGGACAACAACGAGACCCGGGGCACCCTCGGCATCAGGGGCACGCGCAGTGCCCACACCAAGACCACCAGGGAGCTGCTGGCCGACCTCGGCAAGTTCTCCGACGTCTCGCAGTCCCGGATCGGTGACCTCGGCGCCTACGTCCGCGCGCAGGGCGACGCACACTTCGACGTGCTGGCCTCCGACGAGAGCCCCAACGTCACCGGCCAGATCCACGCCGACGACTTCAACTCGATCCACCAGCTGCTGATGCGCTTCTACCGGGTGATCCTGGTCGACACCGGCAACAACATGCGCGCCGAGAACTGGCTGGCCGCGGCCGACGCCGCCGACCTGCTGGTCGTCACCAGCACCGTCCGCGAGGACACCGGCTACAGCGGGCTGTGGATGCTCGACGCGCTGCAGGACGCCGGCTACCAGAACCTCAAGTACAAGACCGTCACCGTCCTCTCCGACCCCTCGGCGACCGTGGACACCAAGCTCGCGGCCGATCTCGTCGACGTCTACCAGCAGCGCACCCGGGGCGTGTACCGCGTTCCCTACGACCCCGCGCTGGTCGCCGGCTCGGTGCTGCCGTACGCCCAGCTCTCGCAGGCCACCCGGATGTCGTGGCTGCGTGCGTGCGCGGGAATGGCCTCCGCCCTCTAGTTGCTGGGCTGAGCATGCGTGCTGTCGTCTACCGCGAGACCGGTGCCTCGTCCGTCCTGCAGCTGGTCGACCGGGAGCTCCCCGAGCCGGGTCCCGGCGAGGTCCGGGTCCGACTGGTGCGAGCCGGGGTGAACCCGACCGACTGGAAGTTCCGCGCCGGCACGATGCGCGGGTTCGACGAGGTAACGCCGGGCCATGACGGTGCTGGTCTCGTCGACGCGGTCGGCGACGGGGTCACGACGGTCGCGGCGGGCGACCGGGTCTGGCTGGCGCTGGCCCAGCACGGCCGCGCGTACGGCACCGCAGCGGAGTACACCGTGCAGCCCGCTGAGCACGTGGTCCGGCTGCCCGACGAGGCGTCGTACGACCTAGGTGCCTCGCTGGGGGTGCCGGCGGTGACCGCGCACCGGGCCCTGACCTCGGCCGACGGTGGTCCGGCCCGGCTGGGGGCCGGCGCGATGGACGGCATGACGGTGCTGGTCCAGGGCGGAGCTGGTGCGGTCGGCAACGCGGCGATCCAGCTGGCGCGCTGGTCCGGCGCAACCGTGGTGACCACGGTGAGCAGCGCCGAGAAGGCGGCCCTGGCCACCGCCGCGGGGGCACGCCACGTCGTGGACTACACCCAGGGCGACACCGAAGCCGCGATCCGGGCCGTGGCCCCGGACGGCGTCGACCTGGTGGTCGAGGTGGCCCCGGCCCAGAACAACGAGCTCGACGTCGCGGTGACCAAGGTGCACGCGACGATCGCGATCTACGCCAACAACGGCGGCGACGAGCTGGCCGTGCAGCTGCGCTCCACCTTCTCCAAGAACCTGCGCTACCAGTTCCTGATCCTCTACACCCTCGACGAGCGGTTCGTCCGCGCCGCGATCGAGGACGTCACCGAAGCGGTGCGCGCCGGGGCCCTGCGTGTCGGCGAAGACGCCGGCCTGCCGCTGCACCATCACCCGCTCGAGGACACCGGCGCGGCACACGACGCGGTCGAGGGCGGTGCCGTCGGCAAGGTGCTCATCGACATCGCGGACGCCTGACGGGCCGGTGGGCGGTGAGCTAGGGCCGCTTTCACGTCGCGAAATGGGCCCAGGCTCACCGCCCACCGGGGCCGCACACCCACTTGACACACGTCAACCGCGTTGACTGAATCAGCGCCGTGACGATGCAGACACCCATCAAAACCGTGCAGTGGGCCACCGGCGGCGTGGGCAGGGCGGCGATCGAGGGGGTGCTCAGCCATCCCGATCTGGAACTGGTCGGCTGCTGGGTCCACTCGGCCGACAAGCACGGCAGGGACGTCGGGGAGATCCTCGGAACCGGCCCCGTCGGCATCGCCGCCACGACCAGCGCCGGGGAGATCCTCGCGCTGGACGCCGACTGCGTGGTCTACAGCCCGCTGGTGCCGAACGACGACGAGGTGGCCGCGCTCCTGCGGTCGGGCAAGAGCGTGGTGACGCCGGTCGGCTGGATCTACCCGGACCCCGCGAAGGTGGAGGTGATCGAGGCCGCCTGCCGGGAGGGCGGGTCGACCCTGCACGGGACCGGGATCCACCCCGGCGGCATCACCGAGCGGTTCCCGCTGATGGTCTCCGCGGTCAGCGCCCGGATCACCCATGTGCGCGCCGAGGAGTTCTCCGACATCCGGACCTACGGCGCCCCCGACGTGATCCGGCACGTCATGGCCTTCGGCGGTACGCCGGACGAGGCGCTGGCCAGCCCCATGGCCGCCCTCCTCGGCGGTGGCTTCCGATCGTCGGTTCGGATGGTGGTCGCCGAGATGGGCTTCGACGCCGACCCGCGGATTGAGACCGTCCAGGAGATAGCGGTCGCCACCGCGCCGATCGACTCGCCGATCGGCGTGATCGAGCCCGGGCTGGTCGCGGCGCGGCGGTTCCACTGGCGCGCCCTGGTGGACGGCGTACCCGTCGTCACCGCCACCGTGAACTGGCTGATGGGTGAGGAGCACCTCGACCCGGACTGGAGCTTCGGACCCGAGGGCGAGCGGTTCGAGGTCGAGGTCACCGGCGACCCGAGCGTGAAGCTGACCGTCAAGGGGCTCCAGCCCGAGACCGTCGAGGCCGGGCTGGTCCGCAACCCCGGCATCGTGTCCACGGCCAACCACTGCGTCAGCGCGATCCCGTACGTCGTCGCCGCCGAGCCGGGCATCAAGACCTACCTCGACTTGCCGCTGATCGCCGGCCGCGCCGCTCCCCACCTGGGCCTCGGCCGGTAGTCCGTCACGTGTGTGTAGGTCAGGAGTGCCGCAGCCCGACACAAACGTGACGGACTATCGGCCGCTCCCCACCTGGGCCTCGGCCGGTAGTCCGTCACGTGTGTGTAGGTCAGGAGTGCCCCAGCCCTACACAAACGTGACGGACTATCCCGCCCGGGGTGGGACACGCGAGTCGCCGACGTGCCGGGTCGGGGCTGGCGCGGGTAGGGTGTGCCGCGATCGACATCCTTTAACGAGCCGTCCAGTGAGGCGGAGAAGGAGGTCAAGCGCACTGATGTGTGCCCAGCCCAGCCAGGCCCAGCAGGCCCCGCCCGCATCCGGGCGGACGGTCCTCGACGACCGTGACATCGCGCGGGCCCTGACCCGCATCTCGCACGAGATCCTCGAGCGCAACAAGGGCGCCCGCGATCTCGTGCTCCTCGGCATCCCGAGCCGGGGCGTCCCCCTCGCCCGGCGCATCGCGGAGCGGATCGCCGCAGTCGAGGGGTACGACGTCCCGGTGGGGTCGCTCGACGTGACCATGTACCGCGACGACCTCCGCCTCAAGCCGGCCCGCACCCTGCTCCCCACCGAGATCCCGGCGGGCGGCGTGGACGACAAGGTGGTCGTGCTCGTCGACGACGTGCTGTTCAGCGGCCGCACCATCCGGGCCGCGCTCGACGCTCTGAACGACGTCGGCCGACCGGCCGCGGTCCGGCTGGCGGTCCTGGTCGACCGCGGCCACCGCGACCTGCCGATCCGCGCGGACTTCGTCGGCAAGAACCTGCCGACGTCGCTGGTGGAGCGGGTCAGGGTCTCGGTGGCCGAGACCGACGGGATCGACGCGGTCACCATCGAGGGCGAGCGCCAGGAGATGAACCAGTGAAGAGACACCTGCTCAGCGCGGCCGACCTGACCCGAGACGACGCCGAGCTGGTCCTCAGCACCGCCGAGGAGATGCGCTCGCTGGCCGACCGGCCCATCAAGAAGCTGCCCGCACTCCGCGGCCGCACCGTGGTCAACCTGTTCTTCGAGGACTCGACCCGCACACGGATCTCCTTCGAGGCCGCCGCCAAGCGGCTCAGCGCCGACGTCATCAACTTCGCCGCCAAGGGGTCGAGCCTCTCCAAGGGCGAGAGCCTCAAGGACACCGCGCTCACCCTGGAGGCGATGGGCGCCGACGCGGTCGTCGTACGCCACGGCGCCAGCGGCGCCCCGCACCGGCTCGCGCACTCGGGCTGGGTCCGCTCCAGCGTGGTCAACGCCGGCGACGGCACGCACGAGCACCCCACGCAGGCGCTGCTCGACGCGTTCACCATGTGGCGGCACCTGGGCGAGTCGAAGCCGGGCGGCCTCGAGGGCCGCCGGGTCGCAATCGTCGGGGACGTCCTGCACAGCCGGGTGGCACGTTCCAACGCCCTGCTGCTGCGCACCCTGGGCGTCGAGGTCACCCTCGTCGCGCCGCCGACGCTGCTGCCGGTGGGTGTCGAGAGCTGGCCGGTGGAGACGTCGTACGACCTCGACGCGGTGATCCCCAAGGCGGACGCCGTGATGATGCTCCGCGTCCAGCGCGAGCGGATGAACGGCGGCTTCTTCCCGACCCCGCGTGAGTACAGCCGCCGCTACGGGCTCGACGCCCGCCGGATGGCCACCCTCCAGGACCACACGATCGTCATGCACCCCGGCCCGATGGTCCGTGGGATGGAGATCACCGCCGACGTGGCCGACTCGGCCCGCTCGGTGATCGTCGAACAGGTCACCAACGGTGTCGCCGTCCGGATGGCCGTGCTCTACCTGCTGCTCGGAGGCTCCGAACCGGCGGTAGGTGGGGCGGACCTGCTGCTCGGGGACAGGGCTCCATTCCGGGAACCGGCGGTAGGAGGGGCGGACCTGCTGCTCGGGGACAGGGCTCAATTCCGGGAGTCGGCCATGACGGGAGACGACGAGTGACCACCTATCTGATCAGGGGCGCCGCGGTGCTGGGCGGCGAGCCCACCGACCTGCTCCTGCAGGACCGCGTGATCGCCGACATCGGCACCGGCCTGTCCGCCGAGGGTGCCGAGGTCGTCGACGCTGCCGGGCTGATCGCACTGCCCGGCCTCGTCGACCTGCACACCCACCTGCGCGAGCCCGGCCGCGAGGACGCCGAGACCGTGGAGAGCGGTACGGCGGCCGCGGCGCTCGGCGGCTTCACCGCGGTCCACGCGATGGCCAACACCGAGCCCGTCGCCGATACCGCCGGCGTCGTCGAGCAGGTCTGGCGCCTGGGCCGCGAGGCCGGGCACTGCGATGTCCGCCCGGTCGGCGCGGTGACCGTCGGCCTGGCCGGCGAGCGGCTGGCCGAGCTCGGCGCGATGGCCGACTCGGCGGCCCGGGTGCGGGTCTTCAGCGACGATGGCAAGTGCGTGAGCGACGCGGTGCTGATGCGCCGGGCCCTGGAGTACGTCAAGGCGTTCGACGGCGTCATCGCCCAGCATGCCCAGGAGCCGCGGCTCACCGAGGACGCACAGATGAACGAGGGCGAGCTGTCCGGCCGGCTCGGCCTGGCCGGCTGGCCGGCGGTGGCCGAGGAGGCGATCATCGCCCGCGACTGCCTGCTCGCCGCGCACGTCGGCTCCCGGCTGCACGTCTGCCACGTCTCGACGGCGGGCTCCGTCGACATCGTCCGCGACGCGAAGCGCAAGGGCTGGAACGTCACCGCCGAGGCCTGCCCCCACCACCTGCTGCTCACCGACGACCTCGCGGCGACGTACGACCCGATCTACAAGGTCAACCCGCCGTTGCGCTCCAGCGCGGACGTCGAGGCGCTGCGCGAGGGTCTGGCCGACGGCACCATCGACGTGGTGGCCACCGACCACGCCCCGCACCCCCACGAGGACAAGGACTGCGAGTGGGCGGCCGCGGCGTTCGGGATGCTCGGCCTCGAGACCGCGCTCTCGATCGTGCAGGAGACCATGGTCGACGCCGGGCTGCTCGACTGGGCGGGCGTCGCCGACCGGATGTCCTACGCCCCCGCGCGGATCGGCCGGGTCCACGACCACGGGCAGCCGCTCGAGGTCGGCCAGCCGGCCAACCTGGTCCTCTACGACCCGGCCGTACGCCGCGTCGTCGAGGCCTCCGAGTCCGCCTCGCTCTCGCGCAACACGCCGTACGCCGGCATGGAGCTGCCCGGCCAGATCGTCGCCACCTTCCTGCGTGGTCGCGCGACGGTGCTGGACGGCAAGCTGCAGTGAGCAAGTGTCCTGAGTCGGAGGTCCGTGTGCGCTACGCGCACACACAGCACGCACCTCGCTGCGTTGGCGTCGCTCGAAAGATGCCCAACCTGCCTTCGCGCCGCCGCCTTGCGATGCACGCACTCTGAGCACGCCTAGAGCTCATGGACCTCCGACTCAGGACACTCGCCTCCTCGCTCCATGAGGTGGCAGAAGCATCCGGGTTCTCCGGCGTCGTCCGCGTCGACCGCGCAGGCCTCGAGCCGCTGGTGGCGACGATCGGCCTGGCCGACCGCGCACACGGGGTGCCGTTCACCGAGCACACCCGGGTAGCGGTAGCGAGCGGTGCCAAGGGCTTCACCGCGCTGACCGTCATGCGACTGATCGAGGAGGACGTCCTCTCGCTCGACACCCGCGCCCGCGTCCTGCTCGGTGACGACCTGCCCCTCATCGACGACGCGGTCACGATCGAGCACCTGCTCGCGCATCGCTCGGGCATCGGCGACTACCTCGACGAGTCCACGGGGCTCGACCTCGACGCCTATCAGCTGCCGGTGCCCGTGCACCAGCTCGACGAAGCCGAGTCCTACCTCGCAGTGCTCGGCGGGCATCCGCAGGCGTTCACACCAGGGACCGCCTTCGCCTACTGCAACGGCGGGTACGTCGTGCTGGCGCTGCTCGCCGAGCGCGCCGCGCGGATCCCGTTCCACGATCTCGTGCAGCGGCACGTCATCGACCGTGCGGGACTGTCGCGCACGGCGTACCTGCGATCGGACGGGCTGCCCGGAGACGCCGCGCTCGGCTACCTCCACGCGGACGAACACGTGGACCGGCTGCGCACCAACGTCCTGCACCTGCCGGTCATCGGGGGCGGCGACGGGGGCATCTTCACGACGGCCGCCGACATGTTGACGCTGTGGCAGGCCCTCGACGCGGGCCGGGTGGTCGCGCCGGAGACCTGGGCAGAGATGTGCCGGGTCCGGAGCACCCACGAGGAAGGGGCCTACGGCCTCGGCTTCTGGCTCGAGGACGACGCCGTCTTCTTCACCGGGTCGGACACCGGGTCGTCGTTCGTGTCCCTGCACGCGCTCGGCCGAGTCACCTGGTCGGTGCTCGGCAACACCACCGAGGGCGCGTGGCCGGTCGTGAAGCGGCTGGAGGAGCTGCTGGCACCGGATGGACCCGCTTCCTACTGACTCGCGGATCAGTACTGGACGCCGCAGCGCAGGGGGTGCAAACTCCGCGCATGCGTACTCGTGTCTCCTTGTTCGCCGCCCTGATGGCGCTCCTGGCCCTGATGCTCACTTCCTGCGGTGGGGACGACGGCGGTGGCTCTGACGACACGGGCAGTGACGAGCCGCCGGCCGCGACGGGTGACACGGTCTGCGCGGGAGACGTCACCGACCTGCTGGCAGAGATCTGCGAGAAGGGCACGCTCACCGTCTCGACCGACCCGGCCTACCCGCCGCAGTCCTCGCTGAACGAGCAGACCGGCGAGTACGAAGGCTTCGACATCGACGTCGCCACCGAGATCGCCAAGCGGCTGGGTGTCGAGGTCGCCTGGGAGGCGCCGTCGTGGGACGTCATCACCGCGGGCAGCTGGAACGGTCGCTGGGACACCACCGTCGGCTCGATGACGCCGACCAACGACCGGCAAGAGGTCCTCTACTTCACCCAGCCCTACAACTACACCCCGGCGGTGGTCGTGGTCCTGGCCGACGACGACGAAGTCAGCGACCTCAGCACCGACCTGGACGGCAAGAAGATCGGGGTCTGCTCCGGCTGCACCTACGAGCAGTTCCTGAACAAGGAGCTCGCGATCGAGGGCTACGAGTTCGACTTCATCATCGACGACGCCGAGGTGTCCGGCTACGACACCGACACCACGGCGCTCCAGGACCTCGCCAACGCGCGCCTCGACGCGGTGATCACCTCGGTCACCACTGCCCAGGGCTACATCGACGCCGGCAACCCGGTGAAGATCGTCGGCGACCCGGTCTTCTACGAGCCGCTGTCCGTCGGCTTCGACAAGAGCGCGGACCCGTCGTCGGAGAGCCTGCACGAGGCCGTCGACGAGATCGTGGGGGAGATGCACGAGGACGGCACGCTGACCGCGTTCTCGGAGGAGTGGTACGGCCTGGACCTCACCACCCAGGAGTGACGCGTCATGGCTGACGCGTGGGAGCGGATCCAGCTCGCGTCGGCGCGGGTGCCGTTCCGGCTGAAGGTCGCGGCCGTGTGGGTGGGGCTGTTCGCGGTCCTCGCCTTCCTCGGCAACGCCGCCCAGTTCGACGTCCAGTGGATCCGGGACAACCTGCGCTACATCCTCGGCGGCCTCCGGTACACGATGACCTTGGCCGTCGGCGGCATCGCGCTGGCCATCGTGATGGCGCTGCTCGGTGCCCTGGCCCGGATCTCGCGCAACCCGCTGGCCTACGGGGTCGCCGGCTTCTACGTGTCGTTCTTCCGCGGCACCCCGCTGATCGTCCAGATGTTCCTGCTCTACCTGGCGCTGCCCCCGGTGGGCCGCAACCTCGCCGCGGAGTACTCCTGGCTGCCGGAGGGCTTCGACCAGGCCCTGGTGCTCGAGGCGAGCATGGCCGGAACGCTCGCGCTCGGCCTCAACTACGGCGCCTACATGACCGAGATCTTCCGGGCCGGCATCCAGTCGGTGGCCGGTGGCCAGGGCGAGGCGGCCGACGCGCTCGGCATGAAGTACGGCCAGAAGATGCGCAAGGTGGTGCTGCCCCAGGCGTTCCGGGTGATCATCCCGCCGACCGGCAACGAGTTCATCGCGATGATGAAGGACACCGCGCTCGTCTCGTTCCTGGGTGTCACCATCGCCAGCGCCGAGGTCTTCCGCCGATCCCAGCTCGTCGGCAAGGCCGACTTCAAGAACCTCGAGGCGTACGTCGCGGCCGCGCTCGTCTACTGGGCACTCACGGTCATCTTCACGATGTTCCAGAGCCGGCTGGAGCGCCGGATCGGCCGCGGGTACGACCGGGCGCACGTCGCCCGGGCGATGCAGGCCGCGGGGGAGCAGGGCCAGCCACACGGCGGCGGCGTAGGTGGTGGGGCATGAGCGCCGACGTGGTGGTCCGCATCGACGGGCTGCACAAGAGCTTCGGCCACCTCGAGGTGGTGCGCGGGGTCGACATGGAGGTCCACCGCGGTGAGGTGGTGGTCATCTTCGGGCGCTCCGGGTCGGGCAAGTCGACGGTGCTGCGCTGCGTGAACTTCATCGAGGACCCCACCGCGGGCTCGATCGAGGTCGCCGGCATCCGGCTCGAGGGCGGGCACCGCACCCGGCGCAAGCACGAGCAGGTCCGCCAGCTCCGGCTGCACGTCGGCATGGTCTTCCAGCAGTTCAACCTGTTCCCCAACATGACGGTGCTCGACAACGTCACCTGTGCACCCCGCTGTGCCGGGAAGGGCACCGACGCCGAGATCACCCAGCGGGGCAAGGACCTGCTCGACCGGGTCGGCCTCGCCGACAAGGCGGGGGAACACCCGATCCGTCTCTCCGGGCGGCCAGCAGCAGCGCGTGGCCATCGCCCGGGCACTGGCGATGGAGCCCGACGTGATGCTCTTCGACGAGCCGACCTCGGCGCTCGACCCGGAGCTCACCGGTGAGGTGCTCTCGGTGATGAGGACGCTCTCCACCGAGCTGCACATGACGATGATGGTGGTCACCCACGAGATGGGCTTCGCGCGCGAGGTCGCCGACCGGATGGCGTTCTTCCACGAGGGCCGGGTCCTCGAGGAGGGCACGCCCGAGCAGCTCATCGAGGCGCCGCGCAACGCCGAGACGCGGGCCTTCCTCGACGCCGTCCTCTGAAGCTGTCCGGATCTTTCCCGACGGGCAGTTCCGGTCTAGGTTGACGCTGCCCGTCACCACCTCGGAGGTCCCCGTGCAAATCCACCGCACCCACATCCTCGGCCTGGTCGCCGTCGCCGCCACCGCGGCACTGGCCACCGGACCGGCCATCGCGCCCGCCGTCGCCAAGCCGGGAGGCTCCGGCAGCACCGGCACCGCCTCGGTGTTCAAGGTCAACCCCGTGCAGTCCAGCGGCAACCAGGGGCTCACCGACCAGAACGACGCCGCATCGGCGGTGCCGGCGTCGGAGTACGCCACGGTCCCGCTGCGCAACCTCGACGGCTCCGGCTACCTGCGTGGCAAGTGGGTCGTCGTGGAGTCCTCGACCGGCACGCCGGCGTACTCCGCCACCAACTCGTTCTTCTACGACCGGCACGAGGACCAGTTCGAGCAGGTGATGGGCTACTTCTGGGTCAACCAGGCCCAGGAGTACCTGCAGTCGCTGGGCTTCGGCACGACGTTCCCCGGCATCCTGAAGCTGCCGTTCGACGTCAAGATCAACCAGTACGGCGGTGACAACAGCTACCAGACCGACAAGCCGTTCCGCATCCGGCTCGGCAAGGGTGGCGTCGACGACGCCGAGGACGCCGAGGTGATCGTCCACGAGTACGGCCACGCCGTGCACCAGAGCCAGGTGCCCGGCTACGGGACCAGCCTCGACGCCGGCGCGATCGGCGAGTCGTTCGGTGACTACCTCGCGGTCACGGTCGGGCTCGACGCCGCGCAACAGTACGGCTGGCCGGTGCGCGCCGAGGCTGCCTGCCCGATGGACTGGGACGCCACCTCCTACACCGCGGCCCCACACTGCATCCGCCGCTTCGACACCGGGCTCACCGTCGCCCAGCGCCGCAACCAGGTGCACTTCGACGGGCAGATCTGGAGCCAGGCGCTGTGGGAGATCCGGCAGGGCTACGTCGCGCGGGGCCTCGGCACCCGCCGCTGGGACACCACGCTGATCGCCTCGCAGTTCAACTACGCGCCGGGCACCTCCTTCTCGGCCGCCGCCAGCCAGACCTACCAGCTCGCCCTGGCTCGTGACGGCAACGCCGCGGCCAGGCTGGTCAGGGAGCGGTTCGCCGCGCGCGGCATCACCTTCTGAGTCCCGTGAGAGCTCGGGCGGTGACGCCGGAATCGCCCGGACAGACGTCCGGCTCCTGGTCGGGGCGCTGGTAAGGTCGCCGCAGTTCGGCATCCTTTAACCACCGTCCCGTGAGGCGGAGAAGGAGATTCGGCTTGCCCACGCCTGCGCCCGCCCCAGCGATTCTCGTCCTTGAGGACGGCCGCACCTTCCGCGGCGAGGCCTACGGCGCCGAGGGTGAGACCTTCGGCGAAGCGGTCTTCAACACCGGCATGACCGGCTACCAGGAGACGCTCACCGACCCGTCGTACCACCGGCAGGTCGTGGTGATGACCGCCCCGCACATCGGCAACACGGGGATCAACGACGAGGACCCGGAGTCGTCGCGGATCTGGGTGGCCGGCTACGTCGTCCGCGACCCGGCCCGGGTGCCGTCCAACTGGCGGTCGCAGCGCAGCCTGGACGACGAGCTCCGCGCCCACGGCGTGGTCGGGATCTCCGGCATCGACACCCGCGCGCTCACCCGTCACCTGCGCGAGCGCGGCGCGATGCGGGTCGGCATCTCCTCCACCGAGACCGACACGGCGGCGCTGCTCCAGCGGGTGCGCGGCTCGGCCGAGATGGCCGGTGCCGAGCTGGCCAGCGAGGTGTCGACCGGCGAGCCCTACGTGGTGCCGGCGCAGGGCGAACGGCGGTTCACCGTGGCCGCTCTCGACCTCGGCATCAAGGCGATGACCCCGCACCGGATGGCGCAGCGCGGCATCGAGGTGCACGTCCTCCCGGCCACCGCCACGATCGACGACGTCCGCGCGACGGGCGCCGACGGGCTCTTCTACTCCAACGGGCCGGGCGACCCGGCGGCCACCACCTCGCAGGTCGAGCTGCTGCAGGCCGCGCTGGCAGACCGCATTCCCTACTTCGGGATCTGCTTCGGCAACCAGCTGTTCGGCCGGGCCCTCGGCTTCGGCACCTTCAAGCTCAAGTACGGCCACCGCGGCATCAACCAGCCGGTGATGGATCGCACCACCGGCAAGGTCGAGGTCACGGCGCACAACCACGGGTTCGCGGTGGACGCGCCTCTCGACGAGCCGACCACCACGCCGTACGGCGTGGCCACGGTCAGCCACGTCTGCCTCAACGACGACGTGGTGGAGGGGCTCGAGCTGCGCACGCCGGAGGGCGAGCTCAAGGCGTTCAGCGTCCAGTACCACCCGGAGGCCGCGGCCGGGCCACACGACGCGGCGTACCTCTTCGACCGGTTCGTGGAGCTCATGGGAGCCGGGGTTTCGAGACGGTCGCAGAACGACCTCCTCAACCACCGGCAGGGTGCTCCACCGGTGGTGGAGGAGGTTGCGCAGCAACCGTCTCGAAACCACCGGCAGGGCGCTCCACCGGTGGTTGAGGAGGTTGCGCAGCAACCGTCTCGAAACCACCCAAGCCGAGAGACCGACTGATGCCGAAGCGCACCGACATCCAGAGCGTGATGGTCATCGGCTCGGGGCCGATCATCATCGGCCAGGCGTGCGAGTTCGACTACTCGGGCACCCAGGCCTGCCGGGTGCTCAAGGCCGAGGGGCTGCGCGTGGTCCTGGTGAACTCCAACCCGGCCACGATCATGACCGACCCGGAGTTCGCGGACGCGACCTACGTCGAGCCGATCACTCCTGAGTACGTCGAGAAGGTGATCGCGAAGGAACGGCCGGACGCCCTGCTCGCCACCCTCGGCGGGCAGACCGCGCTCAACACGGCGATGGCGCTCGACGAGGCCGGCGTGCTCGACAAGTACGGCGTCGAGCTGATCGGCGCCTCGATCGAGGCGATCGACCGCGGCGAGAACCGGCAGATCTTCAAGAAGATCGTCGAGGGCCTCGGTGGCGAGGTGGCGCGTAGCGTGATCTGCCACTCGATGGACGACTGCCTGCAGGCTGCGGCCGAGCTCGGCTACCCGATGGTGGTCCGCCCCAGCTTCACGATGGGCGGCACCGGCTCCGGGATGGCCTACGACGAGACCGACCTCCGCCGGATCGCCGGCGCCGGTCTCCAGGCCAGCCCGACCACCGAGGTGCTCCTCGAGGAGTCGATCCTCGGCTGGAAGGAGTACGAGCTCGAGGTCATGCGCGACACCAAGGACAACGTGGTGATCGTCTGCTCGATCGAGAACCTCGACCCGATGGGCGTGCACACCGGCGACTCGATCACCGTGGCCCCGGCGATGACCCTGACCGACCGCGAGTACCAGAAGATGCGCGACCTCGCGATCGGCATCATCCGCGCGGTCGGCGTCGACACCGGCGGGTGCAACATCCAGTTCGCGGTCAACCCGCGCGACGGTCGCCTGACCGTCATCGAGATGAACCCGCGGGTCTCCCGCTCCTCGGCGCTGGCGTCCAAGGCGACCGGGTTCCCGATCGCCAAGATCGCGGCCAAGGTCGCAATCGGCTACACGCTCGACGAGATCCCCAATGACATCACCACGCGGGAGGACGGGCAGAGCACGCCGGCCGCGTTCGAGCCGACCCTGGACTACGTCGTGGTGAAGGTGCCGCGGTTCGCGTTCGAGAAGTTCCCCGCGGCCGACCACCAGCTCACCACGCACATGAAGTCGGTGGGCGAGGCGATGGCGATCGGCCGCAACTTCACCGAGGCCCTGCAGAAGGCGCTGCGCTCCCTCGAGAGCAAGGACGCGCCGTTCGACTGGCACCAGGAGTGGGTCGAGCTCGACAAGGACGCGCTGCTCGAGGAGATCAAGGTCCCGCACGACGGCCGGCTCAAGAAGGTGATGGACGCGCTGCGCGCCGGGGCCACCCCGGACGAGGTGCACGCAGCGACCCACATCGACCCGTGGTTCGTCGACCAGCTGCTGCTGATCAACGAGGTAGCGGCCGAGGTGACCGCGGCGCCCGAGCTGACGCCCACGATCCTGCGCAAGGCCAAGCGGCACGGCTTCTCCGACGCCCAGATCGGCAAGATCCGCGGGATGACCCCCGACGTCGTCCGCGGCGTCCGGCACGCGCTCGGCATCCGGCCGGTGTTCAAGACGGTCGACACCTGCGCCGCCGAGTTCGCGGCGGCCACGCCCTACCACTACTCCTCCTACGACGAGGAGTCCGAGGTCGCGCCACGGGAGAAGCCGGCGGTGATCATCCTCGGTTCTGGGCCCAACCGGATCGGGCAGGGCATCGAGTTCGACTACTCGTGCGTGCACGCGTCGATGGCGCTCTCCGAGGTGGGCTACGAGACCGTGATGGTCAACTGCAACCCGGAGACCGTCTCGACCGACTACGACACCTCCGACCGGCTCTACTTCGAGCCGCTGACGCTCGAGGACGTGCTGGAGATCGTGCACGCCGAGGAGCAGGCCGGACCGATCGCCGGCGTGATCTGCCAGCTCGGCGGACAGACCCCGCTCGGGCTCGCGCAGGGGCTGGAGGACAACGGGGTCCCGATCGTCGGGACCTCGCCGGGCGCCATCCACCTCGCCGAGGAGCGCGGCGCCTTCGGGCGGGTGCTGGCCGAGGCCGGCCTGCCGGCGCCCAAGCACGGGATGGCCACCAGCTTCACCGAGGCCAGGGCGATCGCGGCCGAGATCGGCTACCCGGTGCTGGTGCGGCCGTCGTACGTCCTGGGTGGCCGGGGCATGGAGATCGTCTACGAGGACGAGGCGCTCGAGGGCTACATCCAGCGAGCCACGGCGATCAGTCCCGAGCACCCGGTGCTGGTGGACCGCTTCATCGACGATGCGGTCGAGATCGACGTGGACGCGCTGTACGACGGCGAGCAGCTCTTCCTCGGCGGCGTGATGGAGCACATCGAGGAGGCCGGGATCCACTCCGGTGACTCGTCCTGCGCGCTGCCGCCGATCACCCTCGGCGAGTCCGAGATCCAGCAGATCCGCGAGGCCACCGAGGCGATCGCCCGCGGAGTCGGCGTGCGCGGGTTGCTGAACATCCAGTTCGCCCTGGGCTCCGACGTCCTCTACGTGCTCGAGGCCAACCCGAGGGCCAGCCGGACCGTGCCGTTCGTCTCCAAGGCGACCGCGACCCCGCTGGCCAAGGCCGCGGCCCGCATCATGCTCGGCGAGACGATCGCCGCGCTGCGTACCGCGGGCGTGCTGCCGGCGACCGGCGACGGGGGCACGTTGCCGGACGACCAGCCGATCGCGGTCAAGGAGGCGGTGATGCCGTTCAACCGGTTCCGCACCCCCGACGGCAAGCAGATCGACACCGTGCTCGGCCCCGAGATGAAGTCCACCGGCGAGGTGATGGGGCTCGACGCCGACTTCGGCTCCGCGTTCGCCAAGTCGCAGGCCGCCGCATACGGCTCGCTGCCGCAGGCCACGCACCCGGACGGGAAGCGCGCAAGCCGGGTCTTCGTGTCGATGGCCAACCGGGACAAGCGCACGATGATCTTCCCGATCAAGGTGCTCGCCGACATGGGGTTCGAGATCCTCGCCACCCAGGGCACCGCCGAGGCGCTGCGCCGCAACGGTGTCCTGGCCACCGTGGTCCGCAAGCACTTCGAGGGGATCGGGCCGGCCGGCGAGCCGACCACGGTGCAGCTGATCCTGGCCGGCGAGATCGACCTCGTGGTCAACACGCCCCACGGTTCGTCCCGGGGTGGCTCGGCCCGCATCGACGGCTACGAGATCCGCACCGCGGCGGTGATGGCGAACATCCCGTGCATCACCACCGTGCAGGGGCTCGGGGCAGCGGTTCAGGGGATCGAGGCCGCGAGGCGCGGCTCGATCGGGGTCCGGTCCCTTCAGGACTGGTTTGGGTGAGATGACGGCGTACGACGCGCTGTTCGAGCGGGTGCTGACCCGGATCGACCCCGAGAAGGCGCACCGGCTGGGGTTCCGCGCCGTGCGGGCGGCGCGACCGGTGCTCGCCCGTCGGCGCCCGGTCGGCGCACCGGTGCAGGCGATGGGGCTGACCTTCCCCAACGTCCTCGGGCTGGCCGCCGGCTTCGACAAGAACGCCGTCGGCATCGACGCCCTGGCCGCGCTCGGCTTCGGCCACGTCGAGGTCGGCACCGTCACCGGCCGGGCCCAGCCCGGCAACGACAAGCCGCGGCTGTTCCGCCTCACCGCGGACCGCGCGGTGGTGAACCGGATGGGTTTCAACAACGACGGTGCCGAGGTGGTCGCCGGCCGGCTGTCGGCGCGAGGTCGCCTCGAACGGCCGGTCCTCGGCGTCAACATCGGGAAGTCGAAGGTGGTCCCCGAGGACGAGGCGGTGGGCGACTACGAGAAGTCGGCCCGCCTGCTGGCGCCCCACGCCGACTACCTGGTGGTGAACGTCAGCTCGCCCAACACCCCCGGGCTGCGCAACCTGCAGGCCGTGGACAAGCTCGAGCCGATCATGGTTGCGGTGCGGCAGGCTGCCGGCGAGGTGCCGCTCCTCGTCAAGATCGCCCCCGACCTCGCCGACGAGGACGTCCTCGCGGTCGCCGACCTGGCACTGGCCGTCGAGCTGGACGGAATCATCGCGACCAACACCACGATCTCCCGCGACGGCCTGGCGTCGACGTCCGAGCAGGTGGTCGCGGTCGGGGCCGGCGGCCTGTCCGGCCCCCCGTTGGCCGGACGTGCGGACAAGGTGATGCGCCTGCTCCGCGAACGGGTGGGCGACTCGCTGACCCTCATCGGCGTCGGCGGCATCACCACGGTCGAGGACGCCCGGGCCCGGCTCGACGCGGGTGCCGACCTGCTCCAGGCGTACACGGCACTCATCTACGAGGGGCCGGGGTGGCCGCGCCGGATCCTGAAGGGACTCGCATGACCAGCTTCGGTGCCCGATTCGCCGCTGCGCTCGAGGCCCGTGGGCCGCTGTGTGCAGGGATCGACCCGCACGCCGGGCTGCTCCAGGAGTGGGGACTGCCCGACGACGTCTCGGGGCTCGAGCGGTTCGCGCTGAGCGCCGTCCAAGGCTTGGCTCCGCACGTCGCGGTGGTGAAGCCGCAGTCGGCGTTCTACGAGCGGTTCGGCAGCCGCGGGGTCGCCGTGCTGGAAAGGGTGGTCGCTGAGTCCCGAGCCGCCGGCGCCCTGGTGCTGCTGGACGTGAAGCGCGGCGACATCGGCTCGACCACGCAGGCCTACGCCGACGCGTACCTCGACCCGGCCTCCCCGCTGGCCGCCGACGCCATCACCGCCAGCCCCTACCTCGGCTTCGGCTCGCTGGACCCGATGGTCGACACCGCCCGCAAGCACGACGCCGGCCTGTTCGTGCTGGCGCTGACCTCCAACAAGGAGGGCCCCGAGGTGCAGCACGCCGTCACCGACGACGGGGAGACCGTGGCCGGCCGGATGCTCGACCACCTCCGCGCGCTCAACCAGGGGGCCGACCCGCTCGGCTCGTTCGGTGCCGTCGTCGGCGCGACGATCGGCGAGACCTCGCTGGACTTCGCGTTCAACGGGCCGATCCTCGCGCCCGGGTTCGGTGCCCAGGGCGGCACCGTCGACGACCTCCGCCGGATCTTCGGGACCGCCGTCGCTGCCGTGACCCCGAGCTCCTCGCGGGAGCTGCTCCGCCGCGGCCCCTCGGTCACCGCAATGCGCGACGAGGCGCTGCGGCTCAACGACGAGCTCGCAGTCCTGAGGCCATGACCCGCGCGGCCGCGGTCGTGCTCCTCCTGCTCGCCCTGGTGAGTGCGGGCTGCGCGGACCAGCAGGAGAAGTACTGCGACGCGGTCAAGGACCACCAGCAGGAGCTCGGCGAGGTGCTCGGCGACGGCGGTCCCGAGGCCCTGCTGAAGGCCCTGCCGATCTTCCGGGACCTGGCCGACGAGGCACCCGACGACATCCGCGACGAGTGGCGGACGGTCATCGGCGCGCTCGAGGGTCTCGAGTCCGCGCTGGACGACGCGGGGGTCGACCCGGCGACGTACGACCGCAACAACCCGCCTGCCGACCTGAGCGAGGACGAGCAGGAGAAGATCGACGCGGCGGCTCTCGAGCTGACCAGCCCGCAGACCGTACAGGCCCTCAACGGCGTACAGCAGCAGGCCCGCGATGTGTGCGGAACGCCGCTGCAGGTCTGAAGGATCGCCCCGATGGTTGATTGCTTGGTTGATTGCCGCGCGCGCGGGATCGTGGCTATGTTGACCCACACGCTCCCTCCCGACTCGTCAGTAGGCAAGGACTCCGGATCGTGGCTCTGCCCCCGCTCACTCCCGAACAGAGACAGGCCGCCCTGGAGAAGGCAGCGGCCTCTCGTCGCGAACGCGCCGAGGTGAAGAACCGCCTCAAGAACGCCGGCGCGTCGATCTCCGAGGTGCTCGCCGCGGGTCAGAACAACGACGTCATCGGGAAGATGCGGGTCGTCGACCTGCTCCAGTCGATGCCGGGGTTCGGCAAGGTCCGCGCCAGGCAGACGATGGAGCGACTCGGGATCGCCGAGAGCCGCCGGGTGCGCGGCCTGGGCACCAAGCAGGTCGCGGCCTTGGAGCGCGAGTTCGGCAACTGACGGTGGTTGAGCCGCGAGTGTCGCTCTGCGACCGAGCGTGTCGAAACCCTCCGCAGCGACGGCTGGAAGGTGGCCACGGTGTCCAGTTCCAGCACAGGTTGCGGTGGTTTCGAGACGGTTGCTGCGCAACCTCCTCAACCACCGGTGGTCTCGACACCCGTCGTCACAGACGACCCGCGGTGGTTGAGCCGCGAGTGTCGCTCTGCGACCGAGCGTGTCGAAACCCTCCGCAGCGACGGCTGGAAGGTGGCCACGGTGTCCAGTTCCAGCACAGGTTGCGGTGGTTTCGAGACGGTTGCTGCGCAACCTCCTCAACCACCGGTGGTCTCGACACCCGTCGTCACAGACGACCCACGGTGGTTGAGCCGCGAGTGTCGCTCTGCGACCGAGCGTGTCGAAACCCTCCGCAGCGACGGCTGGAAGGTGGCCACGGTGTCCAGTTCCAGCACAGGTTGCGGTGGTTTCGAGACGGTTGCTGCGCAACCTCCTCAACCACCGGTGGTCTCGACACCCGTCGTCACAGACGACCCACGGTGGTTGAGCCGCGAGTGTCGCTCTGCGACCGAGCGTGTCGAAACCCTCCGCAGCGACGGCTGGAAGGTGGCCACGGTGTCCAGTTCCAGCACAGGTTGCGGTGGTTTCGAGACGGTTGCTGCGCAACCTCCTCAACCACCGGTGGTCTCGACACCCGTCGTCACAGACGACCCGCGGTGGTTGAGCCGCGAGTGTCGCGCTGCGACCGAGCGTGTCGAAACCCTCCGCAGCGACGGCTGGAAGGTGGCCACGGTGTCCAGTTCCAGCACAGGTTGCGGTGGTTTCGAGACGGTTGCTGCGCAACCTCCTCAACCACCGGTGGTTTCGACACCCGTCGTCACAGACGACCCGCGGTGGTTGAGCCGCGAGTGTCGCTCTGCGACCGAGCGTGTCGAAACCCTCCGCAGCGACGGCTGGAAGGTGGCCACGGTGTCCAGTTCCAGCACAGGTTGCGGTGGTTTCGAGACGGTTGCTGCGCAACCTCCTCAACCACCGGTGGGCGATGACTGAGCCCGAGCGGCACCGCCGGCTCGTCGTGCTGGCCGGACCCACGGCCGTCGGCAAGGGCAGCGTCGCGGCCGACATCCGCGAGCACCACCCCGAGGTGTGGATCTCGGTGTCCGCGACCACCCGTCAGCCGCGCCCGGGCGAGGTGAACGGCGTCCACTACTGGTTCGTCTCCGAGGAGGAGTTCGACCGGATGGTTGCCGAGGACGACCTGCTCGAGTGGGCGGTCGTGCACGGCGTGGCGAGGTACGGCACTCCGCGTCAGCCGGTCGACCTCGCGCTGGCCTCCGGCCACCCGGCGATGCTCGAGATCGACCTGCAGGGCGCCCGCCAGGTCCGCGAGACGATGCCGGAGGCGATGTTCGTGTTCCTCGAGCCGCCCTCGTGGGAGGAGCTGGTCCGCCGCCTGGTCGGCCGCGGCACCGAGGACGCGGCCGAGCGGGAGCGCCGCCTGGCCACCGCCCGGGACGAGATGGCCGCGCGGAGCGAGTTCGACGTGAGCATCGTCAACCGCGAAGTTCACGCTGCCGCGGAGGAGTTGGTAGCCTTGATGGAGCTGGGTCCCGACGAGTGACTCTCGTGTGACTCAGCGACGACCGTCTTCCGACTGGTCGGCCATCGAACCCAACGCCAGCGAGGCTTACGCGTGTCTGCACCCCCGATCGACGCTCAAGGTGTCACCAACCCTTCGATCGACGACCTGCTCACCAAGACGGACAGCAAGTACAAGCTGGTCCTCTACAGCGCCAAGCGCGCCCGGCAGATCAACGCCTACTACTCCCAGCTCGGCGAGGGGCTGCTCGAGTACGTCGGCCCGCTCGTCGACACGCACGTCCAGGAGAAGCCGCTCTCGATCGCACTCCGCGAGATCAACGAGGACCTGCTGACCTGCGAGGACGTCGACCCGGCCGAGCTGGCCGCCGAGGAGGCTGCGGCGAAGGCCGCCGCCGCCGACGCGGGCGACCGCTAGGACCGCCCCGCTGAGCGCCGCCGTGCCGCCCCGGTTGGTTCTGGGCGTCTCCGGGGGCATCGCGGCCTACAAGGCCGCGGAGCTGCTGCGCCTGTTCACCGAGGCCGGGCACGACGTGACCGTCGTACCGACCGCGGCCGCGCTCCAGTTCGTGGGCGCGCCCACCTGGGAAGCGCTGTCCGGCAAGCCGGTCTCGACCGAGGTGTGGGACAACGTGCACGAGGTCCCCCACGTGCGCATCGGCCAGTCCGCCGACCTGGTCGTGGTCGCGCCGGCCACCGCCGACCTGCTGGCCAAGGCCGCGCACGGTCAGGCGGACGACCTGCTCACCAACACCCTGCTGACCGCCCGCTGCCCCGTGGTCTTCGCGCCCGCGATGCACACCGAGATGTGGGAGCACCCCGCCACCCGGGCCAACGTCGCCACCCTGCGCGAGCGCGGTGCCCTGGTCATCGAGCCGGCCGAGGGTCGGCTCACCGGAGCCGACTCGGGCAAGGGTCGGCTGCCCGACCCCGTGGAGATCTACGACGTCTGCCGCGATCTGCTGACCCGGGGGAGGGGCGTCTCCGCCGACCTGGCGGGCCGCCAGGTCGTCGTGTCCGCTGGGGGCACCCGCGAGTACCTCGACCCGGTCCGCTTCCTCGGCAACCGCTCCTCCGGGCTGCAGGGGTACGCGCTGGCGCGTGCCGCCGCCTCGCGCGGCGCCGAGGTGACCCTGGTCGCCGCGAACACCGCACTGCCCGACCCGGCCGGCGTGAAGGTGGTCCGGGTCGAAACGACCGAACAGCTGCGTGCGGAGGTGCTGGCCGCCGCGGCCTCTGCGGACGCCGTGGTGATGGCCGCCGCCCCGGCCGACTTCCGGCCGGTCTCGGTCAGCGAGGCCAAGATCAAGAAGGCGGACGACGGCTCCGCACCCAGCCTCGAGCTGACCCAGAACCCCGACATCCTGCGCGAGCTCGGCACCCATCGTCCCCGGTCGGGCGCGGTCATCGTCGGCTTCGCGGCCGAGACCGGTGACGACACCTCGACCGTCCTCGACCTGGCCCGCGCCAAGCTGGCGCGCAAGGGCTGCGACCTGCTCGTCGTCAACGACGTGAGCGGTGGAGCGGTGTTCGGCAGCCCGGACAACGAGGCGGTGATCCTCGGCGCCGACGGCTCCGCCACCGAGGTCCCCCGCGGGTCGAAGACCGCGCTGGCCCACGTCATTTGGGACGAAGTGGCCGCGAGGCTGCACCATTGACCTTGGCTCGGGCTCGGGGGCGCGTGACGCGGCCTCGAATCGAGCGTTGAGACAGCGGTCCCGCCATGCGAGACACCGCCTAGGGTGGGGCCGCCTTACGGAACGAACCAGGAGAGAAGCGCCGTGCCAGGACGTCTGTTCACCTCGGAGTCGGTGACCGAGGGTCACCCCGACAAGATCGCGGACCAGATCAGCGACTCGGTCCTCGACGAGATGCTGCGTAACGACCCGCACAGCCGGGTGGCGGTCGAGACCCTGCTCACGACCGGCCTGGTCGTCGTCGCCGGCGAGGTGACCACCACCGGCTACGTCGACGTCAAGGACGTGGTCCGAAGGCGGATCATCGAGATCGGCTACGACTCGTCACTCAAGGGCTTCGACGGTCACTCGTGCGGGGTCATGGTCGCCATCGGCGGCCAGTCCGGCGACATCGCCCAGGGCGTGGACAGCGGCCACGAGGCGCGCACCGGCTCGGTGGACGCGATGGACAAGCAGGGTGCCGGCGACCAGGGGCTGATGTTCGGCTACGCCTGCGACGACACCGACGTGCTGATGCCGCTGCCGATCGTGATCGCCCAGCGCCTCGCCGAGCGGCTCACCGCGGTGCGCAAGGACGGCACGCTTCCCTACCTGCGCCCGGACGGGAAGACCCAGGTCACCATCGAGTACGACGACGACAACCGCCCGGTCCGCGTCGACACCGTCGTGCTCTCGTCCCAGCACGACGAGGACACCGACCTCGACACGCTCGAGAGCGACGTCAAGAAGCAGGTCATCGACCCGGTCCTCGAGAGCTTCGAACTGCCGTCCGAGGGTTACCGGCTGCTGGTCAACCCCACCGGTCGCTTCGTGGTCGGGGGGCCGATGGGCGACGCCGGCCTGACCGGCCGCAAGATCATCGTCGACACCTACGGCGGCATGGCCCGCCACGGTGGTGGTGCCTTCTCGGGCAAGGACCCGTCGAAGGTGGACCGCTCGGGGGCCTACGCCATGCGCTGGGTGGCCAAGAACGTCGTGGCCGCCGGGCTGGCCCGTCGGTGCGAGGTCCAGGTGGCCTACGCGATCGGCAAGGCCCAGCCGGTCGGCGTGTTCGTCGAGACGTTCGGCACCGGAACCGTCCCCGACGACGTGATCCAGAAGGCCGTGCTCGAGGTCTTCGACCTCCGCCCCGCGGCGATCATCCAGGACCTCGACCTGCTTCGCCCGATCTACGCCCAGACCGCGGCGTACGGCCACTTCGGTCGCGAGCTGCCCGACTTCACGTGGGAGCGCACCGACCGCGCGGAGGCGCTGAAGGCAGCCGTCGCCGGCTGACCCGCTCCTCCGAGGGCGGCGGCTGGTATCCATGTCGCCGTGCCCGGTCCGCAACCCGATGAGCGCCGGGAGCAGGACGACCTGCTCCCGGGGCTCGTGCGTGCCCGGGTGCGGCCGACCCGGAAGTCCGCGGCGGCCGCCGAGCCGCCGGCCGAGGTCGACCCGGTGGCCCAGGTGCTGGTGGACGTGCCGCTGGCCCACCTCGACCGGACCTTCGACTACGCCGTGCCCGCCTCCATGGCAGACGACGCGCGGCCGGGGGTGCGTGTCAAGGTGCGGTTCGCCGGCCGCGACGTGGACGGGTTCGTCCTCGCCCGGGCCGCGTCCTCCGCACACGACGGCTCACTGACGCGACTGCGCCGGGTGGTCAGCCCCGAACCGGTGCTGCTGCCGGAGGTGGCTGCGCTGGCCGGTGACCTCGCGGAGCGCTACGCCGGCACCCGCTCCGACGTACTGCGGCTGGCCGTGCCCGGCCGACACGCGGCCACCGAGAAGAAGGAGTCCGTTGCGGCGTCCCCCACGCCGCCGTTCGACGCGACCGCAGCCGAGACCGCGTGGGCCGACCACGGTCCCGCGGCGGCCTGGCTCGGACACGTGTCCTCCGGCGGCTCGCCACGGGCGGTGTGGACGGCCGCGCCCGGCACCGACTGGCCGACGCTGGTCGCCCACGCAGTGGCCGCAACGGTCGCCGCCGGCCGCGGCGCGCTCGTGGTGGTGCCCGACGGCAAGGACGTCGCCCGCGTCGACGCCGCGCTGACCGCGGTCCTCGGCGCCGACCAGCACGTCGTCCTCACCGCGGACACCGGACCCGCGAAGCGCTACCGCGACTTCCTGGCGGTCTCGCGTGGCCGGCGCCGGGTCGTGGTCGGGACCCGCGCGGCGGCGTTCGCTCCGGTCGCCGGACTGGGACTCGTCGTCATCTGGGACGACGGCGACGACCTGCACGCCGAGCCGCGCGCGCCCTACCCGCACGCGCGGGAGACGCTGCTGCTGCGCGCCGAGCGGGAGGGCACGGCCGCTCTGGTCGGCGGTCACGCGATGAGCGTCGAGGCCGGCCAGCTGGTGCGCACCGGCTGGGCGCACCTTCTCGCGGCTCCGCGCGAGGTGCTGCGGGCCAGGGTCACCGTCTCGGTCGCCGGAGCCGACGAGCACTCGCTCGCTCGCGATCCGCTGGCCCGGGCCACCCGGGTCCCGACCGAGGTGCACCAGACCATCCGGGACGCCCTGCCGACGGGCCCGGTCCTGGTGCAGACCCCACGCAGCGGCTACGCGGCGGCGCTGGGCTGCGAGCGGTGCCGCACTCCCGCGCGGTGCCGGGTCTGCTCCGGCCCGCTCGCGCTCGGCTCGGCCACCGCGCCGCCGACCTGCCGCTGGTGCGGCACGGCCGACGTGGAATGGGCCTGTGCCGAGTGCGGCCACCGCGGCCTCCGTGCGCCGGTCGTGGGGGAGGCGCGCACCGCCGAGGAGCTCGGACGGTCGTTCGCGGGCACCGTGGTCCGCACCTCCGGCGGGGACCGGGTGCTCGCCACCGTCGACGCCGAGCCGGCGATCGTCGTGGCCACGCCGGGGGCCGAGCCGGTGGCCGCCGGTGGCTACGCCGCCGTCGTACTGCTCGACACGTGGCTGGTGCTCGGCCTCGCCCACCTGCGCACCGACGAGGAGGCACTGCGCCGCTGGGCGAACGCCGTCGCCCTGGTCCGCGCCGGGGGCCGGGCCGTGGTCGTCGGGGACCCCGCCCACCCGGCCGTCCAGGCGTTGGTGCGGTGGGACCCGGTCGGGTTCGCGGCCCGCGAGGCCGAGCAGCGCCGCGAGGCCCACCTCCCGCCGGCGTCCCGCCTGGCCACGATCACCGGCGAGCCGGGCGCCGTGGACGACGCGCTGACGCTGCTGGCCCCGCCCAGTGGGTTCGAGGTGCTCGGGCCGGTGCCGGCCGGCGACGAGAGCCGCGCCGTCATCCGGGTGCCGCGCGCCCACGGCGCCCAGCTGTCGCGCGCCCTCGTCGAGCTGCAGCGGCTCCGCGCGGCCCGCAAGCTCGACGCGGTCCGGATCCAGGTGGACCCGCCCACCCTCTGACGATTCGTCTGCCACCGCACGGTGCATTTCCCAAGCGAGACCGCAGACGAATCGGGCGGCTCGTAAACTCCCCGCGTGATCGCCCCCATCCGCCTCTTCGGTGACCCGGTGCTGCGCCAGCGCGCGAACGAGGTGGTCGACTTCGACCAGGAGCTGCGCAAGCTCGTCGAGGACCTCACCGACACCATGCTCGCCGCGCCCGGAGCCGGGCTGGCGGCACCGCAGATCGGGGTCGGGTTGCGGGTCTTCGTCTGGAACGTCGACGACGAGGTCGGTCACCTGGTCAACCCGGTGCTGGACCTGTCCGCAGAGGAGCAGTTCGGCCCCGAGGGATGCCTGTCCATCCCCGAGCTCAGCTTCGACTGCCGTCGCGCGCTGTCCGTGGTCGCGAAGGGGTTCGACATGCACGGTGAGCCGGTCGCCATCGAGGGGTCCGACCTGCTCGCGCGGGCCCTCCAGCACGAGACCGACCACCTCGACGGAGTGCTGTTCATCGACCGCCTCGACGATGAGACCCGCCGGGCCGCCAAGAAGGCGATCCGCGAGGCCGAGTGGTTCGGGTTGGAGCGGCCCACGGTGAAGGTGTCGCCGCACCCGACCGGTGGGCTTGGTCTGTGAGGCTGGTTTTCGCGGGTACGCCGCAGACTGCGGTGCCGGGCCTCGAGGCCGTCGCTGCCTCCCGCCACGAGCTGGTGGGCGTGGTCACCCGGCCGGACGCGCCGGCCGGGCGGGGCCGGCGGATGACCCCGAGCCCGGTGGGGGAGCGGGCCGCCGAGCTCGGCGTACCGGTCCTGAAACCGGACCACCCACGCGACCCTGAGTTCCAGGCCGCGCTGCGGGACCTGGCGCCGGACTGCTGCCCGGTGGTGGCCTACGGTGCGCTGCTCCCGCAGAGCGCGCTCGACATCCCGGCGCACGGCTGGGTCAACCTGCACTTCTCGTGCCTGCCGGCCTGGCGCGGAGCAGCGCCTGTGCAGCACGCGCTGTGGGCGGGCGACGAGGTGACCGGCACGACGACGTTCCGCATCGTGAAAGAGCTCGACGCCGGCCCGACGTACGGCGTGATGACCGAGCGGATCCGTCCCACCGACACCGCCGGCACCCTGCTGGACCGCCTGGCCGAGGGCGGGGCCGGGCTGCTCGTCGCCACCCTCGACGGTATCGACGACGGCAGCCTCGAGGCCCGGCCGCAGCCCGAGGACGGCGTGAGCTACGCACCCAAGATCGGCGTCGACGACGCACACGTGGACTGGAGCGAGCCCGCGGTGGCGGTGGACCGGCGGGTCCGGGCCAGTACGCCGGCGCCGGGCGCCTGGACGACGTACGGCGGTCTGCGGGTCAAGCTCGGACCGGTCACCGTGGTCGACGGGGTCGTCGACGGGGTGCTGGCGCCGGGGGAGCTGTCGGCGGGCAAGGCCGAGGTCCTGGTCGGCACCGGCACCACGGCGGTCCGGCTGGGGGAGGTGAAGGCGTTCGGGAGCCGCCAGATGCCGGCCGCCGACTGGGCGAGGGGGCTCCGGATGCCCGCTGGTGCTCGTTTCGATCCGGGCGAGCAGACCGCGGACGTCGAGTAGCGTGGCCGTCGTGACGAAGCCCTCCGCCAGGGTCGCGACGCCCCAGGACGTCGACGACATCTGCCTGGGCCTGCCCGAGGTCGAGCTCGGCACCTCGTGGGGCGACAACCCGACCTACAAGGTGCGTGGCAAGGGGTTCCTGATGCACCGTCCACCGGGGCCGACCGCGATCGACCCCGCGACCGGTGAGGTGTACGACGACCTGCTGGTCATCCAGGTCCCGGGCGAGTCGGAGAAGCGTGCGCTGGTCGACGACGACCGGCTGCCGTTCTTCACCATCGACCACTTCAAGGGCTACAACGCCGTGCTCGTCCGGCAGTCCCGGCTCGGCGAGATCGACCGCGACGAGCTGGCCGAGATCATCACCGACGCCTGGCTGACCAAGGCGCCGAGGTCCGTGGCGAAATCTTTCCTCGCCGATGGCTGAACCCCGGTCTCGGGATCAGCAGCGGGGCGCGCCGACTCAGGGCGCGCCCGGTGACCGGAAGATCGTCCTCGACCCGGCCCGGGCGGCGGCGCTGGACGTGCTCAAGGCGGTGCGCGTCGACCGGGCGTACACCAACCTGGTGCTCCCGGCCGTGATCAGGCACTACGGGCTCGATGGCCGCGACGCGGCCTTCACCACCGAGCTCGCCTCGGGCACGATCCGCCGGCGCGGCACCTACGACGCGATCCTCTCCGCTTGCACGGACCGGCCGCTGTCCAAGGTCGAGGCCAAGGTGCTCGACGCGCTGCGGGTCGGGACCCACCAGCTGCTGTCGATGCGGGTGCCCGACCACGCGGCGATCAGCACCACGGTCGACCTGGTCCGGGCCCGTGGCAACACCGGGGCCGGCAACTTCGTCAACGCGGTGCTGCGCTCGGTGAGCGAGCACGACCTCGGCGAGTGGATCGGCCGGGTCGCGCCCGACCCGCGGGTGTCGCCGACCCGGTTTGCCACGATCGCCTACAGCCATCCCGAGTGGGTGGTCAACGAGCTGCGCGAGGCGGTCGGGAAGGTCGAGCTGCACGACCTGCTCGCCGCGGACAACGAGAACCCCCGGGTCACCCTGGTCGCCCGGCCCGGGCGCTCGACCCGCGACGAGCTGCCCGGCGAGCCGACGCCGTACTCGCCGTACGGCGTGGTCATGGACGGTGGCGATCCCCGCTCGGTGCCGGCGGTCGCCGAGGGGCGGGCGGCGGTCCAGGACGAGGGGTCGCAGCTGGTGGCCCGAGCGCTCGCGGACGCGCCGCTCGAGGGTCGCGACGAGCTGTGGCTCGACGTGTGCGCCGGCCCGGGCGGCAAGGCCGGGCTGCTGGCCGCCCTGGCCGCCGAGCGGGGCGCCCTGGTGGTCGCCAACGAGCGTCTCCCCGGCCGCGCCGGGCTGGTCAGACGCACCCTGACCGACGACGGCGGCCTGGTCCCCGGCGTGGCCGGGATCGTGGCCGGCGACGGCACGCTGGCGCCGTACCGCCCCGCCATCTTCGATCGCGTCCTGGTCGACGCCCCCTGCAGCGGGCTGGGCGCCCTGCGCCGGCGTCCCGAGGCCCGCTGGCGGCGCAAGCCGGACGACCTGCTGACCCTGGTCATGCTGCAGCGCCAGCTGATCCGCTCGGCCATCGACCTGGTCCGACCCGGCGGCGTCGTCCTCTACGCCACCTGCTCGCCGGTGATCTCGGAGACGTCGATCGTGGTCACCTCAGTCAACGGCGCGCGTGCGGACGCCGCCCTCGAGGACCTCTCGCGCACAGTTCACCGACGTCCCGGACTCGGCCGGCCCGGTCCCCGGCACCGTCCAGCTCTGGCCGCACCGGCACGGGACCGACGCGATGTTCATGGCGCTGTTCCGCCGCGTTGCCTCGGTCCCCGGCTAACGTCTCGGCATGGCCGCCTCGAAGTCGCCGTCGATCGAGGTCGAGGTCGACAACCGGGTGGTGCGGGTCAGCAACCCGGACCGGGTCTACTTCCCGGAGAGCGGCGCCACCAAGCTCGACCTGGTCGAGTACTACCTCGCTGTGGGACCCGGCATCGTCAACGCGCTGAGGGAGCGGCCGTGCATGCTGCATCGCTTCCCGAAGGGCCTGGCCGACAAGAAGGTGCACCAGAAGCGGCTGCCCGCGGGCGCCCCCGACTGGGTCGAGACCGTGCAGCTGTACTTCCCGCGCTGGGGCCGGACCGCCGACGAGCTGTGCGTGACCGAGCTCGGGTCGGTGATCTGGGCGGTGCAGATGTCGACCGTCGAGTTCCACCCCTGGAACAGTCGCCGCGCCGACACCGAGAAACCCGACGAGTGGCGCATCGACCTCGACCCCGGTGACGACTCCGACTACGCCACGGTGCAGCGGGTGGCCCACGTCGTCCACGAGATCCTTGACGAGCTCGGCGCGGTCGGCTTCCCGAAGACCTCGGGCGGCAAGGGCCTCCACGTCTACGTGCGCGTGCACCCCGAGCACGGCTTCAAGGACGTACGCCGGGGCGCCCTCGCCTTCGCCCGCGAGGTGGAGCGTCGTACGCCGTCCGAGGTGACCACCACCTGGTGGCGCAAGGACCGCGACCCGCGCAAGGTGTTCGTCGACTACAACCAGAACGCCCGCGACCACACCATCGCAGCCGCCTACTCGGTCCGCGGCCTCCCCGACGCCAGGGTCTCCACCCCGATCGCCTGGGCAGAGGTCGACGACGCCGACCCCCACGACTTCACGATCTTCACGGTGCCGGAGCGGTTCGATCGCCTCGGTGACCTGCACGAGGCGATCGACGAGCACGTCTTCGACCTCACCCCGCTGCTGGAGTGGGCCGAGCGCGACGAGGCCGAGGGTGCCGAGACGCCGGACGAGCCCGACGCCGACTAGAACGCTGGCGCTTGTAACGCGCAGTTAGGGGCTCTTCGGACCCCCTGCATGGGGTCAGTAGAACCGCTAACTCAGCGTTACATGGCGGAGCGAAGCCGGAGGTCGCCACAAACTTCCGGGTCAGCGCGGGCGACAAGAACTCCCGGGTCACCCTTCGACGTGGGATTTGAGGCCGTCGAGCATCTGCTGCCAGTTCTCGCTGAACTGCTCTGCCTGCTCCTCGCTGTCGTTGCCGTCCTGGGTCAGCTCGAGGTGGGTGCCGTCCCCGTCGGCCGTCAGCGTGTAGACCAGAGTGTGGTAGTTCTCCGGTTCGTCCGGCTGGCCCATCATCGGGCTGTAGTGGGTGACCGACAGGACGTGCGGCTCGTCGAAGGTGAGCACCTCGCCCTTGTCCTGGTAGGGGCGCCCTTCGTACTCGCCGTCCCAGGTGATCGGGCTGCCCACCTCCCAGCTCGTCTCCACCCGCGACCCGAACATGTACTCCTTGATCTGGTCGGGGTCGGTGAGCGCCGACCACACCCGCTCCGGCGTGGCAGTGACGTCGGTCTTGGCGGTGGCAACGAAATCGGTCATGGCTGATCATCTCCTCGGCATTTGTATGACTCACTCATACAATAACCAGATGGCCGGCTCTGTAAGCCTCCGCCTCGACAACCTCCTGGCCTCGCTCGCGCTCAACCTGGCCGACGAGTCGACAATGGCGCTGGAGCGCGCCGCGGGGCTGTCGGGCAGTGCGACCGTCGCGTTGCTGGCCCTCGAGGAGTTCCTGGGCGGTGCGCACGTCGGTCGGCTCGCCGACGTGCTCGGCCTGACCCATTCGGGCGCAGTGCGGCTGGTCTCGCAGCTCGAGGCCGAGGGGCTCGTGGTACGGCGTCCCGGCCAGGACCGCCGCCGGGTGGAGGTCCGGCTCACCGCCGCAGGACGCCGCCGGGCCGCCGCGGCCCGCGCCGCCCGCGACGACGTCGTACGCGAGTCGACCCGAGGGCTGGACGACTCGGAGGCGGCCGCGCTGGAGGACCTGCTGACGAAGGTGGTCGAGGCCCGGGTCGCCGCGCGGATCGAACGCCGACGTGCCGGTGAGACCGGCGCCTGGTGGTGCCGCACCTGCGACTTCGCCGCGTGCGGCCGATCCGAGGGGCGATGCCCGGCCCAGACTGTAGCTGCGACGTACTTCTCTGAACCTCAGCCGTCGCCCGATGCGTCTGAACAGGTAGAGGATCGGTGACAACCGACGAGGCGATCACGTAGAGGCACGTCATGGCAGCAGGGCCGCAGGCGGAGCAGGAGCGGCAGTTCTGCGACTTCGTGACGGCCCGCTCTGGCGCCCTGTTCCGGACCGCCTACCTCATCGTCGGTGATCACCAGCTCGCCCAGGACCTGCTCCAGGAGTCGCTGGTGAAGTCCTACGTCGCGTGGCCGCGGCTGCGCGACGTGGCGAACGCCGAGGCCTACACGCGCAGGGTCATCGTCACCACTGCCATCTCGTGGCGCCGTCGTCGCTCCTTCCACGAGAGACCAATCGAGACGCCGCCCGAGGTGGTCGAGGCGGACCCGACAGCGAGCCTGGCCGTACAGGACGCGCTCTGGATGCACCTGCAGGCGCTGCCGGCGCGCCAGCGCGCCGCCATCGTGCTGCGCCACTACCAGGACTTCTCCGAGGCGCAGACCGCAGCGGTGATGGGGTGCACCGTCGGGACGGTCAAGAGCACCGTGTCTACGGGGCTGCAGCGGCTGCGCGCACAGATGACGCCAGATCTCGACCTCGTTCCCGATGACCAGGAGGTGATCTTGTGAGAGTCGTCCTTCGCGACCTGCTCAATGACCGCGCCGAGGCGGTCGAGCCGCCCAGGCTCGAAGCACTCGAGCTGGTGGCGCTGGGACGACGCCAGGTCCGCAACCGGCGACGCATCTCGGTGGCCGCGGTTGTCGTCGCGGTCGTATCGGTGGTCGGGACGACCGGTGTGCTGGTCGCCCAGTACGACCGAACGCCGGATCCCGCACGACCGACCGGCCCGACCGGTCCGTCCCCCACCGCGGACGGGGGCACAGCGTCGGTCGCGCGTCCCCTGACCCTCGGCCTGGATCAGACCATCCACCTCGGCGACGAGTCCATCGACACCGGGCACAACTTCCTCTCCCTGGACGTCACCGACGACGGGGCCGCGTTCACCACGCTCGACGGCGGCATCTGGTTCACCGACGGCGTCACGGTCGAGCAGCTGGGCGCGACCATCGGGGGAGACGTGGCTGACCGGGGACATGGGGTGTCGTGGTCCCACTCGCGCCCGCCCCAGTGGGTGGCGACCGACACGGTGGGATCGCTCGTCACCTGGCTGGAGTACCCCAGCTCCGACCGGCCCGAGCTCGTCGCCTACGACAGCCTCGAGGACCAGGTGATCGGTCGCCATCCGCTCGATCGCGCCGCTGGCAGGCGCCCCGAGATCGCCACGGTCGTGGGCGACACGGCGTACGTCGCCCTCTCGCCCAAGCGCGAGACGATCGACATGACGCTGCTCAGCGTGGACGTGACCACAGGACACCAGGAGATGGTGTCCCGGGAGACGTACGAGGCCGCGCTGCGCGGGCGGCCGCGCAGTCTCGCGCTCGACGCCGCGGACGGACCCGTCCTCGACACCCCCACCGGCAGCGGATTCCTCTCCGACGACGACGGGAGCAGGCTCTTCGTGTCGGACGGGCACCTGGTCGCCACCGACGACCGAGCGTTGTTCGACCCGGTCAGCGGCGACCGTATCGACCTGCGCGTGCCCACCGGGTACGTCGGCGCCTTCTACCCGTTCCAGTGGCTGTCCGACGACCAGCTCGCCCTCATCGGAACGGCAAGGACGGGAGCAGCGCCCACCGGGGCGGTGCTCGTGTGTGAGATCGCTGCTGAACGTTGCGAGGTGGTCCGGCCCCCGTCGACCATCTCGACGGCACCGTTGCTCCCGGGTTTCGGCGGCGTGGGGGCCGAGATGGCACTCGTTGCCGCCATGCGTGAGTAGCCGACCTGGCGCACGTCCCCGGGCACGGCTCACCCAGTCCCTAGGCTGACCCCGTGGGCGTCCAGATCACTCCGAGCATCCTGAACGCCGACTTCGCGCGGCTCGGCGAGGAGGTTGCACGCATCGGGTCCGCGGACTGGGTGCACGTCGACGTCATGGACAACCACTTCGTGCCCAACCTGACCTTCGGGCCCGCGATGGTCGAGGCGCTGACCCACCACACCGACGTACCGCTCGACGCGCACCTGATGATCGAGGACCCCGACCGGCACGCGCCGGAGTACGTCGAGGCCGGCTGCGGCTCGGTCACCTTCCACGTCGAGGCCGCCGCGGCGCCGGTCCGCCTGGCCCGGGAGATCCGGGCGAAGGGCGCCCGGGCAGGCATGGCGCTGAAGCCGGCCACGCCGGTCGAGCCGTACGAGGAGCTGCTCCCCGAGCTCGACATGCTCCTGGTGATGACCGTGGAGCCGGGGTTCGGCGGCCAGAGGTTCCTCGACCTGTGCCTGCCCAAGATCCGCACCGCACGCCAGCTGATCGAGAAGCACGGGCTGGAGGTCTGGCTGCAGGTCGACGGCGGGGTCTCGCTCGAGACGATCGAGCGGTGCGCGGAGGCCGGGGCGGACGTGTTCGTCGCCGGCTCGGCGGTCTACTCCGCCGGCGATCCCGACACGATGGTCACAGAGCTTCGCGCGAAGGCGGAGACAGCGGCTCGCTAGGGGGCGTGCTCAGGCACCCGGGAACACTTCGCCGAAGGACTCCTCGTTCGCCTCAGCGATCGACGCGTGGAGCTGCACGAGCTTCCAGCTGCCGTCCTCCTGGTGGAAGACCGCGCTCCAGCGGGGCGAGACCGTGGCCCCGCCGGGAAGGCTGATGACCGGGACGGCAACACCCCATCCCACGCTTCCCTCGGTGAACGCCTCGACGTGGTCGAGGGACACACTGACCTTCCCGCCGACTGCTTCTGCCTCGTTCTTGAGGAACTCGTAGGCGGCTTCACCCTCAAGAAACTCGTCGGGATCGGTGCCGACGATGCGGGTGCCGGCCTGCCGGGACACGTGCTGGTCCCGCCAGCTGACGTCGCCGGTCTCCGCGGCGTGGAACCAGCCCGAAATGATCTCCGCGAGCTCGGACGAACGCTGCACAGTGCCTCCTCGAGATCGCTCACGCTAGCCTTCGCAGAGTCGCTCGCCAACCACCGACCGCTCGTCCTTTCGCAGTGCCGCGTCAGGAGCCCAGGAGGAGCCATGACTCCCGAGGACACCGCCGCCCTGGACTGGTACGGCAACCTGATCATCACTGAGGTGCTGCCCTGCCCGATCTGCGGTGCCGGCGCCGCCAACATGAGCAGCTCCGCCCGGAAGCACAAGGAGTGGCACGAGGCACGCGGCGAGAGCGGGTCGGTCTGACCACCGCCTACGACCTCGTCGGCGACGTCCACGGCTGCCGCTCCGAGCTCGAGACCCTGCTGGCCAAGCTCGGCTGGGACGGCACCCACCACCCCGAGGGCCGCACCGCCGTCTTCGTCGGCGACCTCGTCGACCGCGGCCCCGACACCCCGGGCGTGCTCCGGCTGGTCATGAGCATGGTGGCAGCTGGGACGGCGCGCTGCGTCCAGGGCAACCACGAGGCCAAGCTGGTCCGGGCGCTGCGGGGCGCCAACGTCCGGGTCGCGCACGGTCTCGCGCAGTCGCTGGACCAGCTCGATGCGGAGTCCGCGGAGTTCCGCGAGCGGGCCGCGGCGTTCATGGCTGCGCTGCCGGTCCAGCTGGTGCTGGACGACGGCCGGCTGGTGGTCGCCCATGCCGGCCTGCGCGAGGACCTGCACGGTGTCGACTCGGGCCGGGCGCGGCACTTCGCCCTGTACGGCGACACCACCGGCGGCAGGGACGAGTACGGCCTTCCGGTCCGGCTGCCCTGGCAGGACGACTATCGGGGCGATGCGGTCGTGGTTTACGGCCACACCCCGGTCCTCGAGGCGCGGTGGGTCAACCGCACCATCTGCCTCGATACCGGGGTGGTCTTCGGCGGGCGGCTGACGGCGCTGCGCTACCCCGAGGGCGAGCTGGTCGACGTACCTGCCGAGCAGCAGTGGTGCGCACCAACCCGGCCGCTGGAGTGACAGCCGGTGGTTGAGGAGGTTGCGCAGCAACCGTCTCGAAACCGGGTGACCAAGCGCTGGGACCAGACCACCACCGGTCGAGCCTGTCGAGACCACCGCAGCGAAGGCTGGGAGCCAGCCCTGTGGGCATCTCGACAAGCTCGATGAGCGGTGGTTGCGTCCCAGCCCCGACTTGCGTGGTTTCGAGACGGGCGCAGAACGCCCTCCTCAACCACCGAACCACCGGTCGAGCGCGGGGGCGGGCAGGGGTGGTTGAGGTCATGACCGTCCTTCGGTGAGGGGGATGGGCGCCGGTCAGAGCTGGCCGGCGGCGACGGGCTGGGGCTGAGCGAACTGGCTCTCGGGCCGGGGCGGCCCGTAGTGCTCGCGGAGCGTGCTGCCGTCGTACTCGGTGCGGAAGAGCCCGCGGTCCTGGAAGATCGGCACGACCTGGCCGGTGAACGCGTCGAGAAACTGCGGGTAGAGCGGCGGCATCACCTTGAAGCCGTCCGCGGCACCGCTCTCGAACCACTCCTGGATCGTGTCGGCGATCTGCACCGGTGTGCCGTGCACGACGTTGTGGCCGCGGCCACCGGCAAGGCGGTGCAGCAGCTGGCGCAGCGTCGGGCGGTCGCGCTCCACGATGTTGGCCACGACCTGGCAACGGCTGCGGGTGTTGTCGAGGACGTTGCCGGAGCCGCCGAAGACCTCGGCGGGCACCCGCTCGTCGAGCTCGAGGTGCCCGAGGTCGATGCCGGCCATCTTCTCCAGCTGGGATAGGCCGTACGCCGGCACGGTGAGCTCGTTGAAGTAGCGGTAGAGCTCCTCCGCCTCGGCCTGGGTGTCGGCGATGAAAGGGCTGATCCCGGGCAGGGTCTTCACGTGGTCGGGGTTGCGTCCGAAGCCCCGGGCCTTGGCCTTGATGTCGTCGTAGAAGGCCTGCGCGTCCCCCACGGTCCGGTGCGCGGTGAAGATCGCCTCGGCGTTGCGGGCGGCGAAGGCGGCCCTCGTTGGACGACCCGGCCTGGATGTAGACCGGCCGGCCCTGCGGCGTTCGCGGTGCGTTGAGCGGGCCCCGGACCTTCAGGAACCGCCCGACGTGATCGATGCGGTGGACCTTCGCGAGGTCGAGGTAGTGCCCCGAGGCGCGGTCGACGAGGACGGCACCGTCCTCCCAGCTGTCCCAGAGCCCGGAGACGACGTCGATGAACTCCTGGGCGCGGGCATAGCGGTCCTCGTCCGACGGCACGGCCTCGAGCCCGAAGTTGTACGCCGCCGCGTCGCTGAACGTGGTGACGATGTTCCACCCGGCCCGCCCGCCGGAGATGTGGTCGAGGGACCGAAGAAGCGGGCGAGGTTGTAGGGCTCGTTGTAGGTCGAGGACGCCGTGGCGATCAGCCCGATCCGCTCGGTGACCGCAGCGAACGCGGTGAGCAGCGTGATCGGCTCGAAGTGGCCGGTCGGCCGGTGCGGGGACTCGGTCATCATCGCCGGCGCGTCGGCCAGGAAGACGGCATCCAGCTTGGTGGCCTCGGCGCGGTGGGCCACGTCCTGGAAGTAGGTCACGTCCAGGACCCGCTCGGCGCTGCCCTCAGGGTGGCGCCAGGAGGCCTCGTGGTGGCCGGTGTCGTGCATGAAGGCGTTCAGGCTGAGCTGGCGCGTGGCCTGGTGGGACAAGAAGGTTCCTCTCGACGCTTCGGGTGAGTCGACCCGTGCAGCACCCCGTCCTCGGTTCGCGGAATCCAATATGAAGTATGTCGAGTTAGGTTGTCGAGTTAGACGCGCGTGGGCGGCATCACATCCCGCATCAGCCGGTCCCTGTGGCAGACTCGAAGGGACGAGTTGAGAAAGCTCGCGTGCTCTGGGGTCGGTGAAATCCCGAACCGGCGGTAACTGATCGAATGCTCCTTCCTTCGCTCAGAAGTCCGCGACCCGGTCACAGCCAGTGACCGGTTGACCAGGTGAAACTCCTGGACCGACGGTCAAAGTCCGGATGGGAAGCGCACGCAGGTGTCGTTCGCGCACGATGGTGCGCGTCCGAGCCGTCGCCCCGGAGTCGTGAACGACCCGGAGAGCCGACGATGACCTTCAGCCCAGCCGAGCAGGCCGCGATGGCGCGCGCCCTCGCGCTCGCGGCCACCCCCGGCGTCCCGCTCGGCCCCAACCCGAGGGTCGGCTGCGTGCTCCTCGACGAGACCGGCGCCACCGTGGCCGAGGGCTACCACTGCGGCGCCGGCAGCCCGCACGCCGAAGCCGACGCCCTGGCCCGGGCGGGGGAGCGGGCGCGCGGTACGACGGCCGTCGTCACCCTTGAGCCGTGCGCGCACACGGGGCGCACCGGGCCGTGCGCGGTGGCGCTGCGCGACGCCGGCGTACGCCGGGTGGTGTTTGCCGAGGGCGACCCCAACCCGCTGGCGGCCGGTGGCGCCGCGGTGCTCCGCGAGGCCGGCGTCGAGGTGGAGCAGGGACTGATGCTCGACGAGGCCCGGGCGGTCAACCGGGTCTGGACCTTCGCCGTCGAGCACGGCCGGCCCTACGTCACCTGGAAGTTCGCGACCACTCTCGACGGCCGCAGCGCCGCCGCCGACGGCACCAGCCGATGGGTCTCGGGTCGTGCGGCCCGGCTCGACACGCACCGGCTGCGCGGCGTCTGCGACGTGATGCTGGTCGGCACCAACACCGTGGTCGTCGACGACCCGGCCCTCACCGTCCGCGACGAGTACGACCATCCGCTGCGGAACCAGCCGCTGCGCGTGGTGATGGGCGAGCGCGATCTCGACCCGGACCGGCGGATCTTCGACAAGCGGTCGGAGAGCCTCCACCTGCGCACCCGCGACCCGCACGAGGCCCTGGCGGAGCTGTTCGTCCGCGACCGCCAGCACGTCTTCCTCGAGGGCGGCCCGACGCTGGCCGCGGCGTTCCTCCGCGCCGGGCTGGTCGACGAGGTGGTTGCCTACGTCGCGCCGATGCTGCTCGGCGCCGGCCAGCAGGCCGTCGCCGACCTCGGGATCACGACCATTGCGGACGCCTTCCGCCCGCGGGTGACCGACGTGACCGTGCTCGAGGGACTGGACGGCGAGCCGCCCAACGTTCGCCTCGTAATGACACCCGAAGGAGACCACTGATGTTCACCGGCATCGTCGAGGAGCTCGGCACCGTCGAGGCGGTCGAGGACCAGGGCGACGCGATCCGGCTCACCGTCCGCGCCGAGCGCGTCCTGTCGGACGCCGCCCTGGGGGACTCGATCTCGGTCAACGGCTGCTGCCTCACCGTGGCTGAGCGCACCGAGACCACCTGGACCGCCGACGTCATGCAGGAGACCCTCGACAAGACCAGCCTGGCCGGCGTCACGGCCGGTGATGAAGTCAACCTGGAGCGGGCGGTCACCCCGCAGACCCGGCTCGGCGGCCACATCGTCCAGGGCCACGTGGACGGCGTCGGCGTCGTACGCCGGCGGACCCCGAGCGAGCACTGGGAGGTCGTCGACGTGTCGATACCGCCCGACCTGGCCCGCTACCTGGTCGACAAGGGGTCGATCACGGTCGACGGCGTCAGCCTCACGGTCGTCGAGGCACGTGAGGACGGGTTCACCGTGAGCCTGATCCCCGAGACCCTCGCCCGCACCACCCTCGGCCGCCGGCAGCCCGGCGACCGGGTCAACCTCGAGGTCGACGTCCTCGCCAAGCACGTCGAGAAGCTCCTCGCGGCAGGTCACATCTCTGGGAAGGACAGCGCATGACAGTGCCTCAGCACGTCGGGGTCCGGATGGACCCGATCGAGCGGGCGGTCGCCGACATCGCCGCCGGCAAGGCGGTGGTGGTCGTCGACGACGAGGACCGCGAGAACGAGGGTGACCTGATCTTCGCGGCCAGCAAGGCCACGCCCGAGCTGCTGGCGTTCACGATCCGCTGGAGCAGCGGCGTGATCTGCGTGCCCATGCCCGGCGCCATGCTGGACCGGCTCGAGATCCCGCTGATGACCCCGCACAACAAGGACCGGATGCGGACGGCGTACACGCTCTCGGTCGACGCCCGCGACGGCGTCACCACCGGCATCTCGGCTGCTGACCGAGCCCACACCGTGCGAGTGCTCGCCGACTCCGCCACCGAGCCGTGGGAGATCACCCGGCCCGGCCACGTGTTCCCGCTGCGCTACCGCGAGGGCGGCGTGCTGGCCCGCCGCGGCCACACCGAGGCGGCGGTCGACCTGGCCCGGATGGCCGGGCTGACCCCGGCCGGCGTACTCGTGGAGATCGTCAACGACGACGGCAGCATGAAGCGGGCCGGCGAGCTGCGGGAGTTCGCCGACGAGCACGGGCTGGCGATGATCTCGATCGAGGACCTGGTCCGCTACCGGCGCCGCACCGAGGTCCTGGTCGAGCGGGTCGCCGAGACCCGGCTGCCCACCAGCCACGGCGACTTCACGGCGTACGGCTACAAGATCACCGTCGACGACTCCGAGCACGTCGCGCTCGTGTACGGCGACATCTCTGGCTCCGAGCCGGTGCTCACCCGGGTGCACTCGGAGTGCCTGACCGGTGACGTCTTCGGCAGTGACCGCTGCGACTGCGGCCCGCAGCTCAACGAGGCGATGGACACCATCGTCACCGAGGGCAGGGGAGTGGTGGTCTACCTCCGCGGCCACGAGGGCCGGGGGATCGGGCTGGTCGCGAAGCTGCAGGCCTACCAGCTCCAGGACGGCGGCCGCGACACCGTGGACGCCAACCTCGACCTCGGGCTGCCGGCCGACGCCCGTCATTACGGCGCCGCCACGCAGATCCTCAAGGACCTCGGCGTCTACAGCGTCCGGCTGATGACCAACAACCCCGACAAGGTGAGCAACCTGGAGGAGTACGGCATCACCGTGGCCGAACGGGTCCCGCTCACCCCGCACCCCAACGGCCACAACCTCGCCTACCTGCTCACGAAGCGGGACCGGATGGGCCACGTGCTGCCCGGCCTGGACCTGCCCACGCTGGACGCCGCTGAGGCCAACCAGTGAGCGGCGCCGGCGCGGCCCGGGTCGAGCCGTTCGACGCGAGCGACTTCCGGGTCGCCGTGGTCGCAGCGAGCTGGCACACGGAGGTGATGGAGGGGCTGCTCGCCGGTGCCCGGCGCGCGCTCGCCGACCACCGCGTGGCCGACGCCACCGTCGTCCGGGTCCCCGGCACCTTCGAGCTGCCGATCGCCGCGGCGGCGCTCGCCCGGCAGGGGGTCCACGCCATCGTCGCGCTCGGCGTCGTGATCCGCGGCGGCACCCCGCACTTCGACTACGTCTGCTCCGCCGCGACCGACGGGCTGACCCGGGTGGCCCTCGACCACCTGGTCGCCGTCGGGTTCGGCGTACTGACCTGCGACACCGAGGAGCAGGCCCTGGACCGGGCCGGGCTCGAGGGATCGAGCGAGGACAAGGGTCGGGAGGCGACGGCGGCGGCACTGGCCACCGCGCGCACGATCCGCGAGGTCGGCACGCACGCGACGTGACTCAGGGCACCAGGTGGCGGACCAGTGACAGCGCCTCTGCTGCGCTGAGCCCGAGCGCCCGGGTCTCGGCGAGATAGGCGGCGGCGGCCGCCTTCGCCTTCCTCGTCACCTGGTCGCCGGTGACGAAGCTGCCGGCCCGACCGCGGGTCTCGATGACGCCGCCCTGCTCCAGCTCCCGGTAGGCGCGGGCCACGGTGTTAGTGGCCAGCCCGAGGTCCTCGGCCAGGCGACGCACGGTCGGCAGCCGGTCGCCGGGCTGCAGCGCGCCGGTCTCGACGCGGGCGGCGATCTGCGAGCGGATCTGCTCGTACGGCGGAGTGGTGGACGTGCCGTCGAGGACGATCATGCGACCGCTCCGACTCGCCACTCCTCGGCCAGCAGCGCGTACATCATCCCGTCCAGCCACTCGCCGTTGCGGTGCAGCGAGTCCTTCTTCGTGTGCTGCTCCCGGCGCATGCCGATCCGCTCCATCAGCTGCCACGAGCGCTCGTTGTCCGCGAAGCACTGGGCGTAGACCCGACGCAGGCCCAGCCCGTCGAACGCGACCCTCAGCAGTCCGGTGACCGCCTCCGTCGCGTAGCCCTGGCCGACGTGCGCCGGGTCGAGGCACCAGCCGATCTCGGCCTGGGTCCGCTGCGCGCGGTCTCGCACCTCGGCCTGCGACCACGCGTCGTCGATCGCGAGGTAGAGGTCGCCGACCATTGCCTCGTCCCGTTCGATCACCAGCGTGCGGTCGAGCTTGTCGCCGATGTGTGCGGCGAACGCCGCTGCGTCGGGCGGCTGGGCGGTCATCCAGCGGGCCACCGGCTCCTGGCTCCGGTAGCCGAACATCGGCGCCAGGTCGGTCGGGGACGCCGGCCGGAGCGAGAGGCGTTCGGTGGTGACGGGCCAGTCGAGGTCTGAAAGGGAACGGCTCACGCCTCATCATGGCGCGGACGGGGGACAGGCCCGGCGCCCGGGCCAACTAGGCTGGCCCGTCGTGAAGACGTTCGAGGAGCTCTGGACCGAGCTCTCCGAGAAGGCCCGGACCCGGCCCGACGGTTCCGGGACCGTGCGGCAGCTCGACGCCGGCGTACATGCCATCGGCAAGAAGCTGGTCGAGGAGGCCGCGGAGTCCTGGATGGCCGCCGAGCACGAGAGTGCCGAGCGGGCCGCCGAGGAGATCAGCCAGCTGCTCTACCACGCCCAGGTGCTGATGCTGGCGACCGGCATCGAGCTCGACGACGTCTACGCCCACCTCTGAAGCCCGTGAAGGCAGCCGCATGTCCCTCCTGAGGATCGCCGTCCCCAACAAGGGGTCGCTGGCCCAGTCCGCCGCCGACATCCTGCGCGAATCGGGCTACCGGCAGCGCGAGGACGCCAGGCAGCTCACCTTGACCGACGCCGAGAACGGCGTGGAGTTCTTCTACCTGCGTCCGCGCGACATCGCGCTGTACGTCGGTGAGGGCACCCTCGACGTCGGCATCACCGGCCGCGACCTGCTCCGCGACTCCGGCGCCAAGGCCGACGAGGTGATGCCGCTCGGCTTCGGGCGCAGCCGGTTCCGCTTCGCCGGCCCGATCGGGCGGTTCACCGCGCTCAACCAGCTGTCCGGCAGCCGCATCGCCACGTCGTACGTCGGCGTGGTCAGCGCGTTCCTGCAGGAGCGCGGCATCGAGGCCGAGGTGGTCCGCCTCGACGGCGCGGTCGAGACCTCGATCCAGCTCGGCGTCGCCGACGTGATCGCCGACGTGGTCGAGACCGGCGGCACACTGCGCCAGGCCGGGCTCGAGGTGTTCGGCGAGACCATCCTCGAGTCCGAGGCGGTGCTGGTGACCCGCACCGGCGACGTACCGCCCGACTTCGAGGTGTTCCGGCGCCGGGTCGAGGGCGTGCTGGTGGCGCGGACCTACGTGATGATGGACTACGACATCGAGGAGTCGCGGGTCAACGACGCGGTCGCGCTGACGCCCGGGATCGAGGGTCCGACGATCGCGCCCCTGCATCGCGCGGGCTGGGTCGCCGTACGCGCCATGGTGCCGCGGGACGGTGCCCAGCGGCTGATGGACGAGCTGTACGAGATCGGGGCGCGGGGGATCCTGCTCACGGACATCCATGCCTGCCGCCTCTGAGCCCACCGCCGGGCTCCCGCCCCTCCCGCGCACCTGGCGCCCGCTCGGCCCCCGGGTCGTCGGGATCGCGATCACGGTCGCGCTGGGCACGATGTGCGTGACCACGTGGTTCACCTTCGACGAGGAGACCCGCGGGAAGTTCACGGTCTTCCAGCGCGGCACGCTCGTCTTCTTCGCGCTGATGTTCTGCGTGCTGATGTACGCCCTGCTCCGCTCCCGCGCGGTCGCCTATCCCGACCGCCTGGTCGTCGTGAACGGCTACCGCCGTCGCGAGTTCGACTGGCCCGAAGTGATCGCCGCGCGGATGCCACCCGGCGCCCCGTGGGTCACCCTCGACCTGGCTGACGGAGAGACGGTGGCGGTGATGGGCATCCAGGGCTCCGACGGCGACCGCGCCCGCCGCGCCCTCCGCGAGCTCAAGGCCCTGGTCGCCGCCGCCTCCGCCTCGTGACGCCGAGTCGGCGTTACTGCGCATCAGTAACCCCGACTCGCCGACTGCGGGGCTGCCGAGTCGGGGTTACTGCGCATCAGTAACCCCGACTCGGCGTTCAGTCGGGAGTGTGGATGCCCCAGGCGGCGGAGAACGTGGCATTCGGCTGGCCGGCGGGGGCGAGCCAGGTCAGGTCCTCGCCGGAGCGGAAGGCGTCGACCGGGGCGGTCATCGGTTCGACCGCGACCGAGCGGCGGGCGGTCGCCGGACGGTCGTCGGCCGAGTAGACCATCAACCAGCGGTACGCCGGGTCCACCCAGAGGGCGACCGCAGCTCCAGAGGCGGGGTTGCGGAGCACCGTGGTGGCCCGGCCGGAGGAGTCGCGGTCAAGGTCTGTGAAGGCATGGTCCAACACCGTGCCGCGCACCGGCCGTGCAACGCGAAAGTCATGCTCGGTGCCCTCGACCGGCTCCCGGCCGACCGGGAGCAACCGTTCGGGGTCGGACAGCAACCGGGTGGCGGCCGGCAACGTCAGCTCCCAGCCGTCGCACGGGCCCGGCCCGACCGTCAGGTAGGGGTGCGCACCCTGGGCGTACGGCGCCGGCTCGGCCGCCAGGTTGGTCGCGACCTGGGTGACCGTCAGCCCGTCCGCCGACAGGTCGTAGAGCACCTGCAGGTCCAGCGTCCACGGGTAGCCGGTCTGCGCCATCAGCCGGTAGTGCAACGTCACCGAGTGCGGGGTGTGCTCCTCGGGCGTCCAGGCCACCCACCGCACCAGGCCGTGCGAGGCGTTGTGCCGGCTCGGCTCGGTGAGCGGCAGCTGCAGGGTGCGCCCGTCGACGGCGTACTGCCCGTCCCGGATCCGGTTCGGCCAGGGCATCAGCAGCTGGCCCCGCCCACCGGGTGCCATCTCTTCGGCGGAGAAGCCATCTATCAGTGGCCGGCCGTCGTGCTCGAGGAGCCGCAGGGCGCCGCCGCTCTCGGTGACCACCGCTCGGTAGCCGCCCCCGGAGATCTCGTACTGCTCCCCGCTCGGCGCCACCACGCGCTCACCCTAAGCGCACGTCTGGCGCTCGAGCACCGGTGCCGTCAACCAGGACGTCGGCGCGTTCCCGGGTCTGCTCGCGGGCGAAGAGTGCCGTCTCGTCGGCCATGAACGTGCGCCAGTGCTCCTCCATCGCGGCGCCGTCCCGCTCCAGGCCGCGCGCCAGCCGCAGGTCGTCGTCGACCTCGACCCAGACCAGCACCGTGACGTACGGCGCGATCGCAGCGGCCCCGCTCCCGACGCCCTCGACGACCAGCCACGGCGCTGGTGGCACGTCGACCGTGCGGTTGTAGCGGTGGTGCTCCCAGTCGAAGTGCTCGTAGCTGCCCGGCCGCCCCTCGGCCAGTTCCCCGACCAGCCCGGCCAGCTGGCGGCCCACGGCGTCCAGGCCGCGCCAGCCGTCCATCAGGTCGTCGGTGTGCACCACCTGGGCGCCGGTCTGTGCAGCGAGCTCCGCGCCCAGCGTGGTCTTGCCCGACCCGGCCGGCCCGTCGATGCAGACCAACCGTCCAAGCCCCAGCGTGGCCGGCCGCGCGGATGCCAGCTCGAGGATCCGATCGGGGACGCTAGAAGACGAGCCCGTGGCCACGGTAGGTGGGAACCTCCTCGACGAACCGGGCGCGGGAGAGCAGCTGAACGGTGTTGGTGTGCTCGAACGGCTCGCCGGACTTGGCGTGCCGGAACCACACCAGGTCGCCGATCGACAACAGCGCCGCCGGGTGCCCGGTGAGCGGGGTCTGCACCTCGCCGGCGCCCTCGAGCCCGGTCACGTGCAGCCCGGCCGGCGCCCACGGTGTCGGCAGCCGGTCCTTGCCGGCCGGTCCGGACGCGACCAGCCCGCCACCATGCACGGTGGCCACCTGTGCCGACGGGCGCCGCGTAACTGGCAGCCCGAAGAACGCCGCCGGCCTCGGGTCGAAGGACTGGTAGTGGTCGAACAGGGTCGGGGCCAGCAACCCGGAGCCCGCCGCCACCTCGGTGACCACCCGGTCCGCGACGGTCGCCTCGACCGAGCCGGAGCCCCCGGCGTTCCAGAACTCCAGCTCGACCCCGGCCGACCGCAGCGCGTCGGCGACCTCGCGACGGCGGACCTCCAGCTGGGCCATCGACAGGGACTTGATCCGGCGTACGACGGCCGAGCGGGCGCGCTGTGACGGCACCTCGTCCTGGACGCCGGCGACCTGGCCCTCGTAGGTCATCGCGCCGACCAGCTGGAAGCCGCGCCGGTTCGCGATCTCCTTCGCCAGGGCCACGACGTCGGCGGCGTCGTAGAGCGGGGACCGTTTGGGGCCGACGTGCTGGCCGCCCATCCGCAGCCCGGCGTCGACGTCGATGGCGACCCGGACCTGGACTGCCTGCGAGGCACGGACCGAGTCGACCACGTCGAGGTGCGCGAGGTCGTCGACCATCAGCGTGACCTTGCCCGCCGCTGACGGTGAGGCGACCAGCCGCGCCAGCGCCGCGCGGTCCACAGTGGGATAGGCCACGACGACGTCGTCGCTCACCGCCTGCTCCTCGAGCCATAGCGCCTCGGCCAGCGTGTAGGAGAGCACGCCGTGGAACCCGTCGCGGGCCAGCACCCGGCTGAGCAGCGCCGGCACCCGCACCGACTTGGAGGCGACCCGGATCGGCGTACCGCTGGCGCGGCGGACCAGGTCGTCGGCGTTCGCATCGAACGCGTCGAGGTCGACCACCATCAGCGGGGTCGGGAGCGGCGCCTCGTGGGACGCGACGGCCTCACCCAAGCGGGACCACAGCCGGTTCCGCTCAACGGACTGGGACGTCATGCTTTTCCGGGGTCCCTGCGAAAGTGCGAGCACACCGCGCGCAGCGCGCCCACCGAGTAGTTTCGTGGGGTGATCATGTGATGCCGCGCTTGCGCAGCAGCGCCTCGATCTCGGCCATCTCCGCGTCCACCGGGTCCGCCACGACCGGCTCGGCCCGCTTGCCGCGACCCTCTGGAAGGGCCTTGGTGTCATCGCCACGCCGGCCCTTGGGAGAGGTCGTCCCGATCTCCCGGCGGGTCAGGAACCCGGACACCACGAAGCACACCACCGACACCCCGGCGAGCAGGATGCCCGCCCACACGACCGGGCTGAAGACCAGGTGGAGCGCCCAGTCACCGACGGCGTCGGCGATCCGGGTGAGCATCCGCAGGGTGTCGGTCAGCAGCAGGGCGACCGGGATCAGGGTGAAGCCGGCCCCGCGCAGCCCCGCCGCCAGCCCGCGCCGCCGGTAGGCGAACCACGTGTAGATGCCGCCGAGCAGCGTCAGGGTGAGCGTCAGCGCACCCCAGGTCACATCGTCCACGGATCCAGCCTAGTGTCGGCGCACTAGCGTTGGACTCGTGGAGCGCAGGCTGCTGGCAGGGGCGGCGGCCCCGGACGACTCCGGCGCCGCGGACCCGGCGCTGGCGACCGCCCTGGCGGCGTACGCCGGCGACCAGGCCCGCGAACCCGACGTGCTCGCGGCGCTGGCCGAGGCCAGGCTGCTCGTGCCCGTCGTGGCGGAGCTGGGCGAGGCCGAGGCGGGCGCGGACGGCCTGGTCCGCGAGAAGTCCAGCGACATGGCGGCGGTCCTGATGCGCGGTGCGGACGGGCGGACGGCGCTGCTGGCGTTCACCAGCCTCGACGCGATGCACCGCTGGGACCCGGACGCCAGGCCGGTGCCGGTGCCGGCGCAGGTGGCGGCGCACGCCGCCCTGCAGGACGGCGCCGAGGCGCTGCTGATCGACGTCGCGGGCCCCGTGTCCTACGCGGCTGCAATTGCAGCCGCGTCGGAATGATCGGCTACCCTGAGGCGTTGACCGATCAGTGCTCCCAGGAGCACAGATCACAAGCGGAGACCAGCGTCATCGTCTCCCACCCGCATCGACCGCCCTGCACCAGAGGTCGTCGGGTCCGGTCTGGTGGCCCGGCCACCGCGTGCACACGCGCGTGGGCGGTTCGGGCAGTGACTGGCTTCCGCTTGCAACGCGGAAGCCTTTCGTCATTTCGGGAGGACTCCGGTCCCGTCACCGACCAGCAGGAGGACACATCAGCACTGAACTACGCATCAACGACCGGATCCGGGTGCCCGAGGTCCGCCTCGTGGGACCCAACGGCGAGACCGTGGGCATCGTGCCGACGGACCAGGCGCTCAAGCTCGCCATGGAGGCCGACCTCGACCTCGTCGAGATCGCGCCGCAGGGCAAGCCTCCGGTCTGCAAGCTCATGGACTACGGCAAGTTCAAGTACGAAAACGCCCAGAAGGCCCGTGAGGCGCGGCGGAACCAGACGAACGTGATCATCAAGGAGATGAAGCTTCGTCCCAAGATCGACGCGCACGACTACGAGACCAAGAAGGGTCACGTCGTCCGGTTCCTCAAGGCCGGCGACAAGGTCAAGATCACGATCATGTTCCGCGGTCGTGAGCAGCACCGTCCCGAGCTCGGGTTCCGGCTGCTGCAGAAGCTGGCCGAGGACGTCACCGAGCTCGGCTTCGTGGAGTCCGCGCCCAAGCAGGACGGCCGAAACATGATCATGGTGCTCGGCCCGCACAAGAAGAAGGCCGAGGCCAAGGTCGAGGCACAGGCAGCCAAGGAGAGTCGCGCCGCCGAGCGCGCCGCCGAGGAGGCCGAGGAGCGCGCCGAGCGCGATGCAGCGCTCGTGAAGCGCCCGGTGGCCCAGAAGAAGGAACGCGGCCGCTCGGAGAACCTTGATCCAGAGATCGAGGCCTGACGAAGTCAGGACTCGATCGGGAAAGCTTGAACCTCAAGCCCAGCTAAACCCAGACCACTGCGAGGCAGCTCGCAGCACCGCACGACGTACGAGGAGACACACCATGCCGAAGCACAAGCCGCACTCGGGTGCCAAGAAGCGCTTCCGGGTGACCGGATCGGGAAAGGTCCTGCGCCAGAAGACCGGCCTTCGCCACAACCTGGAGCGGAAGCCCTCGAAGCTGACCCGGCGGCTGTCCGGCACCACCGAGGTGGCCAAGGCCGACGTCAAGCGCGCCAAGAAACTGCTCGGTCTCTGAGCCTCACGGCCGAGACCCCCACCCGAGTCACTGATCAAGGAGCACTGAAGACATGGCACGCGTCAAGCGGGCGGTAAACGCCCACAAGAAGCGCCGGACCACCCTCGAGCGCGCCAGCGGCTACCGCGGCCAGCGCTCGCGGCTCTACCGCAAGGCCAAGGAGCAAGTCACCCACTCGCTGGTCTACAGCTACAACGACCGCCGCAAGAACAAGGGCAACTTCCGTCGGCTGTGGATCCAGCGGATCAACGCCGCGGCCCGTGCCCAGGGGATGACCTACAACCGGTTCATCCAGGGGCTCAACCTGGCCGGCATCGAGGTCGACCGCAAGATCCTGGCCGACCTCGCCGTCAACGACATCGCGGCGTTCAACGCGCTCGTCCAGGTCGCCAAGGCCGCTCTTCCCGACGACGTCAACGCCCCGCGGGCCGAGGCCTCGGCCTGACCTCCCCAGCACGTCCGCTGGTCTCCACGAACCCTCGGGTCAAGGAGGCACGGAAGCTCAGCCGCCGCTCGGAGCGATCCGGACGGCGGCTCTTCCTTGCCGACGGCCCGAAGGCCGTCGAGGCCGCCCTGGCCGTGCCCGACTGCGTGGTCGAGGTGTTCGCCACCGTCGAGGCCACGTCCACGTACGCCGACCTGCGCGGCTCGGCGGACACCGCCCGTGCCCCGTGGGCACTCGTCGACGAGCATGCGATGGCCGGGCTCAGCGACAGCGTGACGCCCTCCGGCGTCGTGGCGGTCTGCCGGTTCCTCGACGTCGGCGCCGACCGGCTGTTCGGCTCGGCTCGTCTGGTGGCGATCTGCGCCGACGTCCGCGACCCGGGCAACGCCGGCACCGTGATCCGCACCGCGGATGCCGCTGGCGCCGACGGCGTCGTGCTGGCCGGTAGCTCGGTCGACGCCTACAACCCCAAGACCGTGCGGGCCAGCGCCGGCAGCCTGTTCCACCTGCCGGTCGCCGTGGAGCCGTCCGCCGAGGATGCGGTCCGGGCCGCCCGCGCGGCCGGGCTCACCGTGCTGGCCGCCGACGGCGCCGGCGAGCTCGACCTGTACGCCGCCGGACCGGTGCTCGCCGGCCGCACCGCCTGGCTGTTCGGCAACGAGGCCTGGGGGCTCCCCGACGAGCTGGCCGCCCTGGCCGACCACCGGGTGCGGATCCCCATCCACGGCCGCGCCGAGAGCCTCAACCTCTCCACCGCCGCCGCGCTCTGCCTCTACGAGTCGGCCCGGGCCCAGCGCGCGCGCTAGTAGTGCGGGCTGGCCACGTAGTCGAGAGTCCACGTTCCCTGCCGCAGGCGGAACCGCGCCAGGTGTTCGCCTCGGTCCCCCCGCAGGATCACCACCGGCGGGTCGACGGCGTTGGGCACGGACACGCTGCGGCAGTGGTCGCTGAGCCGAGCCGCCTTGGACACGGTGCGGAACGGCCCACCGGTCGACAGCTGGACCTTGGTCGGCCAGGCCGCGCCCGGTGCGCCGTACAGCCGGACCAGGGTGCCCGGCTGCCTGGGTAGGCGACGCCGCAGCGGCCGACAATGCCCGGGAAGCGCGTCACGCCCAGGCCCGACACGACCGTGGTGCCCGTGGCGTCCGGCAGTGCGACCTGGTCACCGACCAGGGTCCATGGGCGGCGGCCGACCTTGCCGACCGTCCAGGTCCGACCGTTCGAGCTCACCAGGACGGTGGTCCTACGACCACACCGCAGCTCGAAGACGTACAGCTCGAGGGGCTCGTCGAAGAACTGGCCCGGGTCGCGGCACGACCGGCCGGAGGTGAAGACCTCGATCTGGGCTGGATCTTCACGATGCGCGGGTTCGGCATGCCGACCGCGACGGAACCGAGACCCGGCGCGGTGAACACCTGTGCGTCGAGGTAGCGGTAGTGAGCCGGCGCGCTCGAGCCCACCGCCGGCGAGCCGAGCGTGAGCACGGTGGTTGTGGCAGCCACGGACACGAGGAGGGACAGGCCGGCCGAGCTACGTCGCATGCCTGGGTTGATGCCCCGTTGTCGGGGCTTGTTCACCTCGCGCGCAGATCGTTACCCGCCCGTGACAGGCTGAGGCCATGCCCGGACCGCCCGACGCGCAGGTGGTGGTCGACGCGCTGCCGGACGGTGTCGTGCTGGCCGGGGCGGACGGTCGGGTCACGGTGATCTCCCGCGTGGCGATGGCCATGCTCGGCGTACCGGGCGACTGCGTGGGGCAACCCCTGGCCGACGTGCTGACCCTGCGCGACCAGGACGGCAACGCGTGGGTGGCCAGCAACCGGCCGTACGACGGGCTGACCACCCGGACCGCCGTCCCCGAGCAGTCCTGGCTGCTCCCCAACGGCACCGAGGTGCTGGTGGCCGCCAAGATCCACCGGCCCGCGCTGCACCAGCCGGTCTCCGAGGTGGCGGTGACGATCCGCTCGGGCCGCGGGCGAGCCCGTCTGGACCGCGAGCGCTCCGACCTCGTGGCCACCGTCGCGCACGAGCTGCGCTCGCCGCTGACCGGGGTGAAGGGCTTCGTGCAGGCACTGCTCAACCGCTGGGACCGGCTCAACGACGAGCAGAAGAAGCTGATGCTGACCACGGTCTCCGCCGACGCCGACCGGCTCAGCCGGCTGATCGCCGAGCTCCTCGACGTGGCCCGCATCGACACCGGCCGGCTGCAGCTGCACCCGCGGCCGAGCGACGCCGGGCTGCTGACCCGCCGGATCGTCGACTCGATCTCGGCCGGGACCGCCCGCCCGATCAGCCTCGACATCGACAGCGAGCTCCCGGACATCCACGCCGACCCGGACAAGTTCACCCAGGTGGTCACCAACCTGGTCGAGAACGCGGTCCGGCACGGTGAGGGCGGGGTCCACGTGACCCTCCGACCGCTGGCTCCCGGTGACCTCGGCGACCAGCCAGGCGTCCGCATCATCGTGTCCGATGAGGGCACCGGGATCCCCTCCGACATGCGCCGCCGGGTGTTCACGAAGTTCTGGACGGGCGGCGCGCTCGGAGGCTCCGGGCTCGGGCTCTACATCGTCGGGGGGCTCACCAAGGCGCACGGCGGCACCGTGACGATCGACGACGCCCCCGGCGGCGGCGCCCGGATCGCGGTGGCCTGGCCGTCCTCGCTGCCCGTCTTCGAGGACTGACGCCCCGGTGGTTGCGGAGGTCGTTCTGCGACCGTCTCGAAACCACCGCAAGGAAGGCTGGGACTCGACCCCCGGTGGTTGAGGAGGTCGTTCTGCGACCGTCTCGAAACCACCGCAAGGAAGGCTGGGACTCGACCCCCGGTGGTTGAGGAGGTCGTTCTGCGACCGTCTCGAAACCAACCACGCGAATGCTGGGAGTCGACCGAGGAGATCACCTGCCAGCCCGTCCTTGCTTGGTTTCGACACGCTCGGTCGCAGAGCGACACTCGCGGCTCAACCACCGAGTCGGTGGTTGAGGAGGTCGTTCTGCGACCGTCTCGAAACCAACCACGCGAATGCTGGGAGTCGACCGAGGAGATCACCTGCCAGCCCGTCCTTGCTTGGTTTCGACGCGCTCGGTCGCAGAGCGACACTCGCGGCTCAACCACCGAGTCGGTGGTTGAGGAGGTCGTTCTGCGACCGTCTCGAAACCAACCACGCGAATGCTGGGAGTCGACCGAGGAGATCACCTGCCAGCCCGTCCTTGCTTGGTTTCGACGCGCTCGGTCGCAGAGCGACACTCGCGGCTCAACCACCGAGTCGGTGGTTGAGGAGGTCGTTCTGCGACCGTCTCGAAACCAACCACGCGAATGCTGGGAGTCGACCGAGGAGATCACCTGCCAGCCCGTCCTTGCTTGGTTTCGACGCGCTCGGTCGCAGAGCGACACTCGCGGCTCAACCACCGAGTCGGTGGTTGAGGAGGTCGTTCTGCGACCGTCTCGAAACCACCGCAAGGAAGGCTGGGACTCGCCGGCTCGATGAGCGGTGGTGCCTGTGTCTCAGCGCACCTGTCGGGGGTTTCGAGACAGGCGCCAGGGCGCCTTCCTCAACCACCGCTGGACAACCTGCACAGAACCTTCACGAGTCGCGCCCACCTCTTCCATCGCTGCGCTCATACGCTCGCGACATGGACTCCAGACGCGTCCTGGTCGTCGAGGACGAGCAGGTCATCAACGACGCGGTCGCCGCCAGGCTGCGCGCCGAGGGGTTCGTCGTCGAGCAGGCGTACGACGGCCCTGGGGCGGTCCAGCTCTGCGCCGACGTCGCGCCCGAGGTCGTGGTGCTGGACGTGATGCTGCCGGGCTTCGACGGCCACGAGGTGTGCCGGCGGATCCAGGCGACCCGACCGGTTCCGGTGCTGATGCTGACCGCGCGGGACGACGAGGCCGACATCCTCGTCGGACTGGCAGTCGGTGCCGACGACTACCTCACCAAGCCGTTCCGGATGCGCGAGCTGGTCGCCCGGGTCCGTGCGCTCCTGCGTCGCGTCGACCGTGCCGCCGAGCTGGCCACGCGCCCTGCGGCCCGCCTCGTCGCCGGCGACCTGGTCCTCGACACCGGCACCCGGCGGGTCACCGCGGCCGGGGCCGAGGTGCGACTCACCCCGACCGAGTTCGACCTCCTGGCCCGGCTGGCCGCCGTACCGGGCGAGGTGCTGACCCGGGAGCAGCTGCTCGCCGACGTCTGGGACTGGCCCGCCGCGTCCGGCACCCGGACCGTGGACAGCCACGTGAAGGCGCTGCGCGCCAAGATCGGCGCCGACCGGGTGCGCACCGTGCACGGGGTCGGCTACGCGCTCGAGCCGGAGGGCCCGTGAGGTCGCCGCTCGCGCCGGTCACCTCGATCAAGGTCAAGCTCGGCCTGCTGGTGACCGCCAGTGTCCTGGTCGCCACGCTGGTCGGCCTGGTCGCCAGCGACTCCGGCGTACCCGTGCTGCTCGCCGTCCCGGTCACGGTCGCGCTCGCCCTCGGAGTCACCCAGCTGCTGGCGGTGGGCATGACCTCCCCGCTGCGGGAGATGACCCAGGCGACCCGGCGGATGGCCCGTGGCGACTACCGCGGCCGGGTGCAGGCCCAGTCCAGCGACGAGATCGGCCAGCTGGCGCGCGCGTTCAACCAGATGGCTGCCGAGCTGGCCACCATTGACCGGGAGCAGCGGGACCTGGTCGCCACGGTCTCCCACGAGCTGCGGACGCCGCTGACGGCGCTCACCGCGGTGCTGGAGAACCTCGCCGACGGTGTCCTGCCGGCCGACCCGGCGCACCTCGATGCCGCGGTCAGCCAGGCGCGGCGGGTCGGCGCGCTGCTCGGCGACCTGCTCGAGCTGTCCCGGGTCGACGCCGGCGTGGCTCCGCTGCGGCTGGCCGAGGTCGCGGTCTCGGCCCTCGTGGACGAGGTGGTGGCCGACCTGGTGCCGACCGGACGGGCGGTGCGGTTCGACGTCGAGATCCCCGACTCGCTGACGGTGCACGCCGACCGCGCCCGGCTGCGCCAGCTGCTCACCAACGTGCTCGACAACGCCGTACGCCACAGCCCCGAGGACGGACGGGTGCGGGTGACCTGCGAGGTCACCCCCAACCGCTGGCTGCTGGACGTCGCCGACGAGGGGCCGGGGGTCGCGCACGCGGACCGCGAACGCGCCTTCGAGCGGTTCGGCACCCTGGCCGACCCCGCCGAGGGCGCCGGCACCGGCGGGACGGGGCTCGGGCTCGCGATAGCGCGCTGGGTCGCCAGCCTCCACAGCGGCACGGTCCGGTTCGCCGACCCACCGCCTGGTACGTCCGGTGCGCTCGTTCGTGTCGACCTGCCCGTGAACCCGCCCGTGAACCCGCCCGTCCGTTCGTCCGCCCCGACCCACCAGGAGGCCCCGGTGCCCACGAACCCCACCCCGCCACCCGCACCGCCCCCACCTCCGCTCTACCCGGGGCACCCGGGGTCCGCGGTCACTCCGGCGCCGGTCATCGATCCGCTGTTCGGCCGGTTCTGGCCGGACGTGCCGGACGGAAGCCGCACGCTCGTCTTGGCCGCGGCCGGGGTGGGTGTGCTGGCCGGGCTCGTGCTACCCGACCATACGGCTGGCCTGGCCCTGTTCCTCGTCGTGGTGACGGCCGGGCTCACGGTGGCGTACGCCGCGCGGCACAAGCGCGACCCGTTCACCCTGACCTGCCTGGTCCTCGCGGCGCTCTGCACGCTGCCGGTGCTGCTGCTCGACGCGCCCTGGATCGGGGTGCTCTGCCTCCTGGCGGGCGCGACCGCCCTGATCGCCGGGGTCACTCGGGTGCACCGGATCCCGGAGTTCGTGCTGGCCGGCCTGGCCTGGCCGCTCGCTGGGATCCGGGACCTCCCGTGGCTCGGGCGCAGCCTGCGCCGCCTGACCGGTCACGAGCGGACGCCTCGGGTCCTCGTCACGGTGCTCTGGTCGCTGCTCGCGGTGCTGGTCTTCGGCCTCCTGTTCGTCTCGGCCGACGCCATCGTGGCGAGCTGGGTCGACGTCGTCCTCCCCGACATCAGCATCGACTCGGTGGTGCTGCGCGTGTTCATCGCCGTCGCGGTCGCCGGCCCGACCCTCGCCGCGGCGTACGTCGCACTCAACCCGCCCCGGACGGACAGCTACGGCGTCCTCCCTCGCGCGGCGGTGGGTCACCGGTTCGAGTGGCTGGTCCCGGTGCTGCTGGTGGACGCGGTGTTCGCGGTGTTCGTCGCCGCTCAGCTGAGCGTCTTCTTCGGCGGCCATGACTACGTCCAACGCACCACCGGGCTGACCTACGCGGAGTACTCCCACCAGGGCTTCGGCCAGCTCACGGTCGCGACGCTGCTCACCCTGCTGGTCGTCTGGGCCGCCTCGCACTGGGCCGGCGACGGGCTCGCGGACCGGGTGTGGGTGCGGGCCTCGCTGGGCGCCCTCTGCGCCCTGACCCTCGTCGTGGTCGGCTCGGCGCTCTACCGGATGCACCTGTACCAGGAGGCCTACGGCTTCACGCAGCTCCGGTTGCTGGTCGACGTCTTCGAGGGCTGGCTCGGTCTGGTCGTCCTCGCGGTGGCGGTCGCCGGGCTGGTGCGCTGGGGTGTCTGGCTGCCCCGCTTCGCGCTGGTGAGCGGGGTGGTCGCGCTGCTCGGGGTGGCCGCGATCAACCCGGACGCCTGGATCGCCGAGCGCAACCTCGACCGGTATGCCGACACCGGCCGGGTCGACTGGTACTTCCTGCGCAACCTCTCCGCGGACGCCGTACCCGTCTTCGAGGACCGGCCGGCGGCCGAGATCGCCTGCGGGATGCCGCGCTACTGGTCCCAGGACGACGACTGGCTCTCCTGGAACCTCGGCCGGAGCCGGGCCACGACCAGCATCGACGACGGCCCGGACGCGATGGACGCCGCTCTGCGGACGGCCCTCCCGACCAAGGCAGACCTCTCCGCGGGCGACTGCCCGGAAGCGCCCCCGCCGGGATAGTCCGTCACGGATGTGTAGGTCGAACCGGTCTGCGACCCACACAAACGTGACGGACTATCCCCGGCGGGCCGGGGTCCACCACACCTAACCCGGTCGCTCACCTGCCGAGGCGGTTCCTAGACTCGACCCGTGTCCGGACCGAACACCGACTTCGACCCCGTGGAGGTGGCTGCCTTGAAGCCCGACGAGGTCGAGGCCGCGCGGGACGCCGCGCTGGCGGCGATCGCCGCCGCCGCCGACCTCGAGGCGCTCAAGCGGGTCCGGATCGAGCACACCGGCGACCGCTCGCCGTTGGCGCTGGCCAACCGCGAGATCGGGGCACTGCCCCCGCAGGCGCGCAAGGAGGCCGGCCAGCGCGTCGGCCAGGCCCGGGCAGCAGTCCAGCAGGCGCTCGGCGCGCGGCAGCGCGAGCTCGAGGCGGAGGCCGAGCAGCGGATGCTGGCCGACGAGGAGGTCGACGTCACGCTGCCGACCGACCGGGCACCCGCGGGCGCCCGCCACCCGGTGACGACCGGCTCCGAGCTGATCGCGGACATCTTCGTGGCGATGGGCTGGGAGGTCGCCGAGGGACCGGTGATCGAGGCGGAGTGGCTCAACTTCGACGCCCTCAACCTCGGCCCGGACCACCCAGCGCGGACCATGCAGGACACGTTCTGGACCGACCCCGGGGACAACCACATCGTGCTCCGGACCCACACCTCTCCGGTCCAGGCCCGCACCATGCTCGCGCGCACCCCGCCGATCTACGTGATCTGCCCGGGCCGGGTCTTCCGCACCGACGAGTACGACGCCACGCACAGCCCGGTCTTCCACCAGGTCGAGGGGCTGGCCGTCGACAAGGGCATCTCCATGGCCCACCTCAAGGGCACCCTCGACCACTTCGCGACCGAGATGTTCGGCGACGGGATCACGACGCGGTTCCGCCCGTCGTACTTCCCGTTCACCGAGCCCAGCGCCGAGGTCGACCTGGTGTGCTTCGTCTGCCGCGGCGCACGCGTCAACGACGCAGGGGAGGCCTGCCGTACCTGCCGCGGCGAGGGCTGGATCGAGTGGGGCGGCTGCGGCGTGGTCAACCCGCGGGTGCTGCGCGCCTGCGGCATCGACTCGGAGACCTACTCCGGCTTCGCGTTCGGCATGGGCATCGACCGGACCCTCATGTTCCGCCACGGCATCGAGGACCTGCGCGCGCTCTTCGAGGGCGACGTCCGGTTCACGACCCCGTTCGGGGCCGATCTGTGAAGGCTCCGGTCTCCTGGATCCGCGACTACGTCGACCTGCCGCCCGACGTCACGACCGAGCAGCTCGCCTCCCGGCTGACCGCGCTCGGCCTCAAGCTCGAGGCGATCGAGAAGCCGGGCGAGCGGGTCAGCGGGCCACTCGTGGTCGGCAAGGTGCTCACGATGGAGCCCGAGCCCCAGAAGAACGGCAAGACGATCGAGTGGTGCAGCGTCGACGTCGGCGCCGCCAACGGCACGGGTGAGCCGCAGGGCATCGTCTGCGGTGCCCACAACTTCAAGCCCGGCGACCTGGTCGTGGTGGTCCTGCCCGGCGGCGTGCTGCCCGGGAACTTCGAGATCTCCGCCCGCAAGACCTACGGCCACGTGTCCGCCGGGATGATCTGCTCGGCCCACGAGCTCGGCCTCGGCGACGACCACGAGGGCATCATCGTGCTGCCCGAGGGCTCCGGGGACCCCGGCATCGACGCGCGCCCGGTGCTCGGCCTCGACCAGGAGGTCATCGAGTTCGAGATCAACCCGGACCGTGCCTACGCCCTCTCGCTCCGCGGGATCGCCCGCGAAGCCGCACTCGGCTTCCGGGTCCCCTTCCACGACCCCGCCGAGCGCGACCTGCCCTTCCCGAACGGCGACGGCCACCCCGTCGTCATCGACGACGCGGTCGGGTGCCCGGTCTTCGTGGCCCGCACGGTGAGCGGGCTGGACCCCGACGCCGCGACGCCCCAGTGGATGGCTCAGCGGCTCACCCTCTCCGGCATGCGCCCGATCTCGCTGGCGGTCGACGTGACCAACTACGTGATGCTCGAGCTCGGCCGGCCGATCCACGGGTACGACGCCGACAAGCTCCGCGGCGCGATCCGGGTCCGGCGCGCGGTCGACGGCGAACGACTGACCACCCTCGACGGCGTCGACCGAGCGCTCTCCCCCGAGGATCTCGTCGTCACCGACGACTCCGGGATCATCGGTCTCGGGGGCGTCATGGGCGGTGAGACCACCGAGATGTCCGCGACCACCAGCCGGGTATTGGTCGAGGCGGCGCACTGGGACGCGGTCTCGATGTTCCGCACCGGGAAGCGGCACCGGCTCACCTCCGAGGCCGGCAAGCGAAACGAGCGTGGCGTCGACCCGGTGATCACCGCCGCGGCCGCCGACCGCGTGGTCGAGCTCCTGGTGGCGTACGGCGGGGGCACCGCCGAACCGGGCGTCACGGTCGTCGGCGAGCCCCCAGCGCCCGCGTCGATCTCGATGGCTGCGGACCTGCCTGCTCGGGTGTCGGGCATGGACATCCGGGCCGAGACGACGGTGGCCAACCTCGAGGCGGTCGGCTGCACCGTCGAGATCGGCGACCCGTTGCGGGCAACCCCACCGCCGTGGCGCTCCGACCTCACCGATCCATACGACCTGGTCGAGGAGGTCGCCCGCATCGTCGGTTACGACCAGGTGCCCTCGGTGCTGCCCCGCGACGCGGCCGGCCGCGGGCTGACCCGCGAACAGCGGTTGCGCCGCCGCATCGGCCGCACCCTGGCCGGGGCGGGCTGCGTCGAGGTGATCAGCTTCCCGTTCATCGGGGAGGCTGCCTTCGACCAGCTCGGCCTCCCCGCCGACGACGTGCTCCGGCGGACGGTCCGGCTGGCCAACCCGCTCTCGGCCGAGGAGCCGTCGTACACCACGACGCTGCTGCCCGGTCTGCTGCGCGCCGCCGCCCGCAACATCGGGCGCGGTGCCCCCGGGGTGTCCCTGTTCGAGACGGGGACGGTCGCGTTCCCGACCGACCGCGGGCCGGCGCCGATCTACGGCGTCGACTGGCGGCCGAGCGACGACGAGCTCGCCAAGCTCATGGAGTCGCTGCCCGACCAGCCGCTGTTCCTGGCGGTGGTGCTGGCCGGCGAGCGCGAGCGCGCCGGCTGGTGGGGTCCGGCGCAGACGGCGGGCTGGTCGGACGCGATTGCGCTGGTGCGCCGCGTCGGCGAGGAGCTCGGGGTCGAGGTCGAGGTCACCTCGGCCAACCGGATGCCCTGGCACCCCGGCCGCTGTGCCCAGGTCCGCCTGGAGGGCGTCGAGTTCGGACACGCCGGCGAGCTGCACCCCAAGGTGTGCGCGGCGTTCGGTGTGCCCGCCCGGTCGGCCGCCGTCGAGATCGACCTCGACTTCCTGATGTCCCGGGCGGTCGACGTGGTGCCTGGACCGGAGTTCTCGACCTACCCGGTCGCCAAGGAGGACGTCGCCCTCGTCGTGGCGGACGACGTGCCGGCGGCCGCGGTCGAGGTTGCGCTTCGTGAGGGTGCGGGTCCCCACCTCGAGTCGATCCGGCTCTTCGACGTCTACACCGGCGACCAGGTCAGGCCCGGCCACAAGTCGCTGGCATTTGCGTTGCGGTTCCGGGCGCCCGACCGGACCCTGACCGAGCAGGAGACCAGCGCGGCCCGCGACGCGGCCGTCGCTCTTGCGGCTGAGCGGTGTGGTGCCGTCCAGCGCTGACGGCGCAGGCACCACGGCGTACGACGTCCATGGCACCGGCGACTACCGGTCGAGCGCGTCTCCGCGGACCCTAAGTCACCCCGTTGCCCGTCAGGGTGACCCTGAGGCCCCGCTGCCGCCCGTCAGCCCGGGCGAGGCCGAGGCGACCGGTCTGCGCGCCGGTCCTCGCGGGCAGGAATGCGAGAGTCAGCACCTGAGACTGACCGGGGCTCAGCCGAAGTGTTCGCACACCGGTGGGTGACCCCACGAGCTGGAACCTGGACCCGGACAGCGCGAGCGTGACCTCGACGATTCCCGAACCGGTCGGGCCCGAGTTCCGAAGCACGATCGTTCGCTGTTTGCGGTGACCCAGTCGCACGTTGCCGAACTGCACTGCGGTGGTCGAGACCGTCAGCGGGCCCGGGGCGGCCGCGACGGTGAGGGTGCCGGCGTTCTCGAGGTCCTGTTGAGCGCTGCTGTCGCGGGCGGTGACCTTCAGGGCGTACACCCTCGCCGCGAACGTGGCGTTGGCCGGTGCCTGGTAGATGCCCCGGTAGGTCGATGAGCCGGTCGGCGTCATGGTCACCCGGGTGACGGTTCCGCCCGGGGCGGTGATGGTGGCGTAGACGGTCGAGACCGCACGGTCATCGGTGGCGGTGGCCCGGATCGTCACCGCGCCTCCCGCGGCCGGGAGCGACCTCGGGGTCACGGTCGGCACACCGAGGACGGGCGGTTGGTCGACGCGCGCCGCGACGGTGAGGGTGCCGGCGTTCTCGAGGTCCTGTTGAGCGCTGCTGTCGCGGGCGGTGACCTTCAGGGCGTACACCCTCGCCGCGAACGTGGCGTTGGCCGGTGCCTGGTAGATGCCCCGGTAGGTCGATAAGCCGGTCGGCGTCATGGTCACCCGGGTGACGGTTCCGCCCGGGGCGGTGATGGTGGCGTAGACGGTCGAGACCGCACGGTCATCGGTGGCGGTGGCCCGGATCGTCACCGCGCCTCCCGCGGCCGGGAGCGACCTCGGGGTCACGGTCGGCACACCGAGGACGGGCGGTTGGTCGACGCGCGCCGCGACGGTGAGGGCGCCAGCATCCTCGATGTCCTGCTGACCGATGTCGTCCAGGGCGGAGACCTCGACCGAGTACTCGGCCGGTGAGAAAGTGCTGTTCGCCGGAATCGTGTAGACGGCCTGGTACCGCGAAGAGCTGATGCCGTCCATGAGCACCTGGGTAGCGGCGCCACTTGGCGCGGTGACCACCGCATAGACCTCGGAGATCGCCCGGTCGTCGGTGGCCGAGGCCTCGATAGTCAACTGACCACCCGCCGCCGGGAGCGACGTCGGTGTGAGCGAGGG
>CAVXYB010000003.1:0-366421 GCA_963765915.1 uncultured Actinomycetota bacterium | reverse complement strand
GCTACGAAGGGCACATGGTGGATGCCTTGGCATCAAGAGCCGAAGAAGGACGTAGGAGCCTGCGATAAGCCCTGGGGAGTTGGCAACCGAGCTGTGATCCGGGGATTTCCGAATGGGGAAACCCAGCTGGAGTCATGTCCAGTTACCCACGCCTGAATATATAGGGCGTGCGGAGGGAACGTGGGGAAGTGAAACATCTCAGTACCCACAGGAAGAGAAAACAAAAGTGATTCCGAGAGTAGTGGCGAGCGAAATCGGAAGAGGCCAAACCTCATCTGTGTGATACCCGGCAGGGGTTGCAGGTGGGGGGTTGTGGGACCATTCAGGTCGATCTGCCGGTCGACCACGAAGTCAAAAAATCTGAGCTAAGTTGAATTCCGTTGGAAAACGGACGCCGTAGAGGGTGATAGCCCCGTAAGCGTAAACTCAGGTCTTCGGAATGGCATCCCAAGTAACACGGAACCCCTGAAATTCCGTGTGAATCTGGCGGGACCACCCGTTAAGCCTAAATACTCCTTGATGACCGATAGCGGACAAGTACCGTGAGGGAAAGGTGAAAAGTACCCCTGGCGGGGAGTGAAATAGTACCTGAAACCGTGTGCCTACAATCCGTTGGAGCCTCACTTGTGGGGTGACAGCGTGCCTTTTGAAGAATGAGCCTGCGAGTTTGCGTTGTGTTGCGAGGTTAACCCGTGTGGGGAAGCCGTAGCGAAAGCGAGTCCTAATAGGGCGACGTAGTAGCACGATCAAGACCCGAAGCGAAGTGATCTATCCATGGGCAGGTTGAAGCGCGGGTAAGACCGCGTGGAGGACCGAACCCACTTAGGTTGAAAACTGAGGGGATGACCTGTGGATAGGGGTGAAAGGCCAATCAAACTTCGTGATAGCTGGTTCTCCCCGAAATGCATTTAGGTGCAGCGTTGCGTGTTTCTTGCCGGAGGTAGAGCACTGGATAGCCAATGGGCCCGACCAGGTTACTGACGTTAGCCAAACTCCGAATGCCGGTAAGTGAGAGCGCAGCAGTGAGACTGCGGGGGATAAGCTCCGTAGTCGAAAGGGAAACAGCCCAGACCATCAGCTAAGGCCCCTAAGCGGTGACTAAGTGGAAAAGGATGTGGAGTTGCAGTGACAACCAGGAGGTTGGCTTGGAAGCAGCCACCCTTGAAAGAGTGCGTAATAGCTCACTGGTCAAGTGATTCCGCGCCGACAATGTAGCGGGGCTCAAGTCATCCGCCGAAGCTATGGCATTCAGACAACAGTCAAGCCTTCGTGGTTCAGACGTCTGGATGGGTAGGGGAGCGTCGTGTCGCGAGTGAAGCCTCGGAGTGATCCAGGGGTGGACGCGACACGAGTGAGAATGCAGGCATGAGTAGCGAATGAGGAGTGAGAAACTCCTCCGCCGAATGATCAAGGGTTCCAGGGTCAAGCTAATCTGCCCTGGGTAAGTCGGGACCTAAGGCGAGGCCGACAGGCGTAGTCGATGGACAACGGGTTGATATTCCCGTACCGGCAAAGTAGCGCCCATGACGAACCCGGTGATGCTAACCGCCCGAATTTGTGCGTACTGAACCCTTCGGGGGGATGACGTGCAACCTAGCGCGGGACCCAAACCAGTAGTAGTCAAGCGATGGGGTGACGCAGGAAGGCAGCCCAACCGTGGCGATGGTTGTCCACGGCCAAGAGCGTAGGGAGCCACCTAGGCAAATCCGGGTGGCATGATCCTGAGACTTGATGGGGAGTCCGTATGGACGAAGTGGGTAATCCTATGCTGTCGAGAAAAACCTCTAGCGAGCTATGCGCCGCCCGTACCCCAAACCGACTCAGGTGATCAGGTAGAGAATACCAAGGCGATCGAGTGAACCATGGTTAAGGAACTCGGCAAAATGCCCCCGTAACTTCGGGAGAAGGGGGGCCGGATCCGTCAGTGCCCTAGCGGCACGAAGCGGTGATGGCCGCAGAGACCAGGCCCAAGCGACTGTTTACTAAAAACACAGGTCCGTGCGAAGTTGTAAGACGATGTATACGGACTGACTCCTGCCCGGTGCTGGAAGGTTAAGGGGACGTGTCAGCCTCACGGCGAAGCGCAGAACTTAAGCCCCAGTAAACGGCGGTGGTAACTATAACCATCCTAAGGTAGCGAAATTCCTTGTCGGGTAAGTTCCGACCTGCACGAATGGAGTAACGACTTGGGCGCTGTCTCAACCGTGGACTCGGCGAAATTGCACTACGAGTAAAGATGCTCGTTACGCGCGGCAGGACGGAAAGACCCCGGGACCTTTACTATAGTTTGGTATTGGTGTTTGGTTCGGCTTGTGTAGGATAGGTGGGAGACTGTGAAGCTTGGACGCCAGTTCAGGTGGAGTCAACGTTGAAATACCACTCTGGTCGTACTAGATGTCTAACCTAGGTCCGTAATCCGGATCAGGGACAGTGCCTGATGGGTAGTTTAACTGGGGCGGTTGCCTCCTAAAATGTAACGGAGGCGCTCAAAGGTTCCCTCAGCCTGGTTGGCAATCAGGTGACGAGTGTAAGTGCACAAGGGAGCTTGACTGTGAGACTGACAAGTCGAGCAGGGACGAAAGTCGGAACTAGTGATCCGGCGTCGGCATGTGGAAGCGACGTCGCTCAACGGATAAAAGGTACCCCGGGGATAACAGGCTGATCTTCCCCAAGAGTCCATATCGACGGGATGGTTTGGCACCTCGATGTCGGCTCGTCGCATCCTGGGGCTGGAGTAGGTCCCAAGGGTTGGGCTGTTCGCCCATTAAAGCGGCACGCGAGCTGGGTTTAGAACGTCGTGAGACAGTTCGGTCCCTATCCGCCGCGCGCGCAGGAAACTTGAGAAAGGCTGTCCCTAGTACGAGAGGACCGGGATGGACGAACCTCTGGTGTGCCAGTTGTTCTGCCAAGAGCACGGCTGGTTGGCTACGTTCGGAAGTGATAACCGCTGAATGCATCTAAGCGGGAAGCACGTTTCAAGATGAGGTTTCCCACTACGTTAAGTAGGTAAGGTCCCCAGCAGAACACTGGGTTGATAGGCCGGAGGTGTACAGCAGTAATGCCTAGCCGACCGGTACTAATAGACCGAGGGCTTGTCTTACAAATACTCAACCAAGACAACACCTGCAGCACAATGACTGCTCGCGTCCACGAAGGAATCCATACAACTGGATAAATCTGTAGCTTCGGTTGCTCACGGTGAAAACTAGCCCGTGAGTGCCGGCAAGAGTTACGGCGGCCTTAGCGAGAGGGAAATACCCGGTCCCATCCCGAACCCGGAAGTCAAGCCTCTCAGCGCCGATGGTACTGCAACCGGGAGGTTGTGGGAGAGTAGGACGCCGCCGGACATTCTTTGGATAGGCCCGCCCCTTCGGGGGCGGGCCTATTCGTCATTTCCGGCCCGTCCGAAAGTCGTGGCCCCGGAGGCCATCAGGTGTCCACAGCTGCGGTCGCGCGCGCTGCTGTCCACAGGCCGGCGGCGAGCGCGGGATCGTTGTCCCCGGTGGCGGGGAGCGTCAGTGGCGGAGGTGATGTGCGATGACAGCACACAAGACCGGAGTCCCTGACGTGGTCGACGACCAGGGGGATCTCGTCAACGACGTGAGACTGGTGGGCCGGCTGGCCGCCGACCCGCAGCTGCGCGAGCTCCCGAGCGGAGACTCGGTGTGGAACCTGCGCGTGGTGGTCGGGCGACCGCCGGGCAAGGGCAAGTCGCGGCAGCGGGTCGACTCGCTCGAGTGCGTCGTGTGGTCGGGCCGGCTCAAGCAGCAGGTGAAGGGCTGGTCGGGCGGTGACGTGGTCCAGGTGGCCGGCTCGCTGCGACGCCGGTTCTTCCGCGCCGGCGGGGCGACCGCGTCCCGGGTCGAGGTGGAGCTGACCCAGGGCAAGCTCATTCGTCGCGCAGGGAGCGGATGAGCACGCCGACGCTCGGCTTCGGCTGGAAGGATGTGGCCTTCTCCGGCAACAGCCGGTCGTCGGCGGCGATCTTGAGGACCAGGTCGACATCGGGAGCGGGCATCAGCACCGCGATGCTGTCCTTGCGCAGGTGCTCGAGAGTGGCCTCGACCGAGTGGTGATACTCGATCCGCTGCGGTCCGCGTGGCAGGGCGGGCACGAGGTCGTCGTGGAGCAGCTCGACGGCGGCGCGGTCCTCGGGGACGTCCAGCTTGACCGTGGCCCAGCGGCGGCCGTCGGTCGCCGCGAGGATGGCCGGGCCGAGCGCGTGGACGGCCGCCGACCGCTCGACCAGGTCGAAGCCGCAACCGGCGACCTCGGCGGCCGCGGCCAGGTCCTCGAGGCCGACGCCGGTCAGGATCCGGTGGATCGGGCCGAGGAAGAGCGGGGTGTCCTCCTGGTCGACGAGCATCGCCAGACCGCGGTCGGTCGGGCCGCCGGGCGAGCGACGCTGCATGCGCAGGTAGGCGGCGTACCGGTGGTGCCCGTCCGCGATCAGGGCCTGGCTGGTGGCCAGCCCTTCGTCGAGGCGGACCAGCAGCTGCGGGTCCCGGATCGCCCACACTCGGTGCCGCTGGTCGTTCCGGTCCACGAAGTCGTCGACCGTCGGTTCGGCCATCACCGCGTGCACGATGGCGCGGACCTCGGCCGGGGCGCGGTGCACCAGCAGGATCGGTGCCGGGTTGAGGGCCAGCTCGGTCATCCGGTCGGCCAGCTCATCGGCCTGCACGGGGTGGATCCCCTCGTGCGGCAAGACGGCGCGATCCTCGGGGCCGGTGGCCCGATGTGAGATGTCCAGCGCCCCCACCAGACCGCGGATCGTGAGCCCGGCGGCCGTGTACTCGTGGAGATAGAGCGCGGGCTCGTCGTCCCGGCGCAGCTGTCCGCGCTCCTGCCACTGCGCGAGCCGGGCGGCGACCGCCCGGTACGGTCGGGCGAAGAGGCGTCCCGAGGCCGGGTCGCCGATGCGCCGCGGGCTCAGCCGGACCCCGCGGAAGGGCGCGAGGCGCAGCGGTCGGCCCACATATGGGGGGATGACCACGGCGCCGGTGTCCATCGACAAAGTTTAGTAGGCGGCACGTGAGGAGGCCGGGTTGTCGGCCGGGACATCGCTCGGGGGCTCGACCGAGCCACTGGTGACCCGCTACGACCTCGCGATGCTCGACCTCGACGGCGTGGTCTACGTCGGTCCCGAGGCGGTGCCGGGCGCCCCGGCGCACGTCGCCGCCGCGCGTGCGGCCGGGCTGCGGGTCGCGTTCATCACCAACAACGCGGCGCGCACGCCTCAGACCGTCGCTGCGCAGCTGCGCGAGCTCGGCGTCGAGGCCGACGACCACGACGTGGTCACCTCGGCACAGGCCGCGGCGAGGCTCCTGGCCGACCGGCTGGGCGAGGGCGGCCGGGTGGTGGTGCTTGGGGCGGAAGGCCTCGAGCAGGCGCTCGCCGAGGCGGGACTGACGCCCGTGCACGTGGAGGACGACGCCGACGCGGTGGTGACCGGTTACGGGCCCGACGTGCGGTGGCGGCACATCATGCGCGCCGCGGTCCGGATCCGGGACGGCCTCTGGTGGGTGGCGTGCAACACCGACCTGACGATCCCGACCGCGTTCGGGGTGGCGCCGGGTCACGGGGTCCTCGTGGAGACGGTGCGCCGGTTCAGCGGGGTGGAGCCGGTGGTGGCCGGCAAGCCGGCGCGGCCGCTGCTCGACGAGACCGTCCGCCGGTGCGGTGGGGAGCGGCCGCTGATGGTGGGCGACCGGCTCGACACCGACATCGCCGGGGCGCACGAGTGCGGGGTGGACTCGCTGCTGGTGCTGACCGGCGTCACGGGACTGACCGAGCTGGTGGCGGCGCGGCCAGCGGAGCGACCGACGTACGTCGCGCGTGACCTGGGCGGTCTGTCCGAGTCACACCCGGTCCCCGAGGTTGCCGACGAGGCGGTGTCATGTGGTGGCTGGACCGCTCGGGTGGCCGACGGAGCGCTCCGGGTCGACGGCTCCGGCGAGCCGGACGACTGGTGGCGGGTGGTCGCGGTGGCGGCGTGGCGACACCTCGACGACGCGGGCGGGCCCGTCGAGACCTCCGGCGTCGAGCCGCCGGAGTAGCCTCACCGCCATGACCACGTCACCACCCGAGGGGCCGACCGGCGACGAGGAGCCGGAGCCCGGCACCCCCGAGCGGGTCCGGACCGGCGTCAGCCGCGTGGACGAGGTGATCCGGGCGGTCGAGGAGCTCGAGGAGCGCCCGATCGAGGAGCACGTGGGCGTGTTCGAGAGCGCCCAGGTGCAGCTCCGTCGGGCACTCGACAACCCAGGCGACCCGGACGAGGCGGACGACCACGCCGGGCACCCCTGAGCCGGAGTACGACGTGCCACCCCGCCGGCTCCGCCTGGACGCCGAACTGGTACGGCGCGGTCTGGCCCGCTCCCGCGAGCACGCCGCCGAGCTGGTGACCGCCGGGCGGGTGAGCGTCTCCGGGGCGGCCGCCACCAAGCCCGCCACTGGGGTCACCACTGACGTGGCGATCGTGGTGGCTGATGACCCGGACCGTCCGGACTACGTCTCCCGCGGCGGTCACAAGCTGGCCGGCGCGCTGGCCGCGTTCGAGCCGCTGGGCCTGGCGGTCGCCGGCCGACGCTGCCTGGACGCCGGTGCGTCGACGGGAGGGTTCACCGACGTACTGCTGCGCGCCGGGGCGCGGGAGGTGGTGGCGGTGGACGTGGGGTACGGCCAGCTGGCCTGGGCGCTGCAGTCGGACGAGCGGGTGCAGGTGCACGACCGGACCAACGTCCGCGAGCTGACCCCGGACCTGATCGGGGGTCCGGTGGACCTGGTGGTGGGCGACCTGTCGTTCATCTCGCTGGCGCTGGTCCTCGAGCCGCTGGTCGGAGTCACGAAGGAGGACGGCGACCTGGCCCTGATGGTCAAGCCGCAGTTCGAGGTGGGCAAGGAGCGGGTCGGCAAGGGCGGCGTGGTCCGCGACCCCGACCTGCGTGCCCAGGCGGTGGCGCAGGTGGCCGCGGAGGCGGCCGCGCTCGGCTGGGGCGCCCGAGCCGTGGCGCGCAGTCCGCTACCGGGACCGTCGGGGAACGTCGAGTTCTTCCTCTGGCTCCGCCGCGGCCCGGCCCAGATCGGCGAGGACGACATCCACAACGCGGTGCGGGCCTGACCCGCCGGCGGGGGTGCGGTCTGAGAGGCTCTGTTCGTGACCATGAGTGACACGCAGGACGCCGGCGCGGTCCGTCGTGTCCTCGTGCTCACCCACACCGGCCGGGCCAGGGCCCACGATGTCACGCTCAGCATCTGCAAGGCGCTGACCGGCCACGACATCGTGGTGCGCCTGCTCGAGGACGAGGCGGCCGACCTGGGGATCGACCCGACGACGTACCACCCGCAGATCGAGGTCGTGGCCGCGGACACCGACCCCTCGGCCGACTGCGAGCTCGCGGTGGTGGTCGGTGGCGACGGGTCGATCCTGCGGGCCGCCGAGGTGACGTGGGGGAGTGGGACCCCGGTGCTGGGGGTCAACCTCGGCCACATCGGGTTCCTGGCGGAGGCGGAGGTCGACGACGTCGAGCACGTCATCGACGCGATCGTCGCGCGCCGTTGGACGCCCGAGGACCGGCTCGCGCTCGACGTGCGGGCCTTCCGCGACGGTGAGCTGGTGACCCAGACCTTCGCGCTCAACGAGGCCAGCGTCGAGAAGGCCGCCCGCGAGCGGATGATCGAGGTCGTCGTCGAGATCGACAACCGGCCGCTCTCACGCTGGGGCTGCGACGGGGTGGTGCTGGCCACGCCGACCGGCTCGACGGCCTACAACTTCAGCGCGGGTGGGCCGATCGTCTGGCCGAGCGTCGAGGCGCTGCTGGTCGTGCCGATCAGCGCGCACGCCCTGTTCGCGCGGCCCCTGGTGGTGGCGCCCGACTCGTTGCTCGCCGTCGAGGTTATCGCCCGGACCGACGGCGCCGGTGTGCTCTGGTGCGACGGTCGGCGCGCGGTGGACCTGCCGCCCGGCGCCCGCATCGAAGTACGACGGGCCGACCAGCCGGTGCGCCTCGCCCGTCTGCACCAGGCGCCGTTCACAGACCGGCTGGTGGCCAAGTTCGACCTCCCGGTGCAGGGGTGGCGTGGCTCGGCCGAGCGCCGCCGCCGCGCAGAGGACCAGGGCCAGGACTGATGCTCGAAGAGATCCGGATCGGACAGCTCGGCGTCATCGAGTCCTCGACGCTACGGCTCGGCCCAGGCCTGACCGTGATCACCGGCGAGACCGGCGCCGGCAAGACGATGGTGGTGACCGCGCTGGGACTGCTGCTGGGCGGCCGGGCCGACAGCGGCATGGTCCGGACCGGCGCCGGCTCGGCGCGGGTCGAGGGTGTGGTCGACGCCAGCAGCCTGGCCGGGTTCGGCGCGGCCGTGGACGAGGCCGGCGGGGTGGTCGAGGACGACCACGTGGTGCTGGCCCGCAACGTGTCCAGCGAAGGCCGATCGCGAGCGTGGGTCGGCGGTGCCTCGGTCCCCGTCTCGCGGCTGGCCGAGGTGGCCGAGCCGCTGGTGGCGGTGCACGGCCAGTCCGACCAGCACCGGCTGCTGCGCCAGCGGGCCCAGCGCGAGGCGCTCGACCGGTTCGGCGGCGAGCCGGTCCTCGCGCTGGTGGCGGCGTACGCAGCGTTGCACGGCCGGCTCGAGGCGACCGAGCGCGAGCTCGACGAGGTGGTCGCGAGCGCCCGCGAGCGGGCCCGCGAGGCCGACCTGCTCCGATTCGGGCTCGGCGAGATCGAGGCCGTCGACCCGCGGCCCGGCGAGGATGCCCAGCTCGCGGCCGACGAGGCACGCCTCGGCTACGCCGATGCGCTGCGCACGGCGGCTGAGCAGGCCCGCGAGGCGCTGTCCAGCGAGGCCGGCGACCCCGATGCCCTGGCCGCGACCTCGGCCGCCCGCACCCTGCTCGAGGGCGTGCGCGAGCACGACGCCGAGGCGGGCGGGCTGGCCGACCGGCTGGCCGAGATCACCTACCTCCTCTCCGACGTGGCGGCCGACGTGGCGTCCTATGCCGCCTCGGTCGACGCCGACCCGACCCGGCTCGCCACCGTCTCCGAACGCCGGGCGGCGCTGACCGCCCTGACCCGGAAGTACGGCGAGACAGTCGAGGAGGTGCTGGCCTGGGCGGAGGCCTCGGCGGCCCGGCTGCTCGACCTCGACGGCACCGACGAGCGGATCGAGAAGCTCCGGTCCGAGCAACGGTCGCTCCGGGGTGAGCTGGGCGAGGTAGCCCAGACCCTGTCCGCTGCTCGCGCCGAGGCGGCCGCACGGCTCTCGGAGGAGGTCACCGCCGAGCTGGCGCTGCTCGCGATGCCCGCTGCCCGCGTCGAGATCACCGTCACCCAGCACGACACCGACGCCCCGGCCGGCGACCCCCCACCGAGCGGCAGTCCGCTCCGGGTCGGCAAGCGCTGGCTGCGGCACACGGCCAGCGGGGTGGACGAGGTCGAGTTCCTGCTCGCCGCCAACGGCGGCTCGGAGCCACGGCCATTGCACAAGGGCGCCTCGGGCGGCGAGCTGTCCCGGGTGATGCTGGCCCTGGAGGTGTCCCTGGCCGGGACCAGCCCGGTGCCCACGTTCGTCTTCGACGAGGTCGACGCTGGCGTGGGCGGCGCCGCCGCGGTCGAGGTCGGCCGGCGGCTCGCCCAGCTGGCCCGGACGGCACAGGTCCTGGTCGTGACGCACCTGCCCCAGGTCGCGGCGTACGCCGACCGCCACGTGCTGGTCGAGAAGGCCAGCGACGGCTCGGTCACCAGCTCGGGGCTGACCGTGCTCGACGGGGCCGCCCGGGAGCGCGAGCTGTCCCGGATGCTGGCCGGGATGGCGGAGTCCGACACCGGGCTGGCGCACGCCCGGGAGCTGCTGGAGGTTGCCGCTCCTGCCCGCGCCCTGTCCTGAGTCCGTCCGCTACCGCTTGACCTTCTGCACCCGCTCAGCGAGTCGCACGCCCTCCTCGGCCACCGAGATGTCGAACGGTGCGTCTCGCACATCATCGGGCCAGGTGTCGACGAGCTCGGATGCCGAGTCGACCCACTGGGCGACCATCACGTAGAAGTCGGTGAGGAAGCGGCCCGCCAGCTGGCCGATGAAGGCACCGTGCTCTTCGCCGGCCCGCTCGCCGGCAGCGAGCAGGGTCGCCTTCGCGCTCTTGTCATCGTCGACACCGACGATGAGCACGCCATCCACGAACGACTGGCGGACGACCCGCGGGCCATGGCACGCCGCATCGTCACGACCAGCGTCGAACCGTGGAACCTCCTCGTCGGCGCCGACCGCACGGCCATGACCAGTTGGAGCAGCCACTGCGTGTCCTGAGACACTGACCCCGCCATAAGTTGTTGCCGGGGTCCCCGCGGAGCGTGAGCTGTCGCGCGGAGCGCCCCTCCGAACGGTTTCGTGGGGTGGCATGAAGTTCAACGCGCGCAAGGCGTCGCAGGCCCTGCCCGGCGTCACGGGGACCGCCCGCGTGGGCAAGCCGACGTCGACGCTGCTCGCGCGGCTGCGCCCCGACGACATCGCGGTGATCGACCACGTCGACCTCGATCGTGACACCGCGACCGCACTGGTCGAGGCCGGCGTCCGCGCGGTCGTGAACGCGGCGCCGATGATCTCGGGGCGCTACGCCAACCTCGGGCCCGAGGTGCTGGCCGAGGCTGGCATCCTCGTGGTCGACCAGGTTGGCATCACCGGCATGGACAAGCTCCACGACGACCAGCTGATCCGTGTCCACGACGGCGTCGTCTATGCCGTCGCGCCCAACGGGCACACCGAGGAGCTCGCCATCGGCCGCACCCTCGACCTGGCGCAGGTGCACTCCGAGATGGACCAGGCCCGCTCCGGGCTGGTCGTGCAGCTCGACACCCTTGCCCACACCGCCAGTGACTTCCTGCGCCGCGAGCAGGAGCTGCTGCTCAACGGTCGTGGGCTGCCCGAGCTCGCCACCCCGCTCACCGGGCGGCCGGTCGTGGTGGTCGCCCAGGCCGAGCACGCCGACCTCCAGGCGATCCGCGAGTTCGTGCGTGAGCAGGCGCCTGTCGTGGTCGCAGTGGGCGCGGCTGCCGACGACGTGCTCGGGCTCAGCTGGGCGCCGGACGTGGTGATCGTCACCGCTGGTGACCCGGGCTCGGTCCCGTCCACGGACGCGTTGCGGGTCGCCAACGACGTCGTCCTGCTGGCGCCGCGAGGGTCGAGCCTCGCCGAGCAGGCGAGCATCGAAGCCGCGGGTGTTGTCCCGCAGCTGGTCGACTCCTCGGCCACCGCCGAGGACATCGCGCTCCTGCTCGCCGACAAGCGCGATGCGGCCCTGGTTGTCGGCGTCGGCCTGCACACCAGGCTCGAGGACTTCCTCGACCGTCACCAGGCCGGACAGGCCAGCAGCTTCGCCACCCGGCTCAAGGTCGGCTCCCGGCTCGTCGACGCGGGTGCCGTCCGGTCCCTCTACACCGGGCGGGCCCGCTCGGGGCAGGTGGTCCTGGTCCTGCTCGCCGGTCTCACCGCCCTGCTCGCGGCGATCGCGGTGACGCCGGTCGGCCAGGAGTGGGCGGCGGACATCGCCGACTACCTCCAGGGGCTGACATGATCTCCCTCCGCCAGCACGTCGCCTCCCTCGTGGCGGTATTCCTCGCCCTGGCAGTCGGGATCGCCCTCGGCGGCGGGCCGCTGGCCACCACCGACGACGAGCCGAAGGACCAGTCCGGCCCATCCGCATCCGAGCAGCCGGAGCCGCAGGACGACGGCGCCGCCGCGTACGCGGATGCGTTCGCGGCCGCGGGCGCGAACCGGCTCTACGCCTCCGGCCTCGACGGCCACGCGGTCGCCATCCTGGCCATGCCCGGCGCGCAGCCCACCCAGATCAAGGCGCTCACGGCGCAGGTCGTCGCGGCCGGTGGTCCGATCACCGGCTCGTTCACCGCCGGCGAGGCGCTGGTCGACCCCGGCCAGAGGTCCCTGGTCGAGACCCTCGGCAGTCAGCTGATGACCCAGCTCGCCGACCCGCGCGTCGACGCCACGGCGACGACGTACGACCGGATCGGGCAGCTGGTCGCGCTCGCGATGGCCACCGACCAGGTCTCCTCTGCGCGTGCCGACCCGGCCGCCGTCACCATCCGGCAGGCTCTGGCCGGGGCCGGTCTCCTCACCTCGCCGGCCGACGTCCGCAACGCGCCGCTGATCCTCGTCGTACTGCCGCCCGGGAGCGAGGGCGCGTCCGACAGCCTGGCGACGCAGACGATCCTCTCCGGGCTGGTCAATGGCCTGGGCACCAACGCGGCCGGCGTCGTCGTGGCCGCAGACGGCGAATCGGCAGCCGACGGTGAGCTCGCCGCGCTGCGCTCGGCCGAGCTCGTGGGTCCGGTCTCGACCGTCGACGGGATCGACACCACGATCGGCCAGGTGACGACCGCGCTGGCTCTGATGAGCGTGCTCTCGGGAACCGGGGGTTCCTACGGAGCGTCGGGATCCGATGGTCCCGTCCCTCTCGGATAGGGCCACGACCCCTCCGATCCCAGTGGACGCGCCGCTCGCTGCGTCCGATGAACCGGAGGACGTGACCTACAATGGAGTTCCGTGAAGCCCCCGATGCCGACGAAGCACGTTTTTGTCACCGGAGGCGTCGCCTCCTCACTCGGCAAGGGGCTCACTGCCTCCAGCCTCGGTCGCCTGCTGCGCTCGCGCGGGCTGGGTGTCACCATGCAGAAGCTGGACCCGTACCTGAATGTCGACCCCGGGACGATGAACCCGTTCCAGCACGGCGAGGTCTTCGTCACCAACGACGGCACCGAGACCGACCTCGACATCGGTCACTACGAGCGGTTCCTCGACACCGATCTCGGTCAGATCGCCAACGTGACCACCGGTCAGATCTACTCCAGCGTGATCGCCAAGGAGCGGCGCGGCGACTACCTCGGCGACACCGTCCAGGTCATCCCGCACATCACCAACGAGATCAAGGAACGGATCCTCGCGATGGGGGACTCGGCCCCTGAGGGTGAACGCATCGACGTGGTGATCACCGAGATCGGCGGCACCGTCGGAGACATCGAGTCGCTGCCGTTCCTCGAGGCCGCCCGCCAAGTGCGTCACGACATCGGTCGGGACAACTGCTTCTTCCTCCATGTGTCGCTGGTGCCCTACATCGGCCCGTCCGGCGAGCTCAAGACCAAGCCGACCCAGCACTCCGTCGCGGCGCTGCGGCAGGTCGGCATCCAGCCCGACGCGGTGGTCTGCCGTGCCGACCGGGAGCTCCCGAACTCGATCAAGCGCAAGATCTCGCTGATGTGCGACGTCGACCAGGAGGCGGTCGTCACCGCTGCCGACGCGCCGTCGATCTACGACATCCCCAAGGTGCTGCATCGCGAAGGTCTCGACGCCTACGTCGTACGCCGCCTCGGGCTGCCGTTCCGCGACGTCGACTGGACGGTCTGGGACGACCTGCTGCGCCGGGTGCACCACCCGAACGAGGAGGTCACCGTCGCCCTGGTCGGCAAGTACGTCGACCTCCACGACGCCTACCTCTCGGTGGCCGAGGCGCTACGGGCGGGCGGCTTCGCCCACGAGGCGCAGGTGCACATTCGCTGGATCCCCTCTGACGAGTGCGAGACCCATGAGGGTGCCTCCAGACATCTGCACGACGTCGACGCGATCTGCGTGCCCGGGGGCTTCGGCGTCCGCGGCCTCGAGGGCAAGATCGGCGCGCTCAACTACGCCCGCACCAACCGGATCCCGACGTTGGGCCTCTGTCTGGGGCTGCAGTGCATGGTGATCGAGTACTCGCGCAACGTGGCCGGCCTGGAGAAGGCCGACTCGACGGAGTTCGACCCCGACAGCCCGGAGCCCGTGATCGCGACGATGGAGGAGCAGCTCGCCTACGTCGAGGGCGCCGGCGACCTGGGCGGCACCATGCGGCTGGGGCTCTACCCGGCTCATCTCAAGAGCGGCTCGATCGTGCGCGAGGCCTACGGCGCGGAACTGATCGACGAGCGGCACCGGCACCGCTACGAGGTCAACAACGCCTACCGCGACACGCTCGAGGAAGCGGGCATGGTCTTCTCGGGGACGTCGCCGGACAACAACCTGGTCGAGTTCGTCGAGCTGCCGCGCGACGAGCACCCCTACTACGTCTCGACCCAGGCCCACCCTGAGCTCCGCTCCCGCCCGACCCGGCCACACCCGCTGTTCGCGGGACTGGTCGGAGCCGCCATCGAGCGGCAGAAGGAGCTGCGCTTCCCGATCGACGAGACCGGGCTGCGCCGCGAGCCGGTCGACGTCGACGACTGAATGGCGCTGACCCGGGAGTTTGCGTCGCTCGACCGAGGGCCGAACCGGGAGTTCGAGTCGCCGGTACGACGTGTGGCTGGGTCGCGCCTGGCCCTTCGACTCGGGTGCCACGTGCGGTGACCCGGCAGTTCTGGTCGACGCGGGTCTTCGGCGCGGGCACCAGAACGGCCGGGTCACCGATGTGGACCTGCGGTCCACGTCAGGAGCGGGCGCGCAGCACCCGGGAGAGCATGTCCATGGCGAGCAGGAGCTCGTTGCGTACGACGGGCAGCAGGTCGTCGCTGTCCGCGAGGTCCTGGGCGCGGTCCAGCCACGCGTCGTCGCAGGTCGTGGGACGCATGTGGCGGACCATGCTGCCCAGGTTGAGCAGCCCGCCACCCGAGATGTCGGTGACCTCCTCGAGGTAGCGGTGCGCCCACGGGACGAGCAGCTCGTGCTGGACCGGGCGCCAGAAGCAGCGGGCGAAGTCGGCCAGTGGGTGTCCGGCCGGCACCACCCGGTCCCGCCAGAGGCGGTCCCAGGACTCGGCCTTGGCCTCCTCGACCGGCCGGGCAGCGGTGACTCCCCAGGCGCGCAGGTGGGCATCGGGATCGGGGTCCCGGGCGAGCAGCTCGGCCACCGCGGCCTCGTCGTACCGGCCCAGCGAGGCGCGTCGCACCATGACCCGCCAGGCCAGGTCCACGTCGTCGGTGGCCGCGTCGTCGAGCAGCTCGAAGTGCTCGGGCTGCGAGGCGGCCCAGGCCAGCGTGTGCAGCGCGGCGGTGCGGTGGTCCGGCTCGTCCGCCCGGGCGGCGGCCACCGCGGCCAGCCGGGCCAGCCGGCGGGGGACCAGGACCGCGGGGCTCCACTGCTCGGCCGCCTTGAGCGCGAGCGCGAAGAACGGCTCCACGACACCGGGGCTCTGCTCGGTGGCCAGCACGACCAGCACGCAGTCGAGGAAGTCGCCGGTCGACAGCTCGCCCTTGGCGAGCATGTCCCAGGCCGTACCGACGGCCACCGCCCGGTTCACCGCGTCCGGCAGCCGGGCCGCGTCGGCCAGCAGCACCTGGAGCGAGGACTCGTCGGTGCGCACCGAGGCAAAGGTCATGTCGTCGTCGTTGAGCAGGTGCAGGTCGGCCACTGGCAGGTCGGAGAGGTACGTCGTCGTGCCGGTCGTCTCCACGCGGAGCTCGCTGCGCCGCTCGAGGCCGCCGTCAGTCCGGACGTAGGAGCCCACCCGGAGCGCATGGCGTCTCGGCTCGCCGCCGTCGGGGCTGGAGGTGAGCAGGGTGGTGCCGACCAGGCTGATCGTGTCGGTGCCGGCCTGGTCGAGCCAGCTGGCGGTCCACTCGGCCAGGTCCCGGCCGGCGGCCTCGCCGATCGCGTCCGTCAGGTCGTGGAGCTCGGCGTTGCCCCAGGCGTGATCGCGGAAGTAGCGGCGCAGCCCCTCGACGAACGCCTCCTCGGAGACGTAGGCCATCAGCTGGGCCAGGACTGCCTGGCCCTTGTAGTAGGTGATCGCGTCGAAGCTGGCGAACGCGTGGTCGACGTCGGGCACGCTCGTGCGGATCGGATGGCTGGCCGGGCCCATGTCGTGCACGTAGGCCATCGTCTGTTCGTCGGCCAGGAAGGTGGCCCAGGCGTCGGTGTACTCAGTGGCCGACGCGGAGGCCCAGGTGGAGGCGAACGACGCGAACGCCTCGTTGAGCCACAGGTCGTCCCACCACCGCATGGTGACGAGATCCCCGAACCACATGTGGGCCATCTCGTGCAGCAGCACCAGCGCGTTGTACGCCCGCTGGGAGTAGGTGGGTGGGCTGCGATAGAGCACCGAGTCGGTCCAGGTCACACAGCCCCAGTTCTCCATCGCGCCCCCGAAGTCGGGCACGAAGACCTGGTCGTAGCGCTCTTGGGGGAACGGCTGGGCGAACCGCTCACCGAAGAAGGCCAGCCCCTGCTCGGTGACCCTGAACAGCTCCTCGGCGTCCCGCTCGAGGTAGGCGCGCAGCGACTGCCTGCAGTAGAGACCCAGGCTGTGGCCGCCACGCTGCTCGCGGATCTCGTGGAACGGCCCGGCGTTCACCACGACGACGTACGGCGACAGTCGCGGGGTGTCCTCGAAGATCCACAGCTGGCCGCCGTCATCGCGGTCGAGCACCACTTCCGGCGCGGTGTTGCTCAGCACGGTCCACTCCAGGGGCGCGCTCACCTGGAAGCCGTGCACGGCCTTGAGGTCGGGCTGGTCGAAGCAGGCCCACGCATGCCTGGCGCCGTCCGGCTCGAAGGTCGACCAGACGTAGACCAGCTTGTCCTGGGGGTCGACGCTGCGCAGGATCGCATCGCCGGACGCAGTCTCGGTCTGCACGGAGGAGACGACCAGCAGGTTCTCCGCCGCGAGCCCGGACAGGGGGATCCGCCCGTCGGCCACGGTCGAGAGGTCCAGGTCGACGTCGTTCAGAGTCGCGGACAGAACCTCACCCACGCAGTCGACGAACGTCGAGGCGCCCGGCTCCCGGCACGTGAAGGCGACCGATGAGGTGGCCTGCCAGCGGTCGCCCTCGATCAGTCCTCGGACGTCGACCCGGATGTCGTATCGCTCGACGTCCAGCAGCGCGGCCCGGTCGCGAGCCTCCTGCTGCGTCAGGGACGTCGCGGCGGACTCGGTCATGCCCGAACGGTAGCCTCCGGCCATGACCGGACCCGTGCAGGACGCCGCGGAGAACTGGCCGGTCGAGAGCAGCAGCGACCTGTTCCGCGACGACCTCCCCTTCGCGCTCCGCGCCGACGTCGTACGACGCCCCGGCGACGCTGACGAGGAGCCCTTCACCCGCGTCGTCCTCGAGCACCCCGGAGCCGTCGTGGTCCTCGCCGTGGACGACGACGAGCGGGTGCTTTGCCTGCGCCAGTACCGGCACCCGGTCGGACAGCGGTTGATCGAGCTGCCGGCGGGGCTGCTCGACGTCTCGAACGAGGAACCGCAGGCCGCCGCCGAGCGCGAGCTTCTCGAGGAGGCCGGCCTCCGGGCCGGGTCGTGGACCTCGCTCGCGTCGACGTACAGCTCACCGGGCATCTCGGCGGAGGTCATGCACTTCTTCCTCGCCCGCGACCTCCAGGCCAGCGACAGGGGCGACTTCGTGGCGGCCCACGAGGAGGCCGACATGGAGGTCGTGTGGGTGCCGTTCGCCGAGCTGGTGGCCGCGACCCTCGACGGGCGGGTGCGCGACGCCCCGGTCATCGTCGCGGTGCTGACCGCACGGGAGCGCGGCCTTGTCGGTGGCGCCGGCGTCAAGGGCTAGTGTCTGACCCGTGCTGATCGGAGTCCCCAAGGAAGTCAAGGACCACGAGTACCGCGTGGCCATCACCGAGATCGGGGTGCACGAGCTGGTGGCCCACGGCCACGAGGTCGTCATCCAGAAGGATGCCGGCGTCGGCTCGTCGATCACCGACGACGAGTACGTCGCCGCGGGCGCCAGGATCGTCGATACCGCCGAGGAGGCGTGGGGCACCGACGGCGGCGTCGACATGGTGCTCAAGGTCAAGGAACCCATCGCCGAGGAGTACGAGCGGATGCGCGAGGGGCTGGTGCTGTTCACCTACCTGCACCTGGCCGCCGACAAGCCGCTCACTGAGGAGCTCGTGAACCGCAAGGTCACCGGAATCGCCTACGAGACCGTTCAGCTGCCGTCGGGTGGCCTGCCGCTGCTCTACCCGATGTCCGAGGTGGCCGGCTGCCTCGCGCCGCAGGTCGGCGCGCACGCGCTGCTCAAGGCCCAGGGCGGGCGCGGGGTGCTCCTGGGCGGGGTCGGCGGTGTGGCCAACGCCAAGGTGGTGATCATCGGCGCCGGTGTCTCCGGGCAGAACGCCGCCAACATCGCACTCGGCATGGGCGCCGACGTCACCCTGCTCGACACCGACCTCGACAAGCTGCGGATGTCGTTCTGGCGCTACAACAACCGGGTGCACGGGCTGGCGTCGTCGAAGCTGGCGGTGGAGCAGCAGGTGATGGAGGCGGACATGGTGATCGGCGCGGTGCTGATCCCCGGCGCCGCGGCACCCAAGCTGGTCAGCAACGAGCTGGTCTCGCGGATGAAGCCGGGGTCGGTGCTGGTGGACATCGCGGTCGACCAGGGCGGCTGCTTCGAGGACACCCACGCCACGACCCACTCGGACCCGACCTTCCAAGTCCACGAGTCGATCTTCTACTGCGTCGCGAACATGCCCGGCGCGGTGCCACACACCTCGACCTATGCCCTGACCAACGCGACCATGCCGTACACCGTCGCGCTGGCCTCCAAGGGCTGGGAGCAGGCCTGCCGCGACGACCACAGCCTCTTGCTGGGCCTCAACACCCACGCCGGCCAGCTCACCAACAAGGCGGTCGGCGAGGGGGTCGGCATCGAGGCGATCAGCCCGGACGAGGTGCTGGCGTAGACAGCCGGACGGCGCCGGCGCCCGCGACGGGCGAGCTCGCGCTCGCGGTGCGCACCTACCTCGACCACCTCGCGGTCGAGCGGGGTCTCGCGGTCAACACGCTGACGTCGTACCGACGCGACCTGCGCCGCTACCTCGAGCACCTCGACCGGCACGGTGTGCGCGGTCTCGACCAGGTCACCGAGGCGAACGTGTCCGATTTCCTGGTCGCCCTGCGCGAGGGCGACGCCGACCACCCGCCGCTGAGCTCGACGTCGGCGGCCCGCACCGTGGTCGCGGTGCGAGGGTTCCACAAGTTCGCGCTCTCCGACGGCTTGGCGACCAACGACCCGGCCAGCGGGGTGAAGCCACCGACCCCGGCGAAGCGGCTGCCCAAGGCCCTCCCGCTGGCCGATGTCGAGGCGATCCTCGAGGCGGCCGGTGCGCCCGGCACCACCCTGTCACTGCGCGACCGGGCGCTGCTGGAGCTGCTCTACGGCACCGGTGCCCGGATCTCCGAGGCGGTCGGCCTCGATGTCGACGACCTGGACACCGTCGACCAGACCGTCCTGCTCAAGGGCAAGGGCGGCAAGCAACGGATCGTGCCGGTCGGCTCCTACGCCCTCGAGGCGGTGGACGCCTACCTGGTCAGGGGCCGCCCCGAGCTGGTCTCGACCGGCACGGGCACCCCGGCACTCTTCCTCAACGCCCGCGGCGGGCGCCTGTCGCGCCAGTCCGCGTGGTCGGTGCTGGTCCGGACGGCCGAGCGGGCCGGCGTCACCCGCGACGTCTCGCCGCACACCCTGCGGCACTCCTTCGCCACCCACCTGCTCGACGGCGGCGCCGACGTCCGCGTGGTCCAGGAGCTCCTCGGCCACGCCTCGGTGACCACGACGCAGGTCTACACGCTGGTCACCGTCGACAGCCTGCGTGAGGTGTTCGCCAGCGCGCACCCCCGCGCCCGCGAATGACTGAGTTTCACCGGCCGGCCGGTGAAACTCACGCCTGGAGTACGAACCTTCGTACTCCAGCCACCAGTTTCACCGGCCGGCCGGTGAAACTCTCATGACGCGGCTCAAGGTCCGGGCGGGGGACTCGGTCGACGACGTGTACGGCGCGGTCCTCGACTGGGCGGACGCGCAGGGGCTCGAGCTCTACCCGCACCAGGACGAGGCGGTCCTCGAGCTGCTGTCCGGGGCCAACGTCGTGCTCTCGACGCCCACCGGCTCCGGCAAGTCACTGGTCGCCGTGGCCGCGCATGCTGCCGCTCTGGCCCGCGACCAGGTCACCTACTACTCCGCGCCGATCAAGGCGCTGGTGAGCGAGAAGTTCTTCGACCTGTGCGAGGTGTTCGGCACCGAGGACGTCGGGATGCTGACCGGCGACGCGTCGGTCAACGTCGACGCACCAGTGATCTGCTGCACCGCCGAGGTGCTCGCCAACATTGCGCTGCGCGAGGGCGGTCGGGCCGATGTCGGGCTGGTGGTGATGGACGAGTTCCACTTCTACGCCGAGCCCGACCGCGGGTGGGCCTGGCAGGTGCCGCTGCTGGAGCTGCCGCAGGCGCAGTTCGTCCTGATGTCGGCCACGCTGGGGGACCTGTCGCGACTCGCGGAGGACCTGTCGCTGCGTACCGGCCGCGAGACCGCGCTGATCACCGAGGCCGAACGACCGGTGCCGCTGACGTTCACCTGGGCCCTGACGCCGCTCCCGGACACCCTCGAGGAACTGGTCACCACCCACCAGGCGCCGGTCTACGTCGTGCACTTCACCCAGGCCGCGGCCGTCGAGCAGGCAAACTCGCTGCTGCAGGCGTCGTACCTCACCAAGCCCGACGGGCTCGCGGAGCGGCTGGCCGAGGTGCGGTTCACGGCCGGGTTCGGCAAGACCCTCGCGAAGCTGCTCCGGCGGGGGATCGGGGTCCATCACGCCGGGATGCTGCCGCGCTACCGCCGGCTGGTCGAACAGCTCGCCCAGGCCGGGCTGCTCACGGTCATCTGCGGCACTGACACCCTCGGGGTCGGGATCAACGTGCCGATCCGGACCGTGCTCTTCTCCGGCCTCGCCAAGTACGACGGGCACCGCCAGCGGATCCTGCGTACCAGGGAGTTCCTCCAGATCGCCGGGCGTGCCGGACGCGCCGGCTTCGACACCGCCGGGTACGTCGTCGTCCAGGCGCCCGAGCACGTCATCGAGAACGAGCGGGCCAAGGCCAAGGCCGAGGCCAAGAACGCGGCACTCAGCGCGTCAAAGCTGGCGAAGAAGAAGTCGAAGGCGCACCTCAGGAAGCCACCCGACGGCACGATCGTCTGGACCGAGCAGACCTTCGACAAGCTCGTGGCCGGCGTGCCGGAGCCGCTCGTCTCCCGGATGCGGGTGGACAACGCCATGCTGGTCAACGTCCTGGCCCGCGAGGAGGACGCGTTCCCGGTGCTGCGCCGGCTGCTCACCGACAACCACTCCGAGCCGCGTGAGCAGCGCCGGCTCGCCCGTCGGGCGGTCCGGCTGGCCCGCAGCCTGCTCCGCTCCGGGATCCTGACCCGGCTCGACGAACGGGACAGCTTCGGGAGGCGCTACGTGCTCACCGTCGACCTGCCCGAGGACTTCGCCCTCAACCAGGAGCTCGCGCACTACGCGCTCGCCGCGCTCGACGTACTGGACCCGGAGGCCGAGACCTACGCGCTCGACGCCGTCTCGGTGATCGAGGCCGTGCTGGAGCAGCCCCGGCAGGTGCTGTGGGCGCAGCAGCACGAGGCCCGTGGCGAGGCGATCGCCGCGATGAAGGCCGACGGGATCGAGTACGACGAGCGGATGGTCCTGCTGGAGGAGGTGACCTGGCCGCGGCCGCTGGCGGAGCTGCTGGAGGCGACGTACGAGCTGTATCGCGAGAGCCACCCGTGGCTGGATCCCGACGCGCTCGAGCCGAAGTCGGTGGTGCGCCAGATGTGGGAGCAGGGGATGAGCTTCACCGACTTCGTCGGCCGCTACCAGCTCGCCCGTTCGGAGGGGCTGGTGCTGCGCTACCTGACCGATGCCTACCGCACCCTGCGCCAGACCGTCCCCGAGCGGCACCGCTCACCCGAGCTCGACGAGCTCATCGAGTGGCTCGGGGAGACGGTCCGCCAGACCGACTCGTCGCTCCTGGACGAGTGGGAGGCGCTCGCCGATCCGGCGCACGTGCGCTCGGACGTGGCGGAGCACGCCCCGCCACCGCCGCCGCGACCGATCTCTGCGCAGGAGCGGCCGTTCCGGGTGATGGTCCGCAACGCGATGTGGCGCCGGGTCGAGCTGGCAGCGCGCGACGACGTCGACGGCCTGGCCCGCCTCGAGACCGCCACGGCCGAGCTCGCCGACCCAACGCTGCCCGTCGAGATGACCCGCACGGCGTGGGACGAGGCGCTCGAGGCCTACTACACCGACCACAACGAGATCAGGCTCGACGCCGATGCCCGCGGGCCGTCGTTGCTCGCCGTGGAGACGACCGGGCGCACCTGGTCTGCCCGCCAGACCCTGCATGACCCCGCCGGCGACCACGACTGGGTGGTCGAGGCGACCGTGCACCTCGACGCCTCCGACGCTGCCGGTGAGGCGGTCGTGCTGGCGACGGCGATGCGGCGCATGGACGGCTGACCCAGCCCCGGGTGGTTGAGGAAGGCGTTCTGCGCCCGCCGGTGGTTGAGGAAGGCGTTCTGCGCCCGCGGCGGTTCAGAAGGCGTTCGCGGCCGCCGGTGGTTGAGGAAGGCGTTCTGCGCCTGTCTCGAAACCACGTAAGGCGGGGCTGGGACGCAACCAGGCTCGATCAACGTTCGGCGGGTCCCAGCCTTCCTTGCGGTGGTTTCGAGACGGTTGCTGCGCAACCTCCTCAACCACCACCGGTGCCCACCTAGGCTCGGCGGGGTGAGCGATGTGCAGGTGACCCTGAACGAGGACGAGAAGCGCTACGAGGTGCGGGTGGACGGCGAGCTGGCCGGGGCTGCGTACTTCGACGCGGCCGACGACCTGATCGTCTTCACCCACACCGAGGTCGACGACGCCTACGAGGGGCAGGGCGTCGGGTCGGCCCTGGCCCGGGAGGCCCTGGACGACGTCCGCTCCGACGGGCGGCGCAAGGTGGTCGCGCGGTGCCCGTTCATCAAGGCCTGGATCGACCGGCACCCGGACTATCAGGACCTGCTGGAGTGACCCGATCCGGAGCCCTGGCTCTCCACAGATCTCTGCACAGGAACCGCCGTCACTGTGCACCGTGAGCGTCCGGACCACACCGCTCCTCCACAGATTTCGGCTGCCCCTGGGGGTTTCCGGCGTTCTGCTTGTCCCGATTCGCAAGACGGGCCTAGAGTCCCGGGCGCGTCGGCCACATGTCGCCGTGTCGACTTATTAGTTTGCTAGGTGACAGAACAACCCCCGGGCGGAGGACAGCCAGATGAGCGACGGCGCGCTATTCGGATCGAGGTCCCGAGCAGGAACGACGGCTCCCGAGATGCCGCCGGTCGCCCGAACCCCGGTGCCCCCCTACGTCCCCGACCCCAGCGAGCCATCCGACATGTCGCTTCCTTCGTCATCAGAGCCGATCCAGACCTCACCGCTTCCTTTCGGGCCGCGGGGCACCACCATCGAGGCCGAACCCCCTGACGACGGCACGCCACCGGCCAGCGGCGGCGAGGTCGGTCCCACCGGTCGCCCGATGCCGGTGCTGCCCGAGCCCAAGCCCGTGGCCGTCCGTCACCGGGCCCGCGTCGTGTCCATGTGCAACCAGAAGGGTGGTGTCGGCAAGACCACGACCACCATCAACCTCGGCGCCTCGCTGGCCGAGTACGGCCGCAAGGTGCTCCTCGTGGACTTCGACCCGCAGGGGTCGCTGTCGGTCGGGCTCGGGCTCAACCCGCACGAGATGGAGCTGACCGTCTACAACCTGCTCATGCAGAAGGACGTGCGACTGCGCGACGTCGTCGTGCCCACCGGCGTCCCCGGGATGGACCTGCTCCCCTCCAACATCGACCTGTCGGCGGCCGAGGTGCAGCTGGTCCACGAGGTGGGCCGGGAGCAGACCCTCCAGCGCGTCCTGGCACCGGCGATGTCGGAGTACGACGTCATCCTCATCGACTGCCAGCCCTCGCTCGGCCTGCTGACCGTCAACGCGCTCACCACCTCCGACGGCGTCATCGTGCCGCTGGAGTGCGAGTACTTCGCGCTGCGCGGCGTCGCGCTGCTCAAGACCACCATCGACAAGGTCCGCGAGCGGCTCAACCCGCGCCTGGAGATCGACGGCATCCTCGGCACCATGTTCGACGGGCGCACGCTGCACAGCCGTGAGGTGATGGACCGGCTCGTGCACGCGTGGGGTGACACGGTCTTCCACACCGTGATCCGCCGCACCGTGAAGTTCTCCGACTCCACCGTGGCCGGCGAGCCGATCACCACGTACGCGACGACGTCGCCGGGTGCCGACTCCTACCGCCAGCTCGCAAAGGAGGTGCTCAGCAGATGGCCCGACGAGTGAGCCTGCCCTCGGCCGACGACCTCTTCCGGGCCACCGAGAAGGAGAAGGCAGAGAAGGCTGCCGCGACTGGGGGACCGGGGAAGGCCTCCATGTCGCGCCGGGCAGCCGTCCACGCCGTACCGGACCAGCCCGACCCGTCGGAGGCGGACCCTGGTGGACTGCGCCGACCGAGCGGCCGGGTCAAGCACGACGAGAAGATGACCGTCTACGTCACGTCCACTGAGCTGCTCGAGCTCGAGCACGCCCGGCTGTCGCTGCGGAGCGAGCACGGCCTGGTCGTCGACCGCGGCAGGTTGGTGCGCGAGGCGCTGGCGCTGGTCCTCGCCGACCTCGAGCTCAACGGCGAGGCGAGCGCGCTGGTCCGCCGGCTCAACGGGGAATGACCCTTCTGGACGTCGAAGCACCCGGAGTGACCGAGTCGGCCGAGGCACCCGGGTTCGAGGTGCGGCTCGACAACTTCGAGGGCCCCTTCGACCTGCTGCTCAGCCTGATCTCCAAGCACAAGCTCGACATCACCGAGATCGCCCTGCACAAGGTCACCGACGAGTTCATCGCGCACATCAAGGTCGGCGCTTCCGCCAGTGACGGGGGAGAGTGGGACCTCGACCAGACCTCGTCGTTCCTCCTGGTCGCGGCCACCCTGCTCGACCTCAAGACCGCCCGGCTGCTCCCGCAGGGCGACGTCGAGGACGAGGAGGACCTCGCGCTGCTCGAGGCACGCGACCTGCTGTTCGCTCGGCTGCTTCAATACCGCGCCTTCAAGCAGGTCTCCGGCTTCCTGTCCGAGCGGCTGGCGGGGGAGGCCCGCCGGCATCCGCGGTCGGTGGGGCTGGAGGACCGGTTCGCCACCCTGCTGCCCGAGGTGCTGATCGGGATCGGGCTCGACCAGTTCGCGGCGCTGGCTGCCAAGGCGCTCGAGCCCAAGGCGGTTCCCGAGCTGTCGCTGCAGCACATCCACGTCAACCGGGTCAGCGTCCGTGAGCAGGCCGCGATCGTGGTGGACCGGCTGCGCCGGTCGGGGGCCATGACCTTCCGGGCGCTGTGCGGCGACTCACCGGACACGCTGACCACGGTGGCCCGGTTCCTCTCGCTCCTCGAGCTGTTCGCGCAGGGCGCGGTCGGCTTCGACCAGGTGACCCCGCTCGGTGAGCTGACCATCCGCTGGACCGGCGGCGACGACACCGATGTCGACGAGCTGGTCCGGGACGAGTTCGAGGGGGCACCCCCCGAGGTCCCCGGCCCCCCGGAGGCACAATGACGACCGTGACCGAGGCGACCGACCACGCCGAGCACCAGGAGCGCCTGGTCGACGTACCGCTCGCCGCCCTGCGACCCTCGCTCGAGGCGGTGCTGATGGTCGCCGACCAGCCGCTCGACGCGGTCCTGCTGGCGTCCGCGGTGGGCTACCCGGTCGACGCGGTCGTCGCCGAGCTGCAGCTGCTCGCCGAGGAGTACGACGAGCAGGGCCGCGGCTTCGAGCTGCGCAACGTGGCCGGCGGCTGGCGCTACTACACGCGCGAGGAGTTCGCGGCCGTCGTCGAGGGGTTCGTGCTCGAGGGGCAGCAGGCCCGGCTCACCCAGGCCGCGCTGGAGACGCTCGCCGTGGTCGCCTACAAGCAGCCGGTCTCGCGGGCCCGGGTCTCGGCGGTCCGCGGGGTCAACGTGGACGGGGTGATGCGCACGCTGATCACCCGCGGCCTCGTCGAGGAGGCCGGTCAGGACGGCACGACAGGTGCCAACCTCTACCGCACCACGAGCTTCTTCCTGGAGCGGATCGGCGTCCAGTCGATCGACGAGCTGCCCGAGCTGGCTCCGTACCTGCCCGACCTGGCCGACTTCGAGGACGACCTGGAGTCTGTGGCGGGCGGCCATCCGCACACGGGCGACGGCAACGGCGACCCCCACGCCCCGACCCCGCCGGAGGGGCCCAGCACCGAGCCCGACGGCGGCACCGAGCCCACGTGACCGACCCGGCCGCCGAGGACGACGGGCTGGTCCGGCTCCAGAAGCTGCTCGCCCAGTCCGGGGTGGCCTCGCGGCGCCGCTGCGAGGAGCTGATGCTGGCCGGGCTGGTCGAGGTGGACGGCGAGGTGGTCACCCGTCTCGGCACCAAGGTCGACCCGCGCACTGCCGTGGTCCGGGTCGAGGGCCGCCGGTTGCCGCCGGTCTCTCCGAACGTCTACCTGGCGCTGAACAAGCCGCGCGGCGTGGTCTCAACGATGTCCGACCCGGAGGGCCGTCGGACGCTCTCCGACCTCGTGGCCGACCGCCCCGAGCGGCTCTTCCATGTGGGTCGGCTCGACACCGACACCTCCGGGCTGCTGATCCTCACCAACGACGGCGACTTCGCGCAGCGGCTCGCGCACCCGTCGTACGAAGTGGACAAGACCTACGTCGCCGAGGTCACAGGTGACGTCTCGAAGGCGACACTGCGCGCGCTCCGCGAGGGCGTCACGCTCGACGACGGCCCGGTCACCGTCTCGGCCGCGAAAATGGTCCAGCGGGGGAGCGGGCGCACCATCGTCGAGCTGGTGATCCACGAGGGCCGCAACCGGATCGTCCGCCGGCTCCTCGACCACGTCGGCCACCCGGTCACCCGGCTGACCCGCACCCAGATCGGCCCGGTGAAGCTCGCCCAGCTCAAGTCCGGTGAGCTCCGCGACCTGACCAACGAGGAGCTCGGCCTCCTGTTGGACACAACCGACCTCTGAGCCACCGACATATCGCTAAGGTCGAGTACATGGCGGCCCTGCCTGGAGCGTTGGCGCCGTACGTCACCTCGCTGGTGGCCTATGACGCCCACCTGGGCGCGCCCGGGGTGCACCGGGGGCTGCCGACCACGAGCCTGGCCTTCGTGCTGCCGATGGGGGAGCCGCTCGACGTCGGGTGGGCCGATGACAGTGGGCGCGCGAAGCGGTGGTCGACCGTGTCCGGGCTGCACGGGATGGCGGCGGCGATCCATCACGATGGCACCCAGCGCGGCATTCAGCTCGGGCTGACCACAGCTGGGGCTCGTGCCCTTCTCGGCGTCCCGGCTAGCGTGCTGTCGGGCGAGATGCTCGAGCTCGGGGACGTCGCGCCCGACCTCGCGGACCTACCCGAACGGCTCCACGGGCTGGACCTGGCGGAAGGGCTCCGAGTGGTCGTGCGGGCACTGACTGCGGCGCTGGCGCGGCACGGCGCCGCGGCGCCGCGCGCCGAGGTGGGCCGGGCGCTGGCCGGCCTCACCCGCGGGGAGGCGGTCGCCGCGGTGGCCGACGAGGTGGGCTACAGCCGGCGGCGGCTCTCGACGCTCGTCAGGGAGGAGTGCGGGCTGGCCCCGAAGGAGTACCAGCGGGTGGCGCGGTTCGAGGCCTCTCGCCGGGTGCTGGGGCGCATGCCGCTGGCCGCGGTGGCGGCCGAGTGCGGGTACGCCGACCAGGGCCACCTCACGCGGGAGTGGTCGGGACTGGCCGGCTGCTCGCCGAGCACCTGGCTGCGGGAGGAGTTCCCATTCCTCCAAGACCACCGCGATGTCGCCGGTGCACGCTGAGGACATGACCGCTGCTGACACCAAGCTCTGGCACACCATGGCCTTCAACGGCGCCGACCGGATGATCGCGTGGCTGACCGCAATCGGCTTCACCGAGCACGCGACCTACCGCGACGAGACCGACGCGTCGCTCGTGACGCACGCCGAGTGGGTGTGGCCGGGTGGCGGCGGGATCATGTTCGGATCGCGTATGCCCGAGTCGGCCATCGACAACGTGGGCGCTTCGGCGGCGTACCTCGTCACCGACGACCCGGACGGGGTGTTCGACCGCGCGGTGGCGGCGGGCGCGACCGTAGAGCGCGCGATGGTCGACCAGGAGTACGGCGGGCGCGGCGGCAGCGTGGCCGATCCAGAGGGCAACCACTGGTCGTTCGGGGACTACCAGCCGTCCTGAGGTGGCTGCTCGCGCGCCGGTCTGGTTGCTTGTAACTCCGTGTTAGGTCATCTACACGGGTGCTCAAACACTGGTGTAGATGACGTAACACGGAGTTACCTGCGCGGGCCAGGCTGAGACCGTCCGCCAGCGCCCGGCCGATGGTCAGTAGCCTTGTCGCCCGTGGCGGTGAGGGCGGTACGGGGCGCGACCCAGCTTGACGTCGACGACCGCGAGCACATGCTCGAGCGGGTCGCCGAGATGGTGCTCGACGCGATGGACGCGAACGGCCTCGAGGTCGACGACTTCATCTCGGTGATCTTCACCGCGACCTCCGACCTGGTCTCGGAGTTCCCGGCGTACGCCGCCCGCCAGCTCGGCTTCGGCGAGGTGCCGCTGCTGTGCGCCCGCGAGCTCGAGATCGACGGCTCGATGGAGCGGGTGGTCCGGATGCTCGCCCACATCGAGACCGAGCTGCCTCGCGCGGACATCACCCACGTCTTCCTGCACGGCGCTGCGGCGCTCCGCAGTGACCTCACCCGGGTCCGCGCGGTGCCGGATGAGTGACCCGATGAGTGACCCGATGAGTGACTCGATGAGTGACCCGATGAGTGACCGGGAGAGTGAGCTGACCGGCCTGGTCGAGGTCATCGGCGCCGGGCTGCTGGGGACCTCGGTCGGACTGGCGGCCCGCCGGGCGGGGCTCGACGTCGTGCTCAGCGACGAGTCGTCCGACCACCTCCGCACCGCGTCGGGGATGGGCGCCGGCCGGGCTCGCCGCGAGGCAGACCGCCCGCAGCTCGTGGTGGTGGCGGTCCCGCCGGAGCACCTGGGCGAAGTGATCGCCGAGGCGTTGCGCACGAGTGATGCGGTGGTGACCGACGTCGGCAGCGTGAAGTCCGGGCCGCTGGCGGCCGTGGCCGACGTCCCCGGCGTCGAGCGGTACGTCGGCGGCCACCCGATGGCCGGCAGCGAACGCTCCGGGCCGCTGGCTGCGAGCGCCGCGCTCTTCGACGGCCGGCCCTGGGCGGTGACCCCTCACGAGCGATCCGACGCGGCGGCGGTCGAGCTGGTCGAGGAGCTGGCCCGGCTGTGCGGCGCCGTACCGGTGCGGCTCAGCCCGGTGGAGCACGACCGGGCGGTGGCCCGCACCTCGCACATCCCGCACCTGCTCGCGGCGCTGGCCGCTGGCCGGCTGGCCGGGGCGCCGGTCGACCACCTGGCGCTGTCCGGACAGGGCGTGCGTGACGTCACCCGGGTGGCGGCGGGTGACCCCATGCTCTACGGCCAGATCGTGACGGCCAACTCCGAGGCGGTCCTCGACCTGCTCGCGGAGGTGCGCGACCGGCTGGACGCCGTGATCGACGCAGTGGGTGCCGCTGACCAGGCAACGCTGCAGCGACTGCTCGAGGAGGGCGTGGCCGGGACCCTGGCGATCCCGGGCAAGCACGGCGGCCCCACCCGGCCGGCGGTGTCGGTCTTCGTCGCGGTCCCCGACCACCCGGGCGAGCTGGCCCGGCTCTTCGCCGACGCCGGTGCCAGCGAGGTCAACATCGAGGACGTGCACATCGACCACGACCAGGGCCGGCCGGTCGGGCTGGTCGAGCTGGTGGTCGACGAGGGTCGCGCCGAGCACCTGCTCGCCTCTCTCGAATCGAGGGGCTGGGTGACCCACCGATAGGGTGGCCGGTTGTGAGCAGTGGCGTCCGGGGCATCGTGGTCGCGATCGACGGGACCTCCGGATCGGGCAAGTCCAGCACCTCTCGTGGGGTCGCCGACCGGCTCGGGCTGCGCTACCTCGACACCGGCGCGATGTACCGCGCGATGACCTGGTGGATGCTGCGCCACGGCGTGGACGTGCTCGACCCCGAGTCGGTGGCCGCGCGCTGTGGTGAGCCGCTGCTCGAGAGCGGCACCGATCCGCTGGCACCGACCATCACCGTGGACGGCGAGGACGTCGCCACCGCCATCCGGCAGCCCGACGTCAACGCGGCGGTGTCTCCGGTGAGCGCGGTCCCGGCGGTGCGGGCCCGGCTGTTGACCATCCAGCGCGCGGCGATCGACGAGGCGCTGGCCGGTCCCGGGATCGTCGTCGAGGGTCGAGACATCGGCTCGGTGGTCTGGCCCGAGGCGCCCATCAAGGTCTACCTGTCCGCCGACGCGTCCGCGCGGGCCACCCGCCGCGCCGCCGAGGAGGGCGGCTCCGACGTCGACGCCACCCGCGAGTCACTGCTGTCCCGCGACCAGATCGACTCCGGCCGGACGGTCTCGCCGCTGGTGATGGCCGAGGGCGCGGTGCACATCGACACGACGGCGTACTCCCTCGACGAGGTGATCGACCTGGTGGTCGCGCTGGTCGGCGCGGTCAGGAGCGACGCGTGACCGCGCGCGAGCTGCCGGCGAGTGCCCAACGGCACCCGGCGCGCTACCTGCTCTACCCGTTGCGCCCGCTGGCCAGGACGGTGATCCGCCGCCGGGTCAAGGTGCGCGTCGTCGACGTCCACAAGCTGCCGCGGAAGGGCCCGGTGATCCTGGCCAGCAACCACGTCGGGATCGCCGACGGGCCGCTGCTCGCGATCTTCGGTCCGCGGCCGGCGCACGCACTGACCAAGCAGGAGATGTTCAAGGGGTTCATGAACGGTTTCCTGCTGGGCGCGGGTCAGATCCCACTGGACCGGTTCAACCCCGACCCCCTCGCGGTCAAGCGCTGTCTGCGGGTGCTGCGCAGCGGCCGGGTCGTCGCCATCTTCCCCGAGGGCGCGCGTGGAGCCGGGGAGTTCGACCGGTTCCACACCGGTGCGGCGTACCTCGCGATGGTCACCGGTGCACCGATCGTGCCGGTGGTGCAGTTCGGGACCAGGGAGCCCGGCGCTGGCAGCCACTCGCTCCCGGCCAAGGGCATGGTCGTGGACATGGTCTTCGGCGACCCGATGACGCTGCCCAAGACGCCGTGGCCGCGGCGCAAGCAGGACGTCGCGACGGCGTCGCTCGAGCTCCGCCAGCACCTGATCGCGCACCTCGACAAGGCCAAGGCGCTCACCGGTCGGACTCTCCCCGGGCCGCTACCGGCCAAGGACGCCGACGATCCCGATCCCGCCACTGGCGTCACCGACCAGGAGGCGATGTGACCGAGGCCGCGATCGACGAGCCCACTGGGCCGGTGCCAGTGCTGGCCGTGGTCGGCCGGCCCAACGTCGGCAAGTCCACGCTCGTCAACCGGATCATCGGCCGCCGTGAGGCCGTGGTCGAGGACGTCCCCGGGGTCACCCGCGACCGGGTTTCGTACGACGCGAACTGGGCCGGACGCGCGTTCACGGTCGTCGACACCGGCGGCTGGGACCCCGATGCCCGTGGCATGGCCGCCTCGATCCGGGACCAGGCCGAGGTCGCCGTCACCCTGGCCGACGCGGTGCTGTTCGTGGTCGACGCGACCGTCGGAATCACCGACGACGACGAGGCGGTCGTCAAGATCCTGCGCAAGTCCGGCAAGCCGGTGGTGCTCGCCGCCAACAAGGTCGACGACCAGCGCACCGAGGCCGAGGCCTATGGGCTGTGGAACCTCGGGCTGGGGGAGCCGTGGCCGGTGTCCGCGCTGCACGGCCGCGGGTCCGGCGACATGCTCGACGCCATCCTGGCGGCGCTGCCGGACCCCCCGCCGGAGGGCGAGCGCGAGGTGGGCGGCCCGCGCCGGATCGCGATCGTCGGCAAGCCGAACGTCGGCAAGTCCTCATTGCTCAACCGGCTGGCCGGCCAGGAGCGGGTGGTCGTCGACGACGTCGCCGGCACCACGGTCGACCCGGTCGACGAGCTGGTCGAGCTGGGTGGACGGGCCTGGCGGTTCATCGACACCGCGGGCATCCGCAAGCGGGTCAAGGAGGCCTCTGGGCACGAGTACTACGCCTCGCTGCGCACCACGACCGCGATCGACCGGGCCGAGCTGGCCGTGCTCGTCCTCGACGCGGCACAGCCGATCTCCGAGCAGGACCAGCGGATCATCCAGACCGTCCGCGAGGCGGGACGGGCGCTGGTGATCGCGTTCAACAAGTGGGACCTGGTCGACGAGGAGCGCCAGTACTACCTGGAGCGCGAGATCGAGCGCGAGCTCGTCCAGGTGCAGTGGGCGCCTCGGATCAACGTCACCGCGCGCACCGGCTGGCACGTCGACCGGCTGGTGCCTGCGCTCGACAAGGCGCTCACCGGCTGGGAGACGCGGATCTCGACCGGCACGCTGAACGCCTTCCTGGGTCGACTGGTGGCCGAGCACCCGCACCCGGTCCGCGGCGGCAAGCAGCCCAAGATCATGTTCGGCACCCAGCCGTCGACCGCACCGCCGGTGTTCGTGCTGTTCACCAGCGGCAAGCTGGAGGCGTCGTACGAGCGGTACATCGAGCGGCGGCTGCGCGAGGAGTTCGGCTTCGCCGGTACGCCGATCGTGCTGGAGCAGCGGGTCCGGGAGAAGCGCCGCCGCTGACATGAGGGCTTGCTAACGTCGTGTGATGCGCGCGTTGCTCGTGTCCTTGTCTGTCGTCGCGGTGACCGCCGGCGGCGCCGCTCCAGCCGTGTCCCACCCTGCGCTGGAATCCACTGCGAAGCCGATCTCCGGCACGAAGTGCTCGGAGTTCCCTGCAGACAACTGGTGGCACGCCGACGTGAGCCGGCTACCGGTCCACGCCCGCAACGCGGCGTGGCTCTCGCACATGTCGACCGACGTCGACCTGCACCCGGACTTCGGGCCGTCGTACGGCGAAGGACCCAACTACGGCATCCCGATCACCGTGGTCGGCAAGAGGCACGCCAAGGTGAAGGTCCGCTTCGACTACTCCTCGGAGAGCGACCACGTCAGCTACCCGCTCGGCAACGACACCAAGATCGAGGGCGGCCGGAACAGCGACGGCGACCGGCACGCCATCATCGTGGACAAGTCGAAGTGCAAGCTCTACGAGACCTACGCGACCCACGTCTCGAACGGACAGTGGCGCGCCGGCTCGGGCGCGGTCTGGTCGCTGAAGAAGAACAAGCTCCGGCCCGACGGCTGGACGTCTGCCGATGCCGCCGGCCTCCCGATCCTGCCCGGCCTGCTGCGCTGGAACGAGGTCAAGAAGAACCGGATCGACCACGCCATCCGGTTCACCACCGACGAGACCTCCGCGGCGCACCTGTGGCCCGCGCGCCACGATGCCAGCGACAACACATCGCTCGACTACCCGCCGATGGGCGCCCGCTTCCGGCTCTCCGCGTCCTACGACGCCTCCGGGCTGTCGCCGCACGCCCAGTACGTCGTGGCAGCGATGAAGAAGTACGGCCTGGTCCTCGCCGACAACGGCTCGGCGTGGTACTTCCAGGGCGAGCAGAACCCGCAGTGGCCCGAGCAGCTGATCGAGGACCTCAAGACGATCCCCGCGTCGGCGTTCGTCGCCGTCGACACGTCCTCGCTGCAGGTCTCACCGGACTCCGCCCAGGTGCGCTGAACAGGCCCTACCCGCCGACCGGCAAACGGCAGTAGCGTTCTTGCGCCCTGGTGACCCAGGGGCCATCACCGCGCCGAGAACGCGGGGTCGGCCAGACCAAGGACGACCTCGATGCCCGAAGCGCTCATCTTCGAGTTCCGTGACGCCAGCCCGGATCTGTACGACACCGTCAACAAGCTCCTGGGCCTCGACCCGGGCAGGGTGAGGGAGACTGGCCCGAGGGCATCGTCTCGCACGCGGCGGGGGTGCAACCGGACGGCAAGGGCCCCGCCCTCGGCCAGGCCGGAGTGGCCGAGCCGACGCGCGTCGAGTGGATGCCTCTGAAGGGGTACCACGCCGGCTGACCGCTGGGCGGCCGCGCGGCGCTGAGCTCATCCGGTAGACATGAGCTCTCGCGGTAGTCGGTACTGCTCGTAGGCCGGGAGAGTGTTGGTGTGCAGGCCCCCACGGTGGCCACGGGGATCAGGTAGAACTCGAGGTCGCCGTCTACGACGAAAAGTAGTCGATCTCCTCAGGGTCGTATGTGAGCCGGCCGCCGTCCGGCGACAGGGACACGATCCAGCTGTTGGCATTCCTGCGCCGTGGTCTTGACCTGCACACGAAGGAACTGGTCGAGCCGCCCGGACCACCTCGCCGCGCACCGGGCGCACGTGCGGAAAACCGGTCGCGCCGGTCGCGAGCACGACCACGTCGGCCCGCAGATGTGAGCCGTCGTCCAGGACCACGCCATCCGCTTGCAGGTCCGCTCGGGCGCGGACCACTCGGTCGCCAGCGTCACGAGCAACGCGTCGGTGACCCGTCGCGGGTTGACGTGGCGGTCGCCGGGCAACAGTGCCCCGCCAACGACGCGCCGCGAGAGCGCCGGCTCGGCTGCTCGCAGGGTGCGCCGATCGAGCTCCTCCACTCGTACCCCGCTGACGGTCAACAGCTGGCAGGCACGGTGCACCTCAGCGAGGTCGTCGCGGTCGTCGGCGACGAGGACGGTGCCGAACCGTGCAGCGAGCGTCCCGACTGACCTGATGGCCGACTGCCACGAACCCGCCGACATGTTCGCTACCTACGCAGCCAGCGCCGCACGCCTCGACGCCTGGCACGAGGGCGGCCGAACCGGTCCGCGACCGCAGGGACGGCTGCGCAGGATTGAGCCCCCAGCGCTGGGGTTGCTGACCCGTGCCATCGCCAGCCCGCCCTACGTACTCCTGCACGATCCTGACGGGCGCCCGCGTCGGCTACGGCGCCGGGGCGAGTTCTGATCAGATCCACTCCCGCGGTTCGGACTCGGCGCCGGCTTCAACGTCTGCCCGGACGTCACGCACGCGCTGGCTGAGCCGTCGACTTGGTTTCTGTCCTACGCTGACGTCACACCCACGCACCGCGGAGCAGTACCCGCTCGCGGACGCGTTTACGACGAGCTGAGGACGAGTTGCAGATCCTGGTGACCGGAGCAACCGGCTACGTGGGCGGTCGACTGGTGCCGTTGCTGCTCGAGCGCGGCCACGACGTGCGTACCACCACGTCCGACCCTGACCGCGAGCAACCGTGGTGGGGCGAACACGTGGAGACCGTGGTCATGGACGCCCTCGACCCCATCCAGGTCAGCGCCGCCTGCGAAGGCATGGACGCGGTCTACTACCTGATCCACGGCATGGGCGGCACCGACTTTGCCGAGGCGGATCGCAAGGCGGCCACCAACCTCGCCGACGCCGTCCGCGCCCACGGCATCGACCGCATCGTGTATCTCTCCGGCCTCGTCCCCGACGTCGACGACGGCGAGCTTTCCGAGCACATCACGTCGCGACGCGAGGTCGAGCAGGTCCTCAGCGACGTGCCTGCCACCGTCGTGGTGCTGCGGGCCGCGGTGCTCCTGGGCAGCGGGTCCACCTCGTTCGAGATCATCCGACAGGTCAGCGAACGGATGCCCGTGCACACCGTGCCGTCGTGGATGGACTCCATGGTGCAGCCGATCGCCACCGCCGACGTGCTCGTGGCACTAGCCGGCGCGCTCGACTACACCGGTCGGTCCCGCCACTTCGACGTTGGCGGACCCGATCAGGTGCGCTACGGCGCGCTGCTGGAGACCTATACCCAGCACGCGGGGCTCGAGCGACCGCAAGTGAAGGTGCCCTTGCTGCCGACGGCGCTGGTGGGCACCCTCGTCGGCAGTCTCACCGACGTCCCTCGAAGAACGGTCGAAGCACTGGTGGAGAGCCTCCACCACGACATGATCTGTGCCGATGACGACTTCCGGGAGATGCTGCTGCCGCGCGGGCACCGACTGATCGGACTGGACGAAGCCTTTCGTCGCTCGCTGGCACCTCGCGCATCGTCTCCAAAGGACGCAGATCCGATGGGCCCGCTGCCACAGGACCCGGTCTGGGCCGACGGCGGTGACGACCGTCCTGCGCTGGCCAAGGCCGTAGACGCCGTGAGGGAAGTCCTCCCCGGCTCCTGACCGCCAGGGCCCTTGCGGCTGCGGAACCTGGCCACCCTCGACTCTGGAGTCTCAGGGCTGCGAGGGCAGGTCGGTGAGCGCGCTGAATTCCCCATCTGGCTCGTCGAGATGACGCTCAGACTGCCGTCGCTCTCGAGCACCACCGCCGCCACGGTGGCCACTCGCCGATGCCGCTTCCCCGGGATCGCCTGCCTCACCTCGGCCCAGGTCAGCCTGGCCGAGCGCAGCGCCTGGCCGAGGTACTCACCATCGCGCAGCAGCAACGTGGGACCAGCGGTCATGACGGCGCGTACCGCCGGCTCCCGGGAGGTGATGAGCGCGACCAGCAGTTGGAGCAGAGCCAGCACTGCCAGCGCGACCACGCCCTCCGACCAGGAGACGTCGGTGCTGAGGAAGATCGTGGCCAAGGTCGAGCTCAAGGCGACGGTGTCGACGAGGTCGAAGGCGTTCAGCTTTCGCCAGGGTGCGCTGGCCCGAGGCGCGAAGCACCAGGACGACCGCGGCAACTGAGGCAGGCCCCACCAGCAGAACTCGCAGGACGTCGGACCAGCTATCGAACCATTGAGGCAATGTGAACCCCCCGCTCGGCTATGCGTTTCTGTCCGCGGTGTCTACGTCCGAGCTGGGTCCCTCGGCGGACTGGGTTCAGCCCGCGGCCTGCAGGGCCTTGACCTCGTCGCGGGCACTGACGACCGCCTCGCGCTGTCGACTCACGACCTCGCGGAAGCCGGGGCTGAGGTCCTGCTGGAGCGCCTTGTCGTACTCGGAGACCGCGTGGTCCTCGCCGGTCAGAGCGGCCTTGAGGATGCTGCCGGCGTCACCGCGACTCAAAGCCTCCTTGAGCGAGATCCACCCACGGTGCAGGGCCGCGGCGACCGTCCCGCTCTCGTCGACGTCGTCGCCGTAGTCCTCACCCAACTCGACGATCTCGCGGTGGAAGCTGGCGCGCTGCTCGGACAGGCGCTGCAACGTGGTGGCCCACTCGGCTCGGTCCCCCTCACGCAGCTGCTCAGCTGCGGTGGCGAAGCCTCGCTCGCCGTCCTTCAGCGTCTCGACCAGTTCCTTGGCGACCTGCTTGTCGTCTGACATGTCGGGCTCCTTCGTTGAGGTGGTGGCCCCCAAGGCGTACCCGACGGGGCCTTCCCTAACCCTCGCGGCGACCCTCGGGCCAGGATGCCGCCCCGCGGACTCGTCAGTGACACAGTCGAAGAACGACGGCCGCCACCGAGGCGGCCGACTTGACTTACACCAAAGAGGTCCACCCATGATCGGTTTCCTCGTAGCCGGCCTCATCATCGGAGCGCTCGCGCGCCTCATCAAGCCCGGCAAGCAGAATCTCGGACTACTGGCCACCCTGGGCCTCGGCCTGGTCGGATCGCTCATCGGCGGCCTCATCGCCCAGCTGTTCGACACCGGCGGGATCTTCGAGCTCAACGTCATCGGCTTCGTGCTCGCAGTCGTTGCGGCCGTCCTGCTGATCGGTGCAGCCGAAGCCGTCGCAGGCAGGGACAAGACCGTCTGATCGACTGGGCCTGGTGCTGTGGCCAGAAGTAGGTCTGTCCAGGGCAGCCGATGCACCCAATCTCAGAGCGACGCAAGACCTCGTCACGGCCATGTAGGGGTCTGTCCGCCAAACTGCATCTAAGCGGCGCTTAGTGTGCCGAGGGTGATCAGGGCGGAGGTGCCCGCAGCACACCGACGTACCAAACCGAGAAATCACGCGCCGCTTCCCGCGTCGGCCGATCGATGAAGCCTTGATTGGTACGTCCGTATGCCGCTGAATCCGCCGCATGGGCGCCACAGGATCCGCCCTATGCCGATGGGCGGTCGCTACTTGCGAGTGCCTCGTCCTTGAGAGTTTCTCGGCGCGGTTCGGGAACCGAAACGGCCGCACGGGTGTCGTTACTGCGACGATCTTGGTGGCGAGGAGGTGTGGTGTGGGGGAGTCCACGTCGCTTCGCGAGCTGTACGACGCGTCGTACGGCCGGCTCGTCCTCCAGCTGTTCGCGCTCTGCGGCGACCAGGCTGACGCCGAGGACGCCGTGCAGGAGGCCTTCGTGAAGGCCATCGGGCAGGGCCGGAGTTTCGACCGGGTGCAGAACCCCGAGGCCTGGCTGCGCACGGTCGCGCTGAACCATCAGCGGAACTCCTGGCGGCACGCGAAGGTGGTCCGCCGGTTCGTGACCACCGTGCCCGGACGCCAGACCGGGCACGAGCTGGGCCCTGACCATGTGGCAGTCGTGCAGGCGCTTGCGGGGCTGGACCCCGACCAGCGCCGCGTCGTCGTCTTGCACTACCTGGCCGACCTGGGCACCGCTGAGATCGCCGAAGAGCTGAACGTGCCCGAGGGCACGGTCAAGTCGCGGCTCTCCCGCGGTCGCGACCGCTTGGCCCCGTTGCTCGATGAGCGAGAGGGGAGCGACCGTGTCTGACCTCGATGTCCTGCGCGAGCTCGTGGGCCAGTTCCGGCCGCCGGGGTACGACGATCTGGTCGCCGTGTCCCGGAAGCGGCGTCGGCGCTCCGCCGGTGGCGCGGCGGCCGGAGCGTTGGTCGTGGTCCTGGGTGTGGGGCTGGCCGGAGCCGCCGTCACCGGCGGCCAGCGCGCAGACGCGCCGGTCCAAGACCCGTCACCCACCCCGACCGAGACGTCGTCGACAAGCGAGGAGTGGACGCCCGAGCGGTTCCGCGCCGAGGGTTCGCCCGACGTCTTGATTCCGCCGACCGAGTCGGGCCTCACAGCAATCCAGTACGTCGCGTGTGAGGGCACCTGCCAGGGGGAGCTCCGCGACCGGGCGCTCGAGGTGAGCCAGAACGGGCAATCGGCGGTCTTCGAGGTTCGCGGTTTAGAGGTGTCTTTTACCCCGGTCTGGGTCAGGGTTTTCGACGAGGACTCGGTCCTCGTCCAGGACGCCGAGAACGGTCGGCCGGAGGGTCCGGTGCGCTATCGCCTGCTGCAGGCGGTCGGACCCGCGGTGCAGCTCCAGATGGTCGAGGACCCAGCCCCCGCCGTCCCCGGACCCCGCGTCTTCGTCATCGACCCCTACTCCGCCTGGAGCAGAGGCAGCGCTGGCCCCGACGACCACCAGGCCATCTACCTCGTCGACGACCTTGCCGGAACCCTGCGACCCCTGGAGGTGCCGGAGGGGATCGCAAGCTGGGGACCGAACGTCGACGAGTTCCTCTGGGGCGCGAACGGCTGCCGGGTCACCTGGCAGCGGCCCGACGGCAGCTTCGACCAACACAACCTCGACTGCCGGAACCCTGGGCTGACCGACATTCCCACCGACTACTGGGACTACCTCGACGACTGGGCGGCACCGGGTCGCCTGGTGCTCCTGGAGCACAGCCCCGACGGGATCCCGCTGGTCCTGCACGCAAGCCTGGACTACGGGGCCACCTGGGAGCGGATCGAGGTCGAAGACCGCAATTGGGACGGCACCATTGCGCAGACCGGGGAAGCCATCGCCGACGTACTGGAATCGCTCGGATGACTTTGGCCGCGACCCACCCTGAGGCCGCCACCAACCGCGAACCAGCAGGGCTGGCTGCCATGTTCCGTCTAACCAAACACCTGAACTTCACCAACCTCGCATCGGCGATGTGCCAGGTCCTGATCCTGCTCACGCTCGCCTCATGCGCATCGGATCAGGCTTCGCCCGATTCGACCACACCGTCGACGACACCCGAGAGCCGGCCTTCGACCAGTGCGGTGACCGCCGAGTCCGGGTTTCCGACCGCTGTGTTCGCTGGCCTGGGTGAGGAGCCCGTCCCCGATGAGCTGGCGGCTGAACTTCAAGAGGTGCTCGACACGGCGGCCGACGGCGACGGGCTCACGGCCACGCTGATCACACCGGAGGGGACCTGGAGCGGAGCAACAGGCTTCGCCGCGGGAGACCGGGCGATGCGCCCGAACGATCAGATGTCCATCGCCAGCATCACCAAGACCCTGGTGGCAGCCCAAGTGATGCAGCTGGTCGAAGCAGGCGAGCTGGCCCTCGACGATCCCGCCGCCGATCACCTTCCGCCCGACCTGGAGTTCGACACCAACGCCGCCACCATCGAGAACCTTCTCTCGATGCGCAGCGGAATTTCCGAGTACTTCCCCGATGACGACGTACTCCGAGAAACCCTGCTGAGCGACCCGTTGCACGTCTGGACAACCGAGGAAAAGCTGGCAACCGTCTCACCCGAACGTGGCCCGGTCGGTCAGGGGTACGAGTACATCGGCACCAACTACCTGCTCCTCGGCTTGATCATCGAACGCGTCACCGGTCGGCCGCTCGCCCAGGTCCTGCGGAGCGGGGTCCTCGACGCTAAGGCGTACGAGCGGTTGATCTATCAGCCCGACGAGCACCCAACCGATCCGATGGCGATGCCACGCGGTGCGTCGGCCGACACCTTCGACGACGGCGGCGGATATCTACCGTCGCTCGCCAACGCCACCATGTTCACCTCCGAGGGCGCCATGGCTTCGGACGCACCGAGTCTCGCCCGCTGGTTCAGGGCACTGTGCGCCGGTGAGGTCGTGTCGCCTGCGTCGCTCAATGACATGACCGACTTCATCGAGCGCCCTGAATACGGGTTGGGGATCATCGACAGAAGGTTCGAGTACGGCCGGGACACGGGAGCGCTCGGCCACACGGGCCTCGTGAGGGAGGGATACAGAACGGTGGCGCTGTGCTTTCAAAAGCAAGGCATCGTCGTCGCCGTACTGGCGAACGCCGAGGAGCACGACGCCGACACCACCGCCGGCAACCTGGTGGAAGCGGCCAGCCCCTGAGGACGACACACTCGCGGTAGCTGGACGCGCGCATCTGGCAGCCGCATTGTGGGCGGCTACGCTTCGCCCGCTCGTGCCGCGCGGATGGCGCTCACCGCCTGACATACTGGGATTGCTCCTGATCGGAACCTGACTACGAGATGAGCGTGACCGACTTCGACCTACCCGCGCCGCGCCTGCTCCTCGCCGTGACCGGGGTGGAGGCCGCCGTACTCCTCGGCACGGGCTCCGGGCTCCTTCTGGTGCCGGGCTGGATCGATGACATCTGGCCCTGGGTGCTGACGCCGTTCAACGCGCGGTTCTTGGGCGCGATCTACCTGTCGTCGTTCGCCGCCGTGGCGGCCATGCTGGTGCGCCCGCGGTGGGCTCCGGCCCGGGTTCTAGTCCCCATGATCCTGACGTTCACTGCCGTCGTGCTGGCCGTCTCCCTTCTCAGCACCGACCGCTTCCGCGGCGGCCAGGCGACCATCATGACCACGGCGTGGTTCGTTCTCTACGTGGTGATCCCCGGCAACGCAGCTTGGCACCTCTGGCGCTATCGCGACCGCTCGTGGTGGGGCGGGCTCGCGCTGCCGACCGGATGGCTGCAATTCCTGAGAGCCCAGGCGGCCATCATGGGTGCCTACGGAATTGCCGTCTTGGCGGCCGGCGCTGCCGTGACCGGGTTCTGGCCCTGGCCCATCGACGACTTCCACGCTCGCATCTACAGTGCCGTGTTCCTCACCGGGAGTGTTGGTCTGTGGCTTCTGACCCGTGGGGCGCCTGCTGTCGAGGTTGCCACGATCGGAATCACGCAGGGAGTACTCGGCTCCCTCTCGGTACTGGGCTTGATCCTGGTCGACTGGTCGGTCAGCCGCGTCGATTGGGGTGCCGGCGGAACATGGTTGTGGATTTCTTGGTTCTCCGTCGCGGCCATTGCGGGTCTCGCACTCGCCCTCTACAGCAGGCGTCACGAGGCCCGACCACTACCTCCCATGGCCGGGTCTCGACCACCGTCCTGACCCAGTTCAACGGCGAGTACTTGGCAGCGCTCTACGCAGCCTCGGAAAGCTCGGCGGGGGCGGGTTGAGAACGCGGCCGCGCGCATCCCCGGCCTCTCCACGGCGGCGGCGAAGTTCCATCCTCAGGCTCTCCTCACCTCGGGACATCGCCCAGCGATGGTTCGCTGAGAACAATGGTCTCAGGAGCCAGCTCAGGCGCCGGAGCAATGGCTTGGTCGCGGCGACTCTCCAGTCGTAGATGATCACGACCTCGTCGCCGTCTCGCTCGAAGGTCCAGCGACCGGTTCCCGTCAAGTCACCAGTGGCGCGGAGGGCGAAACCACCATCGGTGATGGGCTCGGTGATACGCAGCTCCCAACGAAGGGTGTAGGGAAGCCACCCCTGAGTATGCAGGGAAACAGTGCGTCCCACGCGGTCTGCAGCGCCCTCGTCCACGATGGTGGCGTCGAGGTACACCGATGGCCACCAACGCGGCAGTGCCTCTGCGTCGCCGAGCACAGCCTTCACCTCGTCGACACTTCCCGACACGCGCCACGTGGTGATGAACCGGTAGTCGGCGCCCATTCCTCGATGGTAGAGGGGGTCCGCCAGCTCACGCGTCGACTGCGTCCCATGTAGTCAGTCACGTAGTCAGCGCTTGAGGAGAAGCAGAAGAGCCGCCCCAGACTTCTCTGAACGGGCCGGCGTCGCGGCCGACGATGACCGTCATGGCCGCGGCCCAGGTCCGTGATCGGAAGGGTTGCCGTGCGGTCTCGATCGCCGCGCGGTCTTGCCGAGGATCAGCGCGGTCGTGCCGAGGAGCGACTGGCCGTCGTCGAGCAGACGTCATGTCCCAGCTTGCTGGCCTCTTCACACACCACCCCAGTGCGCCGAACGCGGCGAGCCTCCGGAATCTGCCGCGGAGCGGCCGTCCGATCATGCCGCGGAGCGGCCGTCCTCAGGCCCGGAGATCCGTACATCTCCGGGCCTGTTTCCGCAGGTCACAGGCCATTTCTGGCCCTTGCGGTTCGGTCGGGCTGACAGGATTTGAACCTGCGACCCCCTGGCCCCCAGCCAGGTGCTCTACCAAACTGAGCCACAGCCCGCCGACCTCCGTCGAGGCCAGCGAGCAGGCTACCCGACGTCAGTCGAGAGACGTGAGGCGCGGTAAACGCAGACGGCCCCGGGCAGCCCCGACCGTGATGCCGCACCGGACGTACGGCGTGGGCTGAGATTCAGCCAGGCGCCAGGAGGAACTCGTTCGCGCCGCGCCTCGCAGACCGCGATGGCAACCGCCGGGCGCGCCGTGATGTTCGCCGGGATCACCGTGATCGCCTCGATGCTCGGCATCCTGCTGATGGGTCAGCCGGCAATGACAAGTTTCGCCTTCTCGGTGGTGCTGGCCGTGCTCGTCGTCATGGCCGCCTCGGTGACTCTCGTGCCGGCCCTCCGGGGCTTCGCCGGTCGCAACATCGAGCGCCTGCACGTGCCGTTCGTGGGCAAGACAGTCGGCTCGCCCACCGGCACGCGGTGGTACCGCTGGAGCCGCTGTATCCAGAGGCGACCCCCGGTTCGCCGCCATCGGCGCGCTCGTCGTACTCCTGGCTATGGCCGCGCCGTTCCTGGGCATCCGCTTCGCTTCCCCGACGGGAAGAACGACGTGCCTGGCGCCACGACGCGTGCGGCGTACGACCTGCTGGAGACCGGCTTGGGACCGGCCTTCTCCTCGCCGATGCTGCTCATCGCAGAAGGCGCCGCGGGGAGCGACGTGCTCGGCTCTGCAGAGGCAGTTGCGGCTGAGCTGCGTCAGGTGGACGGGGTCGCGTTCGTCTCGACCCCGGTGGTGAACCAGGCCGGCGACACCGCCGTGCTGAGTCTGGTGCCGACCACGTCACCTCAGGAGCAGGCCACCGAGGACCTGGTCGAGACCCTGCGCGAGGAGAGCATTCTTGCGGCCACTGCCAAACCGGCCTGACGGTCGACGTCGGTGGCCTGGTCGGTATCCCGGAAGCCGTCCCGGTGCCGATGCAGCTCCCGATCGGGATCTTCGCGATCCTGTTCGGGCTCTCCATGGACTTCGAGGTGTTCCTGCTCTCGCGGATCAAGGAGGAGTACGACCGGACCGGTGACAACGCCACGGCCGTGGCCGACGGGTTGGCGAAGTCGGCCCGAGTCATCACCGCTGGTGCCGCGGTCATGTTCACGGTCTTCCTCTCGTTCGTGCTGGGCGAGGCAGTGCTGGGCAAGATGTTCGGCCCGGGACTGGCAGCAGCAATCCTCATCGACGCCACCATCGTGCGGATGGTGCTCGTGCCCGCGACGATGGAACTGCTCGGCGACCGCAACTGGTGGCTGCCGGGCTGGCTCGACCGTCTACTCCCGCACGTCAGTATCGAAGGCCGCGCAGATGACATCGAGAGCGACGGTCCAACTGAACCCGGCCAGGTGCCGGCACTGACCGCCGCGGACCCACTGACGGGCGCCGTACCGTCGAGCAGCCGGCGGCGGAGGTCCCGGAAGGGGACCTTCGTCGTCGGTTCTCGTCGGCGAGCTCGGCGGCCCACTACTCGAATCGGACGGCGCCGCACTCCGCGCACTCGAAGCGCCTGACCGTCTGCCCGTCCTCGAACTCCTCCAGGCGCAGCTCCCAGTTGTGCTCGGCAGGCACGGTCGCGCGATCGCCCACGTCAACCCTCACCGCCGACCCTTCCGAAGCCACGGGGGGCCGGTACCCAGAACCTCGCTCGCACGCGCCTCGTCAGGTGCCGTGCGCCACCACCCTGCGGGTCAGGCGGCGTGCTCGGTTGCGGCGCGCCAGCGCTCGACGAGGTCGAGGTAGCTCGCGGGGTCCTCGAGCATCAGGGCGTGGCGACGGTCGTCCAGCACGTGCCCCTGCCAATCTGGGCGACGGGCCAGGACCGCACGCAGCGTCTTGGCCGGCACGAGCGCATCCTGGGTGCCGCCCACGACCAGGGTCGGGGCCTGCACTCGCACGATGGCCCGCCAGGCGCCCCGCGGGTCGGTCCAGATCGCCGTGATCGAGCACAGCGCGCTCACCATCGCGCGCCGGCGCTCGCGGGCGTCCATGACGCCGCTGGCGAAATCCGCAGCCATCAGGACCAGGACCCTGCGGTTCACCGCGCTCGGGTCTGGATAGATGAGCTTCAGGAGCTGTCGGTTGCGCCGCGCGCTCAAGGCGGGACCGGCGAGGCCGACGACTCCCAGGACCGCGGCGCTCAGCGACGAGACCGCGATCGGCAGCACCCCGTCGAGCGTCGCGCGCGACGGCAGCAGCAGGTGGACCGGTGTCCGCGGAGGAAGGGCTGGCGACACCAGCACCAACCGGTCCACCCGCTCTGGGTGCCGAGCGGCGAAGAGTGTCGCGATGAGGCCGCCCATGGAGTTGCCGTGCAGGGTGAACGTGTCCCACTCGAGGGCGTCGGCAACGTCGAGCACGAACCTGACGTAGCCGCGCATGTCCAGCGCGTCGCCCGGACCGGGCGGGGTGCGTCCGAAGCCGGGCAGGTCGACCGCGATCACCGGGCCGTGCTCGGCCAGACCCTCCATCACCTCCACCCACGTCACCGACGAGCCACCGAGCCCGTGCACGAGCAGCTGTGGCTCCTCTCGCCCGCGACCGCGGAACTCGGTACGCAGCACGCGCACCCGCCGACCACCTACCTCCAGGTGTGTGTCCACGACCCCGGGCCAGCCGGAAAGGCGCTTCGTCATGAGGGCAAGAGTGCCCGATCCACCCCCTCGAACGCGGTGACGCGGCGCGATTGGGGCACATCGCTCGGAGTTTCGGGTACCTACCTCCCGGCGGACTCGCGGTGACTGGCCGGCTCCGACCCGACAGCGCCGCATCCATCAACCGGAGGGAATTCACCATGCTGTGGACCATTCTGATCATCCTGGCGATCGTCGCTCTCGCGCTCTTCATCCTCGCCCGCGTACGCGGAGGTCGCGGAATCTGAGGCTGTTGATAACGACGCTCGGTGAGACCCGAGCGGAATGAGCAGGAGCGCCGCCCCCGGCACCTGATGCCGGGGGCGGTGCTCTGTCAGAGCGTCCGTTGAGGCCTGGGCGGTGAGCCTGGGCCCGTTCAGTGCGCAGCAATGGGCCCTAGCTCACCGCCGCCGGGGCCGGGCAGCGGTGGGCGGTGAGCCTGGGCCCTTCCAGGGCATCGAAAGGGGCCCTATCTCACCGCCGCCTGGCTCGGCAGGACCGACTTCTCGGGGACTCCACTCGCCACTCCGAAGTCACTGGTGCCACCAGCGGCTGACGTCTGTGCCATCGTGGCGGGGGGTCCTTTCGGAAGGCGATGCGATGAAGGAGTCCCAGGTGGCCATTGCACCCGGCGCGAGGGAGCCTGCAGCAGTGGCTGATGCCCAGCCACGGCCCGAGCACCTGCGTCAGGCCGTGCCGCCATCAAGGATCACGAGGACACCATGCAGAAAGAGTCACTGACCGCACTCGTACGCCACCACCTGGCGACCGCATCGTCGGCGACGAGCGGCCGCAGCTCCCACACCATCTACGGAGGACACGAACGTGCCCTTTCCCAGACCTTGATCGCGCTCCGTGCCGGCTCGAGCCTGGGAGAGCACGAGAACCCCGGTGACGCCACCGTCCAGGTCCTCCACGGTCGAGTGACCCTCGTGGCGGGCTCCGACAAGTGGAACGGTTCCCCCGGCGACCTCATGTTCGTCCCCAACTCGCGGCACGCGCTGGATGCTGTCGAGGACTCGGTCGTGCTGCTGACAGTGGGCAAACGGACCTGATGCGATGGAATGAGGCGTGAAGAAGATCGGGTTCCTGTCGTTCGGACACTGGACCCCCTCGCCGCATTCGCAGACACGCTCGGCCTCGGACGCCCTCGTGCAGTCGATCGAGCTCGCGGTCGCCGCCGAGGAGGTCGGCGCTGATGGTGCCTACTTCCGGGTGCACCACTTCGCGAACCAGCTGTCCTCGCCGTTCCCCCTGCTGGCCGCCATCGGCGCCAGGACCAGCCGGATTGAGATCGGGACCGGCGTGATCGACATGCGTTACGAGAACCCCCTCTACATGGCCGAGGACGCGGGTGCGGCGGACCTGATCGCCGGCGGCCGGCTCCAGCTGGGGATCAGCCGGGGGTCACCCGAGCAGGTGATCGAGGGCTACCGCTACTTCGGGCACGAGCCCGCCGAGGGCACCGACCATGCGGCGATGGCCCGTGAGCACGCCCGGGTGTTCCTCGAGGCGCTCAGGGGCGAGGGCTTCGCGGAACCCAACCCGCGTCCGATGTTTCCGAACCCGCCGGGACTCCTCCGGGTCGAGCCGCACTCGCCCGGCCTGCGCGACCGGATCTGGTGGGGCGCGGGCACCCGCGCGACGGCCGAGTGGACAGCGGAGCAGGGGATGAACCTGATGAGCTCGACGCTGCTCACCGAGGACACCGGAGTGCCGTTCCACCAGCTGCAGGCCGAGCAGATCCACCGGTTCCGGGACTCCTGGCAGGCGGCCGGCCACTCACGTGAGCCGCGCGTCTCGGTCAGCCGGAGCATCTTCCCGATCGTCAGCGACATGGACCGTGCCTACTTCGGTCGCGAGACCCGCAGCCAGGACCAGGTGGGCCACATCGACGGAGGCATCGCCCGCTTCGGGAAGACGTACGCCGGGGAGCCGGACCAGCTCGTCGAGGAGCTGGCCGGGGACGAGGCGATCGCCGCCGCGGACACACTGCTGGTCACGGTCCCCAACCAGCTCGGCGTCGACTACAACGCGCACCTCATCGACAGCCTGGTCCGCCATGTCGCGCCCGCGCTCGGCTGGCGTTGAGAACGCCGACATGGCGCCCAGGGGTCAGGCGGGAGTCGACCGTGGTGTGCGAGGTCGCCGGCGGATGGCCCACTCCGCACCGCGAGGTTGATGGTCCAGCCAGCGGCCTGGAACACGGCCGTGGTGAGCCCGGTCGTCCCCGTGATCGTCTGGCCGATGCCCAGGGTGAACACCTGGGTCCCGGCTCCCAGCCCGATCGCGTAGGCGCGGGTCATACACATCTGGTGGGTGCGGATGTCCCGGCGTCGGATGGCAAGGAGGCCCAGCACGATGCTGAGCGCCATTGCTGAGCCGAACCCGAGCCGGAGCAGGTAGAGCAGCTCGTTAGGGCCCTCCGGGTGGTCGTAGAACTGGTTCATCCACAGTGCCGAGAACGCCACCGTCAACCCGAGCGGGACCAGGAGCCGCCCGGAGCGTCTATGCCACCTCGGCCGGCGGCGGCGCAGCCTCGACGAGAACTGGAAGGCCCCGAGCACCACGTAGAGGACGGCGCTGAGGATGTGCAGGATCACCGGCGCCGGCGAGTCGTCGAAGCGGGCCATCGACGGGATGGTCTCCGTCCCCACGACCAGGTCGATCACCCGCAGAGTGCCGAAGACGACCGGGATGGCGCCCAGCGCGATCAGCGCGACCGGCAGGCGCCAGGAGGATCCAGTCCGCCGCGCGCGCTTCGCGCCGTTCTGTCGGGCGAGGCTCGGTGCCACCGGTGTCGGCTGCATGATCCGCAACCTAGGAACGGCTGTGGTGAGGCGTGATCACACGATGTGGTGATTTGGGGAACGGATCATCGGACCCGCCTCACCGGCAGGATGGCGAGGGCGCCCGTGAGCGCACAGACCCCCGCCACCGCGTACAGCACGCCGTAGCTGCCCCCGCCCAGGCTCAGCACGAACGGCGCCACGGCCGGCGCCACAGAGAAGGGCAGTGCGCCGGCCATGTTGAAGACCCCGAGGTCCTTGGCCGTGCTCGCCTGGTCCGGGAGCACGTCGGCCACGAGCGCGAGGTCGACCGCCGCCGACGACGACGAGCGGACGGACCAGCCGGCGGACGACCTGGTGACCCGGGAGGCCGAGGAGCTGGTCGTTCGCTGACCCTCCAGTCCCAGCCCTGACCCCGGGCACTCGTGCCCGGGGTCAAGGCGTGTCTCCCTAAGCTAAGGGCCATTCCCGGTGGTTGCCCCATACGAATCAGGGGAAAACCCGACCGACTTCTCGCGGGTGGTCACCCTAACGTCGCCTCGTGATCAGGGCGGCGAGCTGAGCATGACCACCTGGGAACCGGAGGGTCAGTGCCCCCGGCGCGTGAGGTGGTGGCTGCTCCGCGCCGCACTCGAGCTGGCGCTCCTCGCGGCCCTGTGGGTGGTCTACGACGCCGGTCGGATGATCATGCTGGGGCAGGAGCCAGAGGCGCGGGAGCATGCCCAGCTGGTTCGCGACCTCGAGCGGTTCCTGCACCTGCCCTCCGAGGCGGCCATCCAGGGAGCGCTGCACGGCCTCCCGCGTGCCTACGAGCTGGCCAACACGTGGTACGTCTCGATGCACTTCCCGGTGACGATCGCCTTCCTCGTCTTCGGATTCGCCTTCCGCCCGCGCGAGCAGTACCTCTGGGCCCGCAACCTGCTCATCGTCCAGACACTCCTGGCCCTGGTCGTCCACCTCGTGTTTCCCCTGGCGCCGCCCCGGATGTTCCACGAGTGGGGCTTCGTCGACACCATGGCCCGCTACGGCCCCAACGCATACTCCGGCGCGAGCGGTGCCGTGGCCAACCAGTTCGCAGCGATGCCGAGCCTGCACGTCGGCTGGGCGCTCCTGATCGCCGTTGTGCTCGCGCGCACCGGGCCCCGCTGGCTCGCAGTGGTCGGCGCGCTCTACTGCGCGACCACCGCTGCGGTGGTGGTGGTCACCGCCAACCACTGGTGGCTGGACGGCGCCGTGGCGGCGGCTCTCCTCGGCGTCGGACTGGTGCTGTTCCCCGAGCCGGGGCGGACTCGACTTCGGCTCCCGACCGCGTTGCTGCGCCAGATCGGCCGTTCGGGTGCTGTTCGCGCAGGTGACTCTCAGCGGCCATGGCCGGGGGACGACCGCGTGTCCGACGGGATCGTCGACGACCTGCTCGATGGCTCCAACTCCACCGCCCTTGACACGCGAAGGTCGACGACTACGTTGCGATGAGAAGCGGCTCGGCAATCTCTGACGCGAAGGGCTAGACATGCTGAACGACAGTGCGGTGACAGCGAACATCCCGGCTGCAGACCTCGAACGTGCTCGCAGCTTCTACGCCGACACCCTTGGCCTCACTCCCGCCAGCGAAAATCCGGGCGGGCTCGTCTACATGACCACTGGGGGGACGGCCTTCTTCCTCTACGAGACCGAGTTCGCCGGCCTGGCCGGACACACGATCGCGCAGTGGCACGTGGCAGACGTCGGCGCGGAGGTGACGGCCCTCAAGTCCAAGGGACTGGAGTTCGAGCACTACGACCTGCCGGGGGTCAGCTGGGCCGGCGACATCGCCACGATCGAGGGCATGGGGCAAGCGGCGTGGTTCAAGGACAGCGAGGGCAACATCATGTGCATCGACGACGTGACGCCTGGCTGACGCCTTGGAGCCTGCTGAAGAATCCGTCCGGCCGAGCGCCACGATGGACGCACGCTGGCGGCGTTGCCGCCGCTCGAAAGGCGCCCAGCCTGCCAGCGCGTCGGCGCCTTGCCATCGCACGCCCCTCGCGACGCTCGCCTCGGACGTCTTTTTCAGCAGCCTCCTCGTTCCGGGTCAGCCGCGCAGCTGGGCAGCCAGCGGACAGTCGAAGGGGCCGCGGGCGCGCAGGCCCACGTGGTTGAGGTAGTCGATGACCACGACGTACGACGCGAACAGTCCCAGTTCGGTGTACGGGATCTCGTGACTCTTGCAGTATTCGCGAACCATGGGTCGGACCAGCTTCAGGTTCGGGCGCGGCATGCTCGGGAAGAGATGGTGCTCGATCTGGTAGTTCAGGCCCCCCATGGCAGCGTCCACGAACAGGTTCCCCCGCACGTTGCGGGTCATCAGCACCTGACGGTGGAGGAAGTCGATCTTCAGGGTGCTCGGGACGATCGGCATGCCGGTGTGGTTGGGCGCGAAGGAACCCCCGAGGAGGAGCCCGAAGACCGCCATCTGGACGGCGAGGAAGGCGGCCGCCTTCCCGGGTGGCAGCAGGATCAGCAGCAGTACGACGAAGCCGACCAGTCGGAAGACGATGAGCAGCATCTCCACCTCGCGGTGCCGGACGCGTGACGCGAGCAGGGTTCGGAAGCCGGCGACGTGCAGGTTGAGGCCCTCGAGGGTCAGCAGCGGGAAGAAGAGCCACCCCTGGTGCCGGGCGCACCACCCGCTGAAACCGGTGCGCTGGGCGACGATCTCAGCAGTGAAGGCCACCACCCCGGGTGCGATGTCGGGGTCGCGGCCCACCTGGTTGGGGGCGGCATGGTGCAGGTTGTGCTTGCCTCGCCACCAGCCGTAGCTCAGGCCGGCCACGGCTCCGGACAGGATCCGGGCCGTCCAGTCGTTCCACGCCGCACTCACGAACATCTGCCGATGCGCGGCGTCGTGCCCCAGGAAGCCGAACTGGGTGAGTACGCCGCCGAGCAGAGCTGCGAGCAGCAGCTGCAGCCACGAGTTGCCCAGCCAGACCATGGCGCCGACCACACCGGCCAGGGCAAGCAGCGCGAGACCGACGCTTCGCCAGTAGTAGCCGTAGCACCGCGCCATCAGTCCGCTCGCCCGGACCATGTCCGCGAGGTCGGTGTAGGTGCTCGTGGAGCGCGCTGCAGGAGCCCGGCTCAGCTGTTCTGTCACAGTCCCCACCAGCGATCTGTCGGATGCGCCGTCGGGGACCTGGACGACAGGTGGTTCGAGCATAGCGGCGCGCAGGGAGCCTGACCGGTGAAGGCGCAGGGTCGAGAACGAGCAGCGAGCAGCTGGTCTGCGCGCTCGCGCGGCCTCGCCCCGCCGAGAGGTACACGCCATGACGGCGTCGAGCACTGAACGCGTCCGGGACCATCAACGACAGCCGCTCAGAGTGCGATTGTCGGAGCACCCCGGCCGGGATCGCCTCGACGGGGGCTGGTGGCCGCAGAGCCGCGATCTCTCCGTCGAGCTCCCGGACCTGGTGGCGAACTTCCCGCCGGAGCTGGGTCGGATCATGCGGGCCGTGTATTCACCGCCGGACTGGGACTCCCACGAGCGGCGGGTCCCGTTGACCCGGGGCTACCTGAAGGTCGGGTCGTTCCCGCACGACGACACCCACCTGATCGACGTACAGCTGAGGAACCGGGACCGCCTTCGACTGCTGGTCGTCCCACCGGCGATGACAGAGGCCCAGGGCAACGAAGCCCTCCTTGCCGCGGCCACGGTCGGCAACACCCACTGTCCCGGTGAACTCCTGTCCACGGTGGCTGACCAACCGGACGTGGATCCCGACGACCACTTGCACGACGAGGGTGGGTCGTGGTGGGCAGAGGAGGAGGGACCTCCCTCGCACCGGCCCGGGGCCTGACCTCGGGCGTTTCCCGCTCAAGGACAAACGGCACAGCTGCCCGTCGGACAGGGACCAAGGGCCCTGCCTCAGCCAGCCAGACCCGACGAGGATCGAGTCGTGCCGATACTCAGTGAGCTCACGGTCGACCAGTGCGAGCGCCTACTGCGCCGAGGGACGTTCGGCCGCGTCGTCCTGTCGACTCCCCGGGGGAACGAGATCGTGCCCGTGAACTACGCGGTGCACGGACACGACGTGGTCGTGCGGACCTCCCCGGAGGGGATCCTGGCCCGGTACGCCGACGGGGCCGAGCTGCTGTTCGAGGTGGACCTCGTCGACGAGGAGCGCTGGAACGGTTGGAGCGTCGTGGCCCGAGGTCGCGGTCGGATTGGGTACGACGATCCCCACGTCCCACCCGTCCCGACTTATGTCCGGCCGTGGGCGGAGGGGGATCGCACCTGCGAGCTGCACTTGGCCTGGGACGAGCTGAGCGGTCGCAAGGTCGGTGTGGCGTGGGATGCCGAGGCGGCCATGTACTCGCGGCGGAACGTCCGATGACCGCAACGGTCGACAGGCTCGTGCCGGCCGACGTGCTCCTGGCCGACGGCTCCATCGCAGTGATCCGCCCACTGCGGCCGGACGACGGACCGGTCCTACACGAGCTGCACGACCGCGTCTCGGACGAGGGGATCCGGCTCCGGTTCTTCAGCGCCGCCCGGCACGCCGCCCACACGTACGTCGAGCACGTGCTGGCGGACGGCGAGACGCTCGCGCTCGTCGCCGAGCTCCACGGACGGGCTGTCGGCCTCGCCACGGCCGAGCCGATGAACGAGCACCGTTGCGAGATCGCGTTCCTCGTCGCCGACGACGCGCGGGGACTTGGCGTCGGCACCCTGCTCCTCGAGCACCTCGCCGCCCTGGCGCTCTCGTGCGGTATCACCGAGTTCGAGGCCGACGTCCTCTCCGAGAACCACGCCATGCTCCGGGTCTTCTCCCACGCGGGGTTCTCGTTGACCCGCACGCCGGACATGGGCACCGTCGTCCTGTCGTTCGGCACCACCTCGACCGACGTGGCCACCGAGCGCGCCGACACCCGCGAGTTCGCGGCCGAGTCGCGTTCGCTGGTGTCGCTGCTGCGCCCGGGGTCCGTGGCCGTCGTCGGCGCCCGGTCCGACGGGACCGGCATCGGTGCCACGGTGCTGCGCTCCATCACGGCCGGTGGGTTCCGGGGCACCGTGGCCGCCGTGCACCCGCGCGCGACCTCGCTGGTCGGCGTTGACGCGTACCCGAGCGTCGTGCAGGTGCCCGGTCAGGTGGACCTGGTCGTGGTCTGCGTGCCGGCCACCGGCGTGAACGACGTCCTGCTCGACGCGGCGGCCGCCGGCGCCCGGGCTGCGGTCATCGTGTCGTCGGGTTTCGGAGAGCTGGGCGCGGAAGGTGCGCGCCTCCAGCGCGAGCTGGCGGTGACGGCCCGTTCCCACGACATCCGGCTCGTCGGCCCCAACTGTCTGGGGTTGCTCTGCAACAACCCGGAGATCCGGCTCAACGCCACCTTCCACGACGCCGTCCCGCCCGCGGGCGGCCTCGCGGTGGCGAGCCAGTCCGGGGGAGTCGGCATCGTCCTCATGGATCTTGCGCGCCAGCTCGACATCGGCGTGCACACCTTCGTCTCGCTCGGCAACAAGGCGGACGCATCGAGCAACGACCTGCTGGCGGCCTGGTACGACGACCCTGACGTCACGGCTGCCGCCCTCTATCTCGAGTCCTTCGGGAACGCCGCCAAGTTCGCTCGCTTTGCACGCCGGTTCGCCGAGCGCAAGCCGTTGCTCGCGGTCGTGGGCGGCCGCTCGACCGGCGGCAGCCGGGCCGGTGCCTCGCACACGGCAGCTGCGGCCACGCCGGGAGTCGGGGTGGACGCCCTGTTCGCCCAGGCCGGTGTGATCGGGTGCAGCGATGCCGAGGACCTGGCCCGGACCGCGCTGCTGCTGACCCAACAGCCGCTACCGCACGGGCGCCGGCTGGCGATCCTGTCCAACGCGGGCGGGATGGGGGTGCTCGCCGCCGACGCCGCCGCCGCGGCGGGACTCGACGTCCCCATCTTTTCTACGGACCTCCAGTCGCGGCTGGCCGCACTGGTCCACGGGACGAACGGCACGAGCAACCCGGTCGACGCCGGCGCGGGCGTGGCCCCGGCCGAGCTCGGCGGCATGCTCGAGGCTCTCCTCGCGTCCGGCGAGGCGGACGCGGTGCTCGTCGTACCGGTGGCCACCGGCGTGACCGACGGCTCGGCGACCATGGCCGAGCTCGCTCGGGTCCGCGCGCAGCACCCCGAGGTGCCCGTCGTCGCCGTACCCCTGGGCGGTCTGCCGGCCGCCGAGAAGACCGAGCACCCGATCACGACCTACCGGACCACAGCATCCGCGGTACAGACGCTGGCCCGCGCCGTGCGGTACGCCGACTGGCTGGCCGTCGAGCGGTCGGCACCGAGGCGCAGCGAGCCGGCCGAGGTGGTCCGGGTGCGGGCCCGGGCTCGGGGCCTGCTGAGCGGTCACCCCGACGGGCGCTGGCTGGCCCCCGATGACGCCGCCGAGCTGCTGGCGTCCTACGGCGTCGCGCTGCTCGGCCGGACGGCCAGCTCCGCGACCGTGGCCGCGGATGTCGCTGCCCAGTTCGGTTTCCCGGTGGCGATGAAGGTCGCTGATCCCAACGTGGTGCACAAGACCGACCGTGGCCTGGTCCGGATCGGGCTGCGGACCCGGATCGAGGTCCGCAGCGCTTTTCGAGACTTCGACCGCGAGCTGGGCCATGCTCCCCGCGTCCTCGTGCAGCCCATGGCTGCCGGCGTCGAGGTGGCGCTCGGCCTGGTCCGGGACCCCGCGCTCGGCGCCCTCGTCATGGTCGCCGCCGGTGGCGTGGCCACAGATGTCTGGGATGACCGCGCCTTCCTGATCCCGCCCATTGCGCCGTCCGACGCACGGCGGACCGTCCGGTCGCTGCGCGTCTGGCAGCTCCTCGACGGCTTCCGGGGTGCGCCTCGGGGCGACATCCCCGGCCTCGAGTCGATGATCGAGGCACTCGGCCGGCTGGCGGTCGACGTGCCCGAGGTGGCCGAGCTCGACCTGAACCCGGTGCTCGTCGGGCCGGACGGCTGCGTGGTGGTGGACGCGAAGGTTCGCCTGGCCGCGCCCGTCGGACCGGACTCGGCGAGCCCCCGGCAGCTGCGATCCGTGCACTGAGCCGCGTCAGGCCGCGTCAGGCCGCGTCAGGCCGCGATCTCGCGCATCGGCGCCCGCTCGGGCTGACCGTCCAGGTCCGTCCGAACCGTGCGGAGATCCACGACCACCAGCGGTCCGTCGTCGATCTGCACGCGGTGCCAGCGGTCGATGTACGCCGAGCGGGCCACCGACCAGTCGACGGATCCCTGGCTGATCACTCGGGCCCTCGCCGGCACCCAGATACCGGCGTCGAGCACCTCGACGTACCGCTCGTCGCCGAGCTGACGCCACCACGTCTTGCGGTCGGGATGGCCGGGCAGCACCACGAGCGAGGTCCCTCCGAGCGGAGCACACAGGACCGGGAACCGGAACGTCCGTCCGCTGAGGGAGCCGGTCAGCGCGAGGGCGGTGAGACCGGAGGCAGCGGCCGGGCGACGTACGGCCAGGTAGCGCAGGACGAGCCAGCGGAGCCTCATCGCAGGTCCAGGACGTCGTTCACCGGACGACGGAAGCTGCGCGGCAGCTGGCTGCGGCTGATCTCCTGCCAGCCGATGCGGACCAGGATCAGGGGGTGGGTCAGCCCACCCAGGACGTGCTGGAGGGCCAGTCGGGTCTCGTCCACCTCGACGACCTGACTGAGTGGGACCACGGACAGCCCCTGGGTCGTGGCCGCGAGCCAGAGCGCGCTGAGTCCCTCTCCCGCGCTGAGCCAGCTGGCGACGTCGTCGGACCTGTCGCACAGGACGACGAGTCCGTCGGAACCCTCGATCACGCGCTGGCTGTCCTCCAGCACCGCGGTGCCGGCGCTCTGTGTCCCGGAGTCGCTCGCGGTGGGCACCTGGGGGAGCAGCGTCACGGGAAGGTCGTCGACGGCGCTGCGGGCCGCCCACTGCTGCTGCTCGAGCGCGATGCGCCGGTCGGTGGACTGACGCTCGACTGCGCGGCCCACCAGCAGCTCGGCCCGGAACCGTTCAGTGACGGCGAGCAACGGGACGGCTCGAGTACCTTGCGCCGCCGCGATGTCGGCGAGGCGGCTGAGCCGCTCGTCGGGCACCGGCCAGGACGTGAACCGCCGGCGGTCGGTGCAGCGCTCGTCGATGGCCCGCAGGTCGGTCTTGGCATGCTCGGACGGCAGGCCCTGGCGCAGCTCGATGTGCGCGAGCAGGGACGAGGCGGGTTGGTGCGATTCCCGCCGAACCTCCGTCTCCCAGCCGAGAGCCCCGGCCGCCACTTGGAGGTGGTGCAGGGCCGCGCCGCAGCTGATCACCAGGTTGCGCCCCACCGGGTCGGCAACCCGCAGCTGGCGGGCGCGGTCCGCATGGAGCTCCAGACCGGCTCCGGTCGCGCGCCAGCGCCATGGCTGGGTGTTGTGGAAGCTGGGAGCGCGCGTCGCCAAGCCGATGATCCGGCGCAGTGTCTCGGGTGGGAGAGACGTGGTCATCGTTCCCTCCTCGGGGTGTCGACGCGTCACTGCCCAGCGTGCGTCCTCGCCGCGGCACGGCTAAGGGCCGTTGGTCCCCTCGTGATGGGACCCGGAGCCGGCTGCCGCGCACTACGGTGGGAGCGTGACCGAAGATCCGCAGTCGTCGACGGGGCCCGCAGAGCCCATCCGGGTCTACCTGCTCGACGACCACGAGATCGTGCGCAGAGGGCTCAAGGAGCTGCTCGAGGCCGAGGGCGACATCGTCGTCGTCGGTGAGTCCGGTCTGGCGGAAGAGGCGACCCGCCGGATTCCGGCCCTGCATCCTGACGTCGCGATCCTCGACGGACGTCTCCCTGACGGCTCGGGCATCGACGTGTGCCGGGACGTGCGGTCGGTGGACCCGACCATCAAGGCCCTCATCCTCACGTCGTACGACGACGACGACGCGCTGTTCGCCGCGATCATGGCCGGCGCCGCCGGCTACATCCTCAAGCAGGTGCGCGGCAACGACTTCGTCGATACCGTGCGCCGCGTCGCGGCCGGCCAGTCCACCCTGGACCCGTCGGTCACTGCGCAGGTGCTCGAGCGGGTGCGGTCCGGCCCACCCAAGGACAAGGAGCTCGACGCACTGACCACCCAGGAGCAGAAGATCCTCGAGCTGATCGGCGAGGGACTCACCAACCGCCAGGTCGCCGAGCGGATGTTTCTCGCCGAGAAGACGGTGAAGAACTACGTGTCTTCCATGCTGGCCAAGCTCGGGCTGTCCAGCCGGACGCAGGCCGCGATCTTCGCCACCAAGCACCCGCAACCGTAGGCAACCAAGCTCGTCAGGCCAGGCGACGCCCGCTGATCTGCTCGACGTCGATCGTGATTTCCAGGCCGCGGCTTCCCGCGGGCCACACGTCCGGCCGGTCGCCAGCACCGGAGCCGCCGAACTGGAGGTGGGCACGGCCATGCATCAGCACGCTCCACCCGGAGCGGTGCTCGGCGTCGAGCTCGTCGACCTGGAACGCGACGTCGCTGTCGTCGCACTCACGCGCCAGGGCGGAGTACGCCGCAGTGCGGACGTGCACGCGCCGATCGATCGTCAGGTAGTTGACCGGGACCAGGGTCACGCCCTGCGGTCCGATCCACGCGAGCCGGCCGACCGGCTGCGAGGCCACCAGGGCCCAGCACTGGTCGGCGCTGAGATCGAGAAGTTGTCCTGAGCGCTGTTCGGTCACGTCCATTGCGAGGCTCCTTTCGCCACCGTCCCAGAGTGATCGGCGGGGGACCGGAGGGGGAAGGCCCCGATGACCCCTCCGGGCAAGGACCTTCGTCCTCATCCGTGGATTGCTAGGTTCCTCAAGGGGGAGGCCGAGGAGGGTCATGGACGGATCCGAGGACCACCAGGACGAGGTCCGACTGACGCGACTGGGCGAGGTCGAGTTCGACGACCTGCTCCGCGAAGTGCTGAGCCGAGTTGAGGGCGTGCTCGACGAGCAGGTGCGGCTGCGACTGCTCCTCGACGCGGTCGTGACCATGGCGGCCGACCTCAGCCTCGACGGGGTGCTGGCCCGGATCGTGGCCATCGCGAGCTCCCTCGTGGATGCCCAGTACGCAGCCCTCGGCGTGCTGGACGTGGGCCCGGAGCGCCGTCTGCGGACCTTCATCCATCACGGCTTCAGCCAGGAGCAGGTGGTGGAGATCGGGGTGCTGCCGACCGGGCACGGCCTGCTCGGGCTGCTCATCGACGACCCGCGGCCGATCCGGCTCCACGACATCGCCGCCCACCCGGCGTCGTACGGGTTCCCGGAGCACCACCCGCCGATGAGCTCTTTCCTCGGTGTTCCGGTGCGGATCCGCGACCGGGTCTTCGGGAACCTGTACCTGACCGAGAAGACCGGCGGTGGCGACTTCACCAACGAGGACGAGTCCATCGTGATCGCACTGGCCGCGGCGGCCGGCGTCGCGGTCGAGAATGCCCGCCTCTACGAGGAAGCGGCCCAGCGCGAGCAGTGGCTGACTGCGACGGCAGAGATCACCGCGCTCCTGGCCGACGTGTCCACCGGTGAGGAGGCCCTGCAGGCCGTCGCCGATCGGGCGCGTGAGGTATCAGGGGCGGATGTCGCCTGGGTGGTCGCCGGCGCCGACAGCGACAGTCTCGAGCTGCGCGTGGTGTCGGGAGCCGAGGCGAACCCGCAGCAGATGCACGCCCTCCACATGGACGACTCGCTGGCCAGCCAGGTGGTCCGCACCGGTGAGGGCATCTCGGCGCTGGATCTGGCCTCCAACCCGTGCGCGGTGGATCCGTCCTCCGCGCTGGGCGCGCCCCAGCTCGGCCCGGCCATCGTGGTCCCTCTCGGCTCCCGCACCGGGGTCGAGGGCGCGCTTGCTCTGGCCTGGACCCCCGAGCATGCGGAGCGGTTCCATGCCATCGACGCGGCACTGCCTGCGAGCTTCGCCGAACAGGCCGCCCTGGCCATCCAGGTGGCCCGCGCCCGTGAGGACCTGCAGCGGCTCACCCTGTTCGAGGACCGCGACCGGATCGGCCGGGACCTCCATGACCTGGTCATCCAGCGCCTGTTCGCGGTGGGGCTCAGCCTCCAGGGAGCCGGGCGTCTGGTGACCGACCCGGAGCTCGCTGAGCGCCTCGAGCACGCCGTCGACGACCTGGACGGCACGATCAAGGACATCCGGCGCACCATCTTTGCCCTGGGCTCCCTCGACACCTCGGCCGACGTGCAGACCGAGATCACCCGGATCGTCGACCGGGCGGCGGCCACCCTGAAGTTCCGTCCCACCCTCCAATTCGAGGGTGCGGTGCGCACGCTGATCGGAGGGGAGCTCGCGCCGGACCTCCTGGCCGTCCTCGGTGAGGCGCTGTCCAACGTCGCCCGGCACGCGCAGGCCTCCGACGTCGACGTGCTGGTCTCGGCCGGCGAGGAGGTGGTCGTCCGAGTCACCGACGACGGCAAGGGGTTCCAGCAGGAGGTGCTCGAGAGCGGGCTGCGCAACATGCGCGAGCGCGCTCTCAAGCACGGCGGCTCGTTCTCGATCAACTCCGCCCCTGGGGACGGGACGACCGTGACGTGGTCGGTGCCGGTCAGCTCAGGGCTCTGAAGGCCACCCGGGCGACGGACTCGGCACCCAACCTTCGTCCCCAGGCGACGGCCCGCTCGACCTCACCGTCGACCAGTGGTCCCTGCAGATGCTCCACCAGGAACCCCACAGGCTTGTCGGTCGCCTCGAGGCCGTGCTTGTGCGCGAGTCGGACCGCCGTGGGTCCGGCGGCCTTCGGAAGCCAGCGCACCTTGGACATCCGGGTGTCGAACGCCGCCAGGGCTGGTGGCCGAACCGAGTCGAAGCCGACGGACTCGAGCCACTCTCGGAGCCCCTGCGCCGCCCGCCCTGCCGGGGCACCCTGACGCACCGCTTCGGCACGGGTGTCGGGCCGACTCAGTGCGAACGCGTGGGTGGGCGCACCCACGATGAGTAGGTCGACTTCGTCGGACAGCTCGGCCGGCGCCCAGCCGACCTCGAACAGACGGGCGTGGACGCCCTCCCGGCGCAGACCTCGGGCCACCGCTGCGGCCACCCGCTCGGTGTTGCCGAACATCGACTCGTAGACGATCAGGGCGTTCATGGTTGCTCCTCCGTTGGTTCCCCCTCGACCACCGTCCCTTCCTGGGGGTCCACCTCGGCAGGGGCGGGAGTCGTGATCCCCGGGGGTCCTTGGTCCTAAGGGGGTGTGGCAACTGACCTAGGACGTGACCAAGGACTCTGGCAGAGCAGTCGGGCGACCGGTGCCATGGAACGGTGGCCGCGAGCATCCGAAGTGAACCCGGCCGGCCCTTGCCGCCGCCGTCGCAAGGAGACGACGTGGAGACCGCGCAGGTCGAGCTGCTCTGGATACCGCTCGGCAGTGGTGGGCCCTGGGTGGTTCGGGCGTGCTGCTGGCTCTACGAGCGGGTCCGCGCCGTCCTCGAGCACCGGGCGGCGTGCGCTCTGTACCACGCAGCGCTGCGGGTGCGCAGCGAGGACGGGACCCGGTTCACCATCGAGGTCGCTCCCGCGTGGGACGACTCCGTACGGGACCGGGGAGTGGTCCGCACCGGCCCCGTCGGACTCCGGTTCCTGGGCCGCTTCGCCCTGTTCCGGTACGAGGTCCGGTGCTGGCGCGGCGGGATCGTCCCCGACGCCGATGCTGCCGTCCCCGGCCCGATCGCCGTCCGGACGGATCGGCACCGGACGGCGCTGCTGCTCGCTCAGATCGCCGACGTGCCGACACCGGTGTGGGGTCGGCCAGCTCCCGGCACCCGCGAGATGTGGAACTCCAACTCGGTGGTGGCCTGGGTGTTGAAAAGCAGTGGACACGACCTGCCTGTCCAGCCGAGCGGTGGCCGGGCCCCGGGCTGGTGCGCCGGCATCCAGCTAGGCAGCCGGGCCCCGGCGCGAGCCTGAGCCAGAGGTCCCTTTCAAGTCGGGACCTTCCGCCTCCCGGCATCGGCCCTCCGACTCTGATCCGCGCCCCGTCCGGCTCATAGCGTCGGAGACATCGCGGAGACAACTGATCACCGCCAGGAAAAGGAGTCATCATGCGCTCGGCATTCGACAAGCTCATCTCGTGGACGGGACTGCTTCTTGCCGCCGTTCTCATCATGGCAGGCGGCCTGCTCACCTGGGCGAACACCTTCATCGGTGACCAGGTCCACGAGCAGCTCACCATGCAGGGGATCACCATGCCGGAGGGCGAGGCGCTCGGCGGCCTGCCCAAGGCCGACGCGGACGCCCTCGAGCAGTACGCCGGCAGCGCGCTCGACACTGGCCCCGAGGCCAAGGCGTTCTCCGACCACTACATCCTCGCGCACATGAACAGCTCGTCCGAGGAGCTGGCGGGAGAGGTCCTGCCCTACGCGCAGGTCAGCGGCAAGGCTCGTGAGCTGTCGGCCGCGGTCGCCGCGAACCCCAACGCCACCCAGGCCGAGATCGACGAGGCCGCTGAGTGGGGTGCCCTGAAGCAGTCGCTGCTCGACGGCAACACCCTGCGCGGACTGCTCCTCTACGGCTACGCATTCGCCACCATCGGCACCATCGCCGGTTTCGCGGCCGTCGTCGCGTTCGGCGCTGGTGGCCTCCTCCTGGTGCTCGTTGCACTCGGCCTCTGGCACTCCCGCAAGGTGGCGCTGCCGGTCGCGCGGCCGGTGTCCGCCCGGGCGGTGCCTCAGCCGGTCTGAGCAAACCTCTTCTCCCGGGGCCCTATGGGTCCCGGGAGATTTGGCATTTTCGGTGGTTGGGGAGGTTGTTCTGCGACAGTCGAGCATCGGTGGTTGAGGAGGTCGTTCAGCGACCGTCTCGAAACCCCCGCAGGGAAGGCTGGGACTGGCCTCGGAGCGAGTTCCGGCCCCGGCTTCGACACGCTCGGTCGCAGAGCGACACTCGCGGCTCAACCACCGATGTGCGAATTTCTTGCCGAGCCGGCGTGACCTGCGTCTCATGAGGTCGTTGAGCGTTCACAGACAGCGGAGGGCCGCTGAGCCCTGCCCGACCAGCGCAATCGGGGTGAGCAAATGTCGCTACTGGAGTACTCGCTCCAGGACGAGACTGGAAGCGAGTCCGGCATCGATCGGCGCAGCTTTGTCGGCTACGTCCTGGCGGGGACCACACTGGTCGCCGCCGCCGACTTCGCGGTCGGCAGCCCGCCCGCGCGCGCTGCGGACGGGGTCTCCGGTCCGCAGATCGCGGAGTTCTACGACCTCAACGACTTCATCACCGACACCTGCCGGCCCACCGCGAACCTGATCACGGTGACCATCCACGAGGACGGCACCGCATCGTTCGCGCTGCCTCGCTCGGAGAACGGCCAGGGGATCATGACTTCGACGGCGATGATCATCGCCGAGGAGCTCGAGCTGCCGGTCACCAAGGTCAATGTGTCCCTGGCAGACGCGCGGCCCGAGCTGGTCTTCAACCAGCTCACGGGCGGTTCGTCGACCACCACCTCGACGTACACCCCGATCCGGGTGGCGGCGGCCGTCGCCAAAGGAGCCCTCCTCGAGGCCGCCGCCATCCAACTCGGCGCCGAGCTCGACCAGCTCGTCGCCAAGGGCGGAGTCGTCCAGGGGCCGGGCGGGGCCACGCTGACGTACGGCGAGCTCGCCAGGTCGGCAGCCTCCGCGGAGACCCGCCGGGTCGACGTCACGCTCAAGGACACGTCGAGCTTCCGGGTGATCGGTGTCGGCCACAGCCGCCTCGACGCGCAGGACGCGGTGACCGGGAAGAAGACCTTCACCACCGACCTCAAGGTGAAGGACGCACTGCCGACCATGGTCTGCCGGGCGCCCACGCTCAACGGGACGCCGAAGCGGCTGCTCAACCGCGACGTCGTCGGGAGGATGCCCGGCGTCCGCAACATCGCCCTCGTCGACACCGGGGTGGCCGTGCGCGCCGACACCTTCGGCCAGTGCATCGACGCGGTGCGCGCGATGCGCGTCGACTGGGCGCCCGGTCCGGTCGCAGGTCTCTCCGACGACCACATCATTGCCGAGCTCAAGCAAAACGAGCTCCCGCTCGCGGCGGTCCCGGACAACCCGGTGGCCCAGAGCATCGAGGCCGACTTCGTCTTCTACTTCCGCAGCAACTCCGCCCTAGACACCAACGCGGCCGTGGCCGACGTACGTGCGGACAAGGCCGAGGTCTGGTCTGCGCTCAAGACCCCGATCGCCGCGCAGGCCGCGATCGCCGAGGCGGTCGGGCTGTCGCAGGACAAGGTCAAGGTCCACGTGATGCAGGGCGGCGGCTCCTTCGGGCGCCGGCTCTTCTTCGACGCCGCGCTCGAGGCGGCCAAGATCAGCAAGGCGATGGGCAAGCCGGTCAAGCTGATGTGGCACCGCGCCGACGACGCCCGGGTCGGGCGGATGCACCCCATGGCGACCAGCAAGGTGCGGGCGACGTACGCCGGCGACCAGCTGCTCGCCTTCCAGCAGAGCCACACCAGTGTCGAGACCGACTACCGGCACGGACTCGGCGAAATGCTCACGGCCAGGGGCGCGGACCTGCCGGCCGGGCTCGGCAACCTCAGCTTTGCCGAGGGCATCTTCGCGATGGCCACGCTGCTGCCCTACGACTTCGCGGTGAAGTCGCAGCAGGTCAACGAGGTCGACACCCGGTTCAACACCGGCAGCATGCGCAACATCTACTCGCCCGATGTCCGCACTGCCGGTGAGCTGGTCCTCGACCAGCTCGCGGCCAGGATGGGTCTGGACCCCTACGAGTTCCGCCGGCGCCACCTCAGCCACGAGCGGGTGCTGGCGGTGCTGAACAAGGTCGCCGAGGTCGGCCAGTGGGGCACGACGATGAAGCCCGGCACCGCCCAGGGCATCGCGATCCACGAGGAGTACAAGGGCGCGACCGCTTGCCTCGTCGAGATCGACTGCCGGCCGAAGACCGTCAAGCGAAAGGTCCAGGACGCGGTGACCGGACCGCGGGTCACCAAGGTCACCTTCGCCATCGACGCCGGGCTGCCGATCAACCCGCGCGGCCTGGAGGCGCAGATGCTGGGCGGCATCAACGACGGGATCGCCCAGGCCCTCACCTCGAGCATGCACCTGCGCGACGGCCACTTCCTCGAGGCCAGCTGGGACAACTACTTCTACACGCGGCAGTGGAACACGCCGCCGAAGGTCCAGGTCATCGTGATGCCGGCGACCACCGGCGTGCCTGGCGGCGCCGGGGAGGCCGGGGTGGCCGCGTCGATGGCGGCGGTCGCGTGCGCCTACGCCCGAGCGACCGGCCGCATGCCGACGTACTTCCCGATCAACCACAAGGACAAGCTGCCCTTCAAGGTGAAGTCCTACTTGCCACCCATCCCGCCGTCGCCGATCAACGGCCTCAAGAAGACCTACTGAGAGCCGGAGGACTCGACATGCCCAAGCAGACCTTCATCCTCAACGGCAGGCCCGTCACCGTAAACGTCCGCGACGACGTACGCGTCCTGTGGGTGCTCCGCGACCTGCTCGGCGTCACCGGACCCAAGTACGGCTGCGGCATCAACGTGTGCAAGGCGTGCACCTCGCACATCAACGGCAAGGCCTTCAACCCGTGCTCGGTCCGGGTCGGCGACCTGAAGAAGACCGACAAGGTCACCACGATCGAGGGGCTGCCACGCGAGTCGCCCGGCAAGGGGCTGCACCCGATGCAGCAGGCCTGGCTCGACCACGACGTCGCCCAGTGCGGCTACTGCCAGCCCGGCCAGATCATGGCCGCGGTCGCACTGGTGAGGAAGGTCAGCCGCGAGGGCCGCAAGATCAAGGACAAGGACCTCGACGCGATCCGCAACATCTGTCGATGTGGCACCTACACCCGGATCCGCGAAGCCATCGAGCAGGGTGCCCGACACATGTGACCTGGCGGTTGGGAGGATGGGCGGCGTGAGCGACTCTGCCCCCACCGACAGTCTGCCCGGCGCCTCCTCGGGCGACGTTCCCAGCGAGTTCGTCCGTCACCTCGGCATAGAGATCACCGATCTGTCCGGTGACCGAGTGGTCGCGCAGTGGACGGCGGCTCCGAAGCACCACCAGCCCTACGGCATCGTGCACGGCGGCGTGCATTGCAGCGTGGTCGAGACCTTGGCCAGCTTCGGCGCCGCGACGTGGCTCGGTGACCGGGGCCAGGTGGTCGGCGTCAACAACAACACCGACTTCTACCGCGCCGCCCGCGACGGTCAGATGACCTCGACCGCCACTCCGCTCCACCGCGGCCGCTTGCAGCAGGTCTGGGTCGTCGAGACCCACGACGAGCAGGGCCGGTTGGTCGCGCGTGGTCAGGTGCGGCTGCAGAATCTGTATCCGCAGGAGTAGCCGTGGGCGGATTCTCGGGCGCGCACGGCGTGATCTGGTGCCCGCGTGCGTAGCCCCGCTCGGCCCCAGGCGGCGGTGAGCTAGGGCCCATTTCGATGCCCGGAACGGGCTCAGGCTCACCGCCCAGAGTCCGTGGCTCGGTTAGGTCATACGAATTGTGGACCCGTCTGCTCCATCCGTATGACCTAAGCCGGGCGGCCACGCATGCGGCGGCCGCCCCACCCGGTCGGCCGTTGGCAGGGGTCAGTCGTCCGAACCGGAGTCCTCGCCGTCGCCCTCGATGACGACCACCTCGAAGTTGTGGTCCAGGCGGACGTCAACGGTGTTGCCGTCGGGCTTGGTCACCTCGACCTCGTAGGTCGCGCCGTCCTCCGAGTCGGACTCGACACTGTTGACGGTGCCACCCCCGGTCGCGTCCAGCGCAGCCTGCTTTGCCTGGTCGGCCTGTTCCTCGGTGTACTGGTGGCTGGCCGGGCCGTCGTCACCGTTGCCGGCCACCGCGATGCCGCCGGCCGTCGCCGCGGCCGCTGCGCCGAGGATCGCTCCTACCACCGCTACGCGCTTGCGCATGATTCCTCCGCTGGGTTGTTGGTGGCTTCCACCTTCCCCCGGCGATGCTGAAGCGACGCTGAACGCGGTCGGTCATCTTCAGCCGACGTTCAGCGCGCGTTCAGTGCGGATGTGCCACCGTGCAGGAGTGCGGGTCCTGGTCGTCGAGGACGACAAGCAGCTGGCGGCGGCGCTTCGACGCGGCCTCGAGGAGCAGGGGTACGCCGTCGACACCGCGCTCGACGGCGCGGAGGGCGAGTGGCTGGCGCGGGAGAACAACTACGACGCCCTGGTGCTCGACATCATGCTGCCGGAGCTGCGCGGGGACGAGCTGTGTGCGCGTCGCCGGGAAGCGGGGGACTGGACGCCCATCCTGATGCTCACCGCGCGGTCCGGAGCCGAGCAGGAGGCACAGGCCCTCGACGCGGGTGCGGACGACTTCCTGGCCAAGCCGTTCTCGTTCGTCGTGCTGCTGGCCAGGCTCCGGGCGCTGGTCCGCCGGGGCGCGGGGGAGCGGCCGGCCGTGCTCGAGGTCGGAGACCTCCGCCTCGACCCGGCCGCGCACCAGGTCACTCGCGCAGGGACCGTCGTGGAGCTCACCCCTCGGCAGTTCTCCATGCTCGAGTTCCTGATGCGTCGCGCCGAAGAGGTGGTCTCGAAGGCGACGATCCTCGACCACGTCTGGGACTTCGCGTTCGAGGGGGACCCCAACATCGTCGAGGTCTACGCGCGGCAGCTGCGGCAGCGGATCGACATCCCGTTCGGGCGCACCAGCCTCCAGACGGTGCGGCTGGTCGGCTACCGGCTCTCGGCGGACGACTGAGCATGGCTGCGCTGACCCTGCGCACCAGGGCGACTGTCGTGGCCACGCTGCTGTGCGGGCTGGTGCTGGCGGCCGGCAGCATCCTGCTGGTCACCACCCTGGACCGGCACCTGACCACCAGCGCCGAGGACCTGTCCCGCTCGCGCGTGCAGGACCTACTCGACCAGGCCGCTGCGGGCGAGCTGTCGCCGGTGCTGCGCAACGTGAACGACGACTCGGTCGCGCAGGTGATCGCCGAGGACGGCACCGTGCTGGCCGCGTCCGCCAACATCCAGGGCCGAGGGCCGATCGTGCCGCCTGACGGACCCGCCGAAGGGGTGCGAAGGACCATCGAGGCCCCGGACGACGACGAGACCGAGCACTACCGGGTTTGGATCCAGAGCGGCCCCGGGCCGGCGGGCGAGGTGACCGTCGTCGAGGGCTCCAGCCTCGAGTCGGTGCAGGAGGCCACGTCGACACTTCGGCGGACTCTGCTGCTCGGCGTGCCGCTGGTACTCGCGGCGCTCGCCCTGGTGATGTGGCTGGTGCTCGGCCGGGCGCTGGCCCGGCTGGACCGGATCAGGGCGGAGGTCGACGCCATCGGCCCTGACCAGCTCGACCGCCGGATCCCCGACGACGGGCGGCGCGACGAGGTCGGGCGCCTGGCGGCGACCATGAACCGGATGCTGGGCCGTGTCGACGCCTCGGCCCAGCGGCAGCAGCGGCTCGTGGCCGACGTGTCCCACGACCTGCAGGGGCCGCTCGCGGCGCAACGGGTCTCGCTCGAGCTGGCCCTTGCCGCACCCCAGGACGTTGACACCGATCTGTTGCGCAGCGAGGTCCTCGGTGCGACCAACGAGATGGAGCGGCTGGTCGACGACCTGCTGGTCCTGGCCGCGGCCGACGAGGGATCACCTCCGGCCGCCTCGGCGGTCGACCTCGACGCCGTCGTCCTCGAGGAGGCGGAACGGGCCCGGAACGCCGGCACGACGGTGCTCGACACCTCGCACGTGTCGGCGGGGCCGGTCCGAGCCAACCCGAGCGAGCTTCGTCGCGTCGTGCGCAACCTGCTCGACAACGCATCGAGCCACGCGAGGTCGCGGATCGAGCTGGGTGTCGAGGTCGCCGACGGGATGGTCACCTTCGACGTCGTGGACGACGGGCCCGGCGTACCGATGGCCGAACGGGAGCGGGTCTTCGAACGGTTCCATCGCGGCGACCCGTCCCGGACGCGTGGCGCACCGGGAACCGGGCTCGGGCTGGCGATCGCCCGCAGCCTGGCCGAGCGCGCCGGCGGCAGCCTGGAGCTCGTCGACGGCGAGGGTCCCGGTGCGCACTTCCGGCTGACGCTCCCGGTGTTGCGGACTGGCTGACTGAGACCAGCTCGGTTCCAGCCCGCGTTGCGGGGGTCTCGACACGCTCGGTCGCGACCTCGTTCCTCGGTCGCGCTCGCTGCTCAACCACCAGTGACCGAACCGGTCCTCGTTCCTCGGACCGCTCCGATCTCGACGCGTTCGGTCGGGGCTTGCTCAGCCGGCTTCCGGCTCCTCGATGCCGCCGTGGATGGGCCGTACGTCGCCGCCGGTGCCCACCCAGCCGACACCCGGTTCGAGGCGGCGCACGACGCGGGCCGGGTTGCCGGCCACCACTGCGTGGTCCTCGACCTCACCGCGGACCACGGCGCCGGCCGCGACCACGACGTTCCGGCCAAGGCGCGTGCCGGGCAGGACCACCGCACCGTGTCCGATCCACGACCCGGGGCCGATGACCACCGGCTGGTGGCTGCCGAACTGCTGGCCGACCGGCCGTTCCGGATCCTGGTAGCCGTGGCTGGCGTCGGTGATGAAGACGCCCTGGCCGCAGTAGACCGACTCGCCGAGCTCGACGTACTCGTGCGCGGTGATGCTCAGACCGGCGCCCAGCACGCAGCGGTCGCCGATCACCAGCACCCGGTCGGGCAGCTGCGGGTCGCCGACGCCGTACCCGGCCGCGAGCGTGGCCTGTCGCCCGACCAGGGTGTCGCGCCCGATGTGGATCGACTCGACGTTCTGCAAAGTGGCCGGTGGGAAGTCGATGCAGCTGCCTGCGCCGAAGGTCCCGAAGCGATCGGCGAGCGCGGTCCCGGGAACCACCTCGCCGGCGCGGTCGACCCACCGCAGGGCGGCGTGGAGCGCCTGGTTGAGCAGGCGGGCGGAGCGTCGCACGTCGTGACCCTAGTGCCGAAGCGCTCAGGCGCCGTCGAACCCGTTGAGCAGCACGAAGAAGACGACCACGCCCAGCACCGCCAGCAGCAGCCCGACGCCCACGCCGACCCACATCGCTCGCCGTCTCGTCGCGGTGGCGCCGGCGAGCCCCGGGAGCAGGTAGCCGACGATGGCGCCCACCACGGCCATGCCGCCGAGCTGTGCCGGCAGGATCCAGTTCTCGGTGCCTTCGCCGTCGAGGAACGTCGCGGCCAGCGGCAGGCTCAGGATGCCGGCGACGAGCAGCAGGACGAGGGCCGCGAGGCGCTGGACGCCGGGCGCGCTGTGAGCGTCGGTCACGGGGGCTCCTGGGAAGTCGGCAAAAGGGGTGGTCCCATCCTTGCCGCTTTCGTGTGAGGATGCCGGGGCAGACACACCTCGTCCAGCACGTTGTTCCGTTCGGAGGAACCCGCATGTCAACGCCTCGTCCAACCCTCGTCGCCCTCGCCGTCTCGGCGGTGGCACTTTCCATCTCGCTCGCACCCGGCGCCGACTCCACGGCGCCTGAGCCGCGCAAGTCGGGCACGTCCGGCGCCAAGGTGTACCACCAGCTGGCGAAGAAGAAGGACTTCGTCAAGCTCGACCTGCTGGCGCTCAACGACTTCCACGGCCAGCTGGAAGTGGTGCCCCCGACCAGCTCGAGCGGGCGGATCAACAACACTCCCGCGGGCGGTGGCGCCTACCTCGCCTCGCTGCTCAACAAGGAGCGCAAGAAGTCCCGCGCTGCGGGTGCCACGCCGCTCACCGTCGCGGCCGGTGACCTGATCGGCGGCACCCCGCTGCTGTCCGCGGCCTTCCACGACGAGCCGACGATCAAGGCGATGAACCTGATGCACCTCGACGTCAGCTCGGTGGGCAACCACGAGTTCGACGAGGGCTGGCGTGAGCTCGTGCGCATGCAGAATGGTGGCTGCCTCCCCGACGGCCCCAACGGCGCCAACGGCCAGAACTCCTGCCCCGGCACTGAGACGTTCGACGGCAGTGACTGGCCCTACCTCGGTGCGAACGTCTTCTGGAAGAACCCGGCCGGCCAGGCCCGCCCGACGGTGTTCCGGCCCTACAAGATCTTCAAGGTCGAGAACCAGAAGGTCGCCTTCATCGGCATGACTCTCGAAGACACAGACACCATCGTGAGCCAGGCGGGCATCGCCGAGATCGACTTCAGGGATGAGGTCGAGAGCGCCAACGCTCTGGTGCCCAAGCTGCGCAAGAAGGGCGTCAAGTCGATCATCGTGCTGATGCATGAGGGCGTGTCGCCGACCGACGCCACGAACTACAACGGCTGCATGGGCGTTCAGGGTCCCGCACTGGCGATCGCCCAGAACCTCGCCCCGCAGATCGACGCCGTGGTCAGCGGCCATACCCACCAGCCCTACAACTGCGTGGTCAAGGACCCGCGCGGGCGTCCGAGGCTCCTGACCAGCGCGTCCTCGCTCGGCCGGATCGTGACCAAGCTGCACTTCCTGATCGACCCGAAGTCGCGCGACATCGTGCGGCCCGCGGCATTCGCCGAGAACATCGTCGTCGCCAACAGTGAGGGTCAGAAGCAGTCGACCAAGATCAACAAGCTGATCTCGGTCTTCAACACGCTGGTCCTGCCGATCGCCAACGCCGTCATCGGTCACATTGCCGGAGCCAACCCGGGGACCGTGACCCGTACCGCCGACGGAAACGGCGGCGACTCTCCCCTTGGCAACCTGATCGCAGACGGCCAGAAGGCCGACCCGTCGGTGGTCAGCAACGGAGTCAAGCCGGTGATCGCGCTGATGAACCCGGGTGGCATCCGTGCCGACCTCGTCGAGAACGCTGCTGGTGATGTCACCTATGGCGCGGCATTCTCGGTGCAGCCGTTCAACAACTTCGTCGTCTCGATGGACCTCACCGGCGCGCAGATCCGGGCGATCCTCAACGAGCAGTGGAACGGCAACAACGAGGCGCCGTCGGCGCGCAAGATCCTGCAGGTCTCTGGGATCACCTACCTCTGGGACGCCTCCGACGCGAACCCGGGAACCGGCAACGCGATCGTGGGGACTCCGCTGGTCGACGCCGACGGCAACCCCGGGACGCCGATGGTGCCGCTGGTCGACACCCAGACCTACCGGGTCGTGGCCAACAACTTCCTGTCCGACGGTGGCGACAACTTCGCCACCTTCAAGGCGGGAACCAACAAGCTGGTCGGCGGGCTCGACATCGACTCGCTGCGGCTGTTCCTCCAGACCCCGGCCAACGACCCCTACACGGCCACGGCCACTGATCGGATCAGCCAGCAGCCGTGATCTGAGAAAGCACCACACAACCGAAGAGCACGCAGACGGGGGCGACCGGCAGCACGCCGGTCGTCCCCGGTGCATTTTCCAGACACCCCAAAGACGAGGCTGCACACCACTAGCCTGTGACCGCCCCCCTGGGTCCGACAGGACCCCCGCCTTCACACCCTCGGGAGCCATCCCCATGACCGCCGCCCCCGTGCGCCCCGACTCCGTGCGCGGAGCCGCGACCCGACGGTCCGCGACCGTCGGTGCCCTGATGGCCGCCGCCCTCGCCGGTACGACGGACCGGGCGGACGCCACGGCGTACGCCCCGCGCCGCCGTGGCAAGGACCAGCTGCTGCCGAAGGCCGACCGGCACCTGGTGAGCCGCTTCTCCTACGGCATCACGCCCAAGCTGGCAAAAGACGTCCGTCGCGTCGGCGGCGCCCAGGCGTGGTTCGAGCGCCAGCTCAGGCCGAAGGCGATCAAGGACAAGCCCGCCGACAAGCTCGCGCACTGGTGGCCGAGCCTGCGCCGACCGCCCGGCGAGCTCTGGTACCGCCAGAGCGAGGGCATCGAGGGCGGCTGGGAGGCGATGGACGACTACGCGCGCTACGTGCTGATGCGTCGGATGACCTCGAAGCGCCAGCTGCTCGAGGTGGTGACCGAGTTTGGGAGAACCACCTGCGCCGGGTCGTCGAGAACGACAGCAACGGCACCGATTACGGGTACGGCAAACGTCATGTTCCTCGCCGGCGCCGGAGTCCGCGGCGGCTATCACGCCCGGTGGCCGGGCCTGTCGGGCACCTACGACTCCGACCTCACCGTCACCACCGACTGTCGACAGGTGCTGGCCGACGTGGTCTCGAGGCGGTTCAACGCCTCGGTCGCCCAGGTCTTCCCCGGGCTGAAGTGGCAGTCCACGGGGGTTATGCTCTGAGCGCGGCCTGAACCCTGCCCGTCGGGCTACGGGGTGTGTTGCCGCGGTGATGCGGGTATCGAACCACTATGGGGAATGGGTCAGACGTAGGGGAGGCCTGGGGCGCCTCAGACGTCGTTGCCCAGTTCGACACCGACGGCTACACCGACGCCGGTGAGGCCGCCGCGCTGGGCGTGGTGCGGCGGTGGGCGACAGGTCACGTCCTGGACATCGGCGTCGGGGGCGGCCGGACCACGGGGCTGCTCAGCCCGAAGGCCCGGTCCTACGTCGGGCTCGACGTCTCGCCGGAGATGGTGGCGATGGCTCAGGACAGGTTCGAGGGCATCGACCTGCGCGTCGGCGATGCCCGGGACCTGAGCGGGCTGCCCGAGGGCCGATTCGACCTGGTGGTGTTCAGCTACAACGGCCTCGATGCCCTCGACCACGCCGACCGCGGACTGACGCTGGCGGCCATGGCGCGGGCGGTGGCGCCGGAGGGCCGGGTCGTGTTCTCCAGCCTCAACCTGGACGGGGTGAGCTTCGACGAGCGGCCGTGGCGGGTGGCCGGCGGCCTGCGCAGCCCGCGGGTGCGCTACCACCTGGGCTTCGCCGCACGGCACCCCGGCTCGATAGTCCGCTCGGTTCAGAACTACCGCCGCAACCGCCGTCAGGCCGAGGACGGCCGGGGCTGGGGGCGGCGGCCGATGCGTGCGCACGAGTTCCGGTTCGTCGTCCACTTCGCCACCATGGAGGAGACCGTCGCCGAGGCCCGGGCCGCCGGGCTCGACGTGGTGGCGGCGTACGCCGACGACGGCACCGCCCTCGACCCGCAGTCGGCGCACACCAAGGCCGACTACGTGCACTTCGTCTGCCGGCGCTCCTGACTTTGGTGGGAGGCTGCTCGCATGGACGAGCGCCCCCCGCCCCTGACCCCACTCGACGAGAGCTGGGAGCGCGCGCTGTGCGTGGTCGCGCACCCCGACGACCTCGAGTTCGGCGCCGCGGCCGCGGTGGCCCGCTGGACCGGGCAGGGCAAGGCCCTCACCTACTGCATGGTGACCAGCGGCGAGGCCGGCATCGACGGCATGGAGCCCGACCAGTGCCGAGAGATCCGGGAGGGGGAGCAACGCAAGTCCGCGGCGATCGTGGGCGTCGACATGGTCGATTTCCTCCGCGAGCCCGACGGCGTCCTGGAGTACGGCGTGCCGCTGCGCAGGGTGATCGCCGCGTCGGTGCGCCGGCACCAGCCCGACATCGTCATCACGGGCAACTTCCGGGACACCTGGGGCGGGGCCAACCTCAACCAGGCCGACCACATCGCCACCGGCCGGGCGGTCGTCGACGCCGTCCGCGACGCCGGCAACCGCTGGATCTTCCCCGACCAGGTCACCGAGGGGCTCGAGCCCTGGGGCGGCGTCCGTGCGGTCTGGGCGTTCGGCTCCCCGACGTCCGCCCATGGCGTGGACACCACCGACACCTTCGATGCCGGGGTCGCCTCGCTGGAGGCGCACAAGGCCTACATCGACGGCCTCGGCTGGGAGCACTTCGACGCCCGGGAGTTCCTCGAGGGAAATGCCCGCTCCGCCGGCCAACGGATGGGGGTGGCGTTCGCGGCGCCGTTCGAGGTCTTCCCGATGGGCTGGGGGGACTAGTCCAGTCCGTTGGCGGGAGCATCCCGACGGCCGACGGGGCGATGATCAGCCCACACACAGGAACCGCCGGCAACCAGCCCGCGTCCCATCGAGCTGGCGTCCGCAACGCACCGGGCGTCCGTTGACACCCGTCAGGGGCGTGCCACGATGAGCCCCGACCCGGACCCACAGGAGACCATTCGTGAACCGCATCCTCTCGACGGCCGCCGCGGTGGCCCTCGGCCTCAGCCTGCTCACCGCGTGCGGTGACGACGGCGGGGGCAGCGCCGGCAGCGGCGACTACTGCGACGACCTCAAGGCCGCCAAGAAGAACTTGGACTCGATCGAGGGCGGGGACCTGAGCAGCCTCTCGGACACTGCCGACCAGATCCACAAGCTTCGTGACGAAGCTCCCGACGAGATCAAGGACGACTGGGAGATCCTCTCCGACGGTTTCGACAAGATCATCGCGGCGTTCAAGAAGGCCGGCCTCAGTGACGAGGACATCGCGAACCTTCAGGGCGGTCAGCTGCCGGACGACGTCGACATGGCGGCGCTCCAGGCGGCCATGGCCGAGATCCAGGAGCTCGGTGGCGAGGAGTTCACGAAGGCCGGGGACAACATCTCCAAGCACGCCAAGGACGAGTGCGGGATCGATCTCGAGGCATAGACCCGGCCGAGGAACGAGGCCGGGGCTGTGCCTCATTGGTGGTTGAGCTGCGCGTGCGACCGAGGAACGAGGTCGCAACCGCGCGTGTCGAAACCGCGTAAGTGAAGGCTGGGACCTCACCAAGATCGGGTCCCAGCCACAGCTTGCGTGGTTTCGAGACGGTTGCTGCGCAACCTCCTCAACCACCGGTGAGACGGTTGCTGCGCAACCTCCTCAACCACCGGTGAGACGGTTGCTGCGCAACCTCCTCAACCACCGGTGAGCCGGTTGCTGCGCAACCTCCTCAACCACCGGTGAGCCGGTTGCTGCGCAACCTCCTCAACCACCGGGCAGGCCCCATGCCAGACTCTGAAGCACCGTGACCTCCCTGCTGCTCCTGGCGCTCGCGCTCGCCCTCGTCGCGGCGTGCGGACTCTTCGTGGCGGCCGAGTTCTCCTTCGTGACCGTGGACCGGGCACAGGTCGACCAGGACGCCGCCAACGGCGACTCGGGTGCCCAGGGGCTCCAGCGGGCGCTGCGGTCGCTCTCGACCCAGCTCTCCGGGGCGCAGGTCGGGATCACGGTCACCAACCTGGCAATCGGCTTCCTGGCGGAGCCCGCGGTCTCCGACCTCATCGACGGGCCCCTGGACCGGATCGGTGTCCCGCCGGGCGCGATCACCCCGATCGCCGCGGCGACCGGGCTGCTCTTCGGCTCGGTCCTGACGATGATCTTCGGTGAGCTGGTGCCCAAGAACCTGGCCCTGGCCAAGCCGATGGCCACGGCGCGGGCCACGCAGCGGTTCCAGCGCGGGTTCACCGCGGCCATGCGGGTTCCGATCCGGCTGCTCAACGGCTCCGCCAACGCCGCCGTACGCCGCCTCGGCATCGAGCCGCAGGAGGAGCTCCGGTCGGCCCGCAGCTCGACGGAGCTCGCCTCGCTCATTGCTCGGTCGGCCTCCGTCGGCACCCTCGACCCGGACACCGCGGAGCTGATGGAGCGGTCGGTCGAGTTCGGGTCCCGGACCGCGGGCGAGATCATGACGCCGCGGGTGCGGACCGAGTCCCTCGACGAGAACGACCGCGCCCTGGCGGTCATCGAGCTGACCCGGAAGTCGGGGCACTCGCGGTTCCCCGTGCTGGACACCGACGACACCGTGGTCGGCGTCGTGCACGTGAAGAACGCCGTCGCGCTACCGGTGCACGAGCGATCCACGACCAGGGTCAAGCACCTCATGGTCCGGCCGATAGTGGTGCCCGACTCGCTGCGGCTCGACCCGCTGCTGGCGTTGCTGCGCGCGGACGGGTTCCAGCTCGCCGTCGTGCTCGACGAGTACGGCGGTCACGCAGGCATCGTCACGCTCGAAGACGTCATCGAGGAGATCGTCGGTGACATAGCCGACGAGCACGACCGGCTGGGCGACCAGGCCCAGCGGCGGCGGGACGGCTCGTGGCTGATCTCCGGGCTGCTGCGGCCCGATGAGGTCGAGGACCTCACCGGGGTGGCGCTCCCGGAGAGCGAGGACTACGACACCGTGGCCGGCCTGGTGCTGCAGGTCCTCGGACACATCCCGTCAAGCGGGGACCTCGCGGAGGTGGCCGTGCCCGACCCGGGCTACGGCGACGAGCCGCGCGAGCAGCTGGTCACCCTCACCGTCGAGCACATGGACGGGCTACGGATCGACCGGATCTCGATGCGGGTGCTCGAGGGTGACCGGACCGGTTCCGCAGCCCCAAGCCACCAGGAGGGCTCGTGAGCGGCGCCACGGCCCTGGTGGTCGCGTTGTTGCTGGTGCTCGGCAACGCCTTCTTCGTCGGCGCGGAGTTCGCCCTGGTCTCGGCGCGACGTACCCAGATCGAGCCGCGCGCCGAGGCCGGGTCGCGGATGGCCCGCACGACGCTGCGTGCGATGGAGAACATGTCGCTGGTCATCGCCGTCAACCAGCTCGGCATCACCGTCTGCTCGCTGGTCCTCGGAGCGGTGGGCGAGCCCGCGGTCGCTCATCTCCTCGAACCGGTGCTCGACGCGGCGCAGGTGCCCGAGTCGCTGCTGCACCCGATCGCCTTCGCGGTCGCCCTCCTGGTCGTGGTCTACATGCACGTCGTCCTCGGCGAGATGATCCCGAAGAACCTCGCGCTGGCCGCCCCCGACCGCATCGCGCTGCTCCTCGGCCCGCCGGTCTGGTGGGTCGTGACCGTGCTCCGGCCGGTGATCAGGGTCATCAACGCACTGGCATCCGGCGTGTTGCGGCTGGTCGGGGTACGCCTGATGGACGAGGTGTCTTCGACGTACACCCGTGAAGAGGTGGCGGCACTGGTCGAGGAGTCGCGTGGCCACGGGTTGATCGAGCCGGACGAGTACAACCGCCTGGCCGGCGCCCTCGGCTTCACCGAGAAGCCAGTGTCGACGGTGCTGATGACGCCCGAGACCTTGACCACCGTGCGGCGCGGCTCGACCGCGGCCGAGGTCGAGGCGCTCTGCGCCGCCACCGGCTACAGCCGGTTCCCGGTCGAGGGCGCTGAGGGCGAGCTGCTCGGCTACCTGCACATCAAGGACGTGCTCGAGAGCGACGAGGTCCGCCGCAAACGGGTGATCGAGGACAAGTGGACCCGGCCCTTCGCCACGGTGAGCGCCGATGACTTCCTGCACGACGCGCTGGAGACCCTGCAGCGCCGAGGTGCACACATGGCCCGCGTCGTCGACCAGAGCGGCGCCACTCTCGGCGTCGCGACCCTCGAGGACGTCATCGAGGAGCTGGTCGGAGAGATCCGCGACGCCGCGCACCTGGAGGATGTCACCACTGCGAGGGACGAGCAGGGGTGACATCGTTGGTGGTCGAGCAGCGACCGCGACCGAGCTTGCGAGGTCGCGACGGAGCGTGTCGAGACCTCCGCAGGGTGATACGGGTTTGTACAGGGGCGGTAGAGCGCAGATCGGGTCGCGCTGTCACGGCGAGTTCTCTGCCAGGTGCGGTGACACGGCAGTTCTGCTCGACGCGGGCCCTTCGGGCGCGGGCAGCAGAACGGCCGGGTCACCGATGTGGGCCTGCGGCCCACGGCACTAAGGTGGCAGCGAGCCCGGACCCCTCCGGGCGGGACGGCGAGTGAAGAGCAGGGCTTTCGTGGGCACCGACCAGACGCGCGACAACCGCGTGTGGACGCTCCCCAACCTGCTGAGCATGGCTCGGCTGGCCGGCGTACCGCTGTTCCTGTGGCTGGTGCTCGGTCCCGAGGCTGACGGTTGGGCACTGGTCGTACTTATGGTCTCGGGGGCCACCGACTACGCAGACGGGTGGCTGGCGCGCCGGCTCAACCAAACCACCGTGCTCGGCGCGATCCTCGATCCGGTGGCGGACCGGCTCTACATCCTGGCCGTCGTGGTCGGCCTCGCCATGCGAGACGTGATCCCGTGGTGGCTCGCGATCTCCCTGCCGCTGCGCGACCTTCTGATGTGGGGTCTCGTGCCGCTGCTGCGCACCCGCGGCTACAGCGCGCTGCCCGTGCACTTCCTCGGGAAGGCCGCGACGTTCAACCTTCTCTACGCCTTCCCGCTGCTGCTCCTCGGCGATGGCGAGGGGGTGGTCGCCCGGCTGGCCGAGGTGTTCGGCTGGGCGTTCACCTTCTGGGGAGTGGGGCTGTACTGGTGGGCCGGCGTCCTCTACGCCTGGCAGGTGCGCAAGCTGCTCGCGACCACCGAGCCGCGCAAGGCCCCGGCCTAGGCATGGGACCAGTCGCCGACCCACCCACCACCCGCAAGCGGGAGAGCTCACCGTTGCCCGACCGGGTGACGATGCCGCTGCTCACGCTGGTCACCCGCGATGCGGTCGACGAGGACTACGTGCACGCGGCCCAGCGCCGCGCGGCCGGCGGACGTCCACCGTCGCCCCGATGGTCCGGTCACCGCGGCGCGGCCGTCGTCACCGGCCTCTTCGGCCTGCTGGTGGCGTTGGCCGCGGTCCAGACGGCGCGCAACGCCGACGTCCAGGAAGCCAGCAGGGACGCCCTCATCGGCCGCATCGACGAGCGGGACGCAGAGGTCTCCTCGCTGGAGAAGCGCATCGACGCCGTCCGCGAGGAAACGGCGGACCTGCAGACCACCAATGCCCGGACCCGTGGCGCCCTGGCCGAGGCCACGGTGCTGCTGCGGACCCTGCAGATCAGCACCGGCTTCGTGGCGGTCAGCGGCCCCGGCGTCCGGATCACCGTCTCCGACAATCCCGACGGCAGCGCGGACGGACGGGTTCGCGCGACCGACCTGCGGCTCCTGGTCAACGGCCTCTGGCGGGCCGGTGCCGAGGCGATCGCGGTCAACGGGCGCCGGCTGAGCGCGCTGAGCGCGATCGTGAACGCCAACATCGCGGTGCAGGTGAACCGCATCCCGCTGACCCCTCCCTACGTCGTGACGGCGATCGGCGACGTCGACACCCTGCTGAGCCAGCTGGACAACAGCACCTCGGGTGCCCGGTTCCAGTCGCTGGCCGCTCAGTTCGGCTTCGGCGTCGAGAGGCAGAATGAGGACGAGGTCCTGCTCCCTCCGGCGCCCGACACGCAGCTGCCGCTGCGCTGGGTCGAGTCGGACGCGGGTCCCCAAGACAAGGGTGAGGAGACGACGCCGTGATCGCCGCGCTGGGGCTGCTGGTGGGGATCGTGCTGGGGCTGGTGCTGCGCCCCGACGTACCGCTGGCCCTCGACCCGTACCTCCCGATCGCGGTCGTCGCCGCCCTGGATGCGGTCTTCGGCGGGCTGCGCGCCTACCTGGACGGGATCTTCGACGACAAGGTCTTCGTGATCTCGTTCGTCAGCAACGTCGTGATTGCCGCGGGCATCGTGTTCCTCGGCGACAAGCTAGGCGTCGGGGGACAGCTCTCGACCGGCGTGATCGTGGTGCTGGGGATCCGGATCTTCTCCAACGTGGCGGCGATCCGGAGGCATCTGTTCCATGCCTGACCCGGAGAGCCCCGACCCGGAGAGCCCCGACCCCAAGAGCTCCGACCCGGAGACGCCGCACCCGGAGAGCCCGGCCGAGCGCGACGAGTCCGCGCCCGCGGCCGCGGCCCAGCCGGCCGAGGACGGTCGCAGTCGGCTCTGGCGTGCCGTCGCCCGCCCGACGCGGGTCCAGGTCGTGGTTGCGGTGCTGCTGGCGCTGGTCGGCTTCGCCGGCGTCACGCAGGTCCGCTCCAACGAGGTCGACGACACCTATGCCGGGCTGCGCGAGCAGGACCTGATCGACATCCTCAACGGCCTGGCCGACACCACCCAGCGTGCGCAGAGCGAGATCCAGCGGCTGGAGGCAGCCCGCGACGACCTGCAATCCGACACCAGAGCCCGGCAGGCCGCGCTCGACGAGGCCCGAAACCAGGCCCAGGTGCTCAGCGTCCTGGCCGGGACCGTGCCGGTCTCGGGGCCCGGCGTGACCATCACGATCAAAGAGGTGTCCGGACAGGTCGAGGTCGGTCCGTTCATCGACATGGTGCAGGCGCTGCGCACGGCGGGCGCCGAGGCGATGCAGATCAACCACGAGGTCCGGGTGGTCGCCCAGACGTCGTTCGAGGACGGCACCGGCGGGCTGCTCGTCGACGGACGTCTGCTCGAGGCGCCGTTCACCGTCGACGTGATCGGCAACCCGGACGCGCTGGTGGCCGCCTTGCGGTTCCCGGACGGGCCTCAGGACCAGTTCGCGGAGGACGACGGGGCCGAGCTCACCTTCACCGACGTGGACTCGGTCCGCATCGAGACCACCCGCGACCCGGCCGAGGCTGACTACGCCCAGGCCCAGCAGTAACGTTCCAGAGACCGCCCGACGCCGACCGATCCCCCCGAGGAGACCGCGTGTACCCCGACGACCTGACCTACACCACCGAGCACGAGTGGCTGCGCCAGCCCGGCGAGCACGACGGCTCGGTGCGCGTCGGGATCACCCACTACGCCCAGGACCAGCTCGGCGACATCGTCTACGTCTCGCTCCCCGAGCTCGGCGACGAGATCGCGGCCGGCTCCACCTGTGGCGAGCTCGAGTCGACCAAGTCTGTCAGCGACATCTACGCGCCGGTCTCCGGGGAGGTCGTGGCCCGGAACGAGGCACTGGACGCCACCCCCGAGCTGGTGAACAACGACCCCTACGGCGGTGGCTGGCTCTTCGAGGTGGTCCCCAGCGAGCCCACGCAGCTCGACGGGCTGCTCGACGCGGCGACGTACGAGGCCTCGCTCGAGGGTTGATCCTGGCCGGGACTCGATCGGGTCTGAGACAACGGCGTTCCGCCCTTGATCGGTGTGGGACGGCTGATAGGTTCGCTGCCACCGGCGGCCTCACCCTCAACCTGAGGGTTCGAGCCACCCTGACACTGCTAGACGGAGGGAGCGCGCGGTGCCGTTCTGCACCAACTGCGGGCACAAGAACCCGGACGATGCGCGGTTCTGCTCCCAGTGCGGCACCAGGCTGGCGACTGACGACACCCCGACCACGACCAACCCGGTGGTGCCGGGTGAGCCGACGGACCAGACGACCGCATCGATCCAGCTCGGCGGTGCCGGCGATCCCAGCAAGACCGACACCGGGGAGCGCCAGCTCAACCCGGTCGACGCCGCCGCCGTCGACGCACTCCCGGCCGGCCATGCGCTGCTCGTCGTCCAGCGCGGCCCGGGCTCGGGGTCCCGGTTCCTGCTCGACGAGGACGTCGTGCGCGCCGGCCGGCACCCGGAGAGCGAGATCTTCCTCGACGACGTGACCGTCTCGCGCCGGCACGCGGAGTTCCACCGGACCGGCGACACCTTCACTGTCTCCGACGTCGGGTCGCTCAACGGCACCTACGTCAACCGGGACCGGATCGACACCGTGCAGCTCACCGACAGCGACGAGGTCCAGATCGGCAAGTACCGACTGGTCTTCTTCTCCGGGCACGAGGGTCACTGACACGGGCATGACCACCGAGTCCAGCACCTTGGGGGCCTCGGCTGCCGACGGCGCCCGGATGAACATCGGCGAGGTGCTCGAGCTGCTGCGCGAGGACCACCCCTCGATCTCGATCCCGAAGATCCGGTTCCTGGAGGAGAAGGGACTGGTCACCCCGGAGCGGACGCCGGCCGGCTACCGAAAGTTCTCCCACGCCGACGTCGAGCGACTGCGCTTCGTGCTGCGGCTCCAGCGCGACCACCACCAGCCGCTGGCGCGGATCCTGGAGATCCTCGACGCCATCGACCGGGGGCTCGAGCCCCCGCCGCTGGTGGACCTGACCCCCACCGTCCCCGAGGTGGCGCTCTCGGCCGACGGGCTGCCGAGCCCCGAGTCGTTCCGCCGCACCGACGACCTGCGGCTCTCGCGGCGCGAGCTGCTCAAGATCGCCGACATCTCCGAGGAGCTGCTCGACCAGCTCGAGCAGTTCGGCCTGGTCCATGCGCGCAAGGGGACCAGCCACTACGACTCCGATGCGCTGATCGTGTGCACGACGGCCCGCGAGCTCGGGGAGTTCGGCCTCGAGCCGCGGCACCTGCGTGCGTTCAAGACCGCCGCCGACCGCGAGGTCGGGCTGGTCGAGCAGGTGGTCGCGCCGCAGCGCAAGGCCACCGACCCGGCCGCCACGGCGCGCACCGAGGACACCGTCTCCCAGCTCGCGGCACTGTCGGTGCGGCTGCACGCGACGCTGGTCAAGACCGGCCTGCGCCGGCTCTGATCGGGCCGTTGCCGTTGCCCACCCGGGAGTAGTGTTGTGGTGTGCGCGAAGTGGATGTCATGGGCGTCCGGGTCGAGATGCCGTCCAACCAGCCGATCGTTCTCCTCCGCGAGGTGACCGGCGAGCGCTACCTGCCGATCTGGATCGGCGCGGTCGAGGCGACCGCGATCGCGTTCGCCCAGCAGGGCGTCGTACCCCCGCGGCCGCTGACGCATGACCTGATGAAGGACGTGCTCGAGGCCACCGGCAACGAGCTCAACGAGGTCCGGATCACCGAGGTCAAGGACGGCGTCTTCTTCGCCACCCTGGTCTTCGACTCCGGGGCCGAGGTCAGTGCCCGGCCGTCGGACTCGATCGCGCTCGCACTGCGCACCGGCTCACGGATCTTCTGCGCCGAGGAGGTCCTCGACGAGGCCGGCCTCGCCGTGCCGGCCGAGCAGGAGGACGAGGTCGAGAGGTTCCGCGAGTTCCTCGACCAGGTGACTCCCGAGGACTTCGACGCGCACTGACCGCGCTCGTCCTCGCTCGCAGTTCCGGATAGTCCGTCACGTTTGTGTGGGTGAAACGCGCTTCGGACCCACACAAACGTGACGGACTATCGCGGCGGGGGCCGGCCAAGCCTCAACCTTCACCTGAGGGTGAGACACGCCCCCTGGCGGTCGTTGACCCACCCCCGGCGCCGCCGTACCTTGAAGTGTCCTCGTTGTAACTCCACTGATGTGGTTGTGGCCCCTTGGCCAGACCCGGCGGACTACGCTGAACGAGACCGACACCGCTGAGGAGATCGCGTGAACGAGCAGGACAACACCGGCGAGCTGCGTGACGGCGTCGACGCAGCCCTGGCCGCACAGGCGGCCGAGGAGCAGGGGCTGCTGTTCGCCGACGACGTGTCGCCGCTGCCCAGCGACCTCGGCTACCGCGGTCCGACGGCCTGCAACGCGGCCGGCATCACCTACCGCCAGCTCGACTACTGGGCGCGCACCGGCCTGGTCGAGCCCACCGTGCGCGGGGCGTCGGGCTCCGGCACGCAGCGGCTCTACTCCTTCCGCGACATCCTGATCCTCAAGGTGATCAAGCGGCTGCTCGACGCCGGCATCTCGCTGCAGCAGATCCGCACCGCGGTCCAGCACCTGCGCGAGCGCGGCACCGACGACCTGACCCGCGTCACCCTGATGAGCGACGGCGCCTCGGTCTACGAGTGCACCAGCAACGACGAGGTCATCGACCTGCTCCAGGGTGGCCAGGGCGTCTTCGGCATCGCCATCGGAGGTGTCTGGCGCGAGATCGAGGGCACCCTTGCCGACCTGCCGAGCGAGCGCGCCGCCGAGGACACCGAGCCGTCGCCCGGTGACGAGCTCGCCGCGCGACGCGCGGCCCGCCAGATCGTCTGAGCCGCGCCACTCCCGCCAGTCGGAACGTCGATCCGGCTGATCGCGCACGCGCCCGGTAGCATGGGCGGCGCTGACCATCCCGCACGGGAGAGTCTCCGGTCGCCATCTCCACGCAGTCTTGACCGGAGCGCCGAAGGGGCAATTCCTCCCCGGAACCTCTCAGGCGCCAGGACCGAGCGGGCCAGGCAACTCTGGAGCTCCACGCCACCGGATCGAAGGCAGGGTGTGACAGAGGGGGAGGGCCCAGACGTTCCCGTTCTGAGGAGCCCCTCCAGTGTCAGACCACCCTTCGCTCACCGAGCTTGACAGCGCGCCCTTCGTCGACCGGCACATCGGCCTGCGCCCCGAAGACCTCGAGACGATGCTCGGGACGCTCGGGTTCGCGTCGTTGGACGAGCTGATGCAGGCCGCGGTGCCCGGCGGTATCCGGACCGGTGCCGAGCTGGACCTGCCGACCGCGCAGACCGAGGACGCCGTGGCCCGCGAGCTCCGCACCATCGCGGCGGAGAACAACCCGGGTGAACCGATGATCGGGCTCGGCTACCACGCGACGATCACCCCGCCGGTGATCCGCCGCAACGTGCTCGAGGACCCGAGCTGGTACACCGCCTACACGCCGTACCAGCCGGAGATCTCCCAGGGCAGGCTCGAGGCTCTGATCAACTTCCAGACCGTCATTGGTGACCTCACCGGGCTCCCGACGGCGAACGCGTCGCTGCTCGACGAGGGCACCGCGGTCGCCGAGGCGATGACGCTCGTCCGCAGGGCCAACCGCAAGGCGGCGGGGCCGTTCGTCGTCGACGCCGACGCGCTGCCCCAGACCATCGAGGTGGTCCGCACCCGCGCCGAGGCCATGGGCATCGAGGTCGTCGTCGCCGACCTGGCCGACGGGGTGCCCGCCGGCGACGTGTGCGGCGTCCTCCTGCAGTACCCCGGGGCCTCGGGGCGGATCCTCGACCCGCGCGAGCTCGCCGAGGACGTCTCGGCGAGGGGCGGCAAGCTCGTGGTGGCCGCGGACCTGCTGGCGCTCGCCCTCCTCGAGTCGCCGGGCGAGCTCGGCGCCGACGTGGTCGTCGGATCCTCTCAGCGCTTCGGCGTCCCGCTCTTCTACGGCGGTCCGCACGCCGGATACATGGCGGTCGGACCCGGCCTCGAGCGACACCTGCCTGGCCGCCTGGTCGGCGTCTCCGTCGACGCCGAGGGCCGCCCCGCCTACCGATTGGCGCTGCAGACCCGCGAGCAGCACATCCGCCGCGACAAGGCGACCTCCAACATCTGCACGGCCCAGGTGCTGCTGGCCGTGGTCGCCTCGATGTACGCCGTCTACCACGGCCCCGAGGGGCTCCGCACCATCGCCCGCCGCACCCACCGCTGTGCCGTCGTACTCGCCGCGGCCCTGCGGGAGGCCGGGGTCCAGGTGGTGCACGGAGCGTTCTTCGACACCGTGCTGGCTCGGGTGCCGGGTCGGGCCGCCGAGGTCGTCGCCTCGGCGCATGCGGCCGGGATCCAGCTGCGACTCGTCGACGCGGACCACGTGGGCATCTCCTGCTCCGAGCGCACCGGCCTCGCGGCCGTCGCGAAGGTCGTGGGTGCCTTCGGGGTCGAGGCGGAGCAGCTCGACGATGTCGACACCCGCACCCCCGACGCGCTGCCGGTGGAGCTGCTCCGCCGGACGCCGTTCCTGGAGCACCAGGTGTTCAACAGCCACCGGTCCGAGACCCAGATGCTGCGCTACCTGCGCCGGCTCTCGGCGCGCGACTACGCGCTCGACCGCGGCATGATCCCGCTCGGCTCGTGCACGATGAAGCTCAACGCGACCACCGAGATGGAGCCGGTCTCACTCCCCGGGTTCGCTGACCTGCACCCGTTCGCACCGGCCGAGGACGCCGCAGGCTACCGTCGGCTGGTCGATCAGCTCGAGGGCTGGCTGGCCGAGGTGACCGGCTACGACCGGGTCTCGATCCAGCCGAACGCCGGCTCGCAGGGGGAGCTGGCGGGGCTGCTGGCCATCCGCGGATACCACCGCGCGCAGGGCCAGCCCGACCGGGACGTCTGCCTGATCCCGTCCTCCGCGCACGGCACCAATGCCGCCTCCGCGGTGATGGCCGGGATGCGCGTGGTGGTGGTGAAGGCGGCCGACGACGGCGCGGTGGACCTGGCGGACCTGCGCGCCCAGTGCGAGGCGCACTCCGGCGACCTGGCCGCGATCATGGTGACCTACCCGTCGACCCACGGCGCCTACGAGGACACCATCACCGAGCTCTGCTCGATCGTCCACGACCACGGCGGGCAGGTGTACGTCGACGGCGCGAACCTCAACGCGCTCCTGGGCTTCGCCAAGCCCGGCGAGTTCGGCGGCGACGTCTCGCACCTCAACCTGCACAAGACCTTCTGCATCCCGCACGGTGGCGGCGGGCCGGGCGTCGGTCCGGTCGCGGTGCGCGAGCACCTGGCTCCGTACCTGCCCTCACACGGCATGCATCCCGAGGAGGCGAAGCGCGACGGCATCGGCCCGATCAGCGCGGCGCCGTACGGCTCGGCCGGGATCCTGCCGATCACCTGGGCCTACATCCGGCTGATGGGCGGTGCCGGGCTGACCCGCGCGACCGCGGCCGCGGTGCTCAGCGCCAACTACGTCGCCGCGCGGCTGGGAGACCACTTCCCGGTCCTCTACCGCGGCCACGGCGGGCTGGTCGCCCACGAGTGCATCCTCGACGTGCGTGGGCTCACCCGCGACACCGGCGTGACCGTGGACGACGTGGCCAAGCGGCTGATCGACTACGGCTTCCACGCTCCAACGATGTCGTTCCCGGTGGCCGGCACCCTCATGGTCGAGCCGACCGAGTCCGAGGACCTCGCGGAGATCGACCGGTTCTGCGACGCGATGATCGCGATCAAGGCCGAGATCGACCGGGTCGGCGCGGGGGAGTGGACCGCCGAGGAGTCGCCTTTGCGCGGGGCGCCACACACCACGCGCGCGCTGGTCGGTGAGTGGGACCGGGGCTACAGCCGCGACCTCGCCGCCTTCCCGTCCGGCATGGATCCCGACAAGTACTGGCCCCCGGTCGCCCGCATCGACCAGGCGTACGGCGACCGCAACCTGGTCTGCGCGTGCCCGCCGCCCGAGGCGTTCGCCGAGTAGCGGGGACGGGCGGTCAGGCGCTGATGCTGGTCACGTCTGGCTCGCTATGGGAGCGTCAGGCGGTGCGCCATGCGTGCGCCAGGCGGGAGGAAAGATCGAGCCGCCCGGCGGCCGGCCCCTGATCGCCCGCAGGCAGCTTGATGTTGAGCACCTTGCCGGTGCCGAGGAAGATCTCACCTCTGCGGTTGAAGGCGATCCAGTCGATGCGGGTGCGGTGCACCGGGATGACCACCGAGGCCCCCTTCGCGATCACGATGCTGCCGTCGGGGCGGTCCTCGCGGAAGGAGCCGTAGAGGAACCGGATCTTGAAGTCCGCCGGGTTGGTCACCCGCAGCTTGCCGGGCTGGCTCGCGATCTTCTTGACGGTGATCTTCGGCGCCTCGACCACCGTGATCGTGATCGTGCCGGCGGTCAGGTAGCTGAAGTCGCAGGCGTAGTAGGTGAACGTGTAGGTGCCCGGCTTGACGCCGGGCCGGGAGAAGACCGCGTAGTCGTTGCCCTGGAAGTCGGTCTCGAGGCCCTTGTAGTGCTCGGTGCCGAGCCGGCAGATGGCCAGCTGGTCGTTGTCCGGGTCGGAGTCGTTGTTGACCGGCTGGAGGAAGACGGCGTTGCCCGGGTACATGCTCCCCGCGTCGGGGGTCGTCACCGGTGGGCTGCCGGTGACCGCGTGCGCGGCGGGGACGGCGGCGAGGCCGGCCACGAGGCTGAGTCCGAGGGCTGCCAGTGCGCCGAGGGCGCCGCGTCGTCGCGTCATGAGCCGGACCCTACGTCCTGGGACGGTGGCCGTCACCCGTCCCACGCCGACGTGGTGGATCAGGTCGTCGTCGCGAGCGCGGCACGCCGCCAGCGGCCGGCCAGCGCGGCACCGATCAACAGACCGCCGACGATCGGGAACACCGCGAACGAGACGACCGAGAGCCCGAACGTGGTGTTGTCCCAGACCTCCGGCACGTCGTCGAGCCGGCGCACGAACGAGCCGAAGTCGAGGAAGACCCACACGGTCGGCGCCACCCCGAGCACCAGCCCGGCCAGCAGCGGCCCGACCCCGGAGATCCGGCCCGCGGCGGCCGCGACGAACACGCAGAGGCCCGCAGCGCCCAGGGCGATCATCGTGCGGTCCGGCAACGCACCGTCGAGCAGGTTGATCTGCGAGGAGACGTTGGCGCGGTAGAAGCCGAAGTCGAGGGCGGCGTACGCGCCCAGCACGGCAAGGAACGAGAGCACCACGCTGCTGAGGTGCCGATTGGTGCCGAGCCCGCGGCTCTGGCGGACGACTACCGGCTGCGGCTCGCGCTGCTCGGGGACCCGCTCCTCGTCGAGGGGGTGCTGCGGCTCCGTGGTTGCGTCGGTGTCACGGTCCATCGCTGCCTCCATGATCCGAACGTACGCCGCGGCGGCCGCCGGATGCGGCTACTGCGCCGGCGACACGCTCGACATGTTGAAGTCCGGAACGCGCAGCGCCGGCATCGCCGTACGCGAGAAATAGTCGTCGCCCCACTCCCGGCTGAAGGTCGGGACCGTCGCCGAGGCGGCCGCGAACCGTCGCAGGAGGTCGATCGGGCTCTCGTTCCAGCGGAAGTTGTTGGCGGCTGCGGTGATCTCGCCGTTCTCGACGAGGTAGACGCCGTCACGGGTCAGCCCGGTGAGGAGCAGGGTCTGCGGGTCGACCCCGCGGATGTACCAGAGGCAGGTCAGCAGCAGGCCGCGCTCGGTGCCGGCCACCAGGTCCTCGACCGACCCGCTGCCGCCGTCCACCTCGAGGATCAGGTTGTCGATCGCCGGGGTCACCGGCTGCTTCGTCATCTCGGCGGTGTGCCTGGTCTGGCGCAGCGCGGTGAGCTCGCCGCTGCGGATCCAGTCGGTGCGGCCGAGCTCGAGGCCGTTGTCGAAGACCGAGCTCTCGTTGGTGGAGGCCGCCGCGACGGTGAACGGCGCGCACTGGAGCCCGTCGTAGCCAGGATCCGAGTAGACGGTGACCTCCGGCGGGACGATCTGCTCACCGATCCGGGTGCCGACGCCGTGCCGGCTGAACACCGACTGGCCCTCCCACGCGACCCGGGCGCCGGCCGCCCAGTAGGCGTCGATCATGAGGTCGGCAAGAGCCGTGGGGGGCAGGATCGTGTCGTAGCGGCCCGCCTCGAGGTCGACGCGGTGGCGGCCCCACGCCAGCCGTTGCGCGAGCGTCTCCTCGGCGGCCAGCGGGTCGACGTCGGTGAAGTCGCGGGTGGCGGTGCCCACCCAGGCGCTGTTGGACAGGTCGGCGGTCTTGCCGGTGCAGGCGAAGTGGCCGGTCGGCTGGACGTGGCGGAGCCGGAGACCAGTGGTCGAGCCGACGTACGTCGTGGTGACCTGGTGGTCCACGAAGCCGTAGAGGACGCGGCCGCCCGAGCCGGCCCGCCCGAACGCCTCGCCCAGTGCGGGCGCCACGTCGTCGTACACGTGGATGTCCGTGCTGGCCGGCTCGTCGGCCCAGTCCGTGGTGATGCGGTCGCCGGCGAGGTCGGCGGCGTCCTCGGCCGGGGCGGCTGCGCGGGCCGCGGCGTCAGCCGCCCGCACCAGCTCGTCGACCTCGGCCTGGGTGGTGGCGCTGCCGCCCACCGAGCCGGTGCAGATCCCGCCGGACTGCCGCACGAACGAGACCACGCTGACGTCGACGCCGTGCATGACGCCGTTGGTGGTGAGGGTGTTGTTGGCCCAGCGGAGGTTGGCGCTGGTCGAGTCGCGCACGATCACCACGCAGTCGTCGGCCATCGAGGCGGCGACGGCGTGCTCGACCAGCGACTGCGGGCTGATGCCGTGGTTCATCGGCCGGCCTCCTGGGTGGTGTTGAGGATCCGGACGTCGCGGAACAGCGCGCTCGGACAGCCGTGGCTGACCGGTGCGACCTGGCCGGGCTGGGCCTTCCCGCAGTTGGAGGCGCCGCCGAGCTCCCAGGTCTGGGGGCCGCCGACCGCCTCCATGGCACCCCAGAAGTCGGTCGTGGTCGCTTGGTAGGCCACGTCGCGGACCTGCCCGGTGAGCTTGCCGTTCGTGATCCGGTAGAACCGCTGGCCGGTGAACTGGAAGTTGAACCGCTGCATGTCGATCGACCAGGAGCGGTCGCCGACGACGTACAGCCCGTGCTCGACGCGGCTGATCAGCTCCTCGGTGCTGGGTCCGTCCTCGGCCGGCTGCAGCGAGACGTTGGCCATCCGCTGGATCGGGATGTGCCCCGAGGAGTCCGCGAACGCGCAGCCGTTGGAGCGTCCTCCGTTCAGTTCGGGCTTCATCTGGCCCATGGCCCGGTCGAGCTGGTAGCCGACCAGGACGCCGTTGCGCACGATGTCCCAGCTCTGGGTCTGGACCCCCTCGTCGTCGTACCCGATGGTGGCGAGGCCGTGCTCGACCGTTCGGTCGCCGGTGACGTTCATGATGTTCGCGCCGTACTGCAGGGTGTTGAGCTTGTCGTAGGTCGCGAACGACGTGCCGGCATAGTTGGCCTCGTAGCCGAGCGCGCGGTCCAGCTCGGTGGCGTGGCCGATGGACTCGTGAATGGTCAGCCACAGGTTGCTCGGGTGGATGACCAGGTCGTTGCGGCCCGCCTCGACGGTGGGCGCCTTGAGCTTCTCGGCCAGCAGCTCGGGGATCTCGTCGAGCTCGGTGTCCCAGTCGTAGAGGCCGCCGGTGAGGTACTCCCAGCCGCGGCCGACCGGGTAGGCGATGGTGCGCATCGAGTCGAAGGTGTCGGCGCCGGCGCCCATCGCCTCGACCCGCGGGTCCACGCGGACCCGCTGCTGGGTCGTCACCGTGCCGGCCAGGTCGGCGTAGTACTTGTTCTCCTGCACCTGCCCGACAGCGGCGGTCGCGTGGTCGACTGCGGCTCCCCGGCGCAACCGTTCCGTCCAGTCGACGAGCAGGGCGGCCTTCTCTGCGGTCGGCACCTGGAACGGGTTGACGTCGTACGACGAGAACCACATGACGTCGGCGTAGACGGGCTCGGGCGCGATCTCGACCGGCGTGCTCGTCATCTCCGCTGCCACCTCGGCAACCTCGATCGCGGTCCCGGCCACCCGCAGGGCCTCGTCGCGGGTCAGCACCACCCCCGACGCGAACCCCCACGAGCCCCGGTGGATCACGCGAACCGCGAACCCCACGTCGTCGGCGTCCATCGCGGTCTGGAGCACGCCGTCGCGCACCGCCAGGTGCTGGTGGCGGATCCGCTCGAAGCGGAAGTCGGCGTGGGTGGCCCCCAGCTCCTCCGCCCGGCCGAGGGCGACCGCGCCGAGCTCGCGGTAGGGGAGGGCGGTGAACGACGGGTCGAGGTCGGGCACGCGCCTCACTCTAAGGGCCCCCTAGGCTGGCGCTGTGTCCGCTCCCGCATGGCTCGGAATCGGGGCCCAGCGCAGCGGGACCACGTGGTTCACCGACCTGCTGACCCAGCATCCGGAGGTCGGGCTCGGCACCAATGGGAAGAAGGAGCAGCACCTGCTCCACAAGGTCGCCGACGGTGTGGTCCCGGCCGCGGACTACCTCGACCTGTTCCCGGACGACGGCGTACGCCGCGGGGAGTGGACGCCGCAGTACCTCCGGCACGCCTCCGTCCCGGTCGCCGCGGCCCGGCTGGTACCCGGCGCGCCTCTCCTGGTGCTGCTCCGCGACCCGGTCGAACGGTTTCGCTCCGCGATGCGGCTGGCGGCGACCCGGGCAGCGGGTGGCAACCCGTCGCCGTGGCCCTACCCGGTGCCGATCACGATGCAGACGTTCACCGGGTTCTACGCCGACCAGCTGGCCGCCTGGACGGCGAGCGTGGGCCGGGACCGGATGGTGGTCATGGTCTATGAGCAGGTGCGCCGCGACCCGCAGCCGGCCGTCGACGCGGTCTGGCGCCGGCTCGGGCTCTCGCCGGTGCCGCTCGCCCGGGTCGACGAGGCCTCGGGCTCCAGCAGCCGCGCCGACTGGGACTGGCCCGACGGGCTCCGTGAGTCGCTCCAGGTGATGTATCGGCCGCAGCTGGCCCGACTCCAGGACGACTGGGGCCTCGACCTCAGCGACTGGACCTCCCTGACCTGACGCTGACGCGGGACTTTGTGTCGCTGAAAGTACGTCGACCCGGGCAGTCCTGACCGATGTGTGGGCGATCGGCTACGCGCGCCGCCGCCGATGCGCGGGCACCGTGATCGGGTCGTGTGCCTGAGAACGCCCTATCGCCCGTCGTCAGGCACACGACCCAACAGCGGGGCGCGCCGCTGCCGATGGCCGCAGGCACCGTGATCGGGTCGTGTGCCTGAGAACGCCCTATCGCCCGTCGTCAGGCACACGACCCAACAACGAGCCGCGCCGCCGCCGATGGCCGCGGGCACGACCCAGCCAACCGGCCCCAGGCGGCGGTGAGCTAGGGCCCATTGCCGCGCGTCGAACGGGCCCAGGCTCACCGCCCAGAGTTCGTGGCTCGGTTAGGTCATACGAATCGTGGACCCGTCTGCTCGATCCGTATGACCTAAACCGAGCGGGTGTCGGTCGGCTCCGCGCGCGGCCGCCCACACATGAGTCAGGAGTGCCCGACCCGGGACCTTGTGTCGGTGGCAGGTGACAGAAACTCCCGGGTCAGCGTTCTGCGCGACAGAAACTCCCGGGTCAGCGTGGGGGGACCAGGCCGCGGGCGGTCCATGTCCAGGCGGTCATCTCGAACCGGCCGTCGGGCAGCCTTGAGCGACACAGCTCTCGCAGGTCGACCACCTGTTCGGCGGTCCTCGTGGCGAGGTAGTCACCGACCGTGCCGGCGGGCTCCTCGTACGGCGCCCACCAGTCCTCGAACGACGCCAGCGAGATCGTCACTGACAGCTCACCGTCCTCGACGGCCTCGAGCCCGGCCTCGCCGAACAGCCGGGCCAGGTCGCCCTCGGCAGACCCCGCGGACCACCGCTCGGTGACCGCATCGGGGTCGAGCTCGCTCACGGCCGACCAGAACGGCGACAGGGGACCGCGCCCGCCACGGTGGTCCCACACGCACGCGGCCACCGCGCCGCCCGGCCGGGTCACGCGGGCCATCTCGGCCAGCCCCCGCGCCGGGTCGGCCATGAAATGTACGACGAGCTGCGCATACGCCGCGTCGTAGGCGTGGTCGGGGTAGGGCAGGGACTCCGCCGAGCCCTCGCGTACGTCGACCTCGGGCAGCCGCTCTCGCGCAGCGGCCACGAAGCCCGGCGAGGGGTCGATCGCGTCGACCCGGTCGGGCCCGAGCCGCTGCACCAGCTCGGCGGTCAGGACACCCGGACCACACCCGACGTCGAGGACCCGGCCACCGTCGGGGACCTCGATCAGGTCGGCAAACAGCGGGGCGAGTGGTTCGGAGAAGCGCCCCATGAACCGGGCGTAGGAGTCGGCGTTCCCGAAGGCCACAGCCCAGACTCTAGGACAACCTAAGCCTGGCGGCGCTCATCGTCGGACCAGAGTTGCTGGGCGTCGGCCTCGACCAGCTCGGCGATGTCGGGGACGGGCCGGCCACCCAGCTCGGGAGCCTGGAGCTGCCGCACCGGGGCCTCGATGGGTTGGGCGGGGGCGAGCTCGACCTCGCTGACTTGGAGGTCACGGAAGCGGCGGGCCGAGACCATCACGCGGGTCTCGACGGTTCCGATCGTCTCGTTGTAGGCGGTGACGGTCGAGGCCAGCCGCTTGCCGAGGGTGTCGAAGCTGGCGCCCATCTTACTGAGCCGCTCGTGCAGCTCGCGGCCGAGCTTGAACACCTCGGCGGCCTTGTCGGCCAGCGCGGCCTGCTTCCAGCCGTATGAGATGGCCCGCAGCATGCCGATCAGCGTGGTCGGAGTCGCGATCACGACGTCCTTCTTCACGGCGTACTCGTAGAGGTCGGGCATCTGGTCGAGTGCCGCGGAGAAGAACTCCTCGCTGGGCAGGAAAAGCACCACGAACTCCGGCGACTCGGCGCCCTTCCAGTACTGCTTGGCGGACAGCTGGTCGACGTGGGTGCGGATGTGCCGCGCGAACGTCGTCAGGTGGGCCGACCTGTGCTCGGCGTCCTCGCTGCCGGCCGCGTCGAGGAACGCGCTCAGCGGCACCTTTGAGTCGACGAAGACGTATTTCCCGTCGGCAAGGCTGACCCGCATGTCGGGGCGCTGGGTGCGGTCGTCGGCCTGGCTGGTGACCTGGAGGTCGAAGTCGCAGCGCTCCACCATGCCGGAGAGCCGGGCGACGTTCTTGAGCGTCGTCTCCCCCCAAGAGCCGCGGACCTGCGGCTTGCGGAGCGCGGTGACAAGCGTTGCGGCTTCGCGACGCATCGCCTCGCCCGCGTCGCGCACGGTCTTGACCTGCGCGCGCATGTCGGTGGCGATCTCGACGCGTTCCTTCTCCACCTCGGTGAGTCGGGCCTGGAACTCTTTGAGGCTCGCCGTCACCGGCGCGAGGACCTGCTCGGCGGCCTGCGCGCGCTGCTGGGCGGCGACGTCGACCGCTCGCCGCTGCTGCTCGGCGACCTCGTGGGAGAGCAGACGGAACTGCTCGACCATCGCCTGCCGACCGGTCTCGACCTCCTGTGCCCGCGAGACGGCGGCGTCACGCTGGGTCAGCGCGACCGAGACATCGGCCTGCGCGCGTGCAGCCGCGACGCGGGCGTCGGCGAGTTCCGCAAGTGTCCGGGCCAGCTCGCGCGGGTCCGCCCCTGTCGAGAGCCGTCGACCCAGCAGGACGCCGGCGCCCAGGCCGACGACCAGCGCGAGAAGCACGAGCAGCGTCGGAGTGGTCATGGACGCATCGTGACTCACGGCACCGACAGAACGGCGCTGACGCTCCGGGCCCCCGCAGATTCAGGCGTAGCGGACGGTGCGCTCCGGATCCGTGAAGCCGTAGAGGCCGAGCCCGGCATCACGGGCCAGGTGCACCGCGAGGCTGGTGGGCGCCCCCACGGCGACCAGGGCGCCGACGCCGGCGGCCACCGCCTTCTGGACCAGCTCGAACCCGGCCCGGCCACTGACGACCAGACACGCCTCGCCCGGTGGCTGGCCGGCGACGACCCGGGCGCCGGTGACCTTGTCGACCGCGTTGTGGCGGCCTACGTCCTCGCGGACCACGAGCAGCTCCCCGGCGGCGGTGGCGAGTGCGGCCGCGTGCACACCGCCGGTGACCTCGAAGACCGACTGTGCCTCGCGCAGCAGGCCGGGCAGCCGTCGTACGACGTCCGGCTCGGGCAGCGGACCGCGCCAGCGGCCGGCGGCCGGCGCCGCCAGGGCCTCGGCGATGGTGTCCTTGCCGCAGACACCACAGGCCGAGGAGCCCGACCCGGCGTGCCGGTGGCCGGGGTCGCGGGTCGGCGGCACGTCGAGGGTGACGGTGACGACGTTGAACTCCTGGTCCGGCGTCAGGTCGACGTCGGTGCAGTAGGCGATCGTGTGCGGCGGCGCGGAGACCAGACCCTCGTGGACCAGCCAGCCTGCGGCCAGCTCGAAGTCGTGGCCGGGGGTCCGCATGGTCACCCAGACCCGGCGCGGCCCGGCATCGGGCCAGGCCAGCCTGATCTCGAGGGGCTCCTCGGTGGCCAGCCGGTCCTCGTGCCGGCGTTCGCCGTCGGGGCCGAGCTCGTGCACGCGGGTCCGGACCGTCGGTCCGGGGCGGCGGGACCGCGACGAGGACACCGTCATGTGCGCGGGTAGGCCTCGAGCACCGCGAGCTTGCGCTCAAGCGTGTCGGCCTGGTCGACGAGCCGGCGCCGGATGGACAGGTCGAGGTCACCGTCGGCGATCAGTGCTGTCGCCCGGGCCAGGGTCTGCCGCGTCAGCGAAGTCCGCGGGAAGAAGTGCTCCGCGGCATCGGCGAGGACCCACCCGCTGCGCACGCGGACGGTATCGGGCAGGTCGGCGAAGTAGCGCTCGACGTACGGCTCGGTGAGCTCATCCTGACCGCCCCGCCACATGCCCATGCCGGCAGCTTCGAGCTGGTAGTTCGGCAGGTCGGTCTCCCCGGTGAAGCACGACCAGGCCCACGCCTTGGCGTCGGCGCTGGGCTGCGAGGCACGCGCCAGCGCATGGTGGACCCGGGCCGCGCCGGTGGGCTCGGCCTCGAGCTGGCCATCGAGCTCGGGGAGGTCCACGGCACCGAGCGTCGAGAGGCGGACGAGCACCCGCCAGCGCAGGTCGACGTCCAGAGGTACGCCGTCGGGAAGGTCGGCCCCGTCGAGCCAGCCGCGCAGCAGCTCCACGTCGGAGCAGGTGGCGATCGTGGCGCGGAACGCGGCCAGCTGCCCCTCGGAGGTGGGCGCGGCGCCGTCGAGCTTGGCGCGCGCGGCGCCGTGCAGCTGTGCCAGCGCGGACTCCGGATCGGGCTGGAGCGGCACCACCCACCCGTAGAGCCAGGCCATCGTGCGGCGGCGGGTGTCCTCGGTGTCCTCGATGGGAAGGCTGGCCACCGCGAGCTCGAGCACGTCGACCGGGTCGACCGTGGCGTTGTGCAGGGCGCTGCGGACGTTGCTCCAGACCCCGGCCCGCAGCAGCGGGTCCTCGATGCGGGAGAGCAGCTGCTCGAGCGCGTCCATCGTGAGCTTGTCGGGCATGAGCAGTGCCCACGTGTCGTTGTACGGGTCGAGCAGCACCGGCCGGTCCCCGGCGTCGAACGGTGTCTCCGGCGCGTCGATCTCGACCACGTGGTCGGTCCAGGTGCCGTCGTCGGCCACGGCCGCGCGGATGCGGTGCGGCCGGTCGGCGGGGTGCCCGCGCGGCGGCGTACGACGGATCACTCCGGCCGCGCGGTCGAGCGCGAGGGTGTCCGGCCCGGCGGTGCGGAGCCAGTTGTCGGTGAAGCCCGACAGGTCACCGGCCCCGGCGCGCTCCCAGCTCTCGAACAGGTCGTGCATCGTGGCGTTGCCGAACCGGTGCTGCTCGAAGTGGTCGATGACGCCCTTGAAGAACACGTCGTCGCCCAGGGTGGCGTTGAGCTGGCGCAGGATCGCGCACCCCTTGGCGTAGGAGATGCCGTCGAAGTCCTGGAGCGCGGCGGACGCGTCGACGGCGCCGTTCCCCGCGACCGGATGGGTGCTCGGCCGCTGGTCTGCGACCAGCCCCCATTGGCGCCGGGCATAGCTGTCGTCGACCCAGACGTCGGCGTACTCGGTCACGTCGGCGGTGACCCGGTTGCCCATGTATTCGGCGAAGGACTCGTTGAGCCACAGGTCGTCCCACCAGGCCGGCGTGACGATGTTGCCGAACCACTGGTGCGCCATCTCGTGCGCGAGTGTGCTGGCGCGGGCGATGCGCAGGCCTCGGGTGACCCGGCTGCTGAAGATCAGCGGGTCGCGGAAGGTGACGCAACCCGGGTTCTCCATCGCACCGGCGTTGAACTCGGGCACGAAGGCCTGGTGGTAGTCGCCGAACGGGTAGCGGATCCCGAACAGCCGGTGCAGCTCGTCGAAGCTCTGCCCGGTGAGCGTGAACAGCTCGTCCGCGTCCTTGTCGAGGTGCGCCGCCAGGCTGGCTCGGGCGCTGAGGCCGAGCGGGATGCCGTCGTGCTCGTCGCGGAGCACGTGCCACGGGCCGGCCACGATGGTGACGAAGTACGTCGACAACGGCTGGGTCTGCTCGAACTCCCAGACGCCCGGCTCGACCCGGGCACCCGGAGAGTTGCCGATCACGGTCCAGTCCTGTGGTGCTCGGACGTGGAAGGTGTACGGCGCCTTGAGATCGGGCTGGTCGAAGCAGGCGAAGATGGTGGGCGCCGCGTCCATGAAGCACATCCCGTAGACGTAGCTCTTGCCGTCGGCCGGGTCCACGCTGCGGTGCAGCCCCTCGCCGTCGTTGCGGAACGGCATCGTGGCCTCGACCACCAGCTCGTGCTCGCCCTCGGTCAGCTCCAGCGGGAACCGGCCGCGCTCGAGGAGATCCGGGTCCAGTGGCCGCCCGTCCAACCGCACCGTGTCGACGGCGACCGGCTTGAGGTCGAGGAACGTCGTGCCCGGTTTGCTGGTGAAGCGGATCGTCGTCACCGACCCGAACGTCGCCTCGTCGGAGGCGAGGTCGAGGGCCACGTCGTACGACGCGAGGTCGAGCAGGGCGCGTCGGGCCAGCGCCTCGGTGTGCTGGAGGGACGACGTGGGCTGGGGCACGACCCAAGACTAGGCGGGGCGAAATTCGGCCTGGAGCGGCTCTGGTTGGCAGCGTCCTCCGGACGTAGAATCGGCACACCCACGAGGGGCGGGTCTGGCCGGTCAGGTCGGCCCGCCCGTGGGCATGTCAGGTCGGCTGAAGCCACGGCCCGGATCCTCCTTGGGGGATGCCAGCGCTGGTGTCGGAGATCACCCCTTCCTGGATTGGGGACGCAGCATACTGGCGAGTACGATGTAAGAGTCGCCAACGCGATCTACTAGTTACATCTACCACTCGACATCACGCCTCCGGAAGACCGGAGGACGAAGGGAATGAGCCTCCATGACCACGCAGCTGTACCTGGCCCGCGGGATCGTCGAGGGACGAGCTCACCGGTGGCAGGACTTCACGTCGCTGCGGACCAGTGGACTCACCCTCGACGAGCGGCGCAAGAGCCGCGCCCGCGAAGACCGCAAGCACTGAGACCCACCACCGGCCGCCGCCATCCCGAGCGGCCCGGTGGTCCCGGACAGTCCACGTACGGACCCCGAGCCGACTGGCTCGGGGTCCGTCGTGGTTGCGGGGGAAGGGATCCCGCACTCCTACGCAAGTCGGTCGGCCGCCCGAGTTCAAGAGCGACGGCGTGTCGGCCGTGTCGCCTGGCTCTGGCAGGCTGGCGCCATGTCAGCCGCGCAGACACCACCCGAGCTCGGTCCGGAGACCCGGCGCAGCGTCGACCTCAGCCAGATGGGCGCGCATCGCTTCAAGGCCACCAACCGCCGTGGGGGAGTGCTCCCGATCGGTTCCGGCGAGGACCCCGACTTCACCCCGGTCGAGCTGTTGCTCGCCGCGCTGGCCGGCTGCGGGGCCGTCGACCTCGAGCTGGTCACCGGCAAGCGCGCGCCGTTCGAGACGTTTGCGGCTCGCGCCGAGGGTCACAAGCTGCGCGACGAGCAGGGCTCGCACATGGTGCAGCTGTCGGTGACCTTCGACGTCACCTTCCCTGCCGGCGAGGATGGCGACAAGGCCCGCGACGTGGTGCCGCGCACCCTGCAACAGATCCAGGACCGGCTCTGCACCGTTGGCCGGACCGTCGCCCTGGGCGAGCCCGTGGCGTACGTCGCGGGCGAGCTGGACCCGCCGCCCCCCGTGCTCAGCCCCGGCGCCGATCCGACCGGTCTGCACCCCACGCACCCGTCGGACGGATGACCACGCTGCCCTGGCGGGAGGTCCCGCGCCAGGACGGTCGCCGCTTCGTGGTCACTGGCGCCAGCGGCGGCATCGGCATGGAGACCGCCAAGGCACTGGCCGAGCACGGCGCGCACGTCGTCCTGGCCGTCCGCAACCTCGACAAGGGGCGGGCCGCCATGGCCGCGATGGACGGTGCCGTCGAGCTCGGGCTGCTCGACGTGGCCGACCTCTCCTCGGTGCGGGGCTTCGCCGAGTCTGTCGGCGACGTGGACGTGCTGATCAACAACGCCGGGGTGCTGGCGCTGCCTTTCGGCCGGTCGCCGGACGGCGTCGAGCTGCACCTGGCGACCAACCACCTCGGGCACTTCGCGCTCACCAACCTGCTGCTGCCGCGGCTCACCGACCGGGTGGTCGTCGTGGGCTCGCCCTCACACCGCCACGGCGCCCTCGACGTCGACGACCTCGACTGGACCCGGCGGACGTACCGCCCCTACGCGGCGTACGCCGACTCCAAGCTGGCGAACCTGCTCTTCATGGCAGAGCTCCAGCGCCGGCTCACCGCCGTCGGCTCGACGCTGCGGGTCACCGGTGCCCATCCTGGCTCGACCGCGACCGCCATCACCGCCAACACCGGCAACCGGCTCAAGACGTGGGTCGGCGGCTTCGGCCAACGGCTGGTCGGGATGGCGGCCTGGCAGGGCGCGCTCCCGACGCTGTACGCCGCGACGATGGACGTCCCGGGCAACACCTACGTCGGCCCGCACCGGGTCCGTGAGCTGAACGGCTGGCCCACTGGCGTCGGCCGCAGCCAGCGGGCGCTCGACCCCGACCTGGCCAAGGCGCTGTGGGTGGAGTCTGAGCGGCTGAGCGGGGTTGGGTTTCCGTTCTAGGCGTGGGGGTTTCGAGACGGTCGCTGTGCGACCTCCTCAACCACCGATGTGACGGTCGCTGTGCGACCTCCTCAACCACCGATGTGACGGTCGCTGTGCGACCTCCTCAACCACCGATGTGACGGTCGCTGTGCGACCTCCTCAACCACCGATGTGACGGTCGCTGTGCGACCTCCTCAACCACCGATGTGACGGTCGCTGTGCGACCTCCTCAACCACCGATGTGACGGTCGCTGTGCGACCTCCTCAACCACCGATGTGACGGTCAGTTGAACGTGACGCCCTCGATCACGACTTCTTCCTTGGGCGCCGTCATGCCGGTGTCGGTCTCTTCGACGCCCTGCGCGGCCAGGTCCGTGATCGCCTGGAGTGCCGCGTCGTCGACGTGGCCGAAGACGGTGTAGTCGGGGTCGAGTCGCGAGGTGTCGAACACGATGAAGAACTGAGAGCCGTTGGTGTCCGGTCCCGCGTTGGCCATCGCGAGGACGCCCGGGCCGTAGGTCTCCGAGCCGTCGGTCTCGTCGGCGTACTTGTAGCCGGGGCCGCCGCTGCCGGTCCCGGTCGGGTCGCCGCACTGGAGAACCGCAATGCCACCGGTGTCGAGCGTGACCAGCCGGTGGCAGATGGTGGACGCGAAGTAGTTCTGCTGAGCCAGCGAGATGAACGAGTTCACCGTGCACGGCGCCTTGTCGGCATCGAGCGTGAACGTCATTTCGCCGAGCGAGGTGTGGACCGTGGCCACCACCTCACCACCGACGGTCGGCTTGCTCGGGGGCGGGTCGACCTCCTTCGCGGCCGGGCTGTCGTCGTCGGCCGGGTAGTCGCAGGTCACGTCGGGCGCGGGCCCGGAGCCGGTGGCCGGTCCGGCAGTGATCGTCGGGCTGGACCCGTCGCCGCCCGGGTCAGTGGCGGTGTCGTCCCCGTCGTCGCTGCAGGCGGCGAGGGCGGCGGCGCACACCAGGACCAGGACGGGCAGCAGGCGTTTCGACATGGGCTCGATGTTAAAGGGAGCCGTTAGCCGTTCCGTCCCCGGGCGGCGACCGGCCAAGGCCGCAGTCCACCGAACTCCTCGACCCAGAGGTCGTCGGCCAGGTTGACCGCGGCGCAGCAGTGGTTGGGTACGACGTCGACCTGGGTCCCCACGCGGGGGAGGGGAGCCTCACCGAGGTCGATCACAGCGTGGTGCTCCGAGAGCTGCACGATGCGCGCGTCCGGGTGGTGCAGGAGGCGGCCGAATCCGCTGCTGTACGGTGCCCGGTCGGCACCGAGAGCCTTGCTGCCGCTGTCGAGCACGGCGCGTCCGCTCGCGTGGCTGACCACGGTGGTCCGACAGGTCAGGGCCAGGGACTCCGGGAGCATCGTGCCGAGCTCCCACTGCTGCGCGTCGCCGAAGATGTAGGACCCCGGCCGCGCCTCGGTGACGACGTCGGTGTCGAGGTAGCCCCAGCTTGGAGTGGAGCCGCCGCTGACCACGGACACCTCGAGCCCCTCGGCTAGCATCGCGTCGCGCGCCGTCGTCAGCGCGCGGGACTCGTCCGCGGCTGCGGCCGCCATCCCGTCGGGCGCATAGCTGTGACCGGGGAAGGTGAAGACGCCACGCACGCGCAGCCCGGACCGCGCAGCGGCGACGGCGACCCGGCCGGCCTCCTCGGGCGGGCATCCGGTCCGGTGCTGGCCGCTGTCGACCTCGACGACCACTTCGACGCCGTACGGCGCCAGCAGCCGGCCGGCTCGAGCCGCGCCCTCGACCGAGTCGACCCCGATCGCGACGCTGCAGCGCTCGGCGAGGTCGCGCAGCCGCTCCGCCGCCCGCCCGTCCACCCACACCGGGAAGGCGACGAAGAGGTCCGGGCAGTTGTTCCGCGCAAAGACCTCGGCCTCGCCCAGGCTCGCCACGGTCAGCCCCACCGCTCCGGACCCGAGCTGGAGCCGGCCGATCTCCGGCGACTTGTGGGTCTTGGCGTGCGGCCGCAGGGCGACCCGGTTGCCGCCGGCCCATTCCGCGGCGCGGCGGACGTTGCGACGGAGCCGATCGAGGTCGACGCGGAGGTACGGCGTCGTCGGCGTGGCCGTCAGAATTCCTCGTGGGTATCGGGGTCGCCGCCGAAAAGCCGCCCGTCCGGCCGGGCCAGGGCGCTGATCGCCGCGACCTCCTCGTCGGTGAGCTCGAAGCCGTCGAGGTCGAGGTTCTCGCGCTGGCGCGAGGGAGTGGCCGACTTCGGGATCGGGAGCGTCCCGAGCTGCAGCTGCCAGCGCAGGATCACCTGACCGGGGCTGACCCCGTGCGCCTCTGCTGCCGCCACGACCGGCACATCGCCGAACGGCGCCTGCCGCTTGCCCAACGGGCTCCAGGACTCGGTGACGATGCCGAGCTCCTCGTCGACGCGCCGCATCTCGGGCTGCGGGAAGTAGGGGTGCAGCTCGATCTGGTTGAGCACCGGGGCCACGCCGGTCTCGTCGATGATCCGGCGCAGGTGCTCCTCGGTGAAGTTCGAGACACCCGGGGACCGGACCAGCCCGTCGTCCCGCAGCTGCACCAGCGCGCGCCAGGCCTCCGGGTACTTCTCCTGCTTCGGGTTCGGCCAGTGGATGAGGTGCACGTCGATCCGGTCCAGCCCGAGCCGGTCGAGCGACTCGCGGGTGCTCGTGATCGCGTCGTCGTACCCGTGGTGGCGGCCGGGGATCTTGCTGGTCACCACGATCTCGTCACGCGGTACGTCGGAGCGCCGGATCGCCTCGCCGACCTCGACCTCGTTGCCGTAGTTCACCGCGGTGTCGATGAGCCGGTAGCCGTTGTCCAGTGCATTCATCACCACCTCGACGGCGTCGTCGCCGCGGAGGCCGGCCGTGCCGAAGCCGACCGGGGGGATCGTGGTTCCGTCATTGAGCTCGCGGGGGGAGAGTGCCATGCCGCCACGCTATCCAGCCCCGATGATGGTCACGTGACCCGTCTCGAGCCGGACTGCGCGCAGTGCTTCGGGCTGTGCTGCGTGGCGCTGCCGTTCTCCCGGTCGTCGGGGGCGGCCGGGTTCGCCTTCGCCAAGGAGGCGGGGGAGCCGTGCCGCCACCTGACCGAGTCGGACGCGTGCGCGATCCACGCCGAGCTGCTTCCGGCCGGGATGGGTGGCTGCGTCGCCTATGAGTGCTTCGGCGCCGGCCAGCACGTGTCGCAGGTGCTCTACGAGGGCGTCTCTTGGCGCGAGGCGCCCGGGACTGCAGCGCAGATGTACGCCGTGCTCGCGGTGGTGCGCCGCCTGCACGAGATGCTCGTGCTGCTCGACCAGGGCGCGGCGCTCGCTCCTTCGGACGCACTGATGCGCCTGCGTGAGCGCGTCGTCGCAGCGACGTACGGGACGCCGGATCAGGTGCTCGACGCCGAGGTCGACCGGCTCGCCGCCCTCGTCGGAGACGCGCTGGCAGGGGTGAGCAGCGCGGTCCGGGGGAACGGGCCGTCGTACGCCGGAGAGGACCTGGCCGGCCGCGATCTGCGCGGGCACGACCTGGCCGGCGCGGACCTGCGGGGTGCGCTCCTGATCGCCGCCGACCTCCGCGACTGCGTGCTGCAGCGGACGGACCTGCTCGGCGCCGACCTGCGCGATGCGGACCTGTCGGGCACGGACCTGTCGCGGGCACTGTTCGTCACCCAGCCGCAGCTCAACGCGGCCCGGGGAAGCGCGGCCACGGTGCTCCCGGACGCGTTGCGCCGGCCAGGTGCTTGGGTCGCCACCGGGGCCGGATAGTCCCTGACGTTTGTGTAGGCCGATACGCCGTGTGACCTACACAAACGTCCGGGACTATCGGTTCACGCCAGCACGTCGGCGGCCTGCACGGCGCCGTGCTCGTCCTGGATGGCGCCAGCGAGCTTCTTCACGTCCTGGTCCGGGAGCTCGACACCGACCTCCGCGAACCCCTCGCGCAGCTCCTTCTCGACGGTCTCCTCGGTGGCGCCGTCCTGCCAGGACGTGACGCGGTCCACGACCGCCTGGATGGCCTCGAGCTCCTCGCTGCTGCGTGGGGTGGTCATGGTCCGGCAGTACCCACGCCATTGGCTGGCTAGTCTCGATCTCATGCGGCTCGGCGTGCACTATGCGAACTTCACCCACCCCGGCTGGGAGCACCGGCTGACCGAGCGGCTCACCGAGACGGCGCGCGTCGCCGACGAAGGCGGCGCGGCGCAGTTCACCGTGATGGACCACTGGTTCCAGATGGAGGTGCTGGGCGGACCGCCCGAGCCGATGCTCGAGGGCTACACGACCCTCGGCTACCTCGCCGCGGTGACCCGGGACGTCCGGCTCAGCCTGCTGGTCACCGGCGTGACGTACCGCCACCCCGGGCTGCTCGCCAAGACCGTCACCACGCTCGACGTGCTCTCCGGCGGCCGGGCGATGCTCGGCATCGGCGCGGCGTGGTACGAGCGCGAGCACATCGGCCTCGGCGTCCCGTTCCCGTCGATGAGCGAACGGTTCGAACGGCTCGAGGAGACCCTTCGCGTCGTGCGCCAGATGTGGAGCGACGACGACGGACCCCTCGACGGGAAGCACTACCAGCTCGCCGAGACCGGCTGCGTCCCGCCGCCGGTGCAGCAGCCGCGACCGCCCATCATGATCGGCGGCAGCGGCGAGCGGAAGACGCTGCGGTTGGTCGCCCAGTACGCCGACGCCTGCAACGTCTTCGGCGGCGACCCGGGTGCGGTCGAGCACAAGCTGGCGGTGCTGCGCGGCCACTGCGAGACCGTGGGGACGGACTACGACGCCATCGAGAAGACGATGATCGTGAACGCCGACCCCACCGCGGACCCGGATGTGTTCCTGTCCTCCATGGAGCCGTACGCCGCCCTCGGCATCTCGATGATCACCGTGATGCCCTCCGGTGACGACCCGGTGGCCTGGACGACCTCGATGTGCGAGGACGTGGTGCCGCGGCTGGCCGAGCTCTGAGAGGTCACGCACTCGGCCCGGAGCAGAGCCGGTCCACCGCTGACTGCACCCGCGCGGCGCGGGTCCGCGGGTCGCGGGCCGTGACCAGGTCGAGCACCACGGCGTACTGCTCGGTCCGGCTGAGCGCGTCGTACGCCGCTGCGGCCGGCGGCTCGGCGTCGAGGGCCGCCCGCAGGTCACCGGGGACGGTGAACTCCTTCTGCGAGACGTACGCCGCGTCCCATCGTCCGTCGGCCTTGGCCGCCTCGACCTCGGCGACGCCGGGCGGCCGCATCCGGCCGGCCTCGGTGAGCTCGGCGACCTTCCGGACGTTGACCTGCGACCAGCGGCTGCGCGGCCGGCGGGGGACGTACTTCTGCAGGTAGTGCGTCTCGTCGAGGCCGCGCCGCTGCCCGGAGATCCAGCCCCAGCAGAGGCCGAGGTCGACTGCCTCGTCGTCGGTGAGCGAGGGGATGCCGCTGGACTTCTTGGCCAGCTTCAGCCAGACGCCGGGCTGGTGGTCGTGATGCTCGGAAAGCCACTCGTCGAACTCGTCGGCGTCCCGGAACGGCCGGATCTCCGCGCCGTCCTCGCCGGGTGGCTTTGCCATGCCGGCGACTATTCCGCCGCCGCCATGGTCGCGCCCAGCCCGATCATCATCACGCCCCCGGTCACGCCCAGAGTGTCTAGGCGCTTCGGACTGCGAGCGAACCAGTCGCGGGCCCTGGCGGCGGCGAGCGCCCAGACGCTGTCGGAGGCCACGCACATGGTCCCGAACACCATCCCGAGCAGGGCGAGCTGGAACCCGGTGTGGCCCGCGGAGTCGTTGACGAACTGGGGGAGGAACGCCACGAAGAACACAATGGTCTTCGGGTTGGTCACACCCACCGTGAAGCCCACGCGCAGCGACCTCCGCACCTGGGCAGGCGGTGGGGACACCCCGTCGATGGCCTGGAGCGCGGCGCGGGCATCGCCGCGATGCCGGATCGCCTGCACACCGAGCCACACGACGTACGCGGCACCGACCACCTTGAGCACCGTGTAGGCCTGGGCACTCGCGGCCACCACGGCGCCCAGCCCGACCGCGATCGCCAGCACCTGTGTCACGATCCCGAGCGCGTTCCCGACGACGGAGAGCAGGGCATCACGCCGGCCGACGGTCAGGGCCCGCCCGATCGTGAAGAGCAGACTCGGTCCGGGAACCTGGATGAACAGCGCGCTCGCCAGCACGAAGGCGAGCCACTGGCTGAGCGTCGGCACCCGACCAGTGTCGTCGTTCGGCCGACGGCACGCACGCCGGTTTCATGCTCTCCTGGCCGATGCGCGAGCACTCCCCGGCCGCCCGGCCCCGGGCGGCGGTGAACTAGGGCCCATTCGCTGCCCAGAACGGGCCCAGGCTCACCGCCCAGTCAGGCGGGCCGTTTCACACCCGAGGCCTAGCTGGCCAGATCACGCGCGGCGAGGCGGAATGCCTCGCGCAGCCGGTCGCGGGCCTCCGGCGGCGCGTCGATGCGGTCGAGGCCTAGGAGTGCGGCCCCGGCGATCGGCGGCGCCTCGACCACGCGCGCGATGGCGTGGGGTGCCTCGACCGCGAGTCGGCGCTCGATCTCCTCCATCAGCCTGACGTGGCCGGCGGTCAGGACACCGCCACCCAGGACGACGTCGATCGGAGCATCGGCCACCCCGAGCCGGCGGATCGCGGTCGCGGCCAGCGCCACCACCTCGTGGGCCTGCCGGCGTACGACGTCGGCGGCGACCGGGTCACCGGTGTCGGCAACCGCGAACAGGACCGGCGTGAGCTCCATGCAACGCTGCTCGGGGAGGGTGCCGAGATGCACCGCCTCGATGAGGGCGGCCATGGAGTCCAGCCCCACGTGCTGGGGGAGCGCGGTGCGGAGCGCCGTGTCCGGCCCGCGGCCGTCCTCGGCGCGGGCCGCCCACCACATCGCTTCTTGCCAGAGGTGACCGCCGCCACCCCAGTCACCGGAGATGTGACCGACGGCCGCGAAGCGGACAGTGGTGCCGTCGGGCAGCATGCCGGTGCAGTTGATCCCGGCACCGCAGATCACGGCGACCCCGCGCGACCCGTCGAGCCCGGCGCGGAGCAGGGCGAAGGTGTCGTTGACCACCTCGTACGACGGCGCCCAGCGAGTCGCCCCGATGGCCGACTCGAGGGCGTCGTACTCGACCAGCAGGTCCGCGTTGGCCAGGCAGGCAGCGACGTGCCTGAGCTCGACGTCCCCAGCGCGGCCCAGGGCCTCCGCGACCGTCGGCTCGAGACCGGCGACCGCGGGACCGGCACCGACGAGGTGCGGCCGGAACGGCCCGCCGCGCGCGCTGCCGAGCAGCTCGCCGCCGGCCGAGACGACGCAGACGTCCGTCTTGCTGTTCCCGGCGTCGATGGCCAGGACAGCGTCGATCACGCCCACGGCAGGTGCTCGCGGTTGTGGGCGATCAGCCGGTCGGTCAGCCCGTCGGCGAGCACCGCCTGCCCGACGAGGGGGTGGGCGAGCAGCGCGTCGAAGACCCGTTCGCGGCCGCCGTGCAGCGCCGCCTCGAGGGCCAGGTCCTCGTAGGCTGTCACCGCGGCGACCAGACCGGCGTACAGCGGGTCGAGCGGTGCGACCGGGAGCGCGTGCACCCCGGACCGGTCGACATGGGCCGCTACCTCGATCACCGCGTCGTCCGGCAGGAAGGGCAGCGTGCCCGCGTTCCGCAGGTTGACGACCTGTCTCGAGGCCGCGCCGTCGCCCAGCAGCGCCGCGGCCAGCTGCACCGCCGACTCGGAGTAGAACGCGCCGCCGCGCTGCGCGAGCAGCTCGGGCTTCGTGTCGAGCGTCGGGTCGGCGTACAGCTTGAGCAGCCGATGCTCGATCTCGGCGACCTCCGAGGCGCGGGACCCGCTCTCGAGCTGCTCGCGGACCACCTCGTCGTGGGCGTAGAAGTAGCGCAGGTAGTAGGACGGCACCACGCCCAGAGACCTCAGCAGCGACGAGGGCAGACCGGACGGCGCGATCTCGTCGACGTGACGGGCCAGCAGCTCCGGCAGCCGATCCACCCCGTCCACCCGCGCCGCCCGCTCCCACGTGAGGTGGTTGAGGCCGACGTGGTCGAGCTCGAGCCGCTCCGGGTCGACGCCGAGGAGCTCGGCGAACTGGCGCTGGAAGCCGATCGCCACGTTGCACAGCCCCACGGCGCGGTGCCCCGCCTGGAGCAGCGCCCGGGTGACGATGCCGACCGGGTTGGTGAAGTCGATGATCCACGCGTCCGGCGCGGCCTTGGTGACCTGTTCGGCGATGTCGAGGACCACCGGTACCGTCCGCAGCGCCTTGGCCAGCCCGCCGGCACCGGTGGTCTCCTGCCCGACGCAGCCGCACTCGAGCGGCCAGGACTCGTCCTGGTTGCGCGCCGCCTGTCCGCCCACGCGCAGCTGCAGGAGCACCGCGTCCACGCCGTCCAGCGCTGGCTCCAGTGAGGTCGACGTGACCAACCGGGCCGGGGAGCCGAGCCGAGACAGGATCCGCTGGCCGACGCCCGCGACCAGCTCCAGCCGCTCCTCGGCCGGGTCCACGAGCACCAGCTCGTCGACCGGGAGCACGTCGTGCAGCCGGCCGAGCCCGTCCACGAGCTCCGGCGTGTACGTCGACCCGCCGCCGACGACCGCCAGCTTCAAAGACACAGTTTCATCCCTTGACTCCTGTCAGCGTGACGCCCTCGATGAAGGCCTTCTGGGCCACGAAGAAGAGGGCGATCACCGGCGCCATCACCAGCAGGGTGGCGGCCATGGTGAGGTTCCAGTTCGTGTGGTGTGCGCCCTTGAACGTGCTCAGCCCATAGCTGAGAGTCCAGGCGCCGGGATTCTCGCTGGCATAGATCTGCGGCCCGAAGTAGTCGTTCCAGCAGTAGAAGAACTGGAACAGTGCCACCGCCGCGATGGCCGGACGGCACATCGGGAGCACCACCTTCCAGAGCACCTGGAGCTCGCTGGCACCGTCGACCTTGGCAGCGTCCAAGTACTCCCGTGGGACGGTGACGAGGAACTGCCGGAGCAGGAAGATCGAGAAGGCGTCGCCGAAGGCCAGCGGCACGATCAGCGGCCAGAGCGTGCCGCTGAGGTGCAGCTGCTTGGCCCACACGAGGTACATCGGGATGATCACCACCTGCGGCGGCAGCATCATGGTCGCGATCACCATCATCATCGCCAGCTGGCGCCCGCGGAACTTGAAGTGCGCGAGGGCGTAGGCGACCGGGATGCTCGAGAGCAGGGTCAGCACGGTGCCGCCCGCGGCGTACAGCAGCGTGTTGCGCCACCAGGTCGGGAAGCCCTCGGTGTGCCAGACGTCGACCATGTTGTGCCACTGGAAGGGGTTCGGCCACAGGTCACGGGTCAGCGACTGCTCGTCGCTCATCACTGCGGTGAGCGCGACGAAGACGATCGGCAGGACGAAGAACAGCGCGCAGGCGATCGCGAACACGTGCACGGCCACCCACTCGAGCCCCCGGCGGGTCCGCGGCGTCACGTGTCACCACCGAGGAACACACTGCCGCGGCGCATGAGGACGGCAGCGAAGGCCATGCTCAGCCCGAACAGCACGAGCGCGACCACGCACGCGGCGCCGAGGTCGAACCGCTGGAAGCCTAGGTTGTAGACGAGCTGCGGCAAGGTGAGCGTCGACTTGTCCGGGTAGCCGGGCTCGAACTGCTGCCCGGAGCCCTGGATGTGCCCGCTGGCGACCTCGCCGGCCACGATCGGCTGTGTGTAGTACTGCATCGTCGCGATCACGCCGGTCACCACCGCGAAGCCGATGATCGGCCGCAGGTGGGGGAGGGTGACGTAGCGGAACCTGTTGATCACCCCGGCGCCGTCCAGGTCGGCCGCGTCGTACAGCTCCTTCGGCACATCGAGGAGCGAGGCCATGAAGATGACCATCAGGTCGCCGATGGCCCACAGCGCCAGCAGCGTGAGCGCCGGCTTCGACCACGCCGGGTCGTTGAACCAGGCGGGCTCGGGCAGCCCCAGCCTGCCCAGAATCGTGTTGACGGGCCCCGTACCTGGGTTGAGCAGGAAGACGAAGGCAAGCGTGCCAGCCACCTGCGGGACGAGGTACGGCGCGTAGAACAGCGTGCGGAGCAGCCCGGCACCGCGCTTGATCTTGATGACTAGCATGCCGACGGCGAGGCCGAAGACCACCCGCAGCGTGACCATCACCGCGACCAGCCAAAGTGTGTTGCGCAGGGCCGGCCAGAAGAACGGGTAGTCGCGGAAGACGAACTTCCAGTTGTCCAGCCCGTCGAAGGTGGGCGGCTGGAAGCCGTTGTAGTGGGTGAAGGAGAAGTAGACCGTCGAGAGCAGCGGGTAGACGAAGAACAGCCCGGTGCCGAGCAGCCACGGCGAGAGGAACGCGAGGTTGCGCAGCGTCTCCCGGCGGCGCCGGCCCCGCGCCGTGAAGGAGCGCGGCTCCGTACGGCGCGGTGCCGCCGTTGTGGTCGTCGTGGTCACGGAACGGGTGCCGTTACTGGCTTTGGGCGATGTCCGTGTCGATCTGCGCTGCGACTTCCTCGAGCCCGGCCTGGAGGTCGGGCTGCTTCCCCGACTCGTAGGCGTAGCCCAGGTCCTGCAGGGTGAGCTGGTAGGCGCCACCGTTCGGGCTGGCCGGGGTGGTGTTGCTGTCGGGGTGCGACGAGATCTCGACGAACGTCTGGAAGTTCGGGTCCGTGCTGAGGTCAGGCGACTCGAGCGCGGCCAGCGTGGACGGGACGTTGTGGATCCCGTTGGAGAAGCTGACGACGGCGTCGGTGTCCGTGGTCATGTACTCCACGAACTTCCACGCGGCGTTCTGCTTCTGGCTGGTGCTGGCGATGCCGACGATGGTGCCGGAGATGTAGCCCTTGCCGTACTGGTCGGCCTGGTCGTCGGGCACGGGGAAGGGCGCCACGCCGTAGTTGAGATCAGGCGCGTCGGCGTCGATCATGCCGGCCCGCCACTCGCCGTCGATCGACATGGCCACCTGCCCGGTCATGAACGGGTTCTTCGCCCCCCACTCGTCGCCGAAGGTGTTGCGGTACTTCTCGAGCCGGGAGTACCCGCCGAGCTTCTCGACGAGGCTCTTCTGCCACTCATACATCGCCGCGAAGGCCGGGTCGTCGGCGACGTTCGACTTCCCGTCCTCGGTGAAGTACGTCGGGGACCACAGCGCGGCGTAGTGGCTGATCGTGGTCTCGTAGCCGTGGTAGTTGGGCATGAACCCCAGCTGGGAGTAGGTGTCGCCGGAGGTCTTGGTCAGCTTGGCCGCGACCTCGTCGAACTCCGAGAGGGTCTTCGGCGGCGCTTCGATGCCGGCTTCGGCAAAGGCGTCCTTGTTGTAGTACAGGCCATAGGCGTCGTTCAACAGCGGCAGCGCACACTGGTTGCCTTCGAACTGCGTGTACTCCAGCTGAGCCGCCGGAAAGGTCGAAGCCGGGTCGATCCCGGAGTCCTCCAGGAACGACGACAGGTCCACGAACGCCCCCGAGCTGCAGAACTGCCCGACGTTGTCGGTCGTGAACGACGAGACCACGTCCGGCGCCTTCGGTCCACCGGCCCGGAGCGCCTGGTTGATCTTGTCGTCGGTGATGTTGCCGACCACCTCGACGTGGATGTTGGGATTCTCCTTCTCGAACGCGCCGACGGCCGCCTCGATGGCCTCGACCTCGCTGTCGGCGCTCCAGCCGTGCCAGAACGTGATGGTGACCTCGGCATCCGGGTCGTCGTTCTGCCCGCCCTCGGAGGAGCCGGTGCAGGCGGTGACCGCGAGCGGGAGGGCCAGGGCAGCGGAGACTGCTGCGAGGCGACGTCCGATGGATGGGTTCATGGTTCTCTCCTGGTGATGGGCCGTTGCGTGTTCGACGGTGCGGTGCGGCGTTGGATGGTGTCGAAGACCTCGTTGCGGGTGACGGCAAGTGCCGTGTCGATGGCCCCGGCGAGCACCGGGTTGTCGGCGACGCCGGCCAGCTCGAGCCGGGGCCGGTTGAGGGCCAGCGAGCCGACCTCCTCGTCGATCAGGTCGCGCAGCCGCGGCCCGCCCGCGGTCAGCACGCCGCCGGAGAGGACGACCAGCGACGGGTCCACCACCGAGATCAGCGCGGCAATGCCGAGCGCGAACCGCTCCGCGAGCGTCGCGAGCAGCTGGTCACCCGCCCCGGGCCTGCCGAGCGCGGCGGTCACCGCCGCGCCGGGGGTCGAGGCCCGAAGGCCGAGCGACCGGGCCAGCGCCAGGACCGAGCGTCCGCCGGCGAGCTCCTGGAAGCCGCCGGTGTTGACCCGGCGTACGTCGCGAACCAGGGGGGTGCCAGGCAGCGGGAGGAAGCCCACCTCGCCGGCACCACCGGTGGCGCCACCGTGGACCCGACCATCGATCACGATGGCGGCACCCAGTCCCTCGTCCGCCCACAGCAGGACGAAGTCGTCGACTCCCCGGGCGCACCCGGACCGCATCTCGGCGGTGGCGGCCAGGTTGACGTCGTTGTCGACGTCCAGCGGCACCCCGACCGCAGCCGAGAGCCGCTCCAGCAGATGTGGCTCGTGCCAGCCGGGCAGGTGCCGTGCGTAGCGCAGCCGGTGGTTGGCCGGCTCGAAGGCACCGGGTGTGCCGATCACCACGCGGTCCAGGCGGGTGCGGGGCAGGCCGGCGGACGCGGCGGCTCCTTCGAGGGCCTGGAGCACGTGGCTGACCGCGTCGGGCCCGGCCCGGCGAGGCGTGCGGAGCTCGTAGTGGCCGATGGTCCGTCCGGCGATGTCGGCGACCGCCGCGAGGACCCGGGTCGGGGTCACGTCGAGACCGGCGACATAGGCCGCATCGGGGTTGATGGCGTACAGCTGGGCCGGCGGGCCGGGGCTGCCGTGGGTGTTTCCGCTGGTGATGACCAGCCCGACGTCGGCCAACCGGTGGAGCAGCTGGGCGGCGGTGGGCTTGGAGAGGCCGGTGAGCTCGCCGAGCTGGCTGCGCGACAGCGGGCCGCGCTCGATCAGCAGATTGAGCGCGGCGCGATCGTTGATGCCGCGCAACAGCGTGGGGGTGCCGGGGTTCGCGCCTGGGATCACCGGACCTCCTCGTGGAGTCGGAGCTGCGCGGCCGCGGCCAGGATCGCCGCCGCGGTCATGTCGAGTGCGGGCTCGTCGGTCTGCCAGGCGCGGACGTCGTCGACGTACCGGCTGCCCTGGCCGTCGAAGGCTCGGTAGCCCGGTCGTGAGCAGCGGCGCATCTCGTCGAAGAACCCGCCCAGGCCGCCCTCGAAGTTGCCGGCGCCGTTGGGCCCGTTGACCACTGCGCCGAGGTCGGGTGCGGGGGACAGGTTGGCGACCTGGTGCTGCATGCAGCGGGGGTACGACGAGCCGATTCCGACCATCGCACTGACGCCCCACGGGTTGCCGCCGAGCAGCCAGGCGCGCTGGGCGCTGGCGAAGCCCTGGAAGCGACGGCTTCCGGTCAGCAGGTCATAGAGGGCGACCGTCGCGACGAGCCCGAAGGTGTGCGAGTTGGCGTCGAACTCGGTGACGTCGACCGCCGCGCCGAACGGGTCGTGCCGGGCGTGCGTTTGGCCCTGGCGGACCTGGTCGGCCAGGTCGCCGACCAGAGCCCGCCGGGTCACCGCGAGCCGGCCATGAGGCAGCTCGCGCATGGCACCCGCGAGGCTCGCGTGCGCCAGTGCGCCGACGTCGTACAGGTTGAGGGTGTCGGTGGACCCGGCCCGTAGATAGCGCCTGGCCCAGTGCGCGGAAGCCTCGAGATAGGCGGTGGCGGGCTCGCCGAGCAGCTGCGCGGCGCGGGCGATCTCAACCGCGCCGAGCTCCATGTCGTCCTGCCACACCGACTCCGGGTAGAAGGCGTGGGGGAGCGCGGTGACCAGCTGCCGCGGCGGGGTGGCGGTGTCGGCGCGGGCGTAGAGCGCCTGTGCCTCGCGCAGCTCGTCCCGGGCCTTCGCCGGGTCGGTCGCCGCGTCGTGCTGGGCGGCGAGGGCGAAAGCCGCCGACACCCGGCCGGCGAGGTTGGGGCTGATGGGCTGCCCGGCCGGAGCTGCGTCGAAGACCGGCCGGCGCGCGACGTACCGGTACATCGGGTCGGTGTCCTGGTCGTCGGCCTGGGGCAGCCGCCACAGGTCGTGGTCCCCGGCGAAGGTGCCCTGCTTGTTGCCCGAGCCGACGCCCACCTGGATGTGCAGGGTGCCGGACTGCTCGTCCCACATCTTGTCCAGCCACTCCAGGCCGTGGCGCGCCTCGGCGAGGAGGTTCGCTGGGGCCTGGGCGCCGAGGAGGCGGGCACTGCTGAAGAGGACGACGTCGTTGTACGCCGACGAGTGGGTGAACTTGAGGTAGTCACCGGCGTCGGCCCAGCCGCCCTCGACGTCGACCGGTCCGCCGATCCTGATGAGGTCGGGGTCGGTGATGACGTCCTCGCCGCGGACCATGTGCGGCCATGCGTAGACGCCGGCCTGCCGGTCGAGCAGGTGCGAGGGCTGACGGTTGAGCGGGCCCGCCACCATCTCGTCGCCGTCGCGCTGGTTCTGGTCGAACGCGACGCCGTTGGCGATGATCGGTGCGAACAGCACCCGGGCGCTGGTCACCTCGAACCACGGCGACGCGGCGCGCGCCGCGCCGTGGGTCACGACCCGGTAGCGGCCGACCCGGTGCAGCGCGCTCAGGTCGAGTCGGTAGACGGCGGGGAAGCTGCGGCTCCAGTAGCCGGCGGGCTGGGCCGGCACGCGCCCTCGCAGGGCGACGTGGCCGGAGTCGTCCACCACTTCGAACGTCGTCCTGCCCAGCTCCCGGGAGGCCATCAGCCGGGCCGACTTCGGCTCGCGGCGCAGGTAGCCCTGCTGGTTCACGCGAAGCTCCGCCCGGACGGCGGGCGCTGTCGACGCGCCGGCCGTCATCGGGGCCGCCCGCGTCGGCGTACCCCCGAGCGGAATGAGCACGAGCAAAGCGGCTCCGGCGATCAGCGCCGTCCCGCGTGTCCGTGTAGCCATCGACCCCACCATTAGATAGGAAACTTTCCTATTGGTGGGATACTGACACTGGAGCCCGTGCTCCGCAATACCTCAGAGGTGGGTGAATGGAACTGTTCGTCCTGGCGGACGCGGAGGCCGTGGGCGAGCGCGCCGCCTCGATCGTCCAGTCCGAGCTGGCGGCCAAGCCGGGTCTGGTGCTCGGCGTCGCCACCGGCGCCACGCCGGCGCCGCTCTACCGGTGCCTGGCCCAGGCGCGGGGGAGTGGGGCGGACTTCTCTGGGCTGTCAGTGGTGGCGCTGGACGAGTACGTGGGGCTGCCGGCCGGGCACCCGGCGTCGTTCGCCACCTACGTACGGCGTGAGATCGCCGGCCCGTTGGGGGTGCCTCCGGAGCGGTTCGTCGTGCCGAAGGGGCGCGGCGAGCGGCTCGAGGACCGGATCCGGGCCTTGGGCGGCATCGACGTCCAGGTGCTCGGGATCGGCCGCAACGGGCACTTGGCGTTCAACGAGCCCGGCTCCCCGCTGGACTCGCGCACCCGGGTCGTGGAGCTCAGCGAGACGACGAGGTGCGACAACGCGAGCGCCTTCGGTGCCGAGGCGGTGCCCACGCATGCGATCACCCAGGGGCTGGGCACGATCCTGGAGGCCCGGCGGCTCGTGCTCGTCGCCTCCGGGGCCGCCAAGCGTGACGCCGTCGCCGCTGCGCTGACCGGTCCGGTCACCCCGGACTGCCCGGCGTCCGTCCTCCAGCTGCACCCGCACGTCAGCGTGCTCGTCGACGTGGCGGGAGCCGCCACTCTGGTGACGCCGGCCCGCGTGCCGTCGGTGGACGGCGGCGCGGACACACCGGATCTGCGATGGTCAGACGCCGATGCGCTGCCACGGCCCCCAGATCGCGAATGACATCCCGCGGCCGGCCTGGATGTTGACGAACAAGGTGTGCCCGTCTCTGGAGAACGTCGAGCCGGCGAACTCGTCCCCGTAGCGCGGCAGGCCGGTCAGCTGGCTGACCAGACGGTTCAGCGCGATGTCCCACAGCTTGCCGTTGCGGGTCAGACCGCGGATGTAGTTGTCGACCAGGCTGTCCTCACACACCACGAGAGTGCCTCGGCGACTCGTGGTGATGTTGTCAGGGAAGTCGAAGGTGAGGTTCGCCTCGGCGTCGTCGACGGGGGCCTGGTAGATGACCTCCAGCGTCTTCGCACGGGTGTGGTACGCCCACACCTGTCCGTTCCCGTGACCGAAGCCGTTGGCGTTGTCGTCGTCCGTGTCGTCTTCCTGCGGTCCGCCGCCCTGGGTGGAGGTGAAGTAGACGACGTTGTCGTCGTACACCTGGCCCTCGAGCCGTGAGAAGAGTGCGGCTCCCTGCGCGCGTCCTTGGTCGCCGACGTACACCAGCGCAGCGTCGTTGGTCGTCGGCGCCGCCTCACCAGGCGTGTAGGGGAAGGTGGGGTTGGGATCGTCGATGTCGACCCAGGTGACCTTGTACTTGGCCCGGTTCGGCTGTCGTGCCTCGAGGTGGGCGTTGGGCCGGCCCTTGATGGCGAGCATCTGCAGCCGGCCCTCGTTGTCGAGCCGCCCGGTCCTCATCGGGTTCGTCCTCGGGATGTAGCGGTAGAAGCCCGACGGGAACTCGAAGTTGTCCTCGGTGAGGTACAGGATCCCGTCCTTCGGGTCGAAGGAGACCGCCTCGTGCGGGAAGCGCCCTGCTCGCGTGATCGGCTGTCGGGTGCTCTGGCCGTTGGCCGGCACTTCGAAGATGTAGCCGTGCGGCTTCTCGAGCGTGACGTTGGAGGCGCCGGTGAAGTCGGGGCCGACGTCCGGTCCGTTGATCGTCTCCTCGCAGCTGATCCACGAGCCCCACGGCATCACGCCGCCGCTGCAGTTGAACATCGTCCCGTTCAGGCTCGTGTAGGAGTTCACCACTTCGCCGAACGGGGTCACCTCGACCGTGGTCGTGCCGGCGCCCGCCATGGCGTCGTACGGCGTGCCCGGCCCGAACGCCGGAGTGTTCGGCGAGTTGGTGATCTCGTGGTTGCGAACGAGAACGACGTTGCCGTTTGGCCCTCGGAAGGCGCCCATGCCGTCGTGGCGTCCGGGCAGCGCGGTGCCATCGTCGAGCGTCACGGGGAACTCCGTGTCGTGGAACGACCGATAGGAGAAGCCCCTCGGCAGATGGAGCCGCACCTGCCCGTCGCGCTCGTCAGGAATCGGACCCAGGGCGCGGAATGGCGCGGCACGTTCGGCAGCTGAAGCCGGCGACCCCAAGAGGCCCTGGAAGGGACCTCCGGCGACCGCGGCGAGGGTGGTGGCGGCACCGCCCTTGAGAATCGTGCGACGTTCGATCGACATCTGCAAAACCTCCACATGGCCGAGTCCCCGTGAATCCCCACACGCTAGCCGTCGGGCGGGGGGACCTCCAGAGCCCGCCGGATCAGCGCATCAGTCATCCACAGCTGGAGAGCCCGAACGGCGTCCGTGTCGAGGCCGGCGATGTCGCTCAGCCACACCCGGGTCTCGATGCCGCAGACGCTGCGCAGCGCGACCGCCAGCTGATGGACGGCGTCGTCGCCGAGTCGCTCGCGCAGGGGTTCGAGTGCCTCCTCGAACCACGCGATCACCCGACCCTGACGGAGTGGGAGGTCATGCGGTGCGTCGCCGAGCGAGAGTCGGAGCATGGTCCTTTGCAGGTGCTCGGTCTCCGCGATCCGGTCGACCACGACCGCAGCGACAGCGGCGACTCGGTCGAGGGGCGCTGCGGGTGCCGGGTCCGGGAGCATCGACGCGCGAGCCGTCTCCGGGAACGCCGCTGCCAGCAGCTCCGCCTGCGAGGCGAAGTAGCGGTAGGCGGTGGTGCGGGAGATGCCGGCCGCTTCGGCAGCCTCCTCGACGCGCGGGGTGTCTCCGCCCTCCATCAGCGTCCACGCGGCCGCCAGCAACTGGTCGCGAGTGCGCCGCTTCTGCTGGGTGCGCCCCGCCTCCACATAATCCCTTGACATGGCATTCATGGTATGACAGTTTCATGATGGGACGCCAGTCCCATGAAAGGATTCGGGTGGCGGATATGAGCAGTGTTGAGACGACCAGGGCAGCAGTGGTCCGGCACGCCGGCGAAGGAGAGCAGTGCTGGTTCTTCGGTGGCGGGGTCTGGACGTGGAAGGTGGGCGAGGCGGACAGCGGGGGCGCACTGAGCGTCGTCGAGGTCGCCATGGACGGAGGCAAGATGACTCCGCTGCACACGCACCCGATCCCGGAGTCGCTCTGGGTCCTGGCGGGGGAGCTGGTCTACCACATCGACGGCGAGGAGATCGCCCTCGGACAGGATGCCTTCGTCCTGGTCCCTGCGGGGGTGGCCCACGCGTTCAAGGTGGTCAGCGACGAGGCCCGGGTCCTGGCCATCCAGCCCTCGACCGCCTGCGAGCCGTTCTACCGGGGTGCCAGCGAGCCGCTCGAGGGCTCGGCCCGCGAGACCGACTTCGGACGGATCGCGGAGAGCGGACGGGTCAACGGCGGGATCGAGATCCTGGGCCCGCCGCCGTTCTGACCGGCTGAGCGACGGGGACGTCGTACTGTCGGGGGATGGCAGAGCGGGAGGGCCTGCTCCGGTTGATCCGCGAGTCGGTGATCGGCGAGGACCACGTGATGGAGACGCCGTACGGTCGGCGCCGCGTCACCTATGCCGACTACACGGCGTCGGGTCGGGCGCTGACCTTCATCGAGGACTTCATCCGCCACCAGGTGCTCCCCAGCTACGCCAACACCCACACCGAGTCGAGCGGCACCGGCCTTCAGACCACCCGGCTGCGCGAGGAGGCCCGCGAGATCATCCGATCCTCCGTCGGGGCCGGCGACGACTGCGTGGTGATCTTCGCCGGGTCCGGGTGCACGGGCGCGATCGCGAAGCTGATCGGTGTGCTGGGGCTCCGGGTGCCGTCGCGTCTCGATGACCAGCACGCACTGACTGAGCACATCCCGCCCGCGGAGCGCCCGGTGGTCTTCGTGGGGCCCTACGAGCACCACTCCAACGAGATCCCGTGGCGCGAGACCATCGCAGACGTGGTGGTGATCCACCAGGACGCCGACGGGGGAGTGGACTGCCAGGACCTGCGCGACCAGCTCGAGAAGTACGCCGACCGCGCGGTGAAGATCGGCACCTTCTCCGCCGCCTCCAACGTGACCGGGATCGTGTCCGACACTGCGGCGATCTCGACGCTGCTCCACGAGCACGGGGCGCTGTGCTTCTGGGACTTCGCCGCCGCCGCGCCGTACATCGACATCCACATGGACCCGATCGGCGACGCATCGCCGCTCTCCTACCTGGACGCGGTGTTCATCTCGCCGCACAAGTTCATCGGCGGTCCTTCGACCCCGGGCGTGCTCGTCGCCCGCCGGGCCCTGTTCACCAACCGGGTGCCGGACGTGCCCGGTGGTGGCACGGTGCTCTACGTCAACGACGACGACCACCGCTACCTGGACGACCCGGCCCACCGCGAGGAGGGCGGGACTCCGGCCATCGTCGAGGCGGTCCGCGCCGGGCTGGTCTTCCAGCTCAAAGAGGCGGTTGGGACGGCGACCATCCGCGAGCAGGAGGACCGGCACATCGCCCGTGCCGTGGCGGCCTGGGCAGAGGAGCCGAGGATCGAGCTGCTCGGCAACCTCGACGCGAGGCGGCTCTCGATCGTCTCGTTCATCATCCGTTCGCCGTCGGGCCGCTATCTCCACCACAACTACGTCGTCGCCCTGCTCAACGACCTGTTCGGCATCCAGTCGCGTGGCGGCTGCTCGTGTGCAGGTCCCTACGGGCACCGGCTGCTGGGCATCGACCTCGAGCGGTCTCACGAGTTCGAACGCGAGATCACCGGTGGGTGCGAGGGCATCAAGCCGGGCTGGGTGCGGATCAACTTCAACTACTTCATCTCCGACGCGGTGGCCGACTACCTGATCGAGGCGGTCCGCCTGGTGGCCCGTGACGGCTGGCGGCTGGTGGGGGACTACCTGTTCGACACGGTCACCGGTCGGTGGCGGCACCGCGAGGGACCCGTCGCACCGCCGTTGTCCCTCCACGACGTCTCATATGCTGGGGACACGGCCTCGATGCCGCACAACGACTCCACCGGCGGCGTCGAGCTGCTGGTCGAGCACCTGCGCGAGGGAGCGGCGATCCTGAGCGCTGCCCCGGAGCCGGACCTGTCCAGCCATCCCGGCAACGTCAGTGCCGACTTCGAGCACCTGCGCTGGTTCGATCTGCCCGACGGCGCGTTGGGCTGACCCAGCCAGCACGAAGACCGCGTGACCGAGGGGCGGCCGGTGCGGCCGCCCCTCGGATGGTGCGATTGACTCGGACCGTCGATCAGCGCTTGCCAGGCTTGTTGTCGACGTGGACGTCGGAGCTCAGAGACCCGATCGCGGAGCCGCTGCCGTTGGGCGTGAACACCGACGTGACGCTCCGGTTGACGATGAAGGAGCCCGAGCCGCCTTCAGACAGGACGAGGTCGACCGTGTGGGCCCCGGCGCTCACCGGGACGACGGCCGTGACCGCGCCTGAGCCACCGATGTTGCCCGAGTCGACACCGCACTCGGCCCAATGGCCGACCTCGTTCGGGAAGCCGCCGAAGACGTTGCTGCCGTCGACCCGCAGGCTGTAGAACAGGTTGCCGCGCCCGGTCAGGGTGCAGTCGTCCTCCGCCGAGACCGACCCGGAGATCATGATGAAGCCGGCGGCCGGCGCGGTGAAGGTCGTGGCGGCGACCGAGACACCGCTGCCGGTGAAGTCGTCGATGCTAGAGCTCGAGTGGTTGCCGTCGGCTCGGACCTTGTTGGCGCCGAGGAACGCCGTTGCGTCGAGGCCGTCCAGCCGGTCGGCATTCAGGTTGGCCACTTTCGTGGTGCTGTTCACCCTCATCGGCGCGTGGCCTGAGGCCACCGTCAGCTCGAGCGCCGTGGCGTTGGCCGCGCCGCTGGTGTTCCTGAGGTTCATCGCCGCCCCGTCGATCTGTGCCGTGAGGCGGGTGGTGGCGGTGGCGGTGTTGGTGAGGAAGCCGACGACTAGGTTGTCGCCGTTGGCCGCGAGGGCGGTCGAGGCGGTGCCCATGGTCATGAGGCCGGCCGCGACGAGGACTGTTGCCTTGCGGCTGCTGAACTTGTTGAACTTCATGTTTCCCTCCCTGGTGAGACCGCAGGGTGTCCGCGGTCCTCTTTGTCAATCTGACGTCGGAAACCTGTCACCGTTGAGCCCAGCCGGGCACGGCACGACCAGGTCAGCCGGGTCTGGCCCGACCGGGGCCTTGACAGGCTGGCCGAGCTCGTGGCCGCCGACTCGACGAGCTCTACGGCGACGGCACCACGGACGTCGGGGCCGCTCGAAACACGCACGATCGTGGAGTCGATCGACGCGATCCAGTCGATGTCGCCGCCCTGGTGAGCCATCGCCTGGACCCGCTCGAGGACGCGCGCCCGGACCCCGGCCTTCGACCAGCGGTGCCCGCGCGCACCACGAAGCGTCTACTGGTCAGACGGGATCGGTGAACGAGATCGGCTTGCCGGTGGCGTGGGCATATGCGATCTCCCTGCTCGTGGACTCGCCGATGTACCCGCCCGGGTTGACGACCAGAACCCGGTCAGCCAGGTCGATCTTGCGCAGGTGGAGGGCGTCCAGCGCGGTCTTCTGCTCGTTGGTGATCAACTCTCCTGCTTCGCCTGGCGCGACGACTATGACACCTGCGAAGGTCAGATCACGGTTCGCCGCACGCATCTCGTCCACGAACCGGGTAGAGCCGCAGATGCAGACAATCTCAGGTCGGTCGGGCACGGCTCAGTCCTTCGGTCGAACGGGAAACCGTCAGTGTGCACGTTGACATCACAGACAGGCACACGAGCCAACAGACACTAGGGACCAGCTGGTCGACCGACCCCTCGAGCAGGGTGGTGGCGAGCTCGGGTGTCGCCGTAGGACCGCTGACGTCGGCGAGGACCATGCGGTCGTCGTACAGCGCCGCGGCCGTCCAGCCCGCGACCAGGCTGGGCTGGACGAACGCTGCGGTCCCGATGCCCGACAGCTCCTGGTACGACGGGTCGTCGGGGTCATCGACCGAGCTCCAGAAGTCCGGCGGCGTGACCTGCACAAGGACCAGGCCGTCACCGGGGAGGTCCCAGCTGCACGCCGAGCCGAGTGGGCCGGCGGGCTCGCCGTCCCCCACAGTCCTGCCGACCAGGGCGCCGATCTCGTCGGGGGTGAGGATCGCGCAGATCCGCTCGCCAACGCCCGAGCCGTCGCCGACCTCCTCGAGCGGCCCGTCCTCGCCGGGGTCGATAGCCGCGTCACCGGTCGAGCTCGAGGTCGAGAGCGCCATGACCGCGTCGGTGGGCTCGTCCGCGAAGTAGGTGACGAGGTGGATCGACTCCACGAGCCGGTGCAGGCGGCGGGCGGTGGACTCCATGGGGGTGCCACCGTCCCGCTCCACAGCGGCCATGGTGCTCTTCTCGAGTGCGGTTGACCCAGTGTGGGTGACCGACTGGAAGCGGGGGCGACACTCATCCGCATTGACATAATGTCGCTTATCGGCGATAAGGACGGGAGTCAACCAGAAGTCGCAACGGATCTCACACGTGTGCCCGGCCGGCCGGTCCAGGCGGCGGTGAGCTACGGCCCATTTCGAAGCGCTGAACGGGCCCAGGCTCACCGCCACCCTGCCCGGCGGCTAGCGCGCGGCGGACAGCTGCCCGCGGACCGCGCCGCCGGGGAACTCAGCGGTGTGGATGTTGGTGTAGAACCCGGCCGGGCTCTTCCTCAGGCCCCGTCAGCATCTGGCTGCGGTGGGCCGGGATCGGACGACCCTGTCGCAGGGAGACACGGGACTCACCCGGGACGGGTTCAACCAGATTGGAACTATTCAAGAAAACTTTTCGCACCCCTGCACCTGCTGCCGTCCCCCGTCACCGCACCACGTCGTCGGCGTCTCGGCGGGCTGCCAGAGTCTCCAGCTCATCGAGACCGGGAAGTCCTTGCCAGTCCCCCGCGGTTGTCACGGCCCAGGCACCCATCAGTGCCGCCCATCGAAGACTCTCTGTTGGTTCATGCCCCTGGATCACAGCGGCAAGGAATCCCGCCGCGAACGCATCGCCGGCGCCCACGGGGTCGACGGCCACCACCGGGACAGGATCCACGGCATGTTCCTGGCCATGGATCGACGCGACGGCTCCTCGTTCCCCTTGCTTCACGACTGCCATGCCGCCGCCCATGGAGGCCAGCTCATGAGCCAACGCGCTCGTGTCGGTTCCGGCACAGGCGATACGCGCCTCCGACTCCGTGGCGAAGACCACGTCGGCCTTGGATGCCAGCCATCGAAACTCCTCGCGTGCCTCCTCCTCCGACCACAGCGCCCGCCGGAAGTTGAGATCGACCGAGACCAAGGTTTCAGAGTCACGGCAGATCTCTACGGACTTGCGAACCGCCTCGCGGGCCGTCGGACCCAGAGCCGGCGTGATCGCGCTGGTGTGGAAGACCTTTGCCCTCCTCAACAGCTCGATGTTGACGTCATCCGGACCGAGCGCCGAGCCGGCGCTGTCCGTGCGGTAGTAGGTCACGTGCGTCGAGTGACTCGTGCGGGACGCCTTGACCATGATGGCCGTCGGCTTCGAGGCATCCCTCGACGCGAAGGTGTGTACGCCCTCGGCCTGGAGCTCTCTCAGCACCAGTCGACCGAGCTCGTCGTCGCCGACGCGACCCGTCCATGAGCTCGCGATCCCCAGACGCGCGGCGCCGATCGCAACGTTGGATTCCGAACCGCCGACCCCGAGTTGCAACGTGCGCGCGTGCCGGAGCGGAGTCGTCCCGTCGTGGGACAACAGCGCCAGGGTCTCCCCCATCGTGGCGAGGTCTACGTGGCCCATGGTCTCGTCGTTCATCGCTGCACCTCGAGCTGACGCACCACGCCGACGAAACGCTCGACGCGATCCCGGAATTCCTGGTTGGGGCCGTCGGTCAACACGTCGCGCGTCAACGGAGTCCCGATCCCGACAGCCACGGCGCCTGCCCGCAGATACTCCACGACCTGCGCCTCGTTCACCCCGCCGGTAGGAATGAGGGTGATCTCGGGGAAGGGTTCGCGTAGTGCCCGAAGAAAGGGCGGACCGCCGAGCTGGGAAGCGGGGAAGATCTTCACCGCGGCCGCACCTCCGTTCCAGGCCGTGGCCACCTCGGTCGGCGTGGCTGCACCGGGGATGTGGGGTGTGCCGAGTTCCTGGGCGCGGTCGAGAACCGCACGATCCACACAAGGCGAGAGGGTGTAGGTGGCCCCGGCTGCGCAAGCGCCCTCAAGGTCGGCGACGGTCATCACGGTGCCTGCACCGATCTCGGCGGAGTCGCCGAGGGTGCTGCGCAGCTCCTCGATCACGGAGACGGCCCGCGGAGTCGTCAGCGTGACCTCAATACAGGTGATCCCCCCTTCGGCCAGCGCAACAGCTACCGCGGCGAGGTGGGTGCTGGCAGTCGCGCGTAAGACCGCGATGAGGCGGGTTCGTGCAATGGCGCTGGGGAGCGCCTGTCGTGGTCGAGCGATCGTCGCCATGAGCCGGGGGATTCTCCAGTCTGGTGAGGGTCAGAAGTACGTCGTCACTGAGCCGGTGACCACGTAGTTGTCGTCAACGAGCGGGATGTGACGCCACTTGTCGAAGGCTGTGCAGGGGTGGGAGATGCCACACCCGATCCAGTCACCGGGCTTGAGCGGATCCGCTGACGGAAGCGATAGGTAGGCGTGCTGATCATTGAGGTCCGTGATTCTCAGTTCGTCGCCAGGCCGCTGCTCCACGCCGTCGCGGCTGCGGACATGACGGACGATCGGTAGCCCCTGGTCGAACGGAACGTCCCGTCGACCGAAATCCGCAAACGCCACCTCGTCCTCCGGGCGGGACAGGATCCGGCCCCAGATCTCCAGCGCTGGGTTGAGGGTGTGCGACGAGCCCGGCTGGGCGAACGCAGAGATCTGTTGGTACAACCCATCGTCGTGCGAGACATAACTGCCGGCTCGGATCACGATCACAGGCTGCGAGCGGGGCAGTTCGGCTGTCTTGAGCGCTTCGACGACGAAGTCGAAGTAGGCGCCTCCGCCGACACTCAGAATGACCTCGTCGCGGCTGAACAGCGACTGCTCGTCGAGAGTCGCTGCGACGTGCGCTACCTGCTGGCAGTAGGAGGTGATGGTCGTCGCCGCGGCGTCGTCGCGACCTGAGACGAGCGCACCTTCATAGCCAGCCACTCCCCTGAGATTGAGCTTCCGCGACATTGAAGCCGCTCGCGCGACCACCAGGGCCTCGTCAAGGGTCCGCACTCCGGTTCGTCCTCCGGGGATCGAGACCTCCACCAGGACATCGAGTGCCACATCGGTTCCGGTCGCGTCCACAGCGTCGTCGAGGAGCTTGACGCCCTCGAGGGAGTCGACGTAGCACAGGAACTCGTGGTCGGGTCTTTCGGACAGGTGTCTGACGATCCAGTCGCTGCCGCCCTTGTCCACCAACTCGTTGGCCAGGAAGACGCGCGGGACACCGAACTGCCACAGCGCCCGTACCTGAGCGGGGGTGGCCGCAGAGATCGCCCATGCGCCCGCCTCGAGCTGTGCCCGGGTCAGCTCGGGCGACATCGTCGTCTTGCCATGCGGCGCGAGCAGGACGCCTTCGGTCCGGCAGTACCGCGCGAGCTCGGCCAGGTTGTGCTCCACGGCGGCCTGCTTCAGCACCATGACGGGAGAGAAGACGGTGCCGTCAGCCAGCACCCGGGTTCCCACCGGAATCGGACCGTGACCGGATCCCGGTGCGGACTTGAAGACGAGGTCGCCGCCACCGTGGGCCTGCATCAGTAGCCCGGCTTCACACTGACGACCAGCTCGACCTCGACTGGCGCGCCGTAGGGCAGCTCGGCCAGGCCCAGCGCCGAACGAGCATGCTTCCCCCGCTCCGCGAACACCTGCTCGAGCAGAACCGAGGCGCCGTTGATCACGGCCGGGTGATCCTCGAAGCCCTCGGCCGACGCGACGTACCCAGTCAGCTTCACGACGCTCTCGATCGCGTCGAGCGTGCCGAGCTCCTGCGCCAGGGCCGCCAGACAGTTCAGGATCGACAGTCGAGCGGCCTCCTGCCCCTGCTCGACGTTGAGCTCCCGTCCCAGCTTCCCCTTGAGGAGCAGGCTGCCGTCACGGGTCGGGGTCTGGCCGGAGGAGAAGACCAGATCGCCGACTCGGCGAGCCGGGACGTAGTTGGCCACCGGAACAGGGACGGGCGGGAGTTCGATACCGATTGCTACCAGCGCGTCGGCAGTGGACATGGAGGTTGCCTCTCTTGAGTGACTGGTGCGGTCAGCCGGCGTCATGCCTCGAACACCCGAGCCAGAAACTGCTGAGTGCGGGGGTGTTGCGGGTCCCTGAGGACGCTCTCCGGCGGCCCCTCCTCAGCGATGACGCCGTTGTCCATGAAGACGACCCGGTCGGCCGTTCGCTGCGCGAAGCCCATCTCGTGGGTGACGACGACCATGGTCATGCCGTCCGCGGCAAGGCTCCGCATGACGGAGGTGACCTCGCCTACGAGCTCCGGGTCCAGGGCGGAGGTTGCCTCGTCGAAGAACATGATCCGTGGATTCACGGCCAGGGCGCGCGCGATCGCCACCCGTTGCTGCTGACCGCCCGAGAGCTGCGAGGGATAGCTCTTGCCGCGATCTTGCATGCCGACCCGCTCGAGGGCTTGTAGGGCGATCCCTTCCGCCTGCCTGCTACTCAGCTTGAGCACCTTGCGGAGCGCAAGCGTCACGTTCCCCATGGCATCCAGGTGCGGAAAGAGGTTGAACTGCTGGAAGACCATCCCCACGTGACCCCGGATCTCGGGGGCTCGCTTCGGCTCGTGCATTGGCACGCCACCAACGAAGACCTCTCCCGAGTCGGCGGTCTCCAGCCCGCTCATGATCCGCAGAAGCGTGCTCTTGCCCGAGCCCGAGGCGCCGATCAGGACGACCACCTCTCCGTCCGCGACATCGAGATCGATGCTCTTGAGCACGTCGACCGACCCGAAAGCCTTGGTCACTGCGCGGAGCTGCACGTTGCTACCGATGGTGTCGCCGTTTGCTGTCGCGGTCATACGGGCACGAGCCTTCTCTCATTCCTGCGCACCCACAGCGAGAGCGGGTAGCAGGTGACGAAGTACAGGATTGCGACGGTCAGGTACACAGGGATTGGTTCGGCGGTTCGGTCCACGATGGCCTGGCCCGCCTTCATGAGCTCCACCAAGCCGATGACGAAGGCGATCGACGTGTCCTTGATCAGGGAGATGAACTGGCCGACCAGCGGCGGCAACACGATGCGACGGGTCTGGGGAAGGACAACGAACCTGAACGTCTGCATCGCAGAGAGTCCCAGCGTCTGCGCTGCCTCGCGTTGAGCTGAGGGGACGGCCTGAATCCCGGATCTGAAGATCTCTGCAACGTAGGCGCCGTGGTAGATGCTGAGGCCCACGGCTGCCGCGCCGAACAGGTTGGAGCTGTAGCCGAGATAGAGCGCTGCCCCGAAGTACACGAAGAGCAACGTGATCGGCAAGGGCGACCCTCGGAAGATCTCCACATACGCACGCGCGAGACCGGACGCCACGCGCACGCGGGATGTCCGCAGGCCGCCGATCAACAGCCCGATCGCCGTGCTCCCGACGATCGACACCGCGGCCAGTTTGAGCGTGAGCGCGAATGCTTCCAGCAGCTGAGGAAGGTTGTTCCATATCAAGGACCAGTTCATGAGTTGGCCTCGGCCGGCATGGCTGACGGCCGCAGTCGGCGAGAGGGCCACATGCCCGGTCTGGTCTGCTCGAGCGCTGGCTTGAAGAGCACCCGGCCCAGGAGACCTGCAGCGAATGACAAGGCGTTGCTGAGGACCAGGTAGAGCACCAGGGCGAGGGCAAAGACCTGGACGAAGAGCAACGTTCGCGCATTCACGACGGTAGCCACTCCGGTCAGCTCGGGCACCGCAATCGCGGTGAGCAAAGAGGTGCCGAGGAGCACTTGGATCAGGTTGTTGACCGTTGCCGGGTAAACGTTGCGCAGCGCCTGCGGCGCTACGACCGACACGAAGGTCTGACGGGGTGACAGACCCAGGACCTGCGCCGCCTCGCCCTGCCCCCGCATGACCGACGAGATCCCTGCCCTGAAAACCTCGCAGAGGTATCCGCCGACGTTGACACCGATGGCCACGATCCCCGCCGTCACCGCATCCAGCCGCAGCCCGACCGACGGCAGCGCGAAGAACACTACGAAGATCTGGAGGAGCACGGGAGTGTTCCGGATGACCTCCACGTAGGTCCCCGCGAGCAGTCGCAGGATCAGGAACCGGGAGTTCCTGGCGAGCGCCGCGACCAGGCCGCACGCGAGGGCCAGGGCGAACGCCAGGAGCGTGATCCAGAGGGTCAAGCCCATGGCCCGAAGGAAGTCCGGAAGGTACTCCAGCACGGTGCGCCACTGATAGGACACCGGACTCCCTTCTCGGCGGGCCTAGTTGATGCTGCGTCCGCGATCAGTACTGAGGGTTCAGCGGATAGGTCGGGTCAACGCCGAACCACTCGTTATAGAGCTCGTTGTTCGTACCTGAGGCGTTCAGCCGGAAGAGGAACTGGTTGAGGTAGTTGACCCACACCTGGTCGCCGTGCTTGACGCCGAAGGCGTTGTACTCCAGGGGCACGAGTGCATCGCTCGTGACTTCGAGCTCGGGGTTCAACTTGGCTTGGTAGGCGAGGAAGTTGGAGTCCTCGATCATCGTGTCCGCCTGGCCCTGCTTGACGGCGAGGATGGCTGCCTGCGAGGTGTCGTACTCGTCCGTCTTCACGTCGATCCCGAGGTCGTTGAGCACATCGGCGTTGGTCGACCCCTTGACAGTGGCCACGGTCCTGCCAGGAAGATCCTCCACGGACTCAATGCCACTGTCCTTGTGCACGAGCAGGGCCTGGCTTGCGACGACGTAGGGATCGGTGAAGTCGATCTCGCGGCCGCGCTCGCCGTTCCGGGTGAAGTTGCAGAAGACGACGTCGACCTTGTCCGTCTGAAGGTTGGGGATGCGGTTCGCCGACGTCGTGTCTACAACCTCGAGCTTCACGCCGAGGTCCTCGGCGAGAAGCTTCGCGATGTCCACGTCGTAGCCGTCCGGATCGCCGCTCTCATCCTTGAACCCGAACGGAGCGAACGACAGGCAGTCACCTACACGGACGGTGCCCCGCTCGAGGACGGTCTTGAGTACGGACGACTCCGCCGCTTCCTCATACGAACCGTCGGAGGAGTTACTCGGGGTGCATCCGACCATCATGCTGAGAGTGGCGAGAACGCCCGCTGCCACAGAGACGATGCGGAACTTGCGCTGCTTCATTGAGGATCCTTTGCTAGGGCTGCTGAGTGACGGCCTAGACGGTTCATTCCGTCGTGCTTTCGAGCACCGAGGTGCTCGGAGATCTGGTTGGCCGCCGAGCGGACAGGGCCCGCCAGCTCCTGCATCTGGTCACCGATGCGTTCGGCGGGTCCGGAGACGCTGACCGCTGCAACGACAGCGTCGGTGTGGTCGAACACGGGACTCGCAACACAGCGGATCCCCTCCTCGTTCTCGATGTCGTCGACGGCGAGACCGCGTTCGCGAATCTTGACGAGTTCTTCCGCGAGCTGATCGGCGGAAACGAGTGTGCGAGGCGTGCGACGCGGCAACCCGGCAGCCACGACCCGGTCAAACTCCTCGGCCGGCTGGTGCGCCAGGATGGCCTTGCCGGACGCCGTCGAGTGCACGGCGGCCCGATCCCCCACCCGGGACGCCATCTGGATGGGAGACGAGCCGCTGATCTTGTCGACATAGACGACCTGGCCGTCGCTGTACACCATGAGGTGAACGGTTTCCTTCGACACTGCGGCCAGCTGGCTGAGGATGGGTTGGGCGACCGTCCTCAGGTCGAGGTTGTTGAGGTAGGCGCTGCCAAGGGAGACCGCGCCCACGCCGATCGCGTACTGACCGTCGCGTCGCTGCTGCACCAGGCTCGCGTCGAGCAGAGGTGCCAGGAGGCGAAGGATCGTGCTCTTCGATGCGCCGACCTGCGTGGCCAGGTCGGACAGCGTCGCCCCTCCCCCGCCGTTGACGGTCGCCAGTACGCGCAAGATCGCGAGCGCTCGTCGCACTGACGACGAGTTGTTGCGCGGCGGTTCGGTCACGTCGGTTTGCTGCTTCCTCGATTTTGCATTGCAATATGATGTTCTGTTGTGCAGCAACGCTAGAACTCACCTGTCTCCGCTGTCAAGCCCTCCGTCTGGCGACCTTGGGTGGGGTCGACGAGGCCTTCCCCGCGGGGCCGAGTCAGGTGAGCTCCCCGCCGTCCAGGCCACTCGGGACCAGGTGTCGGTGGTCATCTGCACCATCGATGCATGACCCACCCGGAGCTCAGAGTCGTGACAGTCGGCGTCTACGGCTTCACGGCCGGCACCTTTGTCGAAGAGCTCACCGGCCAGGGCGTGGGGCTGCTGCTCGACCTCCGGCAGCGCCGCGGCGTTCGAGGCTCCGACTACTCCTGGGCGAACTCGGAGCGGCTCCAGCGCGAGCTCGCTGCAGCGGACATCGGCTACCGGCACGTCAAGGAGCTAGCGCCGACAACGGAGCTGCGTCAGCTCCAGTATCGCGAGGACGACCGCCAGGGCGTGGGCAAGCGCAACCGCATCGCCCTGGCGCCGGAGTACGCCGAGCGCTACACGCGTGAGGTCCTCGACCCGTTCGACCTCGGCGCGCTCGTGGCGGAGCTTCCGAACGACGCGGCGACCGCGCTCCTGTGCGTCGAGCGCGATCCGGAAGCATGCCACCGCTCGCTCGTGGCCGCGCGTCTGCGCGCGGAGCACGGTCTACCGGTCACCGACCTCCGCCCGGGCTGAGCCACGCCGACCCTGACTTCAGAGAGCCATGCGGAATAGCCCAGCGCCGGCAGCCTTGGCCGCGTAGAGCGCGGCGTCGGCGCGTGGGTAGAGATCTGCGACGGCGCCGCCCCCGGCGGCTGATGCGGCTCCGACGCTGACCGTGACGGCAAGACCCGGTGCGAGCGCCTCCCAGTCCTCCAGGCCCACCAGTGTCCGGATCCGGTCCGCGCGGTCCTCCACTACTTGCTGGGATGCGCCGGTGAGCACCGCACAGAACTCGTCGCCGCCGAGGCGGAGCGCCAGGTCTTCGGGGCGAAGCACGGATCGGATGATGGCTGCGACTCGGCACAGCACGGCGTCTCCGCAGGCGTGTCCGAACCTGTCGTTGACCCCTTTGAACTGGTCGACGTCGATGACCACCATGGCGATGGGTGTCTCTGGGGTGAGGCTGTCGCGTTCGTGGACGAGGCGCTGGTCGAGGGCTCGGCGGTTGCCGAGCCCGGTCAGGGCGTCCTCCAACGTCCGCCGTACCAGGCCTTCGTGCTTGCCCTGTTGGCGCTCGCTGTGGATCTGCGCGCGCGCGGATGCGAGCCGCCCGATCCGTTCGTCCCACCGTTGCCTGGCCAGGCCCGCCGCGTAGGCGCGGGCAGCCGCTCCGACCCTCGGGTCGCGTGCCTCCTCGATCAGCATCGCGGTCCATTCAGCGAATGACCGTTGGTAGGCGTTCCCGTGGACGCTGGCGAGCTCTCGGGCGGCGTCGGCGTTCGTGGTGGCCACGTCGTACCTCCCGGCCTGGAGGGCGTCATGGGCGAGGCCCAGACTGATCAGCATCCGAGGCGTCCAGTTCAGGCCGCCGTCGTCGGCGGAGAAGTGGTGACCCAGCTCGCGGAGCTCTTCAACGTCATCCGGATCGGCGGTGCGCATGAGGATCAGGCCGGTCAGCCGGCTGATCCGCATCTCCAAAGCCCAGAAGTCCGGCAGGTCGATCGGCTGGTCCTCGGCGCGGTCGTGCAACAGCTGCTCGGCCTGCTCGTGTTCGCCCACCTCGAGCAGGGCGGCCGTCCACTCAAGCCAGGTGCTGCCACGGTTGAACTCGATGACCGGGCGCAACACCTGATCGTCGCAGAGCGGGAGCAGGTCCTCGGCGCGGTCGTGCATCTCGGCGCCGAGCTCCCACAGGCTGAGGCTCTCGTAGGCAGTGCCGGCGCCGATGAGGCCGCTGCCTCGGGCCAGCGGATCGCCCTCGTCGTCCAGAACGACGACAGCACGGCTCGCATCCGCAAGGTGTCGGACGACGTCGCCGTCGCGCAGGGCGAGTTCAGCCCGGAGGCACAGGCACGCGGCGAGCATGCCCACCTCGCCCAGCGCCTCGGCCGTGTCGATCGCACGGCCGATCGCCGTTGCGGCGTCGTCGGGGAAGTTGTAGAAGGCGTCGACGGCCAGCGCGAACAGCAGGGTCGCTGTGGTCTCGGGCCAGCCGCACCGCTCAGCCTCAACCAGTCGACCCTCGATCTCGACTCGCGCCGCGACGACGTCCGGAAGCTGGACTGCTTCAACGAGGTAGTAGGCAGCGTGCAGCGCGGCGCGCCGGACCGGCTCCGGCTTCAGGTCTGCCGTCTGCACCTCGAACCCCGACATGGTGCAGATCATCCCCTGATTGCCAGGGAGTTATCGGCGTCTTGCCCAATGCCGTCACCCGGCCCGAGCGCTCATCCAATCGGGTAGGTACCGCTGATTCGTATCACTGGCGGCAGTCGGTGCTCATGTACGACGACCAGCCGTACGACGAGCAGCACCAGGGAGCCGACAAGGAGGCGATCGGCCATGTGGGACACCGTCCAGACCAACGACGTGCACCTCTCGCACGACCTGCCGTGCCCGCGGTGCGGCCACGCCGTGCACACCTTCCTGGCATGCAGCGACGACTGCGCGTGCGAGCCGGTTGCGCTGCCCGGGTCGGTGCGCCTCGTGGCCTGAGGTCACTCGACTCCCGGTGGTTGAGGAGGTCGCGAAGCGACCGTCTCGAAACCTCCGCAAGGAGGGCTGGGACTGTCGGTGGTCGTGGCTTGACTTCCTTCAGGACAGCGATCGAGCCGACAAGGAGGCGATCGGCCATGTGGGACACCGTCCAGACCAACGACCGGCACCTGTCGCACGACCTGCCGTGCCCGCGGTGCGGCCACGCCGTGCACACCTTCCTGCAGTGTGGCGACGACTGCGCCTGCGAGCCGGTCGCGCTGCCCGGGTCGGTGCGCCTCGTGGCCTGAGGTCACTCGACTCCCGGTGGTTGAGGAGGTCGCGAAGCGACCGTCTCGAAACCTCCGCAAGGAGGGCTGGGACTGTCGGTGGTCGTGGCTTGACTTCCTTCAGGACAGCGATCGAGCCGACAAGGAGGCGATCGGCCATGTGGGACACCGTCCAGACCAACGACCGGCACCTGTCGCACGACCTGCCGTGCCCGCGGTGCGGCCACGCCGTGCACACCTTCCTGCAGTGTGGCGACGACTGCGCCTGCGAGCCGGTCGCGCTGCCCGGGTCGGTGCGCCTCGTGGCCTGAGGTCACTCCTCATAGGCAGCCAGCCACTTCGTGAGCAGCCGCTCGAGGTCGGCACGCTCCTTCTCGGAGAGCGGCTCCAGCAGCCGGTGCTCGTTGGCGATGTGGGCGGTGAAGGCATCGTCGATGACCCGGAGGCCCGCCTGGGTGAGGGAGACCACCCGTCCTCGGCCGTCGACCTCGCTGACGTGCCGAGACGACCAGGCCGGCCGCCTCCAGCCGGTCGATCCGCTTGGTGGCTGCGCCGGTGGTCACCATCGTGTGCCGGGCCAGCTCGCCCGCGGCCAGCTCGTACGGCGCGCCGGCGCGACGCAGCGCCGCCAGCACGTCGAACTCACCCTCGCCGAGCCCGAACTGGCGAAACCCGACCATCAGCTCCTCCCGAAGCCGGTCCGCCAGCCGGTGCAGCCGGCCGAACACGCCCTGCGGACTCACGTCGAGGTCGGGGCGCTCCCTCTCCCACTGCTCCTGGATCCGTCCGACGCGATCGACCATGCAGGGGAATATATCTTCCGAGGAAATCACTTGTACCTTCCGTGGAAGCAAAGTGGATCGCGGTCACCGCTGTCGCTCCGATTGTCTGGGGCGCCAACTACGTCGTCACCCGCCAGCTGTTGCCCGCTGACGCACCCGTCTGGGGATCGGCCCTGCGCGCACTCCCGGCCGGACTGGTCCTGGTGGCGATCGCGCGCACGCTCCCCCGGGGGGTCTGGTGGTGGCGTTCGGCGGTGCTCGGGAACCTGAACGTCGGCGCCTTCTTCCTCCTCGTGTACGTCGCGGCCCAGCTGCTGCCCTCCAGCGTCGCCGCCTCCGTGATGGCCCTCAGCCCGCTCGCCATGGCGGGGTTCGCCTGGCTGCTCGTGGCCGAGCGGCCCAGCGGCCGCATCGTGGCGGGCGCGGTCGCCGGCATCGTCGGCGTCTTCCTGCTGGTCGGCGGCGCCAGCGGGCGGCTGTCGGCGGCCGGCGTCGCCGCCTCCACAGGGGCGCTCGTGATGTCTTCCGCCGGAGCCGTCCTTGCCCGGCGCTGGAGTGACGGCACGCCACTGCTCGCCGTCACCGCCTGGCAGCTGCTCGTCGGCGGAGGGGTGCTCACCGTCGCTGCGGGCCTGGTCGAGGGCGTCCCGCCCGCGCTCGACGCCCGAGAGCTGGCCGGCTTCGTCGTTCACCAGCCTGGTCGCGACCGCGCTCGCCTATCTGTGCTGGTTCGGCGGCCTCGCCCGGCTCCGCGCCGCCACGGTCGGTGTCATCGGTCTGCTCAACCCGGTCACCGGGGTCCTGCTCGGCGCCGTGGTCGCCCACGAGCGGCTTACGCTCGCCCAGACCGCTGGCATCGCGCTGGTCCTGACCGGGATCGTGGCCGTCTCCCGCCGGGCGCCGTCCGCCCCGCGGGCCGCCGCGGAGCCCGTCCCCACACCCGGCGCGCTGGTCGGTGCCCGCGCCGCCTAGGTGGGAGCCATCGCAACCTCGCGACGAGTCAGCCGCGTGCCTCCAGAATGGCCAGGTCTCGCACGGCGAAACGGTGGTGCCACCACTCCTCGTTGAGGATGGCTTGGAGGCAGCGCGACACCGGATAGGCCTCGGACGCCGGGTAGCCCGTCTCGAGCACCGGCGTCGTGGTGCCGGCGAGCTGCTCGTCGGTGAGGTCGGCGAGAACCTGGCGATAGGTGCCCATCCGGTCGGCGCGCACGGCCAGCACCTCGTCGAGCGACGGCCGGGCGTCCGGGTCGTTGGGTACGCCCTCGATCTCGCCCATCTCGTCGTGCGGCAGGCCGAGCGGGTGGTAGGGGCGGGGATCGCCCAGCACCGCTCGAAGAATCCAGGCATCGGTGGCCATGACGAGGTGACGCTGGGTCTGGATGAACGACCACTCGCCATCGACGCGTTCGTGGAGCAGCTCCTCGGGCAGCCGTCGCGCCCGGGCGACGGTCTCCTCCCACTGCTTCTCGAGGATCGGCCAGACGGTGCGGTAGCCCTCGGCGTCGGTCGGCGACAGTTGCGCGTACTCAGGGTGCAGCCGGCACTGCTCGGCATACCAGAGCGGGATCACGTCGATGCCGTTGAACGTCAGGCTCTCGAAGTCACCGTCGATCTCCAGGCTCTCCCCCCACACGCCCCGCATCACGACGTTGCCCAGCCGGAGGTTCTTGAACAGCGCACGGGAGAGGTCGACGTCCTCGAAGGTCGAACCGGACAGGTCCTGGTGCCGGAACTCAGCCATGCGGCGAGCATCGCAGCGGGCGCCGACAGCCCACCGGACCCACCCCTAGGAAGTGGGCATGGCCCGTTCGGGCCATGCCCACGTCGATCGAACAGGCCGAATGTGGACCAGATGTGGACCAGCCCGGTGATTCTGCGCACATTGTCGGGTCTGAACTTTTACCGTCTAGAAGACATCGCAACACAGAGGGAAGGAGGCGAACACCAATGTGGGACACCGTGCAAACCAACGAGACTCACCTCTCGCACGACATGCCGTGCCTCCGCTGCGGCCACGCCCTCCACACGTTCCTCTCCTGTGATGACAACTGCGACTGCCAGCCGGCGCTGATGCCGGGCATGTCGCGCCTCGTCGCCGTCTGAGGGCAGGCTCGGTCACGGCTCGATGAGCACCTTGATCGCGCGCCGTTCGTCCATCGCCCGGTACCCCTCGGCCACGTCGTCCAGACTCATCGTCGCGTCGAAGACCTTGCCGGGGTTGATCCGTCCACTGGTCACCAGCTCGAGCAGATCGGGCAGGTAGCGGCGGACCGGTGCCACCCCGCCGGCGAGGCCGACGTTCTTCTGGAACATCCGGCGCACGGGCAGCTCCACCCCGTGCGGTACCCCGACGAAGCCGACGGTCGAGCCGGGCCGGGCCACAGCGAACGCCGTACGCATCGACTCGTCCGTGCCGACGCACTCGAGCACCGCGTCAGCCCCGACTCCACCGGTGATCTCCATGACCGCGGCGGTCGCCTCCTTGCCGCGCTCGGCGACCCAGTGCGTGGCGCCGAACTCGGTCGCCAACCGCTGTCGCGGCTCGTGGCGCGACATCGCGACGATGGTCTCGGCGCCCATCACCGAGGCGGCCAGCACCCCGCACAGGCCGACCGCGCCGTCGCCGACCACCACGACCGATCCGCCCTCGCGGACCCCTGAGGCGACCGCAGCGTGCCATCCGGTCGCCATCACGTCGGTGAGCGCGAGCAGCGACGGGTACGCCGCGGCGTCGGGGGTGCCGTCGGTCTTGACCAGGCTGCCCTCGGCCTGGGTGACCAGCGAGTACTCGGCCTGGCCGCTCTCGGTGAACCCGATGCCGACGCAGGCCGACTGGACCCCGGCCAGGCAGTGCGCACACGTGCCGTCGCAGTGGCAGAACGGGACCAGCACGAAGTCGCCCGGCCGGAACGAGGTGACCTCGGCGCCCGCCTCGACCACTTCACCGATGCATTCGTGGCCGATCGTGTCGCCCGCGGTGATCGGGTTCTCGCCGCGGTACGGCCACAGGTCCGAGCCGCAGATGCATCCCGCGGCCACCTTCACGACGGCGTCCGTGGGCCTCTCGATGACCGGATCTGGCACCTCCGAGACGCGGATGTCGCCGGGGCCGTGGATCGTGGTGGCTCGCATGGGTGGCATCCTTGCAGCCGGAAGAGGGTGCCCACTCCCCTCCCCCAGCGGCCCCCGCGCCGCGCGGCCGCGACGGTTTGCGGTATCTCACATATGAGTTACCGTGGTCGCATGAGCGAAGGCTACAAGGGCCGGATCGGGAGCATCATCCGCGACGCGCGCAAGCACCGCGGGCTGACCCAGCAGCAGCTCGCGGAACGGTTGTCCACCAGCCAGAGCGCGATCAACCGCATCGAGAAGGGGCACCAAAACCTCTCCCTCGACATGCTCGCCCGCATCGGCTCGGCGCTCGACTCCGAGATCGTCGCGCTGGGCGCCGGCCCGACCCACCTGCGGGTCACCGGCCCGACCACGCTCTCGGGCTCGATCGACGTCAAGACCTCCAAGAACGCCGGCGTCGCGCTGCTCTGCGCGACGTTGCTCAACCGTGGCCGCACGACGCTGCGCAAGGTGGCCCGCATCGAGGAGGTCAGTCGGCTGCTCGAGGTGCTCTCCAGCATCGGCGTCCAGACCCGGTGGCTCAACGACGACAACGACCTCGAGATCATCCCGCCGCGCGAGCTCAAGCTGGAGAGCATCGACGAGAACGCGGCGCGTCGTACCCGGTCGATCATCATGTTCCTCGGGCCGCTGCTGCACCGTGAGGACACCTTCGACCTGCCCTACGCCGGCGGCTGCAACCTCGGGACCCGCACCGTGGAGCCGCACATGTACGCCCTGCGGCCCTTCGGCCTCGAGGTGAAGGCCACCGACGGCGAATATCACGCACAGGTCAACCGGGCGATCGAGCCCAGCGCGCCGATCGTCCTGACCGAGCGCGGCGACACCGTCACCGAGAACGCGCTGATGGCGGCCGCGTTGCACACCGGCACCACGGTGATCCGCAATGCCTCCTCCAACTACATGGTCCAGGACCTCTGCTTCTACCTGCAGAAGCTCGGTGTCAGCGTCGACGGCATCGGCACCACCACCCTCACCGTGACCGGGCTCGCGGAGATCGACGTCGACGTCGACTACGCCCCGAGCGAGGACCCGATCGAGGCGATGTCGCTGCTGGCCGCGGCGATCGTCACCCGCTCCTCGATCACCATCCGTCGGGTGCCCATCGAGTTCCTCGAGATCGAGCTGGCGACCCTCGGTGAGATGGGGTTCCAGCACACCCGCTCCGAGGAGTACGTCGCCCGCAACGGCCGCACCCGCCTGGTCGACATCACCACCCAGCCCTCCGAGCTGCACGCCCCACTGGACAAGATCCACCCGATGCCGTTCCCCGGCCTCAACATCGACAACCTTCCGTTCTTCGCGGTCATCGCCGCGGTCGCCGACGGACAGACGCTGCTGCATGACTGGGTCTACGAGAACCGCGCGATCTACCTGACCGAGCTCAACAAGCTGGGCGGCCAGGTCAAGCTGCTGGACCCGCATCGGGTGATGATCGAGGGCCCCACCCACTTCTCCGGAGCCGAGATCGTCTGCCCGCCGGCGCTCCGCCCGGCGGTGGTAATCCTGCTGGCCATGCTTGCCTCGAAGGGCACCTCGGTGCTGCGGTCGACGTACGTCATCCACCGGGGCTACGAGGACCTCGCCGAGCGCCTCAACGAGCTCGGCGCCAACATCGAGCCGTTCCGCGACATCTGACCTGCGCCGATTGCCGGGCTAGGACCGTGCTGAACAAGGGAGTGGATGCCAGTGTCGCGAGAGTCGTGCGATGGCACGACGCCGTCCCGAAGGCAGGCTGGGCGCCTTCCGAGGGGCGGCAACAAAGCCAGCGTGCGGCTATCGCGGCGCTGGCGCCGCGCCATTGTTCAGCACGGTCCTAGCTAGGGAGCCGTCACCGCCGAGGCATCTGCAGGTCGCTGAGGACAGCGCGGGCGATGTCGGGGAGCTTCTGCCCCGTCGACCGAGCCGTCACCATCATCACGTCGAAGGCCTCGGAGACCGTCACGGACTCCGAGCGGGCCAATGCACCCTTGGCCTGCTCGATGACGATGCGGCTGTTCAGCACAGCCTGCAGCTGCTCCGTCACGACCTCGGCCTGCTGCCGCGAGCGCTCCTGGATGATCGCGATCGTGGCGACATCGGCCAGTGCTTGCACCAGAACCACGTCGCCGGGATCGAAACTCCACTCGTCGACTCCGAAGATGTTGAGGGCCCCGATCGTCTGGTTGCGCAGCGTCATGGGGAACGCATGGACGGAATGGAAGCCGGCGGCCCGCGCGGCCGGCGCGAAGATCGGCCAGCGGTCACTGGCCTCGCCCAGGTCCACGTTCACGACAGGTCGTCCGGTCTCAATCGCGTCCAGGCACGGGCCGTCTTCGTTCTGGATCTGGAAGAGCTCGAGCATCCTGCCTTCCTCGTTGCTCGAGGCCACATATCTCACCCGGTCCTGGTGGTCGGTGAGCAACAGACCGACTGCCCCCGCGCCGCTGACCTGGGCAGCGTTGGTCGTGAGCGTGTGCAGAAAACTGACGAGGTCGAAGTCCTCCACGAGGGTCGACGTCACCCCGACGAAGAATTGCAGGAGCTGCCCCTGAGAGATCATTTCGACATACCTTCCCCGTGCTGTCTGTTGTGGTTCGGGTCTTTCACGACGACGGTTTTCCCGGCGATGATCTGGCCGGCCAGCTCGGTGAGGTTCTGGCCGGACGCATACGCCTGGGCTCGCATGCGAGCCAATGCCTCGGGCAGACCCACCCGGAGGTCCATCATCACCATTCCCTGGGCCTGATAGATGTGCCCGTGCGTATCCAGCGCGGAGACCAGGGCCGGGTCGGGACCGTCGCCGGCGAAGAGGTAGGAGCTGTCGACCAGGAACTCGGTCGCGAGGTCAGCGAACACCAGGGCGCGACGCAGGTCACCGATCGCTGGAGAACTGGGGCGATGCCAGTAGAGGGTCAGCGCGCCGAATCGTGCAGCGCCGACGTGCAGCGGAAGGGAGAACGCCGCAGACACCCCGGCAGCAAGCGCAGCGGGAGCGAACCCGGGCCAGTGCGCCACGAGCGATCCCTCGTTGACGGCGACCACGGGTTCGCTGCCGTGATAGGCGTCGCGAGTCGGCCCTTCACCGGCGTCGAACTGCAGTTCCTCTGTGCTCCTTGTCAGAGGACTGGAGGCGGCAGCCACGGCATGGCTACCCACTTCCGGGAACAAGGTGAGGGCGGCACCGGCCAGTTGGAGGTCGAACGTCAACGCAAGGCAGAGTCGCTGCAAAGTAGCGGCCGCGCCTGAGATCTCGTCGCTCGCCTGGGCCTTGATGAGAGCAAGGGCCCTCTGGCGGGACAAGGATCCACCGCGGGTATTCAGCTCCATTTCGGCAGCCTTGTCGCTCGTCGATCCGGCCTGTTGTCGATGGCCTCGATGACGTCAGCCGTATGCGACCTCGCGCATGGCCGCGCGACACTCCGAACTGCGTGCTGTCGGAGATCGAACATGGGGGCGGCACGGCCTCTCTGGAGGCACCCGGGCGGAAAATGCTCACGCGTCGGGGTCCCGGACGAGAAAGGCAAGTCAAATGCTACACCGCACCATGCAGACTTTCGGGAGGAATTCCCCCTTCTCGTGACCCAATGACGGAGGCGTCGGGGACTATTGAGTACGCGGTCAAACCACATGTCCGACCACGAAGGTGACCATGCCGTCAACGCCCGGCTGGACTGGGCGAGGCCGAGCAGTGGCGCGCCATCGGCTCAACCGCCTCCTCGGCTCCGACTCCTAGACGAACAGCGTCTCCACCCAGGCACGAGCCGGGGGCTTCGCGGCCGGCGGTGCGGTCATGTCGGCGGTGATCCGCGGCATCGGCATCGTGTGCTGACCAGCATGCCGATGCCAGTCCGACTCCGACTCGACCAGGCTTCCGAGATCGGCGCGGCGGAGGAACACGCCATGCCCCTCGGGGCAGCTGCTCACCTCGCCGTCACCCAGTGGGCGGGAGTCCATGGGTGACCCGCACAGCGGGCAAGCCAGCTCGGTCACGGCGGGCCCATCGTCGGTCACGTCGTCGGCTCCGTCCGGCGTTGCGTCCATGGGGTCGACGGTAGCGCGGCCGCGTCAGCCTTCCGCGCACGCTCGCCGGGTGGATACTGCTCGCTGTGACGCCGCCCACGCGCCGCCCGGCGGCCGGCTCGACGTACCGGCCGGCCACTGGGTACGCCTACCTGGACGAGGCGGCCGGTGACCCGGGCGGCGTCCTCGCCTTCGCGCACCGCGGCGGTGCGTATCACCCCGAGATCGAGGGCCTCGAGAACACCCTCGCGGCGTTCAAGCACGCAGTCGCGCTGGGCTACGACTACCTCGAGACCGACGTCCACGTGACCAGCGACGGGGTGCTGCTCGCCTTCCACGATGCCGTCCTCGACCGGGTCACGGACCTAGAAGGCGCGATCGCCGACCTCACCTTCGACGAGGTCCGGCAGGCGCTGGTGGGTGGACGCGAGCAGGTGCCGACCCTGGCCCAGCTCTTCGACGAGTTCCCGCGGGCGAGGTTCAACATCGACATCAAGTCCGATGGTGCCGTGCCCGTGCTGGCCGAGTTCATCGAGGAGCGCGAGGCCTGGGACCGGGTGCTCGTCGGCTCGTTCAGCCCGCAACGGATGGCCGCCTTCCGACGGCGCACCGGTGGTCGGGTGCCCACCTCCGCCGGGCCGGTGGAGGTGGCGATCTTCCGCTTCGTGCCGAGTGCCCGGCTCGCGAACTGGCTGACCCGGCACCGGGTCGCGGCGCTGCAGATCCCGCACAAGCGCGGCCGCTGGACGATCGCCAGCTCCGGTTTGGTACGCCGGGCGCACGCGACCGGCAAGCACGTCCACGTGTGGACCGTCGACGACCCCGAGGAGATGCGGGAGCTCCTCGACCGCGGCGTCGACGGGCTGTTCACCGATCGGACCGATTTGCTCAAGGACGTGCTCACCGAGCGCGGCCTCTGGAGGGAGTGAGCATGACTACGATCGACCCAGTCGCGGACCTGACCCCGCTCAACCGGGCCAAGGAGCAGAAGGCCTGGTACTGGTACGACTGGGCCAACTCCGCGTTCTACACGACCGTGCTCACGGTGCTGTTCGGGCCGTACATGATCGACGTGGCCGGCCGGGCGGCTGGGTGCGCCGACCCCGACGAGACGTGCGACAAGACCGTGAGCCTGCTCGGCCTGGACCTCGCCGCGGGGTCCCTGCCCTTCTACCTGACCAGCTTCGCCACCATCCTCAGCGCGTTCATCCTGCCGATCGTCGGCGCGATGGTTGACCAGTCATCGCACAAGAAGTTCCACATGGCTGGCTTCGCATGGGCAGGTGCCTTCTTCTGCGGGCTGCTGTTCTTCATGAAGGGCGAGAACTGGCAGCTCGGCGCGGTGTGCATCGTGATGGCCAGCGTGCTGGCCGGCTGCTCGCTCATCAGCTACTCCGCGATCCTCTGCGACATCTCCAGCGAGGACGAACGCGACCGGGTGTCCTCGCGTGGATGGGCGTTCGGCTACCTCGGCGGCGGCCTCCTGCTCGTGGTCAACCTGGTGGTGGTGCTCGGCAACGACGCCATCGGGCTCAGCACCGGCATGGCCGTGCGGATCTCGCTGCTGTCGGCCGCGCTGTGGTGGGCCGGGTTCACGATCATCCCGTTCGTTCGCCTTCGAAACCGCCCCGCGATCAACGTCGAGGTCAAGGAGGGAGGGCTGATCGTCCGCAGCTTCGGCGAGCTGTGGACCACCTTCCGGGACTTGCGTCGCTACCCGATGACGCTGACCTTCCTGCTGGCCTACATCTTCTACAACGACGGCATCCAGACCGTTATCTACAGCGCGGCCGTCTATGGCTCCGAGCAGCTGAGGTTCGGTCAGAGCGTTCTGATCGCGACGATCCTGCTGATCCAGTTCGTGGCGTTCGGCGGTGCGCTCTTCTTCGGTCGCCTGGCCGCGAGGTATGGCGCCTACCGGTCGATCCTGTACGGCTGCTTCGCCTGGATGGGCATCGTGGTGTTCGCCATGTTCCTGCCCGAGAAGAACATTGCGCTGTTCCTCGCCACCGGCATCGCGATCGGCATCGTGCTCGGTGGCACCCAGGCGCTGTCGCGGTCCTTCTTCAGCCTGCTGATCCCGCGGGGCAAGGAGGGCAGCTACTTCGCGCTCTACAACGCCTTCGAGCGCGGCACGTCGTGGTTCGGTGTGCTGCTGTTCGGAGTGGTGTTCCAGGTGACCGGCTCCTACCGACCCGCCATCGTGTCGCTGATCATCTTCTTCGTCCTCGGGACGATCTTCCTGCTGCGGCTCGACCCTGTGCGCGGTATCTCGGAGGCAGGCAACCAGGTGCCGGCCTCTCTCTGATCAATGCGTCATATCCCGATGGGACGCCGGTTTTCACCTGCAGAAATACCGAAGGGTCACGGCGAGGAATATGGGGAATCATCGTGGGCTGGGTACCGTTAACCTGTCGACGGTCGAAATGTCAACGGTGATCTCAGCGAACCTTTGACTGGTACGGACCGTCAGTCCAGGTAACGGGGAACGACCATCAGTTTGGAGGGACCTTCATGGCGGAGCGCACGCTACGCGGAGCGCGGCTGGGAGGCCAGAGTTTCGAGGACGAGCGCGGCATCGAGTTCGCCGCGCGCCAGCAGGTCGGCTATCGGTGCGGCCACGGCCACGAGTTCGAGATCACCATGTCAGTCGAGGCCGACATACCGGCCGTCTGGGAGTGCCCGCGCTGCGGTGACGAGGCGCTGAGCACCCAGGGCATCGAAAAGGAGATCAAGGCCGAGAAGCCGGTCCGCACCCACTGGGACATGCTGCTCGAGCGTCGGTCCGAGAAAGAGCTCGAGGACATCCTCAAGGAGCGGCTCGAGCTGCTGCGTGGTGGCGAGATCGGCCCCGCGCACCTGCACCGCGCGAACCAGAAGAAGCGGAAGGCGTCTGCCTGACGGGCGTCGCCTCGAGAGACACGTCCTATTCGTCCACCACCTCGCCCCGGATCACCGACCCGTCAGGGCCGGCTCCGGGGCGTCGTGCTGTTCCGGGCCCGACGAAGATCAGCCGGTTGGCCACCACACTGGTCAGCAGCCGCCGGAACAGCGGCCGCGTCACCGGCAGGATCATCAGGACGCCGAACGCGTCGGTGACGAACCCCGGCGCTAGCATCAGCGTGCCGCCGACCAGGATCAGCGCGCCGTCGGCGAGCTCCCGGGCCGGCATCCGGCCACTGTCGAGCGCCTCGCGCAGCGCTCGCCAGGCCCGCGAGCCCTCGTGCCGGATCAGCCACGAGCCGAGGATGCTGTCGACGATCAGCAGCAGGATCGTCCACCAGGGACCGATGGCCTGGCCGACCTGGATGATCACGTAGATCTCGACCAGCGGTACGACGATGAACAGCGCCAGCAGCAGCAGGAACAAGCCGCGGCGGCGACGACGCGCCATCATCGCGAACCCCGTCGCAACGCCCGGCGCAGTTGGTCGCGCCGCTCGCGCAGCCCCCACTGGGTGATCCGCCGCAGCGACTCTGTCGCGACGGCGCCGCTCATCTTCGAGTCTCCGCGCACCCGCTCGACGAACTCGATCGGGACCTCGCGCACGGTCAGTCCGGCGCGCAGGCAGCGGGTGACCAGGTCGGTCTGGAACACGTAGCCGGTTGACTCCACGGACGCGAGGTCGATCTTCTCCAGTGCGCTCCGCCGGAAGACCCGGAACCCCGCCGTCGCGTCGCGCACGGCAATGCCCAGCAGCAGCCGCACGTAGAGGTTGCCGCCCCTCGACAGCGCCTCGCGGTGCCTGGGCCAGTTCACGACCGAGCCGCCGGGGATCCAGCGCGACCCGACCACCAGATCGGCATCCAGCAGCGCCTCGAGCAGCCGGTGCAGCTGTTCGGGCTGGTGCGAACCGTCGGCGTCCATCTCGCCGACCACGTCGTAGCCCGCGTCGAGCGCCCACGCGAAGCCGGCGAGGTACGCCGCCCCGAGGCCACCCTTTGCGGCCCGGTGCAGTACATGCACCGCCGGGTCGGCGGCGGCCAGCTCGTCGGCGATCGCGCCCGTGCGATCGGGCGAGTTGTCGTCGACGACCAGCACGTCGACCGTGGGTTCGGCGGCCCGGAGGCGGCCGATCAGCCAGGCGACGTTGTCGACCTCGTTGAAGGTCGGGACGACCATGACGACCCGACCGAGCGGTGACACGTCCTAGCCTCCCACGGTCGTCGGTTGGGGCAGGTTCGTGGCCGCGCCCTCATCCGGGCCGGTGTCCTGCCGCTCGCGACGACGATACGGGAGCAGGACCAGCACGATGCCGAGGGCCGTGAGCAGGACCGCGGCCCGGCCAGTCCAGGGGCCGATCCGCATCGCCGGTGTCAGTGCGTCGGTCAGCCCGACCTGCTCGACGAGGACTGCGCGGGTGCGGGTGTCGGTGGTGGCCACGACGTGACCGTCCGGGGCGATGATCCCCGAGACCCCGTTGGTGGTCGCGACGGCGACCCAGCGGCCGGTCTCGAGGGCTCGCAGCCGGGTGATCGCGAACTGCTGGTCGATCTGGTCGGTCCGGATGAAGGTCGCGTTGCTGCTCTGCACCACCAGCAGCTGCGCGCCGTTGCGCACCTGGGCCTGCAGCCCGTCGTCGTAGGCGATGTCGAAGCAGATCGCGTCGGCCACCGGGACACCCGCGATGTCGAGCGGCTCCTTCCGGGTGCCGGTCAGCATGTCGCGTCCGACCTCGCGGAGACGGTCGAAGAACCTGTAGTTCATGACGGAGCGGCCGGGGATGTACTCGCCGAACGGCACCGGGTGCCACTTCGTGTACCGCTGGCCGGCGCCGGTGTCCGGGTCCCACACGATGCCCTGGTTGAGCACCTGACCGGGAGCGCCGTCGACGATCGCGCCGACCAGGATGGGCACGCCGATCGCGGAGCTCGCCGCCAGGATCCCGGCGTTGGTCTCGGGATCGTCGAACGGGTCGACCGCCGTGGAGTTCTCCGGCCACAGCACGAAGTCCGGCCGCGGAGTCTCGCCGTCCTCGACCTGGCGGGCCAGATCGACGGTTGCATCGACGTGGTTCTGGGTGACCCGCCGGTAGTCGTACAGGATGTCGTCGCCGTCGCCCGGCACGTCGCCCTGGACCGCGGCCACCGTGACCTCGCCGTCGGACTCGCCCCCGTCCGGGGCCTCCCACGGCAACAACACGGGTACGGCGAGCAGCGCGACCAGGCCGACCAGGCCGGCCGCCGCGACCCAGCGGCTCCCCTCCCCCACCACCGGGCCGGTGACGAGCCACGCCAGCAGCGCCCCGAGGAGGGCCAGCAGGAAGCTGAGACCGACCGCCCCGACGTACGGCAGCGCGTCGGCGGCCGGGGTGTCGACGACCCCGAACGCGAGCCGCCCCCATGGCATCCCGCCCAACGGCCAGCCGCTGCGCCACACCTCGATGGTCGTCCACGCGGCGGCGAACCAGAGCGGCCACAGCCGGTGTCGTTGCACCAAAGCGGAGAGCGACCCCAGCACGGCGTAGAAGAGGGTCTCGAGCGTGGACAGGGCGATCCAGGCGGGGATGCCGACCGCGCGCATCCACCAGATGTGGGTGAAGTAGAACGCAGCTCCGAAGACGAGTCCGACCACGAAGGCACGGCGCAGCGTGAGCCCACGGGTGGCGACGGCGAAACCGGCCACGGCCACCGGGATCACCCAGGCAACCGCGGCCGGTTCGAAGGCCACCGAGAGCACCAGCCCCGCGACAGCCGCGAGGAGGCTCCTCCTGAACACTCCCCCAAACTACCGAAGGGAGCTGAACGAAGCAGAAGGGCGGAGGGGCCCCGCAGCCCTTCGGTCCAGCCCGGTGCACGACCGGTTGCCGTGATCGGGCTGTTGTCTAGGGGGTGCGGGCCCCTCCGTGCCCTGCTCTCGTGGAGACCCGCCGGCATCAGTCGTCAGGTCTTCAGGCGATGGCACGTCACCCTCGGACCCGGCCACCCGATAACCGGCGCTCCTGCCACGATCTGCACGAGCGGACGGCGTTACCCAACTCCCCCGGAGCCCGCCTCGTCAACACCCCGCTGACCTGCACGAACGCGGAAAGGCGCAGGTCAGGAGCCATGCCCCGTTCACACGGAGTTCACACTTTTTTTCGGACTTCGCGGCGTGTCGGCGTATCAAAAGTCGGCGGACCAGACCAGGGCAGCCCCGGTCTCAGGAAGCGGACGGTGGAACCACCGCGGTCCCGGTCGCCGTGGTAGCCAGCAGCGGCGGATCCAGCAACGCGGCGGCGCCGGGCCGGGACTCGGTCGGTTCGCCGCGAGCGACCACGTGCACTGCGAGGTCGAGGGTCCGCGACCGGGTGCCGACGCGAGCCAGGGTGCAGGTCACCTCGAGCACGTCGCCGGCGCGGACCGGCGCGAGGAACTGCACGTCGGTGTACGACGCGAGCAGCCCCTCGTCGCCGTCGGTGCGGATGCACATCTCGGTGGCGACGTCGCCGAACAGCTTCATGCTGTAGGCGCCGTCGACCAGGTTTCCGGCGTAGTGGGCGTCGGAGTAGGCGACGTAGCGGCGGTGCGTCACGGTGGTGCCGACTTCCAAGGTGGTCATGCTGCGGCTCCGGTGGGCTCGGTGGGCGCGATCCGGTGGACAAGGAACGACGCCACCTCACCCGGTGTCGTCCCACGGCTGAAGACGCGGTCCACGCCCAGCTCGGCCGCCATCTTCTCGTCGAACCGCGGGCCGCCGACCACCAGCAGCGGTCGCCGGTCGGACGGGTAGGCCTCGCGGAACGCCGCCGACATCTCGCGGGTGTTGAGCAGGTGTGCGTCGCGCTGGGTGACCACCTGGGAGACCAGCACGGCGTCCGCCTTCTCCGCCCGGGCTCGCTCGACCAGCTGGGGCACCGAGACCTGGGCGCCGAGGTTCACGACCTTGAGCTCGCGGTAGTACTCGAGCCCCTTCTCGCCCGCGAACCCCTTGATGTTGAGGATCGCGTCGATGCCCACGGTGTGCGCGTCGGTGCCGATGCATCCGCCGACCACCACGAGGCGGCGGCGCAGTGCGCGCTTGACCGCGGTGTTGACCTCCTTGGGAGTCAGCAGCGGATAGTCGCGCTCCACGACCTCGACCTTGCTGGTGTCGACGAGGTGGCTCACCCGCCCGTACACGACGAAGAAGGTGTAGTCGGGGCCCATCGCCCGGCTGTGCGCCACGAGCGCGGGGTCCATGCCCATCTTGTTGGCCAGCTGGACCGCAGCACCCTCGGCCACCTTGGAGTGCGGCACCGGCAGGGTGAAGCTGACCTGAACCATGCCGTCGCCAGTCGTGTCGCCGTACGGCCGGACGATGCTCATCGGAACTCCCTCTCGTATCGGTCAACCCCGGTGGTTGAGGAAGGCGCTCTAGCGCCTGTCTCGAAACCACCAAGCATGCGCTGGAAGCTGACCACCGCGGTCGCCACCCAGCGTCGGCTGCGGGGGTTTCGAGACGGTTGCTGCGCAACCTCCTCAACCACCGGAGTTCTCCAGCAGTTCCGTGGCCGGGTTGTAGTAGACGCTCGACTTCCTGGCGACGCCGTCGAGGCCGCGGCCGGCGTCGGCGGGCCGGCGCATCAGCCCGAAGGTGCCGTCCGCGATCGCCTCGAGCAACCCCTCGTCGACGATCCGCTCGAGCAGGTCGATCGACTCCCCCAGGACCTGGCGGGCGCGCTGGGCCACGAAGCCGTCGGGCGCCGGCCGGAAGTCCTCGCTCAGGTCGCCGGTGGCGTCGAGGACGTAGCGGACGTTCTGCAGCGCGAGATCGCGGTCGGAGAGCCACGGCGTCACCACCGCTTCGGTCATCATCCCGACCAGCAGGATGCCCTGCCCGGTCAGCGAGCCGATCAGGTTGAAGAAGCCGTCGAGCAGGTGACCGCGGAAGACGTCGCCGGTCATGTGCCGGGTCGGCGGCATCCACTTCAGCGGTGCGTCCGGGAACAGCTCGCGCGCCAGCAGTGCGTGGGCGAGCTCCATCCGGAACGAGTTCGGCAGGTCCGGATCGATCTCGAACGCGTGGCCGAGGCCCAGCTGCCAGTCCTCCAGACCGGCTTCCTTGGCGAAGTACTCGTTGAGCAGCTGGCTGGTGGTGACCGTGTGCGCCGCCTCGACCGCGTCCGCCGTCGTGAGGTAGTTGTCCTCGCCGGTGTTGATGATGATCCCGGCCCGGGCGTGCACCTGACGGCTGAACCGCTGGTCGACGAAGGTGCGGATCGGGTTGATGTCGCGGAAGAGGATCCCGTACATCGAGTCGTTGAGCATCATGTCGAGACGCTCGAGCCCGGCGAGCACGGCGATCTCGGGCATGCACAGCCCCGAGGCGTAGTTGGTCAGCCGCACGTAGCGGCCCAGCTCCTTGCTCGACTCGTCCAGCGCGGCCCGCATCAGCCGGAAGTTCTCCTGGGTCGCGTAGGTGCCGGCGAACCCCTCGCGGGTGGCGCCCTCGGGGACGTAGTCGAGCAGGCTCTGGCCGGTCGACCGGATCACCGCGATCACGTCGGCGCCCTCGCGGGCAGCCTGCTGGGCCTGCGGAATGTCCTCGAGGATGTCGCCAGTGGCGACGATCAGGTAGATCCACGGCTTCCGCGGCGCGTCGCCGTGCCGCGCGATCATCCGGTCCCGCTCGCGGCGCCGTACGTCGACCCGCTTGATGCCCGCGCCGACCTGACGCCGGGCGGCGGCCTGTGCCCGGGCCGCGTCGCGACCCTCGGGGAGCCGGAAGGTCACCGAGCCGGCGCCGGCCTTCTGGGCCAGGGTCGGCAGGTCCTCGGCCTCGCCGCGGACCAGCGCGTCCCAGACCGGGAGCGCGACGCCGTGCTCCAGGCCGACATCGGCGCGGACCACGTCGGCGAGCCGGTTGGCCCACGGGATGCCGTCGCCGTCAGCACCCGCGAGCCCGGCCAGCCGCAGGGTGGCGCGCTCGACACTCACCGTCGTGTGCCGCTGGGCGAGCGTGACGATGGGCCGTCCGGCCTTGCGGGCCAGCGACCGAGCCTTGCGGACGGTGACCGGGTCGAGGTCGAGCTTGCCGCGGGGCCGCCGGGTCATGGCGACACCTCCAGACGACGTTCGAACAGCGCCCGCACGCCGGGCTGCTCGCGCAGGAGCTGCATCGCGTAGTCGGCGTGGCCGGGCACGTAGCCGTTGCCGACGAGCATGGTCACGTCGGCGGCCAGGCCCTCGGCGCCAAGCGCCGCTGCCGAGAAGGACGTCGCCATCGAGAAGAAGATCACGGTGCCGCCCGGCGACGTCGCGAGGATCGGGCCGCCCTCGCAACCCGGCACGTCGACGCACACGACGGTCACGTCGGCCGTCCCCCCGGCGGCCGCCGTCACTGCGTCCCGGGTGGCGATGGGGTCGCGCGCGTCCGCGACCACCACGTCGTCGGCCAGCCCGGCCTCGCGCAGCAGCGCGGCCTCGGCCTCGGTCGGTACGACGCCGACGGTGCGCCGGGCACCGGCGTTGCGGGCCGCGGCCAGGCTCATCGAGCCGGACTTGCCGGCCCCGCCGACGACGGCGACGACCGGCTGCTCGTACTGAGCCACGACCCGGTGGGTCAGCGCCGGAGCGCCGCAGACGTCCATCACCGCCAGGCTCAGGTCGGCGGGCAGGTCGTCAGGGATGCGCGCCGCGATCGAGCGGCCGAAGAGCACGGCGTAGCCGTCGCAGGGCACCTGCTCGGAGCGGCCGTCCCAAGCGGCGAGGCCGTCCTCGATCACCAGCGGGGTCAAGGTCAGTGAAACGAGGGTGGCCACCCGGTCTCCCACCTTCAGACCGAGCGGCGGCTCTCCCAATGGAGACTGGGCGCCCACCTCCTCGACGGTGCCGACGAGCATCCCGCCCGAGCCGGTCTCCGGGTTCTGCATCTTGCCGCGTGCGGCGACGATGTCCAGCACCGCCCGGCGGACCGCGTCACCGTCTCCCCTGCCATCACGGAGTGGGTCCGCTCGAGCTGGCGGAACGAGGCCGCATCCAGGTTGAGCCGCTCCACGCGGATCCGGACCTCGTCGGGCCAGAGCTCGCGGCGGGTGTCGAGGCGCTGAGCTGCCTGCGGCAGCACCTGGCGGTCGTCCAGGACCCGGTGCAACCCGGTCGGATCGCTGGCGCGCACGAAGTTTCTCCTTGGTAATCAAAATGACAGGATGATTTACGGCTCGGACTTGGACAGGCCGCAGATCCTCCACCTACAGTGGCACAGTGACCATTGAAACGTCCATCGGGCTCGGAACCGGACAGCCCTACCCCTATCAGCGTGTCGAGCTGGTGGAGCCGGACTGGACCCGCTTCCCCGGCTGGCGAGACGTGACCGCCGCCGAGTGGGAGTCGGTCCAGTGGCAGCGCGCGCACTGCGTCAAGAACCTCCGCCAGCTGCGCGACCTGCTCGGCGACCTCGTCGACGAGCGGTTCTACGCCGACCTCGAACGCGACCAGGCCGAGCGGGCCACCATGTCGATGCTGGTGCCGCCGCAGATGATGAACACGATGGTCCCCCACGACGTCCCGGCCGGCCCCGGGTCGCTGACGGAGGCGTTCTACGCCGACCCGATCCGGCACTACATGCTGCCGGTCTTCTCCGACCGCCGTACCGACTGGCCCTCGCACCCGCACGCCACTCGCGACTCGCTGCACGAGCACGACATGTGGGCGACCGAGGGGCTCACCCACCGCTACCCGACCAAGGTGCTGGCCGAGCTGCTGCCGACCTGCCCTCAGTACTGCGGCCACTGCACCCGCATGGACCTCGTCGGCAACTCCACCGCGGTCATCGACAAGCTGAAGTTCGTGGGCAAGCCGAACGACCGGCTCGGCGACATGCTCGACTACCTGCGCCGCACCCCCGGGGTACGCGACGTGGTGGTGTCCGGCGGCGATGTGGCCAACATGCCCTGGCCCCGCCTGGAGTCCTTCCTCACCGACCTGCTCGAGATCGAGAACGTCCGCGACATCCGGCTGGCCACCAAGGCGCTGATGGGACTGCCGCAGCACTGGCTGCAGCCCGACGTCGTCGAGGGGATGACCCGGATCGGGACGACGTCGCGGCAGCGGGGGGTGTCGGTCGCGATCCACACCCACGTCAACCACGCCAACTCGGTCACCCCGCTGGTGGCGAAGGCGACCCGGGCGATGCTCGACACCGGCGTCCGCGACGTACGCAACCAGGGCGTGATCCTCAACGGCGTCAACGCGGACCCGCACGCGCTGCTGGACCTGTGCTTCCGGCTGCTCGATGGCGCGCAGATCATGCCGTACTACTTCTACATGTGCGACATGATCCCGTTCTCGGAGCACTGGCGGGTCTCGGTCGCCGACGCCCAGCGGCTGCAGCACGCGATCATGGGCTACCTGCCCGGGTTCGCGACGCCGCGTATCGTCTGCGACGTCCCGTTCGTGGGCAAGCGCTGGGTGCACCAGCTGGCTTCCTACGACACCGAGCGCGGCATCTCGCACTGGACCAAGAACTACCGCACCTCGATCGAGGCCGCGGACCCCGAGGCGTTGACCCGGACCTACGAGTACTACGACCCGATCCACACGCTGCCGGCCGACGGCCAGGCGTGGTGGGCCGAGCACGGCCGGCTCGACGAGTCCGCGCTGCGGGCCGCCGAGGTGGCCGAGGCCTCCCGTCGTACGGCGGCCCTGCAGGCCTACTAGAAAGTGGGCACCCGGGGTTTCGAGACGGTTGCTGCGCAACCTCCTCAACCACCGGGGTATCAACCGCCCGTGACGGGCCGGTTCTCGTAGTACGTCGACAGCACGATCGTGGTCCGGGTCGAGACGTTGGCCGCGGCCCGGACGCGGGCCAGCAGGTCCTCGAGGTCGCTGGGGCGGGCGATCCGGATCTTGAGGATGTAGGACTCGTCCCCGGCGACCGACCAGCACGACTCGATCTCGTCGATGTCCTCGAGGCGGGCCGGCGAGTCGTCGGGCTGCGACGGGTCGATCGGGCGGATCGAGATGAACGCCGTGAGCGGCAGGCCGATCTCGTCGTGGTTGACCGTCGCGCCGTAGCCGAGGATCAGGCCGCGCTGCTCGAGCCGCTTCACGCGCTGGTGCACCGCCGACGTGGACAGCCCGGTGGCCTTCCCGAGGTCGGTGAATGACATCCGGCCGTCGGTGGCCAGCAACTGGAGGATCTGCCGGTCGGTGGCCTCGAGCGTGGACGATGTCACGCCCAGAGAGTAGTGCCGCGCTCTGACAGGATGCGGCGGTGACCACATCGACAGGAACCAGTTGATGCTCCTGGACTCGGCGTCGATGTACTTCCGGGCCTTCTTCGGGGTGCCCGAGATCAATGCGCCGGACGGCACGCCGGTCAACGCGGTGCGCGGCTTCATGGACTTCATCACCAGGCTCGTCGACCAGTACGACCCCGCGCAGCTGGTCTGCTGCTGGGACAACGACTGGCGGCCGGCCTGGCGGGTCGACCTGCTGCCGTCGTACAAGGCGCACCGGGTGGTCGCCGAGGTCCCGTCGGGTCCCGACATCGAGGAGGTCCCCGATCCCCTCGAGGTGCAGGTGCCGATCATCCTCGAGGTGCTCGACGCGTTCGGGATCTGCGTGATCGGGGCGGACGGCTACGAGGCCGACGACGTCATCGGCACCCTGGCCACCGGCGCGGGTCGGCCGGTCGACGTGGTCACCGGAGACCGTGACCTGTTCCAGCTCGTCGACGACGACGCCGGCGTGCGGATCCTCTACATCGCTCGCGGTGTCGGCAACCACGAGCGCGTCGACAACGCCTGGGTCCGTGCCAAGTACGGCATCGACGCGGCGCAGTACGCCGACTTCGCCACCCTGCGCGGCGACGCGTCGGACGGGCTCCCTGGCGTCGCCGGGATCGGCGAGAAGACCGCGGCGACGCTGCTCGGCCGGTTCGGCGACATGGCCGGGATCATCGCGGCGGCCGCCGACCCCGACGCCGACCTGGCGCCGGGGCCGCGGGGCAAGATCAAGGCGGCGGCCGACTATCTCGACGTCGCGCCCACCGTGGTGGCCGTCGCCCGTGACATCGACCTGGACCGGACCGGGATGGACCGTCCGGTCACGCCCCGCGATCCCGACCTCGTGGCGTCCCTGGCCGAGCGGTACGCCCTCGAGAGCCCGGCCACCCGGCTGGTGGAGGCCCTGACGCGATGAGCCGCCCGGTCCAGGTGGTGCTGAGCATCTTCGGGTGGTGGGTGCTGGTCGTGCTGCCCGCCCTCCTCACGCTGGCCGGAGTGTTGGGCAACGCCGGGCCGGACAACACCGTGCTGTGGTGGCTGCTCGGCACCTGGATCGTGCTCTACCTGGCCCAGCTCGCGTGGCTGATGCTCGCGGTCTCGCACGCGGTAGGTCACCTCCGCCAGTGGTGGATGTTCATCTCGTCGCTGTTGCCATGGGCCGTCGACTGGGCAGCGCCGTACGGCCGGGGGTGGGGGTTGCTGTGGATCGGCATCGCCGGTGCCGTGGCGGGGACCATGACCATCCTGGCGCTACGCGAGCTGCGCCTCGAGGTGAACGGTCGGTTGGTGACCGCGACGGTGGTCCGGGTGCTGCGCAACCGCATGAACGTGGTGATCAACAACGTCCACATCCGGCGCCGGGTGCTGCTCGCGATCCCCGGGGCGGACGGGACGCCCTACGAGGTAGTGCTGCCGATGCTCTGCGAGATCGGCACCAGTCCCGACCCCGGCGACCCGCTCCGGCTCCGCGTCGACCCGGACAACCTCCAGCACTTCGCGCTCGACCCGAGCTACCGCAACCACGAGGACGACTGACGACTCCGTACGGTGGTGGCATGTCGCGCATCGCCGTCGTCGGGGGCCACGGTCAGGTGGCCCGTCATCTGCTCGTTCGACCTGCGCCGCTCCGAGCACGACCCGGTCGCGCTCGTACGACGCGAGGAGTACCGCGACGAGCTCGAGGCGCTCGGCGCCGAGGTGCGGCTGCTGGACATCGAGCGGGAGGACGCCGACGCCTTCGCGGCAGCGTTCGCCGGCTGCGACGCGGTGGTCTTCGCGGCGGGCGGCGGCCCCGACGGCAACATCGAGCGCAAGCGCACCGTCGACCTCGAGGGGTCGCTGAAGTCGATCGAGGGTGCGCGGCCGGCCGGGCATCGCCCGGTTCGTGCAGGTCTCGGCGATCAGCGTCGACGAGCCGCTGCCCGACGACACCGGCGACGTGTGGCGCGCCTACGTCGAGGCCAAGCGCGACGCAGACGCCGCGCTGCGCGACAGTGACCTGGACTGGACGATCCTCCGTCCCGGCCGGCTCACCGACGACCCGGCCACCGGGCTGGTGTCCCTCGGCCCCCTACGCGCGCGCGGCGACGTCACACGCGCCGACGTCGCCGCCGTCGTGGCCGCGGTGCTCGACGAGCCGGGCAGCATCGGCGAAGCAGTGGGACCTGGTGAGCGGCGAGACCCCGGTCGCCGGACGCGGTCCGCTCTCAGTCGTCGTCGCCGAGCCCCGAGTAGGCCACCACGCCGCGCCTACGGCGGTGACCACGCCGCGGGCCGTCTCGCGCAGCGGGCCGTCCCCGGCGGCGTCGGCGACCTGGCCGGCCAGGTCGAGCAGCTGCTTCATCCAGCGGACGAAGTCGCCTGCGGCGAGCTCGATCACGCTGCAGCACGTCGTCGAGCTCGTCGCCCTCGGCCCAGCGGTAGGCCGCCCAGGCGAACCCGGCGTCGGGCTGGCGCAGGAAGTCGAGGTGGTGCTCGCGCTCGAGCGCATCGAGCTGGCCCCACAGCTTGACCATCTCGGTGATCACCTCGCGAACCCGGCCACCGGGCACCCGCGGCGGCGAGGCGTCGTCGGGACGGCGGGCCTCGAAGACCAGGACCGACAGTGCGGCCGCCAGCTCGGGGACCGAGAGATCCTCCCAGAGGCCCAGGCGCAGTGACTCCGCCGCGACCAGGTCGAGCTCGGAGTAGAGCCGCATGAGGTGCCGGCCCTGGTCGGTGACCGTGCATCGTCCGTCCGGTCCTCGGCCAGGTAGCCGAGCGCGGTCAGCACCTCGCAGACCCGGTCGAACTGGCGGGCCACGGTGTTGGTGCGGGTCTCGACCCGCCGGCGCAGCGTGGCGGCGTCGCGGTCGAGCTTGAACCACCGCTGCGCCCACCGGTCGTGGTCCTCGCGGTCGGGGCAGGCGTGGCAGGGGTGGTTACTGGAGCTGTTCGCGCAGGCCCGCGATCTCGCGGTCCGCCTCGGATTGCTGTTTCGCCGGCCGGCGCTCGGGGCGACGCTTCCCCGGCGGTGGCGGCGCCAGGCCGTGGGTCCGCGAGCGGAGCGCCGAGGCGAGGTCCCGGCGCATCTGCGGGTTGCGCCCGTTGAACGACTTCGGCACCTTCACGGTCGCCACCGAGGACACCGGCACCGGGAAGTCGATCAGCGCCAGTCGCCGCGCCTGCCGGTCCGCGGTGACGACGTAGGGACGCGGGGTCGCCGCTCGAAGCCCGGGTCGATCGACCACGGCGTACCCGGCGAACTTGCCGGTCGGGACCTCGATCACGTCGCCCTTGCGCAGCGCGCGCAGCGACTCGATGACCTCGCTCGCGCCGGTCCGCCCGGCGGCTCTTGCTCGCGCCCTTCTCGACGTCGGAGATGCGCCGCCGCAGCCGCGGCGTACTCCATGAAGTCGCCGAGCTCGCAGCGAGCCGACTCGGCGTAGCCCTCGAGCGCCTCCTCGGCCTTGCGCAGCTGCCGCGCCAGCCCGACCACGGCCTTGTCGGCCTGGAACTGCGCGAACGACTGCTCGAGCAGCTCGCGCGAGGTCTCGCGGCCGTACTGGTGCACGAGGTTGACCGCCATGTTGTACGACGGCCGGAACGACGAGCGGAGCGGGTAGGTACGGGTCGAGGCGAGGCCGGCCACCTCGCGTGGCTCCATTCCCGGCTGCCAGAGCACCACGCCGTGGCCCTCGACGTCGAGCCCGCGGCGGCCGGCCCGACCGGTCAGCTGGGTGTACTCCCCCGGCGTGATGTCGGCGTGGGTCTCGCCGTTCCACTTGGTGAGCTTCTCGATGACCACGGTGCGGGCCGGCATGTTGATGCCAAGAGCCAGGGTCTCGGTCGCGAAGACCACCTTGCACAGCCCCCGGACGTACAGCTCCTCGACGACGTGCTTGAACGCCGGCAGCATCCCGGCGTGGTGGGCCGCGATGCCGCGGGTCAGCGCGTCGAGGAAGTCGTGGTAGCCGAGGACGTGCAGGTCCTCCTCCGGCAGGTCGCGGCAGGCCGCCTCGACGTACGCGAAGATCGTGTCGCGCTCCTCGGGCGAGGTGAGCCGCACGCCGGCGTTGAGGCACTGCTGGACGGCGGCGTCGCAGCCGACCCGGCTGAAGATGAACACGATCGCCGGCAGCAGCCCCTCGCGGTCGAGCCGGTCGACCACGTCGGCGCGGCTGGGGATCCAGACCCGGCGGCCGTTGCCGACGTTGCGTGGGTTCTTCGACGAGCCGGGCCGACCCTTGCGCGGCGAACGCCGGTCCCGCATCAGCCGGGTGCTGGCCCAGTCGTCGCGGGCGATCTTCATCAGCTCGCCGTTGACCGGGGCGCCCTCCTTCACGAACCCGGCGGCCGCGTCGACGTCGGACGACGCGAACAGGTCGAGCAGCCGCTTGCCGACCATGACGTGCTGGTAGAGCGGGACCGGGCGGCGCTCCTCGACGATCGTGGTGGTCTCACCGCGGACGGTGGCCAGCCACTCGCCGAACTCCTCGGCGTTGGACACCGTCGCCGACAGGCTGACCACGGTCACCGACTCGGGGAGGTGGATGATGACCTCCTCCCAGACCGCACCGCGCGACCGGTCGGCGAGGTAGTGCACCTCGTCCATGACCACGTAGCCGAGGCCGAGCAGGGTCCGCGAGCCGGCGTAGAGCATGTTGCGGAGCACCTCGGTGGTCATCACGACCACCGGCGCCTCGCCGTTGACCACGTTGTCGCCGGTGAGCAGCCCGACCTCGTCCGGGCCGTAGCGCTCGACCAGGTCGTGGTACTTCTGGTTCGACAGCGCCTTGATCGGCGTCGTGTAGAAGCACTTGCGGCCCGTGGCGAGGGCCAGGTGGATGGCGAACTCCCCCACGACCGTCTTGCCGGACCCGGTGGGGGCCGCGACCAGGACGCCGTGTCCGTCCTCGATCTCGCGGCAGGCGCGCACCTGGAAGTCGTCGAGCGGGAAGTCGTAGAGGGCCGAGAAGTCGCGGACCACCGGGTAGCCGCGGTGCTTGGTGTAGTCGGCGTACCGCTCCGACGGGGACTTCTCGTCGGCGCTCACCTGTTCAGCCTAGGTGTAGACCGTCAGCGCTCCGGGGGCGCACTCGACGGTGAGCGGCAGGTCGCCGAACCGCTCGCCGTCGGCGTAAGTCGTGATGCCGGGGCAGGCGATCGTGACGGTGCGGACCAGGTGGTGCTCGTACTGCGGGTGGGTGACGTGGGTGCCCTTGAACAGCTTGGGGTAGGTGCGGACCAGGCTGCGGCGGCTCATCGGCCTGATCACGACCACGTCGAGCATGCCGTCGTCGAGCAGCGCCCCTTCGGTGATCCGCAGCCCGCCCCCGAACGACGGGCCGTTGCCGACGGAGACCATCATCGCGTCCAGGCTCACCTGCTTCCCGTCGAGATCCAGGGTGTAGTGCAGCGGGCGGAACACCCGCAGCTCGGCCAGGGTGGCCAGGTTGTAGCGCATCTGGCCCCTGGGCCAGGTCATCCGGTTGCCTCGTTCGTTGACCAGCGCGTCGAAGCCCGCGCAGAGCACCGTGGCGAAGTACTTGCTGCCGCACCGGGCCAGGTCCACCTGACGCGTCTTGCCCGCGATCACCCGGTCCGCGGCGGCGACGGCGTCCTTCCGCGGCAGGTCGAAGTAGCGGGCCACGTCGTTGCCGGTCCCGGCCGGGATGATCCCCAGCGGGGTGGCCGTGTTCGCCACCGCCTGGACGCCGAGGTGGACCATCCCGTCGCCGCCCAGCACGACGAGCGCCTCGACCCCGTCGGCCACCGCCGCGCGGGCCAGGTCCAGCGCCTCGTCGGCGTTCCTCCCGCTCAGGTCACGGACCAGCAGTCCGGCACCGCGCAGCCGCTCGAGTACGGCGCCACGCGCCCGGCCCCCGCGTCCCTTGCCCGCGGTCGGGTTGGTGAGCAGGGCTATCTCGCGGGGCACGCGCCGAGACTAGTGCTCTCAGCCCGAGCCCAGCTCCAACCGCACCGACCACCGGGAGGGGTCGGCGCCGACCGCATTGGCGACGCGGGTGAACGCTTCCAGCACCCGGTCGGCGGAGTACGACGTCCCGGGCGTCGCGACCGTGGCCCGGCCGTCGCGGATCAGGAGCAGCACCTGGCCGTGCCGCCAGGTCTGGTGGACCCGGGTGCGGAGCTCTTCGTCGACCACCGGCGCCGGGTACGCCTGGTCGACGGCGAGCAGGTCGCACGGCAGCCGCTGGTCCTGGCCGTCGATGACAGAGCCGGTCAGGCAGCCGCGCACGAGGTGCCCGCCCAGCCCCTCGTCGGTGGCCCAGGACACCGCCCCCTCCCCCACCCAGTCCGGCAGGTCGAACGGATCGAGCTCGGTCGAGGTCACAGCGTCGACAACTCGTCGTCACCCCACTGCTCGGTGGAGTCCGGGCTCGGGCCCCGCGCCCGGTCGATCAGGCGTGCGATCACCTCGGCGATCAGGAACAGCACCAGCATCGGGAGGGCCAGCATGAGCATCGAGAACGGGTCGGTCGACGGCGTGGCGACGGCGGCGAAGACGAAGGTGCCGATCACGATCCACGGCCGGTACCGGCCCAGCGCCTTCCCCGAGACCACACCCGCCAGGTTGAGCATGATCACGAACAACGGGATCTCGAAGGCGATCCCGAAGACCAGGAACATGCGGGTGATGAACGAGAAGAACCGGCCGAAGTCGACCAGGTTGGTCGCGTCGGCAGGGGTGAACCCGATCAGCACCTCGATGGCCTTCGGCAGCACGAAGTAGGCCGTGGCCACGCCGGCGAAGAACAGCGGGCCCGCGATCGCGGCGAAGACCCGCGACCACTTCCGCTCGCTCGGGTGCAGGCCGGGCAGGATGAACGCCCAGATCTGGTAGAGCCAGTAGGGGCTGGCGGCGATCACCGCGAAGACCCCGCACAGCTTCAGCTGCAGCAGCAGCGGGCCGGTGACGTCGTTGACGACGACCTCGGTCTTGACCCTGCCCTGCAGCCGCTCGACCGCGTCGTCGTAGGGCACCCGGATCAGGTCGGAGAGCTGGTCGTAGAAGAACAGCGAGATGCTGAAGACCACGATCACCACCAGCACCGAGCGGATCAGCCGGGCCCGCAGCTCACGCAGGTGGTCCGAGAGCGCCATCCGGCCATCGGCGCCGACAGGATGGTGGGGTCGGCCCCGCAGGAGGCCGAAGAGTCGATTGATCAACGAGGGACGGGTCAGCTCAGGCGGTGTCGCCGCGGTTGAGCCGCTCGGCCTCGTCGTCGAGCTCGGACTGGCGCTTGGCCAGGTCGCGCTGCCGGGCCTCCAGCTCGAGCTGCTCCTGGGTCTTGGTGGCGTCGGGCTCGTCCTCGTCGCCGTCCATCAGCCCCTTGGTCTCCGCCTTGAAGATGCGCAGGGCGCGACCGCTGCCCCGGGCCAGCTCGGGAAGCTTGGCCGCGCCGAACAACAGGACCAGGACGGCCAGGATGATGAGCAGCTCGGTGGGGCCGAGCCCGGCTACGAGGGCGGTCATGGGTGTCCTCACGTGGTGGTTTGGTTCGTCTTCACAGTACTCGCCCCGTCAGCCGTACAGGCTGAGTGTCCGCTGTGCCGCGGCCGTGAACGCGTCGGCGTACGCCGGGGGTGAGATCACGGTCGCGTGCGGTGCCAGCCGCAGCATCAGCCGGGTCAGCCAGCGCTCGTCGGCGACGAGCAGGACGACCTGTGTTCGGTCCCGACCCGCGTCCTGGATTTCCTCCACGGGGTAGTACTCGGTCATCCAGCGGGCCTCACGGTCCAGGAGCAGGGTGACGGGCGTGACGTCCGAGGACTGGGAGAAGATTCCGTCGCCGAGGTCGCGCGGACCCTCCTGAGGAGTCTCGATGGGGTCGTCGAGGACCTCGGCGCGGTCGATCCGGTCGAGCCGGAAGAGCCGTGGGGCCTCGGCGCTGTGGCACCACGCGTCGAGGTAGAGGTGTGTCTGTGCCTGCCCCTGCGCGGTGACCACGCCACGTGGGTCGACCACCCGCTCGGACTGCTCGTCGCGACTCGGAACGTAGTAGCTCAGCCGGACCTGGCGGCCCCGGTCCGCGGCGCTCTGGAGCTGGCTGGCCAGCAGCGCGAGGTCGGTGTCGGCGGCGTTGTCACCCGGGTCTATCTGCGCTGCGGCATTCTCCGCCGATCCCTGCGCCGCGGCGGCCTCGAGCTTGGCCAGCGCCCGGTCGACGACCTCGCGGGTGTCGTCGCGGGCCCCGTTGCGCAGCGCCCGCAGCGCCACGATCACCGCCGACGCCTCGGTCGGGCTCAGCCGCAGCGGCCGCTTGAGGTAGTCGGCGTTCGACACCCGGATCACGCCGTCCGCCTGGACACCGTCTGGACCTTCGAGGGCGTCGAGGTCGACGTCGATGAGGTCGTCCGGGTAGCCGCCGGGCATGCCGCACATGAACAGCACCTTGAGGTCGCGCAGCAGCTGGTCGGGATCAACACCGAGCGCCGAGGCGGCCTCGTCTACCCGGACCTCGCCGTGGGCGTGCAGGTACGGCACCAGGGTGAGCAGCCGCGCGACCTGGTCCTTGGCGCTGGCGATCTGCGTGCTCACGACCGCGTCCCGCCTACGGCGGCGCTGAGCCGCTGGACCACTCGCTCGCGCAGCGCAGCCGGCTCCTCGACGTAGGCGTCGGCGCCGTAGCCCAGCACCTCGTCGGCCAGGCCCAACGAACCACGCTCGAGGACCAGCCGGTCCCACACCGAGTCGCTGTCCGGGCCGGTCACTCCCTCCTCGACCCGGTCCGCGCCGCGGCGCAGCGTGTGCCCGGCGCCCTTGCGGACGAGGAGCACCATGCGCTCGGTCGACGGCTCGGGAGCCAGCCTGCGCGCCACCTCGCTCACGTCCGTGCCGGGAGGTACGTCGTACGAGCCCGGCTGGCCGGTCTTGGTGGCCTTGCCCTGGACCCGGGACAGCCGGAAGATCCGCTCGGCCTGCCGGTCCATGTCGAAGCCGACGACGTACCAGCGGCCGGAGTATCGCGCCACGCCCCACGGCTGGAGGTGACGGGTGCGCACCTCGGTCTCGCCCGAGCGGACGTAGTCGAAGGTGACCGGCGTCCGCTCCTGGGTGGCCTCCCAGAACACGTCGAAGGAGGGTTCGTCCGCGCTGAGCCGGGGCTCGATGATGTCCAGGGCGGTGAGGTCGACGTCCACGCCCAGCGCGGTGAGCTTGCGGACCGCCTCGGTGGTGGCCTCGGCCAGCCGCGCGTGCTGCCAGACCTTGGTGGCCAGGCCGATCACCGCGGCCTCGTCGGAGGTGAGGCTGATGTCGGGCAGCGCGAACTCGTCGGGGCGGATGCGGTAGCCCGGCTCGTCGTCGAAGAAGGCGTCCATCTGGCCGACCTCGATCGGGACGCCGAGGCTGCGCAGCTCGTCCTTGTCGCGCTCGAACATCTTCTCGAACGCGTCGGGGGTGGAGTCGGCGTAGAGGATCTGCCGGATCCGCTCCTTGGCGACGTAGTGCCGCTGCACGAGCAGCATGATCAGCAGGTTGAGCAGGCGCTCGCTCTTGCCGGCACTCACTCCCTGATCATCACACCCGCCGGTCAGGCAGCGGCAAGGATGTCGATCACGAAGACCAGCGTGTCGGTGCCCTTGATGCCCGCCTGCTCGTTGCCGGCCTCGCCGTACCCGAGCTCCGGCGGGATCTAGAGCACCACCCGGGAACCGACCGGCACGCCGATCAGGGCCTTGTCCCAGCCCTTGATGACCTGGCCGGTGCCGATCCCGAAGGTGGTCGGCGTGCCCTCGCCGCTGAAGTTCTCGTCGAACGGCTTCTCGCCGCCGAAGACCTGGCCGAGGTAGCGGACCGCGATGGTCTGGCCCTTCTCGACCCGGGGGCCGGTGCCCTTGAGCAGCTGCACGCGGCGCAGGTCCTCGGTGGGCGCGGGCACTCCGGCGAAGTTGAAGCCGGTCGGCATGCCGCTTCTTGAACTGCGGGATCGGCATCCATTCGGGGTACGGCGTCCGCTCACCCTCGGGCTTGTCGAGCACCTTGGACACCAGGTCGACGATGACCAGGACCGTGTCCTTGTTGCCGATGCCGATGCTGGAGTTGCCGGTCGGGCCGAACGCCTCCTCCGCGGAGGCGGTGATCGCGAGCCGGGACCCGACCTTGGCGTCGCGGATGCCGACGAGGAACTCCGGGAGCTGGTCGTTGACGGTCAGCATCTCGGCCCGCTTCTCGTCGTAGGTGCTGAAGGCCTGCTCCTTGGAGAACCCGTTGCCGATCCACAGGTGCGCCAGCACGTCGTCCTGACCCTTGAGCGCGTCGCCGTCACCCTCGGTGACGGTCTCGGTCTCGACCTTGCCGGCGTCCATCGCCGCCTTCCACTTCACCTCCGGGGGGCTGCCCACGTCCCCAGAGATCGTGACCGCGTCCAGCCGGTCGAGGCTCTTGCCCGCACCGGGGAAGTCGTCGCCACCGTCGTCGTCGCCGCACGCGGTGAGCATGAGCGCGCACACGGACAGCAGGGCAGGGATCAGGGCGAGCCGACGGCAGGGGAAGCACGGCGGAACCATAACGGGAGAGCCTGAGAGTTCTCACATCGCTGCTGCCACTGTTCCGTCGGGGTTGGTGGTGGGTGGCTGGGGTCTGGGGCTCGCCTCGTGGCGCAGTGGGGCCGGCCCTGACGGGCCGGCATCGACCACGACGCAGCCTCGCCGTGTCGCGGGGGGCTGCTTCCAGCCCCATCACGTCGCGTTGCCCCGCGCCACGCCTCGGTTTGAGCGCCGCGGTCGACACCGCCCCGCCAGACCGGCCGCGCAGCACCCTCCTCCGCTCTCACGGGTAGGGGGGTCGGGCTCGTCAGCCGCTACGCGGCTGCCTCGCCCGACCACGACACCGACCACCGACCCACCACCCGTGATGGCGAAGCGACGGCCGTCCGTTCAGGCCCTGCGGGACGGGGTGCCCCGCGCGACGCTAAAAGAGCTTGGCCGCGGCGCGGGCAGCGCTACGCAATGGGGGCGCAAGCCGTCCCCGCGACGCGCCGCTCCTGTCGGCGCGGGGCACCCCGGCCCGCAGGGCCGGCCGGAGAGCCAGGAGAGCAGACCCAGACCACCCAACCCCAGCGCGCGAACGCGCGGCAAGCCCGGTCTACATGCCGTCGATGAGCCTCTGCACCCGCTCGTCGTAGGCCCGGAACGGGTCCTTGCAGAGCACGGTCCGCTGCGCCTGGTCGTTGAGCTTGAGATGGACCCAGTCGACGGTGAAGTCGCGGCGGCGTTCTTGAGCGCGGCGGATGAACTCACCGCGGAGGCGGGCCCGGGTGTTCTGGGGCGGGACCGACTTGGCCTCGAAGATCTTCAGGTCGCTGGTCACCCGCGCCACCGCTCCACGCTTCTCCAGCAGGTAGTAGAGGCCGCGGCCGCGGTGGATGTCGTGGTAGGCGAGGTCGAGCTGCGCGATCCGCGGGTGGCCGAGCGGCAGACCGTGCTTGGCGCGGTAGCGATCGATGAGCTTCCACTTGATCACCCAGTCGATCTCGCGGTCGACCAGGCCGAGGTCGTCGGACTCCACCGCCTTGAGGCCGCGCTCCCACAGGTCGAGGGCCTGCTCGATGGTCGGTGTGCTGATGCCGCGGCGGTCGACGAAGTCGCGAGCCTTGCCGAGGTACTCGGCCTGGATCTCGAGCGCGCTGGCCTCGCGACCGTTGGCCAGCCGAACTTTCCGGCGCCCGGTGACGTCGTGCGAGATCTCCCGGATGGCCCGGATCGGGTTCTCCATCGTGAGGTCGCGCATGACCACGCCCTCCTCGATCATGCGCAGCACCAGGTCGCAGCTGGCCACCTTGAGCAGGGTGGTGGTCTCGCTCATGTTCGAGTCGCCGACGATCACGTGCAGCCGGCGGTACTTCTCGGCGTCCGCGTGCGGCTCGTCGCGGGTGTTGATGATCGGCCGGCTCCGGGTCGTCGCGCTCGAGACGCCCTCCCAGATGTGCTCGGCGCGCTGGCTGACGCTGTAGCTGGCGCCGCGTGGCGTCTGGGTGATCTTGCCGGCGCCGACCACGATCTGGCGGGTCACGAGGAACGGGATCAGGATGTCGGCCAGCCGGCTGAACTCGCCGGCCCGGCCGACCAGGTAGTTCTCGTGGCAGCCGTAGGAGTTGCCGGCCGAGTCGGTGTTGTTCTTGAACAGGTAGATCTCCCCGGCAATGCCCTCGTCGTGCAGCCGCTGCTCGGCGTCGAGGAGCAGACCCTCGAGGACCCGCTCCCCCGCCTTGTCATGGGTGACCAGCTCGACGATGTCGTCGCACTCGGGGGTGGCGTATTCCGGGTGACTGCCGACGTCGAGGTAGAGCCGGGCGCCGTTGCGCAGGAAGACGTTGCTGCTCCGGCCCCAGCTGACCACCTTGCGGAAGAGGTACCGGGCGACCTCGTCGGGGCTGAGCCGGCGCTGGCCCTTGAACGTGCACGTGACGCCGTACTCGTTCTCGATACCGAAGATCCGCCGGTCCACAAGGCAACCCTACGGGTCGGCCGGGGGTCCGGGGTGTTGATCGGGCGGCGACGCGCAGCTCAGAGCGGCCCCTTGTCGGTACCGGAGTCATCGGCCCCGCCGTCCGCGGGCGGGGCCGGCGGGGCGACCGGCGGCGGCGGAGCGACCGGGTCCTGGAGCGGGGGTACGTCGCCGCTCGTCTGGTCGGTCGGATCCTTGGGATCGTCCGGTGTCGCATCGGTCGCGGCGGTGCCGGGCGGGTGCTCCTCGGGCGCCGGGGCCGACGTGGTCGGGCCGCGGTCGCCCAGCAGCGCCTCGAGCCGGAACGGCCCGATCCGGCTGAACTTGCGCGGCTGGGCGCGGGTCCGGTCGAGGACCGCGACCTCGAGGTCCCGGACCGGGATCACCCGGTCGTCGGTCTCGCCGCGCTCGTTGCTCGACCGTCCGAGCGCGGCCACCGCCAGCGCCAGCGCGTCGGCCAGCGTCACACCCTCCTGGTAGTGCTCGGACAGGTAGCCCGCCACCACGTCCGCGGCGCCGCCGATCACGGCGTACCCCTGCTCGTCGGCGACCTGGCCGTCGTAGGTGAGCCGGTAGAGCTGGTCCTCAGACGCCGAGTCGCCGATCTCGGCCACGAAGATCTCGACCTCGTAAGGCTTCTCACCACCGCTGGAGAAGATGGTGCCGAGGGTTTGGGCGTAGGCGTTGGCCAGCCCCCGCGCGGTCACGTCGCGGCGGTCGTAGGCGTAGCCACGCATGTCGGCAAGGCGTACGCCGGCGATGCGGAGGTTCTCGAACTCGTTGTAGCGACCCACCGCTGCGAATGCGATCCGGTCGTAGATCTCCGAGATCTTGTGCAGCGCTTGGGAGACGTTCTCGGAGGCGAGCAGGATGCCGTCGTCGTACTGGACGGCCACCATCGACCGGCCGCGGGAGATGCCTTTGCGCGCGAAGTCGGCCCGGTCCTTCATCAGCTGCTCGGGCGAGACGTAGAACGGCATGCTCATGAGTGGTCGCCTCCCGTCAGCTCGGCGGCGGGACCGTCGGGGCGGGACATCCGGGCGGCGATCACCCGGTCGGCGATCCGGGCGACCTCTTCGTCGGGGAGCCGGCGGCCGCCCTCGACGGTGATCACCTGGAGGACCGGGAAGATCCGCCGGGTCAGGTCGGGACCGCCGGTGGCGGAGTCGTCGTCGGCAGCGTCGTAGAGCGCCTGCACGACCACCTCGAAGCAGCCCTCGGGGTCGAGGTCCTCGCGGTAGAGCTTCTTGAGCGCGCCGCGGGCGAACAGCGAGCCCGAGCCCACGGAGTGGAAGGCGGTCTCCTCGTAGCGGCCGCCGGTGACGTCGTAGCTGAAGATCCTGCCGTGGCCGATCTCGAGGTCGTAGCCGGCGAAGAGGGGTACGACGGCCAGCCCCTGCATCGCCATCGCGAGGTTGCCGCGGATCAGGGCGGCCAGCCGGTTGGCCTTGCCGTCCATCGAGAGCGTGGTGCCCTCGATCTTCTCGTAGTGCTCGAGCTCGGTCTGGAACAGGCGCACCATCTCGACCGCCACACCGGCGGTGCCGGCGATGCCCACGGCGGAGAACTCATCGGCCGGGAAGACCTTCTGGATGTCGCGCTGGGCGATGATGTTGCCCATCGTCGCCCGCCGGTCGCCGGCCATCACCACACCGCCGGGGAAGGTCGCGGCCACGATCGTGGTGCCGTGCGGCGCCAGGTCGCCGGCGTTCCCTGGGGCACGGCCCGGCGCGAGGGCAGCAGCTCGGGAGCCTGCTCGGCGAGGAAGTCAGCGAACGAGGAGACGCCCGGCTGCAGGAACGCAGCGGGCAGGCGGGGGTCGGTCAGTTCTGTGGAGTGATCACTCGCCGCCCTTCTGGATGAACGACTTGACGAAGTCCTCGGCGTTCGTCTCGAGCACGTCGTCGATCTCGTCGAGGATGGCGTCGATGTCGTCGTCAAGGGCTACCTTGCGCTCAGCGACGTCGCTCTCGGTGACGTCCTCGGTGGTCTCCGCCACCTCGGACGCCTTGCGCGGCTGCTTCTGCTCCTGGGCCATGTCCCCGACCCTATCCAGTCAGCGGTCGCAGAAGTGCGAACCTCGCGCTGGTCGAGCCCGGAGGGCCCATCGCGACGGAGTCGAAACCACGCAACCCGAGGCTGGGACCGGCCCGAGCAGCTCCCAGCGCTCCTTGCGGTGGTTTCGACACGCTCGGTCGCAGAGCGACACTCGCGGCTCGACCACCGGCGGAGATTCAGCGCGTCAGCTCAGCGACCAGTGCCTCAGCCGTTTCGGAGCGGTCGAGCAGCTCCCCGACGTGCGCCTTGCTCCCGCGCAGCGGGTCGATGGTCGGCACCCGCTGCAGCGACTCGCGGCCGGGCAGGTCGAAGATCACCGAGTCCCAGGACGCCGCGGCGACCGCGGAGGCGAACTTCTCCAGGCACCGGCCCCGGAAGTAGGCGCGAGTGTCCTCCGGCGGGTCGTGCATGGCCTTCTCGATGGAGGCCTCGTCGAGCAGCCGCTCGATCCGACCGGCCACGGCGAGGCGGTGGTAGAGCCCCTTCTCGGGACGGATGTCGGAGTACTGGTAGTCGATGAGCTGCAGCTTCGCGTCGTCCCACTCCAGTCCGTCGCGCTGGCGGTACTGCTCGAGCAGCTTGAGCTTGGCCACCCAGTCCAGCTCGGTGGCGCACAGCATTGGGTCGCGCTCGAGCCGGTCGAGCACCGACTCCCAGCGGGCCAGCACGTCGACGGTCTGCTCGTCGGCGTCGCTGCCCATCCGGTCCTCGACGAACTTGCGAGCCAGGTCGAGATACTCCAGCTGCAGCTGCACACCGGTCAGCGTGCGGCCGTCGGTGAGGGTCAACGTCTGCTTGAGGGTGGGGTCGTGCGAGATCGCGCGCAGGGCCGAGACCGGCCCGTCGATGGTGAGCTCCTGCGTGATGAACCGGTCCTCGATCATCGAGAGGACCAGCGCCGTCGTCCCGACCTTGAGGTAGGTCGACACCTCGGCCAGGTTGGCGTCACCGATGATGACGTGCAGGCGGCGGTACTTCTCCGGGTCTGCGTGCGGCTCGTCCCGGGTGTTGATGATGGGGCGCTTCAGCGTGGTCTCGAGACCGACCTCGACCTCGAAGAAGTCGGCCCGCTGGCTGACCTGGAAGCCGTGCTCGCGGCCGTCCTGGCCGATCCCCACCCGACCGGCACCGCAGAAGACCTGGCGGCTGACGAAGAACGGCGTCAGGTGGCGCACGATGTCCGCGAACGGGGTGGACCGCCGCATCAGGTAGTTCTCATGGGCGCCGTACGACGCGCCCTTGTTGTCGGTGTTGTTCTTGTAGCAGACGATCGGCGACCCGCCGGGGAGCAGCCCCGCCCGCCGGGAGGCGTCGAGCATGACCAGCTCCCCCGCCTTGTCCCAGCGCACGATGTCGAGCGGGTTGGTCACCTCGGGTGTGGAGTACTCGGGGTGCGCGTGGTCGACGTAGAGCCGGGCTCCGTTGGTGAGGATGACGTTGGCCAGCCCGAGGTCCTCGTCGGTGAGCTGCGTGGGATCGGCGAGCTGCCGCGACATGTCGAACCCGCGGGCATCACGCAGGGGCGACTCCTCCTCGAAGTCCCAGCGCGCGCGTCGGGCCTTCACGGTCGCCGAGGCGTAGGCATTGACCACCTGCGAGGACGCGACCATGGGGTTGGCCAGGGGCTGGCCAACCACCGAGATGCCGTACTCCACCTCGGTGCCCATGACGCGTCGCACAGACATGCGTCCAGCGTACGGGTATTCCACGGGTACGTTCGGGCGCATGGGCTGGTGGAGCGAGCGCGTTCTCCCCGGCCTAGTGGACCGGGCGCTGTCGACAGAACCCGTCATGGAGGTGCGCCGGGAGGCCTGCGCGGGGCTGTCCGGGCGGGTGCTGGAGATTGGCTTCGGCAGCGGTCTGAACGTCGGCCTCTACCCGGACGCGGTGGTCGCCGTCGACGCCGTCGAGCCCGCCCACCTGGCCTGGCGGCTGTCCGGTCCGCGACGCTCGCGCGCCACCGTGCCCATCGAGCGCGTCGGCCTCACTGGGGAGGAGCGGCTCGACGTCGAGGACGGACCTACGACGCAGCGCTGTCCACGTTCACGCTCTGCACGATTCCCGACGTCCGCGCCGCCCTGTTTGAGGTACGCCGCACGCTGCGGCCGGGCGGCTGCACGTCCTCGAGCATGGCCTGTCCCCCGACCCCTGGGTGGCCAGGTGGCAGCGCCGGCTCGACCCGCTCCAGGGCTTCGTCGCCGGCGGCTGCCGCCTGACCCGCGACGTGCCGGCCCTGCTCACGGAGTCCGGGTTGCGGCTGGAGCGCATGGACCAGGCCTATCTGCCCGGGCCTGCCGTCGCCGGGCCGTGGGCGTTCGGCACCATGGCCACCGCGGTGCGCGTCTAGGCCGTGTCTGACGATTCATGGCGGCGCCGGACGCCGCCCAGATCACGCGCTGGCGGCGTTACCGACGCTGCGAAGACGCCCATTCTGCGTGCGCGCCGGCGCCTGGCCAGCGCGCGCCTGGACGACGCCGGCATCCACCAGCAATCGTCAGACACGGCCTAGCCGCCGATCGGTCCGGGCGGGGCAGGGCGGTGGTGCTTCATGGTCTTGACCTCCGCGTCGCCGCGCTCAGCCGCGGCCAGCGGGTTGTGCTCGGCGCGGTGGGACCGGCCGCTGGCCCACCAGGCCCACGCGAGGAGAGCCACCGCGGCCGCGACGACCAGGACGATCACCAGTGCCGTCATGTCGTCACCTTCCTAGAAGGGGCTGCCGTCGTGGGTCTGGATGTTCCCGGTCACGGTCGACCCGGTCGCGTTGCGCTCCGCCTGTCCGCCGCCCGGCGCGCGGCTGAGGCGCCAGTTCTCGCTGCCGCGCCGACGGCGCGAGCCGACCGCGGCGAGACCGAACATGATCAGGAGCACGACGCCGACGCCGATCCAGAACTCCATGGGGACCTCCAGCACTCCGAGATGGTGACTACTGAGACGGACCGCGGCGTCAGGGAGTTCCCGACGACGGACTAGAGGTACTGGCCGGTGTTGGGGACCGTGTCGATGGAGCGGCCGGGCTCGGTGCCCTGCTTGCCGGTGATCAGCGTGCGGATGAAGACGATCCGCTCGCCCTTCTTGCCGGAGATGCGCGCCCAGTCGTCGGGGTTGGTGGTGTTGGGCAGGTCCTCGTTCTCCTTGAACTCGTCGAGGCACGCCTGCAGGAAGTGCGAGACGCGGAGCCCGTGCTGCTCGAGGTCGAGGAAGTCCTTGATCGCCATCTTCTTGGCGCGGTCGACGATGTTCTGGATCATCGCGCCGGAGTTGAAGTCCTTGAAGTACAGGACCTCCTTGTCGCCGTTGGCGTAGGTGACCTCGAGGAAGCGGTTTTCCTCGGTCTCGGTGTACATCCGCTCGACGGTGGCCTGGATCATCGCGGCCACGCAGGCATCGCGGTCGCCGCCGAACTCGCCGAGGTCGTCGCCGTGGAGGGGAAGGTCAGCGGTGAGGTACTTCGAGAAGATGTCGCGGGCCGACTCGGCGTCGGGGCGCTCGATCTTGATCTTCACGTCGAGCCGACCCGGGCGCAGGATCGCCGGGTCGATCATGTCCTCGCGGTTGGAGGCACCGATGACCAGCACGTTCTCGAGGAGCTCGACGCCGTCGATCTCGCTGAGCAGCTGGGGGACGATCGTGTTTTCCACGTCGGAGGAGACGCCCGAGCCCCGGGTGCGGAACAGCGAGTCCATCTCGTCGAAGAACACGATGACCGGGGTGCCCGCGCTGGCCTTCTCCCGTGCCCGCTGGAAGACCAGCCGGATGTGCCGCTCGGTCTCGCCGACGTATTTGTTGAGCAGCTCGGGACCCTTGATGTTGAGGAAGTAGGACTTCCCCTCCTGGCCCGTCCTGGCCGCCACCTTCTTGGCCAGCGAGTTGGCCACCGCCTTGGCGATCAGCGTCTTGCCACAGCCGGGCGGGCCGTAGAGCAGCACGCCCTTGGGAGGACGGAGCTTGTGCTCCTTGAACAGCTCGGGGTGCAGGTAGGGCAGCTCGACAGCGTCCTGGATCGCCTCGATCTGGCCGCGCAGGCCACCGATCGACTCGTAGTCGATGTCGGGGACCTCCTCGAGGACCAGCTCCTCGACCTCCGACTTCGGCACCTTCTCGTAGACGTAGCCCGCCCGCGAGTCGAGCAGGAGCGAGTCGCCGGCCCGGATGGTGTCCGCGCGCAGCGGCTCGGCGAGGCGTACGACGCGCTCCTCGTCGGCGCTCGCGATGACCAGGGCGCGGTCGCCGTCGGCGAGCAGCTCCTTGAACATCACGACCTCGCCGACCTGCTCGTAGTCGAGTGCGGCGACGACGTTGAGCGCCTCGTTGAGCATGACTTCCTGGCCACGGAACAGGTGGTCGAGGTCGACGCTCGGGCTCACGTTGACCCGCAGCTTGCGGCCACCAGTGAAGACGTCGATCGAGTCGTCCTCGTTGCGGCTCAGGAAGGTGCCGAAACCGGCCGGCGGCTGGGCGAGCCGGTCGACCTCTTCCTTGAGCTTCATGATCTGGTCGCGGGCCTCGCGCAGGGTCTCGGCGAGCCGCTCGTTTTGGGCGGTCACCGCGGACAGGGAGCGCTGGGCGTCGGTGAGCCGGAGCTCGAGGCCACGGGAGCCGGTCGGGGCGTCGTTGAGGCGGCGGCGGAGGTCGGTGACCTCGGCCTCGAGGAAGCGCACCTGGCTGGCGAGCTCGTCGGGAGTCCTGCCCCCGCCCGACCTCGACTGCTCTGGGCTGTCCGAAGTCATCCGCGTCACCTCCTGTGCTTCACGACCCTACTCGGGAAGCCGCCCCACCAAAGGGGATATCCGCGCGGTGTTGGTCACGAAATGAGGTCAGTCCTCCGCGGGCTCGACCGGGACCCCGGGCGGCCGGGGTCCCACGTAGTCGGGTCCGTAGGCGCCCGGCGCCGGCCGGCGCCGCTTCAGCGGGGGCCGCTCGCCCGGTGCCATCCGGCGCGCGGTGACGATGAACGCGGTGTGCCCGATCATGGAGTGGGCGGGCCGGACCGCGAGCCCCTCGACGTGCCAGTCGCGGACGAGCGACTCCCAGGCGGTCGGGTCGGTGAAGCCGCCGTGCACCCGGACCGTCTCGACGAACCGGGACAGCTGGGTGGTGGTGGCGACGTACGCGCAGAGGATGCCGCCGGGTCGGAGCGCTTCCGCGGCGGCCTCGATGCACTCCCACGGCGCGAGCATGTCCAGGATGATGCGGTCGCACCGCTCACCGGAGGCCGGCAGCAGCTCGGCGAGGTCCCCCAGCCGCAGCGACCAGGCGGGGTGGTCGGCGCCGAAGAACTGGGTGACGTTGCGGCGCGCGACCTCGGCGAACTCCTCACGCCGCTCGTACGACGTGACTCGCCCGCCGGGACCGACGGCACGGAGCAGGCTGCAGGTCAGCGCGCCCGAGCCGGCCCCGGCCTCGACCACATGGGCACCCGGGAAGACGTCGGCCATCGCGATGATCTGGGCGGCGTCCTTCGGGTAGACCACAGCCGCCCCGCGCGGCATCGAGATCACGTACTCCGAGAGCAGGGGACGGAACACCAGGTACTCGCCGCCCGCCGACGAGGTGACTGTGAACCCCTCCTCGCGGCCGATCAGCTCGTCGTGCTCGAGGTGTCCCTTGTTTGAGAAGAACCGCTTGCCGGGCTCGAGGCAGAAGTTGTGGCGCCTGCCCTTGGTGTCGACCAGCCGCACCCACTCACCGGGACGCAACGGACCGCGATGGACGCCCGACCAGTCCGGGGAGTCGATCGCCTGGTCAGCCACGTCGGGACCGTACCGCCCGGGATCGCTCAGTCGGGAACCGCCCGGAAGGCGCGGTCGACGTCTGCGGTGGTGAGCACGCCGTAGACCGAGCCGTCGTCCTCGACAAGGAGGTACTCGCTGGCCGGCGCGGAGCTGATCGCCCGGACCAGGTCCTCGCCGGAGATGCTCACCGGTAGCGACAACCCGCCGTCGACACCGCGCGCGACGGTCGAGACGGCCAGCCACGGCCGGCGCGCCTCGGGGGTGGCCATCAGGGCGGCCTCGTTCACGACACCGACGGGCCGCCCGCTGCTGGTCACGGTCACGATCGCCCCGGCCTGCGCCTCGCGAGCCCGGCGTACCGCCTCGGCCAGCGGAAGGTCTTCGGGGACCGAGAGGGTACGGCGGGCCAGGTTGCGCGCCACCAGGTGCGGGAGCCGGCGCCGCACCTTCGCCGACGCGAGCGACGCCGAGGCGCCGTTCCAGAGGAAGAAGCCGATGACGAAGGCGAACAGGAAGTCGAAGATGTCGGGCTCGATGCCGAACACCGCGCGCTGCGCGAGCGGCCACAGGAGCACGGCGCACGCCGTGACCCGGCCGCCCCACGCGGCGACCACGGTGCCCCGGTGCACGCTGCCGGTCGCCTTCCAGACCGCGGCCTTGAGCACCCGGCCGCCGTCCAGCGGCAGGCCGGGCACGAGGTTGATCGCCCCGACCAGCAGGTTCCCGAAGGCCAGCCCTTCGAGGACCATCAGGATCAGCCCGTCGGGGGCGACGTACCAGAGGCCCAGCGCCCCCAGTCCGACCGCCAGCGAGGTGAGCGGGCCGACCACCGCGATCCAGAACTCCTGGCGCGGCTTCTTCGCCTCCGCCTCGATCTGGGTGACGCCGCCCAGGAAGTGCAGGGTGATCGAGGAGACCGGGAAGCCGTAGTGCCGCGCCATCCACGCGTGCGATGCCTCGTGGAGCAGCACAGAGAGGTAGAGCACGATCGCGAAGGCGAGCCCGGCGACGTACTTCCAGGCGCCGAGGCCCGGATGCGCCTGCTCGACCCGGGGCGCGACCACGACGGCGATCAGCGCCGCGACGACGAACCAGGACGACGACACGAGGACGTCGCTGCCCGCTATCGAGCCGATCTTGAGGGTGCCGGGCGCGCGCGACCGAGGGGGGCTCGCTTGTTGTCCGGACACGCACCAACGCTAGCCGACCACCCCCCGACCTCGATGGGTCAGGAAGGCGCGCTGCGCCTGTCTCACCACCGTGTGTCGGCGCTCGGATCTAGGGTGCGTGGCATGGGCTCGATGAGCGCGGCACCCGTGTCCCGCAAGGTGCGTGGCGCGCTCTCTCCCAGCCGGGCCGGCGACTTCATGTCCTGCCCGTTGCTGTTCCGCTACCGCACCATCGACCGGCTGCCGGAGAGCTCGTCTCCCGACGCGGTCCGAGGCACCCTGGTCCACCAGGTGTTGGAGGACATCTTCGACCTGCCCGCCGCCGAGCGGACTCCGGAGCGGGCGCACACGCTGCTCGAGCCGGCCTGGGCCGAGCTGCGAGCCCGCTCGCCCGAGGCGCGTGAGGCGGCGGCCACCCTCGACGAACCAACCTGGCTGGAGTCCGCCCATGAGGTGCTCGAGCGCTGGTTCACGCTCGAGGACCCGACCCGGCTCGAGCCCGCGGAGCGGGAGGCGTACGTCGAGGTGGTCATCGACTCCGGCCTGCAGCTGCGCGGCATCGTCGACCGGCTGGACCGCGCTCCCGACGGTGCGCTCAGGGTCGTGGACTACAAGTCCGGAAGTTCGCCCGCCGAGGGTTTCGAGGCGCGGTCGCTGTTCCAGCTGCGCATCTACGCGCTCATCCTCTGGCGCAGCCGCGGCGTGGCGCCGACGATGCTCCAGCTCGTCTACCTCGGTGACGGCCAGATCGTCCGCTACGAGCCCGACGAGGCCGACCTGCTCGCCACCGAGCGCAAGGTGGACGCGGTCTGGGAGGCCATCGAGCTGGCCAAGGCGACCGGGGAGTTCCTGCCCAGCCGGGGCAAGCAGTGCGACTGGTGCTCGTTCAAGGCGCACTGCCCGGCCTGGGGCGGCGAGCTGTTGCCCATGCCGGCTCCGCCCTCGCGCTGGGCCCGGCTCAGGCGGGCCGTCCGTCGCCGCTGGCGGCGGGTCCGGCGGCGGCTCCGAGGGCGTCGCTGAGCTGTGGATGACTGGGCCGTGAGCCGCGCGGTCCGGCGTACAGTGACAGTCACGATCGAGACCGGAGGAGGCCGGCCGTGAACGACGCCCAGACGTGGACGCTGATCGCCGGCTTCTTCGCGCTGATGGTGTCGATGATCGGGCTGACCCTCCGCGCCGTGAGGTCCGAGATTTCGGTGCTGGGCCTGCGGATCGATGGCCTGGAGCGGAGGATCGACCACATGGACGGCGACGTCCAGATGATCATCAACCGGCTCATGGAGAGCTGAGCGCGGACAGCTCCGCGACGGTCAACCCCACGAGCGAGTCCCGGAACACCCGGCGCGGGCCGTCGAGCACCGGCACGTGGTTCTCGACGACGAGCACCAGGCAGCCGGCCTGCTCGGCCGACTTGGCGCCGGTGTTGGAGTCCTCGATCGCCACGCAGCCTTCGGGATCGACACCGAGCGCGGCGGCCGCGGTGAGATACGGCTCGGGATGCGGCTTGCCCCTGGCCACCTGGTCGCCGGTGACGACCACCCGAAAGGTCTCGGGCGGCAGCTGGGCCAGGATCGGCGCCACGAACCGCTGGTAGGACATCGTCACCAGCCCGCACCGCACGCCGTCGTCGTTCAGCCCGGCGAGCAGCTCGACCGCCCCGGGCCGCCAGGGCACCTCACGCTCGACACGGGCCACAACGCCATCGAGCAGCTCCTCGACGATGTCCTCGGGCGATGCGTCGAGACCCATGACCCGCTTGATGTAGCGGGCGGACTCGACCAGGTCGCTGCCGACCAGCTCCATCGCGTGCGCCTGGCTCCACGGTGCGCCGTACTTCTCGGCCATCGCGAACTCGGTGGCGATCCAGTACGGCTCGGTGTCGACCAGCGTCCCGTCCATGTCCCAGAGGACGGCCTCCATCAGCCGAGCATCAGTCGTCGGGGTCGTAGCCGAGGTTCGGCGACAGCCAGCGCTCGGCCTCGGTGAGGGTCCAGCCCTTGCGGTCGGCGTAGTCCTGCACCTGGTCGCGACCGAGGCGGCCGACGACGAAGTACTGCGACTGCGGGTGGCTGAAGTACCAGCCGGACACCGCGGCGCCGGGCCACATCGCCATGCTCTCGGTGAGCTCGATCCCCGTGTTGGCCTGCACGTCGAGCAGCTCCCACAGGGTGCGCTTCTCGGTGTGCTCCGGGCAGGCGGGGTAGCCAGGCGCGGGGCGGATGCCCTGGTACTTCTCGGCGATCAGGGCCTCGTTGTCGAGGTCCTCGTCGGGGACGTGGCCCCAGAACTCGGTGCGGACCCGCTGGTGCAGCCGTTCCGCGAAAGCCTCGGCAAGCCGGTCGGCGAGCGACTCCAGCATGATCGCGGAGTAGTCGTCGTTCTCCTTCTTGAACACGTCGATCCGCTCCTGGGCGCCCAGCCCGGCCGTCACGGCGAAGCCGCCCACGTGGTCGGGCAGCCCGGTCTCGCGGGGGGCGACGAAGTCGCCCAGCGAACGGTTGGGTACACCTTCGCGGTGCTCCCCCTGCTGGCGCAGGTTGCGAAGGATGGTGAGGACCTCCGAGCGGGACGCGTCGGTGTAGACCTCGATGTCGTCGCCCACGGCGTTGGCCGGGAAGAAGCCGAACACCGCGTTGGCCGTCAGCCACTTCTCGGCGATCACCTTGTCGAGCATGGCCTGGGCGTCGTCGTAGAGCGCCTTCGCGGTCTCGCCCGTCGTCGGGTTGTGGAGGATGTCGGGGAACTTGCCCTTCATCTCCCAGGCGTTGAAGAACGGCTGCCAGTCGATGTAGTCACGAAGGTCGGCCAGGTCGTAGGCCTCGAGCACGTGGATGCCCGGCTCCTTGGGCGCGACCGGCTCGTAGCCGTCCCAGTCGATCGGCGTGCGGTTGTCCCGCGCCTGCTGCAGCGTGACCATCGGCCGGTCGTGCTTGGCGGCGTGCCGCTGACGCAGGGAGTCGTAGTCCGCCTTGACGTCGGCCAGGAGCTTCGGCCGCTGCGCGTCGCTCAGCAGGGCTGCGAGCGTGGGTACGGAGCGCGAGGCGTCCTTCACCCACACCACCGGGCCGTCGTACTTCCCGTCCACCTTGACCGCGGTGTGTGCCCGGGAGGTGGTGGCGCCACCGATCATCAGTGGGATCTCGAAGCCGCGCCGCTGCATCTCCCCGGCCACGGTGACCATCTCGTCGAGCGAGGGGGTGATCAGGCCGGAGAGACCGACGGCGTCCGCCCCGATCTCCACCGCGGTGTCGAGGATCTTCTGGACGGGCACCATCACGCCGAGGTCGACGACCTCGTAGTTGTTGCACTGCAGCACGACGCCGACGATGTTCTTGCCGATGTCGTGGACGTCGCCCTTGACGGTGGCCATCACGATCGTGCCGTTGGTGTCCTTGGCGGTGGCGTACTCGGGGTTGTCGAGCTTCTCCTGCTCGATGAACGGGATGAGGTAGGCGACGGCCTTCTTCATCACGCGGGCCGACTTCACCACCTGAGGCAGGAACATCTTGCCGGCGCCGAACAGGTCGCCGACGACATTCATGCCGTCCATCAACGGGCCCTCGATGACCTCGATCGGGCGACCGCCGCGGTCCGAGATCTGCTGGCGCAGCTCCTCGGTGTCGCTCTCGGCATACGCGTCGATGCCCTTGACCAGCGCGTGCGTGATCCGCTCCCCGACCGGCAGGCTCCGCCACTCCGCTGCTTCGGCCTCGGTCACCTCGCCCTGCTTGTTGTGCGCCTCGGCGATCTCCAGCAGCCGCTCGGCGGCGTCGGGACGCCGGTTGAGGACGACGTCCTCGATCCGCTCCCGCAGCTCCGGCTCCACCTGGTCGTAGACGACCAGCGCGCCGGCGTTGACGATGCCCATGTCGAGCCCGGCCTCGATCGCGTGGTAGAGGAACACCGCGTGGATCGCCTCGCGGACCGGGTTGTTGCCGCGGAACGAGAAGCTGACGTTGGAGATGCCTCCCGAGACCTTGGCCCCGGGCAGGTTCTGCTTGATCCACCGGGTGGCCTCGATGAAGTCCTGGCCGTACGACGCGTGCTCCTCGATGCCGGTGGCGACTGCGAAGACGTTGGGGTCGAAGATGATGTCCTCGGGCGGGAAGCCGACCTCGTCGACCAGGATCCGGTAGGCCCGCTCGCAGATCGCCTTGCGGCGCTCGAGGTTGTCGGCCTGGCCGTCCTCGTCGAAGGCCATGACGACGGCCGCGGCGCCGTACTTGCGGCACAGCCGGGCCTGCTCGCGGAACTTCTCCTCGCCCTCCTTCATGGAGATCGAGTTGACGATCGGCTTGCCCTGCACGTTCTTCAGACCTGCCTCGATCACCTCCCACTTGGAGGAGTCGACCATCACGGGGACCCTGCTGATGTCCGGCTCGGAGGCGACCAGCTTGAGGAAGCGGTCCATGGCGGCGACGCCGTCGATCATCCCCTCGTCCATGTTGACGTCGATGACCTGCGCGCCGTTCTCGACCTGCTGCGCGGCGACCGAGAGGGCGGTGTCGTAGTCGCCGGACTTGATCAGGTTGCGGAACTTCGCGGAGCCGGTGATGTTGGTCCGCTCCCCCACGTTCACGAAGAGGCTGTCCTCGGTGATCGTGAAGGGCTCGAGCCCGGAGAGCCGCATGGCCGGCGTGAGCTCGTGGGTCTCGCGGCGCTGCTTGCCCTCGACCGCGGCCGCAATGGCGGCAATGTGGGCGGGGGTGGTGCCGCAGCAGCCGCCGACCAGGTTGACGTAGCCGGCCTCGGCGAACTCGCCGATGATCGCGGCGGTCTCCTCCGGTGCCTCGTCGTACTCACCGAAGGCGTTGGGCAGACCGGCGTTCGGGTAGCAGGAGACGAACGAGTCGGCGATCCGCGACATCTCCGCGATGTAGGGGCGCATCTCCTTGGCACCCAGCGCGCAGTTGAGCCCGACCGCGATCGGCTGCACGTGCCGGATCGAGTCCCAGAAGGCCTCGGTGACCTGCCCGGAGAGGGTCCGGCCCGAGGCGTCGGTGATGGTGCCGGAGACGATGACCGGCCAGCGGCGGCCGTAGTCCTCGAAGACGGTCTCGAGCGCGAAGATCGCGGCCTTCGCGTTGAGGGTGTCGAAGATCGTCTCGACGAACAGCAGGTCCGAGCCGCCGTCGAGCAGTCCGCGCGCGGAGTCGGCGTACGCCGCGACCAGCTGGTCGAAGGACACGTTGCGGGCGGCGGGGTCGTTGACGTCCGGCGAGATCGACGCCGTGCGCGTGGTCGGGCCGAGTGCCCCCGCGACGTACCGCGGCCGGTCGGGCGCCTCCGCCGTGACCTCGTCGGCGACGAGGCGGGCCAGCCGGGCGGCTTCGAGGTTGAGCTCGTAGGCGAGCTCCTCCATGCCGTAGTCGGCCAGCGAGATGGCGGTGGCGTTGAAGGTGTTGGTCTCGATGATGTCGGCGCCGGCCTCGAGGTACTCGCGGTGGATGCCGGCGACGATCTCGGGCTGGGTCAGGGTCAGCAGGTCGTTGTTGCCCTGGAGGTCGCTCGGCCAGTCCTTGAACCGCTCGCCGCGGTAGCCGGCCTCGGACGGGCGGTCACGCTGGATCGCGGTCCCCATGGCGCCGTCGATGACCAGGATCCGCTGCTCGAGGGCGGCGGTCAGCTCCGCGGTGGCGTCGGGCCGCCACTGCGGGGCGTCGGTCGTCGACTCGTCGCTCACAGTGCCTCCTCTCGCGCCGGTGCTCCCAGGACTACGGCGTTGCGGGCCTCAGGTGACAAGCGTATGAACAGCGTCCACGGACCGGACACCATTCCCGCATGGTGGCACCGCGCCCGACGGCCGGGGAAATCCCGGGGCCACACCTAGACTCGGGATGTGATCGAGCTGGAGGAGACTGACGGTCTGGTGGATCCGGTCGTCATCGCCGCGTTCGAGGGCTGGAACGACGCCGCCGACGCCGCCTCCTCAGCCGTGGATCACCTGATGCAGGTGTGGAACGCGCGGGTGGTCGGCGCCATCGATCCGGACGAGTACTACGACTTCCAGGTGAACCGGCCGATGGTCGGCTCCGACCCCACGGGCCATCGGCGGGTCAGCTGGCCCGGCACCCAGCTCGCGATCGCCTCCCCGCCCGACCTCGACCGCGACATCATCCTGATGCGGGGCATCGAGCCGAACATGAAGTGGCGGCTGTTCTGCGCCGAGCTGCTGGCGGCCTGCGACGACCTCGGCGGCCAGCTGGTGGTGACGCTCGGCGCGCTGCTCGCCGACACTCCGCACACCCGGCCGATCCCGGTCTCCGGCACCGCCACCGAGCCCGAGCTCGTCGACCGGCTCAAGCTGGAGCCGTCGACGTACGAAGGCCCCACCGGCATCGTCGGCGTCCTCCAGGATGCCTGCGTCCGGCTCGACATCCCGGCGGTGTCCTACTGGGCGGCCGTCCCGCACTACGTGGCCCAGCCGCCGTGCCCCAAGGCCACGCTGGCGCTGCTCGGCCAGCTCGAGGACCTGCTGGAGATCAGCATCCCGCTCGGCGACCTGCCCGAGGACGCCCGCGCGTGGGAGCGGGGAGTCGACGAGCTCGCCGAAGAGGACGAGGACGTCGCCGACTACGTCCGCTCGCTCGAGGAGACCCGCGACACCACCGAGCTCCCCGAGGCGTCGGGCGAGGCGATCGCGCGCGAGTTCGAGCGGTACCTCAAGCGACGCCAAGGCGGGGACTGAGCGGGCTGATGGCTTGGCGAGATTCACCGGGTACCCGGTGAATCTGGAGCCTCCCCGCCGAAGTTTCTGCGGGTGGGCGTGAGTTTCTGCGGGTACCCGGTGAAACTTGGGACGGGCGGGGCGCGGCCTACAGTGCCAGCCCCAGCGCCGCGTCCAGCAGCGCATGCATCTGCAGCGCCGCGCCCGCATCACTGGTCTCGGCCAGGTGGCCGGTGGTGCCGAGCGTCGCGTCCACCCACGCCTGTACGGCGGCCACGGCCCGCGGTGCGTCGAGGTCGTCGGCCATCGCGGCCAGGACCTCGGTGACGACGGGCGCGGCAGGGGCGCCGGCGCCGAGGGACAGTGCCCGGCGCCAGTCGGTGAGAGTGTCGACGGCGTCCCACAGCTCTGAGTCGAGCCACTCCCAGTCCGAGCGGAAGTGGTGGCGCAGCAGCACCAGCCGGATCGCCATCGGGTCGACGTCGCTGTTGCGCAGGGCCGAGATGAAGACCAGGTTGCCCTTCGACTTCGACATCTTCTCGCCGTCGTAGCCCACCATCCCGGCGTGGCTGTAGATGCGGGCGAACGGTCCGGACGGGTCGGCCACATGGGCGTGGCCGGCGCACATCTCGTGATGCGGGAAGACCAGGTCGGTGCCGCCGCCCTGCACGTCGAACGCCACACCGAGGTGTTCGCGGGCGATGGCCGCGCACTCGATGTGCCACCCCGGACGTCCGGGGCCGAGCGAGCTGTCCCACGACGGCTCCTCGTCGCGTGGACCCCGCCACACCACGCAGTCGAGCGGGTCCTTCTTGCCCGGCCGCTCGGGGTCGCCACCGCGCTCGGCGTAGATCCCCAGCATCGTCTTGCGGTCGTAGTTCGACTCAGTCCCGAACGCCGGGTCGGCGGTCACCGAGAAGTACAGGTCGTCTTCGACCCGGTAGATCGAGCCGGCCTCCTGCAACCTCTCGATCAGCGCGACCGCGAGCGGGATGGACTCGACGGCACCGACGAAGTGCTCGGGCGGGAGAACACGCAGTGCGGCCATGTCCTGACGGAACAGCTCGGTCTCGCGCTCGGCGAGCTCGGTCCAGGCGACGTTGACCTTGGCCGCGCGTTCCAGGAGCGGGTCGTCGACGTCGGTGACGTTCTGCACGTAGACGACGTCGTGGCCGGCGTTGCGCCAGGCACGGTTCAGCAGGTCGAACCCGACGTAGGTCGCCGCGTGACCGATGTGCGTGGCGTCGTAGGGAGTGATCCCACAGACGTAGAGCCGGGCCGGCCCGTCGGGCGACGTGGTGACCTTGGTGCCCGACGCGGTGTCGTGGAGCGCGACCGGAGGCCCGACCTCGGGCAGGTCAGGGACCCCGGGGGCCGGCCACGCGCGCATGCGGGAAGCCTAGACGGGAACGCAGCGACGGTTGACCACCGGTGGTTGAGCCCGGAGGCGCCCCAGCGCCGACGGTGTCGAAACCACCCAAGCCAGGGCCGGGACTGAACCTGGTTGAGTTCCAGGCCGTCTTGCGGCGGTTTCGACACGCTCGGTCGCGACCTCGTTCCTCGGTCGCGCTCGCTGCTCAACCACCAACGATCCGGTCCGCTGACGCGTTCCCGGATCAGAAGGGCGGCCACGGGATCGCCGGGTAGGACCCCCGGGGCGCCGGCATGACCGCTCGCTCCGAGAGCCGGCGGCAGCGGGTGGCCGCGGCCTCGATCTCCGGGTCGGTCAGGTGTACGGCGAGCCGCTCGCCCAGCGCCCCAGAGAGCTCGGCGCCCACGCGGTGTACCACGGCCAGGTCCGCCTCGGGGACCGGGTCCCCGAGCCAGCCCCACAACACCGTGCGGAGCTTGTGCTCGACATGGAACGTGACGCCGTGGTCGATGCCGTACCGATGGCCGTCGCCCATCTCCAGGACGTGCCCGCCCTTGCGGTCGGCGTTGTTGATGATGATGTCGAAGACCGCAATCCGGCGCAGCGGCTCGGTGTTCTCGTGCACCAGTGAGACCGGGCGGTCGCGGCCGTCGATCCCGTCGAAGACGTGCTTCCAGCCGTGAGGCACGTCGCCCTCTTCGACCAGGGTCACCGCCTCCTGGTCGGGGTCGGGTTCCCGCCAGAGCTGGACCATGCCCGGCCCGTGCGGGCCGTCCCGGAGCCAGGTCGGCGGAACGACGCTCCAGCCCAGCGCCTCCGAGACGAGGTACGCCGCCACCTCGCGGTCGGCAAGTGTCCCCACCGGGAAGTCCCAGAGCGGACGCTCGCCGGAGATCGGCTTGTAGACGACCCGGTCCGCGCCGATCTGGCCGAGGAAGGTGGCGTTGGATGCCGGCATGATCCGGCCGTGGAGGACCAGCTCGCCCTCGTCGAGCTCCTGCGACGGTGGGGCGCTCACGGGTCCCGTCTTCGGAAGCCGTTCGCACGCACGCAGAGGTGTCCGTCGGGGTCGATCGGGTTGCCGCAGAACGGGCAGGTGGGGCGACCGGCGTCCAGCACCTGCTCGGCCCTCTTCACGAAGGCCCGGGCGCTGCCGGCGTCGATCCGGACGAGGAACACCTCGTCGGGCTCCGGCTCGGTGAGCTCCTCGTCGAGCTGGTCGGGGCTGACCACGGCCGCCTCGGTGTAGGGGAACACCTCGATGACCACGCGTTCGTCCTGCGGGTCCCACGACAGTGTCATGGTGCCCGCGCGGAACTCCTCCTCGATCGGCTGCTCCAGCGGCTCCGAGTCCTCCAGGCCGAGCGGCGCCACCGCCGGGATCAGCGACTCAGTTGCGTCACTGGCCATCACCTCGTCGAGCAGCTGGTCGATCCGCTCGGTGAGGGCGGCCACCTGCTGCTTCTCCAGCGAGACGCTGGTCAGCCGAGCGCCGCTCCGCGCCTGGAGGAAGAACGTGCGTCCGCCGGGCGGGCCGACGGTGCCGGCGACGAAGCGCTCCGGCGGATCGAACCCGTGGATCAGCGGCATGTGTTCCACCCTAGGAGGCGGCAGAAGGGCCGGCGCCACCCCCGACCGCTGCGTCCCGAGCCGCGGGCTTCCGCTGTCCACCTTGTCGTTTCCTGGGACCCTTCCTGGCGGAGGGCTTCAGCCACGACAGGTCCCCAGCATGGGTGTTGGTGGCCAGCACGTACGGCCGCGTTCCGGTGTAGCGGACGATCGACACCGACCCCGGGTCGACGTGGATCCGCTGGAAGAGGTCGAGGTGCATCCCTAGCGCGTCCGCGAGCACCGACTTGATGACGTCGCCGTGGCTGACCGCCACCCACACGGCGCCCGGGCCGTGCTCGGCCTCGTAGAGCGCGTCGAGTCGACGTACGGCGGAGACCGAGCGGGCCTGCATGGTGGCCATCGACTCGCCGTCGGGGAACGCCGCGGCCGAGGGCTGGGTCTGCACGGTCCGCCAGAGCGGCTCCTTGGCCAGGTCCTTGAGCGAGCGGCCCTGCCAGGACCCGTAGTCACACTCGGTGATGCCGCGCTCGGTAGCGGTGGCCGGGGTACCCGCCTGCGCCTTGAGGATGGCTCGCGCGGTCTGTCGGCACCGCTCGAGCGGGCTGCTGACCACCGCGACGAGGGGGACCACCGAGAGTCGCTCCGCGGTCCGCTGGGCCTCGTCGATGCCGGTGTCGTCGAGCCGGACGCCAGCGGTCCGGCCGGCGAGAACTCCGGAGGTGTTGGCCGTGGTGCGACCGTGCCGCACCAGGATCACCGTTGCCACGCCGGAGACCCTACTGGGGCTAGGCCATCACTCTCGGCGCTCGGCCGTAGCGAGCGTCGCATCCGCGGGATGCTCCGCAAGGCGCCGGAGCGAAATCGCTTAGGCCCATCTACGAGCGACGGCAACGCCGCGGAGCGCCCGCGGGGCGGCGCGTAGCAGGCCGTGCGTCGAGAGTGATGGCCTAACGTCGTGCCTGTGATCGTCGACAGCGCGCTCTATCGCAAGGGGCAGCGCGTCGAGGTCGACTGCTTCCCGCACGAGTTCGACAAGCTGCGCGGCCAGGCGACCGAGGACGGCGACTTCGTGTGGGTCGGCCTCTACAAGCCGAGCGCGACCGAGCTCGACGACGTGGCCGAGTCGTTCGGACTGCACCCGCTCGCTGTCGAGGATGCGCTCAAGGCCCACCAGCGGCCCAAGCTCGAGCGCTACGACGACAGTCTCTTCCTGACCCTCAAGACCCTGTGGTACGTCGACCCCCAGGACGCCGTCGAGACCGGCGAGATCAACCTGTTCGCCGGCCGCGACTTCGTGATCACCGTGCGGCACGGCCGCGGCTCGGAGCTGCACTCGGCCCGGGCTCGCCTGGAGTCCGACACCGCCGTCCTCACCCACGGCCCGTCCGCGGTCATCTACGCCGTCTGCGACACCGTGGTGGACGGCTACACCGACGTGGTCGCGGAGCTCGAGGTCGACGTGGACGAGATCGAGGCGTCGGTCTTCTCACCGGCACGCACCAACGACTCGACGCGGATCTACGTGCTCAAGCGCGAGATCTCCGAAGTACGTCGAGCGGTGCTTCCCCTACGGGAGCCAATGCGCAAGTTCGCCGAGGGGCTGGTGCCCGGCGTCGAGCGGGATGCCGGTCCGTTCTTCCGTGACGTCCTCGACCACCTCAACCAGGCCGCCGAGGTGGTCGACGGCCTCGACTCGCTGCTCTCGACCGCCTTCGACGCCCACCTGGCCCGGATCACGGTCCAGCAGAACAACGACATGCGCAAGATCACGGCCGGGGTCGCGCTGGTCGTCGTGCCGACCCTGATCGCCGGCGTCTACGGCATGAACTTCGAGCACATGCCCGAGCTGGACTGGACGCTCGGCTATCCGTTCGCGTTGGCCCTGATGTTCGGGGTCTCGGCGGGGCTGTGGGCCTTGTTCAAGAAGTCCGGCTGGTTGTAGGCGGGGCGGCCGGGATCAGGTCGGCGACAGCACACCGCTGCCGAGCAGCACCAGCAGCAGCACGCCGAGCGCCACCCGGTACGGCACGAACCAGGCAATGGTGTGGTGCGCGACGAACTGAAGCAGCCAGGCGATCGAGGCGTAGGCGACCACGAAGGCCACGACGACTCCCACGATCGCCTGGCCGGCTCCTATGTCGCCGGAGAAGGCTTCCCCGAGCTCGAAGATGCCGGCGGCGAGCAGCGCCGGGATCGACATGAAGAAGCTGAGCTTGGTCGCGGTCACCCGATCGAGGCCGCGGAAGAGTCCGACCGAGATGGTGGCACCCGAGCGGGAGACGCCCGGGACCAGGGCAACCGCCTGGGCGAGGCCGATCAGGATGGCGTCGGTCATGCCGAGGTCGCGGTCGGTGCGGTCCTGCCTGGCCACCCGCTCGGCCAGCCACATGACCAGGCTCCAGCCGATCAGCGCCACTGCGACCACCCACAGTGAGCGCAGGTCGCCGGTGATGAGGTCCTTGCCGAGCAGTCCTGCGACCCCGACCGGGATGGAGGCAACGATGACGTACCAGCCCATCCGGTGGTCCAGCTGGCCGCGGTACTCCGACTTCACCAGCCCCAGGGTCCAGGCCCGGATGATGTTCCAGATGTCTCTGGCGAAGTACACGATCACCGCGGCGATGGCGCCCATCTGGATCACCGCGGTGTAGCCGGTGACCGCAGGGTCGTCGAGCTCGAGTCCGAGCAGCTTCTCCGCGATCGTGAGATGGCCGGTGCTGGAGACCGGCAAGAACTCCGTGAGCCCCTCAACCACGCCCAGTACGACCGCGTCGAAGTAGTCCACGGCACGGGAGACTACGGACTGCCGCGTGCACCCATGCCGGCCGGGTCGTTGCGGGAAGTGCTGCGCTCGTGCGGCTACGGTTTGGCCCATGCGGCACAGGTCCCTGGGTGGCTCCGGCCTCGCGGTCTCGAGACTCGGCCTGGGACTGATGACCTGGGGCAACGTCACAGACGAGCACGAGGCCCGCGAGCAGCTCACCGCCTTCGTCGACGCGGGCGGCACGCTCCTCGACACCGCGCACGCGTACGGCGGCGGCGCGTCGGAGGAGCTGCTCGGGCGGCTGCTGGGCGACGTGGTCCCCCGCACCGACGTGGTGATCGCGACCAAGGCCGGGCTCGGCACCCGCCGCGGCTCCCGGGTCATGGACAGCTCGCGCGGCTACCTGCTCAGCTGCCTCGACCTGTCCCTGCGCCGGCTCGGCGTAGACCACGTCGACCTCTGGCAGGTCCACGTCTGGTCCGACGCGACCCCCATCGAGGAGACCCTCGCGGCGCTCGACACCGCGGTGAGCACCGGCCGGGCGGCGTACGTCGGGATCTCGAACTGGTCCGGCTGGCGCACCGCGCAGGGCGCGACCTGGCAGCGCGCCGTGCCCGGCCGGGCGCCCCTGGTCTCGACGCAGATGGAGTACTCGCTGCTCAACCGCGCCATCGAGCACGAGGTCGTCCCCGCCGCGCAGGAGCTCGGACTCGGCATCCTGCCGTACTCGCCGCTCGGGCGCGGGGTGCTGACCGGGAAGTACCGCACCGGCACGCCCTCCGACTCGCGCGGAGCCTCCGACAACTCGCATTTCGTGGACAACTACCGGGACGAGTCGTCCTCCCAGGTGGTCGAGGCCGTCGTCCGCGCCGCCGACGGGCTCGGCTGGTCTCCGCTCGAGGTGGCTCTGGCGTGGGTCCGCGACCGACCGGGCGTGACCGCCCCGATCGTGGGCGCCCGGACCGCGGCCCAGCTTCGTCAGGCTCTCGCCGTGGAGGAGCGCATCCTCCCCGCCGAGCTGACCGCGGCCCTCGACGACGTCTCTGCGGAGAGGTCATGATCACCCCACGACATCGCAGACTTCCCACTCTGCGCTCCTCCAGCCCACGATTCCGAGGAGGCCCCGGACGGCCATGAAAGCCAGTCACTTCGGGAGCCACGGCGACACGCCACGGCTGACGCGCCGAGTCGAGTGGGAGTTCGACAAGGTGACGTTCTCCCGCGAGTTCCCGCGGACCGTGGTCACCAAGCTGCTCGTCGAGCGTGCCGAGCACGGCGGCTGGGAGCTCGACCGGGTCCGGATCGCGGCCGACGGCACCCGACGCATCGTGCTAAGGCGCAAGATCATCCGGGCGGTGCGGACGGCGTGACGCACGCTCAAGTGTCGGGGCGGCCGCGCGAGTAGCCGACCGACACCCGCCCGGTTTAGGTCATACGGATGGAGCAGACGGGTCCACAGTTCGTATGACCTAACCGACCCACGGACCTCTGGGCGGTGAGCCTGGGCCCGTCCAGCGCATCGAAATGGGCCGTAGCTCACCGCCGCCGGGGGCCGGGAGAGGGGGTACGCGTGCGGGCACACCATCCCGCTCGGCTGTCCGAGGTCCTAGATCTCGTCGAGGAACCTGTCCATGACCCGCACCCCGAACTCGAGCGCGTCGGTCGGCACCCGCTCGTCGACGCCGTGGAAGAGCGCGGTGAAGTCGAGGTCGGCCGGCAACCGGAGCGGTGCGAAGCCGTAGGAACGCATGCCGAGCTTGCGGAAGTGCTTGGCGTCGGTGCCGCCGCTCATCAGGTACGGCGCGACAATCGCCTCCGGATCCTCGGCGAGCAGGCTGCGGTGCATGGCGTCGACCAGGGCGCCGTCGTACGGCGTCTCCCAGGGCGCCTGGTTGCTGAGGTACTCGACGTCGATGCCCTCGCCGATCAGCTCGCTCAGGGTGTCGAAGAACTCGTCCTCGTATCCGGGCAGGGATCGTCCGTCGACGTGCGCGGTGGCCACGGTCGGGATGACGTTCACCTTGTAGCCGGCGGAGAGCATGGTCGGGTTGACGGTGTTGCTGATGACGGCGCCGAGCATCCGGGTCGCGCCGCCGAACTCGTCGACGAGTGCGCGGGCGTTGTCGGGGGTGACCTCGGTGCCGGACAGCTCGGCGACGATCCCGAGCAGGACCTCCATGGTCGGGGTGAGCCGGATCGGCCACTCGTGGGCGCCCAGCCGCGCCACCGCGGCCGTCAGGCGTGCCACCGCGTTGTCGTCGTTGACCATGGACCCGTGGCCGGCGCGGCCGCGGGCGGTCAGCTTCATCCAGGCCATGCCCTTCTCGGCGGTCTCGATCAGGTAGATCCGGCGATCGCGGACCGTGGTGCTGAAGCCGCCGACCTCGCCTACGGCGTCCGTAACGCCTTCGAACTCCTCCCGGTGATCGTTGATCAGCACCTCGGCGCCACGGTGGCCACCGGCCTCCTCGTCGGCGGTGAAGCACAGCACGACCGGCCGGGTCGGCACCCGGCCATCGCGCTGGCGCTGCCGGACGACGGCCAGCAACATCGCGTCGAAGTCCTTCATGTCGACCGCGCCGCGGCCCCACAGGTAGCCGTCCTCGATCTCGCCGGAGAACGGGTCCATCTGCCAGTCCTCGGCCGCGGCCGGTACGACGTCGAGGTGGCCGTGCAGCAGCAGGCCGTCCCCCTGGTCACCGCCCCAGCGCGCCATCACCGACGTGCGGCCCGGGTCGGACTCGTAGAGACGGGTCTCGATCCCCACGTCCTCGAGCAGCCCCGCAACGTACTCCGCGGCCTTCCGCTCCCCCGGTCCGGAGTCGTCGCCGAAGTTGGAGGTGTCCATGCGGATCAGGTCGCGGCACAGCTCCACAACCTCGGTCTCCGTTGAGGTCTGCGGTGCCGTCCCTTGGGCATCCTCGGCCATGTCCCGAGCATGTCACGGAGCCCTCCTGGCGATGCGGGAGCGGGGGTCCTTCTTTGTTATCGTTCCGAGGCACTCGTCCGGGTGGCGGAATTGGCAGACGCGCTAGCTTGAGGTGCTAGTGCCCGTATTAGGGCGTGGGGGTTCAAGTCCCCCCTCGGACACCACGAAGGGCCAGTTCAGGGCCGTTTCTAAGCCTCGAAACCTGTGCCATGGCGCGCCCAAGGACCCCCACGGAGCAGCTCGTAGTCCATGGGGGTCCTGTCATGCCCCGGGAGAGTCCGTGCCTGTCTGTACGGTGCCGCCCGTGGACACCGAGTGGATGCGTGAGCGGCTGGAGGGCTACCTGCGCCTCTGCGAGCAGTACAAGACGGCTGAGCGACAGAGCGGCTACGACTACACGGAGGGGATGCGCGAGATCGACCGAGCGGCGGAACAGGAGTTCCCGACCCTCCAACGCATCCTCGGGTCTCTGGACCCCGACCTCGCGCACGAACTCGTCGGCATCGGCTACGACAACAGCAACGCGGACCGACGCATCCGCAACGCGCTCGACATCCTCCGCGACCGCGAGGAGTGGAAGGTGCGCCTCGCCCCCGACGCTTCGTCACTGTCGGCGGACCAAATGCACGCGATCCCTTCGGCTCGGGAGTTCGCTGTTTCTTCCGGCTCCTACGGCGACTCAGTCTTGAATCATTCAAGAAAGTTCGATTGACTGTCGATTGTGCCCTCCACCTCGGACCTCCAGCGCCTGGTGCGCGATGCCGGGCTCCGGGTCACCCGCCCTCGAGTGGCGGTCCTGGGCGCGGTGCACCGCCTCCCCCACGCCGACACCGAGTCGCTCATCGGCGCCGTACGCGCGGACCTCGGTGAGGTGTCCCACCAGGCCGTGTACGACGTGCTGAGAGCGCTGAGCGCCGCCGGGCTCGTACGGCGCATCCACCCCTCGGGGAGCGTGGCGCGCTACGAGTCGCGGGTGGGCGACAACCACCACCACGTGGTGTGCCGGTCATGCGGCGCCATTGCCGACGTCGACTGCGCCGTCGACGACACCCCCTGCCTGACCGCCTCCGACGCCCACGGCTTCGTGATCGACGAGGCCGAGGTCATCTACTGGGGCATGTGCCCTGACTGCAACGGCCGCTCGTGAACCAGCCAACGAACGAACACTGCGACAGGAGAAGGACCGACCATGTCTGAGAGCGAAAACCCAGTCATCGACGCCCCCGAGCCCAAGGGACACCGCCCCCGGAGCAACCAGGACTGGTGGCCCAACCAGCTCGACCTCAAGGTCCTGCACCAGCACGCACCCGCCGGCAACCCGCTGGGCGCCGACTTCGACTACGCGTCGGAGTTCGCGAAGCTCGACGTCGACGAGCTCAAGCGGGACATCAAGGACGTGCTCACCACCTCTCAGGACTGGTGGCCCGCCGACTTCGGCCACTACGGCGGCCTGTTCATCCGGATGAGCTGGCACGCGGCCGGCACCTACCGGATCGAGGACGGCCGCGGTGGCGCCGGCGACGGCGGCCAGCGCTTCGCGCCGCTCAACAGCTGGCCGGACAACGCGAACCTCGACAAGGCCCGCCGGCTGCTCTGGCGGGTGAAGCAGAAGCACGGCCAGAAGGTCTCGTGGGCCGACCTGCTGGTCTTCGCCGGCAACGTGGCACTCGAGGACATGGGCTTCGAGACCTTCGGGTTCGGCTTCGGTCGTGCGGACGTCTGGGAGCCCGAGGAGATCTTCTGGGGACCCGAGGACACCTGGCTGGGCGACGAGCGCTACAGCGGCGACCGCGAGCTGGCCACCAAGCTCGGAGCGGTCCAGATGGGGCTCATCTACGTCAACCCCGAGGGCCCCAACGGTGAGCCCGACCCGCTCAAGGCGGCCCACGACATCCGCGAGACGTTCCGGCGGATGGCCATGAACGACGAGGAGACCGTGGCGCTGATCGCCGGCGGACACACGTTCGGCAAGACCCACGGTGCCGCGTCCGGCGACTACGTCGGCCTGGAGCCGGAGGGCTGCCCTGTGGTCGGCCAGGGCCTCGGCTGGGTGAACACCTACGGCACCGGCAAGGGCCCCGACACGATCACCTCGGGCCTCGAGGTGACGTGGACGCCCACACCGACCCAGTGGGACAACAGCTTCTTCGACACCCTGTTCGGCCACGAGTGGGAGCTGACGAAGAGCCCGGCCGATGCCCACCAGTGGGTCGCCAAGGACGCCGAGGAGACCGTGCCCGACGCCCACGACCCCGCCAAGAGGCACCGCCCCACCATGCTGACCACCGACCTCTCGCTCAGGGTCGACCCGGAGTACGAGAAGATCTCGCGCCGATTCCACGCGGACCTCGACGAGTTCCGGCTCGCCTTCGCCAAGGCCTGGTACAAGCTGCTGCACCGCGACATGGGCCCGGTCGCACGGTTCCTCGGGCCCTACGTCGCCGAGCCGCAGCTGTGGCAGGACCCGGTCCCCGCCGTCGACCACGACCTGGTCTCCGACGCCGAGGTGGCCGACCTGAAGGCCAAGGTCCTCGACAGCGGACTCTCGATCGACCAGCTCGTGCGTACGGCGTGGGCGTCGGCGGCCACGTTCCGCACCACCGACAAGCGTGGCGGCGCGAACGGCGCCCGCATCCGTCTCGAGCCGCAGCGCAGCTGGGCCGCCAACGACCCGGCCGAGCTGGCCACCGTCCTGGCGGCTCTCGAGAAGGTCCAGCAGGAGTTCAACGGCGGTGGCGGGGCGCAGATCTCCCTGGCCGACCTGATCGTGCTCGCCGGCTCCGCCGCGGTGGAGCAGGCGGCGAGGGTGGCCGGCCACGACGTGACGGTGCCCTTCACCCCGGGGCGGACCGACGCCACCCAGGAGCAGACCGACGTCGAGTCGTTCGCCGTCCTCGAACCGCGGGCCGACGGCTTCCGCAACTACCTCCACGAGGGCGAGAAGCTCCAGCCGGAGACCCTGCTGATCGACCGTGCGTACCTGCTCGAGCTCTCGGCTCCGGAGTTGACCGTCCTCGTCGGTGGCCTGCGGGCCCTGGGCGCCAACCACGGCGGAACGAAGCACGGGGTCCTCACCGACCGGCCGGGTGCCCTGACGAACGACTTCTTCGTCAACCTCCTGGCGCCGGGCAACGAGTGGAAGGACTCCGAGTCGGTCGAGAACCTCTACGAGATCCGTGACCTCGGCAGCGGCGAGGTCAGGTGGACCGCGACCGGCGCCGACCTGGTCTTCGGCTCGAACAGCCAGCTGCGTGCCCTCTCCGAGGTCTACGCCAGCGAGGACGCGTCCTCCAAGTTCGTCGACGACTTCATCGCGGCCTGGACCAAGGTCATGGAGCTCGACCGGTTCGACGTCTGACCACCGGGTGACCTTCCACCTCGGCTACGTCACCGGCGCGACGCCGGACAAGTGGGCCGGCACCTGGCGCGAGCGGCAACGTGAGCCGATCGAGCTGGTGCCGGTCCCCGAGGACGCCCAGGAGCACGGCATCCGGACCGGCGCGCTCGATGTGGCGCTGGTCCGGCTGCCGATCGATCGCGACGGTCTGCACCTGATTCAGCTCTACGAGGAGCTGCCCGTCGCCGTGATGAACGTCGACAACGAGCTCACCCTGCTCGAGGCGGTCACGACCCACGATCTGGCCGACGAGCACCAGGACTGGACCGGGCTGACCGCGCGCGAGGTGGTCGAGACGGTGGCGGCCGGCACCGGCGTGCTCGTCGTACCGATGTCGGTGGCTCGGCTGCACCACCGCCGCGACGTGACCTTCCGGACCGTCACCGATCTACCGCCCACCACGATCGGGCTGGCCTGGCTGGTCGAGAACGAAGACCCGCGGGTGCAGACGTTCATCGGCATTGTCCGCGGCCGGACCGACCGGAGCTCGCGCGCCTGACCGCCCCACCGCCGATTCGTCTGAACTTGCGCCGCTGAGAAGCCACGCGAGACCGCAGACGAATCGTGGTCGGCTACCAGGAGGTCGCGAGCGGCCGGCCCTCGGTGAACCCGGCGACGGACTGCACGCCGATCAGCGCCCGCTCGTGGAACTCGTCGAGGGTCGCGGCGCCGGCGTACGTGCAGGCCGAGCGGACGCCGGAGCAGACCTCGTCGATCAGGTCCTCGACGCCCGGTCGGGCGGGGTCGAGGTACATCCGCGACGAGGAGATGCCCTCCTCGTAGAGCCCCTTCCGGGCCCGGTCGTACGCCGACTCGCCGGCGGTCCGGTTGGCGACTGCACGGGCCGAAGCCATGCCGAACGAGACCTTGTACGCGCGGCCCGAGGAGTCCTCGAGCAGGTCGCCCGGCGACTCGTGGGTGCCGGCGAACCAGGAGCCGATCATCACCGACGAGGCACCCGCGGCCAGGGCGAGCGCAACGTCGCGCGGGTGCCGGATGCCGCCGTCGGCCCAGACGTGCTTGCCCAGCTCGCGCGCGGCCGCGGCGCACTCGACGACCGCCGAGAACTGGGGCCGCCCGACCCCGGTCATCATCCGGGTGGTGCACATGGCACCCGGTCCGACGCCCACCTTGACGATGTCGGCGCCGGCCTCGATCAGGTCCCGGATGCCCTCTGCGGAGACCACGTTGCCCGCCACCACCGGCACCCCGGGAGACAGCGACCGGATCGCGCCGAGTGCCTCGATCATCCGGTCCTGGTGTCCGTGCGCCGTGTCGACGACCAGGCAGTCCACCCCCGCGGCCAGCAGCCGGCCCGCCTTCTCGGCGACCTCGCCGCTCACGCCCACCGCGGCAGCGACCCGCAGCGCACGCGAGCCGTCCACCGCGGGCTCGTACAGCGTGGCGCGGAGCGCGCCGTTGCGGGTGAGCACGCCGACCAGCCGGCCGTCAGCGTCCACAGCCACCGCGATCGGCGCGTGCGCTGCATCCAGCGCCTCGAACGCCGCTCGCGGGTCGGTGTCCGACGGGATGGTCACCTCGGCCGGCCGCATGACGTCCTTGGCCTGGGCGAACCGGTCCACGTCCGCACAGTCCTGCGCGGTGACCACACCGAGCGGGCGTCCGTCCGCCACCACGACCGCGCACCGATGGGCCCGCTTCGGCATCAGCGCGAGCGCCTCGGCCACCGTCTGCGTCGGGGCCAGCTCGATCGGGGTGTCGAAGACCAGGTGGCGCTGCTTGACCCACGCCACCACGTCGGTGACCACCGGGATCGGGATGTCCTGCGGGATCACGGCGAGGCCACCGCGCCGGGCGACGGTCTCCGCCATCCGCCTGCCGGCGATCGCGGTCATGTTCGCGACGACGAGTGGGATGGTGGCGCCGGTCCCGTCCGGGGTGGTCAGGTCGACGTCGTACCGGCTGCTGACCGAGGAGTGCCGCGGCACCATGAACACGTCGTCGTAGGTGAGGTCGTGGTCGGGGGCCCGGTCGTCGAGGAAGCGCACGTAGCCGGATCCTACGGCCCCGGCGGCACCCTCTACGGTGGCTGGCGTGTCCGTCGTCGAGCCGGGTGAGCCGGCCGCCCTGGCCGCAGCCGTGCGCGCCGCGTTCGCCGACCGCTACGGCGAGCCGCCCGTGACCCTCGGCCGAGCGCCCGGTCGGGTCAATCTCATCGGCGAGCACACCGACTACAACGCCGGGCTGGTGCTCCCGGTCGCGCTGCCGCACGCGACGTACGCCGCCGTCCGGGCCCGTGCCGACGAGCTGGTCCGGATCACCAGCGCACAGCAGCACGAGACCTGGGAGGGGACCCTCGGCGAGATCGGCCCGCGGAGCGTCGCGGGCTGGGCGGGGTACGTCGCCGGCGTCATCTGGGCGCTCCGGGAGGCCGGCCACGACGTTCCGGGCGTCGATGTGCTCGTGGACAGCCGGGTACCGGTCGGCGCCGGTCTGTCCTCGTCGGCGGCGCTCGAGTGCTCGGTCGCGGTCGCGCTCGCTGACCTACTCGGTCTGGAGCTCACCGTCGACCTGCGCCACGAGCTGATCGCGGTCTGCATCCGCGCGGAGACCGAGGTTGTCGGTGCACCGACCGGCGGCATGGACCAGACGGTCGCCGTCCTGGGCGAGGCCGGCACCGCGCTGCTCATCGACTTCGCATCCCACGAGAGCACGCCGGTGCCGCTGGACCTGTCCGGCCGCACGCTGCTGGTCACCGACACCCGGGTCTCGCACGCGTTGACGGACGGCGGGTACGGATCCCGGCGAGCCGACTGCGAGAGCGCCGCCCGGGCGCTCGGCGTACCGACCCTGCGCGAGGCAACTCTGGACGCGGTTGGCCAGCTCGACGACGACCGGGTCCGCCGCCGGGCGACGCACATCGTCACCGAGATCCAGCGCGTCACCGAGACCGTGGCGGCACTGGGCCAGCAGGACTGGGACGCCGTCGGCGGGCTCTTCGAGGCCTCGCACCGCTCGATGCGCGACGACTTCGAGATCTCCTGCCCCGAGCTCGACGCCGCAGTCGAGGTGTCGGTCCAGGCCGGCGCGGTGGCGGCCCGGATGACCGGCGGCGGATTCGGCGGCTCCACTGTTGCCGTCGTGCCCGACGAGCGGGTCGAGGCCGTGATGCGCGCGGTCGATGCGGCGTTCGTGCTCGAGGGGTTCCGCTCCCCCGTACACCTGGTGGCCATTCCGTCGCGCGGGGCGAGCGTCGAGCCACACGACTAGCGCGTCGCCGACACACCCACACGGCCGTCGCGGAACGCCTCCACGAACAGGGCGTGGTCGGCGCGCACCCGCGCGGCGTAGTCCAGGGCGAAGTCGGTCAACCACGCCGTGAACTCCTTGCGCCGTCGGTGCAGTGACCTCCGGATCGCCGACTCGACCTGGAAGTCCACGAGGTCTTCGTCGCTGTCCTCGTCCGAGGCGCAGTGGATCTTGGCGGTGGCGCGGCCCAGCAGCTCGACCACGGCCGCGATCTCGGCGGGCTCGGTGAGGTAGCTCCAGTCGAGGTCCACCTCGTACGGCGAGATCTCGGCGACGACGTACCCCACGCCGTCCAGCTCGGTATGGCCCAGCAGCGGGTCAGTGTGCTTCTGGAGCGCCCGCTGGCTCACGGCGGTGCGGTGGCCCTCGTGCTCGAAGTACTTCTCCACGGTGGCGCTGTCGATGAAGCGACTCACCGCAGGCACGTTGGCCTGCTTCATCGACAGCACGACGTCGTTGTCGAGGGCCTGGCTGACCCCCTCGATCAGCAGGTTGTACGCCGGCAGCCCGGCCGAGCCGATGCCGAATCCGGTCTTGCCGACCAGGTCACGCAGGTCGTAGAAGATCGCACGCTGCGACCGCTTCGAACGCGGGATCGTCTCGAGGTAGTCCGCGTAGGCCGCCTCCACCTTGGCCCGCTCCCGCTTTCCGAGACGCCGAGTGGTCTCGTCCTCGCGGAGCCACCGGTCGCCGCCCTCGCGCACCGTCCACTCCGCCAGGAGGTCCGACCGGCGCATCCGCCGCGCGGCGACGAGCGCGGCATGGATCGCACCGTCGGTGTTGGCCAGGTGCAGGGCGAAGTCGTCGTCGTCCTCGCTGTCCTCGTACTCGTCGACCTGGGACAGGAAGGCACGCACGTAGCGCCCGATCAGCCGGCGTACGTCCTCCTCGGGCAGCGCCTTCTGCCACCCAACAAGGGCCAGCGACGCGGCGAAGCGCTGCAGGTCCCACGTGAAGTGGCCGAGGTAGGCCTCGTCGAAGTCGTTGACGTCGAAGACCAGGATCCCGTCGGAGTTCAGGTAGGTGCCGAAGTTCTCGACGTGCAGGTCGCCGTGCACCCAGATCCGTCCGCTCTCCTCGTCCGCGAACGGGTCCTCGGCGCCGGTCACATCGGCGTAGAAGACGCAGGCACTGCCCCGGTAGAAGGCGTGCGGGTCGGATGCCATGGTGCGGAACTTGCCACGGAACGACGCGGGGTCGGCCTCCATGAGGGGCGCGAAGGCGTCCTCGAGGGTGGAGACGATGATGCCGGCGCGGTCGCGTTCACGTCGGGTGCTCGCTCGGCTCGCCATACCGCACTGTGCCCGAACGTGAGTCGGCGTACTCACTACGATCGGGTACGCCGCGCGGTGTGAGCACCCGGCCACCACCGCGAGGGTTCTTGGCATGACGAACTCGCCCTCCTCCAGCCGCAACACCGCCGCCTTCTACGCACAGGCCGGCATCTCGTTCGCCATCGCGCTTCTCGCGATGCTCTTCGCGGTCCTCTACCTGCCCGTCGACCCGTGGGTCCGGGCCTTCCTCGGACTGGGGACCCTCTACCTGACCACCTCCGCCTTCACCCTGGCCAAGTGCATCCGCGACGCCCAGGACACCCAGTCGGTCGTCACTCGCCTCGACCAGGCCAGGGTCGACAAGATCCTGGCCGAGCACGACCCGTTCCGGACGGTCTCCTAGGGCCCTTTCCTTCCGTGGTTGACTCGGTCCTGAGCCCGTTGCCCCCACTCCGGAAGGACCCCCCGTGGCCCGGAAGAACCCGCTCGGCAAGATCAAGGACGCCGCCGACGTCGCCGTGCTGACCGTGGTCGGCACGGTCACCGAGACGGTCAAGGACCCGATCGGGACCGGCCAGAAAGTGGTCGGCGTTGCGGTCGGCCAGGCGGCGGCCGCGGTCGGCGCCGTCACGTCGCGGGTCGGCGGGCGCAAGGGCTCCGGGCACCAGCAATCGCCGGCACCGGTCGCCACAGCGCAGGACGCACCGCGCAAGACCGAGGGCGACCCGGTGAAGCCCGCTGCCAAGAAGGCTCCCGCCAAGAAGACCTCCGCAAAGAAGGCCCCAGCCAAGAAGGCTCCGGCCAAGAAGTCCGCCGCCAAGAAGGCTCCGGCCAAGAAGTCCGCCGCCGAGAAGGCGCCAGCCAAGACTGCACCGCTGAGCAACACCGAACCCCTTCTGGACCCCGCGCTCACGAAGGCGGTCAAGGCCGAGGCCGAGACCGGGGCCAAGGCGTCCGACGTGGACAAGGACTGAGCGCGTGGACCCGCGCACGGCCCTGAACCGCGGTGTGAGCACCGGCCTGCGCCTCGGTCGCGGTACGGCGGACCGGGTGGTCCGGCTGGCCGGCCCGCGGCTCGGCAAGGTGGCCGGGACGGTGATCGCCCGGGTACGCCGGCCCGAGCCGCCCAGCCCGACGACGTTCACGCCCTCCAAGCGCCCCGCCACACCCGGCCAGGAGCCGACGGTGACCAAGGACGCCGGGCCGTCCCCGGCGAGCGTGGCCCGCAACATCGGCCCGCCGCGCCCCGTCGCCGCCCCGGCCCGCAAGCGCCCGGCTACCAAGAGCGTCCCGGGCGCCAAGCTCCCGCCACCGCGGCCCAGCACGTCATAGGTCCCGAGTGATTCCCGACCCGGCCGTCGTCGTCCTCGTCGGGCCCTCCGGGTCGGGCAAGTCGACGTGGGCCGCCGCTCACTACCGCCGCGAGGAGATCGTCTCCTCCGACGCGCTGCGCGGGGTGGTCGGCAGCGGTCCGCACGACCTCGACGCCTCCGCCGACGCCTTCGACCTGCTCGAACGCATCGTCACCGCGCGCACCGGGCGCGGGCTGACCACGGTCATCGACACGCTCGGCACCGACTACCCGCGGCGACTGGCCTGGCTGGCGCGGGCCCGCGAAGTCGGGCTCCCGGCCGTCGCAGTCATCGTCGACACCCCGGAGGCCGAGTGCCGCCGCCGCAACGCGGAGCGTGACCGGCCGGTCCCCGCGTCGACGCTGGTCAGCCAGCTCCGGCGACACAGCGAGCTCGTCGGGCGGCTGCCCGACGAGGGGTGGGACGTCGTCGAGACGGTGCCAGGGATCGGTCGTGTGCCTCACGACGATCAGGACCACGTCGTCAGGCACACGACCCCCACTCCGGGCGAGCCGCGGCGCAACTCCCAGGGGCTCAAGGTGGTGCTGCAGGTCAGCCGGTTCCCGTGGGGCGAGGAGCCGCTGGCCTGGCTGACCGGGGTGGCCAAGGCCGCGGACGACGCCGGGTTCGCCGGGCTCTCGGTCATGGACCACCTCATCCAGATCCCGCAGGTGGACCGGGCCTGGGCGCCGATCCCGGAGCCGTGGGTCACCCTGGGCGCGATCGCCGGGCTGGGCACCTCCCTCGAGCTCGGCACCCTGGTCACGCCCGTCACGTTCCGTGCACCCGGAATCACCGCCAAGGCCGCCGCCACCCTCGACGTGCTGACCGGCGGCCGGGCGTTCGTCGGCGTCGGGGCCGGCTGGTGGGAGCGCGAGCATGCGGCGTACGGCCTGGAGTTCCCGCCGGCCCACCAGCGACTCGACGAGCTCGAGCGCGGCATCGAGACGATAAGGGCGCTCTGGGCCGCCGGCACCAAGGCGTACGACGGCAACGGGGTGAGCCTGCCGGAGACCACGTGCTACCCGCGCCCGGCCGGCGCGGTCCCGGTCATCGTCGGCGGCACCGGCCGCCGCATGCTCCGCATCGCCGCCACCCTCGGGGACGCCGCCAACGTCCCGTCCGCACGCCCGGCCCTGGACGAGTACGTGGCCACGCTGAGGCGGCACTCCGAGACGGTGCGGATCACCGTCCTCGACCTGCCCACCGTGGGCCGGGACCGCGAGGACGCGTGGGCGCGGGTCGAGCGGCTGCGCGGCCGAACCCCTGCGGCGGCGTACGCGAAGCGGACGCATGCCGGGACTGCCGCCGACCAGCGCGACCGCTGGGGCGGCCTGGCCGACCTCGGCGTGGACACCGTGTTCCTCGGCCTCGCCGACCTCGAGGGACCGGACGACTTCCAGCGAGTGGCTGGGCTGGCTACTTGAGTTCGGTACTCGACAGCCCCAGGATCCGGCGCGCCACGATCAGCTGCTGGATCTGCTGGGTGCCCTCGAAGATGTCGAGGATCTTCGAGTCGCGGGCCCACTTCTCGAGCAGCTCGCTCTCGCTGTAGCCGACCGCACCGCACAGCTCCACACACGAGAGCGTCACGTCGGAGCCGACCCGACCCGCCTTGGCCTTGGCCATGGAGGCCTCCAGCGAGTTGGGCTGGCCGTTGTCGGCCATCCACGCCGCCTGGAGCATCAGCAGCCGGGCACCCTCGAGGTCGGACTCCATCTGGAGGAACTTCGCGGCCGCCGCGGACTGGGCGTACGCCGGGCGGTCGTAGTCGACCTCGACGCCGGCCCCCGCAAGCAGCTCACGGGTCAGGTCGAGGGCGGCCGAGGCACAGCCGACCGCCATCGAGGCGACCAGCGGTCGGGTGTTGTCGAAGGTTGCCATCGCGCCGGCGAACCCCTGCTTGGGGTCGACCTCGGCCGAGCCGAGCAGGTTCTCCTTCGGCACCCGGCAGTTCTCGAAGATGATCGTCGCTGTGTCGGAGGCCCGGATGCCGAGCTTGTGCTCGAGCCGCTCGACCCGCATGCCAGGGGTGTCCTTGGACACCACGAACGACTTGATCGCGGTCCGCCCGACCTCCTTGTCGAGCGTCGCCCAGACGACGATGTGGTCGGCCCGGTCACCGGAGGTCACGAAGATCTTCTCGCCGTTGAGGACGTACTCGTCGCCGTCGAGGACCGCGGTGGTCTTGATGTTCGCCGAGTCCGACCCGGTGTCCGGCTCGGTGATCGCCATCCCGGCCCAGACGCCGTCGAACCGCTCGAGTTGCTCGTCGTCGGCCACCGAGGCGATCGCGGAGTTGCCCAGCCCCTGCCGGGGCAGCGAGAGCAGCAGCCCGACGTCGCCCCAGCACATCTCCTGGATCGACATCACCGACGCGAGGTTGGTCCCGTTCTTGACCGAGCCGTCGTCCTCGGAGTCGCGACGTACGCCGGCCGCGCCGGCGCCCTCGGACGCGCCGGACTCGGCCAGCCCGTCGATCATCGCCGCGAGCATGTCGAGCTCCTTGGGGTACTCGTGCTCGGCGAGGTCGTACTTCCGCGAGATCGGCCGCAGCATGTTCATCGCGACCTGGTGGGCCTGTCCGGTCAGGGTCCGGAACTTCTTCGGGTCGTCCAGGTTGATGGGCATCAGACCAGCACCGCGCCTTCCATGAGACCGATGGCCCGGAGGTCGCGGTACCACCGCTCGACCGGGTGCTCCTTCACGAATCCGTGGCCGCCGAGCAGCTGGACGCCGTCGAGGCCGATCCGCATGCCGTGCTCGCTGCAGGCCTTGCGGGCCAGCGCGACCTCTTTGGCGAAGTCCTTGCCCGCGGCGGCCCGGGCGGCCGCCTTGTAGGTCAGCAGCCGCATGGCCTGCAGCTCGATCGCGATGTTGGCGACCATGAACGCCACCGACTGGCGGTGCGCGATCGGCTCTCCGAACGCCTCGCGTCCCTTGACGTACGGCGTCACGTAGTCGAGGACCGCCTGGCCGGTGCCGACCGCGAGGGCGCACCAGGCGAGACGGGAGAGCCGCACGCACTCGGTGTACGTCCTACCGTCCGTTGAGCCGAGCACGGCGCTCTCCGGCACTACGACATCAGCGAGGGTGAGCCTGGTCAGCGACGCGGCCCGGATGCCCATGGACGGGTCCCCCTCGATGGTCAGGCCGTCGGTGGACGACTCGACGAGGAACAGCACCGGGTGGCCCTCGAGCTCGGCCCCGACCACGAACAGCTCGGCCTCGGCCCCGCGCGGCACCAGTGACTTGACGCCGTTGAGGACGAACCCGTCGCCCTTGCGGACCGCGGTGGTGCGCGGGCTCAGCACGTCGAAGAGGACCTGCGGCTCGGTGAGGGCCAGTGCGGCGGCCGGTACGTCGTTGTCGGTGAACGCCGGGAGGTAGGTCTGTTGCTGCTCGTCGCTCCCCCACAGCCCGATCGCGGTGGCCACTGAGCCCGGCGCAAGGGTGGCGACCGCCAGCCCCATGTCGCCCTTGGCAAGCGCCTCGGCGACCAGCGTGCCGGCCATCGCGGACCGCTCCTCGGAGACACCGCCCAGAGACTCGGGCAGTCCCAGGATCGGAAGCCCGATCTCGAGACCAGCGTCGAGCAGCTCCTGAGGTGCAACGCACTTCTCGTCCGCGGCCGCCGCGGCGGGACGGACCAGCTCGGTCGCGAACTCGGTCACCACGTCGACGAGCATGTGCTCGTCCTCGGTCGGCGTCAGGTCGAACTGGTTGCTCGGCTTGGCAGCGGGCGGCCGGACGCCTGCCTTGCTGCGCGACCCGCTTCTCTTGAACGTCCGGTTGGCCTTCGTCACCGTCCCGAACCCGCCGCGGGTGACCGTGAAGACCGCCTGCTCCGCCTGCTTGCGCAGCCCGAGCCGGTCCAGGAGGTCGGTCTGGGCGAGCCGGCTCAGGCCGGCCACGAGGTAGCCGATCGGGTCACGCGTCTCGCTGGACGCGACCCCGTGCCTGCCGCCGGGCCGAAGGTTGGGAAGCAACGACATGCAGATAATGTAACTCCGAGTTACACACAGGGCTACAGGCCTCCGGGTGCGTCGCGTCACACCCACGCGACGGTCAGGTGAAGTCCCGTCGGATCCGCCAGAAGCAGAAGCCGGCCAGCCCGGCGGCGAGGGCAAGCAGGATCCCCGTCTCCCTCCACTGCAGCGCCCAGAACCGGGACGCGGGGTGGTACTCCACCTGCTGCCGGTAGCCGGCGTCGGCGAGCTTGTCGAAGCACGCGTCCACCGTGGCGGGGTCCGCCTGGGGAGCCGGAGCGCACGTCTCGGCCCAGGCGGGCAGGAACTGGACCGTGTCCCCGTTGGGGCCGATCGTCCGGTTCTCGGTGACCCAGGCGCCGGGCTCGTCGATGGCCACCTCGACCTGGATCTGCGGGTCCGGGGCATTTTCATCGCCGCTCATCATGAAGCCCCTGATGTTCGACGAGGTGATCGTGGTGCTGACGCTTTCGGGAGCCATCAGGTGCGACTGGACGAGCACCGGCATCACGATCTGGACGGCGACGATCGTCGCGAGGGTCAGGGCCATGGCCGCCACGGTCCGACGGACGACGAGCCCGGCCGTGACACCTACCGCGAGTGCCAGCACCGTCATGCCGATCGGCACGATGCCGCGCGAGCCGAAGAAGTCGGGCCAGAGGCGAGGAATGCTGAAGGGACTGTTGTCGGTGTAACCCTTCAGCACGGCGTCGTCCAGCGGCCCGGACCACCACGTCATCACCAGGCCGATGGAGCCCACGATCACCGCTCCCAAGACCGCAATCCCAAGCTTGGAGACGAGCCACCTGGTGCGGGTGATGCTCTGGTTCCAGACCAGCCGATGGGTGCCCGCCTCGAGTTCGCGCGCGACCATCGGGGCGCCCCAGAAAGTCCCGACGACGGCGGAAACGGCGTACGCCAGCGCCGTCCCCACGAGGAAGATGGCCTTCTTGGTGTCATCGGTGCTGAGCTGGCCGAAGATCTGCTCTCCGCTGACACGCGCGAGGTCCGCGAGCTGCGGGCCGGTGACCGCAAGGGCCACCACCGCCGCCGCCATCGCCCCGAAGACGACGGCCGCGGAGCCGCGGAACTGGCGCCAGGTCAGCCAGATCATCGAAGTGCCTCCAGAGTCGGTCGAGTGCTGCCGCTGTTGCGCTGTGCCGTCGAGCGGCCCATGTAGGCCAGGACGAGGTCCTCCAGGTTGAGCTGGCTGACCTCCCACGCGGGGTCGAGGATCGGCGCCTCGGTCCGCACCAGGAACGTCGACTGCCGGTCGGTGTGGCTCTCGGAGACGACGTGCTGGTCGCTGGGGAGCTGCGCCGGGTCGCGTCGGGGTCCGGTCATCCGGTGATGGGTGGCCAGCAGGTGCTCGATGTCGCCGGCGACCTGCACCCGCGAGTCGACGAGCACGATGAGGTAGTCGCAGGCACGCTCCACGTCCGAGACCAGGTGGGAAGAGAGCACGACGCTCAGCTCCTGCTCCGCCACCGCTTCCATGAGGTCCTGGAGGAACTCCCGGCGGGCGAGCGGGTCGAGGCTGGAGACCGGCTCGTCCAGCAGGAGCAGCTCCGGGCGCTTGGCGATGCCCAGTGTCAGTGCCAGCTGGGATCGCTGCCCACCCGAGAGCCGTCCGGCTCGCTGGTTCGGGTCGAGGCCGAGCCGCTCGATGCGGTTCGCGGCCAGGTCGGAGTCCCAGGCGGGGTTGAGATGCCCGCCGAGGGCCAGGTGGTCGGCCACACTCAGCCCGGCGTACGTCGGGGTGTCCTGACCGACGTAGCCGACCTTGGCTCGCCGGGCGTCTTGTCCGGTCGGGCGGGCGCCGAGCACCTCGATCTCGCCGGCTGACGGCGTCAGCATGCCCACGGCCAGGTTGAGGAAGGTGCTCTTGCCGGCACCGTTGGGACCGACCAGCCCGACCACCCGGCCGGCCGGGATCTCCAGCGTGCAGTCCGAGAACGCCCACTTGCGGCCGTACTTCTTGCCCAGGCCGGTGGCCCGCAGAACGGTGGTCACGCCGTCTCCTCGCTCACCGCAGAACGAAACGTGGCCAGGAACAGCGCCTCGATGCTCTCGTCGTCCAGCCCCGCCTTGCGGGCCTTCGCGAGCCACTGCTCCAGGCTCACCCGCAGGGGTCCGTGCGCGGCGAGCGTGTTGTCGGTCAGCGTGCGGGTCACGAAGGTGCCGATCCCCGGACGCGCCGCCACCAGGCCGTCGTGCTCGAGCTCCCGGTAGGCCTTGAGCACGGTGTTGGGGTTGATCGCCAGCTGTCCGACGACGTCCTTGACCGTTGGCAGCTGGTCGCCCTTGCGCAGCATGCCGAGCCGCAAGGCGCGGCGTACCTGCTGCACCAGCTGGAGGTACGGCGAGACACCAGACCTGGCGTCCAGGTGGAACTCGATCATTGGCGCTCCATTCAACTAGTTATCTAGCACTATAGACCAATGGTCGGGACCGACGCCAGACCCCCGGCCCGCGCCGGTGCGACCTAGGATCTGCGCCATGTCAGACCTGTCCGCCGAAGCGGTGCACGCGCCGTACGGTCCGCTCCCTCGCGGCGGCATCATCCGGCCGATCACCCGGTGGGGCCAGCCCGGGATGCACCGGCCACAGCAGCCGGTGACCGTCTACGACGGAGAGCTCAAGGCGCTGGTCACCGACATGGTCGAGACGATGTACGCCGCTGAAGGCGTCGGACTGGCGGCCTGCCAGATCGGCGTGGACCTGGCCGTTTTTGTCTTCGACTGCCCCGACGAGAGCGGTCGACACACGGTCGGCGTGGTCTGCAACCCCGAGCTCACGTTGCCTGAGGGCAAGGACCGCAAGCTCGACGAGGCTGATGAGGGGTGCCTGTCCTACCCGGGCGCATTCGTGGAGTGCGCGCGGCCGGACTTCGCCACCGTCACCGGGACCGGGCTGGACGGCGCGCCGGTGGAGTTCAGCGGTGACGGCATGCTGGCGCGCTGCCTCCAGCACGAGACCGACCACACCCACGGCACCGTCTTCGGCGACCGGCTGCCCACCAGGCTCCGCAAGCGGCTCCAGAAGGCGATGGAGAAGGCCGCCGACGAGTTCCCGCCCGGCTGGCCCGCATGAGCGACGCCCGGGTCCGGATCGTCCACCTCTCCGCCTCGGACCTGGCCGCGCTGGCCACGGGTCAGCTGGCCGTGTCCTCGCTCGACGATGCCCGGCTGACGCCGTGGCTCGTCTCCGACGAGGCGATCGGCACCTGGCGGCGGCGCGCCGGCCAGGTGGTCGACACCCCGGCCGACCTGGCCTGGGTGACCGGGCTGCTGGTCGACGACGACACCGGTGCCGCGGTCGGCAAGGCCGGCTTCCACGCGGCGCCTGACCGGGACGGCATGGTCGAGGTCGGGTACGCCGTCGACCCGGCCTACCGTCGCCGCGGCTATGCCCGGGCCGCACTCCTGCTGATGATCGAACGGGCCAGGTCGGACCCGTCGGTGCGGGTCCTCCGCGCCACCATCTCCCCCGACAACGCCGCCTCGCTCGCCCTGATCGCGCAGCTGCCGTTCGTCGAGACGGGCGAGCAGTGGGACGACGAGGACGGCCTCGAGATCGTCTTCGAGCTCCCCGTCACCTGACCCGTCACGAGTTCGGGAACGTGGTGCCCCCGCCTGCTGCCAGGGCCTCCGCCACGATTCGCAGGTGCATGTCCTGCATGTCCGACGGCATGTCGGGCAGTGCGTCGTCCCAGAAGGCCAGCATCGGCCCGCGGCCCTGCATCATCCCTTCGGGGCGGGCCAGCGCCCACATGTGGAAGTGCTCGCTGCCGTCGCCCCAGCGAGCGAAGTGGGTCCGCGCCACCCCCGGGATCTGCTTCACCGCGATGTTGATCCGCTGCATCAGCACTCCCAGGGTGGCCAGCACGTCCAGAGGAGCGGTGTCGAGGGTGCAGTGCCGGTTGGGCGCCAGCCCGCCGACGTACGGGATGGACATCGGGGCGAAGCCGGCGTTCACGTGCCACAGGTCGTCGGACCAGATGGTGTGCTCGGACGGCTTGCAGTGCGCGCATTCGGCGGGATCCAGGACGCCGGCGCGCGGCTCCTCGGGCACCAGCATCGGCTCGAGGGGTTTGAGCGTCACCGCGTCGAAGCAGGACATCCGGTCGTCCACCAGCGGCTGGCCCGACAGCCGGTCCCCGATGGGGAGGGTGCGGTGGTAAGGCGAGTCGGCCGCCCTGGTGCGGTACTGCTGGGACTGCTGGTCGGTCATGTCCCGCACGTTACGACGCTGACCCGGGACTTTGTGTCGCCCAGATCCCGCGCCGATCCGGGACTTCGTGTCACCTAGGTGCGACAGAAACTCCCGGGTCGGGCAGTCCTGACCGATGTGTGGGCGATCGGCTACGCGCGCCGCCGCCCATGCGCGGGCACCATGCGCGGGCACCATGCGCGGGCACCATGCGCGGGCACCGTGCGCGGGCACCGTGATCGGGTCGTGTGCCTGAGAACGCGTCATCGCTCGTCGTGAGGCACACGACCCAACAGCGAGCCGCGCCGCCGCCGATGGCCGCGGGCACGACCCAGCCGACCGGCCCCCGGCGGCGGTGAGCTAGGGCCCATTGCCGCGCGTCGAACGGGCCCAGGCTCACCGCCCAGAGTTCGTGGGTCGGTCAGGTCATACGAACTGTGGACCCGTCTGCTCGATCCGTATGACCTAAACCGGGCGGGTGGCGGTCGGCTCCGCGCGGCCGCCCACACATCGGTCAGGACTGCCCGGGTCGGCGGCTTTCCGGCGACACTTTGTCCCGGGTCAGCGTCGGGCGGCCACGTAGCAGGCGACGGCGGTGGCGGCGGCGACGTTGAGGGAGTCGATGCCCGCGGCCATCGGGATGCTCGCGCAGCGGTCGGCGGACTGCTCCCAGCGCGGCGAGAGGCCGTGACCCTCCGAGCCGAGCACCAGCGCGAGCCGGTCCACACCTGCGACAGCGTCCTCGACCGGGACCGAGTCGGCGGCCAGGGTCAGGGCGACCGTCGTGAAGCCGCGGGCGGTGAGGTCCGGGAGGGCGTCGTACCAGTCCGGCAGCCGGGTCCACGGCAGCGCGAAGACCGCGCCCATCGCGACCTTGATCGAACGGCGATAGAGCGGGTCCGAGCAGCGGGGCGCAAGGAGCACGGCGTCGAAGCCGAGCGCCGCGCCGGAGCGGAAGATCGCCCCCACGTTCGTGTGATCGACGACGTCCTCGAGGACCAGCACCGAGCGCGCGTCCGTCAGAACGTCGTCGAGTGAGGGCAGTGGCCGCCGTTCGAGGGAGGCCAGCGCGCCGCGGTGCACGTGGAAGCCGGTCACCTCCTCCGCAAGGTCCTCGGTGACCACGAAACAGGGCGCGTCGGTCGCTGACAGTACGTCGGCAAGGCCGTCCAGCCAGCGCGACGCCATGAGGAACGAGCGCGGCCGGTAGCCGCCCTCGACCGCTCGGCGGACCACCTTCTCGCCCTCGGCGAGGAAGAGTCCGTGCTCGGCCTCCAGGTGCTTGCGCAGCTCGACGTCGCGGAGGTCCCGGTAGTCGGCCAGCCGCGGGTCGCCGGCGTCGTGGATCTCGACCAGCTCGGCCATCAGCGGGCGGTCATGCGTAGTGCTGGGGCCGGGCGACCGCGACCACCTCGCCGACCACGATGATCGCCGGCGGCTTCACCCCCGCGTCGGCCAGGTCGGTGGCGAGCCCGCCCAGCGTGGTCAACACGGTCCGCTCCCCCGGCATGCTGCCGTCCGATACCACCGCGACCGGAGTGTCCGGCCCCCGGCCGCCGGCCCTCAGGGCACCGGCGATGGCCGAGGCGTTCTCGACGGCCATCATCAGGAGCAGCGTGCCGCGCAGCCGGGCGACGGCGCCCCAGTCGGTGAGCGAGTCCGGGTGGCCGGGCGGGAGGTGTCCGGAGATCACCGTGAACTCGTGTGCCACGCCACGGTGCGTGACCGGGATGCCGGCCAGCGCCGGTACGGCGACCGCGCTGGTCAGCCCCGGTATCACGCTCACCGGCACGCCGGCCGCCCGGCAGGCCTCGACCTCCTCGAACCCGCGGCCGAAGACGAAGCTGTCACCGCCCTTGAACCGGACGACCAGCTGTCCGGCCCTGGCGCGGTCGACGAGGATCCGGTTGATCTCCTCCTGCTGGGCGGCCCGGCCACGCGGCAGCTTGGCGACGTCGATGAGCTCGACATCGGCGGGCAGCTCGCCGAGCAGCTCGCGGGGCGCCAGCCGGTCGGCGACGACCACGTCGGCCTCCATCAGGGCCTTGCGGCCGGCCACCGAGATCAGCTCGGGGTCACCGGGACCGCCGCCGACCAGGACCACACCTGGCGAGCGGTCACGCTGGTGCCGGGCCACGATGGTGCCCTCGCGCAGCCCCTCGAGGATCTCGTCGCGGACCGCCGCGCTGCGCCGCGGCTCGCGGTTGCCCAGGACGGCGACCGTCACGCCTGCATGCCGGCCGACAGCAGGCGTCCACGCGGTGGCCCGGGTGGCGTCGTCGGCCCGGACACAGAAGACCCGCCGTCGCTCCGCCCCGTCGGTCACCGCCTCGTTGACGGCCGTGTCGTCGGTCGCCGCGATGACGTACCACGCACCCTCGAGGTCGGCGTCCTCGAACCCGCGCCGGTGCCAGGTGATCTCGCCGGCGGTGGCCAGCCCCTCGACCGCCGGCGTCACCTCAGGCGAGACCAGGACGACGTCCGCGCCCGCCGCGATCAGCTGCGGCACCCGGCGCTGCGCCACGTGGCCCCCACCGACCATCACCACCCGGCGCCCGGCCAGCCGCAGGCCGGAGGGGTACGTCGCCGGCTCCTCGTTCACCTGACCATCATCGCGGCACCGGGTACCGGGTCCGTGGCGCGCGACCACTGCGCGGACTACCTTCGGCGGCGTACGCCGTCCCGATGAGACAGGAGCCACGATGACCCTCGACCGCCCGGTGACCCCCGACCCGTACGACCTGCTGCCCGCGGCACCGTCATTCACCCTGACGAGCGAGGACGTCACTGACGGCCAGCCGCTCAAGGACGACCAGGTCAACGAGTTCGGCGACACGTCGCCTCAGCTGTCGTGGTCGGGCGCTCCTGAGGACACCAGGAGCTTCACGGTCACCTGCTTCGACCCCGACGCGCCGACGCCGAGTGGCTTCTGGCACTGGGTCCTGGTCGACCTGCCGGCCGACTGCACCTCGCTGGCGGCCGGCGCGGGTGCCGAGGGCGCCGACCTGCCGGGCAACGCGTTCATGTGCCGCAACGACGGCGGCGCCAAGGCGTTCATGGGCGCCGCCCCGCCGGAGGGCGACCAGGTGCACCGCTACTACTTCGTCGTCCACGCGGTGAAGGAGGACGCCCTCGGCGTTGACTCCGACGCCTCACCTGCGGTCGTCTCCTTCAACCTGGCCTTCAAGACAGCCGGCCGCGCGATCATTCACGGCACCTACCAGCACTGAGCCGCGACACGCCATGATCGGTGGTTGAGGAGGTCGCGCAGCGACCGTCTCGAAACCACGGAAGCTTGCGCTGGGACTCGACCGCCGCCGGTCAATGAACGGGCTTGCGTCCCAGCGAATCTGTCGGTGGTTTCGAGACAGGCGCCAGCGCGCCTTCCTCAACCACCGAGGGCCGCTGATCATGTCCCATCGCCGCCCAGCCGGTGCGGCATGATGCGGGCGTGACCAGCACCCTGCCTGCCGAGCCACCGACCCGGTCGACGAGTCGCGGGCGCTCGCTGATCTGGCTGCCCGCCCTCGTGCTGGCGGCCACGATCGGACAGCTCGCCTTCGCGACGTTCGTGCCCGGCATCGAGCGGTTCGAGGACAAGGCGTTCGGGGCGCGGCTGGTCGGCTACCCGGCGATGATGCTGCTGGTGCCGGCGATCTGGTGGCTGGCGGTGAAGCGCCGCAACCCGGACGCCGAGCCGCCGTACGTCGCGTTCGCGCTGATCATGCTGGGCTTCCTGGTGGACACGACCGGCAACAGCCTCGACTTCTACGACACCTTGGTGTGGTGGGACGACCTGAACCACTTCACCAACTGGTTCTTCCTGCTCTCCGGCATCGGGCTGATCATCGCCATGGACCTCAAGCCACTGTGGGCGCAGCTGCTGCTCGTCACCGGGCTGGGGTGCCTGCTCGCGCTCGGCTGGGAGCTGGGCGAGTGGTACACCTTCATCCGGCACGGCACCGAGCTGGACACGGCGTACGAGGACACGCTCGCCGACATGACTCTCGGCTCCTGCGGCGCCTTCCTCGCCGCCCTGGTGGTGGCGCGGGTAGCCTCTCGCCGGTGATCGACCCGTCGACAGGGCAGTGAGCCTGCACGTCGCCATCGCGACGCGCTCGTTCCGTCGCTACTCGACCTACCGCGCGGCGACGTTCGCGGGCATCTTCACCAACAGCGTCTTCGGGATCATCAACGCGCTGGTCCTGATCGCCGTCTGGCGGCAGAACCCGGACGCCGGCGGGTACGACGTCCGCGACGCAGTCACCTACGTCTGGCTCGGCCAGGCGATGATCATGACGATCGCCCTATGGGGTGGCGGGTCGCCCACCGACCTGGCCACCCGGATCAAGACCGGAGACATCGCACTCGACTTCTACCGACCGGTCGGAATTCTTGGGTGGTACCTCGCCGCCGATGTCGGCCGCGCGGGGTTCCACCTGCTCAGCCGGGGCCTGGTGCCCACGCTGGTCGGGGCACTGCTCTTCGACCTGCGCTACCCATCCGGTCCGTTGGTGTGGGTCGCGTTCCTCGCCAGCGTGGCGCTGGCGCTGCTGGTCAGCTTCGCGATCCGGTTCCTGGTCGCGATGACGGCGTTCTGGATCCTCGACGACGCGGGCGCGGGGATGCTGGCGACCGCCCTGGCGGTGTTCTTCAGTGGCCTGACGGTGCCGCTGGTGCTCTTCCCCGGCTGGTTCGGCGACCTGGCCCGCGCGCTGCCGTGGGCGGCGTACATCCAGGCACCCGCCGACCTGTGGCTCGGCAAGCACGAAGGCTGGGGCGTGCTCGGGACGCTCGGCGTCCAGGCCGTATGGGGAGTGGTGCTCCTCACTGCGTGCGGGCTGCTGCTCCGCCTCGCCGAGCGCAGAGTGGTGGTCCAGGGTGGTTGAGGCGCTCACCCGGTTCGCCCAGATCACCGCGATGTGGATCCGGGCCTCGCGCGCCTACCCGGTCTCGTTCTGGCTGCTCATGGTCGGTTCGTTCCTCATCAACGGCATCGACTTCATTGGCGTCCTCATCCTCTTCGCGAACGTCGACGCGCTCGGCGGCTTCGGCCTCCACGAGGTGGCGTTCCTCTACGGCAGCAGCGGGATCGGGATAGCGCTGGCGGACCTCTTCGTGGGCCAGGTCGAACGCCTCGGTCAGATGATCCGGCTCGGAAGGCTCGACCAGATGATGGTCCGGCCGGTGCCGTTGCTCGTCCAGGTCTGCGCCGAGGAGTTCCCAATCCGCCGGATCGGTCGGCTCACCCAGGCCGCGGCGGTCTTCGGCTGGTCGTGCACGTACGTCGACTGGTCGGCCAGCCGCGCGTTCGTCGCCGCGGTGATGGTGGCCTCGGGCGCCGCGATCTTCACCGCCCTGTTCGTCGGCTTCGCGTGCATCCAGTTCTGGACCACCGACTCCGCTGAGGTCGCCAATGCCTTCACCTACGGCGGCAACGCGGCGACGTCGTACCCCCTGACCGTCTTCCCGACTGAGGTGGTCAAGGCGATGACCTTCGTGCTGCCGATCGCGTTCGTCAGCTGGTATCCGGGCCTCTACGTGCTCGGTCATGAAGACCCGCTGGGATATCCGGTCTGGGTGCAGTGGCTCTCCCCCGTCGTCGCCGCGCTGCTGCTCGCGGTAACGATGCTCGTCTGGCGCACCGGCGTGCGTCAGTACCGGTCGACGGGGTCGTGACATGGCACTGATCGAGGTCGAGCACCTGACCCGCACCTTCCGGCGCCGAGGCCGGCCGGATCTCGACGCGGTCAAGGACGTCACCTTCAGCGTCGACGCGGGCGAGATGGTCGGCTACATCGGCCCGAACGGCGCCGGGAAGTCGACGACCATCAAGATGCTCACCGGAATCCTGGTGCCGACGTCCGGGTCGATCCGGGTGGCGGGCGTGGACCCGAGCTGGAAGCGGACCAAGCTGGCCCACCGGATCGGCGTCGTCTTCGGCCAGCGGACCACGCTCTGGTGGGACCTGCCGCTGCGCGACTCCTTCGACCTGCTCCAAAAGATCTACGGCACCGAGCCGGCGCGGCACAGGGCGAACCTCGCGGAGTTCGTCGAGCTGCTCGGGCTCGCCGAGCTGCTCGACACCCCGGTGCGGCAGCTGAGTCTGGGCCAGCGGATGCGCGGGGACATCACGGCGGCGCTGCTCCACGACCCGGAGATCCTCTACCTGGACGAGCCCACGATCGGCCTCGACGTGATCAGCAAGGGCCGGCTGCGCGACTTCCTCCGCACCCTCAACCGCGAGCGCGGCACCACGCTGATGCTGACCACCCACGACCTGCAGGACATCGAGGCGTTGTGTCGACGGGTGATCGTGATCGATCGCGGCACCTCGGTGTACGACGGCTCGCTGGCCGGACTGCACCAGCTGGGCGGCTCGACGCGGACCCTGGTGGTCGACCTGGTCGACGAGGCACCGTCGATGGACGTCCCGGGCGCCACGGTCCGGAAGGTCGAGGGGCCGCGGCAGTGGCTGTCCTTCCCGGCCGACAGCTCGGCCGCCCCGATCGTGGCCGCAGTGGTGGCGGCGTACGACGTGGCGGACCTGTCGGTGCAGGAGCCGGACATCGAGGACGTGATCCGCGAGCTCTACCTGCGGCCGCGCTGACCCGGCGGGTCAGCTGACGCCGGGCTGGGCACCGCCGTCCGGTTCAGGATCAGCACCGCGCGGTCATCCTCGCCGCTCTCGACCTGGCCGATGATCCGCCTCGCGGCGCCACCGAAACCCTTTCCGACCGCCTCTTGGGCGGCGCGCTGCAGCCACGCGATCCCGGCGTCGATGTGGGTGCTGCGGGACTCGACGACGCCGTCGGTGTAGAAGAGCAGCGCCTCGCCTGGGAACAGCCGGCCCTTGCTGACGTGCAGGTCGGGCTCGCGCTGCACCCCGAGCGCGGTGCCACGTGCGTTGTCGATGACCCACTGGCGCGACGGCAGATCCCAGCGCAGCGCGGGCGGGTGCCCGGCGCTGGTGATCTGGTAGGAGCCCTCGTCGAGCCTCACGAGCAGGTGCACGGCGGTGGAGAACGCCTCGTCGTCGCCCTGCCGGAGCAGGAAGTCGTTGGCCGCCTTGAACAGCCGCTCGGGCTGCATCGCGCCGATCAGCCCGCCGAGCGCCCCGGCGAACTGCAGCGCGGCCGGCCCGGCGGTCGTCCCCTTGCCACAGACGTCGACGAGGATCACCTCGAGGGTCAGACCGTCTTCGGCGAGGTCTGCCACCAGGAAGTCACCGGCATAACTGACTCCCCGCGAGGCGATCATGGCGCTCTGCGACTCCCAGCCGTCGGGCAGCGGCGGGATCTGCCCTTGGGCCTGGAGCCGCTCCTTGAGGTCCACCAGCAACGCCGAGGTGAGCGGCGCCGGCAGCCCGCTGCGGTGCAGGCTCGCGACGAACACGACCAGCGCGACGGAGACCACGAAGAACCCCATCGCGACCGTCGGGGCGGTGGTGAGCGGCCCGTTGATGGCCAGCGCGCCGACCCCGAGGACCGCGTCGGCAGCGGCGACGACCACCAGCGGCCCGAAGCGCAGCAGCATCATCGCGAGCAGCAGCCACACGAAGTACGCCGCCAGCGGCATCCAGTCCGGTTCGGCCAACGAGACGACGAACGACACGGCCAGGCCCGCGAGCAGCAGGGCGGCGACGAACCACTGGCCCTCGCGCGAACCGCTGCGCCACGCATCGACCCGAGTGCGCACGTACTCAGCCGCGCGAAGAGCCACGCAACAAGGCTAGCCGCCGGGGAATGTCCGGACTGGTCCAGCGAACGACCGCCGGGTCGGGAAGCCAGTCGACGCTGACCCGGGACGTTTCTGTCGCTCGATTCGCGCTGACCCGGGAGTTCCTGTCGCTCGATTCGCGCTGACCCGTGAGTTCCCGTCGCTCGATTCGCGCTGACCCGGGAGTTTCTGTCGTTCCCACGGGCTGGCACTCGAAGCGACACGAAGTCCCGGGTCAGCGGTGTCTCTGGGCGACACGAAGTCCCGGGTCAGCGTGCCGGCGGCCTCAGGCCAGTGGTGCCTTGAGCGAGGCCCGGACGGCGTAGTGCTCGCCCGCGACGTCCACCTCGAACCGGCCGGTGGCCAGCGACTCCGAGGTGACCGGACCGTCCGAGCGCAGGTAGGCGAGCCCCACGCACGCGCCGAGGGTCTCACCCCAGGCGGCGCTGGTCACCTGGCCGGCCGGTACGCCGTCGCGCAGTAGCAGCTCACCGCCCCAGAGCATCGGCTCCGGCGAGTCGACGACGAACGACACCAGCCGCCGCCGCGGGCCGCCGGCGGCCATCCGGTCGCGGAACGCCTCGAGCGCCTCGCGGCCGAGGAACGGCTTGTCGCCCTTCAGCGCGGTCGCGAAGACCAGGCCGGCTTCGACCGGGGTGTAGTCGGGCGACAGCTCACGGGGGAAGGCGCGGAAGCCCTTCTCCAACCGCAGCGAGTCGATCGTGTAGTAGCCCGCGTTGCTCACCCCGAGGTCCGCGCCGGCATCGAACAGGGCGTCGTGCACCCCGCCTGCCGAGCCCACCGGGACGGTCAGCTCCCAGCCGAGCTCGCCGACATAGGTCATCCGGGTGGCCCGGAGCCGGACGCCGGCAACGTGGACGCACTGGCTCGTGGCGAACGGGAAGCCGCTCTCCGACCAGTCGTCCGACGACAACCGCGTCAGCAGCTCCCGGGAGGCCGGGCCCATGACGCCGAGCACCGCGAAGGCTTCGGTCACGTCGCCGCCCTCGATCCCGCCCTTGCGGCACAGCCAGTCGAGGTCACGGACCGTGGTCGCGGACGACGAGACCAGCCAGAAGGTGTCCGGGCCGTCGCGGGTGACGGTGAGGTCGGCCTCGTAGGTGCCCCGCTCGTTGAGCCACGGCGTGTAGACGCACTCCCCCACCGGTACGTCGATGTCCGCGGCGCACACCCACTGAAGGGACTCCAGCGCCGACGGCCCGGCGACGACGTACTTGGAGAACGACGTCTGGTCGAAGACCGCCACCGCCTCCCGCGTCGCGCGCTGCTCCGCGGCCGACCACGGCAGCCAGTCCGGCTTGCCCCATGAGTAGTCCAGCGATCTGCCGGCCGCCGGGGCGAAGACGTTCGGCCGCTCCCAGCCCATCTTGGTGCCGAAGACGGCGCCCGCGGCGGCCGCCCGCTCGTACACCGGGGAGCGTCGTACGTCGCGCGCGGTGACCGGCTCGCGGTTCGGCCACGGCAACGCGTAGTGCAGACCCAGCGTCTCGACGACCCGCTCCCGCAGGTGCGCAGGGTCTGCCGCGAACGGTGCGAACCGCCGCACGTCGACCCCGGTCAGGTCGCTGGTCGGCTCACCGGCCGCGACCCACTCCGCCAGCGCCCGCCCGGCTCCGCCGGCCGAGGCGATGCCGACCGAGTTGAAGCCGGCGCCGACGAAGTAGTTGTCCAGCTCTGGAGCACGCCCGAGCAGGAACTGGTTGTCCGGCGTGAACGACTCCGGTCCGTTGTAGAACTTCCGGATGCCAGTGTCGGCGAGCACCGGGATCCGGCGCACCGCCTCGTCCATGAGCACCGAGAAGTGCTCCCAGTCCTCATCGAGCAGCTGGAACTCGAAGGGGTGGGGCAGGTCGTCCGGCGAACGCCAGGGCTTGGCCTCCGGCTCGAAGCCGCCGACGACCAGGCCGCCGACCTCCTCCTTGAAGTAGGTCCAGCCGTCCGGGTCACGCATGATCGGCAGGTCCGGGTGCGTGCCCTCGACCGCCTCGGTGACCACGTAGAAGTGCTCGCACGAGTGCAGCGGGACGGTCACGCCGACCAGGTCACCGAGCGCCTTGGCCCACTGACCGGCGCAGTTCACGACCGCGTCGCACTCGATGTCGTGTGCTTCGCCCGCGACCTCGGTCCGGACCCCGGTCACCCGGCGCCCGTCGAGGGCGAAGCCGGTCACCCGCGCCCGCTCGACCACGTGGGCGCCGCCCAGCCGCGCCCCCTTGGCCAGCGACTGCGTGAGGTCGGTCGGGTTGACCTTGCCGTCACCGGGCAGCCACAGGGCGCCGAGCAGGTCGTCGACCTGCATCACCGGCCAGAGCTCCTGAGCTCGCTCCGGCGAGACCAGCTCGCACTCCATGTCGTACGCCGCCGCGTTGGCCGCCGTGCGCCGCAGCTGGATCATCCGGTCCTCGGTGCGCGCCACGATCACCCCGCCGACGTTGCGGTAGCCGGTCGACAGCCCGGTCTCGGCCTCGAGCGAGCCGTACAGCTCCGCCGAGTACTGCACCAGCCGGGTGCCGCTCTCGGAAGCTCGCAGCGGCCCGACCAGCCCGGCCGCGTGCCACGTCGTACCGCCGGAGAGGTGACCCTGCTCGAGCAGCATCACGTCGGTCTTCCCGAGCTTGGTCAGGTGGTACGCCACGGAGGCGCCGACGACACCCCCGCCGATGACCACGATCTCCGCGCGAGACGGGAGGTCGCTCATGAGGTGCCCCGACGCCGGTGGTTGAGGACGTCGCTCAGCGACCGTCTCGAAACCTCGGAAGCCCGCGCTGGAACGCTCCCACGGCGGTTGCGTTCCAGCATCTCCTTGCGTGGTCTCGAGACGCTCCCTAGCGGGAGCTCCTCAACCACCGGTGGTGACCTCGTCGAGCAGGCTGGCGAGTTCCGGGCCGCGGAACGTGGCCTCGGCCTTCTCGAACCGCTCCATGCCCCATTCGTTGAAGTCGAAGTCGATCGAGCTGTTGGCCGCCTGTATGAAGCCCCACAGCGACCAGCCGTACTGGCTGCAGAGCGCCTGGAGCCGGACCCGGGCCAGGTCTGCAGCGGTCGGCGTCCCGAAGTAAGCCTCGGTCCACGCCTCGGTCATCTCCGGGGTGAAGCTGCACTCGGTCGTGGTGTTGCCGAGCTCGAAGCAGGCGTCGTTGTTGCCGCTGTACTCGTAGTCGATCAACCAGACCTGGTCGCCGTCGTCGATGAAGTTCGCCGCGAGCAGGTCGTTGTTGCAGGGCACGGTCGGCCGGGGAGACGCGGCGAGCGCACGGTGCACTCCGGCCCAGGCCTCCGCGTGGTCCTCGTAGGTCTCCGGCAGCGCGAAGCCCTTCTCCCGCACCGTGGCCAGGTAGGTCGCCTGGCGCTGGAACATGTCGAAGCGCCCCTCGAACGGAGGGCAGGCGTGCAGCCGCCGGCAGGCGTCCGCGGCCCGGATCATCACGCCGGCATCGGCGAAGTCCTTGTTCTCCAGCGCCTGCCCCTCCAGGTAGCCGATCACGAGCATCCCCAGATCGGGGCGGTACTCGACCACCGGTGCGCCCACGCCCGCCTCGCCGGCCGCCGCGGTGTTGGCATGCTCCGCGTCGCGGTCGATGCCGAGCATGTCGGCGTCGTTCGACGAGCAGCGCACGACCACGTCCAACTCTGGACCCTCGTCGTCCGACGTGACGCGGACGTTGTGGTTGGTCAGCCCGCCGGGCAGGTCCACGGCGTGCCAGGACCGCCCCGCCAGAGCGGCGAGGCGGTCCAGGTCGGCTGGGGTCACGCTTTGTCGTCGAAAGCTTCGATAACCGCCTTGTCGATCGTCATCTTCGGACCGGTGAACCACTGCTTCGCAGAGAGGTGCCACCAGATGGTGACCAGCAGGATCGTGCCGCCCGTGAGGATGGGTGCGTAGTTCACGAACTTCCACTCGAACGCGTCGCTGTTGGGCCAGCCGGACGGGTAGAGCGGCAGGATGAAGTAGATCGAGATGATCACGATCTCGATCACCGCGACGAGGTTCATCCACTTGTACTTCGGCCCGTTGTTCCAGCTGCCCGGCTCGAAGTCGTCGCCCTTCCTCCACCGCAGCCAGATCGGGATGGCGAAGGAGGAGTAGAGGCCGATGACCGCCACGGAGACCACCGCGTAGAACGCGGTCGGCAGGATGATCGGTGCGTCCTCCGTGCCGAAGTTGACCTCGATCAGCGCGGGCAGGGTGATGAGGGCGGCGATCACGGCGACGAACATCACCGCGTTGGCCGGCACCTTCTTGGCGTTGATCTTCGACCAAAGCCACGAGCCGGGGATGGCGCCGTCACGGCTGAACGCGAACGTCATCCGCGAGGCACTGGTCAGGCAGGCAGTGGTGCAGAACAGCTGGCCGAAGGCGCAGATGGCGATCACGACCGTGTGCGAGGTTCCTGACCCCAAGGCCTGTCCGAGGATCACGTCGGACGCGTAGTAGCCCAGGTTGAGACCCTCGGTGACCCCGTCCTTGTCCTGCACGGCGAAGAGCAGGGCCAGCAGCAAGATCCAGCCGCCGACGGCCGAGTAGAAGATCGACCGCCAGATGCCCTTGGCTGCAGCACCCGAGGCCTCCTGGGTCTCCTCGGACAGGTGGGCCGAGGCGTCGAAGCCGGTGATGGTGTACTGCGTCAGCAGGAAACCGAGCGGCATCACCAAGAACCAGAACATCATCGAGCTGGTCGAGCCGTCGTCGTACCCGGAGTTGTTGACGCGCTCGCTGAAGACCCAGCCGATGCTCTGGTGGTTGTCAGGGACGACGATCAGGATGCCGACGATCAGCGCTGCGCCGGCGACGTGCCACCACACGGAGATGTTGTTGATGATCGCGAGCAGGTGGCTGGAGAAGATGTTCGCCAGCGCCGCGAGCGCGAGGATGATCAGGAACTCGATGAAGACGCGTTTGAGGCTGTAGTTCGCCGCCCAGTCGTCGCTGAGCAGGCTGAAGAAGATGTCGACGAAGTTGGCCGCGCCGTAGGCGACCGACGCGGTCACCGCGATCAGGCCGATCAGGTTGAGCCAGCCGGTGAAGAACCCTGCGGCCGGACCGCCGAGCTTGGACGACCACCAGTAGATCCCGCCCGACGTCGGGTAGGCCGACACGAGCTCGGACATCGTGAAGCCAATGATCAGGATGAAGATCGAGATGAGCGGCCAGCCCCACGAGATCGCGATGGGGCCACCGTTGCCCCACGCTTGGCCGAACGTGGTGAAGCACCCCGCCAGGATGGAGATGATCGAGAACGAGATCGCGAAGTTGGAGAAACCCGACCAGGAGCGATGCAGCTCCTGCTTGTAACCGAGTCTTGCGAGATGCGCTTCGTCTTCGTTGTGGATCTCGGTGTCCGCCATGGGCGAGCCTCCCCCTCGGAGTTGCGCGCAAGCGCGCCAGATGGCCAGAAACTAGACCTGCCCCTCACCGGGTGTAAACACCCCACGCTGGAAATGGTCTGAACTCAGACCAATTTTCGCCGGTCACATTGACTTTGGCTGTCTCACGTCCTGAGGATGTCCGCCATGGCCCTGCCCTCCGCCCACTTGCCGGCGGCGGTCCTCCGTCCGGTTCGGGGCCACCACGCCTTCGAGGCGTGCGTGGAGCAGCTGGCCACCGCCATCCGGCTCGGCGTCTACCCACGTGGCACCACGCTGCCGGCAGAGCGCGACCTGGCCGAGCTCCTCGGTGTCTCCAGAGCGACCCTGCGCGAGGCGATGGCTGCGCTCCGCCAGGCGGGACTGGTCGAGACGACCCGGGGACGCGGTGGTGGGACGGTGGTGACACTGAAGCCCGGCACTCCGTCGGCGCGCGCCGCGGCGCGCATCACGCCTGCCCGACGCCAGGACTGGCTGGATGCGCTGGACTACCGCCGCATCGTGGAGCCGGGCGCAGCCGCGCTTGCCGCCTCGCGTCCACTCGACGACGAACGTCGTGGACAGCTCGAGGTGGCGCACGCCGAGGTCGCGGCGGCGGACAAGCCCGCGTCCCACCGGCAGGCAGACTCACGCTTCCATCTGACCGTCGCCGCCCTCACCGACTCGGCCCGCACCATCGAGGCGGTCACGTCGGTCCAGGGCGTGCTGCACGAGATGCTCCTCGCGATCCCGGTCCTCGACACCAACATCACGCACTCGGACCGCCAGCACACGAGATTGGTCAACGCGATCCTGGCCGGCAAGCCGGACCGGGCGCGAAAGGTCATGGAGGAGCACTGCGACGACACGGCCGCGCTGTTGCGCGGCCTGGTGGGCTGAGGAGAGACATGACCAAGCGCAACGACCGGCACCTGACGATGGCCGAGCTGGTCGGCCTGATAGACGCCAACGACATCGACACCGTCGTCGTGGCGTTCACCGACATGCAGGGCCGGCTGCAGGGCAAGCGGCTGCACGGCCGCTACTTCGCCGACCACGTCGTCGAGCACGGCACCGAGGGGTGCAACTACCTGCTCGCCGTCGACGTGGACATGAACACCGTGAGCGGCTACGCGATCTCCTCGTGGGAGCGCGGGTACGGCGACATGGAGTTCGTGCTCGACGAGCGGACCATCCGGCTGCTCACCCACCTGCCCGCCACCGCGATGGTGCAGTGCGACCTGGTCTGGCTCGACCACTCGCCCTGTCGCCCAGTCGCCGCGGACCATCCTGCAGACCCAGCTGGACCGCTGCGCCGCCCAGGGCTGGACCGCACTCGCGGGGACCGAGCTCGAGTTCATCGCCTTCGACACGACCTACGAGGCGGCCGCGGACGCGGTGTACCGCGACCTGGTCCCGGTCAACCAGTACAACGTCGACTACTCGATCCTGGGCACGACCAGGGCCGAGCCGCTCCTCCGGGCGATCCGCAACACCATGTACGACGCCGGCCTGGACGTCGAGGGTGCCAAGGGTGAGTGCAACTTCGGCCAGCACGAGATCGGCTTCCTCTACGCCGACGCGCTGACCACCGCCGACAACCACAGCGTCTACAAGACCGTGGCCAAGGAGATCGCCGCCCAGCAGGGCAAGTCGCTCACGTTCATGGCGAAGTACAACGAGCGCGAGGGCAGCTCCTGCCACATCCACCTCTCGCTGCGCGGCACCGACGGGTCGCTGGTGTTCTGGGACGACGAGGCAGGGACGCGGACGCCGCTCTACGACCAGTTCATCGCCGGCGTGCTGGCCACGATCGCCGACTTCACGCTGCTCTACGCGCCGAACATCAACTCCTACAAGCGGTTCGCGGCCGGCTCGTTCGCGCCGACCACGATCGCCTGGGGGCTCGACAACCGCACCTGCGCGGTGCGGCTGGTCGGCCATGGCGCCGGCGCGCGGATGGAGAACCGGGTGCCCGGCGCGGACGTGAACCCCTACCTCGCGCTCGCCGCGATGCTGGCCGGCGGGCTGCACGGCATCGAACAGGAGCTCACGCTGGACGACGAGCTGGTCGGCAACGCCTATGCGTCCGACCTGCCGCAGGTGCCGCACACGATGGCCGAGGCCCGCGAGCGGTTCGCGGCATCCGACCTCGCGCGGACAGCGTTCGGCGACGAGGTCGTCGACCACTACGTGAACATGGCCGACGTCGAGCTCGCGGCGTACGGCGCCGCGGTGACCGACTGGGAGCTGAGGCGGGGGTTCGAACGCCTGTGACAGCTGTCGATCAAGCCACCTTCACGGTGGTCAACCCGGCCACCGAGCAGCCGGTGGTCGACGTACCACTCACCGACCTGGCGGGCACCGACGCCGCGATCGCTGCGTCGCACGACGCGTTCGCGGCGTGGCGCGACGTCGGTCCTGGCGAGCGGGCCGCGCTGCTGCGACGGTTCGCCGCAGTTGTGGACGCGCACGTCGACGAGCTGGCCGAGCTCGAGGTCCGCAACGCGGGCCACACCTGGGGCAACGCGCGCTGGGAGGCCGGCAACGTCCGCGACTGCCTGAACTACTACGCGGGGGCGCCGGAGCGGCTGTTCGGCCGACAGATCCCGGTGTCGGGCGGCACCGACATCACGTTCCACGAGCCGCTGGGCGTCGTGGCGGTGATCGTGCCCTGGAACTTCCCAATGCCGATCGCCGGGTGGGGGTTCGCGCCCGCGCTTGCCGCCGGCAACACCGTGGTCCTCAAGCCGGCGGAGCTGACGCCCCTGACCGCGATCCGGCTCGGCGAGCTCGCCCTGGAGGCAGGGCTGCCCGAGCACGTGCTGAACGTGCTGCCCGGCAAGGGGTCGGTGGTGGGCGAGCGGTTCGTGACCCACGAGCTGGTGCGCAAGGTGTGCTTCACCGGCTCCACCGAGGTCGGCAAGCGGATCATGGCCGGCTGCGCCGAGCAGGTGAAGCGGGTGACCCTCGAGCTGGGCGGCAAGAGCGCCAACATCGTCTTCGCCGACGCCGACATCGCAGCGGCGGCCGCCTCCGCGCCGTACGCCGTCTTCGACAACGCCGGCCAGGACTGCTGCGCCCGGTCCCGGATCCTGGTCGAGCGGTCGGCGTACGACGAGTTCCTGGCCGGCCTCGAGAAGGCGGTCGAGGGGCTGCGGGTGCTCGACCCGGCGGACGAGGCGTCGGAGATGGGGCCGCTGATCTCCTCCGGGCAGCGCGACTCGGTGCAGTCCTTCCTCGACGAGGTCGAGGTCGCATTCGCCGGCACCCGGCCCGAAGGCGCCGGCTGGTGGGTGCCACCCAGCGTGGTGGCCGTCGACGACCCCGGGACCCGGATCTGGCGCGAGGAGGTCTTCGGCCCGGTGGTGGCGGTGATGCCGTTCGACGACGAGGCGGACGCCGTCGCCAAGGCCAACGACAGCGAGTTCGGCCTCTCCGGATCGATCTTCACCCGTGACCTCGGCCGCGGGCTCCGGGTGGCGCGGGCGGTCGAGGCCGGCAACCTGAGCGTCAACTCGCACGCCTCGGTGCGCTACTGGACTCCGTTCGGGGGCTACAAGCAGTCCGGCCTCGGTCGCGAGCTCGGCCCGGACGCCCCGATGGCGTTCACCGAGGAGAAGAACGTCTTCATCGCTCACTAGCCGGTGGTTGAGGAGGTCGCTCTGCGACCGTCTCGAAACAGCCGGCCACGGAAAGGAAACTGAGTTGGCGGGACGGATCCAGGACCGGGTCGCGGTCGTCACCGGTGGCTGCTCGGGCATCGGGCTGGCCACCGTGCAGCGGTTCGTCCACGAGGGCGCCAAGGTCGTCATCGGCGACCTGTCCGACGAGCGTGGCCACGAGATCGTCGAGGAGCTGGGCGGCGCCGACGTGGCGACGTACGTCCACGTCGACGTGACCGGCAAGGACGAGGTGGACGCGCTCTTCCAGACCGCCAAGGACATCTACGGCGCCGTCGACATCGCCTTCAACAACGCCGGCATCAGCCCGCCCGAGGACGACTCCATCCTCGACACCGACCTCGACGCCTGGCGCAGGGTGCAGGAGGTCAACCTGACGTCGGTCTACCTGTGCTGCAAGGCGGTGCTCCCGCACATGCTCGAGCAGGGCCGCGGGTCGATCATCAACACGGCGTCGTTCGTGGCGGTGATGGGCGCGGCCACCTCGCAGATCTCCTACTCGGCGTCGAAGGGCGGGGTGCTGGCGATGACCCGCGAGCTCGGCGTGCAGTTCGCCCGGCAGGGCGTGCGGGTCAACGCGCTCTGCCCGGGCCCGGTGAACACGCCGCTGCTCCGGGAGCTGTTCGCCAAGGACCCGGAGCGGGCAGCGCGCCGGCTGGTGCACATCCCGATGGGGCGGTTCGGCGAGCCCGACGAGATGGCCTCGGCGGTGCTGTTCCTGGCCTCCGACGACTCCTCGTTCATGACCGCCAGCACCTTCCTGGTCGACGGCGGGATCGCCGGCGCGTACGTCACGCCCCTCTGACATGGCTGCTCCGCTCATCGGGCTGACGACCTACCGGGAGGACGCCGCCTGGGGGGTCTGGGACCAGCGCGCCGACCTGCTGCCGGCGCAGTACGCCGCCGCGGTGGTCTCGTGCGGCGGCGTACCCGTCCTGCTGCCACCGGTTGACACGCCCGGTGCCGCGGACGCGCTGGTGGTCCGGCTGGACGGGCTGGTGATCTCGGGCGGCGCCGACGTCGACCCGTCGCGCTACGGCGCCGATGCGCATCCGCGGACGGCCAACTGGCGACCCGACCGGGACTCGTGGGAGCTCGCGCTGCTCGACGCCGCCGACGCGGTGGCATTGCCGGTGCTGGGCGTCTGCCGCGGCATGCAGGTGATGGCCGTGCACGCGGGCGGCCGGCTCGACCAGCACACGCCGGACCTGGTCGGTCATGAGGAGCACAGCCCGGGCGGCGACCAGTTCGGTGCGGTGCCGGTGCGCACCGAGGCCGGCAGCCGGGTCGCCGCGCTGGTCGGCGACTCCATCACGGTCAACTGCCATCACCACCAGTCGGTCGCCGACCACCCGGGGTTCGCCGCTGCGGCGCATGCAGCCGACGGCACCCTGGAGGCGATGGAGGCGGCCGGCGACCGGTTCTGTGTGGCCGTCCAGTGGCACCCCGAGACCGCCGCGGACGTCGGGCTGCTGGCCGGCCTGGTGCGGGCGGCCGCGGCGTACCGAACGTGAGGCTGCGCCCGAGTCCGTCGGCGGTGCTGGTCAGCGCTCACCGGATGGGGGCCGGAGGAGACCGGTCACGGGAGAACTCGTTGGCCGCGCTCGATGACGCCGTGACCCTCGGTGTCGACTACGTCGAGTTCGACGTGTGGCGTCGCGACGACGGCTCGCTCGTGGTCGCCCACGATCCCGGGCACGACGTCGGGCTCACCTACGACTCGGTCCTGTCGGCGATCGGCACGCGGGCCCTTGCCCACATCGACCTCAAGTTCATCTCGCCCGGCGAGGCCTACGACGTCGGCCAGGCCTGGGAGGTGGACGCCGCCCGTCGAGCCGTCGAGGTGCTCGGCCAGGAGCGGATGATCGTCACCACGGGCCACGACCGCGGCGTGCGCGCGGTGCGGGACTGGGGTGACGCGCAGGGGCTGGACCTGCGCGTCGGCCTGTCCCTCGGCCGCTCCGTACGCCGCATGTCGCTGCTCCGGCGGATCGACGTACGCCGCTCGGAGCTGCTCCCCGCCGTCCGCATCCGTGAGTCGCGCGCGAACCTGGTCGTGGCCCACCACACGCTCGCCCGGCTCGGCGTGGCGGCGTTCGCGAGGCGACGCGGGCTGCCGCTCCTGGTGTGGACCGTCGACACGCCGCGCGGGCTCCGCTACTGGCTACGGCCCGGCCGGGCCTGGCTGGTCACGACCAACCACCCCGGTCGAGCGCTGCAGATCAGGGACGACGTCAGCCGGTGACACACTTGGCGATGTCGTCGATGACGGCCTCGACCGCCTCCCTGTCGTCGCTGTCGGCGTCGAAGTCCTCGTCACCGTCGACCAGTGCCTGGAGCGCGTCGTCGGAGAGGTCGGAGTCGTGCAGGGCCTCGGCGATGCAGTCGATCGCCTCGTCGCTGGCGCCGGTGGACATCGCGCTCGCCGGGTTGTCCTCGTCCCTCAGGGCGTCGGCGATCTGATCTGTCGACGGACGGCCTCCGCCACCGCAGGCGGTCAGCACGATCAGCAACGTGCTCAGTGCGACGAGTCTCTTCATTGCTCGCTCCTTCGACAGGGCAGCCGAGAGTCCCGACTGCCGATCGGGTCCGGACAGACCCTGTCGGCTGGGGATGAGCCTGTAAAGACCTCCCCCGTCGGACGTGGCGGTAACTCCTGCCAAAATGCAGCCATGACCACGGACTCGCATCTCGACGCCGTGACCGACGTCCTCGGGGAGCCCTACCTGGCCGAGACCCTCGAGCTGCCGCCGGACGACGAGGGTGCGGTCGTCGCGACGCTGGTGCGGCGCACCGCGGCCGGCCCGACCACGAAGGCCGTGCTGCACCTCCACGGCTTCGCGGACTACTTCTTCCAGACTGCGTACGCCGAGTGGTGGACCGAGCGCGGCTACGACTTCTACGCGCTCGACCTGCGCAAGTACGGCCGGTCGCTGCGCCCTCACCAGACTCCCAACTTCGTCACCGACCTGGCCGAGTACTTCCCCGAGATCGACGACGCCTGGGACCGCGTCACCTCACGCGACGGTCACACCGAGGTGATGATCTCGGCGCACTCGACCGGCGGCCTCATCGTCGGGCTGTGGGCCCACGACCGACGCCCGGCCCAGCTGGTGGGTGCGGTGATGAACTCGCCCTGGCTGGATCTCCAGGGCAGCGCGGTCGTGCGCGTGCTCGGCACGCCGGTGCTCAAACAGCTCGGCCGTCGCCAGCCGATGCGCCAAATCAAGCGGCACGTCACCGGCTTCTACGCGCGAAGCCTGCACCGTGACCATGAAGGTGAGTGGGACTTCGACCTGCTGTGGAAGCCGATCGAGTCGTTCACCGTGTACGCCGGCTGGCTGCGCGCCGTCCGCGAGGGCCACGCCCGGCTGCACCGCGGGCTCAACGTCCGCTGCCCGGTCCTTGTGATGTCGTCGGGCCGCTCGGCGGTGCCCGAGGAGATGGGCGAGGAGGTCCACGGGACCGACATCGTCCTCGACGTCACCCAGATCCGCCGCTGGGCCACCTGCTTCGGGCCGCACGTCACCTACCTCGCCATCGAGGGTGCCCGCCACGACGTGGTGCTGTCCCGCGAGGAGCCGCGCCGGGCGGCGTACGACGCGATCAGCACCTGGCTGGGCGCGTGGGTGGATCCGCCCAAGCGGTCGCTGCTCTGACCGGCTGCCCGGCTATTGCAGGTCGCCGAGCAACCCCCGCACGAGGTCGTACGTCAATTTACTCGGCCGCCGCGACCAGCCCTTGTGGTGAGTCGTCCTGGGGGCGGTAGGGACTCCCGTCGAACGTGCCGACGTACCCACCGGCCTCGGTGAGCAAAAGCGACCCGGGGGCGTGATCCCAGGGCTTGGCCGTGCGGTAGAGCAGGTAGTCCGCCTCACCCTCCACCAGCTTCGGGTAGTCGACGCCGCAGCAGACCCAGGTCAGCTCGAGGGCCGGCAGGGACCCGAGGGCCCGCCCGATCCACCGGCGCCGGGAGGTGACGCCGCGCAGCTCCCGGCCGACCGGAGGACGGACCAGGCGCTCGCCGTTGCGCCACGCTCCGGCGCCGCGCTCCGCGACGTACGCCGCGTCGAGCTGGGGCTGCCAGATCCAGCTGCGCACGACGTCGCCGTCGCGCAGCTCCGCGGCCATCACCGCGTGCAGTGGCGAGCCGTGGACGAAGTTCTTCGTCCCGTCCACCGGATCGACGGTGAACGCGTGCCCGGCCTCCCGAAACCGTTCCTCCAGCCCGGGGTCCCCCGTCGTGGCCTCCTCCCCCAGCACCAGCGCGTCCGGATAGGCGCGACGGAGCGACTCGGTGATCAGCGCCTCCGCCTCGCGGTCGGCGACCGTGACGAGGTCGCCGGGGTTCTTCTCCTCGATGTCGTCGCCCGACATGGCCCGGAACCGGGGCGTGATCACCTCGGCGGCGACCTCCTGGAGCAGGGTCAGGACCTCCTGGGTCTCCACCTCAGCGCGCCCCGAACGGTTGGCCGTCGAACCGCTCCAGGGTCACGAACTCCGCGACCGGCTGTCGGCGCAGCTTCGTCGGCTGCTTGACCGGCTTGCCGAGCGGGACGACGGCGGCGACGGCGTACTGCTCCGGCACACCGAGCAGCTCGCGGACGGCCGGCTCCTGGGCGACCGCCATCGTGGTGATGGTGCCGCCGAAGCCCTCGTGGCGAGCCGCGAGGAGAAGGTTCCAGACAAGCGGATAGACCGAGGCACCGCTGACCAGGCCGACCCGGTCCAGGTCCTGGTCGGTCGCTGCCACCATGCCGAGGTCCACGCAGATCACGACGACCACGGCGGCGGTGAGCAGCGGCTGCACGAAGTACGCCGGCACCTCGGTCGCTGCGATCTGCTCGGCCGAGGGGCCGGGCGGCGCCAACGGGTTCCACGGCGTCTCCCCCGCCGCGGCCTGGGCGACGTAGCGGCGGACGGCCGGCTTGTTGAGCTCGGCGAGCGCTTCCCGGGTGGCCGGATCGGTGACGAGGACCAGGTGCGCGCCCTGCCGGTTGCCACCACTGGGGGCGAACCTGGCGTTGTCGAGGATCCGGGCCAGCACGTCGTCGGGCAGCGGATCGCCGGTGAACTCCCGGATCGCTGCCGTGGTCCGCATGACGTCGTACAGCTCCATGGCCCTAGTGTTCCGCAGGTGAACCCTGTGACCGGACTCTCCCTCGGCCGCATCGCGGTCGGCATCGTCTCGTTCGCCCGGCCCGACGTGGCCGCCGGCATGCTCGGCCTTGACGTGGCGAACAACCCCCAGACCCCGTATGCCGCCCGCCTGTTCGGCTCGCGCGAGATCGCGATCGGGACGCTCACGCTCATGGCCACGGGCACCACTCGGCGCAACCTCGTGCTGGCCGGCATCGGTGTCGACGTCGCGGATGCAGTGACCGGCGTGCTCGGCATCCGCGACAAGAGCGTGTCGACCCGGAGCGGCGCGATGCTCACCGCGCCCGCAGTGGGTGCGGTTCTCTCCGGCATCGCCGGCCTGCGCTCCCGCGACTGATCAGCTCGGTCCGTTCCGGACAGGTGGGATAGTCCGTCACATCTGTGTAGGTCATTCGGCGTTCTGGCCTACACAGATGTGACGGACTATCCGCTCAGCCGGTCGCCAGGAACACCACCAGCGCGGTCACGCCGACCACGACGATCACGGCGCGGAGTACGCCGCTGGGCAGTCGGCGCCCGACGGTCGCGCCGAGCTGGCCGCCGATCACCGACCCGATCCCGATGAGGAGCACGATCCGCCAGTCGACATCGGCCACCACGGCGAACAGCAGGCCGGCGACGGCGTTCACGATGGCGGCGAGGACGTTCTTCAGCGCATTGAGCCGCTGCAGGGTCTCGGTGATGCCGACGCCCATGATGCCCATGAGCAGCACACCCTGCGCGGCGCCGAAGTAGCCGCCGTACACACCGGCCAGCAGGACCGCTGGCCACACCCACCATGCTCCCAGGACCGAGTTGCGAGGAGCCGCGCCCGTGGCGTCGTGCCGGGCCGCCACCCACCGCGAGATCCGCGGCTGGAACACCACGAGCAGGATCCCCAGCCCCACCAGCACCGGGACGATCGCCGAGAACGCGTCCTCGGGCAGCACCAGGAGCAGTACGCCGCCCACCAGGCCGCCGACGAGGGAGGCGACGCCGATCCGCAGCACCCGGCTCCGCTGCCCCTGGAGCTCACGGCGGTAGCCGACCACGCCGGAGACCGACCCGGGCACGAGGCCGATGGTGTTGGAGACGTTCGCGGTCACCGGCGGGACCCCGAACGCGATCAGGGTCGGGAACGTGATCAGCGTTCCCGACCCCACCACGGTGTTGATGGTGCCGGCGGCCAGTCCTGCCAGGCCGATGGCGATCGCCTCGAGGAGCGACACCTAGGACGTGTCTCCCTGGGGCTAGGGGGCCGGCGGTGCGGGTGGAGCCGGCGGAGCGTCGTCAGCGGACGGCGGCGGGGGCGCGGCCGTCCCCATGTCGGCGCCGCGCGGGCTGGCCGCGCTGGCCGCCTCGGCGATCGCGGCCTTGACGGCCTCGTTGGCCTTGCTGAGCTCGGCGTCAGCGAGCGCTCCGCTGCCGGCCAGCTTGGCCGGCTCCATGCTCCCGGTCTCGACGCGCTTGATCGGGCCGCGCGGCTCCTTGGGGATGCCGGCCAGGTCGGTCATCGTGGAGCCGAGGCCCTCGAGGGCCTTGCCGATCTCGCTGGGCACGATCCAGACCTTGTTGGCGTCGCCCTCGGCGATCTTGGGCATCATCTGGAGGTACTGGTAGGCCAGCAGCGACTGGTCCGGCTGTCCGTCGTGGATGGCCTGGAACACCGTCTGGATGGCCTGCCCCTCGCCCTGGGCGCGCAGGATCGCGGACTCGCGGTCGGCCTGGGCGCGCAGGATCTGGGACTCGCGGTCGCCCTCGGCAACCAGGATCGAGGACTGCTTGGTGCCCTCGGCGGTGAGGATCGAAGACTGGCGCTGGCCCTCGGCGGTGAGGATCGCGGCGCGCTTGTCCCGGTCGGCGCGCATCTGCTTCTCCATCGAGTCCTTGATCGAGGGCGGCGGGTCGATGCCCTTGATCTCGACGCGGTTGACGCGGATGCCCCACTTGCCGGTGGCCTCGTCGAGCACGCCGCGCAGGCTGGAGTTGATCTCCTCGCGGCTGGTCAGCGTCTGCTCCAGGTCCATGCCACCGACGATGTTGCGCAGCGTGGTCATCGTGAGCTGCTCGACGGCCTGGATGTAGTTGGCGATCTCGTAGGTCGCCGCGATCGGGTCGGTCACCTGGAACCAGATCACCGTGTCGATCGAGACCACGAGGTTGTCCTCGGTGATCACCGGCTGCGGCGGGAAGCTGACCACCTGCTCGCGCAGGTCGATCAGGTAACGCACCTTGTCGATGAACGGCACCACGATGTTCAGGCCGGCCGGGAGGGTGTTCTTGTACTTGCCGAACCGCTCCACGATCCCAGCCCGCGCCTGCGGCACGATCCGTACGGTCTTGGCCAGGAGGGTGACCACGAACAGGAACAGCAGGACGAGGAGGACGAGCAGGATGATGGCGCCCATGGAGTAGCTCCTTCGGGTTCGTGTCCGGCTAGGACTCGAGGCTTGGTACAGGATGGACGTACGCCGTGGCTCCGCGGATTTCCAGAACCTCCACGGTGCTGCCCGGTTCGATCGAGATCGTGTCGTCGTAGGGCTTGGCCGTCCAGATCTCGCCGCTCAGCTTTATCCTCCCGGCCTCGAGGCCGGTGATCCGCTCGGTGACGACGCCCTGCTGGCCCACCAGCTTGCCGTGGCCGAGCGAGAGCTCCGGCCCGCTGTGGAACCGTTTCACCAGCGGCGGGCGAACCACGGCCAGGCAGGCCACGGAGGCCAAGGCGGCGGCGATCGCCGCCACGGCGAAGCCGGCGCCGAGGAGCGCGGTGACCATGCCGACGAGCGCGCCGAGCGCGAGCATCAGCAGGATCAGGTCGAGGCTGAACATCTCGGCGATCCCGAGCAAAATCGCGAGGCTCAGGAAGACGGCGGCGAGGTGGTCGCTGAGCCAGTCCATGGCGGCGACCCTAGTGGATGGTGTCGGTGCCAGGCGTACGCCGCTGCCGTCGCCGAGCGGACCAGCGCCCGGCGGCGTGCTGCAGGACGAGCGGCAAGCCGAACGTCGCGGAAAGGTTCTGCTCGGTCATTACGTGATCGAGCAGTCCGGAGGCGACCACGCGGCCCTCGCGCAGCAGCAGCGCATGCGAGAACCCCGGCGGGATCTCCTCGACGTGGTGAGAGACGAGCACCGTGGCCGGCGAGTCCGGGTCCATGGCGAGGATGCTGAGCGTCGACACCAGATCCTCGCGCCCGCCGAGGTCGAGCCCGGCGGCCGGCTCGTCGAGCAGCAGCAGCTCCGGGTCGGTCATCAGGGCGCGAGCGATCTGCACTCGCTTCCGCTCTCCCTCGCTGAGGGTGCCGAAGGTGCGCTTCGCGAGCGGCCTGACGCCCAGCTCCTCGAGCAGGATGTCGGCGCGGTCGTGGTCGAGGTCGTCGTAGTGCTCGCGCCAGCGGCCCACCACGCCGTACGACGCCGAGACGACCACGTCCCGGACGGTCTCGCCGCGCGGGATCCGCTCGGCCAGGGCAGCGCTCGTCAGCCCGATCCGCGGTCGCAGCTCGAAGACGTCGACGGTGCCCAGCACCTCTTCGAGGATCCCGGCGACCCCGTCGGTCGGGTGCAGCTGTGCGGAGGCGACCTGGAGCAGCGTGGTCTTGCCGGCGCCGTTAGGGCCGAGGATCACCCAGCGCTCGTCCTCCTCGACCGTCCAGTCGATGTTGTCGAGCAGGGTGGCCCGGCCCCGGCGCACCGTCACTCCGGCGAACTCGAGGACGGCGGCCATGGCCGCAACCTTAGGCCGTGGGCTACTGACCAGTCCGCCCGATCCCGGCGTAACGTCGCCGGGCGTGAGCGACCGGCCGAGCGCACTCCCCGCCTCAGTGCGGCTGGCGTGGTGGGGCACCTCGTGGCTGCGCGGGCACGTCGTCGCGGACCACCTCATCGACGCCGTCGTCGGCCAGGACGCGACCCATCTGGTGGCTCTCGAGGAGACCGCTGAGCCGCTGATGACCGGGCTCGGTGGGCTGCGGTCGGAGGGTGCCGACGCTCTGGGCGCGGCACTGCCGGCTGAGGGTGACCCGGTGGGCCTCGGCGGACCGGCCGCGTTCAACGCGGCCGCGCTCGAGGCCGGGGAGGCGGTGGTCGCCCTCGACGCGGCCGGCTTCGTCCTCCGCGGTCTCGTCCCCGAGCGCGTGGGTGCAGCCGTGACGTGGCGGGCAATGCCAGCCGAGCGCCGTCAGCTGCCCGACGTCGGCGAGGCCGACCGGGCGCTGCGCGCGGCCCTGATCGGGGCGGCCGAGGCCCTGGCGGCCCTCGACGTGGCCCGGTGGCGCCCCGAGGTCGCCGACCGGCTGATGAACCTGCGTCACCGTCCCGCCCTGGCCGCGCCACCCGGCGTACCGACTCGTTGCGTGGAGCTGGCCGCCCGCGGCCTCCAGGCCCTCGAGATCGTCGACCTGGCGCTGGAGGACGACGGCGGCGCCCTGACCGCCCACGACGCCCAGACCCGCCGCGCCGCGCTGGCCCAGCTCGGACGGGTCGGCCGCCGTGGCATCGTCGCCGCCGCCTCGCCCGAGGTCTGGCCACCGGACTAAGGGACTAGGCCTCGGAGGACTGGTAGACGCCGAGCACGTTGCCGTCGGGGTCGCTGAAGTGGAAGCGGCTCCCGCCCGGGTAGTCGTAGGGGCCCTCGGTGACCTCGCCGCCGGCGCTGCGGACCGCCTCGATGCTGGTCGGCAGGTCGTCGGAGCTGATGAGCACGAGCGGACCGCCCGGCCCGGGCTCGCGGCCCACGCCGAGGCCGCCGACCTCGCCGTCGCCATCGGGTGCCTGGATCCCGGAGTAGTCCGGGCCGTAGTCGTTGAACCGCCAGCCGAACGCCTGCTCGTAGAACGCGCGGGCGCGGGCCAGGTCGGTCACGTTGATCTCGACGTAGCTGATCGCGTGATGGCTCTGCTTCATGTCACCACCATGGACTCGACCACCGACAGCGGCTCCGCAACGGATAGCGTGACGGTCGATGAAGGACCACCGCGGGGCGCGCCCGGAGACGCTGCTCATCACGCTGACCGGCAAGGACCGCCCCGGCGTCACGTCGGCGATCTTCGCGACCCTGTCGCGTGCCGGAGTCGAAGTGGTCGACATCGAGCAGATCGTGCTCCGGCGCCGACTCATCCTCGGCGTACTGGTGACGATCCCCCGGGACTGGAAGGGGCTCCGCGACGCCGTCGAGGCGGCCGCCCGCGACCTCGGGATGAACGTCGACATCGACCGCGGCACCGGTGACAACAGGGCGCGCCGGGGTGGCCGGTCGCACGTGACGGTGATCGGGACACCGCTCAAGGCCGCGGCGATGGCAGCAGTCGCCGGCCGGATCGCCGACACCGGCGCGAACATCGACCGGATCGAGCGGATGGCGCGCTACCCGGTGACCGCGATCGACCTGCACGTCTCCGGGATCGACACCGACACGTTGCGCACCACCCTCGCCGCCGAGGCCGCCGTCCAGGGCCTCGACATCGCGGTCCAGCCGGCCAACCTGCAGCGCCGAGGGATGCGGCTGATCGTCATGGACGTCGACTCCACGCTCATCCAGGGCGAGGTGATCGAGATGCTGGCCGAGCACTCCGGCTTCGGCAACGAGGTCGCGGAGCTGACCGAGGCCGCGATGCGAGGTGACCTCGACTTCGAGGAGTCGCTCCGCGAGCGGGCCAAGCTGCTGAAGGGCGTCGACGTGGCGGCGTTCGACGCCGTGTACGACGCCATCGAGCTGGCCCCCGGCGCCCGGACGCTCGTCCGGATCCTGCGACGGCTCGGGTACCGGTTCGCCCTGGTCTCGGGCGGATTCAGCCAGATCACCGACCGGCTCGCCGCGGACCTCGACATCCACTTCTCCCGCTCCAACGAGCTCGAGGTGGTCGACGGCAAGCTCACCGGCCAGATCGTGGGGAACGTGGTCGACCGTGCGGGCAAGGCCCAGGCGCTGCGTGAGTTCGCCGCCGAGCTGGGCCTCAACGAGTCCGCAGTGATCGCGATCGGCGACGGCGCCAACGACCTCGACATGCTCAACGCCGCCGGGCTGGGCATCGCCTACAACGCCAAGCCGGTGGTCCAGGACGCGGCGGACACCGCGGTCAACGTGCCCTATCTCGACACGATCCTCTACCTGCTCGGCATCTCCCGCGAGGAGATCGAGGCCGCCGACCTCGACGCGGGCGTCGTCACGCCTGCGCCGCCTGTCTAGGCCATGCCCGGATCGGCGGACTCTGGGCGGTGAGCCTGGGCCCGTTCAGGGCATCGAAATGGGCCCTAGCTCACCGCCGCCTGGGGCCGGGCTACGCGTGGGCACACCACGAGCAGACGCCCAGCATCGCGCTCAGCCGCGACCCACGTGGAAGGCCACGAGCGTCGCCGACGACTCGTCGAGGTCACTCCAGTCGCCGTCGTAGGCGAAGACGGCCATCGCGCTGGTCGGGTAGTCGAGGGCCATCGCGGTCCCGGCCTCGTCGTCCCCTTCGCCGTCGTCGATCAGCGCCGCGAGCGTGGCGATGGTCGGGTTGTGGCCCACCACGATCAGGGTGCGGACGTGGCCCTCGGTCTGCCGGACCAGGTCGAGCGCGCTCTCGGCGCCCGCCTCGTAGAGCGCCTCTTCGAGCGTGCCCTCGAGGTCCCAGCCGGCGCCGTCGGCCAGCGCCTCCCAGGTCTGCTGCGTGCGGATCGCGGCCGAGACCAGCGCCTGGTCCGGGATGACCTCGCGGTCGGCCAGCCAGGAGCCCGCGGCAGCCGCGTCGCCCATCCCGCGGTCGCTGAGCTGCCGCTCGTAGTCGCTCGGGCCGGACTGCTCCGCCTTCGAGTGTCGCATCACGACGAGGGTCCTTGACTCACTCACGAGGTAAGCATCCCAACGCCCTAGGGTGGCTGTCATGCCCGCCGGTCCCCTGATGATCATCGGCGGCGCGGAGGACAAGCTCCGTCGCCGCCGGATCCTCAAGGAGTTCGTGGCAGCCAGCGGGGGCCCCGAGGCCCGGATCGCGGTGATCCCGACCGCGTCCAGCCTGGGCGACGAGATCGTCGACCTGTACGACGCGCTGTTCCGAGCCGAGGGCGCCGCCGAGGTCTCGACCGTGCGGCCGGAGAGCCGGGACGAGGCGCGGAACCCCGATCTGGTCGGCACCCTTGAGAAGGCCACCGGGATCTTCATGACCGGTGGCAACCAGCTCAAGCTCAGCGCGATTATCTGCGGCACGCCGATCGGCGACGCGATCGTGGCCGCGCATCGCCGCGGCGCGGTGGTGGCCGGGACGTCGGCCGGCGCCAGCATCCAGTCCAGCCACATGCTGGCCTTTGGCGTGGGCGGGACGACTCCCAAGCAGCGGATGACCCAGATGGCCGCGGGCCTCGGACTGCTGAGCTCCACCGTGATCGACCAGCACTTCGACCAGCGCAACCGCTACGGTCGGCTGCTGATGATCGTCTCCCAGTCGCCCCAGCTGCTCGGTCTCGGCATCGACGAGGACACCGCGGCCATCGTCAGGTTCGTCGACGTCGACGGCGAGATCCACGAGCATCTGCAGGTCAGCGGCCGCGGCGCCGTGACGATCCTCGATCCGGCCGACATCATCACCAACGCACACGAGGCCAAGCGCTCGACGCCGCTCCTCTCCAGCGGCATCGTCCTCCACGTCCTCCCCCACGGCAGCCTGTTCGACCTGACCACGCGGCGCCTGCTCCCCCGCGACCGGCACGTCGACCCCCTCGAGGCGGCCGAGCTCGCGGCGGCCGGTCACGACCTGCGGCAGATGGCGCGAGACATCGCTGCTGGTGACGTGTCCCCCAGCGTGCTGCGCCGCCGGCTGCGACGCCGCCGTCGCGGCTCGCCGATCCTGGCCCCCGACTCGGACGGAGACTCCGCATGACCGAACGCCCTGCCCCTGACCTCACGATCCTCGAGACCAGGGTCTACCGAGGCGCCAACGTGTGGTCATACGAGCGGGCCATCCACCTCGTGGTGGACCTCGGCTCGCTGGAGGAGTTCCCGACGAACACCATCCCGGGGTTCACCGACAACCTGCTCGAGATGGTCCCGGGGCTGCGCGAGCACGCCTGTTCCCGCGGCCGGCGCGGCGGCTTCGTGGAGCGGCTCAACGAAGGCACCTGGCTGGGCCACGTGGCCGAGCACACCGCACTGGCTCTCCAGCAGGTGGTGGGCCACGACGTACGTCGCGGGAAGACCCGCGCGGTGAAGGGCGAGGTGGGGCACTACAACGTGGTCTTCGGCTACATGGACGAGCAGGTGGGCCTGGCCGCCGCCAAGCTGGCCGTCCGGCTGGTCAACCACCTCGTCCAGGCCGACCCGGAGCTCGACTGGGACCAGGAGCTCGAGTCCTACATCCTCAGGGCCGAGCGGACTGCGTTCGGGCCGTCGACGCAGGCGATCCTCGACGAGGCCGTGTCGCGGGACATCCCGTGGATCCGGCTCAACCAGTACTCCCTGGTCCAGCTCGGACAGGGCGTGCACGCCAAGCGGATCAGGGCCACGATGACCTCCGCCACGTCGGCGATCGCCGTCGACATCGCGTCCGACAAGGACCTGACCACCCGGTTGCTCGGTGCGGCGGGCCTGCCGGTCCCGAAGCAGGACACCGTGCGCACCGCGGACCAGGCGGTCCGGGCCGCGGAGCGGATCGGCTTCCCGGTCGTGGTCAAGCCGCTCGACGGCAACCACGGTCGCGGGGTCTGTCTCGACCTCCAGAGCGAGGCCGACATCCGGGCGGCATTCCCGATCGCCCAGGAGCAGTCGCGACGCGGTGTGATCGTGGTCGAGTCGATGATCGCCGGCAAGGACTACCGGTGTCTGGTCATCGACGGCCGGATCGCGGCGATTGCCGAGCGAGTCCCGGCCTCCGTGACCGGTGACGGCAACTCGACCGTCGAGCAGCTCGTGGACACCGCCAACGCCGACCCGCGGCGTGGGGTCGGCCACGAGAAGGTGCTGACCAGGATCAAGGTCGACGACGCGGCGATCGAGCTGGTGCGCGAGCAGGGCTACGAGATGACCGACGTACCGCCCGAGGGTCAGGTGGTGAAGCTCGCCCTCACCGGCAACATGTCGACCGGCGGCATCTCGATCGACCGCACCTTCGAGGCGCACCCCGAGAACGTCGAGATCGCCGAGGAGGCTGCCCGGATGGTCGGCCTCGACATCGCCGGCATCGACTTCATCTGTCCCGACATCACCGAGGCGGTGCGCGAGACGGGCGGCGCGATCTGCGAGATCAACGCCGCCCCCGGCTTCCGGATGCACACCCATCCCACCATCGGCGAGCCCCAGTTCATCGCGAAGCCGGTGGTGGACATGCTCTTCCCGCCTGGAGCCACCTCGCGGATCCCGATCGTGGCCGTCACCGGCACCAACGGCAAGACGACCACCTCGCGGATGATCGGGCACATCTTCAAGGGTATGGGTCACAAGGTCGGGATGACCTCGACCGACGGGGTCGTGATCGACGAGCGCCTGGTGATCCGCGCCGACGCCTCCGGACCGCGGTCGGCGCGCATGGTGCTGCAGAACCCGCGCGTGGACTTCGCGGTCTTCGAGGTCGCCCGCGGCGGCATCCTGCGCGAGGGGCTCGGCTACGAACGCAACGACGTGGCCGTCGTACTCAACGTGCAGCCGGACCACCTGGGCCTGCGTGGCATCGACACCGTCGAGCAGCTGGCCGACGTGAAGGCGGTGCTGGTCGAGGCGGTGCCCCGTGACGGGCACGCCGTGTTGAACGCCGACGACCCGCTGGTCCGCGAGATGCGGCGGCGGTGCTCGGGGCAGGTGGTGTGGTTCTCGATGGAGGAGCCCGGTTCGGAGACCCGCGACATGATCGACGCGCACTGCCGCCGCGGCGGCAAGGCGCTGGTGCTGAACCCGTCCGAGCGCGGCGAGATGATCGTCGTGAAGCACGGTCCGCGGGAGATGCAACTTGCCTGGACGCACCTGCTGCCGGCGACGTTCGGCGGTCGGGCCCGGATGAACGTCCAGAACGCCCTGGGGGCCGCCGCGGCGGCATTTGCGGCCGGCGCCCCGCTCCACGACATCCGGCAGGGGCTGCGGTCGTTCTCGACGAACTACTACCTCTCCCCCGGTCGCCTCAACGAGATCGAGGTCAACGGTGTCAACGTCATCGTCGACTACTGCCACAACGCGCCGGGCATGAAGGCGCTCGGCGACTTCGTCGACCGGCTCGGCGACTCGATCGAGTCCTCCCACGAGCTGGCCCGGCCGTCCCGGATCGGGGTCATCGCCACCGCGGGCGACCGCCGCGACGAGGACATGCGCGAGCTCGGCTCCATCGCCGCGCAGCACTTCGACGTGGTGATCGTTCGTGAGGACGTCGCGTTGCGGGGTCGGAAGCGCGGTGACGTCGCGGGACTGGTGGTCGAGGGCGTCCGCGCCGCGATGGCCGAGGGCGCCCGGTGCAAGCAGGTCGAGGAGAACCTCGAGGAGATCGAGGCGGTCCGGCACGCCATGAGCCGCGCCAACAAGGGCGACCTGGTGGTCATCTGCGTCGACAAGCACGCCGAGGTGATGACCGAGCTGGAGAACTGGTCGCCGCAGGCCCAGCCCGGCGCCGGCGTCACCGCTGACGCGCCGGCCGCCGACCCGGACTACCAGGCGGCCGCACCGGCGGAGGTCTGAGCCTGGGGGGCGGCTCGGCTCACTCGGCGACGAGCGTCGGCTCCCAGGCGCGCGTCGTGACCGCGATCATGTTCCAGGCATTGATCGCGACGACCAGAGCGAGCAGCGCGCCGACCTCGTCGGGCGACCAGTGGGCGGCCACCGCCTCGTAGTCGGCTGCTGGCACGTGGGTGTCCGCCACCCGGGTCACGGACTCGGTGAACGCGAACGCCGCACGCTCCTTGTCGGTGAAGAACGGCGACTCCGCCCAGACGGCCACGGCGTTGATCCGCTGAGAGCTCTCACCGGCGGAGGCCGCGTCGGTGCTGTGCGTGTCGACGCAGTAGGCGCAGCCGTTGATCTGCGAGGCACACAGCCGCAGCAGGTCCCGGAGGCCGGCTGGGAAGCCGACCCGGTCGAGCTCTCGCGTGGCCGTGGTGTCCAGGTGCGCCATCGCCTTGCTGAACGCCGGCACGGCGGCGTCGACGTCGAGCCGCGTGGGGATGTGGTGGCGAACGTCGGCGTCGATCGTCGAGGTGGTCATGACCCAACCCTAGGCAGCCCTGGGGGTGACCCCATGGCCGATTTCGGTCCAGTCATCTGGGCCAATCCGCGCTGACGACACCCCCTGCCGGGCGACAGACGCCTGAGTACGCCGGCGGTTACTCCGCCGGTGGGTTCGGCGCAGACTGGGGACATGACCGGCTTCGAGAACTTCAGCACCACGCACTGGGTGATGCTGGCGCTCTTCGTTGCCGGGATCTGGCCGGTCGTGCGGATCGGCCGCTCTCACCGGGGAACTCCCGCTGCCCGTACGTTCAGCCGGTGGTTCGCCGTTTCGATACCGGCATTCACCATCCCGATGCAGGTGCTCGACTTCCTCCCCGGCCAGTACGACTTCGACACCACACTTCCGCTCCAGCTGTGCGACTTCGCATGGATTGCTGCGGTGATCGCGCTGTGGACGCACTCCCGGTTCGCTGCGGCACTCACCTACTTCTGGGGACTGGTCCTCACGACTCAGGCACTCATCACGCCGTGGTTGAACGCGGACGTTCCGAGCCCCAAGTTCCTCGGCTACTGGGGCATGCACTTTCTGATCGTCTGGGCCGCGATCTACCTGGCCTGGGGCCTGGGGCTCACGCCCCGGTGGCGCGACTACGTGAGGACGGTGGCGACCACTACCGTGTGGGCGGTGGTCGTGTATGTCTTCGACGTGCTCACCGACACCAACTACGGCTTCCTCGTCGAGAAGCCCAGCAGCGGCACGATCCTGGACCTGCTCGGGCCGTGGCCGGCGTACGTCTTCGTGGAGGTCGCCCTGATCGCGGGCGTGTGGGCGCTGATGACCTGGCCCTGGACCCGGCGGCCTCAACCCGACGCGGCACGCACCTTCTCGCGCAACCGCTCCGGGGAGTCGGGGGTCGCGTCCCGGCCGGCGAGCCAGTCGTAGACCTCCTGGCGCTCGGCGTGGCACATCAGCCCGACGACGTCGCCCGGCTCGGCCCGCTCGACCAGCGCGGCGAGGCACTCGACCTCGGTGTCGTACGCCGGCACGTCTGGGACGCCGACGCGTTCTGCACCCGCCCGCATCAGCCCCTCGAGCTCCTCGGCGCTGCGGCCCCGGAGGTACTGCAGCTTGTGCCCGATTGCCAGCACGTCACTGTCGCGCGCGCCGATCTCTCCGAGCATCTCGATCAGGTCGTCAGTGCGGTCACCGACGGCGCCCAGCCCGAGCAGCAGCCGGGCACCGGGGCTGCGGAGGCCGTTCATGACCTCCAGCAGCGCCTCGAGGCCGGCCTCGTTGTGGGCCAGGTCGATGACCACGGACACGCTCTGCTGGTCCGTGGTGGGGACCGAGAAGCAGTTCATCCGGCCCGGGTTGTGCTCGGCGTCCGGCCGGAACGTCCTCATCCCTTCGATGACCACGTCGCGGGGGATGCCGATGGCGAGCGCGGCCGAGGCCGCGGCCAGCGCGTTCTCGACGTTGAACCGGGACAGTCCGGCGAGGGTCATCGGTACGTCGACCAGCTCGACCAGCGGGTCGGGGTCGGCGTTCGGCCTGAGCACCGAGAGCCAGCCGTCGATGACCGTGGTGGCCCGTCCGCCCGCCGACAGCACCTCACGGATCGCGGGCGAGTCGGGGTCGCGGGAGAACACCCAGGGCTGCGCCTTGATCGTCGAGTGCATGGCGAAGACCCGTGGGTCGTCGGCGTTGAGGACCGCCCAGCCGCCCTTGCGGGTGATCTTCGGGACCACGCCCTTGACCTCGGCGAGCTGGTCGAGGGTGTCGATCCCCTGCAGGCCGAGATGGTCCGCCGACACGTTGGTGACAACGGATACGTCGTTGCGGGTCAGCCCGATCCCCTTGAGCAGGATGCCGCCGCGGGCGGTCTCGGTGACCGCGAGCTGCACGTCCGGGTGGGCGAGCACCCGTCCGGCACCCGACGGCCCGGAGTAGTCGCCGGCCTCGACCAGCTTCCCGTCGAAGTAGATGCCGTCGGTGTTCGACCAGCCGACCAGCTTGCCTTCGGTGCGGGCGATGTGCGCGATCATCCGTGAGGTCGTGGTCTTGCCGTTGGTGCCGGTCACCGCGACCACCGGGACCTTGGGCGTGATCGTGTGCGGCGCGGCACCGGGCTCCGACGCGGCGACCCGCGCGGCCGCCGTACCGACCACCTCGTCGACCTCGCCGCCGGGAACGGCGTCGAGCACCTCGGCGACGGCCTGCCCCATGACCTCGGCGCGGCGCCGGTGGGCCCAGGGGAAGGCCACCACGATCCGGTGCGGGTCGCTGGTCGGCCGGACCCGGACCGCCAGCCGGGTCGAGCCGGACTCCCCCGCGATCGCCCGCACCAGCCGGCCGACCGCGCGCAGCGCGAACCGCTGCCGGAAGCCGGACTCGGGCGCACCGGGCCGCACGTTGCGGAGCCCGATTCGCTGCGCGAACCGTCGGGCCGTGTCCTCCGGGACTGCCGACAACCCCCCGATGTCGAGGGTCAGCTTGATCGCGGCGCGCGGGAAGTAGAGGTTGGGGCCTTCGAGGACCCGCAGCTCGACCAGGGACCCGGGTTCGTCAGCCACGCCGCGGACGTTACCGGGCAGTCCCGGTCAGGCACCCATCGCGTGGAGGCCGCCGTCCACGTGGACGATCTCGCCGGTCGTCGCCGGGAAGAAGTCCGACATCAGCGCGCAGACCGCCTTGGCGGTCGGCTCCTGGTCGGTGTTGTCCCAGCCCAACGGGGCCCGCTCGCTCCACATCGTCTCGAGGTCCTCGAAGCCGGGGATCGCCTTGGCGGCGAGCGTCTTGAGGGGGCCGGCGGACACCAGGTTGACCCGGATGCCGTGCGGCCCGAGGTCGCGCGCCAGGTAGCGCGAGCATGACTCGAGCGCCGCCTTGGCCACGCCCATCCAGTCGTACGCCGGCCAGGCGACCGTGGCGTCGAAGGTCAGCCCGACCACCGAGCCACCGTCTGGCATCAGCGGCCGGCAGGCCTCGGTCAGCGACATCAGGGAGTACGCCGAGACCTGCACCGCCTGCGCTACGTCGGGCCACGGCCCCTCCAGGAACTTGCCGCCCAGCAGCGTCTGCGGGTTGCCGTACGCGATCGAGTGCACCACGCCGTCCAGCCCGTCGACGTGCTCGCGGACCGCGTCGGCGAGTCCGGCGAGGTGGTCGTCGTCGGTCACGTCGAGCTCGAGCACCGGCGGCTCGGTCGGCAGCCGCTTGGCGATCCGCCGGGTGATGCCGAGCGCCCGCCCGAAGTTCGAGATCAGCACGGTGGCGCCCTGCTCCTGGGCCACCTTCGCGGTCGCGAAGCCGATCGAGCTGTCCATCGTCACGCCGGCGACGAGGATCCGCTTGCCGTCCAAGATGCCCATCAGTGCCCCATTCCCAGTCCGCCGTCCACGGGGATGACCGCGCCGGTCACGTAGGCGGCCCCGTCGCTCGCGAGCCACGTCACCGCGGCCGCCACCTCGTCGGTCGTCGCGTACCGCTGCAGCGGTACCTGTGCCTTGATCGCTGCCTTCTGCTCATCGGTCAGGACGCCGGTCATGTCGGTCTCCACGAAACCGGGTGCGACCACGTTGGCGGTGATCGACCGCGAGCCGAGTTCGCGCGCGATCGAGCGCGCCATGCCCACCAGGCCGGCCTTCGACGCGGCGTAGTTGACCTGGCCGGCCGAGCCGAGCAGCCCGACGACCGAGGAGACGAAGACGATCCGGCCGCGGCGCATCCGCAGCATCCCCTTGGCCGCGCGCTTGGCCAGCCGGAAGGAGCCGCTCAGGTTGGTGTCGAGGACGCTCGCCCAGTCGTCCTCGGACATCCGCAGCAGCAGGGTGTCCTTGGTGATCCCGGCGTTGGCCACCAGCACCTCGACCGGGCCGTGGGCCTCCTCGACCTGGGCGAACGCCGCCTCCACCTGCTCGGCATCGGTGACGTCACAGCGCACGTCGAGGGTGCCGTCGGGCGCCCCGCCGCTGCGCGTGGTGACCGCCACCCGGTCGCCCTGCGCCACGAACGCCTCCGCGATCGCGCGTCCTATCCCCCGGTTGCCGCCGGTGACCAGCACCGACCGGCCCTGAGCTCCGCTCTCCTCAGTCACCCGAGCGACGCTAGCGACTACCGGGGAGTACGCCGAAAGCGGGTCCACCAGCGCGGCTTCGGCGCCTCGGGGGCCAGGGCGGCGATGCTCGGTGCCAGGTCCGAGCGCTGGCCGGCGTACATCGCCTCCCACCAGCGACGGCCGCCCGCGATGAAGGCGTCGAGCTCCAGCCGGTGGCCCGCCCCGTCGAGGATCGACACATCGGAGAACCACACGCGCAGGTCGAGGTGGCGCACGCCGCCGAGGTCCTGGAACAGCGTCAAGTGGTGGCCGCCCCGACCGGACAGGGTGAGGTCGAGGCTGAGCCTGCGCTCCCAGCTGCGGAACTCGCGCTCGCTGCGCGGGGAGTCGACGAACTCCCACCCATAGACGGGTCCTCCGCCGTGACGGCGAAGCAGGCGGTCGAGCCCCTCGAGATCGAGCGGGATCACCGGGGCGTGCGCGTCGTCCCAGGTGCCGCCCCGGTAGGACGCGGCGACGCGGGAGACCCCGGTCAGCCGCAGGGTTCGGCGGGGGTCGTCGGTCTCGTGACCCTCCCCATCCCTGGACAGCACCGTCAGCAGGACGTCGACCGTCGCGGCCGGTTCGTCGACGGTCAGGTCGTGCCAGGCGGCCTCGTTGAGCGCGACCCCGAGGCCGTCGACCTGGTCAGGAGTGAGGCCCGTGGTATCTACTCCTCGTCCTCGAGCCGGAAGCCGACTTTGATGCCCACCTGGAAGTGCTCGACCTTGCCGTCCTTGATCTGGCCGCGCACCTCGGTGAGCTCGAACCAGTCGCAGTGCCGCAGCGTCTTGGCGGCCCGCTCCACGCCGTTGTGAATCGCCTGCTCGAGCCCGACGGGCGAGGTTCCGACGATCTCGGTGACTCGGTAGGTGCGGTTGGTCATGTGAGGCCTCCCAGGCGGTCGTTTGAAGCGACTGTAGCGACGTACAGTGGACGGATGGCCCGGGATCGCAACCGTGAGCCCGAGGCGGTCCGCATCACCTCGGCGGCGGCCAGTCGCAACGCAGACATCGCTGCCCGCCAGAAGCGATACATCGTCTCGATGGGGATCCGCACAGCCTGCTTCGTCGGCGCGATCATCGCCTCGCTGGCCGAGATCCACTGGCTGTGGCCCATCCTCATCGTGGCCGCGTTGGTGCTGCCGTACGTCGCCGTCGTGATGGCCAACGCGGCCCACACCAAGGGCGACGGGTTCGCCTTGGTGGACCAGAGCCCCGGCCGCCCGCAGCTCGGCCCGGCCGACGACGATCGCTGACATTTTTGCCTGCCCCAACCGGTTTGAATCCGGGCCTCGGCGTGGAACACTTCAATGGCCGACCGGACTACGTTCGTCTCGGTGTGGTGCCGGACAGCTCTCCCCGTGGTTGGCCGGCACCACTTCATATTTCCGGGCCAATCACTGATAGCAATGGCGCGTGAGCGACATCTGCTCCGCCAGGGGATGCCAGCAGCCCGCCGTGTGGGCGCTGCGCTGGAACAACCCCAAGCTGCACACCCCCGAGCGCCGCAAGGTGTGGCTGGCCTGCGAGGAGCACCGGGCGTCGCTCTCTGGCTTCCTGGGCGCGCGCAACTTCCTCAAGGATGTCGTCGAGCACGTCGAGGGCACCGACGAGAGCGTCGGCGGCCGCTGACGTTCACGGCCGGCGCTGGGCCGGCCAGGCGGCGGTGAGGTAGGGCCCGTTTCCGAGGCTCAAATGGGCGCTAGCTCACCGCCGACGCGCCCGACCCGACCGCTGCGGCCAGGCGGCGGTGAGATACGGCCCATTACCCAACCGCAAATGGGCGCTGGCTCACCGCCGACAGGGGTTTCGGATCAACCGCCGATGGCGGACATCGGCCGGTCCGGCTGGAGGAAGGTCGGGTCGTCGATCCCGTGGCCGGGCTTCTTGCCCGCCATCGCGACCACCCAACGCTGGGCGAGCTCCTCGTCGGTCGCGCCGGCGCGCAGCGCGGTCCGCAGATCGGACTCCTCGCGCGCGAACAGGCAGTTCCGCACCTGTCCGTCGGCGGTCAGCCGGACCCGGTCGCAGGCGCCGCAGAAGGGCCGGGTGACCGACGCGATGATCCCGACCGTCGCCGGGCCGCCGTCGACCAGGAAGAGCTCGGCCGGGGCGCTCCCCCGCGGCTCGACCGCGGGCACGAGCACGTAGTGCTCGTCCAGCATGGCCACGATCTCGTCGGCGGTGACCATCTCCTCCCGGCTCCAGCCGTGCTGGGCGTCGAGCGGCATCTGCTCGATGAAGCGCAGTGAGTAGCCCCGCTCGAGGCACCACCCAAGCAGCTCCGGTGCCTCGTCGTCGTTGATCCCGCGCATCAGGACGGCGTTGACCTTGACCGGCCCGAGCCCGGCGGCCTGGGCGGCCTCGAGCCCGGCCACCACGTCGGCGAACCTGTCGCGACGGGTGATCTCGTGGAACGTCTCGGAACGGACCGTGTCGAGGCTGACGTTGACCCGGTCGAGCCCTGCCTCGGCGAGCGCAGCCGCGGTCTTTGCCAGGCCGAGCGCGTTGGTGGTGAGCGAGGTCTCGGGGCGCGGGTCGAGGGCCGCCGTACGACGGACGATGTCGACCAGACCGCGACGGACGAGCGGCTCACCGCCGGTGAAGCGGACCTCCCGCACGCCGAGCTGCTCCACGGCGACGCGCACCAGCCGGACCACCTCGTCGTCCGTGAGCTGCTGCTCGAGAGGCAGCCAGTCGAGGCCCTCCTCGGGCATGCAGTAGGTGCAGCGCAGGTTGCAGCGGTCGGTCAGGCTGACGCGTAGGTCGGTGGCAACCCGGCCGTAGGCGTCCGCGAGAGGCTGCATGTCGTCCACTCTACGTTTCCACGGGTTGGGACGCTGCTGGGAGGGCGGCGGGCTGGGCACTAGGTAGCCTCGCGACGTGCGCTCGTTCGGGTTCCTGCTGAGTCGGCGCTGGCTCCTGTTCGCGCTCATCGTGGTGCTGCTGGCGTACGCCACCTGGTGGCTCGGCGAGTGGCAGTTCCGCCGCCTGAACGACCGCAAGGCCGAGAACGCCGTGGTCCGCGCCAACGAGCACCGGGCGGTGGCCCCCGTCGGAGACGTGCTGCGACCGGGTGCGGACCCCGCGGCGAGCGACGAGTGGCGGGTGGTGAGCGCGAGCGGGACCTACGCCTTCGAGGAGACCGTCGTGGTGCGCTACCGCAACCGCGACGGCGCCCAGGGGATCGACGTGGTGGTGCCGCTGGTCACCGCGGACGGCACCGCGCTCCTGGTCGACCGCGGGTGGCTGGAGACCGATCCGAGCGGAGCCGACCGCGCCGAGATCCCGGCGCCGCCCACCGGGGAGGTGTCCGTGACCGGGTACGTCCGGGACAACGGCCGCGGTGACAGCACCCGAGTGGACGACCTGTCCACGCGTGCCATCAACAGCGAAGAGATCGGTGCGGCGATCGGCCGGCCGGTCTACGGCGGCTTCGTGGAGCTGCGCTCAGAGGACCCGGAACCGGTCACGCCTCTGGAGCCGGCCGAGCTCCCCGAGCTCGACAACGGCCCGCACTTCTTCTACGGGCTGCAGTGGTGGTTCTTCGGCGCACTGGCGGTCTTCGGCTTCTGCTACCTGCTGTACGACGAGTGGCGCAACGGACCCCGCGGGGAGCGGCTGACCCGCAAGCGGCGGCCCAAGTCCAAGGCCCGACTGCAGGCGGAGGCGGCCCGCGCCCAGATCGAACGCGAGCGAGCGGCGAAGGCTCAGAGCGCCCGCAGCATCCCGCCGTCGACGGGCAGCATCACGCCCGTGACGAAGGACGCCGCCGGCGAGAGCAGGAAGGCCGCTGCCCGGCCGAACTCCTCCGGCTCGCCGTAGCGGCCCAGCGGGATCGAGGCGATCCCCCTGGCGCGGGCCGCCTCCGCGTCGCCGCTGGCCTCGTCGAGCTCGGCCACCCGCTCGGTCCCGACCCGACCGGGCATCAGCCCGTTCACGCGGATACCGAGCGGTCCCAGCTCGTCGGCCAGGGTCTTGGCGATCATGGCCAGACCGGGCCTGAGCCCGTTGGAGATCGCCAGGTTGTCCAGCGGAGCGCGCACGCTGGAGGAGAGCACGAAGGCGATCGCCCCGCCGTCCGAGAGCTCACGCGCTACCGCTCGGGCGACCCGCAGTCCCCCGAGGAAGACCGACTCGAACGCCCGGGTCCACTGCTCGTCGGTCACGTCCATCGCTGTTCCGGTGGGTGGCCCGCCGACGCTGACCAGCGCGCCGTCGAGCCGCCCCCAGCGCTCCTGCGCGGCAGTGATCAGCCGAGCGGGCGCGGCCGGGTCTGCGTTGTCGGCGGCAACCGTGACCGCGGCATCCCCGAGCTCGCGGGCGGCCGCGTCGAGTGACTCCTGCGTCCGCCCGGACAGCACCACCCGGGCACCCTCTGCCACCAGTACGTCGGCGGTCGCCCGGCCCAGGCCGCGCGCCCCTCCGGTGACGACGTACACCCGGTCTGCGAGGTGAAGATCCACTAGGCCGGCACGTCCTCGACGAGCTGGGTGCGGTAGAGGTCGGCGTAGAGGCCGCCCTCGCGCAGCAGCTCGGTGTGGGTCCCGGACTGGACGATCCGGCCGTCGTCGACGACCAGGATCTGGTCGGCGTTGCGGACGGTGGACAGTCGGTGCGCGATCACGAGCGACGTGCGGCCCTCGAGCGCGGCGTCGAGAGCCCGCCGGACCGCAGCCTCGGACTCGGAGTCGAGGTGTGCGGTGGCCTCGTCGAGGACGACGATCGCAGGTGCCTTGAGCAGGAGCCGGGCGATGGCCAGCCGCTGACGCTCGCCGCCGGAGAGGCGGTAGCCGCGGTCGCCCACCACCGTGTCGAGCCCGTCGGGCAGTCCTCGGACCAGCGTGGCGATCTGGGCAGCCTCGAGAGAAGTCCAGATGTCGTGGTCGCTGGCGCCCGGGTTGGCGTAGAGGAGATTGGTCCGGATCGTGTCGTGGAACATGTGGGCGTCCTGGGTGACGTAGCCGACGACGTCCTCCAGCGACTGGAGGGTGACGTCGCGGACGTCGTGCCCTCCGACGCGGACGGCACCGGTGTCGACGTCGTAGAGCCTGGCCACCAGATGGGTGATCGTGGTCTTGCCCGCTCCGGACGGCCCTACCAGCGCGACCATCTGGCCGGGCTCGGCCACCAGTGACACGTCATGGAGCACCTGGACGTGGTCGCGGGACTCGGCGCGCGCCACCGTCTCGAGGGAAGCCAGCGACACCTCGTCGGCACGTGGGTAGGTGAACGCGACGTGGTCGAACTCCAGCCGGGAGGCGGTCTTCGGCAACGCGACGGCGTCGGGCTTCTCCTGGATCAGCGAGGGCAGGTCGAGCACCTCGAAGACCCGGTCGAAGCTGACCAGCGCGGTCATCACGTCGATGCGGACGTTGGACAGCGCCTGGAGCGGTCCGAGGAGCCGGATCAGCAGGGTGGCGAGCGCGATCAGGGTGCCGACGGACATCTCTCCTTGGATGGCGAGGTATCCACCCACGCCGTACACGAGCGCGGTGGCCAGTGAAGGGAGCAGGGTCATGGCCGCGAAGAAGATGCGGGTGAGCAGGGAGATGCGTACGCCGAGGTCGCGCACGCGGGCGGCTCGCACCGCGAACTGCGCGTCCTCGGTCTCGCGGCTGCCGAACAGCTTGAGCAGCATCGCGCCGCCGACGTTGAACCGCTCGGTCATCATGTTGCCGAGGTCGGCGTTGCCGTCCATCTGGTCGCGGGTCAGCCCGGCAAGACGGGCCCCGACCCAGCGTGAGGTCACAACCAGGATCGGCGGCAGCAGCAGGCACAGCAGGGTGACCTTCCAGCTCAGCGCGAGCATGGTCGCCCCCACGACCACGACGGAGATGATGTTGGCGACCGTGCCGGAGAGGGTCGAGGTGAAGGCGCGCTGGGCTCCGATGACGTCGTTGTTCAGTCGCGAGACCAGGGCACCGGTCTGGGTGCGGGTGAAGAACGCGAGCGACTGGCGCTGGACGTGGCCGAAGACGCGGGTGCGCAGGTCGAAGATCAGCCCCTCCCCGATCCGCGACGACAGGTACCCGCCGACGAGCCCGAGGCCGGCAGCAGCGATGGCGACCGCCGCGATCGCGATCGCAAGTCCCACGACGAGTCCGGTGTCCCGACCGAGGATGCCCTGGTCGACGAGTCGCTGCATGAGCAGCGGCGGCACCACGACCAGCCCCGCGTCGACGACCGTGAAGCCCAGGAACGCGATGATCAGCCGACGGTGCGGCCGGGCGAAGCCCAGCACCCGGCGGATCGTCTCGCGCTCGATGTGGGTGTTGACCACGGCGCGATCGGACCGGAGGTGCCGCCAGGGCGGTCCTCCACCCCCAGGGCCCATCATCGACATCTGGTCTCCTAGTCCTGCGGGCCGCCCTGCATCAGCGGGGCCAGCTCACGGAACCGACGTATCTGCGCCTCGCGCTCGAGGCGCCGTTGCGTCTCGAGGTCCTGCTCGGCCGCTGACTGGAGCAGCCTCTTGGTCTCGGTGACCGCGCCCGCGATGGGTGCGGTGAGCGCCTGGGCGAGGTCACCGACCGCGGACTCCAGCCGGTCCGCGGGCACGACGGTCAGTGCCAGCCCGATGTCGACGGCCTCGTCTGCCCCGACCATCCGGGCGGTGGCACAGATCTCGAGCGCTCGCTGGTATCCAACCGCCTCGACCAGCGGTTTTGTTCCCGTCAGGTCGGGGACCAGGCCGAGCGCCGGCTCCTTCATGCAGAACTGGGCGCCCTCCGCGACCACCCGCAGGTCGCAGCTGAGGGCGAGCTGGAACCCGGCCCCGATCGCGTGGCCCTGCACCGCCGCGATGCTGACGAACCGCGGGTCGCGCAGCCAGGTGAAGCCCTGCTGGTAGCCGTCGATCGCCTTGCTGACCGCCTCGTCATCGAGGTCGAGGAGCCGCGCCACGTCACCCTTGCCCCGGTCGAGCATCGCTCGGTCGAGCCCGGCGCTGAAGCTGTGTCCCGCTCCCCTGACTACGACCACCCGCACCTGCTCGGGCAGCTGCTCGCCGATCGCCGCGAGCGCGTGCCACATCGCCGGGGTCTGCGCGTTGCGCACGTCGGGGCGGTCCAGCGTCACCGTGGCGATCTCGTCGGCCAGGTCGAGGCGCAGCCCCGCTGCGGTGATCTCGTCAGAGGTGAGGCTCATGCGCTGAGCGTAGGTCGTGGCACCGACCGAGCCACCAGGGTGACCCGTCACTTTCGGCCCGCCAGAAGGCGGTGACCCGTCAGTTCTGGCCCTCCGCGGTGGGCCGAAATTGACGGGTCGGCGCCTCAACGGGGGCCAGAACTGACGGGTCAGCGTCAAGCGAGGGCCACGAGGTCGGCGTAGTCGTCGCTCCAGAGGTCCTCGTCGCCGTCGGGCAGCAGCAGCACCCGGTCCGGCTCCAGGGCGCGTACGGCGCCCTCGTCGTGGGTCACCAGGATGATGGCGCCCTGGTAGCTCCGGATCGCCGCGAGCACCTCCTCGCGGGAGGCCGGGTCGAGGTTGTTGGTGGGTTCGTCGAGGAGCAGGACGTTGGCACTCGAGACCACCAGCGAGGCGAGCGCGAGGCGAGTCTTCTCCCCGCCCGACAGCACGCTCGCCGGCTTGTGGGCGTCGTCGCCCGAGAACAGGAACGACCCGAGGACGCTGCGCGCCTCGCTGTCGGTCAGCTGCGGCGCGGCGCTCTGCATGTTCTCGAGGACCGTGCGGCTGGTGTCGAGGGTCTCGTGCTCCTGCGCGTAGTAGCCGATCTTGAGGCCGTGTCCGGGCACCACCTCACCGGTGTCCGGAAGGTCGACACCGGCCAGGATGCGCAGCATGGTGGTCTTGCCCGCGCCGTTCAGCCCCAGGACCACCACCCGGCTGCCCTTGTCGATCGCCAGGTCGACGTCGGTGAAGACCTCCAGGGAGCCGTAGGACTTGGACAGCTCGGCCGCGGTGAGGGGGGTCTTGCCGCAAGGCGCCGGAGCCGGGAACTTGATCCGGGCCACCTTGTCGCTCCGCCGCTCGCTCTCGAGGCCGGACATCATCTTCTCGGCCCGCTTGAGCATCGACTGGGCCGCCTGCGCCTTGGTGGCCTTGGCCCGCATCCTGTTGGCCTGGTCGGTGAGGGTCTTGGCCTTGTTCTCGGTGTTGACCCGCTCGCGCTTGCGGCGCCGCTCGTCGGTCTCGCGCTGGAGGAGGTACTGCCTCCAGCCCATGTTGTAGACGTCGACCTCCGCCCGGTTCGCGTCCAGGTGCAGCACCCGGTTCACGGTGGCTTCCAGCAGCTCGGTGTCGTGGCTGATCACGATCAGCCCGCCACGAAACGCCCGAAGGAACTCGCGGAGCCAGACGATCGAGTCCGCATCAAGGTGGTTCGTCGGCTCGTCCAGCAGCAGCGTCTCCGCACCCGAGAACAGGATCCGGGCCAGCTCCACGCGTCGCCGCTGACCACCCGAGAGTGTGTGGAGGGGCTGGGTCATCACCCGGTCCTCGATACCGAGCGACGAGGCGATCTGCGCCGCCTCGGCCTCGGCGGCGTACCCACCCCCGGCGTGCAGCTCGGCGTCGGCGCGCTCGTAGCGACGCATCGCGCGGTCCCGCACCTGGAGATCGTGGCTGGCCATCTCCGTCTCGGCCGAGCGGAGCCGGCGTACGACGTCGTCGAGGCCGCGCGCGGAGAGGATCCGCTCCCGGACCGGGACGTCGAGGTCACCGGTGCGTGGGTCCTGCGGCAGGTAGCCCACCGCGCCGGTGGACTCGACCCGACCGGCAGCGGGCAGACCCTCGCCCGCGAGGATCTTGGTCAGGGTGGTCTTGCCGGCGCCGTTGCGTCCGACCAGCCCGATCTTGTCACCGGCCGCGACGCGGAGGCTGAGATCGTCCATCAGGAGCCTTGCCCCAGCACGGACTTCCAGCTGGTGGGCGGTGAGCATGACAAACCTTCGCGAGGACCGGGGACGAACGTGGATGGCGGGGGCCACGCCGACAGGGGGCCTCCCGCGCCTCCAGTGTAGGGCGTGACGCACAACGCCCGTCCCGAGCCGGCCCGTCGTTATGCTGCCCCATGCGCTTCAACCCCAAGGCGAACATCGGCGGTGGCCGGGTCACCGACGTGCGTGGCGGGGGTGGCGGCGGAGGGATGGGCAGCATCCCGATCGGCGGCATCACCGGCGGCGGCATCGGGACGACGATCGTGGTGATCATCATCTACGTGATCGTCCAGCTCGCGGGTGGCGGCGGCGGGCTCGCCGGCGGAGGGGGCGGACCGGCGGAGACGACCGACCGCTACGACCAGTGCCTGACTGGGGAGGACGCCAACGAGAACGTCGACTGCGCCCGCCGGGCGGTGGCGTTCTCCCTGGAGCGCTACTGGGCCGAGAATCTGCCCAAGCAGACCGGCACCCGGTTCCAGCCGACCGAGATCACGACCTTCACCGGCGGGGTGTCGACCGGCTGCGGCAACGCGAGCGCGGACGTCGGGCCCTTCTACTGCCCGACTGACCAGACCATCTACCTGGACACGACCTTCTTCGAGGACGTGCTCGAGGGGCAGCTCGGGGGCAAGGGCGGGGACTTCGTGGAGCCCTACGTCATCGGTCACGAGTTCGGCCACCACGTCCAGAACCTGCTCGGCACCCTGGGCCAGGTCCGCAGCCAGACCGGGCCGACCAGCGACGCGGTGCGGCTCGAGCTGCAGGCCGACTGCTACGCCGGCATGTGGACCCGCGGCGCGACGGGCACCACCGATGAGAGCGGCGTACGGATCTTCGAGTCCATCGACGACGCCGACATCAGGGAAGCCCTGGACTCCGCCAAGGCCGTCGGCGACGACCGGATCCAGCAGCAGGGCGGCGGGGAAGTGAACCCCGAGCAGTGGACCCACGGCTCGTCCGAGGAGCGGGCGCGCTGGTTCACCAACGGCTACAACGCGACCAGCATCAAGGACTGCGACACGTTCTCGGCGGCCAACCTCTGACCGGGCACCGGCACTACTGGCCGACGAGCTCCTCGATCTGCGGGAACTGCCGTTGCAGCGCACGCAGGTGTGGGGCGACGGCGGGGTGGCGGTACTTGCCTGCAAGCGCGCCCTCGCCGCCGGCCACCCGGGCCAGCGCCCACTCGGCGCGGCTCAGGGCGGTGAAGACGGCGGTCACCCGGGCGCCCTGGGCCGCCTCGTCGCGCGACCCCAGCCCCTCGGGAAGGCCGAGCACGTAGGCGTCGAGCAGCGGCTCGAACTCCTCCCGCGCGCTGAGCATGTAGTACCCGAGGTCGGCGCCGATGGGGCCATGACCCACGGTCGACCAGTCGATCGCCAGCACGTCGTCGCCGGCGCGCCCGAGCAGGTTGGCCGGGATCGAGTCGCCGTGCTGGGCAACCTGGGTGAGCCGGTCCAGCTCGTCGAGGAGTACGTCGCGGCGCCACCACAAGTGGTCGGCCACGTCGGCGACCGTCGTCCGCGCCAGGGTCGGCCAGCCGCCGCGACGCTCGACGCGCGCCACCCGGTCGCGCAGGAGGTCGCGGGCCAGCCACCTGTGCCCGCCCAGGTCGGCGGCGGCGAACCGGCCGAGCGCATGCGCGCAGAACAGCCCGCTGTTGGCGGCGTCCTCGACCCAGTCCTGGACCAGGGTGATCCCCTCGTCATCCTCCTCGACCGAGGTGAGGCTGGGCGCCTTGAGCCCGGGCGTGGCGAGGGCGAGCCGCGCAGATACGACGTCAGCGGGCCGGCGCCAGTAGGCGAAGTGGCGCGGGTCGCTCAGCTCCGGTGGATCGTGCTCGGTCGGCGCCGCCAGTCGCTTGACCGCCACCGCTCGGCCACCGAGCACGGTCCGCCACACGCCGACGGTCGAGGTCCCGGTGCCGCTGCGCAGGGCGAGCCAGCCGGACTCGGGCTGCCACATGCTGCGGACGCTAGCCCAAACCGCGCGCTCGGCCGGGCTGCCCCGCCGCTCTTCATCAGGTGGCAGTCAGGCGTTGACGACCTCGACCCGCGCCGAGCAGGCATCCAGGACCGCCTGGTCCAGCACGGCGCGCTTCGGGTCCGGTACGTCGAGAAGGGGCCCGACGATCCTCAGGTGCCGCAGGCGCGCGTCCGCCAGCACCTCGTCCACGGCCGCATGGTCGCCGCCCACCACGACGGGCAGCGAGGTGCCGACCGCGTCTGCGACCAGGATCCGGGCGGCGTGGTCCGCGGCCGCCTCGTAGGCCTGCCGAGCCTGGTTGTTGCGGCGACGGGCGAAACGCTGCTGGCTCTGGCCGCCCGCCTTGGTCCGGCCCTGGACGTGCCGCTGGCCCACCTTCGACTCGACCAGACGCTCCCCCGCCAGCCGCGCCACGGCGAACCCGCCCTTGCGCACCAGGAGCAACCCCCAGTCGTCGGGTCGGGCGAAGGCGAGACCGAAGACGGCCGGGTCGGGAAGCCCGTCGTACGACGCGCCGAACGGCAGCCTGGCCTCGAAGGTCGAGCCGTCCGAGGCGGCGCCGGCCAGGGCTCCCCCGACCACCTGCAGGCCGGTCTCGCCATGTCGGCCGCGGAAGTTGAGCACCCACCGCTCGAACCGCTCGCGCGGGACGAGGACGGTGGGCACGGCACGGACGCTAACGGAACCGGTTCGGCGCATCGCACGTCAGACGAGCATGCGCGTCTGCGCCGCTGCGCTCGTCTGCCTGCTCGCAGTCTCGTGTGCCCTCGTCGGCTGCGGCACCGAGAGCGACACTTCGACGCCCACCGCTGGGTCCAAGGTGACGACGAGCGCCGACCCGGTCGTGCTCGACAAGGTTCCCGACAGCCCACCCGAGATCGTCGTGCACGGAGCCGGGCTCGACCTCACCCCGCAGCCTGGTTCGTACTGCTGGCACACCGACAACGTCGGCACCTGCGCCGACTTCATCGCCCCCGACCCTGCCAAGCTTCCGGTGCTGACGAGTGCCGGCCCGGCGACGTTCGACTTCCCGATCGCGGGCTGGGAGTTCACCGCGACGTTCACCGGGCTCCCCGACAATCCTTCCGCCAACCACTCGACGTCCGTCCCGCTCGAGCAGCCGACGCCCGGCCGGTTCGTCGTCGAGGCGCCCGGGGTGAACGGCGACTTCCAGGTCATCTTGTTCGGGACCGGTCCCCAGGGCGACACGTCTGCTTCGTTCCGCTGGCGGGTCAGCGCCGCCCCGCCTGAAGTGGTCGAGTGGGACGGCGACGGGTTCGCGCCGCCGATCACCCTCGACCTGGACGGCCAGCGCGTTGACCTCGACCCCTGGACGGCCTGCTACGGCAACGGCTGCGCGGACGGCGCACCGCAGCCGCCGTACGTCGACGTCGGCGAGCGCGGCACCGTCCCCTTCTCCTTCCCAGAGCCCGGCTGGGAGTTCACTTCAACCTTCCGCAACGGTGAGTACAGCGACTGCCCACGCGCGATCACCGTGCCGGTGCGTCGCACCAGCGACCGGACGTTCGAGGTCACGCCGGCGGGGCCGGCCGGACGGTGGCTCGTCGATGTGTCGGGAGCCGGGCCTGGCGGGGACGTGATCACCACCTTCCAGTGGACGACCAGCCAGGACGGCGCACTGCCCGGCCCGGCCACCGGCTCGGCCGCGGTGCTCGCCGACCATGACGGCGAGCTGGACAGCTACGGCGTCGAGGTCGGCGTCGACGACCTGGCCGCCCAGCCGCGCGAGGCCTCAGCCACCGTCACCGTGACCAGTGCCGAAGGACGGTCGGTCACGCTCGACACCCGGCGGCACGGACAGTGCTCCTCGGAGGGTTCGTTGTGGTTCACCGCCTCCGACGCAGCGGGCCGGAAGGCGACCACCCTCGGCGCCGGACCGTTCATCTACGTCATCGAGCTGGACCTGGACGGCACCACCTACCGCGGCCGGGGCCAGTGGCCCTCGGGCGAGACCGAGGACACCGCGCCCCACGTCCCACTCACCTGGACGCCGGCGCTCCCGGCCTACAAGGGCTGACCGTCAGACGTTGAAGCCGAGCGCGCGCAGCATCTCGCGGCCGTCGTCGGTGATCTTGTCGGGGCCCCACGGCGGCATCCAGACCCAGTTGATCGCCACGTCGTTGACCAGGCCCTCGAGCGCGGTGTTCGTCTGGTCCATGATCACGTCGGTGAGCGGGCAGGCCGCCGAGGTGAGCGTCATGTCCAGGACGACGTTGGAGTCGTCATCGAGGTGGACGCCGTAGACCAGTCCGAGGTCGACCACGTTGATGCCGAGCTCAGGGTCGACGACGTCCTTCATCGCCTCGGTCACGTCGTCGACGCTGACCGACGAGCCGGCCGGGGACGTGCTGCCGCTCGCCTCGGGAACCTCGGGCAGGTCACCGTGGTCGACGGTGCCCAAAGTGGGAGTCTCGGACTCAGCCATTGCTTGCCTCCAGGGATTGGGCGGTGGCGTCTTTCCAGGCCATCCACGACAGTAATGCGCACTTCACCCGTGCAGGGAACTTCGCGACGCCGGCGAAGGCGATGCCGTCCTCGAGGACGTCCTCGTCCGGTTCGACGGCACCTCGGCCCTGCATCAGGGCGAGGAACTCGCCGTGGATCTCCATCGCCTCGTCGACGGTCTTGCCGATGACCAGATCGGTCATCACCGAGGTGGCGGCCTGCGAGATCGAGCAGCCGATGGCGTCGTAGGAGACGTCCTCGACCACCCCGTCGAACACGTGGACTCGCAGGGTCACCTCGTCACCGCAGGTGGGGTTGACGTGGTGCACCTCCGCCTCGAAGGGCTCCCGGAGTCCCTTGTGGTGTGGGTGCTTGTAGTGGTCCAGGATGATCTCCTGGTAGAGGTTGTCGAGGTCCATGTACTCAACTCAACTTGAAGTACGAGCGGGTGTATTCCAACCCCTCGACCAGGGAGTCGATCTCGTCTGCCGTCGTGTAGAGGTACGACGACATGCGGGTCGAGCTCTGCACGCCGAAGCGCAGGTGCGCGGGCTTGGCGCAGTGGTGACCGGCCCGGACCGCGATCCCGCGGGTGTCGAGCACCGTCGCCACGTCGTGCGGGTGGGCGCCGGCCAGCTCGAAGGCGATCGCGCCACCCCGCTGGGTGGCGTCGAGGGGACCGAGGATCGTGAGTCCGGGGACCGTCGCTAGCGCCTCGAGCGCGTAGGCGGTGATCGCCTGCTCGTGCGCGTGCACGGCGTCCATCCCGAGGTGGCCGAGGTAGTCGAGCGCCGCGCCGAGGCCGACCGCCTGGACGATCGGCGGCGTGCCGGCCTCGAACTTGTGCGGCAGCGGCGCGTACGTCGACCGCTCCATCGTGACCGTCTCGATCATCTCGCCACCGCCGAGGAACGGCGGCAGCTGGTCGAGGACCTCGCGCCGGCCCCAGAGCACACCGATGCCGGTCGGGCCGACGCACTTGTGGCCGGTGAACGCGAGCAGGTCGGCGCCGGAGGCCACCACGTCAACCGGCAGCTGCGGGACCGCCTGCGAGGCGTCCACCACCACCAGCGCACCGACCTCGTGCGCCCGCGCGGCGATCTGCGCGACCGGGTTGATGGTGCCGAGCATGTTCGAGACCCAGGTCAGGGAGACCACCTTGGTCCGGTCGGTGATCAGCTCGTCGATGTTCGACAGGTCCAGCCGGCCGTCGTCGGTGAGCCCGAACCAGCGCAGCGTCGCTCCGGTCCGCTCGGTGAGCAGCTGCCACGGGACGATGTTGGAGTGGTGCTCCATCTGAGTGATGACGACCTCGTCGCCCTCCCCGACCTGGAGAGGCCCCGGCCAGGCCAGGGTGTTCGCGGCCAGGTTGAGCGCCTCGGTCGCGTTCTTGGTGAAGATCACCTCGTCTCGGCTCGGCGCGTGGAGGAACCTCGCCACGGTGTCGCGCGCGGCCTCGAACGCCTCGGTCGACTCGGCGCCCAGCTGGTGCATCGCGCGCGCGATGTTGGCGTTGTGGCGCTCGAGATGGTCGACCATCGTGTCGATGACGACCTGGGGCTTCTGGCTGGTGTTGGCGCTGTCGAGGTAGACCAGCGGCAACCCACCCGCGAGCGTGCGCTCGAGGATCGGGAAGTCCTTGCGGACCACCTCCAGCTCGGGGAGCAGCCCGGTGAGGGCGGTCATGGTCAGACCGCCGCCCTCAGGTACTTGTCGTAGCCCTCGGACTCCAGGGCCTCGGCCAGCTCCGGCCCGCCCTGCTCGGCGATCCTGCCGTCGACGAAGACGTGCACGAAGTCGGGCTCGATGTAGCGCAGGATCCGCGTGTAGTGGGTGATCAGCAGGACGCCCTTGCCGTCCTGCTCACGGAACCGGTTGACCCCGGCGGCGACGATCTTGAGCGCGTCGATGTCGAGCCCGGAGTCGGTCTCGTCGAGCACCGCGATCCGCGGGTTCAGCAGCTCGAGCTGGGCGATCTCGTGACGCTTCTTCTCGCCACCGGAGAACCCCTCGTTGACGTTGCGGGTGCCGAACGACGGGTCGAGGTTGAAGTTCTCGAGCGCGGTGTTGACGTCCTTGACCCAGGTCCGCAGCTTCGGCGCCTCACCGTCGAGCGCAGTCTTCGCGGTGCGCAGGAAGTTGGAGACCGAGACGCCGGGCACCTCGACCGGGTACTGCATCGCGAGGAACAGCCCGGCCCGGGCGCGCTCGTCGACCGACATCGCGAGCACGTCCTCGCCGTCGAGGGTCACCGTGCCGCCGGTCACGTCGTACTTCGGGTGGCCGGCGATCGAGTAGGCGAGCGTCGACTTGCCCGAACCGTTGGGACCCATGATCGCGTGCGTCTCACCGCTGTTGATGGTGAGCGTGACGCCCTTGAGGATCTCCTTCGGGCCGTCCTCGGTGGCGACGGAGACCTTGAGGTCCTTGATGTCGAGGGTGGTCATTGTGGGGTGACTCCGTTCAGGGTGGTGGTGATGTCTACGTAGATGTCGGCGCCGCGGACCTCGACGGGGAAGGTCGCCACCGGCTCGGTGGCGGGCAGCCCGGTCGGCTTCCCGGTGCGCAGGTCGAACCGCGAGCCGTGCAGCCAGCACTCGACCGTGCACTCGTCGACCTCGCCCTCGCTGAGCGCGACGTTGGCGTGTGAGCAGACGTCCTCGACCGCGAACACCTCGTCGCCGTTCCGGGCGACCGCCACGTCCTGGTCGCCGAGCGTCACCGCGAGGGCCTCGTCCTCGAGGACGTCGGTCAGGGCGCAGGCTCGTTCGAAGCTCATATGAGCTCCTTGAGGACGTTCTTCTCGAGCTCGGCCTCGACGGTCGCCTTCAGCGACTCCTCGATGGCCGGGACCGCGATCTTGCGGATCAGGTCGTTGAAGAACCCGTGCACGACCAGCCGCCGCGCCTCGGCCTCGGCGACACCGCGCGAGCGCAGGTAGAACAGCTGCTCGTCGTCGAACCGCCCGGTCGCCGACGCGTGGCCGGCACCCACGATCTCGCCGGTCTCGATCTCGAGGTTGGGCACCGAGTCGGCATGGCAGCCGTCGGTGAGCACGAGGTTGCGGTTCTCCTCGAAGGTCTCGATGCCTTCGGCCTCCTTGCGGATCAGCACGTTGCCGATCCAGACCGTGTGCGCACCCTCGCCCTGCAGCGCGCCCTTGTAGACCACGTGGCTCTTGGTCCGGGGGGCGGTGTGGTCGACGAAGAGCCGGTGCTCGATGTGCTGGCCCTCGTCGGCGAAGTAGAGGCCGAGCATCTCGATCTCGCCGCCAGGACCGGCGTACGACGCCGTGGTGTCGTGGCGGACGACGCTGCCGCCGAAGGTGACGGCGACGTGCTTGAGCGTGGCATCGCGGCCGACCCGGGCCGCTTGGGTGCTGTGGTGCACGGCGTCGTCGGCCCAGTCCTGGATGGTGACGTAGGTGAGCTGGGCGCCGTCGCCGACCACGATCTCGGTGGTGTCTGCCCAGGTGGCGGTGCCCTCGAACCGGACCACGACCGTCGCCTTGGCGTGCGCGCCGACCTTGACCAGCAGCTGCCGGGCGATCGCCTCGTCGCCGCCACGGCCCGTGACGGTGACCAGCACGGGGTCGGCGAGCTCGGTCTCGGCAGGTACGTCGACGGTGAACACCCGCGGCGAGGCCGCCCAGACCCGGGCCGCGACCCGGTCGGTCGGCACGAAGCCGGACAGGCCGCGCTCGGAGTCGGCGACCTCGACGTTGCCGGCGGTGACTCCCGCGGGCACCTCGAGCTTGGTGTCGTAGTCGTCACCGTCGAGCGTGGCGTCGGCCTGCAGTCCACGCAGCCGCTTGAGCGGCGTGAACCGCCACACCTCCTCGCGCCCGGTCGGGACCGGGTGGTCGGACAGGTCGAAGGAGCCCACCGGATGAAGGTGGGAGGAGACGTCCAGACCCATCAGCCGACCGCGCCTTCCATCTGCAGCTCGATCAGCCGGTTGAGCTCGAGGGCGTATTCCATCGGCAGCTCCTTGGCGATGGGCTCGATGAAGCCGCGCACGATCATCGCCATCGCCTCGTCCTGCTCCATGCCACGCGACATGAGGTAGAAGAGCTGGTCGTCGGAGACCTTCGAGACGCTCGCCTCGTGCCCCATGGACACGTCGTCCTCGCGGATGTCGACGTAGGGGTAGGTGTCGGAGCGGCTGATCTGGTCGACGAGCAGCGCGTCGCACAGCACGTTGGACTTCGAGCCGTGGGCGCCCTCGTTGATCTGGATCAGCCCGCGGTAGGACGTGCGGCCGCCTCCCCGCGCCACCGACTTGCTCAGGATCGAGCTCGACGTGTGGGGCGCCGCGTGCACCATCTTGGCGCCGGCGTCCTGATGCTGGCCCTCGCCGGCGAACGCGACCGACAGGGTCTCGCCCTTGGCGTGCTCGCCCATGAGGTAGATGGCGGGGTACTTCATGGTGACCTTGGAGCCGATGTTGCCGTCGACCCACTCCATCGTCGCGCCGGCCTCGCAGGTCGCGCGCTTGGTCACCAGGTTGTAGACGTTGTTCGACCAGTTCTGGATGGTCGTGTAGCGGCAGCGGCCGCCCTTCTTGACAATGATCTCGACGACCGCCGAGTGCAGCGAGTCGGAGGAGTAGATCGGCGCGGTGCAGCCCTCGACGTAGTGCACGTAGGCGTCCTCGTCGACGATGATCAGGGTCCGCTCGAACTGGCCCATGTTTTCGGTGTTGATCCGGAAGTAGGCCTGCAGCGGGATGTCGACGTGCACGCCCTTCGGCACGTAGATGAACGAGCCACCCGACCACACCGAGGTGTTGAGCGCGGCGAACTTGTTGTCACCGACGGGGATGACGGTGCCGAAGTACTCCCTGAACAGCTCCGGCTGCTCGCGCAGCGCGGTGTCGGTGTCCAGGAAGAGCACGCCCTGGGCCTCGAGGTCCTCGCGGATCGAGTGGTAGACGACCTCGGACTCGTATTGAGCCGCGACACCGGACACGAGGCGCTGCTTCTCCGCCTCGGGGATGCCGAGCTTGTCGTAGGTGTTCTTGATGTCCTCGGGGAGGTCGTCCCAGGTCGCCGCCTGCTTCTCGCTGGAGCGGACGAAGTACTTGATGTTCTCGAAGTCGATCCCCGACAGGTCCGAGCCCCACGTGGGCATCGGCTTGCGGTGGAAGAGCTTGAGGCCCTTGAGGCGCAGGTCGAGCATCCACTGCGGCTCGCTCTTCAGCGCGGAGATGTTGCGGACGACCTCTTCGCTCAGGCCGCGCTTTGCGGCGGCCCCGGCGACGTCACTGTCTGCCCAGCCGAACTGGTAGCGACCCAGGCCCTCGAGCTCGGGGTTGCGCTCCTCGATGGAGGTCATGTGGTGACCTTCTCCTTCTGGGTGGTGGTGGGAATGTCTGGGATGCAGGTGGTGCAGACGCCGTCGCCGTGCGCGATGGTGGCCAGCCGCTGCACGTGCCGGCCGAGGACCCGGCTGATCGCCTCGGTCTCGGCCTCGCACAGCTGCGGGAACTCGTGGGCGACGTGGGCGACCGGGCAGTGCTGCTGGCACAGCTGCTCGCCCGCCATCGGCAGCGCCTTGACGCCGGCGGCGTAGCCCTCGTCGGTGAGGACGCTGGCCAGCACCTCGGCCGGGCTCAGCTCAGGCCTGGCCTTGGTCACGTTGCCGAACCGGTCCTCGATGAACGCGACCCGCCGCTGTGCGAACGCCCGGACGGCGTCCTCCCCGCCGGTCTCGGCGACGAATCGGAGTGCCTGGACGGCGAGCTGGTCGTACTGCTGGTCGAAGCCATCGCGGCCGTGCTCGGTGAGCGCGAACACCTTGGCCGGGCGGCCGCGTCCGCGGTGGGCCTGACGGCGCGGCTCGCGCGCCTCGACCGCACCCTCCTCGACGAGCTGGTCGAGATGACGGCGTACGGCGGCCGGCGTCAGGTCCAGTCGCTCGCCGAGAGCCGCCGCGGTCGAGGGCCCGTCCACGAGGATGGACCGGGCCACGCGATGCCGCGTCGACTGGTCGTCCTCGAATATCACAACACCAGTGTGCCGTTAATAGCGTGAGCGCTTCAAGGAAGGCAACCCTTACCTCGCCGGCTGGCGCTCGTCGGACCTTCGCGCTGCGCTCGCCAGACCAAACCTAGACTGACCGCCGTGTCGGAGCCCGCGGTCGTCGTCGATGGGCTGGTCATGCGGTACGGCGCCACCACCGCCGTCGACGGACTCTCGCTGAGCGTCGCCACCGGCTCGATCACCGCGGTCCTCGGCCCCAACGGCGCCGGCAAGACCACCACCCTCGAGACCTGCGAGGGCTACCGGGCACCCCAGGCGGGCACGGTCCGGGTGCTCGGGCTCGACCCGCGTCGCCAGGCCCGCGACCTGCTCCCCCGGATCGGCGTGATGCTGCAGGACGGCGGCGCCTGGAGCGGGGTGCGCGCGCCGGAGATGCTGCGCCACATCGCGGCCCTGCACGCGCACCCGCAGGACCCCGGGCTGCTCGAGGAGCGGCTGGGCCTCGTTGAGTGCGGCCGGACGCCGTACCGGCGGCTGTCGGGCGGCCAGAAGCAGCGGCTCGGGCTGGCCATGGCCCTGATCGGGCGGCCGGAGGTCGTCTTCGTCGACGAGCCGACCGCCGGGCTCGACCCGGCCGTGCGCCGCACCGTGTGGGAGCTGCTCGAGGAGCTGCGCACCGACGGCGTGACGGTGGTGCTGACCACGCACTACATGGACGAGGCGGAGCGGCTGGCCGACCGGATCCACATCATCGACCACGGCCGCCTGATCGCCTCCGGGACGCCGCTGGAGCTGACCCGCGGCGGGACCGTGTCGACGATCCGGCTGGTGGTCACCCGTCCGTTCCCGCCCGGGGCTCCGGAGTCCCTCAAGGCCGCGTTGGGTCCCGAGACCGTTGTGGTGCTCCTCGACCAGCTGAGCCTCCTCGTCACCGGCCCGGCCGACGCCTCGACGCTGGCCAAGGTGTCGCGGTGGTGCGACGAGAACGACGTCCTGCCCGAGTCGCTCACGCTGGGGCAGCGAACGCTCGAAGACGTCTTCCTCGAGCTGACCGGCCGCGAGCTGGCGACATGACCACCTTCACCCCGCGACCGGGCGCGGCACCGCTGCCCCGGATGGTGCTGGCTCAGGCCCGGATGGAGTCCCGGCTGATGCTCCGCAACGGGGAGCAGCTGCTGCTGGCCGTGGTGATCCCCGTGATCGTGCTGGTGGGCATGGTCCGCGGCGCCGGGCGGCTCGGGCTCGACTACGACCACCCCGTCGTCGACGTGGTCACGCCCGGCGTCCTCGCCCTCGCGGTGCTGTCGACGGCCTTCGCCTCGCTGGCGATCGCGACCGCCTTCGAGCGGCGCTACGGCGTGCTCAAGCGGCTGGGCGCCTCCCCGCTCCCCCGCTCCGGCCTGCTGGCCGGCAAGGTCGGCGCGCTGGTGCTGGTCGAGGTGCTCCAGCTGCTGGTCCTCTCCGTCGTCGGGCAGCTGCTGGGCTGGGACCCGCACCTCGGTGGGGCCGGCATCCTCGGCGCGCTGCTGGCGGTGCTGCTGGGCACCGCCGCCTTCGCCTCGCTCGGGCTCCTGATGGCCGGCGCGCTGCGGGCGGAGGCCACCCTGGCCGCAGCCAACCTGGTCTACCTGCTGCTCCTCGCCGCCGGTGCGGTGATCCTGCCGGCGTCGGCGTACGGCTCCTTCGGCGACCTGGCGGCGTGGCTGCCCAGCGGTGCGCTCGGCGAGGCGATGCGCGAGGCGTTCCTCGAGGGCACGGTCGCCTGGGGCGACCTGCTCGTGCTCCTCGGCTGGGCCGCGGTCGGGACCGCCGCGACCGCCCGGACGTTCTCGTGGGAGTGACCGACCGCTGGGTGCGACCCCTCGCCTGGGCCACCCTGGTGGCCAACGTCGTCCTCGTCGTCACCGGCGGCGCGGTCCGGCTATCCGGATCCGGGCTCGGCTGTCCGACCTGGCCGCGCTGCACTGACGAGTCGTTCCGGCCGCACGGTGCCCTGGACCTGCACGAGGCGATCGAGTTCGGCAACCGGACGCTGACCTTCGTCCTGGTCGCGATCGCGATCGCGACGTTCGTGGTGATGTGGCGGACCGGCCGGCGGGACCTGCGCGCGATGGCGCTCGTCGTGGCGCTCGGGATCCCGGCTCAGGCGGTGATCGGCGGGATCACGGTGCTGACCGACCTGAACCCGTGGGTCGTGTCCTTCCATCTGCTCTGCTCGCTGGCGATCATCGCTGTCGCCGTACGCCTGCTGCTCAGCGTCGACGCCCCACTGCCTCCCGTGGCGCGCGGCCCGGTGGTCGGGCTGGCGTGGGCGACGTTCGCCTCGGCCTGGGCGGTGCTGTTCGTCGGCACCGTGGTCACCGGCTCGGGCCCGCACGCCGGTGACGTCGACACCGAGCGCAACGGGCTCAACCCGCTGCAGGTGAGCCAGCTCCACGCCGACCTGGTCTTCCTGTTCGTCGGGCTCACCCTGGGGCTGGTGTTCACCCTCCTGGCCACCGGCGCCGGTCCGGACGCCCGCCGGGCGGTCGGGGCACTGCTCGGCGTCGAGGTGGCCCAGGGCACGATCGGCTTCGTCCAGTACTTCACCGACCTGCCCGTCGTACTGGTCGGCTTCCACCTGCTCGGCGCGGCTCTCGTGTCGGCCTGCGTCACCTGGGTGCTGTTGCGGGTCAGGCACCCCGCCGCAGCGCCCTGACCCGCCGGGTCATCGACCCCGTCACGTAGCCGTAGGTGGTGAACACCAGGGCCACCACCACCCCAGCCAACCCCGCCCACCCGGCAGCGTCTCCCCGCAGCCCGCGGCCCAGCTCGCGCACCATCGCGCCCGGCAGCACGCGCCAGACGTAGGCGCGCTCCACCGAGGTGGCGTCCCGATGACCGGCCAACGCGGCCACCGTGGCCTTGGAGAGACCCTCGGCACGAGCCCGCCGCCGCAGGTAGGACCAGGTGATGCGCTCCGGGCCGACCCGGTGGTGGACCACGGCCGCCGGCTCGAAGACCACGAGGCTGTCGGGTCGGGCCTGCACCACCCGGATCGCGAACTCGGTGTCGTCGCAGCCCAGCGGCAGCGACCCGGTCCGGCTGACGCCGTCGTGGAACCCGCCCACCTGGTCCACGAGGTCGCGGCGCAGGGCCATGGAGGCGCCGATGGGGTTGCGGACCACGCTCCGGCGGGTCGGTACGCCGCGGTGCGTGCAGCCCACGAGCCAGTCCAGCTCGGGCACCACGTGGTCGGGGCGGTCCTGCGGCCACACGGGCTCGGCCCTGCCACCGACAATCTGCACTCGTGGATCCTCGAACGGCGCCAGCATCAGCTCGAGCCATCTCGGCTCGGGCCGCGCGTCGTCGTCGAGGAAGACGACCACCTCACTGCCGGCGATCGCTATCCCGGTGTTCCGCGCTCCCGACACCCCGCCCGACTGCGTGTTCTCCGCGACCTCGATGTCTGGCCGTGCGGATCTCAGCCTGGCCATGAGTTCGGGGTTGCGGTCGACGACCACGAGGACTCGTGCGGGGGCCACGGTCTGGGTCTCGAGTGCGGACAGGCCGGCCAGGAGGTCGTCCCAGCGGTTCGACGAGTGGGTGCACACGACCACGGTTGCGGTCTGCTCACCGGATCGTTCGATGGGTTCGGTCATGTGATGCCTGACGGTACCCATACCCTGAAGGCAGACCGATCCGTCTTGTTCCTCGTCCCGGGTCCGACGGGACCCGTGGGGAATCCAAACGTGCACGCAGGAAGGGACCAATCGTGGCCGCCCTCGACCGGATCTACGTTGCCGGCTGCGGCGGCATGCTGGGCCAGGCCGTGCACGCCGCCTGCACGTCGGTTGCCCAGGTCGGCGCCAGCGATCACACCGCGCGCGAGCCTTGGCTGGAGCAGCTCGACGTGGCGGACTTCGACCGCTTCTGGGCGGCGGTCGACGCCTTCCGCCCTGACCTCGTGATCAACCTCGCCGCCCTGACCGACCTCGAGCTCTGCGAACGCCGGCCCGACCTGGCGCGAGCGGCCAACACCGTCGGCACCGCCAACGGCGCGACCGTCGCGGCGCGGCTCGGCGTGCCGTACGTGTGCATCTCGACCGCGGGGATCTTCGACGGCCGCAAGGACGTGTACTCCGACGACGACGTTGCCCATCCGCTGACCGTCTACGGAGCGACCAAGCTGGCCGGGGAGGAAGCGGCCCGGGCGACGCTCGCCGAGCACTTCGTCCTCCGCGCCGGCTGGATGATGGGCGGCGGTCCCGCGCTCGACAAGAAGTTCGTCAACTTGCTCTACCGGCAGCTGGCGGCAGGGGCGCGGACGCTGCATGCGGTGACCGACAAGCTCGGCAGCCCGACGTACACGCACGACTTCGCGCGCGGCCTCCTGCAGGTGGTCGGCAGCGGCGAGTACGGCACCTACAACATGGTCGGCGAGGGCCCGGCGAGCCGCTACGACGTCGCCGTTGAGTTGGTGCGGCTGCTCGGCCTGGCCGACGTCGTGGACGTGGTGCCGACGACCTCCGAGTTCTTCGCCGACGACTACTTCGCCGCCCGTCCGCGCTCGGAGCAGCTCAGCAACGACCGGCTCCGTGCTCGCGGTCTCGGCCCGATGCGACCCTGGCGCGAGGCCCTCGCCGACTACGCCGAGGAGTTCGCGGCCGACTTGTCGGCCCGCGGACGCCGCGATCCGGCGCCGAGCGGGCTGCACTAGTACCCGGGGATCCTGGGCTCTCCTCGATGTGTTGGCGCTGGCCCAGCCCGGTCTGCTGCCCGTGCGCCTAGCCGATTCGAGTCGTGTGCCTCAGAACGCGCCATCGCTCGTCGTGAGGCACACGACCCAGCAGCGCGCCGTTTGGGTCATACGCACTGTGGACCCGTCTGCTCCATCCGTATGACGCAAACCGGGCGGCCGGGCGGCCGCCCCTTGCCGGATCCGTCACCCTCAGACCAAGGACCCGTAGATCTCCTCGACGTCGGCCGCGACCCGGCTCTGCAGGTAGCGCCGCACCTCGATCGAGGCCCGCGCCGCCAGCCGGAGCCCCAGGGCCTCGTCGCGAGCCAGCCGGTCGAGCGCGGCGGCGGTGGCCGCCACGTCACCCGGGGGTACGACGAGCGCCGACTCCTGATCGGTGACCATGTCCGCGATGCCGCCCATGTGCGTGGTGACCAGGGGCGCGCGCAGCGCCATCGCCTCGAGCACCGTGGTCGGGCACGGGTCCGGCCACTTGCTCGGCAGCACGGCCGCGCGCGCGTGGAGGAACCCCGAGACGATCCGGTCGTGCGCCCATTTCTCCTCGGTCCGCGCCCCCGAGGGCAGCGCGGCGAGGTCCATCGCCTCCCGGCCGACCATGAGCAGAGCGGGGCGGGTGGCCGGGTCGAGGCGGTCGTAGGCGGCCAGCAGGGTGGTCACGCCCTTCTGGTCGCTGAGGTCGCCGGCGAAGAAGAAGAAGTCACCGTCGGGCAGCCTGGGGTCGCGCGGCATGTCGCCGGCCGACAGCAGGGCATCCGGGACGAAGTTCGGCACCACCTGCCAGCGGACCCCCTGCTCGTCGAGCTGGCTGGCCTGGCCGACGAAGGTGCTGACCGGCGTGAACACGTCGACGACCCGGTTGCGGAGCGGCCGGCCGCTGCGCACCATCGACTGGATCACCGGGCCGCGCACGGCGCCGTACCAGTCCGACGTGCAGGTGAAGCACTTCCGGAGGCCCGGGCCGGAGCAGGGCTCCTCCTCGAACATCAGCCGCTTGGTCGGGCACACGTGGCTGTAGTCGTGCAACGAGTAGACCAGCGGGAGGCGCCGGGCCGCGGCCAGCGGCAGGTAGGAGTTGATGAGCCAGTTGTGCGCGTGCACGATGTCCGGCGCCACCGTGGCGACCAGCCGGGACAGAGCCCGACCCGCCACCGGGTCGGGGGCGGGCAGGGCCAGCGGGCGGTCCGCGGTCGGGTAGAGCGCCGGCACCTTCGACCCGATGTTCGGCAGCACGTGCACCGTCACGCCCGGGTCGCGCTGCGGGGGCTGGCCGACGTCGAGGCAGGCGACGTGCACCTCGTGGCCGCGGCCGGCAAGCTCGATCGCCAGGTTGCGGACGTGCCGCTCCTCGCCTCCGACCACCGGCGGGTAGAACTGCGCCAGGTGGAGGATCCTCATGACCCGACGCCGCTCCCCGGTAGCCGGCGCCGGGAGAGCCGTCCCACCACGTAGCCCCAGCTGGTGACAGACAGGGCCACCACGATCCCGGCCGCCCCACGCCACCCGGAGGCCCGGCCACGCAGACCGCGTCCGAGCTCCCGGCGAACGGCACCTGGGAGCGTGTGCGACACGTACGTGCGCTCCACCGAGGTGGCATCGCTGTTGCCGATCGACCGTCCGATCAGTGCCTTCGACAGCCCCTCGGCGTAGGAGCGCGACCGGAGGTAGCGCCAGGTCGTGCGCGCCTCGGTGACCCGGTGGTGCACGAGGGCGCTCGGCTCGTAGACGACGCGGGCGCCGGGGATCGTCTGGCCCAGCCGGATGCAGAGCTCGGTCTCGTCGCACCCGAGCGGCACCTTGCCGATCCGTCCGATCCGCTCGTCGAAAGTGCCGACCACGTCGAACACGGACCGTCGCATGGACATGTTGCAGCCGGTCACGTTGCGCACGTCAGCCTGCTCGACGGGCATCCCCTGATAGGTGCAGCCCACGACCCAGTCGAGCTCGGGAGCCAGGTGGTCGGGTCGACGGTCCGGCCATGCCGGGACCGCCTTGCCGCCGACCGCCATCACCGACGGGTCGGCGTACGGCGCGAGCAGCCGCTCCACCCAGTCGGGCTCGGGCCGCGCGTCGTCGTCGAGGAACGCGACCACGGCCCCCTTCGCCTCGGCGATCCCGGAGTTGCGGGCACCCGAGATGCCCTTGGCACGAGTGTTGGCCACCACCCGGACCTGCGGGAAGGCGTCGTGCGCCCGCGACAGGAGCTCGGGGTTGCCGTCGATGACCAGCAGCGTCTCCAGAGGCGGCATGGACTGGCCCGCGAGCGCCTCGACACCGGCGACGATGTCGGCCCAGCGGTCGAACGTGTAGGCGCAGATGACGACGCTGACCTCAAGCGACGAGACGCGACTCACCGGTGGAGTCCTGGGTGCCGGGCCCTAGCGTCGGGTCCCCCATCGGCCGGGCCCTGCTGCGAAACCGCTGGCACGTGCACAGCGCGCAGTCCGTCCCGTTGCGGTAGTGCTCGTGCGCCCGCCGCACATGGCCACACCGGCACGGCTTGGGGTCGCGGGGACGCCGGACGTGCAGCAACGAAAGCACGGGTGGCAGCTGCACCGGTGGCCTCCTCACCTGCCGTCCGACCGGGACTCTCTTTGCCAGTCTTGCACCGGCGTCCGGCCGACGCGGGCGTTTTCGCTGGATCGGACCTCCACCTCGACACGACGGTCACTGGCGGCTCTCCGCGACCCGGCGACTCCAGTCCTGGAGGGCGGCGTAGGTCAGGTTGGGTCGGGCCTGATGGTCCAGCAGGGTGTACTCCTGCGGGTCCCACGGGGTCGGGTGCAGCGCATACCAGGAGAAGACGGGCACGAAGGCCATGCACGTCGTCTCCTCGAACGCCTGGGTCAGGTAGGTGGCTCGGACCGGGTCCGGGACGGCGTCCCGCTCCTTGGCCGCGCGGACGCTGTAGCCGAACTGGGTGATGTAGACGGGCAGGTCGTCGCCCCCGTCGACGATGACGCGGTGCAGGCCCGCGAACCCCGTGAAGTTCGAGTCGACGAGGCCGTACGGGTCGCGCTCGAAGCGCTTGTCCGGGTCGACGACGTCGGGAGCCGCGGCGCCGCTGAAGGGATGGGCCCCGACCAGGTCGAAGGGGCTGGCCTTCAGGCCGAGCTCGTAGCGGGCGTCGTACACGTGGGAGAGGAAGCCGACGTCGTTGCCGTTGAGTCCGCCGGTGATGACCAGCGTGTTGGGCGAGACGGTGTGCACTGCGGCGTACGTGATGGACATGAGCCGGGTGAACTCGACCGGGTCCGGGCCGGTGGGCCACCACTTGAGGTCGTTGGGCTCGTTCCAGACCTCGAAGTAGTCGACCTGGCCGCTGACGTGCCGCATCACCGTCCTGACGAAGTCTGCCCAGACGTCGAGCTCGGCGTCCGAGCGCGGTGGCTGCCGCAGGTACTGCGGGTCGTCGAGGGCCCAGTCCGGCATGCCGACGAGCTGGATCTTGACCTGCAGTCCGGCGGACCGCGCCGCCCCGATGGTGCGGTCCAGCGCGTTGAAGTGGATGGGTCCGCCCGCGACCGGCTGCATGGTCCGGAACGACACGGTCGTGGAGATGACCTCGGCGCCGGCCTGCTGGGCCAGCCGAACCAGCTCGCGCACGTCGTCGTAGCTGCGGAGCGGCTGGTCCGCGTCTCCGGTGGCCGACTGCACGTTGAGGTCGATCTTCGGTCCGGGTCGGGACGCAGTGGGGTCGCAGGCGTCCACCACCTCGCCGATGGGGGGCAGCCCGGACCCGTCCTCGGTCGCGTCCTTGGGGGTGTCGTCCCCGCGGAGCACGGTCCACACCCCGACTCCGCCGATCGCCAGCACCAGCACCATCGCGGCGATGAGGTGCGGGGCGACCCGGCCCGACTCCCGGCCAGACTCCCGGTGCGCGGCGTCGGTGCGGCGACGCATGGGCAGCGGCGACTGCCAGTGCAGACCGCCGAAGGCCTGGCGCAGCCAGGGGATGCCCAGCGCCATCTCCACTCCCATCGCCACCAACCAACCCACGCACAGCCCACGGGCTCCGTCGATGATCGCACCGGTCACGGCCCCGCCGACCTCGATCACCAGTGCTGCGCCCGCCAGGCGCGTCGCCAGCGCGAACCGCCGTTGAGAGCGCCAGAGCGCCACGAGGTGGTCCTTGAACACCATCCACAACCCTGCTGGTGCCAACAACGCCAGGATCGCCCAGGAGTGACGCGAGTAGTCGCCACCGAAGATCAGCAGCAGCGGTTCACCCAGCACCCACACGGCGACGCAGAGCATTCCGCTGAGCATGAGCGCGGCCGGGATGGTGCGCTGCATGCTGGTGCGGAACTCCGCGGTGGAGACGTTGGCGCCGTGCGCGAACAGCGCGGTGGAGAGCAGGTACGGCGGCAGGAAGACGAAGCTCGCAATCAGCCAGGCGATCGCAAACTCGGCGTTGTCGACCGAGGCGAGGGTGAGCCCCGCGACCACGGGCACCATCTGCGAGGCGGACGCAAGCGACAGGCTGAGTGCGTGGTTGCGCAGGGCGAGGCCGCTCATCCCCCGCACGTGGGTGTGGAACGGAGGGCGGGTCCGGTCACCACGGGGCAGCCGGAGCCGCCACCACGCGAAGGGCACCGAGACGACCAGGGGCAGGACCCAGCACAGCTGGATCACGTGGGCGTCGGTGAAGCCGAGGGCGAGCAGGCCGGCGGTGACCGGGAACCGCAGGCTCGATGCGACCAGGTTGCGCGCGACCTGGACCCCGGAGCGCTTGAGCGCGAGGCAGGCATCGTCGATGACCAGTGCCCAGCAGGCGGCCGCGATGCCGACCACGAACGTCACCGCGCCGACCGGGCTCCCGAGCGCGTCGTCGAGGCTGCCTGGCAGGAGCGGATGCGCAGCCACCACCACGGCACCCGCCACCAGGGAGGAGAGCGCCACCACGAGCAGCGACCGGAGGACGAGGGTCCGCTGGCGGGCGGGCCCGTGCAGGGGCAGCTCGGAGATGAGCATGGTGCCGAAGCCCAGCACGGTGACGATGCCGAGCAGCGTCTGGGCGCTGATCGCCGCTGCCGCGACTCCGATCTCACTCGCGTCGACGAGCCGCGCGACCAGGATCCAGAAGACCAGCCCGAGCAGCGCTGCGAGCGCCTGGGCGAGGAGCAGGGAGCGGAACGGCGACCAGATGCCGTGATCGATCCCGGGTCCGCCGCGCATTGTCTGGGCGCCGCCCTTCAACGCCCTCATGCGCTGCCACCGATGTCGGGAGCGGGCAGCACCGCATGGTCGAGCAGTCCGTGCCAGGCCGACCACACCGCGAGGCCGATCGTGAACGCGACTATCGCCGCGATCGGGATGCCCCACACCCAGGTGCCGCGCTGGCCACGACCGAGCGGCTCGGGGCGCTGGCTGAGCTGGATCAGCGCGTAGAGCACAACCGCTGCCACGATCGTGCCGCCGACTGGGGTGAAATCGGCCAGCACCCCGACGGCACCGGCCACCATGGCAGCCGGCAACGTGACCGCCGGGCGCCAGACGTCGGCCGCCCGGAACCGGCGCGGGTCGAGGAGGCGACCGCGAAGGGCGAGGCCGATCAGCACCAGGACCGCGGTGGCGGCCACCTGCCACGGCGTCCAGCCCCCGGGCAGCCCCGGCGGGTCGCGCTGCACGAAGGTCTGCGGCGCGTGGCGCAGCGGCCGCACGTCGTACACCCTGACCGGCCCCTCGAGGACGAGGTCGAAGCCGGGCTGGTTCTCGAACTTCGCGACCTGGTCCCTCTTGACCGTCTGCGCGTCGGGGCCGTAGCCGGTGCCACCTTCGAAGAAGGCGCCCGACCGCGCGGTCTGCCCGATCTGGCGGGTGTCCACGACGATGAAGTCGACGTCGTTCTGCAGGATCAGCTCGAGAACCTGCTGGTCCACGGAGTGCGCGATGAACAGCGGCGTCATGCTGTCGTAGCCGGCCGGCTGGGTGATCGTCGTGACCGGCCCGAAGTTCGGCAGGACGCGGCTGAACACCGTGTCGGCCGCCACCCGGGAGTCCTTGGGCAGGTAGGTGCCGGCCCACTGCGCGACTGCCACGGTCTCCGCGTCGACCGACCGCTGCTCGGCACCGGCCAGGTAGGGACCGGGGACCCGCTGCCAGTCCGGCCCGCTCCCGATCAGGGTGCCGCCGAGGATGAGCATGACGAGGCCGGGGACGACCAGCAGGCCGAAGGTCTGGATCCTCGGGGCCAGCCAGGCGGCCACGACCAGGGCCATCGCCATCGTCACGAAGGTCGAGGCCCGGTCGGCGACCTCGGCGGCCGAGGGGGCGAACCGCGACAGCTGCAGGCACGGATAGACCACCGCGATGACGAGCGGCACGTAGCGCGCCCGGGTCGGGCCGAGGCTGCCGTGTCGCCACGCGCGCCACGCAGCCGGGACGAGCATGGCGACCCAGAGCAGGATCGACCCGGCCATGACCATGAGCTCCCAGGTCGGCGGCTTGGTCCCGTCGCCGGCGGCACCGATCTCGCGTCCACCGCCGCCGTCGAGGGCAGTGAGCAGCTCGCTGCTCGCGACGTCGAAGATCGGGCCGAGGTAGGAAATCAGGAGCGGCGCGATGACCGCTGTCCAGGCGAGGACCACGACCGTGGCGAGCTCGGCCGTGATCACGGTGAGCCTGGCCCGCCGCTGCTCGCCCCCGCGCCAGAAGAACAGCGCCAGCACCCAGAGCACGACGAGCATCAGCCAGCTGGTGAGGTGGTGGGTGATGGCGAGCCCGCCCAGACAGACCTGGGCCGCGATCAGCTCTTTCCAGGGCCGCTCCTCGTCGGAGTCGAAGGCCCGGATCAGCAGATAGAGCGCGGCCATCAGCATCGCGATGGCGACGGTCTGGTAGCTGAACTGCGAGTTGAAGAAGTAGAACTGAGCGCTGCCCGCGTACAGCAGCACGGTCGCTGCGCCGACCTGGGTCGAGCGGCCGATCCGGCTCGCGAGCAGGAACAGCGCGAGGATGAACGTCGACCGCGCGGTCAGGACCACGAGCACCTGGCAGACGATCAACGGCAGGCCGGTCAGCCAGTGCACGCCCGCAGTGGCGAACTCCAGCCCCGGGTAGTGCGGCGAGACCGGCAGCATGGTGTTCGGGTAGAAGAACCGGTGCTGGTCGACCATGTCGACCAGCGTCGTGACGTGCAGGTTCTCGTCGAACCTCGTGGCCATCACCGGATCGGTGAGGAACCACGAGGCGTACATGATCAGGCCGAAGGCGAGCGCCGCGCCGAGCCGCTGGTGTCCGGTCCGGCTCGGAGCCAGGAGCAACCAGGCGAACGGCACCACGATGCCGACGAAGCCCATGTACCAGAGCCCGATGGCGGCCGCCTCGTCCCCGCGCCAACCGAGGGCGTAGCCGACGACCTGGATCAGCAACCCGACGCAGGCGAGCAGAATGGCCACGGCCTCGAGCCGGTGCGGACTGGAAGGCCTGTCCTCGGATACGGCAGTACGCGCGTCGACTGCGGTAGCCATGCCGTCTCCTGGACAGGGGTCAGCGAGTGCGGGTGACCTGGGTTGGTCCGCCCCGCCTCGCCATGATCGAGTCATAAGTATCGACCACACCAGCAACACACGTCTCCCATGTAGGCAAAAGGGAGGGGTCGGGGAGCAGCGGGTCCGTCAGCTGGCCCTCGATCGCCTGCGCGGTCTCCGCGGGTGTCGCGTGCTGGTCGACGCCCGCCACCCAGCCCAGGTCAGCGAGCTCCGTCAGTCCGGAGGTCCGGCTGACCACGGCCGGTCGCCCCGCGGTCAGGGCCTCCATCACCGCGACCGGGTGGGCCTCGTAGTCGCTGAGCAGCGTCATGACCCCCGCTCGCGCGATGCTCTCCCCCATCTGGGCACGGTCGGTCGGCGGGATGAACCGGATGGTCACCTTGTCCGCGACTCCGAGCTCGTCGGCGAGTGCGCGGAGCTCCGGCTCGTAGGGGCCGGCGCCCAGGATCTCGACCCGGGCATCGGGACGATTCTTCAGCAGGTGGGGCAGTGCCGCGATCGCCTTGTGGTGTCCCTTGTACCGCTCGATCCGGCCGACGCTGACCACCAGTCCGGGCTCGGGCGTGACCGCGGCGCGCACCGGCGGCAGTGCGCCCCCGTTCCGGATCACGGTGATGGCACCCTCGGGCAGTCCCAGGACCTCCTCGAACCGCCGGGCCTCGTAGTGGGACACGCCGATGAGGGTGTGGGCACGTCGCAGCAGCGGCGAGAGCACCTTGAACTGGGTGCGCCGGGCCTTCTCCCGGAAGGCGCTGCTGTTGCCGCCCGTGTGGAAGGTCAGCAGGAACGGCGTGCGACGCACGATGGCGGCGACCATCGCCAGCGGCGGGACCAGGGTGTGGACGCCCTGCACGTGCACGAGGTCGTACCTGGCGCGGAGCGCTGCCCAGAACAGTCCGGGACTGAGGTACCAGTCCCGGCCGGCGGGATAGGCGCGGAACCGGCGGATGAGGTAGCCGTCGACCCGCTCGGTCCGCGGCAGCTTCCGCGTCACGTCGGTGGTGAGGATCTCGAGCTCGTAGCCGCGCTGGGCGAGCCGGCCGGCCACCTCGGCCACGTGGGACTCGATGCCGCCGATCTCGGGCTGGCACCGAGTGGCGATCATCCCGACGCGTACCACGTATGGAGTCTCGCAGAGGGGCCTAGGTGGCGTCGGGACCTTCGAGCAGGGCCACGTCGAAGGCACGGTTGCGCCGGACCCGGGCCCGCTCGGTGCGCAGGGTCCGCAGCACCCGCAGGCCGTCCGAGACGACGCGCAGGTTGGACTCGCCGTGGATGCGGGCCTTCTCGACGCTCGGAACCTCGGTGATGGTCAGGCCGGCCGCGGCGAAGCGGCAGTTGATCACGGTCTCGATCTCGAAGCCGTCGCCCCACAGCATCGGAGCGCCGGCTGGCGCCACGAGCTCGGGGTCGGGCAGGTCGAGGAGCGGGATCAGGTCGGCCCAGAAGGCGTTGTAGCCGTAGCAGAGGTCGGTGAAGCGGGTCCGGAACGCCACGTTCATCCAGGTGTGCAGGAACCGGTTGCCGAGACGGCGCACGCCGGTGATGTCGGCGCTGCCCCCACCGGGCCGGAACCTGGAGCCCTTGGCGAAGTCGGCGCCCTCGAGCAGCGCCTCGACGAAGACAGGGATCTCCTCGGCGTCTGCAGAGCCGTCCGCGTCGAACATCACGACCAGGTCGCCGGTCACCCTCGCGAAGCCGGCCGCCAGGGCGTTGCCCTTGCCACGGCGCGTCTGGGTGACGGTGATGACTCCCGGGAGTATCTCGCGGGCGGTCTCGACGGTGCCGTCCATCGACCCGCCGTCGACCAGGATCACCTCGTGGACGTCAGGGAGCGTCGGCAGCACCTCGCGCAGGTTCTGGGCCTCGTTGAGCGTCGGCACGACCAGGCTGATCCGCGGCTCGCGGGACCGCTGGTGAGGCCGAGCCAGCGCCGACTCGGACTCCGCGCCGCGCAGCAGGTCGGGCGCAACGTCGGGGCCGATCGTCTCCCACGACCTGCTGGTCATGCGTGCTGCCCCCGTTCGCGAGGGGGCGCTGCGTCCGCCGAGTCGATCGACGGGCCCCCCAGTCCTGAAACAACCTAACGGGGTATTACCCGGTTCGGTTACTCAGGATGCGTCCGGGGGTGTCAGAGGTTGAGCAGCGGGTCGAGCGCGACCGAGACGAACAGGAGCGAGAGGTAGAGGTTGGAGGCGTGGAAGAGCCGCATCGGCTGGATCACCCTGAGGTCCTCTGTGCCTCGCGTCCGGGCCCACATCCGGTGGGCCTCGACCAGGAACGCGGCGCCCAGCGCGGCCGCGGCGACGGGGTAGACGAGGCCGGTGCCGGCCACCGGCCAGAGCGCGAGCGACACCGCGACCATCACCCAGCTGTAGAGCACGATCTGGCGACCGACCTCGCGGGCGGGGGCCACGACCGGCAGCATCGGCACGTCGACGTTCGCGTAGTCCTCGCGGTAGCGCAGGGCCAGCGCCCAGGTGTGCGGAGGAGTCCAGAAGAACACCACGGCGAAAAGCACGATCGGCACCCATGACAGCTCACCGGTGACCGCGGTCCAGCCGATCAGGGCGGGGAAGCAGCCGGCCAGCCCGCCCCAGACGATGTTCTGGGTGGTCCGGCGCTTGAGGAGCATGGTGTAGCCGAAGACGTAGAACGCGTTGGCGGTCAGCGCCAGCACCGCCGACAGCGGGTTGACCCAGAGGGCCAGCACCACGGTCGAGAGCACCGCGAGCACTACCCCGAAGAGGAGCGCGGCTGCGGGCGAGACCAGGTGGCGCGGCAGCGCGCGCCGGCGGGTACGCCGCATCTGCTCGTCGATGTCGCGGTCGTAGACGCAGTTGAAGACCGACGCCGACCCGGCCGAGAACGTGCCGCCGACGACCGTGGCGGCCACCAGGCCGAGTGGCGGGACGCCCCGAGCGGCGAAGAACATGACCGGGACCGTGGTGAGCAGGAGCAGCTCGATGACGCGCGGCTTCGTCAGTCCGACGTACGCGACCACCACGTCCCGGAGCGCGGCCCGCTGGTCCCGGGTCGGCACGCTGTCGGGGCGCGTCGTGCGCGGGACCGACTGGCCGACGTAGGTCACGAAGCCTCGCGGGTGGGTGCGTTCGACGGAATGGGCACTGAGCGGGTGTGAGTCTAACCGTGTGCGTGAGTAGTCTCGGTCGCGCCGTCTGCTTGGCCCGCAGCCCGTCGAGAGGAGTGCAGTGAGCACCACACCGGACCTGGACTGGAACGAGCTCGACGACAAGGCGGTGGACACGGTCCGGGTGCTCGCGATGGACGCCGTGCAGAAGGTCGGGAACGGCCATCCGGGCACCGCCATGAGCCTGGCGCCGGCGGCGTACCTCCTCTTCCAGAAGGTGATGCGGCACAACCCCGCCGACCCGCACTGGCCGGGCCGGGACCGGTTCGTGCTCTCCTGCGGCCACTCCAGCCTCACCCTCTACATCCAGCTCTTCCTGGGCGGCTGGGGGCTCGAGCTCGAGGATCTCCAGGCGCTGCGCACGTGGGGCAGCAAGACCCCCGGCCACCCCGAGTACGGCCACACCGCGGGGGTCGAGACCACGACCGGTCCGCTGGGCCAGGGCATCGGCAACGCGGTCGGCATGGCGATGGCCGCCCGCCGCGAACGTGGCTTGCTCGACCCGAACGCCGCCGATGGCGAGTCGCCCTTCGACCACCGCATCTTCGCGCTGTGCAGCGACGGGGACATCGAGGAGGGCGTCTCCGCGGAGGCGTCAGCCATCGCCGGGGTCCAGCGGCTGGGGAACCTCACCCTCATCTACGACGCCAACCGGATCTCGATCGAGGACAACACCGACATCGCGCTGGCCGAGGACGTCGCCGCCCGCTACGAGTCCTACGGCTGGCACGTCCAGACCGTGGACTGGACGCACGACGGCAGGACTTACCGCGAGGACGTGCCGGCGCTGCACGCGGCGATCAAGGCCGCCGATGCCGTCACCGACCGGCCGAGCTTCATCGTCCTCCGCACGGTCATCGCCTGGCCCGCTCCCAACCTGCAGAACACCGGGAAGGCGCACGGCTCGGCACTCGGCGACGCCGAGGTCGCGGCCACCAAGGAGGTCCTCGGCTTCGACCCCGCGAGGACGTTCGAGATCCCGCCGGGCGTCCTCGAGCACACGCGCGAGCTCGTGGCGCGGGGCAAGGCTGCCCAGAGCGAGTGGGACGGCGACTTCAAGCACTGGACGACCAAGCCGTCGGCGGACGTCGCGCTCTTCGAGCGGTTGCAGACGCGCACCCTGCCCGACGGATGGGCCGACGGGCTGCCGACCTTCGACCCGGACCCGAAAGGCATCGCCACTCGCAAGGCCTCGGGCGCGGTCATCAACGCGATCGCGGAGCGGGTCCCCGAGTTCTGGGGCGGCTCGGCCGACCTCGCGGAGTCCAACAACACGACCATCGACAACGCACCGTCGTTCCTCCCCCGGGATCGGTCCACGAAGATGTGGCAGGGCGATCCCTATGCCGGCCGGGTGCTCCACTTCGGCATCCGCGAGCACGCGATGGGCGCGATCCTCAACGGCATCGCCGTGCACGGCGGCACCCGCGCCTTCGGCGGCACCTTCCTGACCTTCTCCGACTACATGCGGCCCTCGGTGCGGCTGGCCTCGATCATGGGCCTGCCGGTCACCTACGTGTGGACCCATGACTCCATCGGTCTGGGCGAGGACGGCCCGACCCACCAGCCCATCGAGCATCTCGCCGCACTACGCGCCATCCCGGGTCTGCACCTGGTCCGACCGGGCGACGCCAACGAGGTCGCCGCGTGCTGGAAGGCGGTGCTCGAGCGCACCGACCACCCGGCCGGCCTCGCGCTGACCCGACAGAACATCCCGGTCTACCCGCGCGGCACCGACGGATACTCCGACACCTCCAACGTGCACCGCGGGGGCTACGTGCTGCTCGAGGCGCCCGACGGCGACGACGGCCCCGGCGGGCTGCCCGATGTCGTGCTGATCGGCACCGGCTCGGAGCTCCAGCTTGCTGTCGAGGCCCGCGCCATCCTCGCCGAGGACCGCGTTCGCGCCCGAGTGGTGTCGATGCCGTGCCGGGAGTGGTTCGACGAGCAGGAGACGGCGTACCGCGAGACCGTCATCCCGCCGCCCGTGAAGGCCCGGGTGTCGGTCGAGGCGGGCATCGCCCAGGGCTGGCGCGAGGTGGTGGGCGACCACGGCCGGATCGTGTCGATCGAGCAGTACGGTGCGTCGGCCGACTACCAGCGCATCTTCACCGAGTTCGGCATCACCGCGACCGCGGTCGCCGATGCGGCACGGGACAGCATCGCGGCCGCCACCAGCTGACCGTCCCTTTCTCTAGGAGGAACCATGACCGACCGACTCCAGGCGCTTGCCGACGCAGGCGTCTCCATCTGGCTCGACGACCTCTCCCGGGAGCGGATCGAGTCCGGCAGCCTCGCCGAGCTGATCAGGGACAAGAACGTCGTCGGCGTGACGACGAACCCGACGATCTTCGCCGGAGCCATCTCCGACGGCGAGCGGTACGACGAGCAGGTGCGCAAGCTCGTCGCGGAGGGCGCGGACACCACCCGCGTGGTGTTCGAGCTCACCACCGAGGACGTCCGCAACGGCTGCGAGCTGATGTTGCCGGTCTACGAGTCGACCAAGGCCGACGGCCGGGTCTCCATCGAGGTCGAGCCTGACCTTGCCAACGACACCGACGGGACCATCGCCTCGGCCCGTGAGCTGTGGCAGGCCGTGGACCGGCCCAACGCCTACATCAAGATCCCGGCCACCGAGGAAGGGCTGCCGGCGATCACGGCGACCATCGCCCAGGGCATCAATGTCAACGTCACGCTGATCTTCAGCGTCGAGCGCTACCGCGGTGTCATGGACGCCTACCTGAGCGGTCTCGAGCAGGCCCGCGACGCGGGACTCGACCTCGACCGGATCTTCTCGGTCGCCTCGTTCTTCGTCTCCCGGGTCGACACCGAGGTCGACAAGCGGCTCGACGCCCTGTCCGAGGGCGGCTCCGACGAGGCGAAGGCGCTGCGCGGCAAGGCGGCGGTCGCCAACGCCCGGCTGGCCTACGCGGCGTACGAAGAGGTGCTCGCGAGCGACCGCTGGAAGGATCTGGCGGACGCTGGCGCCAACCCGCAGCGGCCGCTGTGGGCCTCGACGGGAGTGAAGAACCCCGACTACCCCGACACGCTCTACGTCACCGACCTCGTGGTGGCCGACACGGTGAACACGATGCCGGAGAAGACCCTCGATGCGTTCGCCGACCACGGCGAGGTCAAGGGCGACCTGGTCACGGGCAAGTCCGCCGAGGCACAGGAGCTGTTCGACCAGCTCGACGCGGTCGGGATCGACCTGCCCGACGTCTTCCGCGTGCTGGAGGAGGAGGGCGTGGACAAGTTCAAGAAGTCGTGGCAGGAGCTTGTCGAGACCGTCGAGAAGCAGATGGAGCAGTCCGGCCAGTGACGTCCTGGAACACGGTCAAGGGCCCGTCGTACGAGCTGTTCTTCGGCTATCCCGACGAGCAGGCGTTCTCCTCCGTCGTCGAGCAGCTGGTGGACGACGGGGTGGCCAGCGGGATCGCCGGCCAGGACGCCACTCTGTGGGGCCCCGAGGCGGAGTCAGAGTCGGCCAAGAGGCTGTCGTGGGTCAGCTTCTCCGAGACCTCCCGCGGCCTGGTCAGCGACATCGCTACGTTGGAGGTCGAGATCCGCGAGCGCGGGCTGGCCCGGGTCGTGCTCTGCGGCATGGGCGGGTCGTCGCTGGCACCTGAAGTGATCTGCACCGCCGCCGGTGTCGAGCTGGTCGTGGTGGACTCCTCCGACCCCGACTTCGTGCGCGCTGCGTTCGAGGAGCGGTTGTCCGAGACCGTCGTCGTGGTCTCCAGCAAGTCCGGTGGCACCGTCGAGACCGACAGCCAGCGGCGAGCCTTCGAGAAGGCGTTCCGCGACGCCGGGATCGAGCCGGCCGAGCGGATCGTGGTGGTCACCGACCCGGGCTCCCCGCTGGAGAAGTCCGCGCGCGAGGCGGGCTACCGGGTCTACCTGGCCGACCCTGACGTGGGCGGGCGCTACTCCGCGCTCTCGGCGTACGGGCTGGTGCCGAGCGGGCTGGCGGGCGCGGACATCACCGCGCTGCTCGACCAGGCCGAGGAGATCCGGCCGGCGCTCGAGGCCGACGACGCCGACAACCCCGGGCTCCGGCTGGGTGGCCTGCTCGGTGCCGCCAACCGGGCGGGCATCGACAAGGTGGTCCTCGCGAACGCCGGCTCGGCGTTCCCGGGCTTCGGCGACTGGGCCGAGCAGCTGATCGCGGAGTCAACCGGCAAGGACGGGAAGGGCATCCTCCCCGTGGTCGTCGAGTCCCTCGACGCGCCCAACTTCGATCCCAGCACGCCCGACGAGGTGCTGACGACGTTCGGTCCCGACTTCGTCTTCGAGACGGTCCGGCCCGCGTCGTCGTGGGGCGCCACGGTCGACGCACCGCTGGGCGCCCAGATGCTCCTGTGGGAGTACGCCACGGCGGTGGCCGGCCGGCTCCTCGGGATCAACCCGTTCGACCAGCCTGACGTCGAGAGCGCCAAGGACGCCGCCCGCGCGATGCTGGACGGGGGCGGCAGCTCGCCGACACCGGTGTTCGTCGACGGGCCGGTGACCGTCTACGCCAGCGACGGGCTGTTGCCGGAGGGCACCACCACCGTCGATGCCGCCGTCGCGGCACTGCTCGACCGGCTCGACCGCGATCACGGGTACGTCGCGGTGCAGGCCTACCTCGACCGGATCCGGGACGCGTCGATGGCCGAGGCACGCGGCCGGCTGGCCCGGCGCACGGGGCGTCCGGTCACGTTCGGGTGGGGGCCGCGGTTCCTGCACTCCACCGGCCAGTACCACAAGGGCGGACCGGAGACGGGCGTCTACCTGCAGCTCAGCAGCGACCCCGTGGCCGACCTGGCGGTCCCGGACCGGCCGTTCACGTTCCACGAGTTCCTGACCGCCCAGGCGGTCGGCGACGGGAACGTGCTGGCCGACCGCGGCCGGCCGGTGCTCCGGTTACACGTGACCGGCCCGGACCAGCTGGACGTCGTACTCAAGGCCCTGGCGTGAGCCCTCCCCACGCCAACCCGCTCCGGGACCCGCAGGACCGGCGGCTCCCCCGGATTGCCGGGCCGTGCGGGATGGTGCTCTTCGGTGTCACCGGCGACCTGTCACGCAAGAAGGTGATGCCGGCGATCTATGACCTGGCGAACCGCGGGCTGCTGCCGCCCGGGTTCAGCCTCACCGGCTTCGCGCGACGTGACTGGGCCGACCAGGACTTCGCCGACATCGTGCACGACTCGGTGAAGCAGCACGCCCGCACGGAGTTCCGCGAGGAGACCTGGCGACAGCTCGCCGAAGGGTTCCGGTTCGTGCCGGGCGACTTCAGCGACGACGTCGCCTTCGAAAACCTGCGCCGGACCATCGAGGAGCTCGACCGCGACCGCGGCACCGACGGCAACCACGCCTTCTACCTGGCCATCCCGCCGTCGTTCTTCGGCGTCGTCGCCGACCAGCTGAAGGAGCACGGGCTCGCCGAGCCGCGCGGCAACGCGTGGCGCCGGGTGGTGATCGAGAAGCCGTTCGGTCACGACCTCGAGTCGGCCCGGGCGCTCAACCAGGCGCTGGCGACGGCGTTCCCCAGCGACACGATCTTCCGGATCGACCACTACCTCGGCAAGGAGACCGTCCAGAACATCCTGGCCATGCGGTTCGCCAACCAGATGTTCGAGCCGCTCTGGAACGGCAACTACGTCGACCACGTGCAGATCACGATGGCGGAGGACGTCGGCATCGAAGGGCGGGCCGGCTACTACGACGGCATCGGTGCGGCCCGCGACGTGATCCAGAACCACCTGCTCCAGCTGATGGCCCTGGTCGCGATGGAGGAGCCGACCTCCTTCGACGCCCACGCCCTGCGCAACGAGAAGCAGAAGCTGCTGGCCAGCATCAGCCTGCCCCGGCGGCTGGACCTCACCACCGCCCGGGGGCAGTACGCCGCGGGCTGGTCCGGCGGCCGGAAGGTCCGCGGCTTCCTCGAGGAGGACGGGGTCCGCAAGACCTCGGCCACCGAGACGTTCGCCGCGGTGACCCTGCACGTCGACAACCGGCGCTGGGCCGGGGTGCCGTTCTACCTGCGCACCGGCAAGCGGCTGGGTCGCCGCGTCACCGAGGTCGCTGTCGTGTTCAAACGAGCTCCGCACCAGCCGTTCACGGCCACGTCGGTCGAGGAGCTCACCCACAATGCGATCGTGATCCGGATCCAGCCCGACGAGGGCGTCACGATCCGGTTCGGGAGCAAGGTGCCGGGGGCCGGCATGGAGATCCGGGACGTGAACATGGACTTCGTCTACGGCGGCTCGTTCACCGAGACCTCGCCGGAGGCCTACGAACGGCTCATCCTCGACGTCCTGCTCGGCGACCCACCGCTGTTCCCTCGCCACGAAGAGGTCGAGCTGTCCTGGCGGATCCTCGACCCGGTGCTCGACTTCTGGTCGCGCAAGGGCAAGCCCGCGTCCTACCCGTCCGGCACGTGGGGTCCCGAGTCCGCGGACCGGATGCTGGCCCGTGACGGCCGCACCTGGAGGCGTCCCTAGTGATGATCGCGCTCAGCGACACCGACTCCGCCGCCATCGCTGCGGAGTTCATACGTGCTCGCACCCGAGCCGGCAGCCCGGCGATGGGCATGGTGCTGACCATGGTGATCGTGGCCGCCGAGGACCAGGCCGACACCGCGATGGAGATGGCTCGCGAGGCCTCGCACGAGCACCCTGCGCGCGTCCTCGGCGTCATCATCGGGAACAGCCGCGGCGACTCGCAGGTCGACGCCCAGGTCGGGACCGGTTCCGGCTGGACCGGGGAGACCGCCCTGATTCGGCTCACCGGTGAGGTGGCCGGGCATCCCGAATCCGTCGTACTGCCCCTGCTGCTGCCTGACTCCCCCGTCGCTGTCTGGTGGCCCACCGACGCGCCGGCCGATCCGGCCAGCGACTCGCTCGGCATGCTCGCCCAGCGTCGGATCACCGACTCGGCCAACGTGTCCAGGGGCAAGACCTCGGCGCTGCGTGGCCAGTGCAAGGCCTACACGCCCGGAAACACCGACCTGTCCTGGACCCGGCTCACCCCGTGGCGGGCGCTGCTCGCTGCTGCCCTGGACCAGCATCCGCTCAAGGTCACCTCCGCCACCGTGACCGCGGAGCGGGTGAACCCGAGCGCCGACCTGCTCACGGCCTGGCTGCGCAACCGGCTCAAGGTCGAGGTGACCCGCAAGACTTCCGGTGGCCCCGGGATCACTTCCGTCGAGATGAAGACCAGCTCCGGGCCGATCAGGATCTCGCGGCCCGACGGCCGGCTGGCCACCTACACCTCCCCCGGCCACCCGGACCGGCCGATCGCGTTGCGTCGCCGCGACGTGCACGAGCTGCTGACCGAGGAGCTCCGCCGGCTCGACGAGGACGACGTGTACGCCGCCGTGGCGCGCACCGTGGTGAAGAGCCGGTCGCTGTGACCGCGCCACCGCGGATCGAGGTCCACGACTCCTCCGAGGCGCTCGCGACGGCGGTGGCCGGCGAGCTGCTGACCCGGCTGGCGGACGCGCAGGCCGGCGGCGCCGTACCCCAGATCGGCCTGACGGGCGGCAGCATCGCCGACGCCGTACACCGCGAGCTGGCCCGACTGTCGGGCAGCTCGGAGGTGGACTGGTCACAGGTCGTGGTCTGGTGGGGTGACGAGCGCTTCGTGGCCCCCGACTCCCCCGACCGCAACGCCGGCCAGGCGCGGGCGGCGTTCCTCTCGCAGGTCGGCGTCGTGCTCGGCAACGTGCACGAGATGCCCTCGACCGCGGACGCCCCCGACGTCGAGGCCGGCGCGGTGGCCTACTCCGACGAGGTGCGTGAGCACGGCAGCGGCGAGTTCGACGTCCTGATGCTGGGCGTCGGCCCCGACGGGCACGTGGCGTCGCTGTTCCCGGGCTTCCCCCAGCTCGACGTCGACGACCGCGTCGCCGTCGCGGTCACGGACTCCCCCAAGCCACCTCCGGAACGCATCAGCCTGACCTTCCCGGCCCTCAACCGCGCCGCCTCGGTGTGGTTCCTGGTCAGCGGCGAGGAGAAGGCCTCCGCGGTCGCCCGCGCCCTCGCCGAGGGCGCCGACGTCCACGACTGCCCCGCCGCCGGCGTCACCGGCTCCGCGGAGACCATCTGGTTCCTCGACCGCCCGGCCGCCTCCCACCTCTGACCCCCACGCTGACCCGGCGATTCTGGCCCTGTCCTGGGCGGTGACCCGTCAGTTCTGGCCCTCCACACGGCGCTGACCCGTCAGTTCTGGCCGCGCAATTCGTGCTGCCCGCAGAGTCGTGTCAACCCAAGGTGGGGTAGGAGGTGGGCATTGCGAGCTTACGACGTGCCACGACGAGGCCCTGCTGCAACTTGGGCACGGCATTGCCGTCCTGGGCGTAGACATGAGACTTGTCGAAGACCTCGATGTGCCAGCTGCGCTGCTCGTCGAGCCAGGTCAGCCGGACCTCGTCGTCGTCTCGGTCCTCGTCGGAAGAGTGGAACTCCTCGCCGTTGTACTCAGCCCCGAACATCGCCTCGGGAAGCGCCAGGTCCAACCGGTACACCCCGACACCCAGGTCGTTGAAGACCCACCACTGGAGCTCGGGCGCTGGCAGGCAGGCGTCGTACCAGTGCAGTCGCAGCGCCGACTCCGCGACGGACTCGGCGCGGGGGTCGGCGATGGGAGCGAGGTAGCGCAGCTGGATGACACCGCGATAACCCTTGAAGCGACTGATCTCCTCGAGCAGCTCGTCGTGAGGTACGCCGAGCCGCAAGAACTGGTCCAGTGCCGCCAGAGCGTCGTACCTCCAGAGCATGCGGCCCAGGTCGCAGGCCGTCCGCAGTGGGGTAGTGACCGTCAGGCCATGCAGCTCCATCAGGTCCCGCTTCGAGAGCATGCGCTCGCCACTCTCCGCCTCGGGTCTTCGAGATCGATGACCCGGTTTCAGGAACGCCTGGATGGGTGGCATGAGGCTGTACCGCGAGCGTGGCAGCAGGTCTATCCCATGCAGCCAGGCGGCCGTCCGGTCGGTGATCGCCGCATGCGGCGACACGACCAGCTTCAGGGATGCAGCGCGGAACTCGATCGTGTTCGGTGCCTGCGCGACGGCGTACACCCCCTGGCCGACGCGGCGGACAAACCCACGCGACACCAGAGCGCGCAGCACGCGACGTGACACACCGAGCTTTTCGGCGACGGCCAGTGTGAACGGTGCGTCAAGTGGGAGCGGACAGGCGTGGCCGAGAAGCACGGTCCCCGGCGTCATCCAGGTCTTCATGCCGACGACGCTTCCCGGATCAGAAGCGGTCCACCGGCTTTCCACAGGCCAAAATCGACGGGTCAGCCAGATCCTCAGGGCCAGAAGTGGCGGGTCAGCGTCAGAAGATGATGTCGCCGGACTTGCGGCGGGAGCGGAGCAGCTCGAGGGCCTCGTCGAGGATGCTGGCGGCCTCGGCGTCGGAGCGGCGCTCCTTCACGTAGGCAAGGTGAGTCTTGTAGGGCTCGATCTTGGGCGCCGGGGGCGGGTTGTCCGAGTCGACGGACGCCGGGAGGCCGCACTTGGGGCAGTCCCAGGTGTCCGGGACGGTGGCCTCGACCGCGAAGGTGACCACCGAGCGGTGGCCATGGGAGCAGAAGTAGGTGACCGCCTGGCGGGCGGCGGCTTCGCCGCGCTCCGCCTCACCCATGGGGCCGGCGCCGACCCTGCTCCCGCGGATGGCGTTACCTCCACCAGCCACGACGCGTCCTCCTCACTGGTAGGCCAACAGGAGGCCGAGGGCGATCACACAGGCGAACCAGATGACGCCGACGCCCACGGTGAGCCGATCGAGGTTCTTCTCGGCCACGGACGAACCGCCCAGCGAGCTGGAGACACCCCCACCGAACATGTCGGAGAGACCGCCACCGCGGCCCTTGTGCAAGAGGACGAGCAGGATCATCACCATGCTGCTGGCCACGAGGATGATCGTGAAGAGGAGATCCACGGCCGCGATCCTACGTCACGAAACCGCATCCCCCGAAAGGGTGATCACAGCGCAGGCATGTCGTAGTAGCGGCAGATGCCGCCGAACTCGTCGGCCTGCAGGCTGGCACCGCCGACGAGGCACCCGTCCACGTCCTCCTCGGCCATGATTCCGGCGACGTTCGCCGCCTTGACGGACCCGCCATAGAGGATGCGTACGCCGTCCGCGGCCGCGTCGCCGTGGGCCTCGCGCACCTGCCCTCGGATCGCCAGACAGACCTCCTGCGCGTCGGCTGGGGTCGCCACCTCGCCGGTCCCGATCGCCCAGACCGGCTCGTAGGCGACCACCAGCCCGGCCACCTGCTCCGGGGTGAACCCGGCGAGCGACCCCTCCACCTGGCTCATCGTGTAGGGGACGTGCTCACCGGCCTGCCGCACCTCGAGCCCCTCGCCGACACAGACGATGGGCGTCATGTCAGCAGCCAGCGCCTTGTGCGCCTTGGCGTTGACCAGCTCGTCGGACTCCTTGTGGTGCTCACGCCGCTCGCTGTGCCCGACCACGACGTAGGAGCAGCCGAGCTTGGCCAGCATCGCCGCCGAGATCTCGCCGGTGTAGGCGCCGCCGTCGTGCTCGGAGACGTCCTGGGCGCCGTACCGGATCTGCAGCCGGTCACCGTCGACGAGCGTCTGCACCGAGCGGATGTCGGTGTACGGCGGCACGACGACCACCTCGACGCGGCTGTAGTCGTGCTTCTTGTCGTCCAGCGTCCACGCCAGCTTCTGGACGAGGACCACCGCTTCCTGGTGGGTGAGGTTCGACTTCCAGTTGCCCGCCATCAGCGGGGTGCGGGTCGTGGCCATGTCTAGTTCTCCAAGACGTCGATGCCGGGGAGGGTCTTGCCCTCGAGGTACTCCAGGCTGGCTCCGCCGCCCGTGGAGATGTGGCCGAACGCGTCCTCGTCGAAGCCGAGCGTGCGTACGGCGGCCGCCGAGTCGCCGCCGCCGACCACGGACAGCCCGTCGACCTCGGTCAGCGCCTGCGCGACGACGCGCGTGCCCTCGGCGAACTCGGGTGTCTCGAAGACACCCATCGGACCGTTCCAGAAGACGGTGCGGCCGCCGGTGACGGTTTCCGCGAACGCCCGGGCCGACTCCGGGCCGATGTCGAGACCCAGCGCATCGGACGGAATGGCGTCGGCGCCAACGACCTTCGGCTGCGGCTCCCGGTCGTCGGAGGGGAACTCGGTGTCGACCACGATGTCGGTGGGCAGCAGGATCTGCACGCCGCTCTCCTCGGCACGCCGGAGGTAGTCGCCGCAGGTCTCGACCTGGTCGTCCTCGAGCAGGCTCTTGCCGACCTCGTGGCCCTGGGCCTTGAGGAAGGTGAAGACCATCCCGCCGCCGATCAGCAGGCTGTCGGCCTTGTCGAGGAGGCTGTCGATCACGCCGAGCTTGTCGGAGACCTTGGACCCGCCCAGCACGACCACGTAGGGCCGCTCGGGGTCCTCGGTGAGGCGCTTCATCACGCCGAGCTCGGTGGCGACGAGGCCGCCCATCGCGTGCGGGAGCCGCTGGGCGACGTCGTACACGGACGCGTGCTTGCGGTGCACGGCCCCGAACCCGTCGGACACGTAGGCGTCGGCCAGCTCGGCCAGCTGGTCTGCGAACTCGCCCCGCTCCGCGTCGTCCTTGCTGGTCTCGCCGGGGTTGAACCGCACGTTCTCGAGTACGGCGACCTCGCCGTCGGACAGCCCGGCCACGGTGGTGCGGGCGGACTCGCCGACGGTGTCGTCGGCGAAGGCGACCTCCTGCCCGAGCAGCTCACCGAGCCGGGCCGCGACCGGACGCAGCGAGTAGCGGTCCTCGGGCTCGCCCTTGGGGCGACCCAGGTGGGCGATCACCACCACCCGGGCGCCCGCCTCAGACAGGGCGCGGATGGTCGGGACGCTGGCGCGGATCCGGCCGTCGTCGGTGATCCGGGTGCCGTCCAGAGGCACGTTGAGGTCCGAGCGGACGAGGACTCTCTTGCCGGAGACGCTCTGCAGGAATTCTTGGCCAAGCCCGGGGTACTCCCCCACAGCTAGAGCGTCTCGCCGACGTACTTGATCAGATCGGCCAGCCGGTTGGAGTAGCCCCACTCGTTGTCGTACCAGCCCACGACCTTGACCTGGTTGCCGATGACCTTGGTCAGCGGCGCGTCGAAGATGCAGGACGCCGGGTCGGTGACGATGTCGCTGGAGACCAGCGGGTCGGTGGAGTACCTGAGGTAGCGGCCGTCGGCCGCCGCCTTGACGGCCTCGTTGACCTCTTCGACCGAGGTGTCGCGGCCCGCCTCGAAGGTGAGGTCGGTCGCGGAGCCGGTCGGGACGGGCACGCGGAGCGCGTAGCCGTCGAGCTTGCCCTTCAGCTCGGGCAGCACCAGGCCGATCGCCTTGGCGGCGCCGGTCGAGGTCGGTACGACGTTGATCGCCGCGGCCCGCGCGCGGCGCAGGTCCTTGTGGATGTTGTCCTGGAGGTTCTGGTCCGCGGTGTACGCGTGCACCGTGGTCATCAGCCCCTTGACGATCGTGAACTCGTCGTGGAGGGCCTTCGCCATCGGCGCCAGGCAGTTGGTCGTGCAGGACGCGTTGGAGATGACGGTGTGCGCGGCGGGGTCGTAGTCCTCGTGGTTGACGCCCATGACCACGGTGAAGTCCTCGTTGGACGCCGGCGCGGAGATGATCACCTTCTTGGCACCGCCGTTGTCGACGTGCGCTCGGGCCTTGGTGGCGTCGGTGAAGAAGCCGGTGGACTCGACGACCACGTCGACGCCCTCGTCGGCCCACTTGAGGTTGCCCGGGTCGCGCTCGGCGAAGACCTTGACGATCTGGTCGCCCACCGCGATCTGGCCCTCGCTGGCCTGCACGTCCGCGTCGAGGCGCCCGAGGATGGAGTCGAACTTCAGCAGCGGCGCGAGCGCCGAGGGGTCGGTCAGGTCGTTGACCGCGACGATCTCGAGGTCGAGGCCTTCGTTCTGCTGGAGGACACGGACGGCGCGGTAGAAGTTGCGGCCGATCCGGCCGAAGCCGTTGATGCCGACGCGAACGGTCACTGCAATGCTCCTGGTGTGTCGGATGGAACGATCAAACCGACCCTATCGGGGCGGTACGTCGACGTCAGGGTCGCGTCCGGCGTACGTGCGAGTAACCGAGCCCTCCGCCGACTCAGAGCAGACGAGAAGCAAGGAACGGGTAGTCGAGCACCAGCCCGGATGCGTCGTAGCTCAGGTTGAAGTCAGCCTCGAACCGCGGGGCCAGATAGCCCACCCGGCAACCACCGTCGGGCAGCGGCAGGGCGGGGCCGTACCACTGCTCGATTCGCTCGACGCTCAGGTCCAGGCGTACGTACGCCGCCGGCGCGGGCGTGGGCTCGGCCAGCGCCAGGCGGTGCGCCGGCAGGGTGTTGGTCATGGCGGACGCCTCGAGGTCGACATCCACCACCCCGTCCAGCTCCGGTCGATGCCGGCCGTCGACCGACCACCTGCCATCCTCGGCGCGGGCCAACACCACCTCGGCGTCGTCCCCGGACATCAGCGAACGTACGACGGCCGCCCGGCTGCCCCAGTCCGGATCGACCTGAATCTCGTAGGCGACCGCGAACCCGATCCCCTCCTCGACACCCGTGACGGCCCCGCGGAGCAGAACGCCCTCGGCCGTGGCCTCGGGCGACACCACCTCGACCGCCTCCCGGGCGGTGTGGTGTCGCCAGACTGCCTGAGACGGCAGCGGCCGGAGCTGCACCGGGTCAGACTTACTCGTCAGCCAGCATCTCGGGGGTCAGCGAGGCCTCGGTGTCGGGGATGCCGAGGTCTTCGGCGCGCTTGTCGGCCATCGCCAGCAGCCGGCGGATCCGGCCGGCGATCGCGTCCTTGGTGAGCACCGGGTCGTGCAGCTGTCCCAGCTCCTCCAGCGAGGCCTGCTTGTGCTCGAGCCGCAGGTGGCCGGCCATCTTGAGGTGGTCGGGGATCTCGTCGCCGAGGATCTCCAGCGCCCGCTCGACACGAGCCCCGGCAGCGACCGCGGCGCGAGCAGACCTGCGCAGGTTGGCGTCGTCGAAGTTGGCCAGCCGGTTGGCGGTGGCCCGCACCTCGCGCCGCATCCGGCGCTCCTCCCAGGCCATCAGCGACTCGTGCGCACCCAGCCGGGTCAGGAGCTGGCCGATGGCGTCGCCGTCGCGCATCACAACGCGGTCCACGCCGCGCACCTCGCGTGCCTTCGCGGCGATGCCGAGCCGGCGCGCGACCCCCACCAGGGCGAGGGCCGCTTCGGGGCCGGGGCAGGTGACCTCCAGCGACGACGACCGGCCTGGTTCGGTGAGCGACCCGTGGGCCAGGAACGCGCCACGCCAGGCGGCCACGGCGTCGCACCCTCCGCCGGAGACGACGGCTGGCGGCAAGCCGCGCACGGGCCGGCCGCGCTGATCGAGCAACCCGGTCTGGCGGGCCAGCGCTTCGCCCTGCTTGCTGATCCTGACGATGTAGCGGCTGCCCTTGCGGATGCCGTTGCCCTGCACCATCACGACGTCCGACTCATGGCCGTAGACCTCCGAGACGTCCGTGCGCAACCGGCGGGCCGCGGCGCCGGTGTCCAGCTCGGCCTCGACCACGATCTTGCCGTTGACGATGTGAAGTCCGCCGGCGAACCGGAGCATCGAGGCGACCTCGGCCTTCCGACAGCAAGTCTTGGTGATCTGGGTGCTGGCCAGTTCGGACTTCACCTGTGCCGTCATCGCCATGAGCCGATCCTCGCACGCGCGTCAACAACCCTCGGAACCCTTGTGGCCATTGGGGTTTTCGGTCGTGCTCAGGCCGTTCCGGAGACGATCTTGGAGTACGCCGCAGCCAGCTTCACGTGGTCGTGACGGGGGGTCCCGGGAGCCTCCGCGACGTCCTCGACGACCAGCCTGGCGCCGTACGCGGCGACCACGTGGGCGAGCTCGGCCAGCTCGTCCTCGTCGACTTGCGCGTCGGCCAGCACGGTGTGGACCCGGAGATCCGGAGCGTGCTCGGCCAGGACCGCGAGGTGGTCGGCCGGCCCGAACCCGGTCGTCTCCCCGACCTCGTCGGCCAGGTTGAGCACCACGACCACCTTCGCGTCGGTGCTGACCAGCGCCTGGCGCAGCGCCGGGACCATCAGGTGCGGGATCACCGAGGTGAACCAGGAGCCCGGCCCGAGCACCACCCAGTCGGCGGCCTCGATCGCCTTGAGCGCCTCGGGCGCGGCCGGCGGGTCCGGCGGCACCAGCGTGATGGAGTCGATGACCCCGTCGGTGGTCGCCACCTCGACCTGGCCGCGCACGCTCACCAGCGCGTCGGGGTCCCCGGGCACGAGCCCCCGGACATCGGCGGTGATGTCCATCGGCACCAGCGCCATCGGCAGCACGCGTCCGGTCGCGCCGAGCAGCCGGCCGACGTAGTCCAGGGCGTCGACGTGGTCTCCCAGGAGCTCCCAGAGCCCGACGATGAGCAGGTTGCCGATCACGTGGTCGCGCATCTCGCCGTGCCCCTCGAAGCGGTGCTGCAGCACCCGCGACCAGGTCACGCCCCACTCGTTGCGCCCACAGAGCGCGGCCAGCGCCATCCGCAGGTCGCCGGGCGGGAGTACGCCGAACTCGCCGCGCAGCCGGCCCGACGAGCCGCCGTTGTCGGCGACGGTCACCACCGCGGTCAGCTCGTCCACGACGAGATCGTCGACGAGCAGCCGCAGTGCGGACAGCGAGGCGTGCAGTCCGTGGCCGCCGCCGAACGCGACCACCGCAACCGCCCGGTCGGGCACCAGTTCCTCTGTCATCGAGTTCACTCCCGGCCCAGGTCGCGGTGGTAGGCCCGGGCCTCGATGTCGCGCTGCTTGAGGCGGCGGACGACCTCCTGAGTCACGGTCACGCTGCGGTGCTTGCCTCCGGTGCAGCCGATCGCGACCTGGGCGAACCGCTTCCCCTGCCCCAGGTAGCCGTCCGCGACGCCGGCGATCAGCTCGACCCACCGCTCCACGAACTCGGTGGCGCCGTCCTGCCCGAGGACGTAGTCGGCGACCTCTGCGTCGAGGCCGGTGTGCGACCGCAGCTCAGGGATCCAGTGTGGGTTGGGCAGGAACCGCATGTCGGCCAGGAAGTCGGTGTCGACCGGGATGCCGTACTTGAACCCGAAGCTGACCACGCTGACCTTGAGCCGAACCGTCTCCGGCGTGCCGAACTCGGCGGCGATCCGGTCGGTCAGCTGGTGCACGTTGAGGGCCGAGGTGTCGATGACCAGGTCGGCGTCCCCGCGCAGCCCGGCCAGCACCCCGCGCTCGCGCTGGAGCCCGTCGAGCAGCCGGCCGTCGCCCTGCAGCGGGTGCGGTCGGCGGGCGGCCTCCTGGCGGCGCACCAGGACCTCGTCGCTGGCCTCGAGGAAGATCAGCGTCGCGTGCCGCCCGGTGGCGCTCTGGTGGGCCAGGTTTTCGGCCAGTGACTCGAAGAACGCGCCGGAGCGGACGTCGATGACCACGGCGATCGGCTGAGCCTTGCCACGGCTCTCGTCGACCAGTCGGACGACGTCCTTGAGCAGCCCCGGCGGGAGGTTGTCGACGACGTAGTAGCCGAGGTCCTCGAGCTCCTTGGCGGCGGTGCTGCGGCCGGCGCCGGTCATGCCGGTCACCACGACCAGCTCACCGGGTGTGGCCGTCGCGCCCTCCTCGGCGCTCATGCCTCGTCAATCTCGCCGGTGGCGGTGTTCACTGTCATGCCGGCCATGGCGTCAGTCTTGCGGCTGGTCGCGCTCGCGGCCACCGCGTCCTTGATCGCGGTCGCGGTGCGGGTGCCGATGCCGGGCACCTGGGCGATGTCCTCGACTCCGGCCTCGCGCAGCTTCTTGAGCGAGCCGAAGTGCTTGAGCAGGGTCTTGCGACGCACCTCGCCGAGCCCTGGCACGTCGTCGAGAAGGCTCTCGACCATCGACTTGGACCGACGCGACCGGTGGTGGGTGATCGCGAAGCGATGCGCCTCGTCGCGGATCCGCTGCAGCAGGTAGAGGCCCTCCGACGCCCGAGCCAGGATGACCGGGTCCTCCTGCCCGGGCAGCCAGACCTCCTCGAGCCGCTTGGCCAGCCCGCAGACCGGGATGTCGTCGATGCCGAGCTCGTCGAGCGCCCGCTGCGCGGCGGCCACCTGCGGCGGACCGCCGTCGACGACGACGAGACCCGGTGCGTAGGCGAACTTGCGGGGCCGACCCGTCTCGGGGTCGACCAGCATCGGACCGTTTTCGTCGTCACCGGGCTTGATGTCGGACCTGGCCTGCTCGTCGAGCAGCCGCCGGAACCGCCGGGTGATCACCTCGTGCATGGACGCGACGTCGTTCTGCCCGTCGACACCCTTGATCACGAAGCGGCGGTATTCGCCCTTGCGGGCCAGGCCGTCCTCGAACACCACCATGGATGCGACGACCTCGGTGCCCTGCAGGTTGGAGACGTCGTAGCACTCGATCCGCAGCGGCACCTCGTCGAGGGCGAGCCCCACCTGGATCTCCTCGAGTGCGCGGTTGCGGGTGGTCAGGTCGCTGGCGCGCTTGGTCTTGTGGAGCGCCAGCGACTGCCGCGCGTTGCTGGCCACGGTCTCCTGCAGCGTCTTCTTGTCGCCGCGTTGGGGCACCCGGATCTGCACCTTGCTGCCGCGCAGGTCGCCGAAGAGCTGCTCGAAGGTCTCGACATCCGGTGGCAGCGCGGGCACGAGGATCTCCCGCGGGATCGAGTCAGAGTCTCCGGCGTAGAGCTGGAGGAGGAAGTCCTCGACCAGCTCGGCCGTGCCGCCCTCCTCGACCCTGTCGGCGACCCAGCCGCGCTGGCCGCGAATCCGGCCGGCGCGGACGTAGAAGACCTGGACGGCTACTTCGAGCGGGTCCTCGGCCAGTGCGATCACGTCGACGTCGGAGCCGTCACCGAGGACCACAGCCTGCTTCTCCAGCGCCCGCTCCATCGCCCCCAGGTCGTCGCGGAGCCGGGCCGCCTTCTCGTAGTCCTGACGCTCGGAGGCGGCGTACATCTCCCGTTCGATGCGCCTGATGAACGGCCGGGTCTGGCCGGCCATGAAGTCGCAGAAGTCGTCGACGATCGCGCGGTGGTCCTCGGCGCTGATGTTGCCGACGCACGGTGCGGAGCACTTGTCGATGTAGCCGAGCAGGCAGGGTCGGCCGATCTGGCCGGAGCGCTTGAACACGCCGTTGGAGCAGCTGCGCATCGGGAAGACCCGCAGCAGGATGTCGACGGTCTCCCGGATCGCCCACGCGTGGCTGTAGGGGCCGAAGTATCTGGTGCCCTTGCGCTTGGCACCGCGGCCGACCATCACCCGCGGGAACTCCTCGCCCACCGTCACCGCGAGCCACGGGTAGGACTTGTCGTCGCGGTACTTCACGTTGAACCGCGGGTCGAACTCCTTGATCCAGGAGTACTCCAGCTGGAGAGCCTCGACCTCGGTGTTCACCACCGTCCACTCGACGCTCGCGGCGGTGCTGACCATCGTCGCGGTGCGTGCGTGCAGGTTGCCGATGTCCTGGAAGTACGACGACAGCCGGGACCGCAGGCTCTTGGCCTTGCCGACGTAGATGACCCGGCCGCGCCCGTCCCGGAACCGGTAGACCCCGGGCTGGGTCGGGATCGACCCCGGGGCGGGGCGGAACGACGCAGCGGGCACGCCTCAACCCTACGGTCGGGCAGGGACACACCCGGCAGCGCTGGCTTGGAACCCTAAGTTCAGTCATTTACTCTGCTTTTCATGCCGTGTCGTGACCCCTACGGGTACGCCCTCACCACCAGCCCGGAGGCGGCGACGGCGTACTCGCGAGGACTGCTGGACGTACTGCGGTTGAACGCGGGGGCGCTCCCCTCGCTGGCCGCGTCACTCGCGCACGACCCGACCTTCGCGCTCGGCCACGCCGCGCTCGCTCTGCTCGGCCACGAGCTCTGCGCTGAGGTGGACATCCAGTCCCGGCTGCGCGACGCCACTCTGCACGCCGCCCGCGGCAGCGAGCGCGAGCGCAGCCACGTGCACTCGGTCGCCCGGCACGTAGCCGGCGACTCCCGGCCGCTGGTGGCGCACCTCGCGTCGTACCCCCTGGACGCAATGCTCCTGTCCACGGCGGTGCCGACGATCGCGTTCGCCGGCGTCACGGAGGTGCCCGAGGAGGCGTGGTCGCTGGTCGAGCGGGCCATCTCGGCCTACGGGGACGACTGGTGGTTCACCGGACTCCTGGCCTTCGTGCGCCAGGAGCAGGGCCGCCTCGACGAGGCCATGGAGCTCAGCTGCCGGTCGCTCGCCGTCGAGCCGGGCGCCGGTCATTCCGCACACGCGCGGGCGCACGCGCACTACGAGACCGGTGACCACGTGGCCGGGCTGGCCTGATGGACTCCTGGATGGCCGGCGACGGCGCGACCATCGACAGCCTGAGCCACTTCGCCTGGCACGCCGCGCTGCACGAGCTGTCGCTCGGCGACCTGGACGCGGTGCGGCTGCGGTACGACGTGCAGCTCCGACCCGAGCACGGGCTCGGCTGCCGGCCGCTCGTCGACACCGGGTCGCTGCTGTTCCGGTGGGCACTCACGCCGGACGCGCACGACGTACCGGGACTGGACCAGGTGGCGGCAATAGCCGGCCGAGAGGTACTGGAGCGGCCAGCGACGCCGTACCTTGCCATGCACTCGGCGGTGACGCTGCTCTCCCTCGACGACCGGGCGGGACTCGACCGCCTGGCCGGCTGGGCTGCCCGGCACGCCCATCCCACCCAGCGCGAGGTGGTCGCTCCGCTGGCCCGGACGCTCGCGCGGCTGGCCGCGGGCCACCACAGCATGGCTGCGGACGCACTCGAGGCGCTGGCCGGCCCGAGCCGCCGGCTGGGCGGCTCTGACGCCCAGCGGGAGATCATCGAGGAGACCCGGATCGCGGCCTGGTCAGGGCCGGCCGGCTGGACGACGCGCGCGAGGTGCTGGACGCGCGGCTGGACCGGCGGCACTCGCCGCGGACCGTCGGTGGCGGGAGGAGTGCCTGGTCTCAGGCGAGAGTGATCTGGTCGCCCGAGACGGTGACCTTCACCTCGTCCAGGGGTGACGGCGCCGGACCCGCCACCGGCTCACCCGTCTCGATCGAGAACTTGCTGCCGTGGCAGGTGCAGTTGATGGTGCCGTCGGACACGCTCGCCACGATGCAGCCCTGATGGGTGCAGACCGCAGAGAACGCCTTGAACTCCCCCTCGGTCGGCTGGGTGACCACGACCTCGTCATCGGTGAAGATCGAGCCCCCGCCGACGTCGATGTCAGACGTCTTGCCGAGGTCACCGCCGCCTCCGGCGTCCCCGCCGGACGATTCGGCGTCGGAGGAGCCGCCGCACGCGGCGACGAGCGGAAACCCGACACCGGCAGCGGCCAGACCGGTCATGGTCCTGCGGGAAATGGTCACGACTTGTCCTCTGGTCACGGGGCGGGCGGGGTCAGACTAGGAGGAGTACGTCAGCGCACGGCGAACGGTTCAGGTGATGTGCGAGGCATCAGGCGAGGTTGATCTGGTCGCCCGTCACGGTGACCTTCACCTCGTCCAGGGGTGACGGTGCCGGACCCGCCACCGGCTCACCCGTCTCGATCGAGAACTTGCTGCCGTGGCAGGTGCAGTTGATGGTGCCGTCGGAGACGCTCGCCACGATGCAGCCCTGATGGGTGCAGACCGCCGAGAACGCCTTGAACTCCCCCTCGGCAGGCTGGGTGATCACGACTTCTTCGTCGGTGAAGATCGAGCCGCCGCCGACGTCGATGTCGCTGGTGGAGGTGAACCCCTTCGGGACAGCGCCACCCGAAGACTCGACGGGGGTGGGGGTGCCCGAGTCGCTGGGGGAGCTGGGGGTGCTGGGGCTGCTCGGCGTGCTGCCACCGGACGTGGTGGAGCCGGAGCTCGTGTCGTTCGCGGAGCCGGGGTCGTCGCTGCTGCATGCGGCGAGCAGTGGTACGCCGATACCGGCGGCTGCCAGCCCGGTCAGGGTCCTTCGCGAGACGGTGGTGGCCTTGGCGGGGTCTGACATTGGCGGCGGGTCCTCTCGGCGCGGGGTGTCGAGATGCACGGGTCGTTGAAACTGACGCTATCCACGAGACCCGCCCGGTTCCTGAGACAGCGATGTGAGTTGGGTGAGAGGTCTCTTAGGCGCTCTTGCGCGCCGTCCTCTTCGTCGACTTGCGCGCCGGCGCCTTCTTCTTGGCGGCCGCAGCCTTCGCCGTACCCTTGGCGGCCGGAGTATTGGCGGCCGGCTTCTTCCGGGACGGCTGCTTGGCCTCGCGGCCGTCGAGGAGTGGTTTGAGGAAGGCCCCCGTGAAGCTGTCCGGGTTGTCCGCGACCTGCTCCGGAGTGCCCTCGGCGACCACGAGCCCGCCACGGGAGCCACCCTCGGGCCCCATGTCGATCAGCCAGTCGGCGGTCTTGATGACGTCGAGGTTGTGCTCGATGACGAGCACCGTGTTGCCCTGGTCGACCAGCCGGCCGAGCACGAGCAGCAGCTTGCGGATGTCCTCGAAGTGCAGGCCGGTGGTCGGCTCGTCGAGCACGTAGACGGTGCGCCCGGTCGATCGCTTCTGCAGCTCGGAGGAGAGCTTGACCCGTTGGGCCTCGCCGCCGGACAGCGTGGTGGCCGGCTGTCCGAGCCGGACGTAGCCGAGGCCGACCTCGACCAGGGTCTTCATGTGCCGCGAGATCGCGGGGACGGCGGCGAAGAAGTCGACCGCCTCCTCGATCGCCATGTCGAGCACCTCGGCGATGGTCTTGCCCTTGTAGTGGACCTCGAGCGTCTCGCGGTTGTAGCGGGCGCCGTGGCAGACCTCGCAGGGGACGTAGACGTCCGGGAGGAAGTTCATCTCGATCTTGATCGTGCCGTCGCCGGCGCACGCCTCGCAGCGGCCGCCCTTGACGTTGAACGAGAAGCGGCCTTGCTGGTAGCCACGCATCTTCGCCTCGGGGGTGGAGGCGAACAGCTTGCGGACGTGGTCGAAGACGCCGGTGTAGGTCGCCGGGTTGGACCGCGGGGTGCGGCCGATCGGTGACTGGTCGACGTGGATCACCTTGTCGACGTGGGGCAGCCCGGTGATCCGCTGGTGGCGCCCCGGGATGGCGCGGGCGTGGTAGATCTGCTTGGCCAGCGACGTGTAGAGGATGTCGTTGACCAGCGTCGACTTGCCCGAGCCGGATACGCCGGTAATCGCGACGAACAGCCCCAGCGGGAACGTCACGTCGATGTTTTGGAGATTGTGCTCGCGGGCGCCGACGACGGTCAGCTCGCGACCGGTCGTCCGCGGCCGCCGGATCGGCGGAACCGGGATCTCGCGGCGGCCGGAGAGGTATTGGCCGGTGATTGAGTCGGGGTGGGTGAGCAGGTCTGCGACCGTGCCGCTGTGCACGATCTGGCCGCCGTGCTCGCCGGCGCCGGGACCGATGTCGACGACCCAGTCGGCGGTCTCGATGGTGTCCTCGTCGTGCTCGACGATGATCAGGGTGTTGCCGAGGTCCTTGAGCCGGACCAGGGTCTCGATCAGCCGGTGGTTGTCGCGCTGGTGGAGGCCGATGGAGGGCTCGTCGAGGACGTAGAGGACGCCGACCAGGCCGGCTCCGATCTGGGTGGCGAGCCGAATCCGCTGCGCCTCGCCGCCGGAGAGCGATCCGGACGGGCGGTCGAGGGACAGGTAGTCGAGGCCGACGTCGAGCAGGAAGTTGAGCCGCTCCTGGATCTCCTTGAGCACCCGCTCGCCGATCTGTCGCTCGCGGGCCGACAGCTCGACCTCGCTGAGGAACTGGGCAGTCTCGTTGATCGGCAGCTCACAGACCTGGGCGATGTTCTTGCCCCCGCGGTTGGCGTCGCCGAGGGTGACCGCCATCGAGACCGGCTTGAGCCGGCTGCCCTGGCAGGCGGGACAGGGCACCTCGCGCATGAACCCCTCGAACCGCTCCCGGCTGGTGTCGGACTCGGCCTCGCGGTGTCGGCGCTCGATGTAGCTGCGGACTCCCTCGAACTCCGCCCAGTAGGCGCGCTCGCGGCCGTAGCGGTTGCGGGTGACCACGTGCACCTTTGTCGAGTGGCCGTCGAGGATCGACTGCTGTGCCTTGGCGGGCAGGTCCGTCCACGGCGTGTTGAGGTCGAAGCCGAGCTCCTCGCCGAGTGCGTTCATCAGTCGCAGGAAGTAGTCGGCGACGTGTGCCTGGCTCCAGGGCTGGATCGCGCCCTCGCCCAGGGTGGCCTGGTCGTCGGGTACGACGAGCTCGGGGTCCACCTCCATGCGGGTGCCGAGCCCGCTGCACTCCGGGCAGGCGCCGAAGGGGCTGTTGAACGAGAAGGACCGTGGCTCGAGCTCGTCGGTGTCGATCGGGTGGTCGTTGGGGCAGGCCATCTTCTCGCTGAACTTCAGCTCGCGGCCCGGGTCTCGCTCCGGCAGGTCGACCATGTCGAAGACCACCAGCCCGGACGCGAGGTTGAGCGCGGTCTCGACCGAGTCGGTGAGTCGCCGCTTGGAGGAAGCCTTGACCGCGAGCCGGTCGACGACCACCTCGATGGTGTGCTTCTTCTGCTTGTCGAGCCGGGGCCCGTCGGAGGACAGCGTGTCGAGCGTGTGGATCTCGCCGTCCACGCGCGCCCTCGAGAACCCCTGGGTCTGGAGCTGTCGGAACAGCTCGATGTATTCACCCTTGCGGCCCCGGATCACCGGCGCGAGGACCTGGAACCGGGTGCCCTCATCGAGGGCCATCACCCGGTCGACGATCTGCTGGGGGGTCTGCCGCTCGATCGGCGAGCCGCAGACGGGGCAGTGCGGCCGCCCGGCGCGCGCGTAGAGCAGCCGGAGGTAGTCGTAGACCTCGGTGATCGTGCCGACCGTGGAGCGCGGGTTTTTGGACGTGGACTTCTGGTCGATCGAGACCGCCGGCGAGAGCCCCTCGATGAAGTCGACGTCGGGCTTGTCCATCTGGCCGAGGAACTGCCGCGCGTACGCCGACAGCGACTCGACGTAGCGGCGCTGGCCCTCGGCGAAGATCGTGTCGAAGGCCAGGGAGGACTTGCCGGACCCGGAGAGGCCGGTGAAGACGATGAGCGAGTCGCGCGGCAGGTCGAGCGAGATGTCCTTGAGGTTGTGCTCCCGGGCGCCCCGGATGATGAGCTTCTCCTGCACCTGCGAGTCCTCGATCTCTCGGCTCTGTGGTTTGCTCGGCGTTCGAACAAACGTTCGCAAGACTACTGCCCCGACACAAGGCAACACACCGTGGATGCCCCGCTGAAGAACACCGTTCGAAGCCTCTCACGCGCCACCGACAACGGTGCCAGCGACAGCGTTACGGTGCTGCCATGCCCGATCCCCAGCTCCTGGCCCAGCTCGAGGCCGGTACTCGGCGGTTGATCCGGACCGTCGACGCCCTTCCCGACCAGCAGTGGGCCCAGCCGAGCCTGCTGCCCGGCTGGAGCCGCGCCCACGTCGTCGCCCACCTGACCCTGAACGCCGAGGGGCTCTCGGGAGCGCTCGAGGGGATACACGAGCGGCGCCCGGTGCCGATGTACGCCTCCGACTCGGCGCGGGACTCCGACATCGCCGCGCTGGCGACCACCTCGACCTCCAGGCTGCGGGACCGGTTCCTGGCCTCGACGACCGTGATCGGCGAGTGGGTCGAGGAGCTTGCGAGCAACCTCGAGTCGCAGGTCGTCGAGCGCACGCCCGGCGGGCGGTCGTTCCAGGCCGGCGAGGTGGGGCTGATGCGCCTCCGTGAGGTGGAGATCCACCACGCCGACCTCGGACTCGACTACACCGCCGCCGACTGGCCACCCGAGTTCGTCGTACTCCTCCTGTCCTCGCGGTCCACCCACCACGACGGCGTTGGTTTCGTCGCGCACGCCACTGACCTCGACCAGTCGTGGACGTTCGGGTCCGGCGGTCCCACCGTCTCGGGTGCCGGCAGTGCTCTGGCATGGTGGGTGACCGGCCGGGGATCCGGCGACGGACTGACCAGCGACGACGGCCGGGTGCCGAGGATGGAGCCGTGGTGAGCTACTCCGGAGAGGTCTCCCCCGGCGGCGAGCCCGACGTGCGCGAGCTCGCCTCGCTCACCATCACCAAGGTGGCCGTCGACGAGAAGATGTCCAACAACTGCTACCTGCTGACCTGTCGCCACACCGGCGAGCAGGTGCTGATCGACGCGGCCGCCGCGCCTGAGGTGCTGATGCCGCTGATCGGCGAGCGCCGGGGTCACCACGGTGGTGACCACCCACCAGCACTGGGACCATCACCGCGCGCTCGCCGACGTCGTCGGCGCGACCTCCGCCGCCACGGTGGCCGGCATCCCCGATGCGCCCGCGATCACCGAGCAGACCGGGGTCCCGATCACCACCGAGGTCAAGCAGGGCGACACCGTGCCGGTCGGCTCCTGCACCCTCGAGGTGATCTCGATCGCCGGCCACACCCCCGGCTCGATCGCGCTGCTGTACGACGATTCAGCGTCTGAGGGCGGCCACCCGCACCTCTTCACCGGTGACTCGCTCTTCCCCGGTGGTGTCGGCAACACCTTCGGCGACTCCGCGGCCTTCGAGCAGCTGATCGACGACGTCTCCACCAAGATCTTCGACCGGCTCCCCGACGACACCTGGTTCTACCCCGGCCACGGCAACGACTCCACCCTCGGCGCCGAGCGGCCGCACCTGCAGGAGTGGCGCGAGCGCGGCTGGTGAGCGCTCCGGTGGTTGAGGAGGTTGCGCAGCAACCGTCTCGAAACCACCGCAAGGGAGGCTGGGACCCGACCCAACGGGCAGGACCACAGGCTCGAGGGCAGTGCGTGCGTCCCAGCCCCAGGTTGCGTGGTTTCGACACGCTCGCTGCGCTCGCGGCTCAACCATCGAGTGGCGCGTCACCTCTGTGGCGTTGATCCCCTACCCAGCGAGCTCGTCGAGCAGGCTCCGGCCGGCCCCGTGATCAGCTGACGCTGAGCCGCTGGGCACGCTGGTGGCGGCCGTCGGCTGAGTTCTCGGTAGCCTTCCGCCGTGCTGGGTGCGAGGCAGGATGGCTGACGCTCCCACGACGCCGCCCACACCCTGGCGGCGCCGGATCGGCACGGCGCCCAAGAGCTGGGTCCTCGTCATGGCGGCCGGCGTCTGCCTCGGCTGGCTGCCGTTCGCCGGCCGGCCGCTCAGCCCGGACGAGGCCGGCTACCTGATCGTCGGCGGGCAGTGGGGTGAGGGCAGTTCGCTGTACGGCGACTACTGGGTCGACCGGCCACCGGCCCTGATCGCGATCTTCGAGGTCGCCGAAGCGTGGGGCGGCGTCGTCCCACTGCGGCTCATCGGCGCCCTCGCGGCCGTGCTGACCGTCGTCCTCTCGGGCGTCCTGGGGCGCCTGGCCGCCCCCGAGCGCCGCTCCGCTCCCCTGATCACCGCCGGGACGGCAGCCGTCTGCGTCGCGACACCATTGTTCGGCGGAAGCGTCGTCAACGGTGAGCTCCTGGCGCTGCCCTTCCTCGTCGCCGGCGCGGGCCTCTTCGTGGCGGCCGCGGCCAGCCGGTCGTCGCGCCGGGCACTCGCACTCGCCTTTGCTGCGGGGGTAGCGGGTGCACTCGGCGCCCTGATCAAGCAGAGCCAGGTGGAAGTGTTCGTGCTGGCTGCGGTGCTCGTGCTGACCAGTGGCGCCGCCCGACGGCGACTGCCCGGCCTGCTCACCGGTGCGCTTGTCACCGTGGCGCTCGTCCTGGGCGCGGCCTGGCTGCGCGGCACCGTCCCCGCCGACCTGTGGGAGGCCGTCGTGACCTTCCGCATCGACGCCGCGCGCGAGCTGGCCGAGGACAGCGGCGACGCCTCCGCGCGCCTCGGTGGCCTGCTCGGTGCGTTGGCCGGCAGCGGGCTCCCCCTGCTGGTGGCGGCGTTCGTCTGGAAGGGCCGCAGCCAGCCGTCGGTCCAGGGTCCCTGGACCGCGCCCGACCTCCGGGTGGCGGCCTGGGTCGTGCTCATGTTCGAGCTGGCAGTGGCCGTGCTCGGCGGCAGCTACTGGCTGCACTACCTGATGGGGCTGGTGCCGGGCGCAGTGCTGGTAGCCGCCGCATTCGCCCAGCGGCCGGCGCCCGTGACCCGCAGCATCGGTGGGGCGTTCGCCCTGGCCGGGATCAGCACACTGGCGGTGATCGGCTGGGTCGGGCTGCACCCGATCGACCGCCCCGAGGAGGAGGCGATCGACTACCTCGACAGCCAGGCCGAGCCCGGTGACACCGCGCTGGTCGTGCTGGGCGCCGCCAACGTGGTCCACGACGCCGACCTGCGGGCGCCGTACCCCTACCTCTGGAGCCTGCCGGCCCGGATCCGGGACGCCGACCTGGCCACCCTCAACGGCGTGCTGACCGGTCCCGAGCAGCCGCGGTGGGTGGTGGTGGCACACCGCTCGGTGGCCGTCTGGGGACTCGACTTCGCGACCACGCGCGCCCACCTCGACGCCGACTACGACGAGGTCGCCGAGGCCGGCAAGTTCACCATCTACCGTCGCCACGAGCCGTGAGAAGCATCCCGCGACCGGTCCTCGTGACGGCGTACGTCGCCCTCCTCGTCGCCTGGTCGGCCGTCATCGGCATCCCCAACGACCCGACCGGGATCGCCCTCTGGATCTGGCTGTTCACGATCTGCTGGCGGATGGACCGGCCGGTGCGCAGCCACCTGGAGTTCGTCCGCGACTGGTGGCCGTGGCTGCTGGCGCTGGCCTTCTACGGGCTGGCTCGGGGACTGACCGACGACCTCGGCTTCGCGCCCCACATCACCGCCCCGATCCGGATCGACGAGTGGCTGGCCGGTCTCTGGGGCGGCGACACGGTGCCGACGGTGACCCTCCAGCGCGACTGGTGCGGCGACCCGTGCCTCCCGGACGGCGTGGTCCGCTGGTACGACGTCGCGACCAGCGCCGTCTACGCCTCGCACTTCCTCGCCGGGCTGACCATCGCCGGGGTGCTCTGGATGCGCAACCGGGCGCTCTGGCTGGAGTGGATGCGCCGCTACCTGGCGATCACCTACCTCGCACTCGTCGGGTACATCGTCTACCCGATGGCACCGCCGTGGATGGCCGCCCGCGACGGCTACCTGCCACCACTCGCGCGGATCTCCAGCCGCGGCTTCCACGAGCTGGGGATCGAGCGCACCACCATGGTCTTCGGCGGGCTGGCCAACAAGACCGCCGCCATGCCGTCCCTGCACGCCGGGATCACGTTCCTCATCGCGTTCTACGCGATCACCAGGCTGCGCGGCCGCTGGCGGTACCTGGTGCTGCTCTATCCGGTCGCCATGTCGACCGTGCTCGTCTACTCGGGCGAGCACTACGTCATCGACGCGATCATGGGCGCGGTGATCGCCGTCCTGGCAATGGTGGGGTGCAGCTGGTGGGAGAGGCGTCGGGCCGAGGCCGAGCCGTCAGTGGTACGTCGCGCGGACCACGTCGGTCACCGGTAGCGCCTGGCAGGCCAGCCGGATGCCTTCGGCAAGGTCCTCCTCTTCGAGGACGTCGTTGTGGAGCAGCTTGACCTCGCCCTCGAGCAGCCGGACCGCGCACGCGGAGCACTCCCCCTCGCGGCAGGAGTACGGCGCCTTCACACCCTTCGACTCGAGGTGCTCGAGCATCTTGGTGGTCGGCGCCCAGTCGTCGTACGCATAGGTCTCGCCGTCGAGCTCGACCTCGAGCCGGACGTTGCCCTCGGGAGCGCCCTCGGCCGGCTCGTGGTGCTCCGGCTCCGGGGCACCCTCGGTGAAGTCGGCATCCGAGTCGGCCTCCTCCAGCTCGTGCTCGGCCTCGGCCTGCTCCTCCGGGTCTCCGAAGGGATTGCCGCCCAGCGAGATGAACTTCTCCTGGTGGCGCCGCTCGCGCGGGAACTCCAGCTCGCGCAGCGCCGCGATCGTCAGCTTCATGAACGGCGCCGGGCCGCACACGAACGCGTCGTAGCTGGTGAACGGCTCGGTGAACGCCTTCATCTGCTCCTGGGTGGGCAGCCCCTGCACGGACTCCAGCCAGTGCACGACGACGAGCCGGTCGGGATGGTCGGCGGCGAGGGCGGACAGCTCGCCCGCGAAGATCACCGACTGCTCGTCACGGTTGGCGTAGAAGAGCACGATCCGGCCGCTGCCGTGCGCCAGCGCGGTGCGGGTGATCGACATGATCGGGGTGATCCCGCTGCCGCCGGCGAACAGCAGCAGGTCGGCGTCGAGCGAGGCCGGTGTGAAGATCCCGGACGGCGGCAGCACCCGGATCGTGGAGCCCTCGCGCAGGTTGTCGCAGACCCAGTTGGAGGCGTAGCCGTCCGCTGTCCGCTTCACCGTCACGGTCAGCGGACCACCGTCGTGCGGGCTCGACGACAAGGAGTAGCAGCGCGCGGCGACCCCGGTCTGGTCACTCGGCACAGCCAGGGTGAGGAACTGGCCGGGCTTGTAGTCGAACTCCGCCTCGGCCCCCTCGGGCACGCCGAAGGACACCGAGTGCGCGTCGGCGGTCTCCTCCACGACCCCCACCACGCGGAGGTCGTACGACGACTCGCTCACCTAAAGGTCCACCTCAGTAGCCGTCCTCGGCGCCGATCGGGATCTGCCCCTCGCGGGCGGCCGACTCGATGCTGGCCACCATCCGCGGGCAGGCCGGGAAGAGGTCCCGGCCGCCGGCGCGGCGGTTGAGCTCCGGGCAGTGCTGCCGCGCGTCGGCGTTCCACTGGATCGAGGTGTGGTGCTCGCTGTTCTTCTTCACCCCGACCCGGGCCAGGCAGTCGAGGCAGGCGACCTCGACCAGCCGGGCCGAGGTGTAGAGGCGCTGGTCCTCGAGCGTGTCCGCACTCGTGGGGACGAAGGAGGGCATGACGACGCCAGTCTCAGGTGCCGGTCATGATCTGGGGAGAGTCCTGCTGGGCCGCTTCGTCCTCGGCCTTCTTGCGGAGGTTCTCGGCGACCTCCTCCTGCCAGAACTCGTTGGCCTTGGTGGTGTCCACCTCGAACTCGAACCGGTCCACCATCTCGGGTGCGATGTCGGCCTTGTCGACGTAGAACTGCTCGTACCAGCGGCGCAGCTGGTAGACCGGGCCGTCCTCCTCGCACAGCAGTGGGTTCTGGACCGGCACCTTGTTCTTCCAGATGTGCACGTCCTGGAGGAAGCCGCCGCCGAACATCTCGGCGTACTTCTTGCTGATGTATCGGGCGGTCTTGTCGTCGATGCCCTCGGGCTTCTTCACCGTGATGCCGTACTGCAGGGTGAAGGAGTCGGGCCCGGTCGGGATGTGGCAGTTGATGAGGATGACCTCGGTCTCGAAGCCCTTGTAGTCGACCTCGAGCCAGTTGATCATGTACGCCGGTCCGTAGTAGGTCGCCTCGGACTTGAGGAACAGCTCGGCGTCGCCGTACCCGCCGCTCTTGTCCGGCCGCCCCTTCGACTCCATGAACTGGGTGGCGACGTGGCCCTCGAAGACGTTGCGGAAGCTGGTCGGGAACGAGAAGTGCACGTAGTAGAAGTGCGCCATGTCCACGACGTTGTCGATCAGCTCACGACAGTTGGAGCCCGCGATCGGCACGATCTCCCAGGTCCAGTCGGTGTATTCGTCGGTGCCGACGCCCGGCAGCTCCGGCGGGAGGATCTCGTGGTCCGGCTCCGAGCCCTCGGGGTCGTGCCAGACCATGATCTGGTCGTTGCGGACCACGACGGGATAGCGCTGGGTCCGGGCCCGCAGCGGCACCCGGCGGGCGTAGGGGATCTGCTTGCACTTCCCGTCGCCGCCCCAGCGCCAGTCGTGGAACGGGCAGGCGACCTCGTCGCCCTTGACCGTGCCCTGGGTGAGGTCGCCGCCCATGTGCCGGCAGTAGCCGTCGAGGACGTTGATGTCGCCCTTCGAGTCCTGCCAGACGACGACCTTGCCGCCGAACGCCTCGATGCCGTGCGGCTTGCCGTCGGCGAAGGTGGTCGCCAGGCCCAGGCAGTGCCAGCCGCGGGCGAACCGTTGCGGCGGCGTACCGCGGTCGAGCATGCGCGCGCCTCGAGTCGAACCCTGTGTGGCGGTCTCGCTCATGGATGCCTCCAGCCGGTGGTACCTGTCTCTCCAGACTAGAACAGGTTATAGTTTTTCGCCTGTGGGCACCACCACACCGGCCCACACTGGCACCGCAACCGTCCCTGGAGGCCTCCTCATGCACGTCGCCCTCGACCGCGAGCAGGTCGCCCTTCGCGAGGAGCTGCAGGAGTACTTCGGCGCCCTGGTCACTCCCGAGATCAAGGCGGGGCTGTCCTCGGCCACGGGCCAGTTCGACAGTCCCCGATCTGAGGGAGGGGAGTTCGGGGAGGCCGGCGTCTACAAGAAGGTGATCCGGCAGCTCGGCACCGACGGGTGGCTCGGCATCGGGTGGCCAGAGGAGTGGGGCGGCCAGGACCGGTCGATGGTCGACCAGCTGATCTTCACCGACGTGGCCGCCGACTTCGGTGTGCCGATCCCCTACCTGACGCTCAACACGGTCGGGCCGACGATCATGCGCTACGGCACCGACGAGCAGAAGGAGTACTTCCTCCCGAAGATCCTCGCCGGTGACCTGCACTTCTCGATCGGCTACTCCGAGCCGGGCTCCGGCACCGACCTGGCCTCGCTCAAGACCAAGGCGGTCCGCCAGGGCGACGAGTGGGTGATCAACGGCCAGAAGATGTGGACCTCGCTGATCCAGTACGCCGACTGGATCTGGCTGGCCTGTCGGACCGACCCCGACCTGCCCCGGCACAAGGGGCTCTCGATGATCCTGGTGCCGACCGACGCCGACGGGTTCTCCTACACGCCGGTGCACACCGTGGCCGGGGTGTCGACGAGTGCGACGTACTACGAGGACGTCCGGGTCCCGGTCAGCAACCTGGTGGGCGAGCTCAACGGCGGCTGGCCGCTGATCACCAACCAGCTCAACCACGAGCGGGTCTCGCTCACGTCGTCGGCACCGCTCACGATGTCGCTCAAGCTGGTGCGCCAGTGGGCGCAGGAGACCAAGAACCCTGACGGCAACCGCGTGATCGACACCGAGTGGGTGCAGGTGGCGCTCGGCCGCGCGCACGCCAGGATCGAGGCGCTCACGCTGATCAACTGGAAGCTGGCCTCCGACGCGGACGCCGGCGTTGCCCTCTCGCCCGCCGAGGCGTCGGCCACCAAGATCTACGGCTCGGAGCTGGCCACCGAGGTCTACCGGTCGCTGATGGAGGTGATCGGGCCCAACGCCGGCATCACCGGCGCCTCGGCCGGCGCAGTGCTGGCCGGGCGGATCGAGCGCTACTACCGCAGCGCGCTCGTCATGACCTTCGGCGGCGGCACCAACGAGATCCAGCGGGACATCATCGGCTACGTCGCCCTCGGACTCCCGGCGGCGAAGCGATGACCGACGGGGTTTCGAGACGGTTGCTGCGCAACCTCCTCAACCACCGACGGCCGGTGGTTGAGGAAGGCGTTCTGCGCCCGCCGGTGGTTGAGGAAGGCGTTCTGCGCCTGTCTCGAAACCCCGGCAGCGGACAAGGAGACTGATAGTGGATTTCACCTTCACCCCCGAGCAGGACGAGGCCGCCCAGCTGGCGGCCAAGATCCTCGGTGACCGCGCCACCAACGAGCGGATGAAGACCGTCGAGGGAGACGGCAGCCGCTTCGACCGGGACCTGTGGGCCGAGCTGGGATCGGCCGGGCTGCTGGGCCTGGCGCTGCCCGAGGAGTACGACGGCGCCGGACTCGGCCTGATCGAGCTCTGCCGAGTCCTGGTCGAGGTCGGTCGCACGGTCGCGCCGGTCCCGCTGGCCGCGCACGGCCCGGCGTCGAGCCTGCTGGCCGAGCACGGAAGCGACGCGCAGAAGCAGCAGTGGCTGCCCGGCGCCGCGACCGGCACCACCGTGCTCACCGCCGCGGTGGCCGAGGAGCGTGCGTTCGCTCCCGAGCGGCCGACCACCCGGGCCTCCGCGGACGGCGAGGGCTACCGGCTCACCGGCAGCAAGGCCGTCGTGCCGGCAGGTCCCTACGCCGACGTCTTCCTCGTGCCCGCCGAGACGGCGTCCGGGGTGGGCGTCTTCCTCGTCGAGCCCGGTGATGCCGGGGTGACCGTGACCGAGCAGGCGTTCTCCGACCGCGACGTCGTCGCCCGGGTCGACCTCGACGACGTGCGCCCTCGGCGCGGGCCGGCTGGTCGGACCCGCCGACGGCTCGGTGGACCGCCGGCTCCGCCACCTGCTGCTGCTGGCCGGCTCGGCCGAGCAGCTCGGCATCTGCGAGGGCGCGCTGGCACTCACCGCGTCGTACGCCAAGACGCGGGAGCAGTTCGGCCGCCCGATCGGGACCTTCCAGGCGGTCTCGCAGCGGCTGGCCGACGGCTACATCGACACCCTCGGGCAGCGGCTCGCGCTCTGGCAGGCCGCGTGGCGGCTCGAGGAGGGGCTGCCGGCCGACACCGAGGTCGCGATCGCGAAGCTGTGGGCGGCCGACGCCGGCCACCGGATCGCGCACACGACCGTTCACGTGCACGGCGGGGTCGGGATCGACCTCGACGGCGAGGCGCATCGCTACTTCACCTCGGCCAAGCGCTACGAGTTCCTCCACGGCGGCGCCACCGAGCAGGCGCTGCGCATCGGACGGACCCTCGCCGCCGAGCCCGCCTAGGTCACCGGGCATGGCAGAGACCGTCCAGCAGCTGCTGCGCGAGCGCGCGGAGGACGACCGGGTCGGGCTGAAGTACGACGACCGCACCTGGTCGTGGCGGGAGCACCTCGCCGACGCGGCGGCCGAGGCGTCGGTGCTGGTCGCCGCCCACGACCCGGACCGGCCGCTGCACGTCGGCACGCTGCTCGGCAACACCCCCGAGATGCTGCGCGCCATGGCGGCGGCGGGTCTCGGCGGCTACGTGCTCTGCGGGATCAACACCACCCGGCGCGGCGACGGGCTGCTGGCCGACGTACGACGTGCGGACTGCCAGTTCCTGCTCGCCGACGAGGAGCATCTGCCGCTGCTGGCGGGGCTGGATCTGACCGGGGTGACCGTCATCGACGTGACCGCGCCGGACTGGGCCGGGCGACTCGCGAAGGCCGGGCCGCTGACGCCGTACCGGGAGGTCGGCGCGATGGACACGCTGATGATGATCTTCACGTCGGGGACCAGCGGCGACCCCAAGGCGGTCCAGGTGGCGCACCTGATGGTGCTCTTCTCCGGGTTGAACCTGGTCGAGCGGTTCTCGGTCACCGCCGACGACGTCTGCTACATCGCGATGCCGCTGTTCCACTCGAACGCCGTGGTCGCGGGCTGGGCGGTCGCCCTCGGCTCGGGCGCCGCGATGGTGCCGGCGCGGTTCTCGGCGTCGCGGTTCCTGTCCGACGTGCGCAGCTACGGCGCGACGTACATGAACTACGTTGGCAAGCCTCTCGCCTACGTCCTCGCTACCCCCGAGCGGCCCGACGACGCCGACAACCCGCTGCGGGTGGCGTTCGGCAACGAGGCCAGCGACCGGGACATCGAGGAGTTCGCGCGACGCTTCGACTGCGAGGTGGTGGACGGTTTCGGGTCGACCGAGCTGGCGATCATCATCACCCGCGCGCCCGGGACACCCCGCGGCTCGATCGGCCAGGGCGTCGGCGCGGTGGCGATCTACGACCCCGAGACTGTGACCGAGTGCGCGGTGGCGAGCTTCGACGAGTCCGGGGCGCTCGCCAACGCGGACGAGGCGATCGGTGAGCTCGTGAACACCGAGGGCGCCGGCTACTTCCAGGGCTACTACAACGACAGCACCGCCAACGAGGAGCGGATGCGGCACGGCATGTACTGGTCCGGAGACCTGGCCTACCGCGACGCCGCCGGCTGGATCTACCTGGCCGGCCGCACCGCGGACTGGATGCGCGTGGACGGCGAGAACCTCGCCGCCGCACCCATCGAGCGGATCATCCAGCGGCTCCCGGCCGTGGCTCTGGTTGCGGTGTACGCCGTCCCCGACCCCAACGTCGGAGACCAGGTCATGGCCGCGATCGTCCTGCAGGACGACGCGAGCCTCTCCCCCACCGAGCTCACGTCGTTCCTGTCCGCCCAACCGGACCTGCCGGCCAAGGGCTGGCCACGCTTCGTCCGCATCGCTCCCGACCTGCCCGCCACCGCCACCAACAAGGTGCTCAAGCGCGACCTGATCGCCCAGGGTGCGACGGCCGGTGACGGGGTGCTGTGGGTTCGCGAGGAACGCGGGACTTCGTACGTGGATCAGTGAGGTCGCGGCGAGCTGGCGGTCGCCGGGTTCGCAGTGGTGCTACCGCCGCCCGGCTGACTCTCGTTCCCTAAGGTCGCTCCATGACGCGCCCGTGCAAGATCGGTGTCCAGCTGCCCGAGGTGGAGCGGTTCGTGCCGTGGCCGGACTACCTGGATTTGGCCCGGCGGGCGGAGGCGGCCGGCTATGACTCGATCTGGGTGGGCGACCACCTGATCTATGACCTGCCGGACGGGTCGACGCGGGGGCCGTACGAAGCGTGGACGACCCTCGCGGCCATCGCGGCGGTCACCGAGCGGGTGGAGATCGGCCCGCTCGTCGCGTCGACCAGCTTCCACGCGCCGGCGATGCTGGCCAAGCAGGCCGCGACGGTCGACGCGATCTCGCAGGGCAGGCTGATCGTGGCGCTCGGGGCGGGCTGGAACCGGCGGGAGTTCGACGCGTTCGGCTTTCCCTACGACCGGCGCGTGTCGCGCTTCGAGGAGGCGCTGGCGATCATCGTGCCGCTGCTGCGGGAGGGGCGGACGACGTTCCACGGGCAGTTCTACGACGTCGACGACTGCCTGCTGGACCCGCGGCCGGTTCGGGACGGCGGCCCGCCGATCATGCTGGGCTCCAACAGCCCGCGGATGCTGAGCATCGGGCTGCCGGTCGCGGACGCGTGGAACGTCTGGTGGAGCATCTACGACAACTCGGTCGAGCGGTTCGCGGAGGTGAAGGCCGGGGTCGACGCGGTCATGCCGGAGGGGCGGCACGTCGACGCGACCGCTGCCGTCCTGGTCACGTTGCCCGGTGGTGCGGGCCGACTCATGGGTGAGGGGTACGACGCGAAGGTCACGACGGTCACGCCAGACGACCTCGGCCACCACGTGCAGGGCCTGGCCGACGCCGGCGCGACGCACCTGCAGCTAGTGCTGGACCCCATCACGGCCGAGTCGATCGACGTCGTGGGTGAGGTGCTGGCCGATCTGTAGGGCTCGCCGCACATAGGAGGGACGAGGTTGTCGCGGTCTCGGTGGTTGAGGAGGTCGCGCAGCACCTGTCGGCCTCGGTGGTTGAGGAAGGCGCTCTGGCGCCTGTCGGCCTCGGTGGTTGAGGAAGGCGCTCTGGCGCCTGTCGGCCTCGGTGGTTGAGGAAGGCGCTCTGGCGCCCGTCGGCCTCGGTGGTTGAGGAAGGCGCTCTGGCGCCCGTCGGCCTCGGTGGTTGAGGAAGGCGCTCTGGCGCCCGTCGGCCTCGGTGGTTGAGGAAGGCGCTCTGGCGCCTGTCGGCCTCGGTGGTTGAGGAAGGCGCTCTGGCGCCTGTCGGCCTCGGTGGTTGAGGAAGGCGCTCTGGCGCCTGTCGGCCTCGGTGGTTGAGGAAGGCGCTCTGGCGCCTGTCTCGAAACCACCCACGCCGTGGCTGAGAGGTGACCGCAGGTCCTAGCCAGCGTCGACGCCTAGAACCACGGCCGGTTCCGACTGTTGCGTCGCCGTCGGTGAACGGGGACAGTCGGATTCATGCCTGACCCGGCGGTCTCGACCTGGCTCGGCAAGCTCCAGGAAGCGTCCTTCAGCCGAGCCGGCCCTACGTTGCGCAAGGCTTATCCGCCCGAGCGGCGGATGACGGAGCTCGAGTTGGCGGAGTATCTCGAGCGCCGCGCCTACGCGGTCGCCTCCACTACCCGCGCCGACGGCCGCGCACACGCGACCCCGACGCTGTTCACCGTCGGTGCCGAGGCGTTCTGGCTCCCGACGCTCGGTGTGGCCGCCCGGGTCCGCAACGTCACGGCTCACCCGTGGCTCGCGCTCTCGATCATCGAAGGTGATCATGACGAGCACGCCGCGGTCCTCACCGAAGGCCCTACGGAGGTCTTGACAGCCGCTCCGGAGCAAGTGCGGGCGGCCACCGAGAAGCGCAACGAGGGCGACGGTCTGGAATGGGCGACGGCCTGGTTGCGAATGACTCCGCAGCGGCTGTTCAGCTTCGCCGAGGTGGCGTGGCAGGGCGCATGCCGTCGATCGTGAGGCACCGCGCCGTCACAGCGACGAGATGTAGCCCGACGATGCTCGAGCCAGCAGTTCGAAACTAGGGTTGGTTCGTGGATGATCACAAGGCGTGGTTGGCGGGTGTGTTCGATCGGGCGGCGCCCACCTACGACCGAATCGGCGAGGCCTACCACGCTCATTTCGCCGAGCGGCTGGTCGACCTCGCTGCCCCGGCTCGCGACGCCGACATCCTCGACATCGCCTGCGGTCGTGGTGCGATCCTCGTCGCGGCAGCAGCGCGAGGGATCGGCCGGCTCGCCGGGATTGACGTGTCGCCGGCCATGATCGAGCTTGCGAGGGCAGACCTTCAGGCGGCGGGAATCACCGAGGTCGACCTGCGAGTCATGGACGCCGAACATCTGGACTTCCCCGATGCCCGGTTCGACATACTCACGGCTGCCTTTGCGTTGTTCTTCCTTCCCGATCCCGCGCGGGCGGCCGCCGAGTTCCGGCGGGTGCTCCGGCCGGGAGGTGTCCTCGCCGTGTCGACCTGGGGGGACGAGGACGAGCGTTGGAGCTTTGAGGACGACCTCCTCCCCACGTCGGACTCGCCGCGTATCCGGGCTCTGCAGCAGCCGTTCACCCGTCCCGACGAAGTGACGGAACTGCTCGCCACAGCGGCCTTCACCAACCTCGAGGTGCATCAGGAGGAGACCGAGATCTACTTCGCGTCCAAGCAACAGTGGTGGGACTGGCACTGGTCCTACAGCGTGCGCGGACTCCTCGAACAACTCGTGCCGGACGCGCTGGTCGCCTATCGCGACGCATGCTTCCGGGAGATGGATGCCCTCCAGACGGCCGCCGGCTACCCGCTCCGACTCAAAGCGCTCATCGTCACCGGACAGACCTAGAAAAGTCGCATCACGGTCACTCCGTCGAGTTTGATGGGCATGCGTGGCACGTTATCGAGTCGCGGGGATCGGTTCAGGACCGTGAGTTGCCGGTCCTGGCTCAGCTGGGCAGAACCAATCCGGGAGAATCAGCGTCAGTCAGGCACCGGACACCGCGGCGCAAGGCCGTGCAGAGCGCCTTGCCCTAGCACCGGTGCGGGATCCCCTGCGGGACAGGCGTGAGTCTCTTTCGCTGATCAGCTTCAGGACGACGATCTGCTCCGGTAGCGCTTCGGCTTGTGGGACACGACCTCGAGGTTCTCGCGATGCACCATTCGTCCGGGTGGAATGTTCGTCCGGTACGACGAGGCCGTGTCGGTGGCGCTCCGCGCGGCGAAGGGTGACCCAACCATCCTTCGGGGTCCATCATGTCTCCAGCGACATCAAGTCCCCCTTCAGGTGCCAGCCTGAGCCGCCGGAGCTGAGGAGACCGCCATGACGGCGACCAAGACCGCCGATTCCGCAGTGAAGAGCAGCCGGTGGGCATTCCTCACGGACGGGCCACCGATCCGCAAGCCGGTGTTCTACTCGGCGGTGATCGGTGTCCTGGTCATGGCGACCTGGGCGATCTTCGCGCCTGACCAGGCCGAGTCGGTCATCGGAGAGGCGGTAGCCCGGGTCGTGGACTGGTTCGGGTGGTTCTACGTCCTGCTGACCACGGCGGTGCTGGTGTTCGTGCTCTACCTGGCCATCTCTCGTTTCGGCTCCATCAAACTCGGCCCTGACCACTCCAAGCCGCAGTTCTCCACATTCGCCTGGGCCTCGATGCTCTTCGCTGCCGGCATCGGCACCGACGTGATGTTCTACGCGGTCGCCGAGCCGGTCAGCCAATACATGACGCCACCGACCGGAGACCCCGAGACCATCGCGGCGGCCCGCGAGGCGACGGTGTGGACCCTGTTCCACTACGGGATCTCAGGCTGGGGCCTCTACGCCTTGATGGGGATGGCGCTCGGCTACTTCACCTACCGGATGAACCTGCCGCTCGCGGTGCGCTCGGCGTTGTACCCGATCTTCGGGCGACGCGTCGACGGCGGCCTCGGCCATGCCGTCGACACGGCCGCCGTGCTCGGCACCATCTTCGGCGTCGCGACCAGCCTGGGCATCGGCGTGGTGTTCCTCAACCAGGGTCTCAACATCCTGTTCGACGTCCCCGTGGGCATCGGCGCCCAGATCGGCCTCGTCGTCCTGGCCGTGGCAATGGCCGCCATCTCGGCCACCACGGGTGTCGACCGAGGCATCCGCTTCCTGTCCCAGCTCAACGTCATCCTGGCCCTGGGCCTCGCCGCCTACGTCCTGCTGACAGGCCGCACGAGCTTCATCCTCAACGCCGTCGTCATGAACGTCGGCGACTACGCCCAGACCTTCCCACGCAAGACGATGGAGACCTTCGCGTTCGACGGCGCGACCGAGTGGATGTCGTTGTGGACTCTCTTCTTCTGGGCCTGGTGGATTGCCTGGGCGTCCTTCGTGGGACTGTTCCTAGCCCGGATCTCCCGCGGCCGGACCATCCGGCAGTTCGTCGCCGGGACGATGATCATCCCCTTCACCTACATCGTCATGTGGATCTCGATCTTCGGCAACGCTGCTCTCGAACGGATCCGTGGGGGCGACGACGCGTTCGCCGACGAGGCACTGGCCTCCCCCGAGGCGGGGTTCTACTCGTTGCTGGAGGAATACCCCCTGTCCGGCGTCGTGATCGCCGTATCGGTCTTCGTCGGGCTTCTCTTCTATGTCACCTCAGCCGACTCGGGTGCCCTGGTGATGGGCAACCTTTCTTCCGAGCTGCGTTCGGTTCAGGACGACGCCGCCCCTTGGCTGCGCATCGTGTGGGCCTCCGCGACCGGTCTGCTCACGATCGCCGTGCTGGCGGTGGGCGGCATCTACGCCCTGCAATACGCCACGGTGATCTTTGGGCTACCGTTCGCGTTCGTCATCGTGCTGGTCATGATCGGCCTTCACAAGGCATTGCGGGTCGAGGGCCGGCGCGCCGGGGCCGGGACCCGCGCGTTGCCGTTGATGCTGCTGGGTCGCGATACCGACACCGAGGGGCGCGACGAGTCGTCGTGGAAGGCTCGCTTGGCCCGCGCGGTCAACTTTGTCGACGTCGAGGCTGCGACCGCGTACCTCGATTCCGTGGTGCGACCCGCGCTGACCGAGGTCGCCCACGAACTGGAGGAGCGGGGTCTGCCCACCGAGGTCAACCAGGGTGTAGGGGGTGGCGAGGACGACGAGGACGACGAGGACGGCGGGCTGACCTGGGTGGAGCTGCACACGATCGCCGGCGACGACCCGTTCGTCTACCGGGTACAGGTCCACGAGTCACCGGTGCCGACGTACGGCGGCCGGATGATCGGCGACCGCGACCAGTACGCCCGTCTGGAAGTGCACACCGCCGGCGGCGGGCAGGACTACGACGTGATGGGCTACTCCACCACACAGGTCATCCACGACTGCCTCAACCAGTACGAAGCACACCTCGAGTTCCTTCGACTTGCGTGATCTCCAGATCCGTCGAGACGCTAAGTCCTGATGCGACCTGACGTTCGCCCGTGCGTCCATCTCGGGAGTGTGCGCGGGGCCACAGATCAGGGTGCTCGGTTGCCAGCGCCACGTAGGACTGATGTCGGGCAACTCGCCCGGCGCCGCCAGCTCAATCCGGGAGGGGATCGGCTTGCGGGACGACGGACAGCCCAGACCCTGAAGGCTCGCGTTAGCTCGTAGAGCCGTCCGTCCCGTGTCGGCTGTTGCGCTCGCAAGCCCACCAGCTCGCTGATCCTGACTCGCCCAAAACTTCTTGCCCCGGATTGATCGCTCGGCGCGCACCACCGGACTTAGGTGACTGAACACAACCCACACGTCGGCGAGGAGGGCGACGCCGCAGCAACGGCGACAATCGAACCGACCTGCGCCGACCCCGCACACCGAAGCCCCGATCCGAAGACCCCGGGCTCTCTCACGTGCGCGAGAGGGGAGTTGAACCGAAGGAACAGCACGTCTAATCACGCGTGAACCGTCGTCCTAAGCGTGAAACCGGCATCCCGTTGCCTCCGGTTGGCTTCCGTTTCCTCGGGGGCGTGCACCCCGGGGTGCACCAACCAGTGTTCATTTGAGCGAGCTTCAACAGCTCGCTTCTCCGCCCTATGGTCGAGGGCGCGCGGCCGGCCAGAAGGGGGTCATCCGATCTGGCCTTCGGCCGCTGACGGTGCGTCGTTGAGCCCTCCGTTCCCGGAAAGGAACGGAGGGCGGGTCCTACGGGGCAGCGGCGCGGCGCGGACTTGCCCGCTCGGACCGGCCGCGTCGCCCCTATGCGTTCGGCTTGCGGCTGGTTCCCAGCACAGGGGAACCGAGGCCGCTGCATGCCGGCCCGCTGCATACCGCCCAGATAGACGCACGTCTACCAGCAGGCATGGAGCTCAAGCCCCGGTCTCGCTGGACCGTCTACTATCCCGGGCTCCTTGACCGACTGTCCGTGCCGGACGGCTCGATGACCTGGTCGACCACGACGTTTCCGTCTTGCGTCTCGGCCACAACGGGTACCACCCATTGATCCTTCCGAGGAGGCGCTCCCCAGCGTTCGGTCACCCCGGCCATCCACTCCGGCGTGTAGAACGCCTCCGCTGCATCCCTTGATTGCCACAGATAAATGCCGATGACCGATTTCGCGTCTTCGCTGAATCCGAAATACTTTCGGACCAGGCCTGGGACGCCTAGATAGTTGGCCGCTACCTCGGAGAAGAGGCGTCTGATCGCCGGTTCATCCAGCTCCGGCGGAACAGCATAGGTCCACATCACGCAGTGCATGCCGTGTCCTCCCGGGTCGGTTCGACTCGCCAACTTGGTCATCGTGACACACGCGGTGTGCATGGCGGGCAGCGCTTTCCCGCGAGAGCGCGGCACATGGGCGATACGTCCTTTCGCCGCGTTCTATGCATGAGGAGGAGACCCAGACGCGGAGATGCTTGCTTGTGTCCCGTCGCCGGAGCAGCGCTCCGGATGCTGCCGTGCTGCGGGAGACCTGCGAAGTCACCCTGTGGCTTGCACTGCCGCGTAAAGGGACTGGTCCAGCCCGTGGTCGGCCGCCCACCATTGGTCACCGTAGGACCAGTGCCACCATTCCCAGGGGTAGGGCGAGAAGCCGGCCGCGCGCATCTCGTGAGACAACAGCCGTCTTAGGTCGCGGACAGTGGTGTCCGCACCCGCAGCCTCGAAGGCGTCGAGGTGCGCGGCCGGCTCAAAGGCGTCGAAGTCGGTCCCAAGTGCGAGGGGTAGACCGCGCCAGCTCAGGGTCAGGTCGACAGCACCGCCGGTCGTGTGGGGCGCCACCAATCGGGCATTGGACGGGTCGGAGACGTAGCTCGGCTCAAGCGTCGGCAGCTGCGATCGGTAGTAACTCAAGAGATCCAGTTGGAAGTCGGTGCTTCGCCAGCCGTCGAGAACCGTCAGGCCGAAGTCCGGAGGTAAGACGTCGGAAACGGTCATGAGCCGAGCCACGACCGCGCCCCGAAGCAGTGCCTCGGACCGTGAAGGCAACGGGAGCCTGTCGTAGAGGATCTGCGGGTCGAGGGCAGCTGGAATGGCGACCAGAGGGTCAGGGTCGTCACCGACCTCTATCTCACGGACCAGAAGCGGATCGCCACGAAAACCGGCGAGGGGTGGCTGCGGCGGAACAGTAAGGGCCGCGGGCGGCGCGGCGAGCATGATCACGGCGTCCTGGACTGCCAGGCGAATCGAACGCCGCTGCCAGGCCACAGGATGGAGTCTTTGCCGGTCGAAAAGGAGATCCGCTGATAGGGACCATTGCGGACGGGTGTGGGATCGGCAAGAGGCGCCTCATCGAGCGCCTTCCCAACGAAGTAGTTGCAGGTCAGCTCGCTCGGGTCGTTCTCGTCGTACAGGCGCAGGGTGATGTCCGTGGTCCCCGCGCAGTAGTAGCCGGCGAAGAAGACCGGAAAGTCGGTCTCGGACACAGCCATGTGCGTGTCGAAGGTGATCTGCACCTTGGCCCAGTGCGAAGGAAGCTCCATCCCGAGTGGTGTCTCGAAGCGAGCAACGTCCGGAAGGCCGAAGTTCATCGCGAGTGGGATGTACTCACCGTCAATCGAGAACGAGGCCTGGCAGGTCTCGCGAACGGCGGCGTGCCAAGCGTCCCCCTCCAGGTCGGCGATGGGCGTCAGCTCGCGACCGACGCAGCCGGGTCTCTTGAACTCCTCCATGAGGGCTGCTCGGGTGCGCACGATGCTGATCCAGGCGTTGTGGACGTCAGGTCTGGCGAGAACCCGATAAGCGGTCAGGTCGACGGCCAGCGTGTGGACCGCAAGTCGCTTCCCCCGCAGTTCGAGCTCCCTGTTCAAGTGGATCGAGATGTCGTAGTCGAGGTCGCGGACGTATCGCCACGGCTCGCGCGAGGCTCGGAAGAGTGGCTCGAGGGCTCTGTCCCAGACCAGCGAGTTCCACTCGCCGTCGCCGGACTCCGCGTTGATGAGGGTGCGGGCGAGCTGGTCGCGTTGATTCTGAGGGATCAGGTTCCTGACCCGGTCCACATCGATCGTCCAAAGCGCGGAAGGCAGCTCCGGCAGGACGATCCCGCCCACGGATACCGACGCGAGGATGAGCAGGAACTGCTGGAAGGGATCGCTCACGCTGGACGGTGCACCGAGATTGGGGACGATCGCGTAGAGCACAAGACAGAACGCGACGACTAGGTAGCCCCAGCGGGCCTTTACGCGCCAGAGGTGGGCGCCGACCCGTCGCAACAGGAAACCCAGGGAATTCTGCCTCGGACGGTCCAGGGCCGGGCGCTGCTGAGTAGCCACAATCCGCCTTCCACTCACACGCGCACGGGCCACGAGTTTAGGACACGAGGGCCCAAACGCCATGTGGCCCGCGCAGGGCCGGACACTCCCTTCCCGACTACACCTCGGCACCTGGCCGACTCAGTTGACTGCGTCTAATCGCCGCCTGTCGGATTACGTGTCCGGAGTCAGTCCGATGTTCTCGCCGCACCGTGAACTGACCGACTACTTCGGCTCCTACGTTGCAGGAGCTCGACTTCACGGGAGTGATGGCCACGACGTCGTAGCACTCTCGATTCATGCGCGTCCGGGTCGCGTCGCTCAGCGAGACATCGAACGCTGGCCTGGAGTCGTTCCGATGGGGAGGCGGGCTGCTGAAGGCGTACTCCACGACCTGGGCTACAACGACCTGGTTCTGGCCATGGTGGCGCAAATTGCTGAGGGCTTCCCTGTCGTTGCCGCAGGTGACTACAACGAGGCTCGTTCTCGAGCGCCGTCGGGCGTGCGACTGCTTGCAGACCGGGCCCGATTCGGTGAGGAGTACTTCGCGCGAGCGGCGCGGGCCGGCCTGGTCGACGTCACGTTTCGGGACTGGGGCGAGGAGAGGAGGACGCTGTATCTCCGCCGGAGTTTCGGCCATCGCGACGGGCCCGAGTTGTCGTTCCCGTTTCAGAGTGACCACGTTCTGGCCTCGGAGGATGTCGCTGAGAGGATCACCGAGCCCGTCACGGACCCCATCTGGGACGACGCTGAGCGCCGCCGGCATCCTCTGACCACGCACCGATCTGGTTCAGGATGCAGTTCTGACGGCACGGGTTCAGACGCACGCGGTCAGGCGTTTGCGGCGATTGGAGCACGTAGCCGATCACCATCGCGTTCCACCCGTGCGTACCCGCGTCACACCGCCGCGAGTAGCGCCCGCGCCCTTCAGGCCGCTCGGGACCGATTGTCACAGTTCGACGATGGCCACCCGGGCGCCTGGGGTCTCATCCGGACTGGCGACTCGCTTGGAGGCCACGATGCGATCGACCCGCTCGTCGTCGGCCTGCGGTCGAGCGAACTTCCCCGGTCGGAGACCCAGGACCTCGTCGAGTGCGTCGATCGTCGCCTTGAGGAGGTTGTCGAGATCCGGTGCGTTGTGGCCGATCTGGAGCGGGTCGAGGCGGTACTCGATCTCAAGAGCGACCCGGCTCGACGGCGGGACGGACTTGCCCGCGAAGGCGGACCGCACCGCTGCTTTCCACCGTTGCTCGTTGTCCCCTGCCGCGAACCCCGTGGGCCGACCCGCGACGTCGACGGCGATGGCGGTCCGTGGCTTGGACGCGGGCGCTGCAGGGGGCGAAAGGCTCTCGGTCGGTGTTACCGGCCCTACGAGCGGTGCCGGCGGCGCGACGATGTATCCGTCCTCCAGCGAACCGTAGACCTTCAGACTGTCCGGCCGGTGGTGCCACAGCCAGGCCAGGTGCGCGCACAGGATCGCGTCCAGCTCATCCTCGATCCGGGTCAAGTCGCCGGGCCCAGGATCGGCGACGACGCGAGAGAGCTCCACCCAGCGTGGCTACTCGCTCAGCCGCAACTCATCGATCGAGGCGAAGTGCCGGACCAACTGGGCGAAGCCCTCCGCCCGAAATGGCCCCGACTTGTAGACGATCCGCTCCGGGATCCCGAACAGCCCAACCATCGCCGGATGCGGGTAGACCTCGATGCACACCGGGGCCTCGACACTCCCATGCCACGCTGGGTCTACCGACCAGCCGAATCGCTCCACGAGCGTCGCCGCACGCGGAGGATCGAACTCGACACGGCCCTTGTTTGAGGAGTGCGCGCCGATCTTGTACTTCCAAAACGCCCGAGAGATCTCTGTCTCGCATCGTCGCTGTCCCGTCTCGTTCGGCACGATCAGCGGCGCGTCCACGGCAGCAACAACGACGTCACCCACAGACGCTCGGAGCCACTCATCGATCTCATCGTCGGTCCGGACCGCACCAGATCGGACTACCCGACCTGCGTCGTCGACCACCGCAAGCCCCGTCCTCGCCTTGGAACCCCAGGCCAAATCCATGCCGACGAAACCGGGCGTCGTAGTCACGAGTCGAGCCTAATGTGGCGCCTCACCCGTGGGCTTCCCGTGCGTCATACCGCCGCGAGGGACGCGACAGCGACTCCTAGATGGAAACCTGGAGCACCGCTGACGCGCGATACCGGGAGTCGTCGTCGGCGACAGCCGCCCGGTAGCGCTGACGGTCCAGCCGGAAGGTGACCGTGTAGGTGTCCGGCACCAGCGGGGTCTCGGGAACCAGGAGGGTGCGGTCCTCGACACTGTTCGAGATCAGCGCGAGCGGCACCTCCTCGTCGCGCTCGACGGGCAGCGGGAGCGGGACGCCGAGCAGGTCGCCGTCGTCGTCGAGCAGCCCCACGTGGTCGACCGGGAACCGCCGCGGCCGGGGCGGGAACGTCAGCGTCAGAGGCGGCAGGGGCCTGACCTCCACCAGCTCACCGGTCAGCACGGAGCCCTCGGGAGACGTGCGCACGCGGACGTCGTAGAACCGGTATACCGCCCGGGACTGAGGGGTCGTCCGTACGGCGTGCACGAGCTGGCGGGCCTGGCTGACCAGAGCCAGCACGTCGTCGGGCACATCGCCGCTGACACCGTCGCGGGCGAAGACCAGGTCGGCGGCGAAGCGCAGCAGCGCCCGGGGTACGCCGACCGGGGGCGGCCCGGGCAACCCGACGACGCGGTGAGTTGCCGTGATCGTCACGTCGCTGCTGAACGGCAGCCGCTCCGGCGACTCGAGCAGCAGCAGCCTGGCGCCGGCCGTGTCGCCGACGGCGGCCAGACGCACGCCGGGCACCGCCTGGGCGATCGGGATCGACGCCTCGGCGACCCAGCGGTCGAACAGACGCTGCCGCGCCTGCGGGTCCGCCTCGGGCGTCATCGCCGCCGCGAGGTCCGCACCCGTGGCCGCCAGCAGTCCGGGGACGGCGGCGGCCTGCCCGGGTGATGGGTGCACGACACCGTCCCAGCTGGCGAGGTGCTCCTCGAACCCGGCGTAGCGGCTCGTGGTCAGCTGGCTGGCGTACGCCTCGAGCGACTCCACGTGCAGTGCTGCGCAGCGACCCGGTCCGTCGAGCACGAGCGCCAGGCGGCCTTCGCGCAAGTCCCCTCGAGGCGCCTCCACGACCGTCTCCCCGACCCGCGCCCGCAGCAGATCGTCGAAGGCGTCCACCTCGAGGGCGTATGGCGCGACTGCCTCGGCAGGCAACGGGACCGCGGCGACCGGTTGCGTCAGGCCGCCCCGGCGCTCGACGATCTGCAGCTCGCCCACGGCCTCGTCGATGACGGCGACCATCGCACGCTCGACCCTGGGGAGGCCGTCGACCGCAACCGCCACTCCGGCGATCCCGCCCGCCGGGTCGACGTCCGCCGTGATCCGCACGTGGTCCCAGCCGGTCTCGCCGAACACCGCGTAGTGCCGCACCCCCGGCGCCGGCTCGCCCACCACGCTCACCGAGCCGTCGGCGACCTGCCAGCCGGTGGCGCCCAGCCTGCCCTCGTCAGCAACCGTGAGTGCCGTCTCGTCGCCCGGCTCGAACGGCGCGCGCGACACGAACGGCCCGTTCTTGCGGCGTACAGCGAGCCGCAGGGTCGTGCGTCCAGGCCACCTCGGGTCGGTGGCCTGAGGGTCGTCGGGGTCGACGGGCTGGTGGCTGAGCACCTGCGAGTTGTGCAGCTGCGACACCGGGCCGCACGCCGGCGACCGCGCCGCGAGCGCCTCGAGCCGCACTGTCGCCGGCTGCAGCGAGCCGGCGGAACGGACCCGGGCTAGCACCAGCAGGTCGTCGATGACCCAGGGCAGCCCGCGCGACGGCGTAGGAGCTGTTCCTCGGTGCTCAAGCACCCAGTCCGCACTCGTGACCGAGAGCCGTCCGCCGTCGGCCCGGTCCACCGCGAGCACCCACTCCAGGAGCTGGGTCCGCTCCTCCGGGTCTCCGGGGGCGGGCGTGCGGTCGACCGGGAGCAGTGAGTTGAACCGCTCGTCGAAGGCCAGCACGATCGCCTCGGACCGGTAGAGGAGTCGCGGCGTGGTCCCGGGGTAGACGGACTCGACGTACGGCTCGAGCTCGTCCCCCACGCTCGCGACGGCGTTGAGGCCGGGCAGCCCACGGGTGCGGAAGCCGGCTCGTTGCTCGACGACCGCCTCCTGGGCGCTGCCCTGGTAGTCGACGGTCGTCCGGACCTTCAACGCCACCTCGTAGTCATGGTTCGGCAGCCAGGCCAGCTTGCCCCCGCCGGCGACCCCGCCTGCGGCCTGGCATCGGCCCTGGTCGGCCAGGAAGTCACGGGCCTCCCGCACGGTGCGGTACTGGATCCGGCGAAGCTCGAAGGTCTCGTCCGTGGCCGGCCCGGGGAAGGGCAGGCCCTCGATGTTGCGCAGGTAGCGCAGCGTTACCGAGGTCAGGCCGCGTGAGTCCTGCAGGTGGACCGGCACGGACGGGCTGGCCTGGTCGAGTCGAAGTACTTCTCGCGCCACGACCTCGAGGCCACGGGTCGCCTCGACCACCACCGCGCTGTCGATGCCCGCGACGTGCTCGGGGGTCCAGAACACCTGCAGGTCGACGACCGAAGCCGGCTCGTCGAAGGTCACCACGGCCAGCGCCCGGTCGGTTCGGCTGTGTGGCGCCACCCGAGCCACGTGCACGCCGGCCTGCGGGCCCTGTGAGGCCGCGACCACCGGCGGCCGGGGCAGCTGCCAGCGGAGGGTGCTGTTGCTGTTGGTGAACCGCTGGATCTCGGCGGCCCGCACCCCCAATGGGACGGCCGCGAAGTCCAGGACGTGCGACGGGTACGTCCGTTTGCCCCCGCAGCAGGGGTACATCGGGTCGCCGGCGAGCACGCCTTCGTCGATCGCAGGAGCAGAGGTGACGAAGGAGTACGGCGTGTCGGCGTTGACCAGGAGCCGCCGGGAGGTGATCGCGTCGTCGACGATGACGTCGGCGTCCCAGCGGAGCTTCAGCACCGACGCAAAGGTGACGCCGAGGTCCGGGTCGTTCTCGAGGTCGCCCAGGTCACCGACCTGGCTGTCCTCGGGAGCCAGCAGGTCGGTCCAGGCGCCGGCACCGACGCCGTACCGGGGCCGCCGCCGGACAGCCACCTCGATCAGGGTGTACGACGCGGTGAGCTGGTTCTGCGACGGCGCGGCCGGGGACTGCACGCCGGCATCGATCGGCACGCTGGGTGCGACGGTGGTCTCGTTCCCCATCGAGGCGCCGAGGTCGAGGGCGAGCACGGAGTCGACGCTGACCGGGTGCAGCGAGTCCCAGTCGTCCTCGGCAAGCTGACCCACCGGCAGCAAACGCAGCTGCGCAACCGTGTGCACGGCCGCCGTGTCGCCGAGGGCCGTGACGATGACCACCGTCTCGGTGGTGAGCCCGGGTTCGCGCATCGTGGCACCGGAGACCGGAGCCGAGATCACCGGCATCGCCTCGGGCTGCGGGAGGTCGCGGACCTTCTCGACCCGGAACGTAACGTCGGGCAGCCACCACGGGGTCTCGATCCGCACCTCGAGGCCGATCCGGCGGTAGTTGGGCTCCTGCGGGCCGAGCTGCTCGATGACCGCCTTGACCACGGCGCCGAAGGAGAAGACCCAGAAGACCTTGATCCTCAGCGCCACCTCGGCCCAGGCGACGACGCCCGAGGAGCTCGCCTCGTTGCCCCACGTGCCCACCAGCACGCCGAGGGCGGCGTAGAACTGGACCTTGCCGATGCCGAGAGATCCCTGCGCCTTCACGGTGGCCATCAGCCCGAACCCGCGCGGGCCCGGGCGCGCCGAGATCTGCAGGCAGAAGCCGATCGACATCCGCGCCGACATGCCCAGGAAGGACTTGTTGAAGGAGAGCGTGAGCCAGCTGGCCGGGTCGGCGAGCTGGCCGATCGCGACCATGGCGGGCTGGTTGCCCGCGAACAGCGTGCCGGTGAGGCGACCGAGCCCCTTGGCCAACGCACTCTCGGAGTCCAGCAGCGCGGCCAGATCGAGGTCGACGCCGACGATGGCGCTGTAGCGATCGCGGTCGAGGTCGGCCTCGATGGCACCGAAGCCGACCGGCTTCTTGGCCTTCAACACGAAGACCTCACCCGAGATGAGCAGACCGGACGCTGCGTCGCTGCGGTGGAAGAACATGAACACGCGCAGCGTGACCGCCTTGGTGGCGGACAGGCCGAGGTCCGCTCCGACACCGGCAGCCTCGGCGCCCGTCTCCACCCGCCAGCCACCGCGCTGCGGTGCGCGGTCGTCGCGGATCTCGACGGCACCGCTGGCGCGGTTCTGGCGGTACCAGTCGAGGAGCCGCATCTCCTGGGGCTTCCCGCTCGGCTCGGGGAGGTTGGGCATCATGCCCCCGGCCACCAGGGCGCTGACCCCGCGCAGCTCGTAGGCGCCTGCGGGGCAGTAGGCCAGCTGCAGCCCGAACAGCCAGTAGGTGAACCGGTCCACCGGACCCTCGACCCGGCCGTAGAAGAACTGCGCACCAATGGCGAAGTCCTTGCTCATCGCCCGGAAACGCAGCTGCAGACCGAGACCGAACTCCTGGTAGCGGTGGCCCTCGCGGGTGCTGTCGGTGATGGTTCCGGAGCCGCTCAGCTCAAGGCTGCCGATCTTGAGGAAAAGGCTGATGCCGTCGATCAGCCAGCTCGGCGCCAGCTCGTTGCCGCCGATCCGCAGGCGCAGCCGTCGGAAGCGCAGCCCGGCGCCGTTCGGCTGACCCTCGGCCGGTACGCCCGGCGTGCCGGGCTCCGCGTGCTTGGGCTCCGGGTCACCGGCGCCGGGAAAGATCGAGATGCCGCCGCTGAACCCGACGTACCGCCCGCCGTTGTCTTCCGAGATGAAAACGAGTTCCTCGACGTCGAGCTGGACGACCTTGAACGCCGTGAACTTCAGTCCCTCCGGCAGCCACAGGTCCGGCATCAGCTTCAAGTCCCCGAGGTCCCAGCCGATGTTGCGCAGGACCACGTCCATGCCCAGGTCCGCCCCCGGCGGCTTCGCCGGCCCCGACAGCGTGATCGGGCCGTCGCTGTCCTCGCCGACGGCGATCCCCAGGTCGACAACGGCGCGGAGGTGGTCCCCCCATCCCGACCCCTGCGCCTCCTGGATGTCGCGGAGCAGGACGCCGATCCGGACCGCCATGAAGGCGAACCGCGCTCCCACGATCTTCGGTGACTTCAGCGGCTGCGGTGGGATCAGGGACGCCTGGAGGAGCCAGCCGTCGGTGACGTCGATGACGATGGCCGGGTCCTTCTCCACGTTGTCGCCGAGGAGCAGCCCCATCCGGGCGACGACGGTCGAGGGGCTCTCGAAGAGAAGCCGGAAGATCCGGAGCCGCCAGTCGACGAACGAGGCGAGCGACACCTCCAGGGGGGCCTGGTCGAGGTCGTAGGCCTCCACCTCGTCGCCCCCGATCAGGACTGCGCGCCGCAGCCCGAAGCGGCCGTGGGTGGCGACCGGCGTCAACCACGCCGAGACGGGAAGCGCGAGGTCCTCGAGCACGAACTCGAGGTCAGCCACGTCGGCAGTCGACCCGGTCGGGCCGGTGACGGACTGACGGGCGCGCTCGAGGAACTGCTTGAGCGGGTCGCGGGTGTGGTCGAGATCGAGAGTGCGAACCGTGATGAGACCGTTGCCCTCGAAGCCGAGACCCGTCGAGATCTCGTGCCGGGCCCACTCCAGGGCCAGCTCGTCGGGGGTGTGCGCACCGCTGAGCACCGGGTAGGGCAGGAACCCGAGGTCGTGGACGCCTCGGCATGGAAGCCCGCTGAACCGGCAGGCGCCGACCGAGATCGGCACGGCCGGCTCGATGACCACCTCCCGCTCCTCGGTGAAGCGGATCCGCAGGTGCACCCGGATCCGTGACTCCCTGAGGTCGCTGAGGAACACCTGGAGCGCGTCGTAGGTCCCCGCGACGAAGTCGGCACCCTGGACCTCGTCCGTCGCGGCGGGGCCGGCGTCCTCCTCCTGCTGGGTGCGCAGCGGCATCAGCAGGCCGTTCGGCAGCTGCAACTCCACCGGGAGCCCCTCGACGACGACCTCGACGCCTGCGTCGGACTGGGTGACGAAGAGCCGGGCGGGGGCGCCAGGAGCATTGTCGAGCAGCACGAACGCGATGTCCGGAAGCTGACGCAGCACCAGCGGCTCGGGGGGTGGTCCGACAGGGTGCGTGACGACGACCTCCGCGACCAGACCCACGCGGTCCGGCCCGACCCCGGGGCGCACCGCCGAGAAGGACAGCACCTTGTCCAGGTAGACCAGCAGGGGTACGTAGTCTTCGACGTCCTCGCCGCCGCCCACCAACCCCACGTCGGGGAGGAAGACGTCCCGCGGCCAGCGTTCTGCCGCCTCGGCGATCGAACCCGTCCCGAGGAGGGTGAGCAGGGTCAGCGGTGCGCTCATGAGCTGCTCACACGTTCCCGATCTCGGGCCCCAGGACCACCGGCCCGGGGTCGCTGGCGGTCGTCGGCTCGATGATGCGGTTCCACATGAAGGGGAGAAGATCGGGGCCCACGGTGCCCACCAGGGTCGCGATCGTCTCGGCCCAGGCGACCTTCTCGCCGAGGAAGGCGAGGTCGGTCCGCGGCCCGAGCGCCTCGAAGCTGCTCATCCGGTTCCCGACGTACGTCGATCGCCGGAACAGCTCGAACGCCGCGACGGGATCGGCCAGCAGCGCCGGCCCCATGGCTGGCGGCAACCCCAGGTGCTCGGCCCAGAGGGCGGTCCGCAACGCGAGCGCGGGGTTCTCACCGGCCGCCTTGAGCTGCTCGGGCACCGCGAACGCCTGGATCTCGCCGTCGTGGAAGAAGCCCCGGCGGTTGGTGTTGCACGAACCGATCCCGACGAAGACGTCGTCGACCATGATCGCCTTGGTGTGCACGTAGATGCCGGGGATCTGGGCCATCGTCACCGCGGCACCGGCCGCGTGGGCCCGTGGCTGGGCTCCCCACCTCGTGGCGGCGCCGCCGGCGCGGAGCACCAGGAAGCGCCGGCTCGGGACCTGCGAGTCGCTGAGCACGTCGTCGCGCTTCTCCACGGCGAGCATCCGCTCGCCCTCCACCCAGAGCCAGAACGGCACGAACGGCGACAGCAGGCTGACCTCGGGCAGGCGTGACCGAGGACCGAGGAGGATCTGGTCGTCGACCGCGGAGAGGTTGGCCTGCAGGACCAGCCTCCCGAGGCTGGCGACCCGACCGGCCTCGCCGAGCAGCGGCCGCCGCACCGGGGCCGCGAGGATCATCCGGTCGCCGTACCCCTCCTCGCCCGGTCGTCCGTCCCGGAGCAGCTCGAACATCTCCTTGTGCCGCACATCACCGAACACCTGGTCGGAGGCGCTGGGCATCACCACGAGCAGTCGCAGCGACGGCTCGCGCTCGGCGGCGTCGAGCAGGGCGGCGATGTAGGGGTCGTGCGGGGTGAAGTACTGGTCCTCGATCGAGATGTACTCGCGGGCCGAGCCGATCGCCTTCACGATGGCGTCGGCGATGGTCGGCTCACCCAGAGGTGACCAGGGCAAGGGGTCCGAACCACTGCCGGCGGCCGGCCGGTAGCCGCTGCGGCAGACCTGCACCAGGTGACGCGCGGGCTGCGGCGGCACCGCCGCATCGGTGGGCGCGGGCGCCCCGAAGGCGACGTCGAGCAGGGGCGGGTCGCCCGGCCCGGGGGGCGGCTGCAGCGAGCGGTCGAACGCCCAGCGCCGCTCGAAGGTGAGCGCCACGTCGGCCGCGGCGGGACCGGTCACCCGGGCGTGGACGTCGTGGAACGCCCTCGCCGCCGGCGCCGGGGACAGCGCCACCTCGTCGTCCGGTCGCCAGGCCGAGCCGTGGTGGCCGGGGCTGTCCAGACGGTTCTGGTTGATGTCGATGCCGCCGACGTACCCGATCACTGCGTTGCCGAGGGCGTCCGGTGTGCGGCGGATGACCTGGAACTTCTGGTGCCAGCTGCTCACGCCGTCGAGGTAGTCCGTCACGTCGAGCGGCAGCGGGTTGGGCACCGACAGCGGGTTGTCGGTGAACCTGGCCGGGTGCCGGGCCCGCATCGCCACGTTCGGCCGGATCGCGTTGAGCGCGGCCGCCAGGTCGCCGCTTCCGTCGATCTTTTCCTCGAGCGCCTCCAGCGCGGCGCCGCCCGCTCCGAGCGCGGCCGCGAGGTACGTCCCCACGACCGCGACGACGAGGAGGGCGACGACCCAGCGCGGGTCCTTGGGGAGGAGGTCGAGGTCGAACAGACCGTCCAGGAGCCCGGCCAGGACCAGCGCGTCGCCGCCGGCGATCAGCAGCAGGACCGCCGCCAGCTCCATGTGGTCGCCGGCCGGGGCGTCCTCGCGGAAGTTGATGTACCTGTCCATCAGGAACCGGGCGCCGGCGGCCTCGTCCCCGGGTCCGCCCTGGTCGAGCGCCCGGATCAGATCCGTGAACATGGTGGCGTCGGGATCGCTCAGGTCGAAGGGGAAGTCGTTGAAGGCCCAGCCTGCGAAGTGGGCGCCGCAGCCGGGTCCGGTGGCGGCTCGGAGGTCCTCCAGCATCAGCGCGAAGACCGCCAGCCCGTCCACGAGCGGCTCGAGACGGCTGCGCGGATGCACCTGACCCAGCCCCGGGTCCAGGCCGGGCGGCCGCTCCGCGAACCAGCGCTCCGTGTCGAGGACCTGCAGGTGAGCGTGGGTCAGCCCCGCCGGTACGACGACCGGGTCACCCGGCGCACTGGTCGACGTGAGGTCGCCGGGATCGCCCAGGGAGCGCTCGTAGAGGGCGTGCAGTGGCCGGCCCGGCGCTGCGCCCTCCCCGTCTGCCACCCACCGCACCGACAGCTCTCCCGGCGGCAGCGCCACACCGCCCGTCGCGTCGGCCGTCAGCACCGCCGTACCGCTGGGGCCACCGACCCTGAGCTGGTACGACGCCCCCGGGCGCCCCGCGTGATCGAGGACCCGCAGGCTCCGCCCCGGCGCTGCCAGAGCGGCCAGGGTCTGCCACGCCGTGACGTCGGCCGGGGCATCGATGCCCGTCATCGCCTCGGCGACCAGGTCCACGACAGTGGCCGGCGAGAGCGCGACGCGATCCGCGAAAAGGGCACCGACCCACGCGGTCGCCGACGTCCCGAGCGCCTCCCCCGGCGACACGACGTCGTCGTCGAGCGGGGTCGGCCCCAGGGTGGGCAGGGCGACGAAGAAGGTGGGCAGCCCCGGGAGCCGACGCAGCACGTCCGACGACGCGAACGGGAGCGGCGTCACCTCGAGGAGCGTGGCCACGCCCGGTAGTCCGGGCAGCGGCGTGGTCCCCAGGTCCACCCTGCGGCTGAACGCTGTGAACGGGGCGCTCACGGTCACCGTGGGCGCTCCTCCCCTCGGGGCAAGGGGCACCAGCATCAGCGTGGCTCCGGCCAGCCTGGAGACCCCTGGCCGGACCAGCGGGTCACCCGGGCTTCGCACCGGGTCGGGAAGACGCAGGGTCAGGTCGGGCCCAGCGCGTTGGACCTCCGATGCCGCCACGAAGGGAAGGAAGGACGCCATGAGTCACCCACCCCCGAAGACGGTGTAGGGCCCGGCCACGAGGGAGGGGATCCCGTCGACGGTGAGACTCGCCAGCCAGACCCGGACGCGGCCGTCGTCGGCGACCGGCACTGTGACGTCGAGCCGCCGGGTGCCGTCGGGGTCGGTGACCACGCCCGGACCGCCGAGGTCGGCCGCTGTCGGGGTCAGCAGGATGCCGTCGGGGGCGGCGAGCCAGAAGCCGTCGGTCGGCAGGAGGTCCGGTCGGTTGGGCACCCGGATCACCTCGGAGGTGGTCACCCCTCCAGTGCCGTTCGACGGTGCATGGAAGACCAGGACATGGGTCAGCGACGGGTCGCCCGGCACCGCGACGCGGAGCAGCCCCGGATCGTCACCGACCTGGCGGGGATGCCGGACCGGCGTGGCGCCCGCGAGGCGCGAAGGGACCCGCACCACCGCGGCGGCGGTGGCGGAGCCCGCCGAGACGTGACCCGCGCCATCAACCGCGCGGACGCGGTAGAGCCAGCGCTCGGCCGCCGGTGGGAGCTGCTCCGCGAACGCTCCCGGGGGGACGGCTCCTTCGTGCGCCGCGGCGAACAGGCGGTCGCGGTAGGGGTGATGCCCCGCCAGGTAGACCAGGAAGCGGTCCTCGACCAGGGCGGACCGCCCGGTCCGCAGGGCGGCGACCAGGGCGGCGCGGTCGGCCGGGTTGGGGACCTGGATCTCCTCCTCGTCGTCACCGGCGGCCAGCGGCTCCACGGGACGGCCCAGGACTCGTCCGTCGTCGGTCCCGACGCACGCCTCGGCCAGCAGCCGTGCCGACACGCGTTCGTGCCGCACCCGACCCGTCGCGAGGGCCGCGGCGGGCAGGTGCGGAGTCAGGTCGAGGGGGAAGCGCAGCGGCTCGGCCCCCGGCTCGGGTGTCCGGACGACCGGGACCGCAGCCAGCGGTGGCGGGATCTCCAGCGTGGGCCGGCCGTGGTAGCGGGCCGTGGCCAACACCGGGACGACCGCGCTCTCGTTGCCGGGGCGGGTGTCGGCAGGGGCCCGCTGGTCTGCCACGTAGGACTGGTCATCGGCGGCACTGACCCCGACCCACTGCTGGTCGGTGCGGTGGTCCTCGTCGACGACCAGCAGATCGGGCAGGACGACCTGGTACGACGTCTCGGCGGTGATCGGGAGCACCTGGATCCGCTCGGACCAGGCCGGTGGACGGGTGCGGTCCGGAGTCAGCGGCAGCGACAGCCGGACCGGCCCCAGGGTCGGGACCGGTGCCGTCCCGGCCGCGGTCGCCAGCCGGGTCTCGACCACCAGCTGGATGGTTGCGCCCGCCGTGTGCGAGCGGATGAGGAAGGGGTGTCCCGCTTCCAGGCGCAGCCCGGCCGCCAGGTCGGCACGGATCTCGCGGTCGAGCTGCAGGTCCACCCGGTAGCTCGTGGCCAGGCCGGTGGTCAGCGTCGTCACCCCGGTGACCGCCCCCTCGACGACGTCGAGCGGTGGCGCGACGTACACGCGGAACTCCGTGGCGAGCGGGTCCTGCTCGCGCTGGTCGTCGTGCCAACCCCAGCGGAGGACGACCGCGGTGTCGTGGGCGCCGAGCAGGGCCTCCTCGGCGGGCGCGAGATCGGGGGCATCCCGGACCAGGACCCTGGCCTGGACGCCCACCGGCTCGTTCGGCCCGGCAGCATCCATGTCGTCGGGACCGACGGGCACCGGTGGCGGGACGTGCTTCTCCAGGCGGATGGCGTCGGTCTCCCGCCAGTCAGGACTCGGCCGCCCGATCGCGTCAATCGCGCGGACGCGGTAGCGGTGCCGGGTCCCGGGAGTCGGTTGGACCGTCGTCGCGTCCTCGTCGAACGTGTCCACCAGGCTGAGGTCGAGCGTCGCCCCCGAGGGGTGCCCAGCGACGTCCGGGTACGCCGCGAGGAGCTCGCTGCCGGGAGGCAGGGCGGGGTCTCGCACCGCACCGTCCCGGTCGCCCAGGGTCCAGTTCTCGTCCTCCAGCACCGGCTCCCACGGTCCGGCGGGCTCGAGGCGGCGTTCGACCTGGAAGATCGTGGCGTCGAGCGGGGGCGCCTCGTCGGCGCCAGTCGGCCACGCGGTGACACCGAACGCCGGTGCCGGGCGCCAGGTCACGGTGAACCCCAGCCCGTGGCGCGGCGTCGGCTGGTCGGGCGGCGTCGGGTCCAGCGGTGCGGGCTGGGGTTGTTGCAGGTTCGTTGCTGCAGCGAGGATCGGCGCGGCCGGCAGGGGCGTGTCCACGAGGACCACCGGCGGGAGCACCACGGACACCTCGGTCTTGTCGCCGTCGGCAACCGTGGCCGGACGTAACGCGTGCAGGAAGCCCTTCCCCCGCAGGCGGAGCTGGTCGGCGGGCGCGGCGAGCTCGAGCCGGGGCCGTGGACCGGGCGGCACCGGATCGGTCGTGGCGAAGGGTCCCGCCGAGGGACCGGTGGCGAACTCCAGATCGTGACCCGGAGCAAGCTCCAGGACCATCGCCGACGCGGGAGCCGGCAGGTCGACGACGAGGCTCCAGTCGTCCAGCCCGGGATGCAACCAGAACGGCTCGCGCGTCGGGTCGAGGGTGATGCCGCGCCGGGTGACGCGGACCAGCCCGTCATCGGGGGTCGCGGGGTCGAGGGCGACGGTTGCCGGTTGCGGCAGCCGCATGCGGACACCGCCGACGCAGAGGTCGACCGGGAGATGGGTCCCGGACGGCACGGTGGCAAAGCCGTGCTGGCGGTCGACCACGTCGGCAGCGGGGTAGGTCGCGCTGATGCGGTACTCGTAGGCCTGGCCCGGCACCAGCGTCGGGTCATCGTCGAGGAACCCGAAGCCGAGGACCCGCCGCCAGGTCGGGTGGGCCAGCAGCACGCGGACGGGGTCGAGACCGCGGGCCTCGTCGGGCTGGTCTGTCTCCTGCTCGCGCAGCAGCAGCACGAGCTCCGAGGGCCGCGGCGGGCCGGCCACGCGCAGAACCGGCCGCAGGGCCCGGGCGAGCCGTTCGAACGAGTCCTCGTCCAGGACCTCTCCCGGCAGCAGCCTGCTCCGGGCCTCCGCGAGCTCGTCGGCGTCGGTCGCCAGAGCGGGCATCAGCTCGCGAAACGGCATCTGGAGCCCGGTCACGAGCGGTGGTGTGCCGGCCCAGTCGTCGGCTCCTTCGGCGTGGGACGGTACGTCGACGCAGACCTGGAGCGCATCCGGGGCCAGGGTCAGAATGGTCACGGCATCGATCCGACCGGCCCGGATCTCGTGGTGGGACAGTCCAGCCGCCGGCCCGCTCACCCCCACGACCCGGCCCTCCACGAGGGCCACGACGAAGGCCAGCTTGGCCGTGACCGCGACGCGGACCACGCGACGTACGCCGTCGAGGTCGACGCGGAAGAGCTCAGCGGGCGTTGCCGAGCCCGGAGTCCCCTGACCGTCCAGATCGGAGACCCACTCCGAGTCTCGGAGAGTGACGACCCCGAAGCTCAGTCGCCGCTCGCGCACCTCGCGCAGCTCGGCGATGGCGGAGTCGTCCAGACGTTCGCAGTCCCCCGCCCTGGGCGGACTCGCGGGACGCCGCTGGACGGTCCACCCCGACGGTGCATAGACCCACGACGGTGGCCCGCTCCATGACAGGTGGACGCCGGTCAGCCCGGTCGTCACCTGGGGGATGGCGTTGGCGTCCACGGCCGGCTATCGCGACCGGAGCGCCTGAGCCCGGCGCAGCAAACGTGCGACCGAACGGCTGCCCGAGCCAGTCTTCACCGCTGACGCCTACCTCACTGACGTGGATGTTTGCTCCCCGCGGGCCAAGCAACGCAGAGTCTGCTCCTCGATCGAGCGACACGCCAGCATCAGGACCCCGCATTGCTCCCGCGGGCGCCCTTCGTGCCGAGCCCCGCCTCCCAAGCCATCACGATCGCCTGGGCTCGATGCGCCACCTGCAGCTTGGCGAAGATGTTGCTGATGTGGTTACGCACGGTCTTGGAGGACAGGTAGAGCTCCCTGGCGATGGTGGCGTTGTCCTTGCCGGAGGCGATCAAGGTCAACAGCTCGCGCTCTCGCTCGGTGAGCTGCGGGAATGCCGAGGCGGGGTCGGTGACTGGCTGCGGGGGCTGCGACCGGAAGTAGCCCATCACGCGTTGGGCGATGCCCGGGCCGAAGATGGCTTCGCCGGAGTACACCGCATGGATGGCGCGGACGATCTCGTCCTTGTCGGCGCCTTTGAGCAGGTAGCCAGACGCACCGGCCTGCATTGCGGCGAACACGGAGTCGTCGTCCTCGAGCATCGTGAGGACCAGGACCGCGATGGTTGGGGACGTCGCCTTGATCTGTTCCGTCGCGTCGATCCCGTTCATGACCGGCATGTGCAGGTCCATCAGGATCACGTCTGGCTGCAGCTCGGCGGCGCGCTCGATGGCCTCAGCGCCGTCCCCGGCGACGGCGACCACCGCGATGCTGTCGGTCTTGCTCACCACGAACTGGAGCCCTTGGACGAACGTGGGGTGGTCGTCAACGATCATGACGCGGATGGTGTCCATGCAGCGCTCCTCAGGAGATCTGGAGGGGTAGGCGGATGGCGATCGTCGTGCCGCGGTCGTGTGCGGATGCGAGGGCAAAGCTGCCCCCGAGCTCCTCAGCACGTTCGCGCATTGAGCCGAGCCCGACGCCGGAGCCGGGCGAGTCCGCCATACCCGTCCCGTTGTCCGTGATCATGATCTCGAGGTGACCGTCTACTCGTGCCAGTTCCACCTGGCACTGGGTGGCAGAGCTGTGCTTGGCGGCGTTGTTCACAGCCTCCAGGACGATTCGGTACGCCGCCACCTCGACCGCTGCCGGAAGGGGCTCGATGTCGGTTCCCGAGACGGTCCATCGCATCAGCGTGCCAACCGCGCCGTCACCGCGGCTGAGTGTTGCGCTCGCAGCGAGCTGCTGCAGCGCAGTGACAAGTCCGAGCTGGTCGAGGACCTTCGGTCGCAGGTCGTCCACGAGCCGCCGCGACGCTCCGCACTTGCCGACCAGTCCGACCTCAACCGGGCCCGGCTGGAGTTCGAGCGGGTCGCGACGGAGTTTGCCAAGGGCAGTGCGGTCTACCCATGGGGCCCGCCCTCCACAGAGGACTGGGCCATCGCACTCGAGACGCTGTGGGCGCTGACGAGGAAGGACTCTGATGCGGGCACCACCCCCTGGTATGCCTGGCCGCCCGGGGGCGCAGGCAACCCCGTCCGATTCGAGGTCCCGCTGGACGACGACCTCATCAAGCGCGCGTCGGAACACTTTGCCGACCGGCCGTTGCACATCCAGAAGCTCGACTCGCGCATCGTGTGGCGCTGGGTCGCCCCCGCCGCGGTGCACTCGGCCTGTCTCGGCGACGTCGCCGGGATGCCCGTGGTCTTGGACGAATGGCGAGTCTTCACCAGTGACCCTCGGTCGCTGACGAGCGTCGAGCCTGCGGGGCCACGCGTCAGGACTGCGTCTTCCGCGACCCGCGCGTGGTCCTGGTGATCCTGGCCCTTCAGCCGGTCAGCAGCCGCGCTAGCTCGGCCAGCCCCTCTCGTTGACGTACCAGAGCGCCGACGTGAGCACGGCGACGATGAGGAGCGTGAAGAGCAGGCCTCCGGCCACGGGCAGGAACCATCCCGGCGCCCGCTTCGACCGCACCGCCACGACCTTCACCACGATCGCACCCATGACCGCGCAGCCGATGAGGCCGTGGACGAACGTCCTGGTGGAGACCTTCTCGCCGGTGTGGATGGTCCCGTACTCCAGGCCAAGAGCGAAGAGGCAGTGGTAGGCGACGAACAGGCCGAGCGCGAGCGCGATGACCCCGGAGGCACGGTGCGCGTTGCCCAGCCAGGACGGCGCCGCGACCCCGAGCTTCCCGTAGATCCACAGCGCGCCGATGAGCTGGAGCACGGCGAGTACGCCGACGACAGTCGCCACCACGACCTTCATGGCGATGACCGTCTTGAAGCCGAGGGTCGTGGTGCCGTCGAGCGACGGATCGTGCACCCGGCCGAAGACGCCGACGAGGACCGCGACGACCGCGCCCGCAGCGAACGCCGCCAGCGGGATGGCCATGCTCTTGGGTGGGCTGGTCTGTGACGTCGCGTCCGCCATGACATCAGGATGGCGTGGGCGGTGCGGGTTTGGGAATGGCTAGTGTCCTGAGTCAGAAGTCCATGAGCACTAGGCGTGCTCAGAGTGCGTGCATCGCAAGGCGGCGGAGCGCAGGCAGACTGGACGTCTTTCGAGCGACGCCAACGCTGCGAGGTGCGTGCTATGTGTGCGCGGAGCGCACACGAACTTCTGGCTCAGGACACTAGGGTCGCAGGCGTGGTCCGATCGGCCGTCTTCACCGCGGTCTTCTTCGTGCTCGCGCCGGGCGCGACGGCCGGCCTGGTGCCGTGGTTGATCACCGGCTGGGATCGGCCGGACGACGGCTTCGGCCCGGCCACCCTGACCGGCGGGGTGCTCGTGGCGCTCGGCGTCGTCGCAGTGGTCACCTGCTTCGTCCGGTTCGTGACGGAGGGGCGCGGGACGCCGGCGCCGGTCGCACCGACCGAGGAGCTGGTGGTCGGTGGGCTGTACCGGTTCGTCCGCAACCCGATGTACCTCGCGGTCGCGTCGGTCATCGCCGGCCAGGCGCTGCTTTTCCAGAGCGTGGGCCTGGCGCTGTGGTTGGTCATGTTCCTGGCGGCCGTCGTGTCCTTCGTCAAGGGCTACGAGGAGCCTCGCCTGACGGAGCAGTTCGGCGAGTCCTACGAGCGCTACCGCCGCGAGGTCCCCGGCTGGTGGCCGCGGCTCACCGCGTACGGCGGAGCAGCTCCTTGGCGCCGTGGGTGAGCCGGATCGCGAAGAAGCCCCTAGCGGTGTCGGTGAACCAGATCATCCGGCGGCGCACGTCCCAGGCGGGCTGGGCCATTGCGCTCGAGCCGACGTCGGGAGCCGGCCGGTTGAAGTAGGCGACCTCGACCGGGCGGCGCAGGTTACTGATGTCGAAGACCCGGAGGCCTGAGTTGATCATCGAGCACGCGGCGATGCGCGGGTTCTTCTCGTAGGGGACCGAGCAGTAGTGCGCCGTGTAGCCGCCGAGCGGGTTGTCGCCGCCCGGGTCGTCGTACGACGCCTTGCGCGCGGCCGGCTGCTGCACGGCCAGGCGCAGGTTGGAGATCACCCGCGGGTGCCGCGGGTCGTCCACCTTGATGATCCGCGCCGCGCCGACCGGGGCGTCCGCCGGGCTCCCGGCCACCCCGATCCTGGCGAACTCGTCGACCTGGAGGAGGTAGTGGTGCTTGCGCCGGGTGAACGGCTGGTTCACCTGCGGGATCGACCCCTCGGGCCAGGTGAGGTCCGACAGCACGGCGACGCTCGGGTCGGGGACCCGGTCCTGGATCTGGCTGACGTCGAGGATGCGCAGGCCCTGGCCCGGCAGCGTCCCGCCGGAGAGGTCGTTGCCGATGTTGGCGACGTACATGGTCCGCCCGTCGGCGGACAGGCGCAGCCCGTGGTAGTTCACGTTGTACTGCTCGAAGATCTTCCGCGGGTGCGCCGGGTCGGTCACGTCGACGGCGGTGAGGCTCTGCCCGCCCGAGCTGCTCGCGTAGAAGGTCTTCCCGTCGGGCGACCAGCCCGACTCGTGCCCGAGCAGGGCCGAGGGCGTCGAGGAGAGCAGCCGGGGCTGCCGGCAGTCCTGTCGTACGTCGTAGATGTCGAGCAGGCCCGGGGCTGAGAACGCGTTGCCCGTGACCGCGGCAAGCAGCCCGCGGCCCTGGTGCACCAGCAGGGACTCGTGGGGGCTCAGCATCGCCGGGCTGACCAGGGTCGTGGTCTTCTCGGGGCGACCCGGGTGGGTCATGTCCACGACGACCACGCCGAACCCGTCGCGAACCTGCATCAGCACGTCGGTCGGGAACAGCCGGGTCGAGTCGTAGAAGGCGCAGACGTGGCCGGCGTCGTCCTTGTAGCGCAGGACCTTGAACCCGCCGGTGCTCTTCACGTGGGAGACCAGCTTGGCGTTGCACTCGTAGCCCTTGGCGGCCCGGCCGCTTGCGTAGTCCTCGGCCGGCACCCGGCCCTGGACTGCGGTCTCCGGAAGGCTGCCGCGGCTGCACGTCGCGGGCTGCGTCGCGGCGGGGAAGGAGTCCCCGCTGGCCGAGACGACGCCGGACAGCGAGAGCCCGAGCGGCACGGCGAGCACCATCGCCACCGCCATCACCAGGCGGCGGAGCGCTCCGCTCCGGCTCTCGCTCACTTCCGGTACGACTCCAGCCTGTCGACGGCCTCGTCGTACTCGGAGATCAGCGAGGCGATCACCTCGGCCACCGGGCGGACCTCGTTCATCCGGCCCACGATCTGGCCGATCGGCATCGAGATCACGTCCGGGTCGTGCGAGGCGTTGATCCGGTTGTGGGCCCCGGCGACCAGTAGGTTCTGCAGCGGCATCGGCAGCGGCTCCGGGGCACCCTCCTCGGCCCATGCCTCGGTCCACTTGGTCTTGAGCAGCCGGGCCGGCTTCCCGGTGTAGATCCGGGTGCGGACGGTGTCGCTCGAGGTGGCCCGGGTGAACGCCGTCTCCCAGCCCTTGTTGCTGGCCAGGTTGCGGTACTCCTCGGTGCCGAGCCAGATCGACCCGGTCCACACGCCCTGGGCGCCGAGCGCCAGCGAGGCCGCGACCTGCCGGCCCGAGCCGATGCCGCCGGCGCCGAGCACGGGTACGTCGGGGCCGACCGCGTCCACGATGTCGGGCGTCAGCACCATCGACGCCACCTCGCCCGTGTGGCCGCCGGCTTCGTAGCCCTGCGCGACGATGATGTCGACGCCGTTCGCGACGTGGCTGAGCGCGTGCTTGGCGGCACCGGCCAGCGCAGCCACCTTGATGCCGTGTTCGTGGCAGTTCTCGATCACGTCGACAGGCGGCGAGCCGAGGGCGTTGGCGATCAGCACCGGTCGGTGCTGGAGCGCCACGTCGAGGTGCCCGCGGGCCACCGAGTGCAGCCAGCCGAGCACTCCCTCGCGGCCCTCGCCCTCGGGCAGCGGCGGCACCCCGAGCTTGAGCAGCGTCTCGTCGACGAACTTCTTGTGCTCCTCGGGGATCATCGCGCCGAGGTCGATCGAGGTCCCCTCGGTGGGGATCTTCATCGGCATCACGATGTCGACGCCGTACGGCTTGCCCTCGGTGTTGGCGTCCAGCCAGGACAGGACCCGCTCGAGCTCCTCGGTGTCGTTGAACCGGACACAGCCCAGGACCCCGAGCCCGCCGGCGCGGGACACCGCCGCCGCGACGTGCTCGGACGGCGTGAACGCGAAGATCGGATAGTCGATCCCGAACTCGTCGCAGAGTGCGGTGCGCATCAGGCGTCCACGCCCAGTGCCATCTCCTTGGCGCGGGGGTACTGGGCCTTGCCGGTCGCGTTGCGCGGGATCTGCGGTACGACGGTCAGCGAGCGCGGCAGCTTGTAGCCGGACAGGTGCTGGCGCAGGAAGGTGCGCAGCTCCTCGAGGTCGAGGGTGGCGCCGTCGCGGAGCTCGACCACGGCTGAGACCGACTGGCCGTACTTCTCGTCCGGGACGCCCACCACGAGGCAGTCGTAGACGGCCGGGTGCGACTTGACCGCCATCTCGACCTCCTCCGGGTAGACCTTCTCGCCGCCGGTGTTGACGCAGTTGGAGCCGCGGCCGAGCAGGGTGACCCGGTTGCCCTCCTCGATCCGGGCGAAGTCGCCGGGCACCGAGTAGCGGTCGCCGTCGATCACCAGGAAGGTCGCCGCCGACTTCTCCGGGTCCTTGTAGTAACCGACCGGGACGTTGCCACCGCGACCGAGCCGGCCGATCTTGCCGATGTCGGTGGCCGGGTCGAGGATCCGGTTGTCGTCGTCGAGCACGACGCTGGCGGGGCCGATGCCGACGACGGGTCCGTCGGTGCTGATCTGGTCCTTGTCCTGCATCCCCATGCCCTGGAAGCCCGTCTCGGTGGCGCCCACCGAGTCGGTGAAGATCGCGTTGGTGAACACGTCCATCCAGCGCTTCTTGACGTCGGGACTGAAGATCGCGGCGCTGCTGGAGATCGCGAACAGGCTGGAGCCGTCGTACGGCGTCCCGGTGGCGGCCTTGCGCTCGTACTCCTCGATGAGCGGCCGGGCCATCGCGTCGCCAGTCATGAAGATCAGCTGGACGCCCTCCTTCTCGATGATCTCCCAGGTCCGCTTCGGGTCGAACTTCGGCTCGAGGACCGTGAGGTGGCCGCCGAAGAGGTGCATGAGCAGCCCGGCCTGGGCGCCGCCGTGCATCAGCGGGCTGAGTGGGAAGGTGACCATCCGCGGCTCGGTGGCCTGCTTGGACTGGGCGTACTCCTCCAGCGGCTCGCCGGTGTAGAAGTCGATGCCGCCGCCGAGGACCCGCCAGAAGTCCTCGTGGCGCCACATCACACCCTTGGGGAACCCGGTGGTCCCGCCGGTGTAGATGATGTGGATGTCGTCGGGACTGCGCTCGTCGAAGTCACGCTCGGCGCTCTGGCCCGCCATCGCCTCGTCGAGCGTGACGCCGCCGAACCCGTCGAGGTCGTCGGCATTGTCGGGATCGGTCGCGTCGGGCAGGGCCACGAACGTCTTCAGGCGGGCGTGCTTGGGCGCACACCTGGCGACCAGTTCGGCGTAGCTCCGCTCGAAGAGCACCGCCACGACGTCGGCGTTGTCGAAGAGGTAGTTGAGCTCGCCCTCGACATAGCGGTAGTTGACGTTGATGGTCGTGGCGCGCAGCTTGACCGTCGCGAGTACCGCGACGACGTGCTCGATGCTGTTCTTGGAGTAGATCGCCACGTGGTCGCCGGCCTTCACCCCGCTGGCGGCCAGGTAGTGCGCCAGCCGGTTGGCGTCGCGCTCGAGGTCGGCGTACGTCGCGACCCGGTCCCCGACCTTGAGGGCCAGGTTGTCCGGGGCGGCGTCAACCGCGTGCTCGAAGAGGTCAGCGATGTTCAGAGCCACGCCTCAAGACTAGAACACGTTCTCGTTTCGGTCTACGATCCCCCCTGTGACCAGCACCGATGTCGACGCGCCGCACTGTCTCGTCGAGCAGGACGGCCACAAGCTGGTCGTCACGATGAACCGGCCCGAGGCGCGCAACGCGCTCTCCGGCGAGATGCTCGCGATCATGTCCGAGGCCTGGGACCGGGTGAACGACGACCCCGAGATCCGCGTCGGCATCCTCACCGGGGCCGGTGGCTACTTCTGCGCGGGCGCCGACCTCAAGGCGATGAGCGACCGGCCACCGACGGACAGGTTCGAGTCGGGCGAGTTCGACCCGTCGGTGATCAAGTCCCTGCTCAAGGGCTTCCGGCTGACCAAGCCGCTGATCGCGGCGGTCGAGGGGCCGGCGATCGCCGGTGGCACCGAGATCCTGCAGGGCACCGACATCCGGGTGGCCGGCGAGTCGGCCAAGTTCGGCGTCTCCGAGCCCAAGTGGGGCCTCTACCCGATGGGCGGCTCGGCGGTGCGCCTGGTCCGTCAGATCCCCTACACCGTGGCCGCGGACCTCCTGCTGACCGGCCGCCACATCCTGGCCCCCGAGGCCAAGGAGCTCGGCCTGATCGGCCACGTCGTACCCGACGGCCAGGCGCTGGCCAAGGCGCACGAGATCGCCGACCTGATCGCCGCGAACGGCCCACTCGCCGTCCAGGCGGTCCTCAAGACGATGCGCGACTCCGAGGGCAAGCACGAGGACGAGTGCTGGGCCGACGACGCCCGGGTCGGGGCGGCGGTGTTCGCCTCGGAGGACGCCAAGGAGGGGCCGCGCGCCTTCATCGAGAAGCGGCCCGCGAAATTCCAGGGGCGCTGACGCCTCATCGGTGGTTGAGGAGGTTGCGCAGCAACCGTCTCGAAACCAGGTGAGCCGAGGCTCCGCTGGTTGAGCCCGGAGGCCGTCCACGGCCGACGGTGTCGAAACCACCCAAGCGCGGGCTGGGAGTCGACCACCGGCAGCTGACGACATCGGTGGTTGAGCCCGGAGGCCGTCCACGGCCGACGGTGTCGAAACCACCCAAGCGCGGGCTGGGAGTCGACCACCGGGTCGCCTCCACACGAGATCCTTGCGAGGTTTCGACTCGCTCGGTCGCAGAGAGACACTCGCGGCTCAACCACCGGCAACCCGGAGGAGCGCCAGCGACGACGGTGTCGAAACCTCCGGCGGGGGCGCACCACCTAACCTGTGCGCGTGGCGTCCGCCGTTGTGCTCCTGTTCGCCGCGTTCCTGGTGCTCGCCATTGCGGCGGTCGTGTTCAGCTACCTCGCCGCGAAGAAGCGGCGCGAGCAGCTGCTGGCCTTCGCCACGTCCCGAGGGTGGACCTTCGCCCAGGAGGAGCCGCTACTGGTGGACCGGTTCACCGGGCCACCGTTCGGACTCGGGTTCGGGCGGCGCGCGTACAACGTGCTCTACGGGAGCCACGACGGGCGTGACCTGGTCTCCTTCGACTACGACTACAAGACCCAGACCACCAACGGGAAGCAGACCACGACCACGGTGCACCGCTTCTCAGTGCTCGGGCTGTCGATGGGTGGCGTCGCGATGCCTCCGCTGCGCGTGGACCCGGAGAACTTCCTCGACCGGTTCGTCGGCCGGCTCACCGGCAACGACATCGACCTCGAGTCCGAGGAGTTCAACCGCGCCTTCACGGTCAGCTGCCCGGACCGGAAGTTCGCCTCCGACGTCCTGCATCCGCAGATGATGGAGTTCCTGCTCGCGCATCGACAGCTGGGCTGGCGGTTCGAGCAGGACTCGATGCTCGTGATCGCCCAAGGGAGGCGCGCCCCGGAGCAGATCGATGCCACCCTCGCCGTCATGGACGGGATCACCGACCGGGTCCCCGAGTTCGTCTGGCTGCGGCTGAGAGGGCAGGGATGACCCCGCTGGGTTGGACGCTCATCGCGATCGGCGCACTCCTGCTGATCAGCCTGATCTTCAGCTACAACCGCTTCGTCCGGCAGCGGACGCTGGTCGACGAGTCGTGGGGCGGCATCGACGTCGAGCTGTCGCGCCGTCACGACCTGATCCCGAACCTCGTCGAGACCGTGCAGGGGTACGCCACCCACGAGCGTGAGGTGCTCGAACTGCTGGTCCGAGCCCGCGAGGACGCCGCCGCGCATCGCGCGGACCGGCCGCACACCCGGGAGGGGTTCGAGGACACCGTCACCCGGGCCCTGCAGTCGGTGCTGGCCCGCGTCGAGGCCTACCCGGACCTGAAGGCGAGCTCGAACTTCCTTTCCTTGCAGCGCGAGCTGACGCTCACCGAGGACCGCATCGCCGCCGCCCGGCGGTTCTACAACGGCAACGTGCGCTCCTACAACACGCGGGTGCGGACCTTCCCGTCCAACCTGATCGCCGCGATGTTCCGCTTCCGCGCCCGGGACTTCTTCGAGCTGACCGAGCCCGCCGCCGTACCCACCGTCTGAACGATTCGTCTGCGGTTTGACTTCGGTTCCGCTGCGGCAGGTCGCAGACGAATCAGACCGGTGTGATCGGCAGCGAGAGTCGCGGCTCGAAGGTGAATGCCGCGCCGGTGCTGATCCGGGTCACCGCGACCTCGTCGAAGTCGGGGGCCGCCTCGTCGCGGCGTACGACGGCGGCGGTCCAGTCGGTCGCGGTGCCGGTGACCTGCACGTCGAGGTGCGGGTCGAACGCGCGCACTGCGGCCTGGAGCGGCCGGAGGGACGACGGTCCGCAGAGCGTGATCCAGCCGCCGTCGTCGTGGGCGGCCGAGGCGGAGGCCGTGACGGACGAGTCGGTCACCGACGCGGCGACGTACGCCGCCGGGTTGAGCAGCGGGTGGAGCCGAAGCGTCTCGAGCGCGTCGGTGCCGAGGGCGCGGTGGATCCGCTCGGCCGCGACGCCGGCGATGCCGACCAGCTGCTTCTCGCTGATCTCGAGTGCCTGCGCCGCCGACCGCGCGCGCGCCCGGACCGCGAGCAGGAACCCCAGGTTGAGCAGGTGCATCTGGAGGCAGACCTCGTCGGCGATCCGCACCAGGGCCGAGTGCGAGAAGGCCGAGAAGTCGAGGTCGGAGACCAGTGGACCGGCGTAGTCGGCCTGCCCGTCGTCAGCAGGGTCGATCGGGTCGAGCTCGAGAGCGGCTGCTCGCGACGCGGCCACGACGGCCAGGGCAGGGATCGGTGCAACGTCCGGGTGCGACTCGTCGATGACCACCGTCCACGCGCAGTGCGGTCGCCGGTCCGCGGTCATGCTGGAGGCCGAACGCGGGGGCCGGTAGACCGGCCGCACCTGTGCCTTCGGGTTCGAAGCGACCGCGGTGGCGTCGAACGTCGGGTCCTCGATGTCGTGGCACATCGAGCGCACGTAGTCGGGCCCCATCGGCTCGACGTCCATCAGCGCGCCGCAATGGTCGAGGTGGAACACCCCGTGCCGCGAGTCGTGCACCGTGTAGCGGAAGTCCATGAACTGCGGGGGCGCGCCGATGTCGAGCTGCAGCCCCTTGAAGATCGTGACCACGTCGCCGCCGCCCTCGACGGGCGGCGCGTAGCCCAGGGCCCGCTGCATCCGCCGCGTGTAGACCGGCGAGGACGACGCCCACTCCTCGACGGCGATCTGCGCCATCTCCTCGCGGCCGAACGCCGAGATGCACCACGCCATCCCGGAACGGTCGATCAGCTGCCCGATGAGCAGCAGCTCGGGGACCAGCGTCGCGAGCTGCTCCCGGGAGAGGTCGACGTACCTGCTAGCCAACGCTCCGCTCGCCCGTCCAGTACTGCGCCCGCAGCGCCTTCTTGTCCGGCTTGCCCAGGCCGGTCAGCGGCAGCGCGTCGGTGGCGATGATCTGCTTGGGCGCCTGGATCGACCCCTTGCGGTCCTTGACCAGCTGCTGGATCTCCGCGACGACGTCGTCGGTGAGCTCGTGGCCCTCACGCAGTACGACGATCGCGGTGACCGCCTCGCCCCACTTCTCGTCCGGGGTCCCGATCACGCCGACCTGGGCGATCGCCGGGTGTTCGGCCACGACGTCCTCGACCTCGCGCGGGAACACGTTGAAGCCGCCGGTCACGATCATGTCCTTGGTGCGGTCGACGATGTACCAGAAGCCGTCCTCGTCCTCGCGGGCCACGTCGCCGGTGTGCATCCAGCCGTCGCGGAAGGTCTCGGCGGTCTCGTCGGGCAGCTTCCAGTAGCCGCCCGCCAGCAGCGGGCCGGCCACGCAGATCTCGCCCGGCTCCCCCACCGGCACCGGCTTGCCGTCGTCGTCCAGCAGGGCGGTGCGGAGGAATGCCGACGGGCGGCCGCACGACGAGAGCCGACGGTCGTCGCCGGAGACGTGGTCCTCCTTGGCCAGGTAGGTGATCACCATCGGCGCCTCGGACTGCCCGTAGTACTGGGCGAAGATCGGCCCGAACCGGTCGATCGCCTCCTTGAGCCGCACCGGGTTGATCGCGGACGCGCCGTAGTAGACCGTCTCGAGCGACGACAGGTCGCGGGTGTGCGAGTCGGGGTGGTCCATCAGTGCATAGAGCATCGAGGGCACCAGCATCGTGGCGGTGATCTTCTGCTCCTCGATCGTGGCCAGCACCTCGGCCGGGTCGAACCTCGAGAGCACGTAGAGCGACCCGCCCTTGATGACGGTGGGTGCGAAGAACGCGGCACCCGCGTGCGACAGCGGCGTACACATGAGGAACCGCGGGTCCTCCGGCCACTCCCACTCGGCGAGCTGGATCTGGGTCATCGTGGAGAACGACTCGACCCGGCCGATCACGCCCTTGGGCTTGCCCGTCGTGCCGCCGGTGTAGGTGATCGAGGTCATGTGGTCGGGCGCCAGCAAGACTGCCTCGAGCGGTTGCGGCTGGAAGCCGCCGGCGGCCTCGACCAGGTCCTTGCCAACCTGAGCGAGCGCCTCGGGCACCGGCCCGATCGTGAGCACCTGCTTGAGTCCCGGGCACTTCTCGAGCAGCCCGAGCGCCCGCTCCGTGAACACCGGGTCGACCACCAGCACGGTGATCTCGGCGTCGTTGATGACGTAGGCGTGGTCGTCGACGCTCCCCAAGGGGTGCAAGGACGTACGCCGGTAGCCCTGGGTCTGGCTGGCGCCGAGGATGAAGAGCACCTCGGGACGGTTCAGCGCGAGCAGCGCGCCCGCGGTGCCCTGCCCGGCCCCGAGCTCCTCGAAGGCCTGGACGTACTGGCTGATCCGCCGCGCCACCTCGCCGCCGGTCAGCGTCGTCTCACCCAGGTGGATCACCGGCTTGTCGTGGTGGCGGCGCAGCGCCGCGAGCATCAGGTGGCCGTTGTGGGTGCCGACCCGCAGCTGGTCGTCAGGTGATGCCATGCTGCCGAGACTAGAACGTGTTTCAGTTTCGGGCAACGAGTTGAGTCGGCCCCCCGGTGGTTGAGGAGGTCGCGCAGCGACCGTCTCGAAACCTCCGCAGGGAAGGCTGGGACTCGACCACCGTCGATCGAGCCCATCGACATCCAGCTCGTAGTTATGTGGTTTCGACAAGCTCGCTGCGCTCGCGGCTCAACCACCGGGACTCGGACGCGGCCTGACCCGTCAGCTCGGTGCAGTCAGCCGCTCGTGTACGGCGTCGAGCGCCCGGCGCATCGAGTCGAACACATCGGCCTCGTGCAACAAGGCGCTGAACTGTGCGTTGCCGCCACCGGGTGGGGCGTACTCCTTCGCCAGCTCCGTGAAGTCGGGGTCCTCGGCCTCCGCCAGCGTGGAGGCCACGCCGGCGAAGCTGTCCGCGACTAGCCGCTGTGCCGCCAGGGCCGGCACACCGCGGTCGGTCAGGAACCCGGCGAGCACACCGAGGTACTCGAAGAACGGCGCCACTGACCCGAGCGCCGTGAAGACGGCCTCGAACTGGTCTCCGTCCTCGATGGACAACGTCCCGCCCAGCCGGTCGAACAGCGCGACCACGGATGGCAGCGGCGGGTGCACCGGCGTCACGCTTGCGCGGGTGGCCACCTCGGGCATCGGAACGGCACGCGCGACCTGCCCGGCCGGGGACGCGAGCTCGGCGAGGCGCACCAGCGGGAGGCCGGCGACGGCACTGATCACGGCGTGGTCGGCTCGCCAGACCAGGTCGCCGAGCAGGTCGGCGTGCGCCCGCCGAAGGCAGACCACCACCGTCTGCGAGCCGTCGACGACCCCCTGGTTGTCGGCCGCGACGGTGACTGTCGGGAAGCGCGCTGCCAGCCCGGTCGAGGTCGCCGGGTTCCGCGGTGAGAGAAGAACGTCCGGCGGGTCCTCGACACCGTCGCAGAGCCCGGTGACGATCGCAGAAGCGAGGGCGCCGACGCCCAGCACGCCGTACGTCGTCGAGGTCGCCGTCATGGGCTGAGGGTATTCAGACCAGCCGGACAGGTCTTCCCAACCCCGGGCCCGAACGGGCAGGGTGGAGCTCCGACCCCTGTGAGGAGGTACTCCGTGACGATCATTGTCACGCGCTTTCGACGCCGTGCTCGCGCCGTGCAAACGCCTGCACGACGGTGAGCGGACGACGACCGAGGATCAGCAGGGGCTGATCACCGAGGACGTGACGTACTCCTGCGGCTGCCAGAGCCACCGCGAGGAGTACCACGACGGCAGCGTCCATCGGCAGATCGTGGACCACCACGGCATCGTGCTCGTGGACGAGGAGCTCCGGGGTGAGTGATGACCCTGTAGTCGCGGATCACGACGTGCTCCTGATCGGTGGTGGCGGGGCCGGCCTCCGGGCCGCCATCGCGATCGCCGAGACCGATCCGGGGCTCGACGTGGCGGTCGTGTCGAAGGTCTATCCCATGCGCAGCCACACGGTCTCGGCCGAGGGTGGCGCGGCGGGGGTGATCGCGGACGACGACACCATCGAGGAGCACATCTACGACACGATCTCCGGGAGCGACTGGCTGGGCGACCAGGACGCCATCGAGGCGTTCGTGAACGAGGCACCGCGCGAGCTCCTGCAGCTCGAGCACTGGGGTTGCCCGTGGAGCCGGCAGCCGGATGGCCGGGTGGCGGTGCGCGCCTTCGGTGGCATGAAGAACATGCGCACCTGGTTCGCGGCCGACAAGACCGGCTTCCACATGCTGCACGCCTTGTTCCAGACCTCCCTGAAGTACACGCAGGTGGCCAGGTACGACGAGTGGTTCGTCACCCGCCTGCTCGTCGACGACGGACGGGTGCACGGGGTCATCGCGGTGGAGCTGAACACCGGCCGGATCCAGGCGATCACCGCCCGCGCCGTCGTGCTCGCCACCGGCGGGTGCGGCAAGGTCTTCCCGTTCACCACCAACGCCGCCATCAACACCGGCGACGGCATGGCGCTCGCCTACCGGGCCGGTGCCCCGCTCAAGGACATGGAATTCGTCCAGTACCACCCGACCGGGCTCCCGTTCACCGGCATCCTCATCACCGAGGCCACGCGGGCCGAAGGCGGCTGGCTGCTCAACAAGGACGGCTACCGCTACCTCCAGGACTACGACCTCGGCACCCCTACGCCCGAGCCGACGCTGCGCAGCATGGAGCTGGGCCCCCGCGACCGGCTCTCGCAGGCGTTCGTCCACGAGGCAGAGAAGGGCCGCACGCTGGACTCGGAGTGGGGGCCCATCGTCCACCTCGACCTGCGCCACCTCGGCGCGAAGCTGATCGACACCAAGCTGCCGTTCGTGCGCGAGCTGTGCCTCAAGTACGAGCGGATCGATCCGGTGACCGACCTGATCCCGGTCCGCCCGGTGGTGCACTACATGATGGGCGGGGTCCACACCGACATCGACGGCGCGACGCCCCTCGCCGGCCTCTACGCCGCCGGCGAGACCGCATGCGTGAGCATCAACGGCGCCAACCGCCTCGGCTCCAACTCCCTGCCCGAGTGCCTGGTGTTCGGTGCCCGCGCCGGCCGGGCCGCCGCGACGTACGCCAAGAGCGCCGGTCCTCCCCCTGCCTCCGTCCTCGCCCAGGCGTCCGACGAAGCACGGCGCCTCGAGCGGCTCCTCGGTACCCCGCCCGGCGACGATGCTGTGGCGCCCATCCGGACCGAGATGCAGACCACGATGGAAGATGCTGCCGGCATCTACCGGACCGGGCCCGAGATGGCCGCGGGAGTCGACCGGCTCAAGGAGCTGCAAGAACGCGCGCTCAGGGTCGGGATCTGGGACACGGCTCGCAGCTTCAACACCGAGCTGGTCGCCGCGCTGGAGCTCGCCAACCTGCTCGACGTCGCCGAGTGCATGCTCGCCTCCGGCCTGCGCCGGGAGGAGTCGCGTGGCGCCCACCAGCGCACCGACTTCCCGGCCCGCAACGACGAGAGGTTCCTCACCCACCACATGGTCGAACGCGATCCAGATGGCTCACCGCAGGTCTCCGAGCTGCCGGTGACGATCACCCGCTGGCCTCCGGGCGAGCGGACCTACGGGAGGTAGTGGTGGCGGACAGCATCACCTTGAGGGTGACGAGGTGGCGGCCCGACAAGAACACGCCCCCCGGCACGGAGGACTACGAGGTCCCGCTGCGCAAGGAGTGGACGGTCCTCGACGGTCTCAACTACATCAAGGACGAGCTCGACCAGACCCTCGCCTTCCGCTGGTCGTGCCGGATGGGGATCTGCGGCAGCTGCGGCATGAACGTCAACGGCGAGCCGCTGCTGTCGTGCGGCGCGTTCCTGACCGACTACGCACCGGGTCCCGTCGAGGTGGAGCCGCTGGCCAACTTCCCGATCGCCCGCGACCTGGTCGTCGACATGTCCGACTTCATGGAGAAGCTGCCCCGCGTGAAGCCGTGGATCATCCGCGACGACGACGTGACCGAGATCGACGGGGAGTACCTCCAGACGCCCGAGGAGCTCGACGCGTACAAGCAGTTCAGCATGTGCATCAACTGCATGCTCTGCTACGCGGCGTGCCCGGTCTACGGGCTCGACCCGACCTTCATCGGACCGGCGGCGATCGCGCTGGCCGAGCGCTACGACCTCGACTCCCGCGACCAGGGCGCCCGCGAGCGTCTCGACGTACTCATCGAGCACGAGGGCGTGTGGGGGTGCACGTTCGTCGGCGAGTGCACGCGGGTCTGCCCCAAGCACGTGGACCCGGCCGGGGCCATCCAGCGCTACAAGCTCAAGGCGGCCCAGCAGTCCGTGAAGGCGTTCCTCCTGCCGAGGGGCATGCAGTGAGCCAGGACCTCACCTGGCGGCGGCCGATCTCCACCTGGTGGTGGCTGCGGAAGCGGACCTACTTCGTCTTCGTGATGCGCGAGCTGAGCTCGCTGTTCGTGGCCTGGTTCGTGCTGTTCCTGCTCGTGCTCGTCCGGGCGGTCAGTCAAGGGGAAGCGGCGTACGAGGACTTCCTGGACTGGGCCGCGTCCCCCGTCGTCGTCGTGGTCAACGTGGTCGCCTTCCTGTTCATCCTTCTCCACACCGTGACCTGGTTCGGCGTCACGCCGCAGGCCATGGCGCTGCAGGTCCGCGGCAAGCGAGTGCCGGCGCCGCTCGTCATCGGCGCTCAGTACGTCGGCCTCGCGGTCGTGTCCGCCTTCATCTGGTGGCTGGTGACCCGGTGACCAAGCGGCGCATCACGCCCCTGGTGTGGATGACGTTCAGCGCCGGCGGGGTGACCGCGGCGATGTTCCTGCCGGTGCTGGCGTTCCTGTTCGCACTGGCGTTCCCACTCGGCTGGATCACCCCGCCCTCGCACGCCCACCTGCTCGACATCCTGCGCAATCCGATCACGTTCCTGGTGCTGCTCGGGATCTTCTCGGTCATGCTGGTGCACGCCGCACACCGGTTCCGCTACACGCTCTACGACGGCCTGCAGCTGAAGTGGAAGTGGCAGATCGCCACGGTCTGCTACGGCGGCGCCATGCTCGGCGCCGGTGCCGCGTTGATCATCCTCGGCCAGGTCTTCTGAGCGCTCGGGACTAGGAACGGGCTCACGAGATGCCCCTGTTCCCGGCACATCCGGCAGTCGTGCTGCCGCTCCAGCGGGTCGGCCTGCCGCTGAGCGCGCTGGTGGTGGGCGCCATCGCCCCGGACGCGCCGGTGTACCTGCCGGTCGGGGTGAGCTACTGGACGACGCACAGCGGCGGGGGGCTCGCCATCGACGTCGTCATCGGCCTGGCCGTGCTGTGGCTGTGGTTCGCCCTGCTCCGTGACGCCGTGGTGGATCTGACGCCACCCCTGCGGACACGCCTGCCGGCGCGGGCGCGGCTCGGGGCGCGGGCCTGGTTGCTCGCTCCGCTCGGCCTCGCGATCGGCTCGGCGACGCACGTCCTGTGGGACTCCTGCACCCACGACTGGGGGTTCGTCGTGCAGGACTTCGCATTCCTGCGCGAGGAGTACGGCCCGATGACGGGCTATCGCTGGCTCCAGCACGCGTCCACAGCGGTCGGCGCCGTCGTGGTCGCGACCTACGGCGTGCTGCGGCTGCGCGGGCTCGCGGTGGTTCATCGACCGCCGGCGCTCCGTCGGCCCTCCCTCTGGCTGACTCTCATCCCCGTGGCGGCGCTGGCCGTCGGGTTCGTCTTCAGGGACGCGAACGCCGCAGTCGGCGCTGCGCTGCTCGGGCTGCTCTGCGTTGCGCTCGGATGGCGGGTCGCAGCGACACTCGCGGCGGCATGACGCACAGCGATGGCTGCGACTCGTCCGGTAGTAGCGTCGCGTCATGCACGTCGAAGTCGAGGTACCGGTAGCCCGCCCACGCTCAGAGGTCTTCGACCTGATGGCAGACGCGCGCAACGAGACAGCGTGGAACTCCCAGGTGACCCGCAGCGATCTGGTTTCCGGAGAGCCCATCGGCCAGGGAACGCAGTTCGTGACCGTGAATCGTGGGCAGTCATATGACGCCACCATCACGACGTACGACATTCCGAACGAGATCGTCTTCGACGTCGTGGGCAAGACGCTCAAGATCGTCGGCCGCTTCAGGTTCGCTGACAGCGGCGAGAACACACTCGTACGGGCGAGTTTCGAGTTGCAGCCACTGGGCTTCATGAAGCTCGTGCTGCCACTCATGGCGCCGATGGTTCGGCGCGACTTCCCCAAGCAACTCAACTCGTTCAAGACCTTCTGCGAGTCGCGCTAGTGGTCATGCCCGCAAGTTCGTCGATCCTCGGCTACGCCAGGAGCTCGGCGAGGGTCCGCACCTCGTCGGCCGAGCCGCAGCTGAGCATCAGGGTGGTGACGCCGGTGTCCTCCCAGGCGGCCACGGTGTCCTTCACCTCCGCGGCGGTGCCGATGATGTGCATGTCGTCCACCAGCTCGTCGGGGATGAGCGCGGTGGCCTCGTCCTTCTTGCCCTCCAGGTAGAGCTCCTGCACCTGGTCGGCGACGTCCGCGTAGCCCATCCGCTCGAAGACCTGCTTGTGGAAGTTCTGGTCCTTGGCGCCCATGCCGCCCATGTAGAGCGCGACCACCGGCTTCATGCCGTTGATCACGGCCGTCTTCTCGTCGACGTCCTTGGTGATCTGCACGTGGCAGGTGGCCGCGATCTCGAAGTCGGCACGGGTACGTCGCGCGCCGGACCGCGCGAACCCCTCGTCGAGCCAGGGGCCGTACATGCCCGCGGACTTGGGTGTGTAGAAGATCGGGATCCAGCCGTCGGCGATCTCGGCGGTCTGGGCGACGTTCTTGGGCCCCTCGGCGCCGAGCCAGATCGGGATGTCGGCCCGGAGCGGGTGCACGATCGACTTCAGCGGCTTGCCGAGGCCGACGGCGTTCTCCCCGCGGTAGGGCAGCGGGTAGTGCGGACCCTCGTTGGTCACCGGGGCCTCACGGGCCAGGACCTTGCGGATGATGTCGACGACCTCGCGGGTCCGGGCCAGTGGCTTGCCGAACGGCTGGCCGTACCAACCCTCGACCACCTGCGGTCCGCTCACACCCATGCCGAGCACCACCCGACCGCCACTGAGGTGGTCGAGGGTCAGCGCGTGCATGGCGATCGAGGTGGGCGACCGGCCGGACATCTGCACGATCGAGGTGCCGAGCCGGAGCCGCGAGGTCTCCCGCCCCCACCAGGCCAGCGGCGTGAACGCGTCCGAGCCCCAGGCCTCCGCGGTGAAGATCGCGTCGAAGCCGGACTCCTCGGCCGCGGCCACCAGCTCGGCGTGGTGGGCCGGCATCCCTGCGCCCCAGTAGCCCAGCTGCAACCCCAACTTCATTGGCACCTCCACGTACTGCGCGATCTCGCAATTGGCAAGGGCGACCCTAGCCTTACTTGCCTCGGTTGTAGAACGTGTTCTAGTTTGCGTCCATGGCTCGCACTCTGTCCGCGCCCGTCACCGTAGCGTTCGACTACACCCGCTCGACCGGTCCGGTGCTGGGGCGGTTCCTGACCGGGCTGCGCGACGGCCGGGTGGTCGGCGGCCGTACGTCGGAGGGCCGGGTCGTCGTACCGCCGCCGGAGTTCGACCCCGTCACCCACCAGGCGCTCACCGACTTCGTCGACGTGGCCGACACCGGCACCGTCACGTCCTGGAGCTGGGTGCGGGAGCCGGTCAAGGGTCAGCCGTTCGACCGGCCGTTCGCGTTCGCGCTGGTGATCCTCGACGGCGCCGACGCGCCGTTGCTGCACGCGCTCGACGTGGCCTCGCCCGACGATGTCTCGACCGGGATGCGGGTGCGCATCCGCTGGCGCGCCGAGCGGGTCGGCGCGATCACCGACATCGAATGCTTCGAACCTGACGCCTCGGTGGTTGAGGAGGTTGCGCAGCAACCGTCTCGAAACCCCGAGCCCCGCGAGACTGTCGATCCGGTCACCGGGATCGTAGTCCCGATCGAGCTCGACTACCTCTACGCCGCCTCGCCGGAGGAGTCGCTGTTCTACACCTCGCTGTCCGAGGGCAAGCTGGTCGGCCAGCGGTGCGCCGACCTGCGGCAAGGTCTACATCCCGCCGCGCAGCGCCTGCCCGGCAGACGGGACGCCGACCGCGGAAGAGGTCGAGCTTCCCGACACCGGCACGGTGACGACGTTCTGCATCGTCAACGTGCCGTTCCTCGGGCAGCGGATCACGCCGCCGTACGTCTCGGCCTACGTCCTCCTCGACGGCGCCGACATCGCCTTCCTGCACCTGATCCTCGACATCCCGGCCGACGAGGTGCGGATGGGGATGCGGGTCAAGGCGGTGTGGAAGCCGCGCGACGAGTGGGGCACCACGATCGAGAACATCAGCCACTTCGCGCCGACCGACGAGCCGGACGCGGACTTCGAGACCTACAAGCAGCACCTCTGAGAGGGCGGGCAGACATGCGTGACGTGGCCGTGGTCGGCTTCGCCCAACGGCAGATGCCGAAGTTCGACGGGTCCCCGACCTGTGTCGAGCTGCTGGTGCCGCTGTTCGCGGAGTGCTACGAGCAGACGGGGTGGACCCGCAAGGACGTCGGATTCTGGTGCTCGGGCTCCTCGGACTACCTGGCCGGCCGGTCGTTCTCGTTCGTGCAGGCAGTGGACGCGATCGGCGTGATCCCGCCCGTCAACGAGTCCCACGTCGAGATGGACCTGGCGTGGGCGATGTACGAGGCCTGGCTCAAGATCCAGACCGGCGAGGTGGACACCGCGCTGGTCTACGCCTTCGGCAAGAGCTCGGCCGGGGTGCTGCGCCGTACTCTCGCGCTCCAGCTCGACCCCTACACGATGACGCCGCTCTGGCCGGACACCGTGTCGCTGGCCGGGCTGCAGGCCCGCGCGGGCATCGATGCCGGTCTCTGGGACGAGCGGGCGATGGCCGAGGTGGCCAACCGGTCCCTGACCGACGCGGAGAAGAACGAGTACGCGATCCGCAAGGGCGGCTCGTCGGTGGAGGAGCTGCTCGCCCGGCCGGTGTACGCCGACCCGCTGCGCAAGCACGACTGTGCTCCGGTGACCGACGGCGCGGCCGCGCTCGTGATCGCCGCCGGAGACCGCGCGCGCGACGTGTGCGACCGGCCGGCCTGGATCCGCAGCATCTCGCACTACGTGGACCCGATGAGCCTGGGCTCCCGGGACCTGACCCGCTCCCCCAGTGCCGCCCGGGCCGCTGAGGCGAGCGACGTCGACGGCGTCGAGGTGGCCGAGCTGTGCGCGCCGTTCAGCCACCAGGAGCTGATCCTGCGCCGCGAGCTCGGCCTGGCCGACGACGTCCGGGTCAACCCGTCTGGTGGCGCGCTGACCAGCAACCCGATGTTCTCGGCCGGTGGGATCCGGATCGGCGAGGCGGCGAAGCGGATCTGGTCGGGCGAGGCGTCACGGGCGCTGGCGCACGCCACCTCCGGGCCGGCGCTCCAGCAGAACCTTGTGTGCGTGATGGGCAGTGAAGGGACCGACGTCTGATGGGCAAGCAGCCGGCCGCCGTGATCGGCGTGGGCCAGACCCACCACCGTGCCAAGCGTGAGGACGTCTCGATGCCGGGACTGCTCCGCGAGGCCATCGACCGCGCCCTCGAGGACGCCCAGATGACGCTCGACGAGATCGACGCGATCGTCGTCGGCAAGGCGCCCGACCTGTTCGAGGGCGTGATGATGCCCGAGCTGTTCCTCGCTGACTCGATCGGCGCCGCCGGGAAGCCGCTCCTCCGGGTCCACACCGCCGGCTCGGTCGGCGGCTCGACCGCGATCGTCGCCGCGCTGCTCGTCCAGGCCGGCGTGCACCGCAAGGTGCTCACCGTCGCCTACGAGAAGCAGTCCGAGTCGAACGCGATGTGGGCGCTCTCGGTGCCGATTCCGTTCAACATGCCGGTGCACGCCGGCGCGGGCGGCTACTTCGCCCCGCACGTGCGCTCGTACATCCGCCGTTCGCAGGCGCCCAACCACATCGGCGCGATCGTGGCGGCCAAGGACCGGCAGAACGCGGTGAAGAACCCGTTCGCGCACCTGCGCAACCCGGACACCACCGTCGAGTCGGTGCTGGCCTCGCAGATGCTGTGGGACCCGATCCGGTACGACGAGACCTGCCCGTCGTCCGACGGCGCCTGCGCGCTGGTCATCGGGGCCGAGGACGTCGCTGCCGCGTCGCCGAACCCGGCCTGGATCCACGGCACCGTGATGCGCTCCGAGGCCACCTCGGCCGCCGAGCGCGACCAGGTGAACCCGCAGGCCTCCCGCGACGCGGCGGCCGCGCTCTGGAAGCAGGCCGGCATCACGAACCCGCTCGACGAGATCGACGCGGCCGAGATCTACGTGCCGTTCTCCTGGTTCGAGCCGATGTGGCTGGAGTCGCTGGGCTTCGCCGATGCCAATGGCGGCGGGTGGCGGCTCACCGAGTCCGGCGCGACCGCGATGGACGGCAGGCTCCCGGTCAACTGCTCCGGCGGTGTGCTGTCCTCCAACCCGATCGGCGCCTCCGGCATGCTCCGCTTCGGCGAGGCCGCCCTCCAGGTCCGCGGCGCCGCCGGCGAGCACCAGGTCGACGGCGCACGCAAGGCGCTCGGTCATGCCTACGGCGGCGGCTCGCAGTTCTTCGCCATGTGGGTCGTCGGTTCGGAGAAGCCTTCGAACTAGGCCGCCGCCGCTGGAATCGGGTCGTGTGCCCCACGGCGCACCCCAGCACGTCGTCAGGCACACGACCCACCAGGCGCAGGCCACCGCCAGTCAGGCCACCCCGCTGGAATCGGGTCGTGTGCCCCACAACCCACCCCAGCACGTCGTCAGGCACACGACCCACCAGACGCAGGCCACCGCGAGGCAGGCCACCGCGAGGCAGGCCACGGCGAGGCAGGCCACCGCGAGGCAGGCCACCCCGCTGGAATCGGGTCGTGTGCCCCACAACCCACCCCAGCACGTCGTCAGGCACACGACCCACCAGGCGCAGGCCACCGCCATGGCCTCACATGTAAAGGCAGAACGGGTGGCCGTCCGGGTCGTAGAACACGCGGACGTCGTCCTGCGGTTGGAACTCGGCCAGCACGGCGCCGTTCTCCAACGCGTACGCCGTGGCCTCGGCCAGGTCCGACACCTCGAAGTCGAGGTGCATCATCATCTGCTGCTCGCCCGGGGTGTTGGGCCAGACCGGGCGGACGTAGTCCTCCTTGAGGTGGAAGACGATGCCACCCACCCCCTCCTCGAGGTCCAACGCCGCCTCGCCGTCGTCCATCTCCTCGGGCTTCCAGAGCGGCCAGCCGAGCAGCTCGGAGTAGAACCGGGCCAGCGCCTTCGGGTCCGGGCTGTCGAGCACCACGCCCCACCAGTCCCCGCGGTCCCAACGGTCCTGGTCCGGCGTACCTCTGCGGCGTCCTCTCATAGTGGGCACCTTAGGCAATCGTCACGCGTTGGGAGGGACATGGCCGAGCTGATCCGTACGAACGACGTCGCGCTGATCTCGGTGGTCGAAGGGCTGCTCCAGCAAGCCGAGATCCCCTGCCACGTGGCGGACCGCCACACGAGCGCGCTCGAGGGGTCGCTGAACTTCCTGCAGGTGCGCGTCCTCGTCCCCGACGAGCGGGAGGCCGAGGCCCGGCAGCTGCTGGTCGACGCCGAGCTCGGCGAATGGCTACGCCGCTGACTGTTCGCCCTTGGCGAACGGCTCCGTCTTGCGCTCTCGGCGACCCCCTCCCGGGCGTAGCCTCCGGAGATGGGTGAGCTGATTCCGTTCCCGGCGCCGGACCTTGAGCCCGGGACGCCTGAGCGGGAGCCGCTGTGGCGCGAGGCCGTTGGTCAGGAGCTCCGCGACGAGCGCCAGGACACCGGTCGCACGCTCGCCGACGTCGCCCATGAGGCCGGCGTCTCGACGCAGTACCTCTCCGAGATCGAGCGCGGCCGCAAGGAGCCCAGCTCCGAGGTGCTGCAGGCCGTCGCCGGGGCGCTCGGGCTGCGGCTGGTCGACCTGACCATCCGGGTGGCATGGCGGCTCACCGAGGTCCGCGGACCGGTCTGCCTGGCCGCATAGGGCCAGGCGACCTCAGGGCAGCAGCAGCATCGAGTCCCCGAACTCGTGCCAGAGGTAGTGCGGCGAGTCCGGAGCGGTGACGTCGGCGTAGGCGCGATCGACCAGCGCCGCTCCGCCAACCGCCTCGAGCAGGTCGAGGTGGCTGGCCTGCGGCTCGTGCAGACCGGTGAGCAGCCCGCTGACCACCCGTGCCGGTCGGCTGGGGCCGAGCACCACCGACGTCCACCCGTCGTACGCCGCCACCCGGCCGTCGGCCGAGGCGGCGGTCTCCAGCGCGCGGACGACCGTGGTCCCGACCGCGACCACGCGGCCACCGGTCGACCGGGTGAGCTCGACCAGCCGTGCGGTCGTCTCGGGCACCGACAGCCACTCCGGCTGCGGGGGCTCGTGTGACTCCTGACTGGCCACGCCCGTGTGCAGCACCAGCGGAGCGACCACGACGCCCGCAGCCATCAGCTCGACCAGCACCTCGCGAGACAGCGGCCGGCCCGCACTGGGCATCTCGGCGCTGCCGGGCACCGAGGCGTACACGTTCTGCAGGTCGTCGATCGACCAGGTGCCCTGCACGTAGGGATAGCGGATCGGCGCACCGTGCCGACGCAGGTAGGCCACCCGGTCCGCGATCGGCAGCGTCGTCGCCCGCCACAGCCGGGTCTGCCCCGCTGGGTGCGGTGCGGCGATCCGAAGCCGGACGCCGCCCGGCAGCCGCAGCACCTCGCCTGGCTCCGGTACGCCGGGGCCGTGGCCGTCGGGCCGGCGCAGCTCGACCACCCAGGCGCCGTCGTCCAGCTCGGCGGAGACGTGCAGCCCCCAGGTGCAGCCGTGCCGCTGCACCTCCAAAGCCGACGGCAGCGTCGCGCTGGTGTTGACCACCAGCAGGTCGCCGGGCTCGAGCCACATCGGCAGCTCGCGGGCCTGCCGGTGGAGGGTCCGGTCGGCGGTCACCACCGCCATCCGCACCTGGTCGCGCGCCAGTCCCCGGGCCTCCGGCGGGGTGGTGGCCTCGCTGCCCGGAGGCAGCACGAACCGGGTCTCGGTGGCAGCCGCGCTCATGCGTTCACCTCGGCCAGCTCGGAGAGCAGCTCGGTGGCCCGGTAGCGACCGCTGGGCAGCTGCCCCTCGAGCAGCCGGAGCAGGGCCGGGACCGCGACCGTCGGCTCCGGGCGGTCGGAGATGTCCTCGCCCGGGAACGCGTCCTGGTGCATCCGGGTGCGCATGTCGCCGGGGTCGACGGCGTACACCCGCAGGGTCGGTTCCTCGGCGGCCAGCACGCGGGTGGCGTGGTCGAGGCCGGCCTTCGACGACCCGTAGCCGCCCCAGGTCTCGTAGGGCTCGACCGACGCGTCCGAGGTCACGTTGATCACGACGCCACTGCGCAGGCGCAGCTGCGGCAGCAGGGCCGCCGTGAGCGCGACCGGGGCGACGAGGTTGACCTGCAGGATGCGCAGGTACGTCGCCGTGTCGAGGTCGGCGAGCGCCGGCAACGGACTGGCGCCCAGCGTGCTCGCGTTGTTGACCAGGGCGGTTGCACCTCCCAGCTCGGCCGCCACGTCGACGAGGTCCCGCCGATGCGCCGGGTCGGCGACGTCGCCGGCGATCGCCGGGTACGGACCGCCGGGCAGGGAGCGGACGGCGTCTCGCAGGTCGCTCTCATGTCGTGCGTCGATGACCAGGTTCCACCCCCGGCCCGCCAGCTCTTGGGCGAGGGCGCGGCCGAGACCGTGAGAGGCGCCGGTGATGACAGCGACAGGCTGTTGTTCAGTCATGACACCAGCATGAAACTTAAAGATTAGTTGAAGTCAAGCCCGGCCGGTCCCTTAGCAGACGGTACGGACGTCGGGGCCGAGATTCGCGATTTCACACTCATGTCACCTTTGCCGGTGCCATCGTGGGCAGGTCAGTTTCCCCCCACCCCTGGTGCACCCCCACCGCGCATCGAGAGCCACGGTGTGATGTCGACGTCCCCCACCCCCCTGCTGGACTGGTTGCCGCGCGGCGGCGCACTTCCGCACGGCACCTGGGTGGCCCGGCACCGCTGGGTGGTGCGGATCCTCGTCGCCCAGTGCGCCGGGATCGTGGTGTTCGCGCTGACGCAGGGCTACGCGGTCGAGGACGCTCTCTTTGAAGCCCTCCCGGCGGGGCTGATGGCAGTGCTGGCCACCTCGCCGAGGTTCGGCAAGACGTTGCGCAGCACACTGGCAGCCACGGGGCTCATGGTCATCTCCACCAGCCTGGTCCACATCTCGGGCGGCTACATCGAGGCGCATTTCCACTTCTTCGTGATGATCCCGATCGTCGCGCTGTACGAGAGCTGGGTTCCGTTCGCAATCTCGGTGTGGTTGGTCTTGATTCACCACGGCATCGCGGGTTCCCTGAACCCGTCCGACGTCTACAACCACCCGGCGGCCGAGGCCCACCCCTGGGTGTGGGCCGGAGTCCACGCACTCGCGATTTTCGCGGCGTGCCTGGGCGCGGTCGTGAACTGGAAGGCGCAAGAACGGCTGCGGCAGGCAGAGGCCGACATGGCCGGGCAGCTGGTTCACCAGGCCAACCACGATCCGCTCACCGGGCTACCGAACCGCACGCTGTTCATGGACCGGTTGGAGCAGGCCATGCTGCTCGGCGCACGCGAGGACAGGACGACCAGCGTGCTGATGCTGGACATGGACGGCTTCAAGGAGGTCAACGACATGTTCGGCCACGGCAACGGGGACGTCGTCCTCGTCGAGGTCGCTCACCGCCTCGCGGGACGAATCCGGCCCCACGACACCGTCACCCGCATGGGTGGCGACGAGTACGCCGTGTTGCTCGTGGGCATGGACGGCGAGCAGGCCGAGGAGACGTCCCGGAGGCTGGACGACGCGCTCGGCCGGCCCTTCGACCTCGGCGGCGTCCAGGTGGATCTGGAGGTCAGCATCGGGATCGCCACCGGCAGACCCGGTGACGACGCGATGACCGTGATGCGCAAGGCGGACACCGCGATGTACCACGCGAAGGAGCAGCGGCTCGGCCGCGCCCACTTCAGCGAGGACAACCCGATGCTCGCCGGGGGGGTCGCTACGGGCAACCGACTCGATCTGCTCGGTGACCTCCGTCGCGCGCTCCAGGAGCACGAGATCGTGCTCCACTACCAGCCAAAGATCGACCTCGCCTCCGGCAAGATGGTCGGCGTCGAGGCCCTGGCGCGCTGGCAGCACCCCGAGCGCGGCCTGCTCCAGCCCAGCGCTTTCATCGAAATGGTGGAGCGGACCAACCTGGGCCTCCAGTTCACCAACGAGGTGCTCTCCATCGCGCTGTCTCAGACCCGGCAATGGGCCGAGATGGGGTTGGAGGTGTCGGTGGCGGTGAACCTCTCGCGCCGCAGCCTCCTGGATCCGACGCTGCCCCGCTCGGTGGAGACGCTGCTCGCCGAGAACCGTGTCTCGCCGCAGATGCTGGTCCTCGAGATCACCGAGATGACGATCGTCAGCGAGCCGGAGGTGGCGGGCAAGATCCTTCGCGAGCTCCGCCGGCTCGGGGTCAGGGTGTCCCTCGACGACTTCGGCACGGGCTACTCCTCGCTGTCCTACCTCAAGGACCTGCCGATCGACGAGCTCAAGATCGACCGGAGCTTCGTCCGGCACCTCACCGAGGAAGGCTCCCGGGACTCGATCCTGGTCGGAGCCACCGTCGAGCTGGCCCACAACCTCGGGCTGTCCGTGGTGGCCGAGGGCGTGGAGGACGCGGACACCCAACGCCGTCTGGGTGCGCTCGCGTGCGACCTCGCACAGGGGTTTCACATCGCCCGCCCGATGCCGGCCTCCGAGCTCGGCGCCTGGCTGTTGGAATGCCGGGTCGTCGAGGACGGCACCGAGATGGCGCTTGCGAGCCCCGATCTGGCGAGTCGGCTCAACTGAACGCCTCCCTCCCGTTGCGCGAGCGTCCCACCTTCCGGCTGTCGAGCACGCCGTCGGCCAGCCCGTAGTCGACCGCTTCATTCGCCGACAGCACCAGGTCACGCTCCGTGTCCTCACGGATCGACTCAACGTCGCGGCCGGTGTGCCGGGCCAGGATCTGCTCCATCTGCGAGCGCAGCCGGACTATCTCCTTGGCGTGCAGCGCCAGGTCCGGC